>NZ_JBVJNV010000005.1:281066-527427 GCF_055583505.1 Kribbella sp. NPDC104740 | reverse complement strand
TGTTCTTCTCTCTGTTCTTCTCTCTGTTCTTCTCTCTGTTCTTCTCTCTGTTCTTCTCTCTGTTCTTCTCTCTGTTCTTCTCTCTGTTCTTCTCTCTGTTCTTCTCTCTGTTCTTCTCTCTGTTCTTCTCTCTGTTCTTCTCTACCCCGTGGTGTGCCGGAGGATCGCGGGGATCGCGGTCGGCCAGACCGGCGCGGGGAGTTCGTGGCCGGCGCCTTGGAGCAGGACCAGCTCGGCGCCGGGGATCTCGCGGGCCATCGCCTCGCCGTGGGCGGGTGGGAACATCGGGTCCTCGGTGCCGTGCAGGACCAGGACCGGGACCTTCAGCTCGCCGAGGCGAGGCCGCGACGGCGGGGTGTCGTCGTCGGGGAGGACCCAGTGGTTGGTGACGGCCGACGCGAGGTTGGTGGTGCGGGCGATCATCGCGCGGAGCAGCTCGCGGCGGGCGGGTTCGTCGTACGGGTGCGTGCCGCCGTACAGCTTCTCGTCGGCGACCAGCTGGTCGAGCGCGGCCTCGGTGTCGGACCAGTCGGTCGGCGGGGCCTCGCTGCTGAAGCTCTCCCGGATCCGGTCGGCCGGGCCGGGCAGGTCGTCGCCGAGCGGGCTGGTCGACGCGAGGGTCAGGCTGCGCACCCGGTCGGGGAAGTCGAGCCCGATCTGCAGCGCGATCGCGCCACCCATCGAGAGCCCGACCAGGTGCGCCCGGTCGATGCCCAGAGCATCAAGGATCCCGACCGGGTCCTTGAACAGATCAGGCCCCTCGTACGCCGGTTCGCCGGGCGGGTAGCTGACCGAGCGGCCGGTGTCGCGGTGGTCGTAGCGGATCACGAACCGCGACCCGGCCGCCAGCTGCTCGCAGAACGGGGTCTCCCAGTAGTCCATCGAGGCTGCCGCGCCGTGGATCAGCAGGACCGGCGGGTCGGCCGGGTCGCCGAAGGTCTCGACACAGAGGTCGACGCCGTTCACGGGCAGCAGCTGCTCGGTCATCCGTACTCCCTACTCGGCCCTGATCAGCGCGAGACCGAACGCGATGACGCTGAGCGCCCCGGCGACGGCCCGCAGGTTGTTCGCAGGGTTCCACTTGGCCAGGTACGCCGTCCAGTCCGTGGTGCCGGCGGCCAGCCCGTCGTTCAGCGGGATGTTGATCGCGAAGCTGATCACGATGATGCCGATCAGGTAGAGCGCCGAGCCGGCCACGATCCACCACTTGCCGGGCGCGTTCTGGACCAGCGCGAGCACCGGGAGCGCCAGGCAGATCAGCGCGGTGCCGCAGAAGACGAGCAGGAACAGCGGGTTCTGGATCCGGACGTTGATCAGGTTCATCGCGGCGGCGCCCTGGCCGGCCGGGAGCCGTTGCAGCGAGCTCATCACGGACGTCCCGAAGGCGAAGAACAGTCCGCCCATCAGGGCACTGCCGAGCAGGCCCGCGAGGGTCAGGATCTTGGTCACGCGGACCAGACTCCCGTCGCGGCAGTCTCCCGGGCCCAGTCGGAGAAGTCGCGCGGGGCGCGGCCGAGCAGTTCGCGGACGCTGTCGTCGGAGACGTACTCCGACCGGTGGTGCCGGATCACCGCGAACAGGTCGCGGACCGACTCGGCGTCCTCGCGGTCCAGGCCGATGCCGACCAGTTCCTCGACGTGCTGCTCCGGTGCGAGGTCGGCGTACCGGATGTCACGGCCGGTCGCCGCGGAGAGTTCGCTCGCGACCTCGTCCATCGTCAGCGTGCGCGGGCCGGACAGCGTGTAGTGCTGACCGCTGTGCGCGTCGTCGAGCAGCACGGTCGCCATCACGTCGCCGACGTCGTTGGTGTCGATCCACGCCTCGCCGCCGGTGCCGGCCGAGACGCGGACCTCGCCGGCGAGCACGTGCTCGAGCAGGAAGTCTTCGCTGAAGCCCTGCATGAACCAGGCCGGTCGCACGATCGTCCACTCCGCGCCGCTCTCCCGGACCGCGTTCTCCAGCTCGACGCTGCTCTCGTACACGGCGAACTCGCGCTCCGGGCTGCCGACGCCGCGGCCGGACAGCAGCACCACTCGGCGCAGGCCCTCGGCGGCCGCCTGCTTCACGAAGCGCCCGGCCTGGGCGAGCCCGGTCGGTCCGACCGGAGGTGCCAGGTACGCCGTGTCGATGCCGTCCGCGGCACCGGACCAGGTGCCTTCGTCGTACCAGTCGAAGCGCTGCTCGCTCGAACGCGAGGCCAGCCGGACCGGTACGTCGCGCTGCTGGAGCCGCTCCACCACGCGCCGGCCGGTCTTGCCCGTACCACTCAGGATCAGAATCGGTGTCGTTGTCATGGCTTGAGTTAATCGTGGATCGGTGAGACAAACCATGGTTGTCCGGCGCAGTTCGATGTCTGAACGTCTCAGCTATGGTGGTCGGCATGGATGTTCTCGACGACCTGCTGGCCGGCACCCGGGCGCGTGGCGGCGTGTTCAACCTGACCGTGCTCGACCCGCCGTGGGGGCTGCACATCGTCGACGAGGCGCCGCTCGCGCTGGCGACGCTCGTTCGCGGGTCGGCGTGGATCATGCGGCCGGGGTCCGAGCCGGTGCGGATGAACGAGCGGGACGTCGCAGTGCTCTGCGGGCCGGAGCCGTACGTCGTCGCGGACACGCCGTCGACCGAGCCGCAGCTGCGGATCCATCCGGGCGGAATCTGCGAACCGTTGCCTGGGGCACCGATCGACTACAGCGCGCGGCTCGGCGTCCGGACGTACGGCGGGCGACCCGAGGGCGAGGCGATGGTTGTCAGCGGCACCTATCAGCTGGAGGGGGACGTCAGTCGGCGGCTGCTGGCGGCGCTGCCGCCGGTGCTCGTCGTACCGGCCGAGGATGTGGTCGGGCCGGTGATGGAGATGGTGCTCGGGGAGATCCAGCGCGACGAGCCGGGGCAGCAGAGTGTGCTGGATCGGTGGCTGGATCTGGCGTTGATCACTACGTTGCGGGCCTGGTTCGCGCGGCCTGAGTCGCATGCGCCGGGGTGGTACTCGGCGCAAGCGGATCCTGTCGTGGGGTTGGCGTTGCGGTTGCTGCACGAGGATCCAGCGCATGCCTGGTCGGTGGTGGAGCTGGCGGATCGGACCGGGGTGTCGCGGGCCAGTTTGGCTCGGCGGTTCACTGCGCTGGTCGGGGAGGCGCCGATGGCTTATCTGACCGGGTGGAGGATCACGCTGGCGGCTGATCTGCTGCGGGAGACCAACCACACGGTCGAGTCGATCGCCCGCCGGGTGGGATATGCGAACGCGTTCGCGCTGTCGGTCGCGTTCAAGCGGTTGCGCGGAACGAATCCGACCGCCCACCGGCGGGCGTCCACTGCTGCTTAACTTCCCGTGGTCTCGATGAAGGTGAGCGCCTGCGGCCAGGCGAGCTGGTAGGCATCGGCGTTGACGGCCTTGTCGTGGCGGTCGCGGTTGGTGAAGCCGTGGTCGGCGCCCGGGTGGACGAGCACGAGCGTCGCGCCGGTCGGGCGCGTCTGGAGCGAGGTCTGCAGGGCCTCGAAGTCGGCGACCGGTACGGCGGCGTCCGCGCCCGGATAGGAGACGAGCACCGGCGCGGTGATCGCGGCGGCGTCGGCGATCGCGTCGTACGTCTGGTTCGGTCGCAGCTCGGACGGGACGGTCGGGTGGAACGCGGTGACGCTCGCCAGCCGGTGGTCGCGGGCGGCGAGCAGGATCGCGAACCGTCCGCCGAGGCACCAGCCGATCACGCCGGCCTTCGCGGCGCCGAGCTCGCCGAGCAGGTGGTCCAGGAGTTGGGTCTGCTCGGCGAGCGCCGCGTCGTCGTCCATCTGCAGGAGCAGTTCGTGGAGTTCGTCGACGGTGGAGTCGTCGGTACTGCGGCCGTGGAACGGGTCCCAGGTCAGCGCGGTGATCCCGCGCTCACCGAGCTCGTCGGCCCAGTCGCGGATCTGCTGGCCGATCCCGGTGATCATCGGGAGGAGCAGCAGGCCGGGGCCGTTGGAGCGTCCGGTGGAGAGGTAAGCGGTCAGGTCGCCGACGGAAACGTAGTCACCCATGCGGGGCACGCTACTAGCGGCGGTGGGCGGACAGCATGCGGATTCCTGCGGCGTTCACCATCACGAGGATGATGGCGGCGAACAAGACCAGCGCCAGTTGGGCCGGTAGTACTGCGATCCCCAAGCCGATGGCCAGGACGGGAACCGCAAGACCCGCGTAGGCGATCAGGAACAACGCCGCCAGGACTTCACCTCGGGAGCCGGCATCCGCTAGACCCGCGGCGGTGGCTACGGCGGCTCGGAAGACCAGGCCGACGCCGGCGCCCGCGATGATGCCGCCGGTGACGAACAGCCCGAGGCTGGGGAGCACGCCGCCGGTGGCGATGGCGATCAGGCCGGCGGACATGAAGGCCAGGCCCAGCTGGAGCTGCCGGGTGCGCGTTAGCTGGACGAAGACGACCTGGCTGGCGGCTCCGGCGATGAAGACGGCGAAGGTGACGACACCGGCCAGCAGCCGCGAGGTGTGGTGGAGGGTGCCGGCGAGGAATGTCGGGGCCAGCGACGTGAACAGGCCGAAGATGGCGAAGGCGGCGAAGGCGCCGATCGCGGTGGCGAAGAACAGCGGCTTCGCGGCCGCCGGCAGGGCGACCCGCTGCGGCCGGTACGCCGGACGCGTCTCGCGCCGCTCGACCGTCTCGGGGACCAGGGCGATCCCGAGCGCGCTGACCACCAGCAGCACCAGGAACATCTCGTACGGGCGCTGCAGCGGGTGGCCGACGTACTGGGCGAGCAGGCCGCCGACCAGCGGGCCGAAGGCGAGGCCGCCGAGGTTCACCATGCTGGAGATGAGCGCCGAGCGCCCGGGGTCCTCGTCGGGCCGCGCGATGCGGCGCAGCTCGGACAGGTGCGCGGTGGCTGTCGCGGTCAGGATGCCGACGCCGACGCCGGAGATGAAGCGTGCGACCAGCAGCCCAGGGACCTCCGGCCAGAACAGGAAGATCAGCGCCGCCACCACCTCGGCGAGCACCGCGACCAGCGCGACCCGGCGGCGGCCGAGCCAGTCGCTGACGTGCCCGGCCAGGTACAGGCTGGCCATCACGCCGACGGCGTACGCCGCGAAGATCACCGTGATCAGGAACGTCGGGAAGCCGTCGCGCTGCTGGTAGAGCGCGTAGAGCGGGGTCGGCACGGTGGAGAACGCCATCGTGGTGAGGAAGGCGGCGGCGATCGTCCAGAACCCCGGACCGTGGGCGAAACGGACCTTCGTCCCGACGGCGTCGACCGCCCCGGGTCCGGCAAGAGTTGTCATGTCTTCAGGTTCACCCCGCTGATCTATCGAATCAAACGAAAGTTCTTGCAGTGTCTTATCGCTCTTGGCGATAATTCATGGATGGACTCCCGCCAGCTCGAGTACTTCGTCGCCGTCGCCGAGGAGCTGAGCTTCACCCGGGCGGCCCAGCGGCTGTTCACCGTCCAGTCGACGGTCTCGGCGGCGATCCGCGGCCTGGAGACCGATCTGAAGACCACCCTTTTCGACCGCTCGACCCGCCGCGTCAGCCTCTCCCCCGCCGGCCAGGCGCTGCTGCCCGAGGCGAAGGCCGCGCTGGAAGCGCTCGACCGGGCGCGCGCGGTCGTCGAGGAGGCGTCGACCGGGCTGCGCGGCAGCGTCCGGATCGGCACGATGACCCGGCTCGGGCTCGTCGACCTGCCCGACCTGCTCGGCGCCTTCTACCAGCGCTACCCGCTGGTCGACGTCCAGGTGACCACCTCCCAGACCGGCTCGACAGGCCTGGCCGACGACGTACGCCGTGGCCGGCTCGACCTGGCGCTGGTCGGGTCGAACCGTGAGGACCTGGTCGGCCTGGAGCCGCGCGAGCTGGCGAGCGTCCGGTTCGTGGTGATGGTCCCGGCGACGCACCGGCTGGCCGGGCGGACCGGCGTACGGCTGGAGGATCTGAAGGGTGAGCGGTTCGTCGACATGCTGCCCGGGTTCGGGAACCGGACCAACGTGGACCGGGCGTTCGACGCGGCCGGGATGCCGCGGCGGGTGCAGGTCGAGGTGCCGGACCTGACGACCGTTCCGGAGTACGTCCGCGCGGGGCTCGGGGTGGCCGTCGTACCGGATCTCGGGCCGGAGCACCCCGGGATCACGCGCCTCCCGCTGACCGGGATCGAGCTGAGCTGGACGCTGTCCGCGATCACACTGAGTGGCCGGCCACCGAGTCGTGCGGTGGCGGCGCTGCTCGATCTGATGGCGGACAGTGTTCGCCCGGCCGGTACGGCGTACTAGCGGAATGCCGGCAGACCTGTGGGTGTTGTGGTCTGATGCATTGATGATGCATCAATAAGACACCCGAAATCCTGGGGGCCTTTGCTACGGATCGTCCGGCACGTTCCTGCCGGCGAAGGAAAGGAAGTGCACGATGGCCACTGTCTCGTTCAAGGGCGCGACCCGGGTCTACCCCGGCACCGACGCCCCGGCTGTGGACAAGCTCGATCTCGAGATCGAGGACGGCGAGTTCATGGTCCTGGTCGGCCCGTCCGGCTCCGGCAAGTCGACCGCGCTGCGGATGCTGGCCGGACTGGAAGAGGTGAACGACGGGTCGATCTACATCGGCGACCGCGACGTCACCGACCGGCCGCCGAAGGAACGCGACATCGCGATGGTGTTCCAGAACTACGCGCTGTACCCGCACATGACGGTCGCGGACAACATGGGCTTCGCGCTCAAGATGCAGGGCATCCACAAGGACGACCGCGCCAAGCGCGTCCAGGAAGCGGCCAAGCTGCTCGGTCTCGAGGAGTACCTCGACCGGAAGCCGAAGGCCCTGTCGGGTGGTCAGCGCCAGCGCGTCGCGATGGGCCGCGCGATCGTCCGCAACCCCCAGGTCTTCCTGATGGACGAGCCGCTGTCGAACCTCGACGCCAAGCTCCGCGTCCAGACCCGTACGCAGATCGCCGAGCTGCAGCACCGCCTCGGCGTCACCACGGTCTACGTCACCCACGACCAGATCGAGGCGATGACGATGGGCGACCGGGTCGCGGTCCTCAAGGACGGCGTCCTGCAGCAGGTCGACACCCCGCTGAACCTGTACGACGCCCCGAAGAACCTGTTCGTCGCGGGCTTCATGGGCTCCCCGGCGATGAATCTGATCGACGCGGAGATCGTCGACGGCGGTGCGAAGATCGGCGACTTCGTGGTCCCGATCGAGCGGGCGCTGCTGGCCAAGGCCGGTGACGACAAGACACTGACGCTGGGGATTCGGCCGGAGGCGTTCCACATCGCCGACGAGGGTCTGCCGGTGCGCGTGTCGGTGATCGAGGAGCTCGGGTCGGACGCGTACATGTACGGGAACGCGGAGCACACCTCGACGCAGCAGCACATCATCGCGCGGGTCGGGACGCGGACTCGGGCGGAGCAGGGATCGCTGGTGCATCTCGCGCCGGAGCCCGGCAAGCTGCACTTGTTCTCCAGCACGACTGAGCAGCGGTTGACTGCCTGAGGTTCGACCTCCACCAGCCCGTAGTACGGCCTAACGGCTCGACACGTACTACGCCACTCGGCCCCGAGCGGAACTCCGCCCGGGGCCGTGGTGGCTCTAGGCTTGGCCGATGACCTGGGACGCGGAGGACGACGGGGTGCTGCGGCTGCCGTCAGGGCAGCTGGTGCGTGGGCGCGGGCTGCGGAACCCGATGCCGGCGGTTGAGCCGACGTACGGGGTGTATCTGCTCGGCAAGGAGCCGCCGGCGGTGGAGTGGGAGAGCCGGTGGCTGCGCTGGCCGGACTTCCGGCTGCCTGCTGATCGTGCTGAGGCACGCGAGGTTTTCGTGGATGCGCTGGAGCGGGTGCGTCGCGGCGAGCGCGTCGAGTTCGCCTGCGGCGGTGGGCGCGGCCGGACCGGGACAGCCCTTGCCTGCTTGACGATCCTGGACGGGCTGCCATCGGACCAGGCTGTCGCGTACGTGCGCGCGAACTACTCCGCGCACGCCGTCGAGACACCCTGGCAGAAGCGTTACGTCCGCCGCTTCGCCGCGTGAAGCGAGCCGAGCAGCGCGAGCGAGTCGGCGTCCTTGCTGCCCGCGGCCGCCGTCCCGACCAGGAGGAACTGGCCGGGCGCGTGCTGGACGTCGAAGGTCTGGTAGGTCAGCGTGATCCGGCCGAGGTCGGGATGCTCGAAGGTCTTGGCCTTGGCGCCGAGGCTGCTGACGCCGTGGTCGCTCCAGAGCTGCTCGAACTCCTTGCTAGAGGCAAGTAGTCCGTCGACGACCGCGCGCACCCCGGCGTCCTCGGCACTGGCCAGCCGGAGCGCCTCGACCGAGTCCCGCGCGACCTTCGGCCAGTCGGCGAACAGCTCGCGCGCGGCCGGGTCGTGGAACAGGCTGTGCAGCATGTTCCGCCGGTCGACCAGCGGCGCGAGCAGCGCCTCGGCCAGGTCGTTCGAGGCGAGCACCTCCAGGCGCCGGTTGACGATGTAGGCGACGGCGGTCGGGAACGCGTCCATCAGCTGCCGCAGCGCGGGGTCGACCTCGTCCTGCGCCTCCGTTGACGTCGGCAACAGTCCCGCCAGCCGGTACGCGTGCAGGCGGGCGTCGTCGGAGAACTGCAGCGCCCGGGCGATCGCCTCGACGACCTGCCCCGACGGGCTGCGCTCGCGGCCCTGTTCGAGCCGCGTGTAGTAGTCGGCGCTGACGCCGGCGAGCACGGCGACCTCCTCGCGGCGGAGCCCGGCGACCCGGCGTACGCCGTACACGGGCAGCCCGACGTCCGCCGGCTCGACCTGCGACCGGCGTACGCGGAGGAACTCGCCCAGCTCGTTGGCCATCGGCTAATTCTATTGACCCGCCCAGGCTCGGTGGCCTTGGCTGACCTGGTGACCATCGAGCGCAGCAATCCCGCAGGCCTGCACCCGACCCCCGGCTACCACCACGTGACCACCGTCGAGGCGTCGCGCCTCGTCTTCCTCGCCGGGCAGTGCCCGCTCGCCCCCGACGGCGCGCTCGCGGAGGGCGGCCTCGCCGGCCAGACCGCGCAGGTCATCGACAACATCCTGACGGCGCTCGAGTCGGCCGGCGCCCGGCCGGAGGACGTCGTCCGCACGGTCATCTACGTCGCCAGCCCCGACCGCGATCAGTTGGCCGCGGTGTGGACGCAGCTCAACGAGTCGTCGCTGGCTCCGGCGTTCACAACCGCCAGCACGCTGCTCGGCGTCGCGCAGCTCGGCTTCCCGGGACAACTCGTAGAGATCGACGTGACCGCGGCACTGTGATCGCTCCCGCCGAGGTCGTCGCGTACGACGAGCGCTGGCCGCGGTGGTTCGACGAGCTCCGGGCCGGGCTCGAGCCGCTGCTCGTCGGCGTACCGCATGTGGTCGAGCACGTCGGGAGCACGGCCGTGCCGGGCCTCGCCGCCAAGCCGATCATCGATCTGGACGTGGTCGTGCCGTCGGCCGATCAAGTGCCGGCGGCGGTTGCTGCGCTGGGCGGGGGTGGCTACTGGCACCGGGGCGACCTCGGGATCAGCGGGCGGGAGGCGTTCGAGCTGCCTGCTGAGGTGGTGCGCTACCACCATCTGTACGTCGTGGTCGAGGGCAACCAAGCGCACCGGGATCACGTCGGCCTGCGCGATCTGCTGCGGGAGGACGCGGTCGCGCGGGCGCGGTACGCCGAGCGCAAGCTGGAGTTGGCTTCGCTGCTGACCACCGATCGCGCCGCCTACGGCGAGGGGAAGACGGCGCTGATCGGCGAACTGCTCAGATCGCGTGGTTCGGGTGGAGCAGCCCGGTTGGGTCGAGCTGGGCGCGGAGGTTCTTGAGGCGCTGCAGCGTTTCCGGTTCGTAGGCCTCGGCGACCTCGTCTGCGGTGAGGGGGCCGAGGCTGAAGTTGAGTTGGCGGCCGATCGGTGTCCAGGGCTCCAGGATGGTGCGGTGGAGCTCGGTGAAGTCCTGGTCGCCGGGTGAGAGGACGGTCAGGGCGTACTGGGCGTCGCGGTGGCCGACGGCGTTCGGGATGGCGGGCTCGCGGGAGAGTGCGCCGCCGAGGTGGCGGATGCCGACGACGCACATCGCGGGGGCTTCGGGGCCGGCCAGCTTGGGGATCGTGGCGAGGGCGGTCGGGTCGAGGGCGGCGAGCAGGGCGTTCTGGGCGCGGTAGCCGTGCGGCTGCTCGGGCTCGGCGAAGATGCGGGCGGTGTCGGCGTACGGGAGGTCGGCGAAGGTGTCCATCACCGGCTCGCCGAGGGCGCGGAGTGGGGCGATCAAGTCTTCGGCCGTCTCGAGGTCTTTGAGGATGCAGAGCTGGAGCTGCGCGATGTGCTTGCCGCGGAGTGGCTCCGGGACTGCTGGGATGTCCGGGAGGACCAGTACGCCGACTGCTGAGGTGACCTCTTCGGGGACGGTCGCGGTCCACTCGCGCCAGGTCTCCAGGACGCCGGGCGTCGTGGCGAGGTCGTAGTACAGGCTGCCGCCGGACACGGTCGCGACCTCGAACAGGTCGATCTCCAGCTCGGTGACGATGCCGAAGTTGCCGCCGCCACCGCGCAGTGCCCAGAAGAGTTCCGCGTCGGCGGCGGAAACCGAGCCCGGCCCGGTCGGGGTGAGCGAGCGCAGCTCGCCGTCGGGCGTCACGATGTCGATCCGGCGGACGTGGTCGGCGGCGAAGCCGTGTTTGCGGGCCATCAGGCCGAGGCCGCCGCCGAGCGTGTACGAGACCGCGCCGACGCCGGGGGAGCTGCCGGACAGCGGCGCCAGCCCGTACGGCGTACTGGCGGCGACGACCTGCTGCCAGGTCGCGCCCGCCTGGATCGTCGCCGACCGCCGCTCCGGGTCGACCGTCACGCCGGCGAAGCCGCTGGTCGTGAGCAGGACGCCGTCGGTCGGCGTGGTGTGGCCGTGGCCGCTCGCCTGGACCGCGAGCCGCAGCCCGTGGTCGCGGGCGTAGCGGACCGCCTCCTGGATGTCGGCCGCGCTGGTCGCGCCGAAGATCCGCGCCGGGCGGTGCGGGTCGCGGCGCTGGAAGCCGGTGCGCTGGTCGTCGTAGCCGCTGCTGTCGGGGGTCCAAATCTCCATGCCGCTGAGCGTAAAACGGCTTGAGGACAGGACTTGTCCTCAACCTGTGGATATCTTTGTGGATATGAACGACCTGCCCGGACGGCTGCTGCGGCTGCTCTCGCTGCTGCAGTCGCGCCGGGAGTGGTCCGGCGCCGAGCTCGCCGAGCGGCTGGGCGTGACCAGCCGGACCGTCCGCCGCGACGTCGACCGGCTGCGCGCGCTCGACTACCCGGTCGTCGGTACGACGGGAACCGCCGGCGGCTACCGCCTGGTCTCGGGCAAGGCGATGCCGCCGCTGACGCTGTCCGACGACGAGGCCGTCGCGGTCGCGGTCGGGCTCGCGAGCGCGGGCAGCGGCGGGGTGACCGGGATGTACGACAGCTCGATGAGCGCGCTGGCGAAGCTGTCGCAGGTGCTGCCGCCGCGGCTTCGTCCACAGGTCGCGGCGGTCGGCGCGGCGTCGGTGGTCGCGCGGGCCGACCTGCCGCAGGTCGATCCCGGGCTGCTCGCGGTGCTCGCGGCCTGCTGCCGGGACCTGGAGATCGTTGCCTTCGACTACGAGTCGCGGCACGGCGCGAAGACCAGCCGGCGGGTCGAGCCGCACCACCTGGTCGCGCTGGTCGGAACCTGGTACCTGCTCGCCTTCGACCCCGACCGGGACGACTGGCGCAGCTTCCGGGTCGACCGGATCAGCGAGGTCCGGACGAGCCGGCACCGGTTCGTGCGGCGGGAGATCCCGGCGGCCGACGCCGCGGCGTACTTGTCGGAGTCGTTCGCGGCGGCGTCGTACCGGCACTCGGCGGTGCTACGAGTCGAGCTGTCGGAGGAGGCGGTGCGGGAAGGTTTCTACGGGTGGTGGCTGCCGGGGACCGTCGTACCGACCGGGCCGGAGTCGTGCGTGCTGACGCTGAGCGCCGACTCGGCGCAGTTGCTGATCCAGTACGTCGCCGGGGTGGTTGCCCTGGGCGCCGACTTCACGCTGGAGGCGCCGCCGGAGACGGCGGCGATCATCCAGTCGGTCGGCGCCCGGTTGTCGTCGAGCTAGGCGGTGAGCAGGCCGATCCCGAGGGTCAGCGCGCCGACGGCGAGTGCGGCGGCGCCCACCCACAGGATCGCGATGAACTTGTTCGGCTGGTTGACGTTCTTGCCGGCCGACGACGCGAAGAACCCGCCGGACATCAGGATCGCCGCGATCGGCAGCGCGAGCCGGCCGACCCACAGCCAGAAACCGCTCAGGCCCGTCTGGTCGACGTACAGGAGACCGACCAGGCTGAGGATCACCAGCACCCCGGCGTGCGCATGCCCGGCGCGCGCGAACGCCTTCTGGAAGTCGGTCATCGGGATCTGGCCGCGGGCGATCTTGGTCAGGAACCAGCCGCCGAACTCGATCGTGACGATGGTCAGCAGGATGACTCCGGCGATCATCCGGGAGGGATCGGACATCTGACGTGCTCCTTCAGTGGTGGACGAGGTCGCGCTGCGGCGCGGCGCTCGGCGTACGGGTCGAACGGGCCGCCCAGACGGCGACCGCGATGTACAGGATCTGCTCGGGGATGCGCTGCCACAACGGTGTCGCGGTCTCCCCGGTGCTGAACGAGATCTGCTCGACGGCCTCGTAGACGTTGGCCGGCAGCAACGCCACGAACAGCGCGGCGAGCGACCAACCGGCCGCCCGGCGGGTCGCGGTGACGACCAGGCCGAGCGCGCCGAGCAGCTCCAGTACGCCGGTCAGGTAGACCATCGCGTCGGCGTACGGGACGAAGGGCGGCACGATCCGGACCAGGTCGGCGTGGTTGGGCATCACGGTGACGCTCGCCGGGACGAAGTGCGCGCTCGCGGTCAGCACCAGCATCACCGCCAGCCCGTGCGCGGCGGCGATCGGCCAGCGCGCGAACCGGCGGACGCCGAGCGCGCCGAGCCCGCGGAACACCAGCGTCGCGAGGACGAGCACGGCGACGATCAGCATCTTCTCTCCTCAGTATGGATAGTCGGACTATCCGTTAATGGATACTGCTACTATCCATCACAGGTCAAGGGAAGACAAGGTGAATATGCGGATCGCAGAACTGAGCCGGCAGTCGAGCGTCCCGGTGCCGACGATCAAGTACTACCTGCGCGAGGGCCTGCTCCCCGCCGGCGAGCTGACCAGCCCGAACCAGGCGTCGTACGGCGAGACGCACCTGCGCCGGCTCCGCCTGATCCGCGCCCTGATCGACCTCGGCCAGGTCCCGGTCGCCCGTGTGAAGGACATCCTGGAGGGCCTCGACTCCGACGACCTCCCGCTGCACGACCAGATCGGCCGCGCCCACCGCGCGATCACCCCGACCCGCCCCGCCTCGGCGAACACCGAGGCCCGCACCGCGGCCACCGTCCAGGTCGGCGACCTGATCGCCCGCCGCGGCTGGCAGGTCGAACCCGACGCCCCCGCCCTCACCACCCTGATCGAGACCGTCGCCGCCCTCCGGACCCTCGACCAGAACCACCTCGCCGACTACCTCGACGCCTACGCCGACGCCGTCGAGAAGTTCACCGCCCTCGAGGTCGCCTCGGTCACCGCCCGCACCGACCCCGACCAGATCGCCGAGTCGGTCGTCATCGGCACCATCCTCGGCGAAACCCTGATCGCCTCCCTCAGACTGCTCGCCCAGGAGTCGATCTCAGCCCACAGCTGGCCCCGCGACTAACCGTCGCGGGCCATGTCGACGAACTGCGACGCGCCGACGATCGATCGCGGCTCATAGGATCGACAGGATGAAGACGGTGGTTCTCGACGCGAATGAACTCTCGAGCGACTGGCTCTGCACCGGCCTCAAGTACCAACTCCTCGAGCACATGCCCCCTGACTGGATGAGCGTGTACGTACCGGCCGTGGTCTTCGAGGAGGTCGTGGCCAACCACCAGCGCGTGACCGATGAAGTGCGAACCGAGTTCAAGAGAGTTTCTCGAAAGTACGCACGGCTGGGACTTGATACGCCATCGGCCGTGGAGAGTGATTTCGACTACCGTGCATACCTCGCAGAGCGCTTCGACGAACGACTCGGATTCACTGTCCTGCCGTGGCCTACCGTCCCACACCAAGAACTCGTCCGCCGGGCCGTGGACCGACGACCCCCGTTCGACGCTGCCGGCGGCGGCTATCGCGATTCCCTCGTGTGGGCTGATGTCCACAGCCTCGCTCGCACCGGTCACGATGTCGCGCTTGTGACAGCAGACAAAGGCTTCGCCGGTAAGGACGGCAGGTTGGCGGACGCGCTTCAAGCGGAAATCAATCAGCTTTCTGGTTCAGTGGAGCTGGTGCGTGACTTCGGGCCATGGCTGACCGCGCAGCTGCCTTGGGAGGTCGAGTCACTGGCGGACGGCGTCGCGAACAGCAGGGACAGCGAGTTCTACGACTATCTCCTGCAGTCCGATCTGCAGACCGATCTCTTTCCCTCTGTCGAAGAACTCGGCCTGCAGTGGCCTCCCTACGCACTCGACATCGTCGAGGTCGAATGGGGCGGGGACTTCGTGCGTGCCGACGCCACTCACGGCCCTGGAGGACTGGCCCTGGTGCACTACGACCTCGATCAGGTCGTCACGTTCACTGCCGAGTTCCCTGAGGGCGTCGAGCCCGAGCCGGGTTGGGAGATCTCGGACACCAACGCCTTCCGCCGCGTCCTGGTCAACGGCGAAATCCGGATGATCGTCCGGCTCGCTGTTCTGTTCGGAGGCGACTTCTCGTTCAGCGTCGACGAGGTGTCCTGGCGGCGTGCCGACAGATCGGGACCCGGATTCTCGCTCAATCACCACGAGCCGGATCCGAACCAGCTGTCACTTCTCGACGATCTGGGCAGCGCCTGATCAGTCGCTGCCTTCCCGCAGAGTGACCGACTCAGCCGTCGTGGGCCATGTCGACGAAGCGGGAGTAGTGGCCCTGGAAGGCGACGACGACGTCGGCGGTGGGGCCGTTGCGGTGTTTGGCGACGATGAAGTCGGCTTCGCCGGGGCGGGTGGACTCGCGTTCGTAGGCGTCCTCGCGGTGCAGCAGGAGGACCACGTCGGCGTCCTGCTCCAGGGAGCCTGACTCGCGGAGGTCGGAGGCCATCGGGCGTTTGTCGGAGCGCTGCTCGGAGCCTCGGTTGAGCTGGCAGATGGCGACGACGGGGAGCTCGAGCTCCTTGGCCAGCAGTTTGATCGAGCGGGAGAACTCCGAGACCTCGAGCTGGCGGGACTCGACCTTCTTGCCCGACGTCATCAGCTGGAGGTAATCGATCACGATCAGGCGCAGGTCGTGCCGCTGCTTGAGGCGGCGGGCCTTGGCGCGGATCTCCATCATGGTCAGGTTCGGTGAGTCGTCGATGAACAGCGGGGCCTCGGAGACCTCGCCCATCTTGCGGGCCAGCCGGGCCCAGTCCTCGTCGGTCATCTTGCCGTTGCGCATGTGGTGCAGCGGGACCTTCGCCTCGGCCGAGAGCAGACGCATGGTGATCTCGTTGCGGCTCATCTCCAGCGAGAAGATGCACGAGGTCAGGCCGTGCTTGATCGACGCGGAGCGGGCGAAGTCCAGCCCGAGCGTGGAGTTGTGGGTCGGGACCATTGTCTTGCCGGCCAGGTAGAGGTGGTCGGCGTTGTCCACCTCGACGCAGCGGACCGGCACCGACGCGACCGGCTCGACGCGCTCGATCCGGCGGTCGGGCTCGCCGAGCACGCCGGTGGTCACGCCGTGCCCGTCGATCTCCCGCGGCGCCGACTTCGGCACGGCCGGAGTGAACCCCTCGTACGCCGACATCGCGCTGTGCAGGTCGAGCGTCGTGCAGACGACCGGCTGGCCGCCGTCCTCGACGACCCACTGGTGCTCGGCGTCGGCGACGATCGTCGTGCCGTCGCTGAAGGTCAGCCGGTAGCACGGCCGGTCCTCGAGCACCTCGGTCGCGGCGACCACGCGGGTCGGCAGGCCGTCGGCGTCGAGCAGCACGTCACCGGTCGCGACCTCGCCCATCGTCGTCCAGCCGGACGGCGTCGGCAGCGGGGTGTCCAGCGCGAGCGCCTTGCCCATCGCGGGACGCGCGGCGACGATGATCATCTGGCCCGGGTGCAGCCCGTTGGTGAGCTCGTCGAGGTCGGTGAAGCCGGTCGGGACGCCGACCATCGCGTCACCGCGGGAGTCGATCGCCTCGATCTCGTCGAGGGCGCCCTCCATGATGTCCTTCAGCGGCGCGTAGTCCTCGGTGGTCCGCTTCTCGGTGACCTGGTAGATCTCGGCCTGGGCCTCGTCGACGACGTCGTCGACCTCACCCTCGCCGGCGTACCCGAGCTGGACGATCTTGGTGCCGGCCTCGACCAGGCGGCGCAGGATCGCTTTCTCCCGGACGATGTGCGCGTAGTAGCTCGCGTTCGCGGCCAGCGGCACCGAGGCGACCAGGGTGTGCACGTACGGCGCACCGCCGATCCGGGCCATCTCGCCGCGCTTGGTCAGCTCGGCCGCGACGGTGATCGCGTCGGCCGGCTCACCACGGGCGTACAGGTCGGTGATCGCGTCGTAGACCGACTCGTGCGCCGGGCGGTAGAAGTCCGTCCCGCGGACGGTCTCGATGCAGTCGGCGATCGCGTCCTTGCTGAGCATCATCGCGCCGAGCACGCACTGCTCGGCGGCCAGGTCCTGCGGCGGTGTCCGGTCGAAGCCCATCGCCGGGTTGCGTTCCTCGTTCCCGCCGTCCTGCCCCCCGCGGAACTCCGCAACGCTCACTTCGCCCGACCTCCATCGTCCGCCCACCGACCCGCCCAACGGGTCGAACACGTGATCGAACCGTATCCGGCGTCGCCGACAGTTTTGCCCGAGCCACCCAAGCCCCCGAGTCGGGCGGACGGCGCCGGTCACGCGACGGTACGCCGGAAGCACCGCGACCCGGTAGCCGAGTGTCCACAGGGGCTGTGCAAGACCTGTGGGAAACCCCGCTCACCCCTGTGCACAGGTTGGGAACAACCCTGTGGATATCTTGGCGAAAAGATCCACAACATCCCTCTGACCTGCGGTTTCGCCAACCCACAGGTGTGGAGGAGAAAAAGATTCGAGACAGTTCGGTCCGCTGCGTTGTGCACAGCCTCTGTCAGGCACAATAAGGCCCGTGCGCCTTACCAGCAGTCAGGACCGGGAGATCCTCCGGCTGGCGGTGCCGGCCTTCTTCGCCCTCGTCTCCGAGCCGCTGATGCTGCTGGCCGACTCCGCCATCGTCGGCCACCTCGGCACCCCGCAGCTGGCCGCGCTCGGGATCGCGGGCACGATCCTGCAGACCCTCGTCGGCGTCTGCGTGTTCCTCGCGTACGGCACGACGTCGGCGGTCGCCCGGAGGATCGGCGCCGGCGACCACAAGGGCGCGCTCGCCCAGGGCATCGACGGCCTCTGGCTCGCGCTGCTGCTCGGCGTCGTACTGGCCGCCCTCGGCCTCCTGCTCGCGCCGTCCGCGATCGGGGCGTTCAACCCGTCGCCGGACGTCGCCGACCACGCGGTGATCTACCTGCGGATCAGCTGCCTCGGCATCCCGTCGATGCTGCTGCTGCTCGCGGCCACCGGCGTACTACGTGGGCTGCAGGACACCAAGACGCCGATGATCGTCGCGATCACCGCCAACCTGCTGAACATCGTGCTCAACCTGGTCCTGGTCTACGGCCTCGACCTGGACATCGCCGGCTCCGCCCTCGGTACGGCGCTCGCGCAGACCGCCGCCGGAGTCGCGCTGGTCGTGGTGGTCGTGCGCGGCGCCCGCCGCGACGGCGCCAAGCTGCGCCCGGACTTCCCCGGTATCCGCGCCTCGGCGCACTCCGGCGTACCGCTGGTCGTCCGCACGCTGACGCTGCGGGTCGCGATCATCCTGGCCACCTTCGTCGCCACCTCCCTCGGTACGACGTCCGTCGCCGCGCACCAGGTCGCGTTCACGCTCTGGTCGTTCCTCGCGCTCGCCCTGGACGCGATCGCGATCGCCGCGCAGGCGCTCACCGGCCGCTCGCTGGGCGCGGGCGACGTCGAGGGCACCCGCGCGATCACCCGCCGGATGATGTGGTGGGGACTGTGGTCAGGGCTCGTCGGCGGCCTCGCGTTGTGGGGCCTGCACACGATCTACGTGCCCTGGTTCACCGAGGACCCGGCCGTCCGGCACTCGCTGTCGGCGGTGCTGCTGGTCGCCGCGCTCTGGCAGCCGGTGAACGGCGTGGTGTTCGTGCTGGACGGCGTACTGATCGGCGCGGGCGACGGGCCGTACCTGGCGGTCGCCGGTGTGATCGCGCTCGTGCTCTACGTCCCGCTGGCGCTCAGCGTGATCTGGTTCGACGGCGGCGTCGTGGCGCTGTGGTGGGCGTTCGGCGGGTTCATGCTGCTCCGTCTGCTGACGCTGGTCACCCGCGAACGCCGTGACGCCTGGCTGGTCACCGGCGCGGTCCGCTGACCGCGCCGGCCACACAGCTACTGCGAGATACCGACCGCGTCCCGGACCCGGTCGAGCACAACACGCGCGCGGGCCCGGGCCCGGACGGCCCCGGCCTCGAGCAGGTCGTCCAAGTCGGAGCCCGGCGCCATCAGCGCGTCGTACCGGGCGCGGAGCGGGCCGATCTGGGTGTTGATCACCTCGAACAGCTCGTTCTTCAGGTCGCCCCAGCCCATCCCGCCGGCCTCGAGCCGCTTGCGGGTGTCGGCCAGCTGCTCCGGCGTCGCGAACTGCTCGTAGATCAGGAACGCCGACGAGCTGTCCGGGTCCTTCGGGTCCTCGACCGGGGTGCTGTCGGTGGCGATCTTGCGGACCAGCTTCTTCAGCTGGTTCTCCGGCGCGAACAGCGGGAGCGTGTTGCCGTAGCTCTTGCTCATCTTGCGGCCGTCGATGCCCGGCAGGGTCTTGGCCGCGTCGTCCTCGGGCAGCACCAGCCGCGGGACCTTCAGCTTGTCCTCACCGAAGAGGTGGTTGAAGGTGCCGGCGATGTCGGCGGCGTACTCGACGTGCTGGGACTGGTCCTTGCCGACCGGGACCACGTCGGAGTCCATCAGCAGGATGTCGGCCGCCATCAGCACCGGGTAGTTGTACAGGCCCATGTTGACGCCCGCGTCGAGGTCGGTCTTGCCGGCCTCCTGGTTCTTGTCCCGGGCCGCCTTGTACGCGTGCGCCCGGTTCATCAGGCCCTTGGCCGCCACCGTCGACAGCACCCAGTGCAGCTCGAACGTCTCCGGTACGTCGGACTGCCGGTACATCGTGATCCGGTCGGTGTCGAGACCGGCCGCGATCCAGGTGGCCGCCACCGAGCGCGTGTAGTGCCGCAGCTGCTCGGCGTCCCGGAGCACGGTCAGCGCGTGGTAGTCGGCGATGAAGTACATCGCGTCGTAGGAGTCGGCCAGCTGCAGCGCCGGCCGGATCGCGCCGATCAGGTTGCCGAGATGCGGGTCGCCGGTCGGCTTGATCCCGGTCAGCGACACCGGACGTGCGGATTCCATAACCATGTCTCTATTCTCCCAGAGCCTGCCGGCTGCTGGATCAGATGCTGGGTTCGCGCTGGTCGTAGAACAGGCCCTCGGGCGGCGGCACGGTGGCCAGCGGGCGCGCGGTGTACTCGCTGTGCGCGCCGCGGCAGCCCGCGAACGGGCCGTCGGGGTTGAGCAGCACGTGCATGTGCGGGTCGGCGTGGTCGCGCCACCAGACCGACATCCCGGTCGCCGGGTCGAGCCGCAGGTGCTCCCAGGCCCGCCAGATCGAGTCCAGCCGGCTGAGCGCCTCGGCGTGCCGGAACCACTCCGGGCACCAGACGAAGGTCTGCCCGAGCCGGCGCGCGTACAGGTAGACCAGGCGGTCCTCCACGAAGGCCGCGACGTGCGGGTAGTACAGCTCCATCACGTCGTCGTCCATGGCTCTCCTCCTGGGCTGCCGTCCGGCCGGACGGTGCGACCACGCCGGTCACACCGCCTTGGTGCACTCCACATTGTCACCCGCGCCGGTCGTTCGGGTTCGGCGGGCTCCACTGCGCCTGACCCCACTGCTGCTGCGGCTGCTGCTGCCCCTGCGGCGGTACGGCGGGCTGGTTGTCCGGCGTCGCCGGCCAGGTCGCCTGGGCCGGGCCGAGCGGGTTGTGCTTGGCCTTCTGGCCGGCCGCGATCCACGGGTTCGACGCGCCGCCGGCCGGGCCCGCGGTCGAGGCCGCGCCCGGGTCGAACTGGGCCAGCGACGCCCGCACCGAGGCGGCGTCCGGCCGGGCCATCCACGGGATCGTCTTGATCATCGTGGCCGGCGTCCCGGAGGCGAAGACGACCGCGCGGCCGGGCGGCATCGAGGTCAGGTCGGAGACCTCCATGATCGCGTGCCGCTGCACCTGGCTGCTGTGCGAGCGCTTGCCGCCCTCGTAGGAGACCGTGTTCGAGTTGATGTCGTACTCGCCGATCAGCTTGCTGAGCCGCTCCAGGAAGTTCGAGTCCGAGACACCGCCGCCGTAGACGCGGATGTTGGCCGAGGACCAGAGCTTCTCGATGCCGTGCTCGCCCCAGCACTCCACGCCCTGGGCCCAGGACTGCAGGATCGTCATCAGCACGATGCCGCGGGAGCCGAAGTGGCTGTAGAGGTCGGGCAGGTCCTTCCAGCGGCAGACGTTCGCCGCCTCGTCCAGTACGCCGACCAGCGGCGTGGGCAGCCGGCCCATCGGGCAGGTCTTGGCGTACTCCTCGGCCGCCTCGACGATCGCGACGGTGAGGCCGGCGACCAGCGGGCCGGCCGTACCGGTGCCTTCCTTGGACAGGCTGTACAGGGTGCCGCTGCTGCGGACGAACTCGTGCGGGTCGAACTGCGGCCGGTTGTCGCTCGGGCCGTTCGGGTTCACCCACTTGGCGACCTTGCGGTTCAGCAGGAACTGCACGTTCGGCTGCGCCGTACCGAAGACGCCGGCGCGCTGCTTGTCCGGAAGGCTGTAGAGGCTGGCCATCTGCTGCGCGGGCAGCTCGTAACCGGGAGTGTTGTCGAGGATGCGGGCGGGCTCGTCGTTGAGCTGGTCGGCGAGCCACAGGTAGACCTGGTTGATCGGCCGCTTGGCCAGCGCGGCCGCGAGCAGCAGCCCGGCCAGCAGGTCGGCGGCCACGGTGTCGAAGTAGGCGTCGGAGCGGGCGCCTTCCTGGCGCTGGCTGTTGACGATGTGGTCGGCGAACTGCCGGGCCTTCACCTCGTCGGTGACGTAGCTCAGCGGGTTCCACCACCAGGTGGGCTCCTCGTCCGCGACGCCCTGCGGGTCGAACACCCAGACCTGCCCCTTGGCGCTGCGCGGCCCGCGGCTGGAGTCGACGATGTCGCGCTTGTTCGAGGTCGCGATCACCGCACCCGGCGCGTCCAGGATCGCCGGTACGGCGCGGGTGGTGGTCTTACCGGTGCGCGGGCCCCAGATGTCGATGTGCATGTCTTCCCAGGAGCCGAACAGCTCGAGGTCGTCGCGCACCGTGCGGCCGATGAAGACGCCCGGACCGGCGTGCCCGGCACCGAGCCGGTTCGCGGTCTCCTGCGCGCCCTCGCGGAGGATCTTGCGCAGGTCCTTGCGGTTCGACATCAGCTGCGCGTGCCGGTCGACCCGCGACTTGCTGCCGCTCCGGTTGCGCAGCAGCATGAACAGGCCGGCGCCGAGCGCCGCCACGACGACGATCTCGGCGACCAGTACGACGGTGGCCGCGCCCGGCCACTCGTAGTCGCCGGAGATCAGGTCGATCGGCACCGACAGCGGGTTCCCGCCCGGCTTCTTGTCGCCGCTGATCGCGGCCCCGAGCGAGGCCGCGACCCAGGTCCCGACCGAGACCAGCGCGACCAGTCCGATCACGGCGAACAGCGCGATCGCCTCGGGCGAGATCGCGGCGCCGCCGGTGCTCTTGCGTCCCTGTGCCATCAGTCGTCAACTCCGCTTCGGGCGACCACCCGGGTGGTGGGGTCGGGCGGAGGCAGCTGGGCCGGGTCGTCGAAGGTGTACTCGGCCACCACCTCCTCGGTCCCGTCGTCGGCGATCTCCACCTTGAGCGGGCGGCCGTCGGCGCCGGTCTTCCAGAGCTTGTTGGTGTCGTTGATCTCGCGCTCGACCGAGGTCAGCCCGACGTGCACCGGGATGCCCGGGCGGCCACCGACCTTGACCAGGAAGTTGCCTCGTCCGGGCGGTGCCGCCTCCTCGCCGGTGGCCGGGTCCCACGCGGGCGGGTCCTGCCAGCCGATGAGCATGTTCTGCTCCTCCTCCGACATCGGCACCACCTCGGTGAGGTTCTGCATCTCGGCCCGCGGCAACCCGCCGCAGATCACCATGCCGGAGCGCTCGACGAAGCCCTTGGCCTTCATCCGGTCCTCGGCGTGCTCGAGCGCCAGCAGGTCGGACATGGTGTGCGAGATCATCGCCATCCCGACACCGCGCTGCCGGTTCAGCCGGGTCAGGGCGTCGACCCGGTCGACCAGGCCGCGGCCGGCCCGCAGTACCCGCCAGAGCTCGTCGAGGATGACGAAGTAGTGCCGCCGCGGCTCGAGGCCGGCGTCGGCCAGCGCCTGCGAGACGGCGACCGCGCCGAACCCGTACGACCAGCAGGCCAGCAGGACGGCGGCCTGCAGGTTCGTCTCGGAGTCGTCGATGTTGGAGACGTCGAAGACCACCGGCCGGTCCAGCTTCATCGGGTGGTCGGTCTGCTCGGAGAAGATCTCGCCGAGCCGGCCGCCGCCGACCAGACCGATCAGCGACGCCTCCAGGCCCTCGGTGATCTGCCGGTACCGGTCCAGGCTGCCGCGGTCGAGGGTGACGTTGCGGACCCGGTCCGGCGCGTCCTGGACGACCTTGAGCAGGTCGCGCAGCACCGGCGTGCCCTCGTGGCGCTCGTCGAGCACCTTGAGGGCCTCGTCGATGATGGTCTCCTCGCGGTCGGTCGGCGGGGCCGACCGCATGATCGAGATCAGCGCCGAGACCATCGTCTGCCGGCGGCCGTGCGCGTCGGCCTCGATCGCCTGCCGGGCCGAGCCGGTCAGCCGCAGCGCGGCCTGCCGGGACTCGCCCGGGTCGAGCACGTTCAAGTGGCCGCGGCCGCGGCCGAGCTGGATGACCTGGCCACCGAGCGCCTCGATCAGGTCCTTGTAGTCGGGTTTCAGGTCGCCGAGCACCAGCGGCATCACGCCGTACCCGGCCAGGCCGAGCGCCATCCGGCGGGTGATCGTGGACTTGCCCAGACCGGGTTTGCCGAGCACGAACATCGACGGGTTCGAGATCAGCTTGGCCCGCATGAACCAGCTGATCGGGTCGCAGCACATGGTCGCGCCGGAGATGATGTTGCGGCCGATCGGCACCCCGACCATCGGGCTGCCGGTGCCGGCCGCGAACGGCCACATCCCGCAGACCTGCACGGTGGTCCCGCGCCACTCCGCCGGGGCCTGCAGGTACGTCGAGTAGCCGCCGCCCATCCCCGGCCAGCCGCGCGGCATCGGGCGGCGGCCGCCGCGGCTCGGGTCGACCGGCTTCTTCGGCTTCTTGCTCACGAGCTCTCCCGTCGGCTCACAGCGCTTCCCGCAGACCCGCCGGCACCGACAGGTGGCTCTGCATCACGACACCGAGCGGCAGCCCGGCGACGAACGCGGAGTCCTGCGACCCGTACGCCGGACGCAGCAGCACCCGGGCGGTGGCGCCGAGGTTGTCGATCGCGGCGACCATGTCCGGCAGCTGCTCGGCGGTCATCACCGTGCCGGTCACGACCATGCCGAAGTTCACCAGGCCGGCGCCGCGGGCCTCCTCCTGCGCCGTCCGGTCGGCAGCCCGGGCCTCGGCCATCGAACGCGCCGACGGCCGCGAGGACGCGGTCGCGCGGAAGGACGCGTTGCGCTTGTCGGCCTCGACCATCCGGGCCGCGGTCGCGGCGTCCAGCGGCCGGTAGAGCAGGGTGACCCGCTTGCGGTCGATGTCCGGGTGCGGCCCGACCAGCTGGGACAGCACCGAGGAGAACACCTCACCGCGCGGCGCCTGCGTCATCTGCCAGGTGATCGACCAGGCGCTGTCGTGCCGGTACTTGTCCCAGAACGACTGCGCACCGGCCGGGCCGACGTCGGTCCACTGCAGCTCCGGCGCGATGCCCTGCCCGCGCGCCTCGTCGATCAGTACGGCGGCCGCTGGGTCGTAGGCGATCCGGATCGTCTCGCACAGCTCCTGCGCGGTGACCGGCCGGGCCGCGCCCGCGCCGGTCGAGTTCAGGCTCTGGGTCAGGGCCGGCAACCGGGACGCGAGCTCGCGGCCCATGTCGTCCTCCTTGCGCCGCTTCCCGTTCCGGTCGGTGCCCTTGAAGGTCAGCGCCACCCGGGCCGACACCAGCGCCGAACCCTCCGGGTAGGTCTGGATCACCTCGGCGAGCATCGCGCGGGCGATCGCCGGCGTACCGTCCTGCATGTTCTGCGAGACCTCACGGCGCAACCGGATCCCGGTGTCGGGCGCGGTCTCGACTGTGACCGAGGCGGCGACGATGCCCGGCTCGTGCCCGAGCGAGGCCAGCCACTGCCCCCAGTGCGCCACCCAGACGTCGACCTGGTCCTCGTCGACCAGCGAGGCGCCGTCGGGCTCGGCGTTGATCACCACGGTGAAGTGCCGGGTGCTCGGGTAGAACAGCAGCGCGAACGGCCGGCCGTAGGAGTCCTGGTACTCGCTGAGCTGGGAGGCCGCGGCGAGACCGGGGAGCTGGAACTTGCCCCACGCCGTACGGCCGAGGGGTCCGGATCGGTAGACGTTGTGCCTGGCCATCTTCGCTCGCTGCCATCCAATTCGGGTCGAGAGCCTCTGCAGGGCGGAGTGCCCGTGCTTGTCCTTGGTCATCAGCAGCAGCAGCGCCGTACCGACGATCAGCAGCGACACCAGCGCACCGCCGATCCCGCTGGCCAGGGTGGCGATCATCGTGATCACCAGGCCGAACATCATGATCGCGGTGCCGAGAGTGCCCATCCCGGCGATGCCCGCGGAGGCGGGCGCGCGCCAGTTGCCGTATGTCCTGGGCGCCGTTCGTACGCTGTCAGCCGCTGCCACTTGGTCCCTCATCCATCGCGCTGTCGTCGCCGATTGCCTCGCTGCTCACGTCCTTGGCGGTGTCGATGCCCTTCTTGACGACCGCCGCGGTGGCCACCACCGCGATGCCGACCGGGCCGGCCGCCGCACCCGCACCGGCTGCCGCACCGCCGGCCGCCGCACCGCCTGCGGCACCACCGGCCGCTGCGCCACCGCCTGCTGCTCCTGCGCCGGCACCAGCACCGGCACCACCGCCGGCTCCGGCACCTGCGCCTGCGCCTGCGCCGCCTCCGGCGCCACCGCCTGCGCCACCACCAGCGCCGCCGCCTCCACCGCCGCCGCCTCCTCCACCGCCACCACCACCGCCGCCGCTACTGCCGCTGGCTTGGCCGGAGTTCTGCGAGCCGCGCGGGCCGGAACTCGGCGGGGAGGAGTTGCTGCTGCTGGAGCGCCCGACGTTGCGGGAGCCGGACGGGCCGTCGCTCTCGCTCGAGGTGCTCTTGCTGGCGCCGTCCGCGAGCTTGTCGGCGCCGACCATCTTGGCCGCCAGGCCACCGGCCCCCGCGGCACCGGCGGTCGCGGCGACCATCGGCGCCACGAACCGCATCAGCGCCGGCATCGCGAACAGCGCGAGCACCAGCATCGTCACGCCGGTGATCATGTTCATGATCGCGGTCCCCGGGTCCTGTGCCGTGAACGCCAGCGGGCCGTTGCGCTCGCCCTCCTCGAAGGCGGCCCCGGTCAGCTTGATCGCGGTCGCGTAAACCAGCGCCGCGACCGGTTTGTACAGGATGAAGGCGACCAGCCAGCCGAGGATCCGCTTGAACCAGTTCCGGCCCATCTCGGTGTTGGTCGCGGCCGCCGCGACCGGCAGTACGCCGAGCAGCAGGATCAGCATCGCGTACCGGACCACCATCAGCACGACCTGGATCACCGAGGCCAGCAGCGTCAGGATCGCGATCGCGATCATCAGCCCCGGACCGAGCAGACCGCCCTGGGCGACCGACAGCCCGAACAGCACGATCATCGCGTCGCCGAACGCCTGCTGGCTGCCCGCGCCGATCGTGCAGGTCCACCCGGTGGTCGCGTCGGTGTTCAGCGCGGTGGAGACGATGCACTTGGAGAAGGTGTCGCCGATGCTGATCAGCAGCTGCGCGAGGCCGATCGCGAGGGTGGAGGCGACCGCCAGCGTGAACAGGGACTTGAGGACGTCACGGGCGGCGTCGCCGCGGTGCGACCAGGCCATCTGGGCGCCGCCGACGATCACGCCGATGATCGCCGCGAAGATCGCCAGCCAGGCGGTGTGCTCCCACAGCCAGCCGACCGTCGCGCTGTCCGGCCGTCCCTGCGTGTCACCGACGGCGGGCGTCTCGATGAAGACCCAGAAGGTCCCGATGGTCCCCATCACACTGCCGACGGCCTCGGCCAGCTCACTGAGAATCGGATCGAAGATCAACTTAATCAACGCCTCGACTGCGGGGGTGAGGGCATCCAGCAGGAAGTCCCGGATACAGGCGTCCCAGCCGTCGTCGCACAGGAGTGCCAGCACGTCAGCCTCCGGTCTTCGGCGAGACGAAACGCAGGATGGCCGGCAGGGCGACGACGGCGAG
The DNA here is from genome assembly GCF_055583505.1 of Kribbella sp. NPDC104740. Classification (NCBI taxonomy): domain Bacteria; kingdom Bacillati; phylum Actinomycetota; class Actinomycetes; order Propionibacteriales; family Kribbellaceae; genus Kribbella; species Kribbella sp. NPDC104740. The sequence continues at coordinate 500,834 of NZ_JBVJNV010000005.1, read as the reverse complement.
CATCATCATGGCGACGCCGGTGATCACGGCCAGCGTCTCGTCCGTCGCGCCTTGCGGCGTACCGATCAGCGTGATCGCGGCCGCGTAGATGATCGCCGCTATCGGTTTGTAGAGGATGAACCCGGCCAGCCACGAGACCGACCGCTTGAACCACATCATCCCGACCTCGGTGTTGGTCGCCGCCGCGGTCAGCGGCAGGATCCCGACCAGCAGGATCAGCATCCCGTACCGGATCACCATCAGGGCCAGCTGGATGATCGAGGTGACCACCATCAGGATGCCCATCACGATCACCAGCATCAGCCCGACGCCCTCGGTCTTCAGCGGGTTCACCAGGATCTCGCCGATCCGGGTGGCGAACGTCGACACCTCCGGCGTCGGCTTGCCCGGGATCGGCTCCGGCGGCGGACCGGCCTTGATCGCCGCGTCGACGATCCACTCCGAGAAGCTGTCCGCGACCTGGATCAGCGCACTGGCGAAGGCCACCGCGCCGGCCGAGACGATCACCATCGTGAGCAGGCTCTTGACGATGTCGCGGACCGCCTCGCCGCGCTGCGCGAGGGCCATCCGGACGCCGCCGACGATCATCGCGATCGTTGCCGCCAGCACCAGCAGCCACAGCGTCCGCTCCTGGACGAAGGCGACCGCGCTGTTGTTGCCGAACTGCGGGGTGTCGATGTCGATCCAGAGCGTGCCGACCGCCTCCATCACCATCTCGACGGCCTTGATCACCACCGCCTTGATCGCGTCGAAGATCAGGTCGAACAGGCTGCCGATCGCCCACTCCAGCGCGTCGCCCAGCTTCTCCGAGATGCAGTCGCCCCAGTCCCACGGCGCCCAGGAACAGCCCAGCGAGATCATCAGGCGCCCCCGAACCGGACGTAACCCTCGAGCGACTGCAGGACGTCCGGCGCGACCGCGCCGTTGAAACTGCCGTCCGGCTGCAGGACCAGCTTCCAGTCGTTGTCCTGCCAGAGCAGCGTGACCGGCAGGCCGGCCACCTTCTGGCTGTCCAGCCGGACCGCGATCGAGATGATCGTCCGGTTCGGCAGGTAGTCGATCACCTTGAAGCCGGTGAACTGGGAGGTCTGCCCGGTGTTGCGCGGGGTCGGGGAGGTGCGGACCGCCTTCAGCGCCAGGGTCCGCCCGTCACCGGGCGCGATCCGGGTCCGCAGGACGGCCTCGGTGAGCTGCGGGTTGCGGATCTGGCCGAGCGTCACCATCGCGGCCAGTACGGCGCCGGTCGGCGAGTGCGCGAAGCAGGAGCGCAGCCCCTTGGCGTCCTGCACAGCCGGTCCGCCCTGCGCCTGCAGGGGAATCAGCATGTTCGTCTCGAACTGCCAGCTGACCGCTCCCGGCGCCTCGCGCGGGATCCGCTGCGGCGGGTTCTTCGCGCGGCAGCCCCCGGTACCGTTCGGGGTGGCGGGCACCGACGGTGTCGAGCTGGGCGGGTCGGGGGTGGCCGGTGGTTCGGTGGGGTCGTCGGACGAGTCGTCGGTCGGCCCCACCTGGGTGGGCGTGACCGACGGGCTCTGCCGGCTGTCCGGCGTACCGGACCGGGCGCCGCCCGCGACCAGCCAGACGACGAGACACACGACGACCGCCCCGATGACGATCGCCGACGCGACGAAGCCGCGACTCTCCCAGACCGAGGCGTCGTTGCCGTCGTCTCCGGAACCGGAAGAGTCGCGTCCACTGAACCAGGCCATCGTGGATCAGCCCCTGGACGAACCGTGCAGGGCGGTGCGCGGCGGGGTCGTCATCCGACGATGGTGTTGACCAGCGCCGAGGCCGTACCGATCACGATGCAGCCCGCGAGGACCCAGCCGAGCCGGGCCGCGTGCTCGCCGCCCTCACCACGGCGCTGGCCGATCGCCATCATGGCGCCGGCGACGATGACACCGAGGACGCAGACCGCGATCGCGATCGTCGTCACCCAGCTGACCACCGTGTCGACCTTGTCGGTGACGTCGTCGGGCAGGTCTTCGACGAGCGGGACGAGCAGGTGGATGGTCTTTGCCAACATGAACAGAGCCTTTCAGTACGGGGCGGGGTAGTCCGCTGGATTTGACGCGCGAAGAGCGTAGATGGATTCGAGAACTTCGAAAACCTCGTCAGGGGTGTTGTCCGGCGTGGGATCCTCCCCCCTTCGCCACTCCTCGATCCAGGGGATGTCCCACACTCGGGGAACACCGCCGCCGACGATGTCGGCGAAGTCGTCGAGCACCCGCGGCAGCCGGCCGGGAGCGTCCGCGATCAGCACCAGCCCCAGCACGGCGACACCCTGGACCACCCCGGAAGCCCATTCGATCGCCGCGCGCTGCGCGGCCCGCAAACCCGACCCGTGCGTGCGCGCGACCAGGACGACGGGAGTCGGCACCGGTGGCGGCGGGATCGGCCAGCGGTGCCCGGCCGCGCGCGTACCGGGCAGCAGCTGCGACATCGTCGACTCGCCCGCCCCGCCGTGCACGCCGACCCACCACAGGGTGTCGGCCGCGGGGATCGCGAACTTGGGCAGCCGCTGGTCCTCAGCAGGCGCCGGTACGCCGTGCTGCGGCGCCGACGGCCCCCGTGGACCCGCCTCGGGGCCGGGGCCGGCCGCGGACTGCTGCGGCCCGGGTGGCAGCGGCTGCTGCGTCGTCCACGGGTTGTGCTGCGGTTGCGTCATGACCCCTCCTCTCGCGGCGTGTCACGGGCTGTCGCCCACAGTATTGTCTCGCTAACGGGGTACACGGGCGTGACCCATCCACAGGCGAGGATGTTTCTACCCCCTTGTCGGGGTCAGCCGAGCCTGCCGGCTCGGGGCTTGGCATGCCTGGGCGGCAGCATGTGTTCGGTAGGTGTTGCAGGCGGTCGCCATGCTAGAACGAGACCCCGTGAAGCCGACGATCGAGGGAGTTCCGTGGCCTGGATGAGTGGTGACCGTGGCTGACAAGGGCATCCCGTCCTGGCCGAAGGTCACGATTCGGCTGTACGACGACCACAACGCCGAGGTGAAGATCGCCGGGCGCAGCCACCCGGTCAACCACCACGACCCGCGGCAGGCCGCGATCGCGCTGATCGCCGAGCGGGCCGGGCAGCTCGGCCGCCCGGTGAAGGCGACCGCGATCGACTCCGACGGGTCGTCGTGGCCGCTGGTGATCCACCCCGACGGCCAGGTCGACGCGATCGAGGTGGCCCCGAAACGCAAGCCGATCTGGCCGATCGTCGCCGCGGCCGGGCTGGCCGTCGTACTGGTCGGTGGGACGACGGCGTACCTGCTGGTCGGGCGCACCCCCGCCAAGCCGAAGCCGTCGGCGGTGAAGATGCTGCCCGAGCTGCCGTTGCCGCGGATCGTGCCGGACCAGTTCATCGGGCGGCCGGCGCCTCCCGGGTGGACCGGCAACGCGAGCTGGACGGTCGACATCGCCGACGGGTCCGCGCCCGTGGTGTCGCCGGACGGCAGCGAGGTCGCCGTGCTGACCGAGGAGCAGAAGCTCGTCGTCCTGGACAGCAACGGGAAGGTGCTCTACCAGGACGAGCTCCCGAAGAACGCGAGCGATCCGGTCTACACCACCATCGACTCCAAGCCGGTGCTCGCGATCGCGACGCCGAAGGAGCTGCGCTACTACCCCGGCGACGGCGTCGAGCCGACGTCGATCGAGCTGCCGGACGGCGCCGACGTGCAGTTCTTCGGGACGTCGCCGCTGATCACGTTCGGGGACACCAGCGCGAGCGTCGTCAGCAACGGCGAACTGCACACGGTGGAGAACCAGCCGCGCTTCTCGACCGTACTGCTGGCCGAGGGCGACAAGGCGCTGATCGCGCGGTACGCCGGGCCGCTCTACTGGAGCCAGACCGGGAAAGACCTGCAGCAACTGACCTTGAAGCCGCCGGCGGGCGCGACGGGAATCAACCACATCGCGATGGCGAGCCCGGGGCGCGCGCTGGTCATCTGGAACACGAAGAATCCGGACGCGGTGATCCCGACGGTGAGCTCGACCGCCGACGGGTCGGTCGCGGCAGCCTGCCAGGCGGTGGATCCGCGCCGGGTGTCGAGCTGGAAGTGGGTGCCGGACCCGAGCGGCAAGGTCGCGGCGTACGGCGAGTGCATCATCGACTTCATCGGGCGGAAGACGACTCTTCGCGAAGATTTCGACCCGTTGTCGGTCACCGGTACGACGATCTACGCGAACTCGGGCGGGAAGCTGTCGTCGATCGTGCCCGGTGGCGGGAAGCTGACCGAGCTGCCGAAGAACGCGGCGCGGCCGTGGGGGATCGCGGGCAACCGCGCGATCGTTGTCCACGGCACCGTTCTGTACGCCTTGGACAAGAAGTGAAGGCCGGACGCTGGGCGCTGGTCGGCGCGTCGGTGCTTCTGGTGCTGGCACCTGTGTCGGCCGGAGCGGCCGGGTTGGAGGACGAGCCGCGGCCGAGCAGCTGGCCGACCGTCGACAAGCCGAGTGGGTCGATCAACTCGTCGGACCCGCGGCCGGTGAGTCTGCCGACGGTGAAGAAACCCGCGAACGCACAGGGCAGCGACCCGCGCCCGGCGAGCTGGCCGACGGCGAAGAAGGAATGACATGACACAGGGCCCGGACTCCCTGAGGAGTCCGGGCCTTGTCAGTACTACAGGTGGAGCGTCAGACCGCGACGACCTCGAGGCGGACCGTGGCGGCCACGTCGGGGTGCAGCTGGATCGAGACCTGGTGCTTGCCCGTGGTCTTGATCGGCGAGCCGATCGTGATCGCGCGCTTCTCGACCAGCGGGCCACCGGCGGACTTGATCGCACCGGCGACGTCGGCCGGGGTGACCGAGCCGAACAGGCGACCGGTCTCGCCGGCCTTCACGTCCAGCGTGACGCCGAGCTGCTCGAGCTGGTTCTTGACCTCGCTCGCGTGCTCCTTGCCCTGGATCGCCCGGGCGTCGCGCGCCCGCTTGATCGACTGGATCTGCTTCTCGGCGCCGCGGGTCCAGCCGATGGCCAGCCCACGCGGAACCAGGTAGTTGCGGCCGTAGCCGTCCTTCACCTCGACGATGTCGCCGGGGTTACCGAGGCCCTCGACCTCCTGCGCAAGGATGAGCTTCATGGTTCGGACCTCCCTCAGCGAGCCGTGCTCGTGTACGGCAGCAGGGCCACCTCACGAGCGTTCTTGATGGCGGTGGCGACGTCGCGCTGGTGCTGCACGCAGTTCCCGGTCACCCGGCGGGCGCGGATCTTGCCGCGGTCCGAGATGAACTTGCGCAGCAGCGCGGTGTCCTTGTAGTCGACGTACGTCGCCTTGTCCTTGCAGAAGCCGCAGACCTTCTTCTTCGGCTTCCGGATGATTTTGGCCATTGTGGTGCTCTCCTCCTAGCAGAGCCCGGCACGGGTGCCGGAATGGTCAGAGTGACAGTGAGATCCTGCGACGGATCAGAACGGGGGCTCCTCCATGGAACCGCCGCCCTGGCTCGCCCAGGGGTCGTTCTGCGGAGCCGGCGACTGACCGCCGCCGCCTCCACCCTGCGGGGACGCCCAGGGGTCGTTCTGCGGGGCCTGGTTGCCGCCACCGCCGAACCCTCCCCCGGAGTTGCCGCCACCACCGAAGTTGCCGCCGCCGCCCTCGCCGCCCGAGCGCGAGGCCCGGGTGACCTTGGCGGTGGCGCTGCGCAGGCTCGGACCGACCTCGTCGACGTCGATCTCGAAGACCGTGCGCTTGTTGCCCTCACGGTCGTCGTACGAACGCGACTTGAGCCGGCCCTGCACGATCACGCGCATCCCGCGCTGCAGCGACTCGGCCACGTTCTCGGCAGCCTGCCGCCAGACGGAGCAGCTCAGGAACAGCGACTCGCCGTCCTTCCACTCACCGGACTGCCGGTCGTACGTCCGTGGGGTCGACGCGATCCGGAAGTTCGCGACGGCGGCACCGGACGGGGTGAACCGCAGTTCGGGGTCGTCGACAAGATTGCCGACCAGTGTGACGACGGTTTCGCCTGCCATTACCGTTCCTCCTGCATTCGGGTGTGTCTGTGTCCACAGCTATCAGTAGCGGCTGGCGCCGACAGTACCGATGCTGCTGACGACCCCAGGGTTCAGTGCTGGTCCGGCCGGATGACCTTGGTGCGCAGGATCGACTCGTTCAGCGTGAGCTGACGGTCGAGCTCCTTCACCACAGCCGGCTCGGCGGTCAGGTCGATGACGGCGTAGATGCCTTCGGCCTTCTTCTTGACGTCGTAGGCGAGCTTGCGACGACCCCAGATGTCGAGCTTCTCGACCGTTCCACCTTCCTTGCGGACGATGTTCAGGTACGTGTCGAGCGACGGCTCAACGGTGCGCTCTTCGAGCTCCGGGTCGAGGATCACCATGACTTCGTAACGACGCATGCGCGAACTCCACCTCCTTCGGACTTGGCGGCCACGGTCTCTCCGTGGCAGGAGGGCGATGCGAACACCCGGCTCCGGCAATTGCCGCCGAAACCAAGCAAGCAGCCCGGTCGCTGGACCGGGCCACACCAGAAGAATACCAGCGGCCGGACCGTCTCCTGACCACCTCCGGGGGCCTGTTGACAACTCCGGGTCAGCACTCCGTCACCGTCCGGCCTCGGCGGCGGGCTGTCGGTGGGTGGTTCTAGGGTGGGTTCATGAGTTTTCAGCTTGGGGCGCACGTCGATCAGGAAGACCCGCTGGCCGAGGCGGCCGACCGGGGAGCCGACCTGGTGCAGTTCTTCCTGGGCAACCCCCAGGACTACAAGGCGCCGAAGCTGGCCTACGCCGACGGCGAGGAAGCGCTGAAGGAGCGCGCCGAGGCCGCCGGCGTCGCGCTGTACGTGCATGCGCCGTACCGGCTGAACGTGGCGAACACGAACAACCGGATCCGGATCCCGAGCCGCAAGCTGCTGCAGCAGACGCTGGACAAGTCGGCCGAGATCGGCGTCAAGGGCGTGATCGTGCACGGTGGGCACGTCGGCGACGAGGACGACCCGGAGGCCGGCTTCGACAACTGGCGCAAGTGCATCGAGCGGGCCGAGCTGCCGGTGCCGCTGCTGATCGAGAACACCGCGGGCGGCGAGAACGCGATGGCGCGCCAGCTGGAGCGGATCGAGCGGCTCTGGGAGGCGGTCCAGGCGTCGGGCAACGACCGGCTGGAGAACGTCGGGTTCTGCCTGGACACCTGCCACTTCCACGCGGCCGGCGAGGAGCTGCCGACGATCGTGGAGAAGGTGCTCGCGATCACCGGACGGATCGACCTCGTGCACGCGAACGGCTCCCGCGACGAGTTCGGGTCGGGCGCCGACCGGCACAGCAACTTCGAGCAGGGGCACATCGACCCGGCCGACATCGTCGCGGTGGTGAAGGCCGCCGGGGCGCCGGTGGTGGTCGAGACGCCTAACGCCGACAACGGGCAGAAGGCCGACATGGACTACCTGCGGGCCCACCTGAACTAGCTGGTGGGTTCGGCCGGCTTGAGGTTGTAGAGCCAGTAGGTGATGCCCCAGGGCAGCAGCAGGGCCAGGGAGCCGGTGTCGCGCGCCGGGATGAGGATGTCGGCGCCGACTGCTGCCACGACGCACAGCGTCGAGACGTGGAAGAGCGTCAGCGTGCCGGTCACCGGGCGGCGCAGCTGCAGCCGGCCGGTGGCGCAGGCGACGTACAGGGCGGTCAGCCCGAGCATCAGTACGGCGGCCAGCGCCGCACCGGCCCACGCGGCCGCGCCGTACTGGCTGTTGGACTTGCTGATGTCAGCGGCCAGGAACAGCGCGATCACCAGGCACAGCGCCGCGCACACCCAGTAGAACGTGCTGGTGCGGTCGGTCGTCGGTTCGGCATCCGCCATGCGCCGGACCGTACCGCAACGCTCAGGCCGCCTCCGGTACTGGCTCGGCGTACGCCGCGCTGCGCCACGGCAGCACGAAGGCGCTGGCCAGGCAGCAGATCCCCGCGACCAGGAACGTCGCCCGGATCCCCATCAGCCCGGCAAGCACGCCACCGACCGCCATGAACGCCGGCTGCACGGCCCGCGAGGTGATCGACCACGCGGTGAAGACCCGCGCCATGTAGCCGTCCTCGGTGACCTGCATCCGGTACGTCGCGAACGACGGGTTGAACGCACCGGCCGCGGTGATGATCAGCGTTTCCGCCACGATCAGCACCAGCAACCCACCGACTCCCGGCGTCGCCAGCGGGAGCAGCAGCACCCACGGCGCCCGCAGTACGCCGAACAGCAGCAGCATCCGGTGCAGCCCCAGCCGGCTCGTCAGCCGCGGCGCGACCCAGGCACCGAGCACGCCGCCGGCGCACGGCAGCCCGAAGACCAGCCCGTACTGCCACGGCGGCATCCCCAGGTCGCGCAGCATGAAGACCGACAGCAACGGCGACGTCATCATCACCGGCCCGCCGAAGAGCTGCGAGTTGATGAACAGCACCCGCAGCCCGCGCTGCCGCCAGATGTAGCGCCAGCCCGCGGTGATGTCGGCCTTCTCAGTACGCCGTACCGGTACGGGCTCGGGCTGCCGGATCCGGCCGATCCCGAACGCCGACAGCAGGAACGAGACCGCGTCGAGCGCCAGCGTGAACGTCGCACCGATCAGCCCGATCAGCGCGCCGCCGACCGGCGGGCCGACGCTGAGCGTGATCCACGCGGTCTGCTCGAACCGCGCGTTGGCCGCGCCGAGCTGCTCGGCCGGGACCAGCGCCTTGAGGTGCGCGCCGCTGGCGGCGGTGAACGCGATCAGCGCCGCGGCGTGCAGGATCCCGACCACGCACAGCTGCGCGTACGTCATCAGGCCGAGCGCCGCCGCCACCGGAACGCTGAGCAGGACGGCGAACCGGACGAGGTCCGCCGCGATCATCACCGGCCGCTTGTACCGCTGCTCGATGAAGTCACCCATCGGCAGCGCCAGCGCCGCACCCGCCACCGCGGACAGCGCGGCCAGCAACGAGACCTGGAACGTGCTCACGTCGAGCACCAGCACCGCGATCAGCGGCAAGGCGCCGAACCCGACCGCGCTCCCGGCGGCACTCACCGTGTAGGCGAGCCAGAGACGACGGAAATCCACACCCAGCGACGGCATCCGGCGATGCTAGAACTCGCCACCGACAGAAACCCTATTTGTTGCCAGAGTTAAGTAATGACAATAGGTTCGCTGTATGACCCTCCGAAAAGTAGTCACTTGCGCAGCAATCGCCCCGCTGCTGGCCGTCGCCGTCACGGCGCCGGCGGAGGCGAAGGCACCGCACCCACAGCCGTTCATGGGCTGGAGCAGCTGGAGCATCGGTTCGACCAAGGCGCCGGGCTACGGCGGCGACTGGATGGACGAGGCCCGGGTGAAGAAGACCGCCGACACGATGGCGGCCAAGCTCAAGCCGGCCGGCTACCGCTACATCAACCTCGACGCCGAGTGGAGCAAGACCCGCGGCGACTGGCAGGCCAACAGCGACGCGAACGGCATCCCGAGCGCCGACCCGGTCCGCTTCCCGAACGGCATCAAGCCGGTCGCCGACTACGTGCACAGCAAGGGCCTCAAGCTCGGCATCTACGGCGCGATCGGCCTCGAGAAGAAGATCTACGACCAGAACGTGCCGATCGCGGGCACGAACTGCACCGTCCAGCAGATCACCGTCCTGCCGCTGACCACGGCGAACAAGTGGGGCGACAACTGGATGATCGACTACACCAAGCCGTGCGCGCAGAAGTACATCGACTCGGTGGTGAAGAAGTTCGCCTCCTGGGGCGTGGACTTCCTGAAGATCGACGGGATCCTGCCGTCCAGCGTCGCCGAGATGGCGGCGTACTCGAAGGCGATCGACAAGTCCGGCCGGAAGATCTGGCTGAGCGGCAGCGCCTGGCCGGTGGACATCGCGGCCGCCGACGGGCTGCGGCCGTCGGTGAACGGCGTCCGGATCGACACCGACGTCGAGTGCTACTGCGACACCACGGCGACCTGGGAGAGCTCGGTCGACAACCGCTGGGAGGACCTGCCGAACTGGCTGCCGCACCTGCGCTCCAACTACCTCGGTGACCTCGACTCGATGCCGATCGTGAACAACAGCGGCACCGGCCTGCAGGACGGCATCAGCAACGTCGAGCGGCAGTCCGTGTTCACGTTCTGGTCGATGGCCTCCTCACCCCTGTACGTCGGCGGCGACCTGCAGAACATCGACGACCAGGCGGTCGAGATCCTCACCAACCCCGAGGTCATCGCCCTCGACCAGTCCGCGGTGCTGCCGACCCGCGTCACCGCCGGCGACCTGCAGGTCTGGAAGAAGGTCGTGCACGGCAAGACGTACGTCGCGGTCTACAACCTCGGCTCGACGCCGGCCGACATCAAGGTCGACTTCAAGTCGGTCGGCGCCGGTCACCTGCGCCCGGTCCGGGACCTGGTGGCCCGGAAGAGCCTGGGCTGGTCGTGGGACAGCTGGACCGCCCAGGACGTGCCCGCGCACGGCTCGCGACTGATCCGCATCGGTTAGTTCCGTAGGGGTGGGAGCGCTGTCAGTAGTGGCGGATTCCTCCGTCGGCTACGGTCTTGCGCTCCCGCCCGGTAACCTGACCGACCGTGAGTGACTTGAGCATCCGGACCATCTCGGCCGACGAGCACGCGGCGTACCTGGCGGCCCAGCCGTCGGCGAGCTTCCTGCAGACCCCGGGCTGGGCGGCGGTGAAGAGCGAGTGGAAGGCCGAGTCGCTCGGCTGGTTCGACCCGGCGAACCCGGGTGAGCTGGTCGGCGCCGCACTGGTGCTCTACCGCCAGATGCCGAAGGTGAAGCGCTACCTGGCCTACCTGCCCGAGGGCCCGGTGATCGACTGGGACGCGATCGACCTCGGCCGCTACCTGCAGCCGCTGGCCGCGCACGCGCAGGAGATGGGCGCGTTCGGGCTCCGGATGGGCCCGCCGGTGCCGACCCGGCGGTGGACCGCGAAGACGATCAAGGACGCGATCGCCGGCGGTCAGCAGCCGAAGCTCGGCGACGTCCGCCCGGACGTGATCGAGCCGTCCGGCGCGACCGTCGCCGCGCAGCTGCGCGCGCTCGGCTGGAAGGCGCCGCGGGTCGGCGAGGGCTTCGCGGCCGGCCAGCCGCAGTACGTCTTCCAGGTGCCGCTCGGCGGCCGCAGCCAGGAGGACCTGCTGAAGGGCATGAACCAGCTCTGGCGGCGCAACATCAAGAAGGCCGACAAGCTCGGCGTCGAGGTCACCCTCGGGACGCCGGAGGACCTGAAGGCCTTCCACCAGCTGTACGTCGAGACCGCCGAGCGGGACCACTTCACGCCGCGGCCGCTGCCGTACTTCGTCAAGATGCAGGCGGCGATGGCCAACCAGCCCGCCGACGTCTGCGACTTCCGGCTCTACAACGCCTACCACGAGGGGGACCTGGTCGCCTCGACGATCTGGGTCCGGGTCGGCGGTCACTCCTGGTACTCCTACGGGGCCAGCTCGACCGCCAAGCGGGACGTCCGTGGATCGAACGCGATCCAGTGGCGGATGATGTCGGACGCGCTCAGCTCGGGCGCGACCGTGTACGACCTACGGGGCATCACCGACACCTTGGACCCGAACGACCCGCACGTCGGGTTGATCCAGTTCAAGGTCGGCACCGGCGGCGAGGCCGTCGAGTACGTCGGTGAGTGGGATCTGCCGTTGAACAAGGCGCTCTACACCGCATTCGACCTCTACATGAGACGGCGTTGACACCATGCCCCTGATCCTGCACATCGACTCCGATCGATGGCGCGACCATCTCCGTTCCACGTGGAACGCCGACATCATCCCGGTGGCCAAGGGCAACGGGTACGGCGTGGGCAACCCGCGGCTGCTGGCCGAGGCGCGGGCGCTCGGCGCGAAGACGGTCGCCGTCGGCACCTACACCGAGGTCCCGCCGGACTACAAGGACGACGTCGTGGTGCTCTCGCCGTGGCGTTCGTTCCTGGAGGTCCCGCAGGGCAAGAACGTGATCCACACGGTCAGCCGGCTGGCCGACCTGGTCTCGATCCCGGCCGGCAGCCGGGTGCTGATCGAGGTGCAGACCTCGATGCGCCGGCACGGGATCGGCGCCCGCGAGCTGCGGCACACGATGCTGCTGAACGCGCTCGACCGGATCAAGTTCGAGGGCTGGTCGCTGCACTTCCCGATGGGCGCCGGCGGTACGTCGGCCAACATCCGCGAGGCCGCCGAGCTCGGCAAGCAGGCGCGCGCCGTCCGGAACGGGCCGTTGTGGGTGTCGCACGTCCCGGCGCAGAAGCTCGCCGACATCGGCGACAACGTGAAGCTCCGGATGGGCACCGGCCTGTGGCTGGGTGACCGCGGCGCGTTCACGGTCCGCGCGACCGTGCTCGACGTGCACTCCGTACGCCGCGGCGAGCGCGTCGGGTACCGGCAGCGCCGGGTGACCGGTGACGGCCACATCCTGGTCGTCTCTGGCGGTACGGCGCACGGCGTCGGCCTGGAGGCACCGACCGCGGCGGCGAGTGTTCGCCAGCGGGCGATCGCCGTCGCCAAGGGCAGCCTGGACGCGGCCGGGATGGCGCTGTCGCCGTTCACGATCGAGGGCAAGCAGCGCTGGTTCGCCGAGCCGCCGCACATGCAGGCCAGCATGCTGTTCCTGCCGTCGTCGGTCGCGCCGCCCGCGGTCGGGGACGAGGTCGGCGTCGACGTCCGGTACACCACGACGATCTTCGACAAGGTGTCGATGGACTGACCCGCTTGACTTCAGGTGCACCTGAAGTTGCAGCGTGGTCGCATGACAGACGAGACGTTTCTGGACCGGCTCGAGCAGATGCCCGGGGCCGGGGAGCTGCGGGCGGCGTCGTACCGGCTGCTCGGGGTGGCGCCGGGCGAGACGGTGGTCGACGTCGGGTGCGGGTGCGGGCACGCGGCCGGCGAGCTGATCGCCGACGGCGTCAAGGTGGTCGGGATCGACAGCGACCCGTCCTGCGTCGCGGTGGCGCAGGCCCGGATCCCGGGCGCGATGTTTCACGTGGCACGCTCCGACGAGCTGCCGCTGGCCGACGGCTCCGTCGACGGGTACCGGGCGGCCCGGCTGTTCCACCTGCTCGAGGACCCGATGCCTACGCTCGCCGAGGCGTACCGGGTCCTGCGGCCCGGCGGGCGGGCTGTGCTCGCCGGGCAGGACTACGGGTTCCTGCTGGTCGACAGCAGCGATCAGGACCTGACTGACGTCGTACTGCTCGGGCTGGAGTCCCGGTCGGTCGCGCCGCGCGCCGCCCGGAGCTTCCGGGACTGGCTGCTCGACACCGGGTTCCACGACCCGGAGGTGGTCGTCCACAACCAGGTCGTGACCGGCCACGACGTGATGGTCAGGCAGCTGGAGCTGGCCGCCGACGCGGCGGTCGAGCGGGCGCTGATCACCCGCGAGGACGCCGACGGCTGGCTGGCCGAGCAGACCGACCGGGCCCGGCGCGACCGGTTCCTCGCCGTACTGCCGACGCTGCTGGTCTCCGCTACGCGCTGACCGTACGCCGGGAGCTCGCGACCGCGAGCACCGTGCCGACCGACAGCACCGCCGCGAACCCGATCATCGACGGGCGCAGCGCGACGTGCTGGATGACCAGGCTGAACGCGATCGACGGGAGGCCCATCCCGAAGTACGCGATCACGAAGAACGCGGCGAGCACGCCGGCCCGGGACGCCGGCTGGGCCGCGATCGCGGTCTGCGTGACGGCGCTCTTGAACAGCAGGCCCGCGCCGGCACCGGCCAGGGCAGCGGCGGTGAGGATGAGCCCGAGGGACGGCTGGTAGAGCGAGAGCGCGGTCAGCGCGAGGCCGATCGGGAACAGCAGCGTCCCGGTGACCAGCACCGCCCGCTGCGACTGCTTGCCGAGCGCGAGCTGCGCGATCGCCGAGGCCGCGAACGCGGTGAACGGCGCCAGGCCCGCCACGAAGTACGACGTGATGCCGAGCTGGCCGCGGACGATGATCGCGCCGAGCGACGAGAACAGGCCCATCAGCGCGAACGCGAAGAACCCGACCGCCGCGGCCGCGACGAACTCCGTCCGCCGTCCCGGCCGGACCGCGAACCGCACCGGGCGGTCCTGCTCGGTCAGGTCGGTGTCGACGGTCTCCGGGTTGGTCAGCACCAGACCGAGCAGCACGACCATCAGCACACCGAACACGACGTACGCCGTGTGCACGGGTGCCGGCGCCCACTGCGCCAGCGCGCCCGCGACGAGCGGGCCGAGCGCGAGGCCGCCGAGGTTGGCGGCGGTGGCGACCAGCGCCGGGACCGGCGAGGACGGGTCGCCGGGGCGGGCCTCGTGGTACAGGTCGGTCAGGTACGCGGTGGCGGTCGAGGCCATCAGGCCGACGGCGACACCGGTCAGGACGCGGCCGATGATCAGGCCGGGAAGCGCCGGCCAGACCGCGAGGACGATCGCTGACGCGATGCCGGTGAGCAGGGCGGGCACGATGATCCGGCGCCGGCCGAGCCGGTCGGACAGGTGGCCGAGCAGCCGGAAGCTGGTGGCCGCGCCGACGACCATCGCGGCGAACGCGACCGTCACGGTGGTCGCGCCGAAGTGGTCGCGGACCTGGTAGATCGGCCAGAGCGGCGTCGGCGCGGTGCCGAACGCCATCAGGGTGGAGAAGGCAGCGGCGACGAACCAGAAGCCGGTCAGGTGCCGGGTCGTGGTCGCGGTGGTGGTGCTCATGCGGAACCTCTCGAGTGGCTGGTTGTTGTCCACAGAGGTCCAACGGCTCGGGTTTCCCGGGTGATCTCAGCTTTACTGGGACTGGAAGAGATCAATTCCATCTGCGTGGGAGATATCAGTGGAGCTGCGGCACCTGCGGCACTTCGTGGCGCTCGGCGAGGAGCGGAGCTTCACGCGGGCCGCCCAGCGCGAGCACATCGTGCAGTCCGGGCTGTCGACGTCGATCCGGGCGCTGGAGAAGGAGGTCGGGGCGCTGCTGTTCGTCCGCGGGACGCGGCCGGTGCGGCTGACGGCTGAAGGGCTGGCGCTGCTGCCGGCGGCTCGGCACACGCTCGACTCGGCGGCCGCGGCACAGCAGGCGGTGCAGGATGCACACGGCGTACTGGCTGGGCAGCTGAGGATCGGCGCGCTGCAGACGAGCGGGCACCGGTTGCCGTTCTCCTCGTGGCTGGCTGAGTTCGCGCTGGCGCATCCTGGGGTCGACATCTCGGTGCAGCAGCTGCCCGGGATGCAGATGATCGACCTGGTCGCCGACGGCCGCCTCGACTGCGCCCTGGTCTCCCCGACCACCGACCACATCCCCGGCCTGGACGTCACCCCACTCGACTCCGAACCGATCGTGCTGACCGCGCCGCTCACGCACCCACTCGCCGAGCGCGAGTCGATCACCCTCGCCGACCTCGACGGCGAACGCTTCGTCGAACCGCCCGCCCAGTGGGCGATCCGCGCGATGGTCGACGGGCTCTTCCGCGAGGCGGGGCTGACCCGCCGCGTCGCGTGCGAGGTGAACGAGTGGACGATGGTCCTCGACCTGGTCGCCGCCGGCGTCGGCGTCACCCTCACGCCCACGGGCTTCGACCTGGCGCCCCACGTCGCCGCGCGCACGCGGCAGATCCCCATCACCGACCTGACGGCCCACCGACGCCTGGACCTGGTCCTCCCCCAGGGCCACGCCGCGACACCCGCCGCCCGCCGCTTCCGCGAGCTCGTCCTCGCCAGCCGCTGACGCTCGGTTCCCCCCACGTGGGGTGCCCGCCCGCCCCCGAGGCATGCACTCTGCGCCCGTGAAACGCCAGCCCGTCGTACGGCGAAAGCCTGCTGTTGACGGGTAACTTGCAGGACTGAGTGCGACGAAGTCTTGACCCGGGGTGATGCCGGTAGGGAGGATCACTGCGGACGCGGGCTGACAACCTTGTCATCGGGGCCGCGTGACCACCAGGGTGCTCGCTGTCCGGCGGGCACTTTCTGCCGTGCTAGGAGCCGAGATGAAACTCCGCCGCCCACTGGGGCTCGTCACGTCTCTGGGGCTTGTTGTGACAATGTCTGCCATGACGTCAGCGAGCGCCTCCGTTCCCACCTCCTCCCAGGCGCACCAGCAGCCGGTTGTGAGTGGGGCTTCCTACTTCACCTCCTTCGAGCCGGGGCAGCCGCAGCCCGGCTACACCGACACGGTCGAGACCGGTCCGGACGGGAAACCCCGCACCGGCGGGGTCGAGGGCCCGACGCCGACCGGGATCGGCGGCAGCGAGATGGACAAGGTCACCCAGGTGACCGCCAACGGTGAGAACACCGGCGGTGGTGAGATCGCCAGCAACGTGGCCGACGGGGACAAGTTCACCAAGTGGCTGGTCTTCGAACCGACCGGCTGGCTGGTCTACCAGACCTCCGCCCCGGTGACGCTGCGCAAGTACGCCCTGACGTCGGCCAACGACGCCGACGGCCGCGACCCGCAGAACTGGACCGTCTCCGGCTCGAACGACGGCCAGACCTGGACCACGCTCGACACCCGCACCGGCGAGTCGTTCGAGAACCGGTTCCAGACCAAGGAGTACACCGTCGCGAACGAGACGGCGTACACGTACTTCAAGCTCGACATCACGCTCAACCACGGCGAGAACATCGTCCAGCTCGCCGACTGGTACCTGTCCAACGGAGCCCCGCTGCCGCCGCCCGGCGAGGTCGCCGAGTCGCGTCTCGACTCCGGCCCGACCAGCGCCTACAACGCCCGCGCCCGGACCGGCTTCACCGGCGTCAAGTCCTTCCGGTACGCCGGCCACCAGACCGCCGAGGGCCGCGGCTACACCTGGAACAAGGTCGCCGACGTCGACCTGAAGGTCGGCAAGGACACCCGGCTGTCGTACAAGATCTTCCCCGAGCACGTCGAGGGCGACCTCAGCTACCCGAGCACGTACGCCGCGCTCGACCTGGCGTTCTCCGACGGCACCTACCTGAGCGACCTGAAGGCCAAGGACCACCACGGCTTCGGGCTCAGCCCGCGCGGCCAGGGCGACGGCAAGGGCCTGTCGACCAACCAGTGGAACAACATCGAGGCCGACCTCGGCAAGTACGCCGCCGGCAAGACCGTGAAGCGGATCCTGGTCGGCTACGACAAGCCCGAGGGCCCGGCCGACTTCCGCGGCTGGATCGACGACGTCCGGATCGCCAAGGCGGAGAACCCGGACAGCGCCGCGCAGAAGACGGCCGCGAAGCACCCGTCGGAGCTCGCGATCACGACCCGCGGCACGAACGCGACCGGTGGTTTCTCGCGCGGCAACAACATCCCGGCGACCGCCGTACCGCACGGCTTCAACTTCTGGACGCCGGTCACGAACGCCGGCTCGACGTCCTGGCTGTACGACTACGCCAAGGGCAACAACGAAGAGAACAAGCCGGAGATCCAGGCGCTGTCGATCAGCCACGAGCCGAGCCCGTGGATGGGTGACCGGCAGACCTTCCAGGTGATGCCGTCGACGGCGGCCACCCCGACCGCGGACCGCGAGGCCCGGGCCTGGGCGTTCAGCCACGACAACGAGGTCGCCCGCCCGTACTACTACGGCGTCACCTTCGACAACGGCAACGCGCTCGAGGTCGCCCCGACCGACCACGCGGCGATGCTGCGGTTCAGCTTCCCGAAGGGAAGCGCGTCGCTGGTCTTCGACAACGCCAACAACAACGGCGGCCTGACGCTGGACCCGGAGACCGGGATCGTGACCGGTTTCAGCGACGTGAAGAGCGGGCTGTCGACCGGCGCCGGCCGGCTGTTCGTGTACGGCGTCGTCGACCAGAAGGTCGTTGCCTCCGGCAAGCTCGCGGACGGCGGCGGCGCGAACGTCGGCGGGTACTTCTCGTTCGGCAAGGACGTCCAGCACGTCCAGCTCCGGATCGCCACCTCGCTGATCGGCACCGCGCAGGCGAAGAAGAACCTGGAGCTCGAGCTCGGCGCGGACAGCAAGTTCGACAAGGTGAAGTCGGCGGCGCAGAAGCTCTGGGACGCCAAGCTGCACACCATCGAGGTCGAGGGCGCGACAGCCGACCAGCTGCACTCGCTCTACTCGAACCTGTACCGGCTGTTCCTCTACCCGAACAACGGCTCCGAGAACACCGGTACGGCGAAGAAGCCGGTGATCACCTACGCGTCGCCGGTCTCGCCGAAGGTCGGCGCCGACACCCCGACCGCGACCGGCTCCAAGCTGGTCGCCGGGCAGACCTACGTGAACAACGGCTTCTGGGACACCTACCGGACCGTCTGGCCGGCGTACAGCCTGTTCGCGCAGGACACCGCGGACGACCTGGTGAACGGGTTCGTCCAGCAGTACAAGGACGGCGGCTGGATCTCGCGCTGGTCCTCACCGGGCTACGCCAACCTGATGGTCGGCACCAGCTCGGACGTCGCGTTCGCCGACGCCTACCTGAAGGGCATCAAGGGAATCGACGTCCAGGCGGCGTACGACGCGGCGCTGAAGAACGCGGCGGTCCGCCCGCCGACGGAGAACGTCGGCCGCAAGGGCCTGGACCGCTCGACCTTCAACGGCTACACGGCCAACTCCACGGCCGAGGGCTTCAGCTGGTCGATGGACGGCTACATCAACGACTACGGCATCGCGAACATGTCCAAGGCCCTGTACGACGCGGCGAAGAAGAGCGACCCGCGCAAGCAGGAGTACAAGGACAACTACGACTACTACCTGAACCGGGCCCGCAACTACGTGACCCTGTTCGACCCGGCGCTGGGCTTCTTCCAGGGCAAGGACGCGGTCGGTGTCTGGGGCAACTCGCCGTCGACGTTCGACCCGCGCGACTGGGGTCACGACTACACCGAGACCAACGCCTGGAACATGGCCTTCTCGACCCCGCAGGACGGGGCCGGCCTGGCCGCCCTGTACGGCGGCCGCGACGGCCTGGCGAAGAAGCTCGACGAGTTCTTCTCCACGCCCGAGGACGCCACCCACGTCGGCGGTTACGGCGGCACGATCCACGAGATGCTCGAGGCGCGGGACGTCCGGATGGGCCAGTACGGGCACTCGAACCAGCCGTCGCACCACATCGCGTACATGTACAACTTCGCCGGGCAGCCGGCCAAGACGCAGGAGAAGGTCCGCGAGGTGCTGAGTCGGCTGTACCTCGGCTCGGAGATCGGCCAGGGCTACCCGGGTGACGAGGACAACGGCGAGATGTCGGCCTGGTATCTGTTCAGCATGCTCGGGTTCTACCCGCTGCAGGTCGGCTCCCCGTCGTACGCGATCGGCTCGCCGTTGTTCACCAAGGCGACCGTGAACCTGCCGGGCGGCAAGAAGCTGGTGGTCAGCGCGCCGAAGAACAGCGCCAAGAACGTGTACGTCAAGGGCGTCAAGGTGAACGGCAAGAAGTGGTCCTCGACCGCGCTGCCGCACGACCTGATCGCGCACGGCGGCAAGATCGAGTTCGAGATGACCGACAAGCCGTCGAGCTGGGGTACCGGCCGCAACGACGCGCCGCCGTCGATCACCAAGCCCGGTGAGGACCCGAAGACCTGGCGCGACTCGACCGAGGACGAGGGTGCGGTCACCGCGGCCGGCGGCGTGGACGTGTCCGCGCTGACCGACAACGACTCCAAGCAGCAGGTCACGCTGACCGGGGCGACCCCGACGGTGACCGTCACGCTGCAGCAGGGCCGGCCGGTGGCGATGTACACGCTGACCAGCGGGACCACCGGCGCCGCGCCTTCGGGCTGGACGCTGGAGGGCTCCAACGACGGGACCAAGTGGACGACCGTGGACAAGCGGTCGGGCCAGAGCTGGGCGTTCCCGGCGTACACGCGGTCGTTCAGCGTGGCGCAGCCGAAGACGTACACGCAGTACCGGCTGGTGCTGACGCCGGCGGCGGGAGCCACCGGGGTGACGCTGTCGGAGCTGGAGCTGCTCGGCACGCTGAAGGGCATCGAGGCCGGCACGCACCCGAGCGAGAAGCGGGTCGCGGAGACGAAGCCGACCCCGACGCCGAGCGCGTCGATCGAGCGCAACTTCGGCTGAGAACGACGGAAGGGCGGGCCACCTGGCCCGCCCTTTCCGATTTCCCGGCGGAACCTGCCCCTGAGAGGTTCCGCCGGACGTTGCGTGAGAAGAAGGGAGGGGTGGCGACCCCGCCCGGCCTGCCACCCCTTCCACCCGTACTGACGAACGAGGCGCCGGATAGGTTGCCTAGGACTTGTTGAGTCCACATCCCGAGATGACGCGGGCGGAGGGAGGCGGGGTGGCTGAGCCGGTGAGCGACGCTCGCGGGCGGGGCCGGAAGGCGGCTCCGGCCGCCGCCGAGCGGGGTCGGGAGGCGGCTCCGGCCCCCGCCGAGCGGGCTGCGCGGGCCTCCGTCGACCGACCACCCCATCCCCCGGCCACGCCGGCGCCTCGGGTGCTTGCTGTGCTGCGGCTCAGGGCGGAGCAGCTGATGCGGGACCGGGACGACCGGCGGCTGCTGGAGCTGGTGCCTGAGCTGCGGGCTGACGCTGAGTGGTGGACTCATCTGTGGGCTCCTGGGGCGGCGCTGGCTGCAGCTCGGGTGGGAGCGGCGGGTGCCCGGGAGCTGCTGGAGGAGGCTGTGGCGGGTGGGTTCCGGCAGCCGGAGCTGTTCGACGGGGAGCTGGAGAGGGTGCTCGGGTGGGCTGAGTTGAGCCTGCCGGCGCCGGAGCTGGAGCTGGTCGACTGGCCGGAGGCGGCGGCCGCACTGCCGCTGGAGGCGTATTCGATCGCTCCTGAGCGACTGCCCGGGCTGCTGGAGCGGCTGCCTTCGTCTGGTGATTCAGCGTGGGGTACGGCGCTGGGCCTGCTCGAGTGGGTGCACGGGCTGTGGCGGCACGCGAACGACCACGTGGACGCAGAGGACGCGCTGACCGTGCTGGAGCGGGTGGAGGCCGGTGAGCGGTTCGCCTGTGTCGAGTACTCGATCGTGCTGAGCCAAGCGCTCAACGCCGTACGGATCCCGTCGCGGCGCGTCGACCTGAGGCAGGGCGCGCACCACACGGGCGTCGGCCGGGGTCACGTCGTCAGCGAGGCCTGGATCGACGACCTCGACCGCTGGGTGGTGCTGGACGGCCAGAACGGCTCATTCTGGACAGATGCCGCTGGAACGCCACTCGGCGTGCGGGATCTCCAGGCACTGGGCACACAGGCGCGGGAGCTACACACGCCCGACCAGCCCCGCCTGGTCGGCGCCGGGTCGGTCGAGCCGTCCAGCGCAGGTCAGGCTGCCGCCTGGTTCAGCTACTTCGCCTCCGCGAGCACCACCGGCGTCACCTGGGCCGGCCCGACCTTCGCGCCGGTCTTCCAGGGCTCGCGCGTGATCAAGACCCCGCGCCTCGTCCGCGACAGCGGCCCGGCGTACCCGCGTCTGTCCGCCCTCACCACAGGCCTCACCGGAACACCCCAGCGCCCGGTCGTCCGCTTCCAGCACCACCACCCGTACGGCGTCGGCATCCGCCTCCACCTCGACTCCGGCCCGATCGACACCGACGAGTGGCCCCTCGACCTCACCCCCGGCGACCACGAACTGACCGTCACCATCCGCACGTCGTACGGCGAGACCGCCCGCCAGCGCTTCGCCTACTTGGTCAGATCAGGCTCGACCTCCTGACCCCGGCGAATCGTCGCCGCCAAGGTCACCAGCGCCAGCACCACCGCGGCGACCGCCAGCCCGGCGGCCCACGCGTCGCGCGTGAGGTTGATCCAGGCCAGGTTGAGCAGCGCGACGGCACCGACCGAGCCGAGCATCGGCGGCCAGGCGAGCCGCGCACGCCACGCGAAGATCAGCACGACGACCGGCAGCACACCGACGCCGGTCATCAGCCCGAAGAAGAGTCCCCTGAGCTCGGCCAGGCAGTCGTCCGCGTCCGGCAGGCAGCCCGTCGGCTGCCGCCCGACGACGATGCCGACGACGAGCCCGACCACCACCGCGACCGCCGCGGCCCCGGCCCAGACCCGCAGAATCCGCCGTGTACCCATCCGATCACGCTAAGCCATCACACGGTCAGCCGGACCAGCGCCCGGTGAAGAACGCCGCGGCCCAGATCGCCGCCAGTGGTATCGCCATCCCGAGATAGAACCGCCCCAACCAGGGTCTCCGATGCAGCAGCACCGCGAGCCCGATCCACAGCGGCCACCACAGCAGCGTCGCCCGGGTCAGCGAGTACACCCAGTACGACGTGACGAACGCCGCCACCGTCGCCCCGACCCATGCGGCCTCACCCCACGACCGGCGCCACAGCAACCAGGCGAGCAGCACCAGCCCGACGAACAGCGCCACCAGCTCGGCGCGGAACATCCACGTCCAGTCGGTCCGGTCCGCCGGGAAGTGGCCCTTCGTCGCGGCCTCGAACGTGTGGATGATCGAGGTCCACGGCCAGGTGAACTCGCGTGCCCAGCCCTTCTCCTGCGCGTCCTGCCAGGCGAACCAGGAGCCGTGGATCTGCTTCAGGTACGCCATGAAGCCGAGCACCGGTACGGCGGGCAGCGCCAGCCAGGGCAGCGACCGCCAGTCCCGCTTCTTCGAGGTGATGAACTCGACGCACAGCGCGAAGATCAGGAACAGCCCGGAGACCCGCACCGTCGAGGCCAGCGCGACCAGGATCGCCGCCCGGGCCCATCGCCCCTGCCGAGCCGCCAGCCAGGCCGGGAACGCGAACGCGCAGAACAGGGCCTCCGTGTACGGCGCTGCCAGGAACACGCCGACCGGCGCCGTGAACCAGACCAGCGCCGCCGTCGGCCCGAAGTCCCGCAGCTCGGGGAACTCGTACCGCGCGAGCTTGGCCAGCCAGACCCCGGCGACCGCGCTGGCGATCGCCGAGACCAGGACGCCGCCCCCGACGTACCCGATCCCGAGCCAGCTGGCCGCCCGCATCAGCACCGGCAGGCCCGGGAAGAACGCGGCGAGCGGCGCGCCGGACGGCTCGCCGTTCGCATACCCGAACTCCGCGATCGCCTTGAAGTGCCACACGTCCCACTGCCACCAGGCGTGCCAGACGTTCGGGTAGCTGTCACCGCGGTTGAACAGCAGCGGCGCGGACAGCGCGAGCAGGAAGATCCCGGCCCGCGTGATCAGCCACCAACCCAGCGCCTCCCGTCCGAGCTGATCCGGCAACCACTGCCGCAGCCCGGCCAGCCCGGTCTCCCGAGCCCTCCGCGCACCCTTGGGCTGCTCCCCCGCTGTCCGCTCGAACACACCCCCATCGTGCCCCATCGGCACCGAACCGGCTCAGCTCGGTCCACAGGCCTGTGGACAAAACAGGGACGGCACCTCCGAAGAGGTGCCGTCCCTGGTTCAGCCCTTGTCCCCGCCGCCTGGGCCTTGGCCGCCGCCTTCCCCGCCACCCGGTGGATCGTTCGGGCCGGTCGGGAAGGTGATCGTCGGCCGGGTCGGCTTGGTCGGTTTGGTCGGCGTCGGGTCGTCCGGCGTCTCGGTCGGCGGGCTGACCGGCGTCTCCGTCGGCGGCTTCGGCGTCTCCGTCGGCTTGGACGGCGTGAAGGTCGGCGTACTGGTCGGCGTCTCGGTCGGCGTCGGCGTGAACGTCGGCGTCGGGCTCTCCATCGTCTCCGGGTCCGGCTCGTCGAACTCCAGCTCGTCGGAGCTGCCGAGGGCCGGCTCCATGTAGGCGAGCCAGGTCCGCAGCGGCCAGTTGCCACCGAAGAACGCCTTGTCGTCGCTGAACGGGTCGAGGTCGCCTTCACCGGTCTTGCCGGCGCGGTAGAGCACCGAGGTCGACAGGTTGGGCGTGTAGCCCGTCCACCAGGAGGTCAGCGTGTCGTCGCCGTCCTTGCACCCGTCGCACTTGGCGTTCTCGGCCCGGTGCTCGACCGCGACACCACCCGCCGTACCGGTCTTGCCGGCCACCTGGCGGTCGAGCTTCTGCGCGCGCTCGCCGGAGCCGCCGTCCTCGGTCACGCTCTGCAGGGCGAAGTTGACCCAGTCGGCGATCGGCTTCTCGAACTGCCGGACCGGCTTGTACTTGTCCTTCTGGTTGAAGTTCTTCGCGTTGCCCGGCGAGGTCACCGTCTTGATCGTGTGCACCGGCGTGTACATGCCGCCGGCGGCGAAGGTCGCGTACGCGTTGGCCATCTCGACCGGCGAGGCGTACGGGTCCGGGCCGAGCACCGTCGACGGGTTGTTCCGGCCGCGCTCGAGGGCGGCCGTCTTCGGGATGCCGGCCTTCTCGGCAGCGTCGACCACCTTGTTCGGGCCGTCGGTCATCTGCTTGTCGACCAGGTCGTAGAACGCGGTGTTGATCGACAGCTTGGTCGCCTTGAGCAGATCGACGTCGCCGTAGTCCCGGTCGAACTCGTTGTTCAGTTCCTTGCCCTGGACCTCGATCGGGCTGTCCCCCTGGAACCGGTCGTACAGACTGCGGTCGTCCTCCAGCGCGGCGGCGACGGCGAACGGCTTGAACGAGGAGCCCGGGCGGGCGCGCAGCCGGGCCCAGTTCAGCTCGCTCTTGAGGAAGTCGGGACCGCCGTACATGGCGACCAGCTCGCCGGTTCCCGGGCGCACCGACGCGAGCCCGACGTGCAGACCCGCGTTCTTCTTCGGGAGCTCCTTGACCCCCGCGCGGACCGCCTCGTTCTGCTTGCCGATCTCGAAGGTGGTCACCACCCGCAGGCCACCACCGCTGATCTCCTCGGGCGTGTAGCCGAGGGTCTCGAGCTCCTCACGCGCCATCGCGAGCAGATAGCCCTTCGTCCCCCCGAAGCGGGTGCTCTTTTCCTTCTTCTTGAGCGGCGGGACCTTCTTGCTCATCTGGTCGTACTGCGCCTGGGTGATCGTGCCGCCGATCCGCATCCCGTCCAGCACGTACCGGTACCGCTCGAGGATCCGCTTCTGCGCCGCCGGCTTGTCCGGGTCGAAGTAGCTCGGGTTGTTCAGCACGGTCGCCAGGAACGCGGCTCGCTCCGGGCCGAGGTTCTTCGGGTCGGGGATGCTGAAGTACGCGTCCCCCGCAGCGCTGATGCCGTAGGCACCCTCACCGAAGTAGATCGTGTTCAGGTACCCCTCGAGGATCTCCTTCTTGTCCGTCTGCCGGCTCAGCTTGGTGGCGATGAACAGCTCGGAGAACTTCCGCGAGAAGGTCCGCTCCTGCGTCAGGTACATGATCTTCACGTACTGCTGGGTGATCGTCGAACCACCCTGCAGCTGCTTGCCGCGCGCGATGTTGAACGCGGCGCGCGCCATGCCCGACGGCGAGACCCCAGGGTTGGTCCAGAAGGTCCGGTCCTCGGCCGCGATCACGGCGTCCTGGACGGTCTTCGGAACCTGGTTCAGCGGTACCGACTTACGGTTCTGGTCGAAGAAGCTGCCGAGGACCGTGTTGTTGTCCGCGTAGTACACCGTCGTGGTGTTGGTCTGGAACGCCTTGTTCGGATCCGGGATGTCCGTGGTCTGGTACCCGATGAAAAAGGTGGCCGCGGCCCCGATCACGCCGAGGAAGAACAGAGCCAGCAGCCACCCGAGGACCCGCAGCGCCCAGTGTTTCTTCCGGCGTGCACGGGACGGGGCGGCCTTACGACGAGCTTCACTCACTGTCCGGTCCTCGACGATCTCGCTGAAGTCATTGGGCCCCAGACTAGAGGGGATGTGGTAACGCGCCCTAAACGAGCACGCAGAGTACCTACCCGGTGACGTGTGGCGCCAGTAGCGTCACAGCGAGCAACGCCGCGGGGAAGCAGGCGAGGAACAACGTGAAGGTGTAGCCCATGATGTCGCGGGCTTTGAGCCCGAGGATGGCGAGTGTCGGCAGCATCCAGAACGGCTGGAGCAGGTTCGCGCTGGCCTCGCCGAGGTCGTAGACCACGACCATCCAGCCGGCGTCGACCTTCAGCTGGTTCGCGGCCTCGAGGACGTACGGCGCCTCGATCACCCACTTGCTGCCGCCGCTGGGGACGAAGACGCCGAGGATGCAGGAGTAGATCGCGACCAGCGGCGGGAAGAAGAACTGGGTGCTCGCCTGCACGAGCCAGCCGGCGAGCCGCGCGGAGATGCCCGTGTACGCGATCATGCCGAAGATCCCGCCGTACAGCGGGAACTGCAGCAGCACGCCCGCGGCGGCCGGGGCGCCGTCGCGGACCGCGCGGGCCATTCGCCACGGGCGCCAGTGCAGCAGCATCGCGAGCAGGAACAGGATCAGGTTGACCGTGTTCAGGTCGAGCGCGTTGAAGAAGCTCTTCCCGTCGAAGTACCGGACCAGGTAGACCGCGCCGAGCAGCACCACCAGCAGGCTGAACAGCGGCGAGTGCTCCAGCCAGTCGCCCGGCCGGCGCGTCTCGCCTTCCACGCGCTGACCGTTGTACGCCGAACCGCGCCCGATCAGCGGCTTGAGCTCGATCCCGAGGTGCTCGGCGGTCTTGGAGTTGTCCGCGCCGGGCGCGATGAACCACGCCATCGTCACGCCCACGGCGTACACGAAGATCGTCGCCACGATCGCCTGCCAGGTGAAGATCGTGTCGCTCAGCGGGATCACCCCGCTGGCGTGGCCGGCCGCCTTGATCACCTCCTGGACCGGCGCCGGGCTGCTGGACAGGCTGGCGACCTGGAGCGCGGCCGAGCCGGACAGTCCCTGCGCCCAGACCGTGCCGAGCCCGAGGAACGCCATCGCGCCGAGCGCGCGGTAGTCCGCCTTCGGCACGTTCCGGGCCACCTCGCGGGCCAGGATCGCCGCGAAGATCAGGCTGAACGCCCAGTTCAGGTACGACGCCAGCATCGCGACCGCCGCGACGAACGCGACCGCGCCGCGCGGTGTCTTCGGGATCCGGGCCAGCCGCGTGATCAGCCGGGCCACCGGCCCGCTGGTCGCGACGGCGTACCCGCCGATGATGATCATCGCCATCTGGAGCGTGAAGGTGATCAGGCTCCAGAAGCCCAGCCCCCACGCGTCAACCAGGCCGTAGCCGTGCGTCGCGGCCGGGTCGTCGGGCCGTTTCAGCAGCGGCTCGCCGGTGACCAGGCCGAACAGCAGCACGACGAACGTGCCGACCAGGACGAATCCGAACGCGTCCGGAAGCCACTTCTCGGTGAACGCGGTGAACCGCAGGGCGATCCGGGCCAGTGGCCCCTCACCGTCCGTCTCGTGCCTGGCGTGCTTGCCCTGACTCTCGGTCATGACCCTCCGCTCTCGACCCACGACGCTGTGTGTCAGCTGAATTAACGCAGATCGCCGCCTGACGTAACAGGTTTCTCGGCGCGGGTCCGGCACGAAGGTGACAAAGGCCGACTTTGTCATGAGTTGTCGTCCCGTCAGCCAACTGCTTACAGTGGCGGAGCGATGTATCGAACCGATACATCAGGTCATGACAAACTGGACCGAGGGAGGTGGGTCATGGGAAACCGCAGTGGGGTCCTGGAGCTCGCCGTACTCGGTCTGCTGCACGAAGCGCCGATGCACGGCTACGAGCTCCGCAAGCGCGTCAACGCCCAGTTCGGGTGGGGACGGGTGCTCTCGTTCGGATCGCTCTACCCGTGTCTGAAGGCGATGCTCCGCACCGGCCTGATCGCGACCGAAGCCGGTACGCCGGACGGCCGCCGGCCCAAGATCGTCTACTCGATCACCGCCGACGGGAAGGACCACTTCGCGCACGCCATGCACGACGCCGGTCCGTCGGCCTGGGACGACGACACGTTCGGGGTCCGGTTCTCGTTCTTCGGCCGGACCGACCCGGCCACCCGGCTGCGCATCCTCGAGGGCCGCCGGGCCCGGATGGAGGAGCGGCTGGCCAACTTCCGGGCCGCGATGACCCGGACCGCGGAGCGGGTCGACGCGTACACCCTCGAGCTGCAACGGCACGGCCTGGAGTCGGCCGAGCGCGAGGTCCGCTGGCTGAACGAGCTGATCGACGGCGAACGGCGCCAGCAGCGGCCCCCTGACCAGCAACCGCCTGCAACACCCCCTACCTGAGGAGTTCCAGATGACTTCGATCCGCGTAGCGATCGTCGGTGTCGGCAACTGCGCCAGCTCGCTCGTCCAGGGCGTGCACTACTACCGTGACGCCAAGCCCGACGAGCGCGTCCCCGGTCTGATGCACGTCCAGTTCGGCGACTACCACGTCCGCGACGTCGAGTTCGTCGCCGCGTTCGACGTGGACGGCAAGAAGGTCGGCCTCGACCTCGCCGACGCGATCGGCGCCAGCGAGAACAACACGATCAAGATCTGCGACGTGCCGCCGAGCGGCGTCACCGTGCAGCGTGGCCACACCCTCGACGGGCTCGGCAAGTACTACCGCGAGACGATCACCGAGTCCGACGCGGCGCCGGTCGACGTCGTCCAGGCCCTGAAGGACGCGCAGGTCGACGTCCTGGTCTGCTACCTGCCGGTCGGCTCCGAGCAGGCGGCCAAGTTCTACGCGCAGTGCGCGATCGACGCCAAGGTCGCGTTCGTGAACGCGCTCCCGGTGTTCATCGCCGGCACCAAGGAGTGGGCGGACAAGTTCACCGCGGCCGGTGTCCCGATCGTCGGCGACGACATCAAGTCGCAGATCGGCGCCACCATCACCCACCGGGTGCTGGCCAAGCTGTTCGAGGACCGCGGCGTCACCGTCGACCGGACCTACCAGCTGAACGTCGGCGGCAACATGGACTTCAAGAACATGCTGGAGCGCGACCGGCTGGAGTCCAAGAAGATCAGCAAGACCCAGTCCGTCACCTCGCAGCTGGTCGAGGACATCGAGCCGCGCAACGTGCACATCGGCCCGTCCGACTACGTGGCCTGGCTGGACGACCGCAAGTGGGCGTTCATCCGGCTCGAGGGCCGCAACTTCGGCGACGTCCCGCTGTCGCTGGAGTACAAGCTCGAGGTCTGGGACTCGCCGAACTCGGCCGGCATCATCATCGACGCGATCCGCGCGGTGAAGATCGCCAAGGACCGCGGCATCGGCGGCCCGATCCTGTCCGCGTCGTCGTACTTCATGAAGTCGCCGCCGGAGCAGTACGCCGACGACGTCTGCCGTGACCTGGTGGAGAAGTTCATCAAGGGCGAGGTCGAGCGCTGAGTACGCCGTACTGACTCTTGCTGGGCCCCCACGACTGTCGTGGGGGCCCGCTAGGTTTGGGGCGTGCGACTTCATGTGGGCTGCGCGATGTGGACGCACGCGGCCTGGGACCTCGGCTCCAAGGACCGGCTGCGCACGTACGCGTCCTGGTGCACGGCCGTCGAGGGCAACACGACGTTCTACGCGACGCCGTCCCGCAGCTCCGTGGAGAACTGGGCGGCGCAGACCCCGCCCGACTTCCGCTTCGTGGTGAAGCTGCCCAAGACCATCACGCACGAACGCCGGCTGCGCGGCGCCGACGCCGAGCTGACCGCGTTCCTGTCCGCGCTGGAGCCGCTCGGCCCGCGGGCGCACGCGTTCTGGATCCAGCTCCCGGCCTCGTTCGGCCCGGGCGATCTCGGCGCGCTGGCGATGTTCATGCACAAGCTGCCCCGCGAGCACCGGTACGCCGTGGAGGTGCGGCACCGCGACTTCTTCACCGACGAGCGCGCCGCGGCGTCGCTGGAGCAGGTGCTCGGGCGCAGCGGCGCGGAGTGGGTGCCGTTCGACACGATGACGCTGTTCGGGCAGCCGGCCGGCAGCCTGGTCGAGCGTGAGGCGTGGATGAACAAGCCGCGTGTGCCCCGGCGTACGAGGGTGCTGACCGACCAGCCGATCGTGCGCTACATCGGGCGGGACTCCCCCGAGGAGACGGCGGCCGGCTGGCAGGGCTGGGCGGACCTGAGCGCCGAGTGGCTGCGCGAGGGGCGGTCGCCGACGATCTTCGTCCACACCCCCGACAACGTGCTCGCGCTGGAGCTCGCGCGACGCTTCTACGCCGACGTCCGGGCCCGGGTCCCGGAGCTCGCACCGCTGCCGGAACCCGTCCCGACCGCGCCGCCGACGCTGTTCTGACCGGTTTTCTTCGCCAGAGGTTCAACCAGCGCGACATTCGTGTCTCGCCGCGGAGGCCCGTTGTGCCCTAGGTTTGTTCACTGTGAGGTACGACGAGTTCCGCTCTGCGTATGACGCCGTCCAGCAGGCGTGCCTCG
Organism: Kribbella sp. NPDC104740; assembly: GCF_055583505.1. Taxonomy (NCBI): domain Bacteria; kingdom Bacillati; phylum Actinomycetota; class Actinomycetes; order Propionibacteriales; family Kribbellaceae; genus Kribbella; species Kribbella sp. NPDC104740. Next base: position 470,910 of record NZ_JBVJNV010000005.1, on the reverse strand, counting down.
ACGCGCGGCTGGACGTGGACGGCCTGGCCACCGAGGTCGGCCGTCTCGCGGTGCTGGCCGAGCAGGTCGAGCTGCGGTCCGAGCGCGAGGACGCCGCGTCCGACCTGGCGTCGCTGACCGACCTGGTGGAGATCGCCCGGCGGACCGCGACACCGCCCGCGTCACCGGCGTACGAGAAGGCGTTCCAGGAGGCGTCCGCGCTGACCGCCGAGGCGAACGCGGCCGACGGCCCGGTCACCGAGCGGATCAGGCTGGCCCAGCGGGCGATCAAGAAGATCCGCACCCTGGCGGACCGGGTCGAGGACCCGGGCGAGCGGTTCACGCTGCTGAAGATGACCGAGCCGCTGACGCTGCTGGCCGACGGGCTCGAGCACTCGCGCTGACTTCTCCACAGGTTCTGAAGTCGCCCCTGAGCTGAGGGCGATTCTCCATACCTTCCTTGACGAGACCTCACCTCGTCCGGAAGGACCCCCATGGAGACCGACTTCACCCCCGAACCGTACGGCGACCGCCTGGCCCGCACCGAGTGGCTGGTCACCGAGCTCCGGCGCCGCGCCGACTGCTGCGAAGACCCGGCCGAGCGCCGCAACCTGCACCGCTCGGCCGACGCCCTGGTCCGCGTCGCGACGGCGCTGCGCCCATGACCGACCCGCTCGCGTCGGCCGTGTACCGGCACAACACCGGCCGGACGACGCGCACCGCGACGCCGCACACGCTGCCCGAGCTGCTGGCCCAGCACGCGCAGGCGGCACTCGACCTGTCCGGCGCCGACCGCACCGCCTGGAACGGCCAGATCGTCGAGGCCGCCGACGGCATCCTCGGCCTGGCGCACTGGGACGGCACGCTGCACCTCGACCGCGAGTGCATCCTGGAGCCGCTGCACGACCTGTACGCGCGAGCCGGTGCGGCGCGCCCTTCGACCACACTCGCCCGCTATCGCGATGCGCTGCTCACGCTGCTGCACGAGCAGTCGCACTTCCTCGGTCCGCACGGCGCGACGCAGGAGGCGGCGCGGGCGGCGTTCGTCACCCCGGGCGCCAAGGCGCTGGAGGAGGGGGTCGCGGAGGCTTGGTCGCATGCGCAGCTGGACGCGTATCTGAATGCGTTGTCGATCCCGCATCATGCGCCGGGGATCGATCGGGTGCGCACGTCGCCGTCGTACCTGGCGTACGTGCCGGCGACGCTGGCGCTCACGACGTACCTGGACCGACGCCGCCACAGCTCGCCCGGCAGCACGTTGGCCATGCTCAACCGGAACACCACGGAGGGGCAGTGGCCGCTGGTCACTGACCTGCTCTACCGGTCGACAACGCTGCCGAGACTCGTTCCCTACCAACAAGAGCCGGAGATCCGGGATGCGCTGGAGACACAGCTCCGGACCGCGTTCCAGTCGCTCGACATCCTGCAGGTGCATCCGCAGGCGATCGCCGCCGAGCGTTCGCTCGCCACTGCTCAGGCGGCTCTCACCGCACTCGACGAGGAGTTGGAGTGTCTCGCGACAGCCTTCGCTCGACCTGCGCCGCAGCGGGTCTCTTCCGCATCCGACCTCGAGCGCACGCGATGAGACGCAGAGAAACCCGGAGCGCCCCTTCACCAGATGAGGGGCGCCCCGGGTCGGTCTGCTGGGCGGTCGAACGGCTCGGCCAGGGCGTGCCCCGGTCGGGTCAGCCCGACCGGGTGAGTCTGCTGGGCTCAGCTCGACCGAGGAGGTCCAGCCCAGCTCGACAGGAATGGGCCAGGCCCGCTGGACCGGGGTGGGCCGGGCAAACTCGACCGGGTCGGGCCTGCTCGGGCCGGCCCGACCCGGACAGCCTGCTCGGGTCAGCCGGCGGTGGCGCGGACCGTGTAGGCGCCTCGGCTGCCGTAGGTCGAGTAGCCGGTGTTGAGCGGGCTGGCGTAGCCGGTGTTGTCCACGCGGAGGTAGTAGGTGCCGGCGGCCAGCTGCTGGGTGAGGCTGGCGCTCAGGCCGGTGGGGGTGCTGGCGTTGGTCTGGCCGGCGGCCGGGTCGGCGGTGGCGACGACGGTGCCGGTCGAGTTGAGGAGCTGGAGCTTGATGTCCAGGTCGGCTCCGCTGGCGGCGGCGTTCGCGGCGAAGGTGTAGCGGCCGGCCGCCAGGTTGCTCAGGCGGAAGACGTCGACGTCGCTGTCGTTGGCGTAGATGCCGGAGACGGTGGCGCCGACCGCGAGCGTGGTCGCGGAGGCGGTGTCGTTGCCGTGGTCGTCGGCGCGCAGCGCGAGACCGTTCTGGCCGGCGACGGCGAAGTCGTCTTCCTTGTTGTTCGCGCCGGTGTACTCGCCCTTGCTCCACTGGCTGATCGCCTTGGAGTAGCCGACGCCCATGATCGGGGCCCAGGCCCCGTGGCCCTGGTAGTAACCGACCGACGCGGTCCCGTCGTGGCTCAGGCCGATGTTGTGGCCGGCCTCGTGCGACGCTGCTTCGGCGATGTTCTTCGCGCCGGTGCCGACGCCCTTGGTGAAGACCAGCGCGGGCTGGTAGTACGCGTGCCGGCTCGCCTCGTCGTACACACCGACGTACGCGACACCGCCGCAGCCACAACCCGACTGGTACCAGGTGCCCGGGTCGATCACGACGCGCGTGCCGTACTGCTGGTCGGACGTCCCGGAGCGCGTGATCGCCGACTCGGCCGGCGCCTGCGTGGTCACGTCGACGTCGAACGGCGCGTAGTCCTCGGCGATCCGCGCCCAGACGTCACGGACGACGTCCTGCTCCGCGGTGCTCCAGTTGCTGGTGTTGCCGTCGGTGTCGTACGCCGCGACGTTCACCGTGGTCGGCTTCCCGCCGGTGTTCCAGGCGGTGCCGGTGATGGTGTGCCCGTCGAAGTCCAGGTACACCACGCGGTTCGAGCCCGGCTTGCTGTGCAGCTCGAACGCCGGGCCGGCGGCGACGGCGGAGCGGACCGGCTTCTTGGCCCAGCGCGGCGAGACGGCCGACGCGACCCGCTCGGCCTTGGTCGCCGCGGGCTCGCGGTAGAAGAGCTTGCCGGTCTTGTCCAGCCAGCTGGTCTTGTCGGTGGCCAGGATCTGCTGGAGCTTCTGCTCGGCGATCCCGTTCCGCTCGGCCAGCTCGGCCAGGCGCGGCTGGAGCTTACCGAGCGCGGCCTTGCCCTGGAGCTGCTCACCGATCACCTGGTCGAGGGGGACGACCGGGACCTTCTGCTGGGCGTCGGCCTGGTTGCCGGCCACGACGGCCAGTGCTCCGAAGACGACGGCTCCGGCGCCGACGAGCGCGCCGGTACGACGGATCCTGCTCTGCATGGGGGGTCCTCCTCAGGGACTCCTCGGGACCGTCGCGCGCAGGGGGGCGGCGCACGGACGGTTCCTGTCTCACGTGCGGTGGGCGTCTCCGCACGGTGGGTAGCCTGCCGCACCGGTTGCCGCGCTGTACACGGTTCTGACCCGGATTTAACCCTTTCCCCGCCTTCCATTCGCCGCCGATGGAAGTTCCGGAACCGGCAGGCCCTTGACGACCAGGCACCCCGCTTCGATGGTTAGGAAGGTTTCCTATCTATTTGGAGAGGTGAATGATGCGTAGATTCCGCCCCCTCGCGCTCGCCCTCGCACTGCTGGCCGCCGGGCTCGGGCTGCCGGCGGCCACGTCGTCGCCGGCCGCGGCCGCGACCACGACGTACCAGGCCGAGAGCGGCACCCGCAGCCAAGGTGTCGTCGAGTCCAACCACGCCGGGTTCACCGGCACCGGCTTCGTCAACTACGACAACGTCACCGGCTCGTCGGTCACCCTCACGGTGAACGTCGGGACGGCGGGCAACGCCACGCTGGCGTTCCGCTCGGCCAACGGCACCGCGGTGAACCGGCCGATGACGATCGCCGTCGACGGCCGCACCGTCGCCACCCCGCAGTTCCCCGGCACCGGCGCCTGGACGAACTGGACCACCACGAACGTCAACACCACGCTCACCGCCGGCACGCACACGATCAAGACCACCGCCACCACCGCGAACGGCGGCCCGAACCTCGACTCGCTGACCGTCACCGACGCCGGCGGCGGCACCGGCGGTGCACCGACCGCCGCCGAACTGCTCGCCAAGGTGACCAGCTGCAGCCAGATCTCCAACGGCACCTACAAGACCGACCAGGAGCTCGGCGCGACCATCCCGGTCTGCGGCAAGAACGGCGCCGTGTTCTGGAAGGCCGACATGGACATCGACTGCGACGGCGTCCGCACCACCCAGTGCAACGAGAACACCGACTGCTGCTTCTTCCCCGACACCGCCTTCCACACCTCGACCGACCAGCCGCTGAACGCGGCGCAGCTGCCGTACGTCGTGGTCCCGAGCCCGAGCAGCACCTGGGACTACCGCAACTTCGGCATCGACGGCGGCGGCGTGGTCGCGGTGATCTACAACAACCAGGTCAGCTACGCCGTCGTCGGCGACACCGGCCCGACCGAGATCATCGGCGAAGCCTCGTACGCCGCCGCCCAGCAGCTCGGCATCAACCCCGACCCGAGCAACGGCGGCACCGACTCCGGCGTCACCTACATCGTGTTCAAGAACTCCACCATCAACCCGATCGAGAACCACAACCTCGCCGTCACCCGCGGCCAGGAGCTCGCGCGGACGTTCATCAACAACAACTAGGGGTGCTTCCCGGTCTCGCGCAGCAGGCGGGATCGGGAGACCCCTAGAGCAGCAGGACCTGACGGATCGACGTGCCGGCGGCCAGCTGATCGAAGGCTTCGTTCAGCTGGTCGAGTCCCACCGTGGAGGTGAGCAGCCGGTCGACCGGGAGTCGACCGGCTCGGTACAGCGCGATGTAGCGCGGGACGTCCCGGCTGGGTACGGCCGAGCCGAGGTACGAGCCCTTGAGCGTGCGCTCGTCGGCGACGAGCGACACGGCCGGGATGCTCAGCAGCTGTGAAGGATGCGGGAGACCGACAGTGACCGTGGTGCCGCCGCGGCGGGTCGCGTTGTAGGCCTGCGTCAGGACGGCGGCGCCGCCGACGGTCTCGAAGGCGTAGTGCGCGCCGCCGGCTGTCGCCTCCTTCACCTGCTCCACCACATCGTTGCCTCGGGCATCGATCGCGGCGGTGGCGCCCAGCTCCAGGGCGAGCTCGAGCTTCGCCGGTACGACGTCGACCGCGACGATCGGATGCGCTCCGGCCAGGACTGCGCCGAGCAGCGCGGAGAGCCCGACGCCGCCGAGCCCGAAGATGACAGCGCTCTGGCCGGGTTGCACCCGCGCGGTGTTGACGACGGCACCGACCCCGGTCATCACCGCACAGCCGAACAGCGCCGCGATCTCGGGCGGGAGGGAAGGGTCGATCTTCACCGCCGAGCGCGCGGAGACGACCGCGTGGTCGGCGAAGCCCGAGACCCCCAGATGATGATGGACGCCGTCCAGCCGCTGCGACCCACCGAGCAAAGTCCCTGCGGTGTTCGCCACGGCACCCGGTTCACACAGCGCCGCCCGCCCCTCGGCGCACGGCCCACACACCCCGCACGCCGGTACGAACGCGAACCCGACCGTGTCCCCCGGCGCGAACCCCTCCGCCTCCGACCGGACCACCTCGCCGGTCGCCTCGTGGCCGAGCAGCATCGGCATCACCCGCGGGCGCGAGCCGTCGATCACCGACAGGTCCGAATGACACAACCCCGCGGCGCGCACCCGGACGAGCAGCTCCCCCGGCCCGGGGTCGGCCAGCGAGACGTCCTCGACCTGCAGTGGGCGCGAGTCGGCGTACGGCTGGGGCAGGCCCATCTCGCGCAGTACGGCGCCGCGAACGATCATCCGGTGATCCCCTCCAACGCACTCCGCAGCTCGGCCGGTAGCGGCGTCGGCCGCCGGTCGCTGCGGTCGACGAACACGTGTACGAACCGCCCGACCGCGGCCGGCTCGTCGCTCCCGGCGGACTCGCCGCGAGCACGGTCTCCGCTCCCTGCGGGCCGGCCGTCAGCAAGGTCTCCGCTCCCGCCGGCACGATCTCCGCTGCTGCGGAACAGGCCGATCTCGTACGTCACGCTCGACGTCCCCAGTTTCGCCACCCGGAGACCGGCGTCGACGGTGTCCGGAAACGCCAGCGACGCCTTGAACGTGCACTGCGACTCCACGCACAAGCCGATCACCGGCCCGGCGTGGATGTCCAGCCCGCCGGCCCGGATCAGGAACTCGTTGATCACGGTGTCGAAGAAGCTGTAGTACTCGACGTTGTTGACGTGCCCGTACACGTCGTTGTCCTTCCACCGCGTCGTGATCTGGTGGAAGTGCGGGAAGGCGCTGCGGTCCACAGGAGTCACCCTAGTGGTCTACCGCACAACCTACGGTGGCGTAACTTACGGTGCCGTAGGGTGGGGGGATCCGCCGACGAAGGGAAGCCCTCGGTGACCGACAAGCTGGTGACGAACCTGCTGCACGAGCTGGAACCCGTGGTCGAGGAGAACCTCGAGCGGCACCTGGCGATCACCAAGGACTGGAACCCGCACGACTACGTGCCGTGGAGCGAGGGGCGCGACTTCGCGTTCCTCGGCGGTGAGGACTGGGATCCGGAGCAGTCCCGCCTCGACCCGGTGGCGAAGGTGGCGATGATCACCAACCTGCTCACCGAGGACAACCTGCCGTCGTACCACCGCGAGATCGCGACCCAGTTCGGGCTGGACGGGGCCTGGGGGACGTGGGTCGGGCGCTGGACCGCCGAGGAGGGCCGGCACGGGATCGCGTTGCGCGACTACCTGGTGGTGACCCGCGGGGTCGACCCGGTCGAGCTCGAGGTGGCCCGGATGGCGCACATGACCGCGGGCCACGAGGTCGACAAGAACATGCTGGAGGCGATCGCGTACGTCAGCTTCCAGGAGCTGGCCACTCGCGTCTCGCACCGCAACACCGGCAAGGCGACCGGTGACCCGATCGCGGACCAGTTGCTGGCCCGGATCGCGACCGACGAGAACCTGCACATGATCTTCTACCGCAACCTGGTCGCCGCCGCCTTCGAGGTCGCGCCGAACGAGACCATGCGCGCGGTCACCAACGAGGTGGCCGACTTCTCGATGCCGGGCGCCACCATGGAGGGCTTCGCGCGGAACTCGGTGACGATCGCGAAGGCCGGCATCTACGACCTGCGCCTGCACCACGACGAGGTGGTGGCGCCGATCCTGCGGATGTGGAAGGTCTTCGACCGCGACGACCTGAGCGGCGACGGCGCCAAGGCGCGTGACGAGCTCGGCGACTTCATGGCCGGGCTGGACGCGCAGGCGACCAAGTTCGTCGAGCAGCGCGACCGGCTGCGGGCCCGCCAGTCGGCGCGCGCGGGCGCTTGAGTACGCCGTACTGACGCTCGGGTACGACGTACTAAGGTCGCCGCATGAGTGAGCGGCTGCCTGACCCGGTGATTCTCGACCTGCTCGCCGGGAAGCTGGCGGCCGCCTCGAAGCGCGAGTGGAGCGTCGAGGGCGGCGTCGTGCGCGGGCCGGGCACGGTCGGCGTCACGCTCGGCGCGGACCACACCGGCGACCCGGCGCACCTCGACCTGAACTTCGTGCTCAACCTGGAGCGGCCGGACACGACCACGCTCACCGACTGCGTCACCGGGTACGGCGATACACCCGAGGCGGTCGTCGAGCGGGCGATCGACACCTGGCTCGGGACGACGGGGAGCGCGGTCTTCGAGCTCCTGGTCCAGGACGGCTCGTTCGCGAGTCACTTCGCCGCCGACGACCCGCGCGGCTTCCCCGGCTGGCACCTGATCCACGGCGGCATCGTCGGCTGGGGCAGCGGCGCCGAGCACCAGGCCGTCCAGCTGTGGGCGGCCGACCACCTGCTCCCGCCGGCCCTCGCGCCGGTGCTGGCCAAGGACCTCGAGCTCACCGGCGGTCAGCTGATCGGCATCAAGGTCTTCTTCGGCGGCCGCGCGGGCTCCGAGACCGCCGAGGTGCGGGTCAACGGTGAGGTCCACGAGACCGCGAGCGCCGCGATCGCCGAGCTGGACTGGCCGCGGCCGCAGGACGACCTCAGCTACGCCCGCACCTACCTTCTCCTGGTGCACACGCAGTAGAACTACAGTGCAGGCGTGCAGTTCATCCGCGATCTGGGCAGGTTGTTGCGGCGGGGTGACTTCCGGCGGCTGTTCGCCGTTCGGCTCAGCTCGCAGTTCGGCGACGGGGTGTTCCAGGTCGCGCTGGCGTCGTACGTGCTGTTCTCGCCCGAGCGGGCGCCCGACGCGGCGGCGATCGCGGGGCTTTTCGCGGTGGCCCTGCTGCCGTACTCCGTGCTCGGGCCGTTCACCGGTGTGCTGCTCGACCGCTGGTCGCGGCGGCAGATCCTGTTCGGGGCGAACGTCACGCGGGCTGTGCTCGTGCTGGTCGTGGGCGCGATCGTCGCGATCGGCAACGCGGGTGCACCGTTCTACCTGGCGGTGCTGCTGACGCTGGGGGTCAACCGGTTCCTGCTCTCGGGGCTGTCGGCCGGTCTTCCGCACGTTGTGGACGCCGACGAGTTGGTGATGGCCAACGCGGTCACTCCGACGTCCGGTACGGCGTTCTTCCTGATCGGCGGCGGCGCCGGAGCGGGCGTGAAGCTGCTCGCCGACTCCGACCTGGCCGTGCTCGGTACGACGTCCGCGGTCTACCTCGTCGCGGCCCTGCTCGCGCTGCGCCTCGGTCGCCGCCAGCTCGGGCCGGAGCTGAGTGGCGACGAACCTGGCGTACTCGAAGCCGTTCGGAGCATCGCCAACGGGCTCGTCGACGGCGGCCGGCACCTGCGCGAGCGCCGGCAGGCCGCGCTCGGTCTGGCCGCGATCGGGTCGCTGCGCTTCTTCTTCGGGCTCGTCACGGTGGCGATGATCCTGCTCTACCGCAACGAGTTCTACGGCCCCGACCAGCTCGACGAGGCGTTCGGCGCGCTCGCGCTCGCGACCGGGTCGGTTGGCGCCGGGCTGTTCCTGGCCGCGCTGGTGACGCCGTGGGCGACCCGCGTGATGACACTGCGGCGCTGGATCACGGTGCTGTTCGTCGCGGCCGCGGTGGTGACCGCGTTCCCCGGCGGGCTCTACACGCAGCCCGCGATCGTCGTCGCCGGGTTCCTCACCGGCTTCTGCGCGCAGGGCGTCAAGATCAGCGTCGACACCCTCGTCCAGACCCACGTCGACGACGTGTACCGCGGCCGCGTCTTCTCGCTGTACGACATGATCTTCAACGTCGGGCAGGTGTCCGCGGCCGCGCTCGGCGCGCTGATCCTGCCCGACGACGGGAAGTCCTACCCCGTGCTCGCCTTCATCGTGCTCGGGTTCCTGGTGACGGCCCTGGTCTACGCCCGGTCAAGCGCCGCGGAGCGCGGTGATCGGCTCGATCGCGGAGGCCTTCCAGGCCGGGTAAGTGCCGGCGAGCAGGCCGATCAGCGCGCCGAGTAGCGGCGAGCCGAACGCCAGACTGGTGTCGAGGATCGGCGTCCAGTCCTTGAACCACGAGACGCCGATCGTCAGCAGTACGCCGACCGCCGTACCGAGCAGGCCGCCGAGGAACCCGACAATCACGCTCTCGACCAGGAACTGCACGGCCACGTGTCTTCGGGCGGCGCCGAGGGCCCGGCGCAGGCCGATCTCGGAGACGCGTTCGAGGACCGAGAGCAGCGTGACGTTCGCGATCCCGAGGCCACCGACCAGCAGCGCGACGGCGCCGAGCAGGAGGAAGAGCGCGTTCAGATCGGACTCGACACCCTTCCGTACGCCGCCCTGCACCGGCGGTGCGTCGACCTTGAGCGAGCTCGGCGTGTTCGGGTCGATCGCGACCGGCGCCTGACCGGCGATCAGCTGAGCCGCGCCGACCTGGGTCTTGATCTCCAGCGCGTCCGGCGCCTTCAGGTCGTACGCCGTCTTGGCGGTGCCGTTCGGCATCACGATGCCGTCGAGCAGCTCGGCGCGGCCGGAGACGCCGTCGAGGATGCCGATCACGGTGTAGGCCTGGTCGCCGATGAACACCGCGGGCTGGGAGTCGACCCGGTTGATGCCGAGCTTCTCGGCGGCGTGCTTGCCGAGGACAACGACCTTGTCGCCGCGGGTGTCGTGCCCGGAGTCGAAGAAGCGCCCGGTGCGCAACTGCGCGCGGACGGCGTCGAAGAGACCTTCGGAGCCGGCCATGACCTGGAGGGCGTAGCCGTCCTTGCCGATGCCGGTGACGCTGCGGACGAGGTCGTCGCCGATGTTCAGCATGCTGAAGGTACCGGCGGCTTCGACGCCGTTCAGGCGTTTGATGCGCTGCGGGGCGTCCCAGGGGAGCTGGGCGGCGGCTTCCCCTTCGGCTTTGTCGTCCGGCTGGACGACGACGCGGGTTGCTGCGGCCAGGTCGAAGCGCTGGGTGATCTGGCCGGCGGCAGTTTGTCCTAAGCCGACGGTGCCGACGAGTGCGGCGATACCGAGGACTGTACCCAGGGTGGTGAGGATGAGTCGGGTCGGGCGAGCGGAGACACCGGCGAGAGCCTCGTCGAGGAGGTCCCGCAGCGCGGGACCGCGCGGGAGGCGCCTCCGCCGACTTGGAGCAGCTGCCGAGGCGCCGGGGCGGAGACGGGCGAGGCGGCGAGCGAGCGAGGAGGCCCGCGACGTGGACGGCTCGCCGGCGGGATCCGGGGAGCCGGTTCTGGGGGTCACCACTGCAAGGTCCCGTCGACGATGCGGACCTGGCGCTGGGCGCGCCGGCTGACGTGGTCGTCGTGGGTGATGACGGCGAGTGTCATCCCCTCGGCGTGCAGCTCGTCGAAGACCTCGAGGATGGCTTCGGCGTTCGCGGTGTCCAGGTTGCCGGTGGGTTCGTCGGCCAGCAGGAGGCTCGGTTCGGCGACCAGGGCGCGGGCGATCGCGACGCGCTGGCGTTCACCACCGGACAGCGTGCGCGGGCCGAACTCCATCCGGTGCGCGAGCCCGACGCGTTCGAGGGCGACGCGGGCGCGGGCCATTCGTTCGCGGCGCGGGACGCCGACGTACACCATCGAGAGCGCGACGTTCTCCAGCACCGTGCGGTGATCGAGGAGATGGAAGGACTGGAAGACGAAGCCGATCCGCTCGCCGCGCAGGACGGCGCGACGGCGTTCGCGCAGGCTGGAGGTGTCGACGCCGTCGAGGCGGTAGACACCGTCGCTGGGGTTGTCGAGCAGACCGAGCAGGTGCAGCAGCGTCGACTTGCCGGAGCCGGACGGGCCGACGATCGACAAGTACTCTCCCTCCCGGACGGTCAGGTCGATGCCTTTGATGGCGCGGACTTCCGGTGGTCCGGGAAAGAAGCGGCGGACACCGATCATCTCCACCACAGGAGCAGGCAACGCAACAGCGGTGGCCGTCATTTGCCCACCACCACCTGGTCGCCCTCGGCGAGCTTGGCGTCGCCGGTCGCGGTGACCTCGGCGAACCCGTCGGCCGACAGCCCGACCTTCACCGGTACCAGCTCGATCTTCCCGTCGCGCAGCACCTCGACCCGCGACGACCCGTCCGAGCCCGCCGACAGTGCGGCGACCGGTACGGCGAGCACCTTGCCCTGCGTGCTCTTCACCGGGATCGTCACCCGTACGTTCGCCTCCCGCAGCCGTTCCAGCTGCGCGGCGGTCAGCGACTTCGGCGCCACCACCACGTCGTGCTGGTCGGCGTTGCGGCTGATCCGCCGGACCGTCGCCTGGATGATCGTGCCGTCGCCGAGGTCGAAGCTGGCGGCCATCCCGGTTTTCAGCTGCTCCTTCGTGGCCGCGTCGACCTTGACCGTCACCACCAGCGAGGCCCCGCTGACCGACATCACCACGCCGTTCACCACGCCGCCGCGCTCGACCTTCACGTCGTCGACGCGCCGCGGCAGCGACTTCACGAACACGATCTCGGACACCGGCAGCGGCGTACCGGCCTTGAACTCCGCCTCCTCCAGGTCGTCCTGGGCGTCGGCGAGGTTCTCGGTCGCGTCGTCGACCTGGCCCTGCTCGACGGTGAAGTCCTTCTTGCCCGGTGTCGCCTTGGCCTGCTTGAGCGCGGCCTTCGCCTGCCGGAGCGCGTTCTTCGCCTGGTCGACCGCCTTGTCGGCGCCGTCGACGGCCTGGGTCAGCTGCTCCTCGGCCTCCGGTGCCTCGTACCCGGCGGCCTCGTACAGTTCCTCGATCGCGTGCGCCGTCCCCAGGTCGTACTTCGAGTCGACGGTCCCCGGGTCGAACCCGAGCCGGTCCAGCGTCTGCTCCAGCTGCAGCACGTCCGGACCGCGGCTGCCCGGGCTCAGCGACCGGTACATCGGCAGGACGCCGGCCAGCCCGATCACCGGTCGCCCGGCGATCTCCAGCAGCACCTTGCCCTCCTTGATCGTCGACCCGACGGCCGGGACCTTCCCGGTCACCACGGCGGGCGTCTTCAGCCCGCTGGTCTCGACGCGGACGTTCACCGCGCCGTCGAACGACGTGTCACCGCGGCCGACCACCTTGCTCGACAGCGCCTTCTTCTCCACCGGCACCGTGATCTGGGAGGCCTTCGGCGGCGCGGTCTTGGCGGCCGCGTCCTCCGGCGACTGGATCCGGCTCCCGGCGGCGACGCCGACCCCGAGCGACATCGCCGCCACCGTGGACACCCCGACCAGCACCCGCCGTCGCGACTTGGGCGACGCGCTCACCGCTCGGCCATCGTGTCGCGGTACTGCTCGAGCTCGGTCTTGTGCTGCGCGACGAACTCCTTCTCGTGCTCCTGCGAGGCCGCCTTGTACGCCGCGTCGTACACCTTGGTCTTGCAGCCCTGGTCGGCCTTGGCCAGCTCGATCTCGAACTTGCGCAGGTCCGCGAGCTTGGCCGCGTCGACCTTGTCCAGTGACGGGATCGCGATCGCGACCGCCGGTCCGCCCTTGGTGGGCTGGTCCTTCGCCCCGGTCAGCTCGTTGAGCTTGGTCTGGACCTGGTTGCGGGCGTCCTCGATCTTCTTGAAGCCGGCGTGGCCGGCGTCGGCCATGCAGTCGGTCCAGGCGGCGGTCGCGTCGACGACGCGCTGGTCGCTGTCGACCCGTTTGCGCAGCGCCTCCAGGTCCTTGAACAGCGAGTCGAACTTGCTGAAGTCGGCCAGCTTGTCCTCGCCGCTGCCGAAGACCTCCTCGCCGGCCTTGCCGCGGCAGCCCATGTCCTTGGCGTCGGGCCGCTTGCCGTCGGCCGGCAGCGCCTGGATCGTCCCGCCGCTGGTCGCCAGCTCGCCGTTCAGCGCCTTGTCGTAGGCCTTCTGCGCGGCCGGGCTGAGCGCCTTGCGGATCTTGGCGTTCGGGTCGGAGTCCTCGGCGTCGCCGTCGGGTTTGCCCCAGTCGATGGTGCTGATCCCGTAGCCGTACTGCTCGGCGAACTTGTCCGGCGGCAGGTTGAAGGCGTCGTTGAACTTGGACTTCGGGTTCGCCTCCGGCGGCACCGCGACGTACTCGAACCCGGCCGTCTTCATACAGGCCGCGACCAGGTCCTCCATCTTGCGCTGCTTGGCGTTCTGCTCCTCGGTCGACTCGTTGCCCCCGGCCCGGGTGACCCGGACCGCGCCGCCGCCCATGCTGCTGAACCCTTCGCCCATGTACTCCGCGAGCGGGCTCTTGTCGTCGCTCTCGACCGGCTTCTTGTCCGCGCCCGGGCTGTTCACGGCCCCGCAGCCGGCCAGCGCCAGGACCGCGATCAGCGAGAGTGCTTTGCGTGAGTTCTTCATGGCAGCGAGCGTGGCCCGGCGGCGATGAAGAACCTGTGAAGGACCGATCAGCACGAGATGCTCTCAGCCGATCTTCATCGGATTCTCATGAAGATCAGTCATCGTCGAGGACATGCCAGCCCGGATTCTTGTCGCCGAGGACGACCGGAAGCAGGCGGAGCTGATCCGGCGCTACCTCGAGCGCGAGGGTCACCTGACGGTCGTGGTGCACGACGGGCGGGCGGCCATCGACGAGGCGCGCCGGCGGCGGCCCGACCTGCTCGTGCTCGACGTGATGATGCCGAAGGTCGACGGCCTCGACGTCTGCCGGGTGCTCCGGGCCGACACCGGCGACGGTGCCGACGTACCGATCATCATGCTCACCGCGCGCTCGACCGAGGACGACCTGCTGCTCGGTCTCGACCTCGGCGCCGACGACTACCTGACCAAGCCGTACAACCCGCGCGAGCTGGTGGCCCGGGTCCGGACCGTCCTGCGCAGGACCCGGATCCGGTCCGAGGGCGAGGTCTACCGGGTCGGCGAGCTGGAGATCGACCCGGTCCGGCACGAGGTGCGCCTGGCCGGCGAGCTGATCGAGGCGACGCCGGCCGAGTTCAAGATCCTGGCCTGCCTGGCGGCGTCGCCCGGGCGCGCGTTCTCCCGCCAGCAGCTGCTCGAGCACGCGTTCGGCTTCGACCACTACGTGTTCGACCGGACCATCGACGTGCACGTGATGAACCTGCGCAAGAAGATCGAGGCCGCGCCCGGCACCCCGAAGTACCTGAAGACCGTGTACGGCGTGGGCTACAAGCTGGCCGACAAGGTGGTGACGTCCGATGCGTCGTAGCGTCCTGGTCCGGTTCCTCGGGCTCTCCCTGGCGGTGGCGCTCGGCGCCGTGATCGCGACCGCGGTGATCGCGACGTACAGCACGTCCGAGCAGCTGCAGGGCGAGATCGACACCAACATCTCGCAACTGGACGTCGACACCCGGATCTACGCCGAGCTCAGCGACTACGCGACCGACCACGCGACCTGGCAGGGCGTGGACAAGCTGGTCCACCAGCTCGCCGACGAGACCGGCCGCCGGGTCGCGCTGACCGCTGCCAACGGCTCGTCGATCGCCGACTCGGCGAAGATGCTCGGAGCGTCACCGGACCTCCCGTCGGTGCCGGCGGCAACGATCGACGCGCGGAACCAGGGCGGCGGGGTCGCGATGCTGCGCGCGCAGGCGGTCGCCGGGGTCTCGGTCAGGACCACCTTCGCGAAACCGGTGATGGCGACGGCCGGCGGCGGCGTGGGACCGTACAAGTCCTGGGGGCTGACCGACCAGGAGCTGCGTGACCGCGAGCAGCTCGCCCAGCAGGCGGCCGAGTGCTACCGGTCGCAGGGCCGGAACGCGACGGTGACCGGTGGCGGTGAGGTGGCCCCGCAGCTGATGATCGAGAACGGCCGGACACCGGACGGCGTCAGCATGTCGACGTTCGTCCCGACCGTGTCCGGCGAGGCCGACCCTTGCCTGCCGGCGGAGCTGTACGCACCGAGCGCGAAGGCCGTCCAGGTCAACGCCGACGAGATCAAGCGCGCCGAGAGCTGCCTGCAGGCGACCGGCGAGCCGTACACACTGACCACGCAGAACGGCCTCGGCGCGCTCGTCCCGCCCGCGGACAGCGAGTACTCCACGCAGTTCGCCGACTGCTCGACCACCGCGCGGTCCGAGGCGCTCGCGCCGTACGTCGCACCGGAGGCGAAGCTGTATCTCGGGTCGAAGAGCACGTTCAACGTGTTCTCCACCGAGGGCCTGCTGCGGACCGCCGCGACCGCGCTCGGTGTGCTGCTGATCGCGGCCGTGGTGATGATCTTCACCGGCCGCCGCCTGGTCCGGCCGATCCTCGCGCTGACCGGCGCCGCGCAGCGGATGACGAACGGCGACCATGCCGCCCGCGTCCCGGTCTCCGGTAAGGACGAGGTGGCCCGGCTCGGGCACGCGTTCAACGCGATGGCCGCGTCGATCCAGCAACACGACCACCAGCGCAAGGCGATGGTCAGCGACGTCGCGCACGAGCTGCGCACCCCGCTGGCCAACATCAAGGGCTACCTGGTCGCCTCCGAGGACGGCGTCGTACCGCTCGACCGCGAGCTGGTGTCCTCGCTGCTGGAGGAGACCAGCCTGCTCGAGCACCTGGTCGCCGACCTGCAGGACCTCGCCCTGGCCGACGCCGGGATGCTCCGGATGCACCCCGCGCCGCGCGACCTCGCCGAGCTGGCCGGGCAGGTCGTCGCCGCGCACCGCCCGGCCGCCGAGGCCGCGGGCATCACGTTGACCGCGGCAACCAACGGCGCCGCCCCGGCGGTCGTCGACAGTGCCCGAGTCCGGCAGGCGCTGGGCAACCTGGTGTCCAACGCGATCCGCTACTCCCCCGACGGCGGCCGTGTGGTCGTCGGCGTACGGCGCTCCGGTGACGACTACCTGCTCACCGTCACCGACACCGGCACCGGGATCGCCGCCGAGCACCTCCCGCACCTCTTCGACCGCTTCTACCGCGTCGAGCACTCCCGCTCCCGCGCCACCGGCGGCAGCGGCCTCGGCCTGGCGATCACCAAGCACCTGGTCGAAGCCCACCAAGGCACGATCAGCGCGACCAGCCGCCCCGGCCACGGCTCGACGTTCACGATTCGCCTGCCCGTCCGCTGAAGGATCTTCCGCTGACCCGTCACGCACTGCGACACTGAGCCGTGAGCTATCCGCCGCCACCGCCGCCGCTGAACTACGCACCGTACGGCGGCCCGCCGAAGAAGAACCGGGCCGGGCTGGTCATCGTGCTGCTGATCGGCGTCGTGGTCGTGTGCGTGGGAGCGGCCGGGTACATCGCGTACGACCTGGCCAGCGGGCGCGGAAACGAGCCGAAGGCAACCGACGCACCGGTCGGGGCGACGCCTGAGCAGCCCACACCGGTCAAGCCGTCGCCGCCCAAGCCCTCCGTGGTGAAGCCCTCGGCCACCAAGCCGACCGCCAAGCCCACGGTGAAGCCTCCGGTGGTCAGCCCCAAGCCGCCGCTCTCCAAGCCGCAGCGCGCGGCGCTGCTGGCCCGGACCTTCGTCGCGCACCTGAACGCCGGCCGCAACGACGCCGCGGGCGCGCTGGCCTGCGGGGCGACCAAGGAGTTCGTCCCGCAGCTGATCGGCCAGATGATCGGCCCGCCGTCGAAGCTCGTGGTCGGTGAGCTGAGCGGCTCCGACCCGTCGTACGTCTACCAGATCAGTGGGACGACCAAGGGCAGGACGGCGTTCGGAGTCGTGATCGTCAACATGACCGCGGCGCCGTGCATCCAGGTGCTCAACGTGGGGACGTCGGGCTAGCCAGCGCCCGCGCGGTCTCCAGCAGGTCGTCCCCGGTCGGGAGCGTCGCGATGATCGGGGTGTCCAGCCCGTTGTCGACGTACGCCTGGATCTTGGCCCGGCAGTCGGCGGCCGACCCGTGCACGACCAGGTCGTCGATCACGTCCACCGGTACGGCGGCCATCGCCGCGTTCCGGTCGCCGGCCGCCCAGGCCGCGCGCATCGGGCCGAGCGCCTCCGCCCGGCCGAGCCAGTCGTGGAAGGCCGAGTAGCCGGGCACGGTCAGGTAGGTCGCGATCAGGTAGCGCCCGATGTTGCGGGCCATCTCGGCGTCCTCGGTGACGCAGACGAAGATCCTCGCCGCCAGCTCCTGGTCGTCGCCGAGCTCGGCGCGGACCTGCTTCACGTCGGCCGCGGACAGCCAGTTCGTGATCGCGCCGTCGGCCTCACGCTTGGCGAGCTTGAGCATCTGCGGCCGCAGCGCCGCCAGCATGATCGCGGGCGGTACACCGGGCGCCTTCTCCAGCCGGAACCGCTGGATCGTGAAGCTCTCGAACTCGCCGTCCACCTTCTCCCCGGCGAACGCCTGCCGCAGGAACCGCAGCACGTCGCGCGTCCGGGCCAGCGGCGGGTCGTACGCGATCCCGTTCCACCCGGTCACGATGGTCTCCGACGACGCCCCGATCCCGAGCACGAACCGCCCGGGCGCGAGGTCGGCCAGCGCGGCCGCGCTCATCGCCAGCGCCGCCGGACCCCGCGTGTGCACCGGTACGACGGCCGTCCCGAGCCGCAGCCGGTCGTCCCACTCCGACGCCAGCACCAGCGGCGTGAACGCGTCGGCGCCCGCCACCTCCGCGGACCACAGGTCGGTGTAGCCCAGGTCGGCCAGCTCGCCGATCAGCGCCTTGTGGTCGCGCAGCGGCACACCGGTGAGCGGAACGGTCAGTCCCCAACGCATCAGATCAGTCTCCTCAGCACCGGCAGCGGCGCGATCTTCATGAATCTGGCCAGCGGCTCCCACGGCCAGGACGGCACGTACGCGCGTCCCTTCTCGGCCTCGATCGCGGCCACCATCGCCCGCACCCCGACCTCGGTCTCGACGATCAGCGGGGTCTTCGCCACGTGGTCGTTCAGCTCGGACTTGATGTAGCCCGGGCAGATCGCGCTGACCTTGATCGGCTTGCCGAGCAGCTCCATCCGCAGCCCCTCGGCCAGCGAGCTGATCGCCGCCTTGGTCGCGCCGTACGCCGTCAGCGAGCGCGGCAGCCCGCGCACCCCGGCGACCGACGTGATGAAGACCAGATGGCCGGCGTTCCGCGCCCGGAACAGCTCCATCGCGGCCTCGGCCTGGGCCAGCGCGGCGACGTAGTTGGTCATCGTGGTCTCGAGGTTCGCGTCGAACCGGCCGGTGCCGACCGGGGTGCCCTTGCCGATGCCGGCGTTCACGATGATCCGGTCGAGGCCGCCGAGCTCGTCGTCGAGCGCGCGGAACCCCTCGAAGACCTGGGCGTGGTCGGTGACGTCGAGCTTGCGGATCAGCACGGTGATGCCGGGGTGCGCGGCGAGCAGCTCCTCGCGCAGCGAGGTCAGCCGATCCTCGCGGCGCGCGGTCAGCGCCAGGTCGCGGCCCTTCGCGGCGAACTGCCGGGCCATCTCGGCGCCGAGGCCGGAGCTGGCACCGGTGATCAGGATCGTGCGTCGCATCGCGGCCCTATCTGTAGGTCAGTTCGTCGGTACCGTCCAGGTGCCCGTGCTCGTTGTAGCTGACCACGGTCAGCCCGCTGCGCCCGGACACCACCTTCGTGATCGCGGTGTTGATCGTCACCGGGTTCAGCCGCAGCCACAGGTCGTCGGCACCGGACCAGAGCCGGCCGACCACGGCCGCGATCGGCCCGCCCGAGGTGAAGACCAGCACGGTCTCCCCCTTGCCGGCGCGCGCGGCAACCCGTCGTACGGCGGACTCGGAGCGGTCGCAGAAGTCGGTGAAGCTCTCGGTGTAGCCGTCGCCGCCCTGCGTCCAGCGCTCGGTCGCGGCGGTGAACATCTCCTGGAACGCCCGCGTCGGATGCCCGGTCCGGGCCAGATCCGCGAGCAGCACTGCCCGTCGCTTGTACGCCGGCTTGTGCGCGACGATCACCTGGTCGTGGTCGAACTCGTTGAACCCCTCGTCGACCTCGACCTCGGTCGGCAGCCCGGCCGCGGTCAGCGCGAGCGACGCCGTCCGGTCGTGCCGCTGCATCGCACCGGTGACGACCAGATCGGGTTTCACCCCACGTTCGGCCAGCGTCTCGCCGAGCCGGACCGCCTGCCGCTCACCGAGCGGAGACAGCCGGTCGTAGTCGCTCTTGCCGAACGACGCCTGCGCGTGCCGGATCAGGTAGACGGTGCCCATGCCCTAAGCCTGCCGGATGATCTGCCGGCAGCGGCGTTCGAGCAGGTTGACCGGGAGCCACAGGTTCTTGAAGCGCGGGTTCCGGGTCTGCTTGTGGTGGTAGCGGTAGTAGATCTGCTGCGCGATCACGGCCAGCCGGAACAGGCCGAACACCTCGTAGAAGGCCCAGTTCCCGCGCTCGACACCGGTCTGCGCGCAGTAGTAGTCCACGATCTCGTCGCGAGTGATCATCCCCGGCGCGTCCGACGGCTGCAGCCGGAACCGGCGGAACGCCCAGTCGTCGTCGGCCTGCACCCAGTACGCCAGGCCGCTGCCGAGATCCATCAGCGGGTCGCCGATCGTGGCCAGCTCCCAGTCCAGGACGCCGACCACCTTCAGCGGGTCGGCCGGGTCGAGCACGACGTTGTCGAGCCGGAAGTCGTTGTGGATCACGCGGGAGCCGGCGTCGGCCGGGCGGTTCGCCTCCAGCCAGGTCATCACCTTCTCGGCGCCGCCGACGTTCCAGGTCTTCGCCTTGCGGTAGCGCTCGGACCAGCCGTGCACCTGGCGCTCGACGTACCCGTCGCCACGGCTGAGATCGGCGAGCCCGGCCTGCGCCGGGTCGACCTGGTGCAGCGCGACGAGCGTGTCGATCAGCGTGAACCCGAGCTGCCGGGTCTGCTCGGGCGTGACGTCGACACCCAACGAGGAGCGGCGCGGGATCGTCCCGGCGATCCGCTCCATCACGTAGAACTCCGAGCCGAGCAACCCGGTGTCGGTGCAGTGGGCAACCATCCGCGGGACGTACGGGAAGACCGGCGCGAGTCCGGCCTGGATCCGGTACTCGCGGCCCATGTCGTGCGCGCTCTTGGCCTTCGTACCGGCCGGTGGGCGGCGCAGGATCAGGTCGCGGCCGGCGTACCGGAGCAGGTAGGTGAGGTTGGACGCGCCGCCGGAGAACTGGCGGACCTCAGGCGGGCCGTCGGGGAGCTCGGTGTGCGTGCGCAGCCAGCGGTCGACGGCCGGTACGTCGAAGGAGTCCTCGTCGCGCACCGCGCGAGCGCCTTCGACGGTCTCCATCACCTGTCCCCTGCGGTCGCCGCCTCCGCGCGCTGCCGGGCGCGGGCGGCGATCTTGCGCATCTGCCGGTCGTACAGCGGGCGCGCGAACCGCTTGGTCCGCCAGGCCAGCAGCGCCGGCCGGTCCGGGATGATCAGGAACTGCTTCTTCTTCACGCCCGCGACCACCACCGCGGCGATGTCGTCCGCGGTCCGCGGCGACTTCTCGATCAGCCGGCGCGCGGACTCGCCCATCGCGGTGTCGGCGCCCTGGATCGAGTCGGCCAGGTTGGTCCTGAAGAACGACGGGCAGACCACCGACACGTTCACGTCGTACGGGTGCAGCTCGTGCGAGAGCGTCTCGGACAGCGCGACGACGGCGGCCTTGACGGTGTTGTACGAGCTCATCATCGGCGGGTGCACGAGGCCGGCCGCGGACGCGGTGTTCACGATCTGGCCGGAGCGCTGCGCCTTGAACATCGGCGTGAACGCGCGGCAGCCGCGGACCACGCCCATCAGGTTGATGTCGACGACCCGGTCCCACTCGGCCAGCGTCTCGACGTCGATCCGGCCGCCGGTGGCGATCCCGGCGTTGTTCACCAGGATGTCCAGCCCGCCCCAGGTCTGCTCGACCCACTCGACCGCGGCGTCCCAGTCCTCCGCGCTGCGCACGTTCAGCTGCCGGTACGTCGCACCGGCCGGCGGCGTCAGGCCGGCCGCTACGTCGGTGCTCAGGACCTGGTGGCCCTCGGCAACGAACCGCTCGACGAGGGCGAGCCCGAGCCCGCTCGCGCCACCGGTGACCAGCACCCTGCTCATTCGGACTCCTTGTACTTCGCCAGCTCGATCCGTGCGACCACACCACGGTGCACCTCGTCGGGCCCGTCCGCCAGTCGCAGCGCGCGGGCCCCGGTCCAGGCCGCGGCCAGCGGAAAGTCGTCGGACAGGCCACCGCCGCCGTGCAGCTGGATCGCCATGTCGATCACGTCCTGCGCCATCCGCGGCACCGCCACCTTGATCTGGCTGACCTCGCTGAGCGCGCCGGCCAGGCCCTCGGTGTCGAGCAGGTGAGCGGTCTGCAGGACCAGCAGCCGGGCCTGGTTGATCGCGATCCGGGCGTCGGCGATCCGCTCGCGGTTGCCGCCGAGGTTGACCAGCGGCTTGCCGAACGCGGTCCGGCTCAGGCCCCGGCGTACGGCGAGCTCGAGCGAGTGCTCGGCGAGACCGATCAGGCGCATGCAGTGGTGCACGCGCCCCGGGCCGAGCCGGCCCTGGGCGATCTCGAACGCGCGGCCGGTGCCGACCAGGATGTTCGCCGCCGGGACCCGGACGTTCTTGAACGAGACCTCGCCGTGGCCGTGCGGTTCGTCGTACCGGTGCATGGCGGGGAGCAGGCGCTCGACCTTCACGCCGGGGGTGTCGCGCGGGACCAGGACCATCGTGTGCCGGGCGTAGCGGTGCGCGTCGGGGTCGGTCAGGCCCATGAAGATCAGCAGCTCGCAGTTCGGGTGACCGACGCCGGTGCTCCACCACTTGCGGCCGTTGATCACCACCTCGTCGCCGTCCAGGACCGCGGTCGCGGCCATGTTGGTGGCGTCGGAGGAGGCGACGTCGGGCTCGGTCATGCAGAACGCGGACCGGATCGTGCCGTCGAGCAGCGGCTCCAGCCAGCGCTGCTTCTGCTCGGCCGTCCCGTAGCGCAGCAGGACCTCCATGTTGCCGGTGTCCGGGGCGTTGCAGTTGAAGACGTACGGCGCGAGGAACGAGCGGCCGGTCAGCTCGGCGATCGGGGCGTAGTCGACGTTGCTCAGGCCCTCGCCGTACTGCTCGTTGCCGGGCTCGGCGGGCGGGAGGAACAGGTTCCACAGCCCCTGCTCACGGGCCTTGGCCTGCAGGTCCTTGAACGCGGGCGTCGGCTGCCAGGGGTCGGCGGCGTGCGCGGTCGCGGCGTGCAGCTCGGCCTCGACCGGCTCGATCTCGGTGCGCAGGAAGTGGTCGACCCGCTGGATCAGCTCCTGCGCCCTCGCGGACGGCGCGAACCCCATCAGCACTCCTCGGAACGGACAGCTCGGACGTTCTTGACCGTAGCGCACGTTCTAAGCAATGCTCAATAGCGTGAGTGTGGACGAGCCCGCGACGCCGGCCCGGCGCCGGCTGAGCGCCGACGACCGCCGCAAGCAACTGGTCGGGATCGGCCTGATGATGCTGCGCACCCAGCCGATCCACGACCTCTCGATCGACGCCGTCGCCGCCGAGGCGGGGATCTCGCGGGGCCTGCTGTTCCACTACTTCCCGACCAAGCGGGACTTCTACATCGCGGTGATGCGCGCCGCGGGGCGGCGCCTGCTGCGGGTCACCCGGCCGGACGACTCGCTGCCGCGGGCCGACCAGCTCCAGCAGATGCTGCTCGCGTTCGTCGCTTTCGTCGGGCGGCGGCGGGACTCCTACATTTCCTTCGTCCGCGGCGCTGCCGGCGGGGATGTCTTCGTCGTCGAGGTGTACGCCGAGACGCGCGCGGCGCTGACCGCGCGGGTGCTGGCACTGCTCGACCAGCCCGGCGAGGACCGGCCGGGGTCACCGCTGCGGCTCACCGTCCACGCGTGGTTGGCGTACGTCGAGGATTTGGCAATCGAGTGGTCGGGCCTGCCTGAGTCTGAGCGCCCGTACTCGGCCGAGCATCTGGTCGACCGCGCGCTGAACGCGCTGAAGGCGCTCAGCTAGCCGGGCCGGTGGAGCCGCGGACGACCAGCTCGGTGGCGAGCTCGACGTGGAGGGCTTCTACCTCGTGGCGGTCGAGGAGGCGGATCAGCAGGCTGACTGCCATTCGGCCCATCTCCTGGAGGGGCTGGCGGACGGTGGTGAGCATGGGCGAGGTCGCGCGGCTGACGTCGATGTCGTCGAAGCCTGCGACCGAGAGATCGTCCGGGACGCGGAGGCCGCGCTCGGCGGCTGCTTGCAGCGCGCCGACGGCGGCCTTGTCGTTGAAGGCGACGAGTGCGGTCGGGCGGTCGGGGAGGTCGAGCAGTTCGCCTGCCGCGCGGTGGCCCTCCTCGGTCGTCGGTTCGACGTAGCGGACGAGGGACGGGTCGGGCAGCGAGCCTGCGTCGGCGAGAGCTGCCGCATGGCCGCCGAGCCGGGCATCGCTGGCGAGCCACTCGCGGGGACCGGCGACGACGCCGATCCGCCGGTGACCGAGGCTCGTGAGATGCGCGCTGATCTGGCGCGCGCCGGAGAAGTGCGCGGCGGAGACGGAGGCGATGTCGCGCGGCAGCGGCGTCCGGGGATCGACGACGACGAACGGCGTGCGCCGGTTGCGGAGTTGGAGGAGCTCGTCAGGAGACTCCGGTGGAAGGATCAAAAGAGCACCAGCAATTCCTGACTGCTCTCGCAGAGTGGAAGCCACTCCTTGCCCTGCATTCAGCACCAGCTGCCGGCCGTGCCGGTCCAACGACTCGGCGATCGAGCTGACGATCAGGCCGAAGTAGTCGGTCAGCAGGTACGGGCAGCGCACGTAGACCGCGCCGGCAGCCGGCTTCGGCGTGCCGCCGCGTGGGCTCGGCGCGCGCAAGCCGAGCTCCTCGACCGCGCGCTCGACCAGGGCGCGGGTCTCCGGCGCGACGCTGCCCTGCTGGTTCAGCACCCGGGAGACGGTCGCGATCGACACCCCGGTGGCGGCCGCGACCTCGCGGACGGTCGCGCGTCCGCTAGGCATTTGTTACATCGCTTTGTTTCACGCTCAGCACCCTAGCGTGCCGCCTCAGCACCTTGACAGAGGTCGAGCCAGCGGAGTTTCCTGAGGCGATTTGTTGCAGCCGTGTTTCATCTGGGGACGAACCTGAGGAGTGCGATGAGAACACCGGCAGTCGCCGCCGCCCTGGCGCTCGCCACCGCTTCACTGACCGGCCCGGCCGCCGCCCAGGCGCACCGGCCACCGACCGAGCAGGCCCGCGTCTGGGTGACCACCCCCGACCGCGCCGAGCTGCTGCACGAGCGGGCTCCGGTCGCCTTCGCCCAGGGCGCGAGCAAGCACACCACGATCACGGTCGACCCCGGTACGACGTACCAGACCGTCGACGGCTTCGGTGCCTCGATCACCGACTCCTCGGCCGCGGTGCTCTACCAGCTCTCGGCCGCGGACCGCGAGAAGACGATGCGCTCGCTCTTCGACCCCAAGCAGGGCATCGGCGTCAGCTTCCTGCGCCAGGTCGTCGGCTCGTCGGACTTCACCGCGCAGACCGAGCACTACACCTACGACGACGTGCCCGCGGGCCAGACCGACTTCCCGCTGCGGCACTTCAGCATCGCCCACGAGCAGAAGCAGATCCTGCCGCTGATGCGCCGCGCCAAGCAGCTGAACCCGGCGCTCAAGGTGATGGCCACTCCGTGGAGCCCGCCGGCCTGGATGAAGACCGGCGACTCACTGGTCGGCGGACGGCTCAAGGACGACCCGCGGATCTACAACGCCTACGCGCGCTACCTGGTGAAGTTCGTCCAGGCGTACACGGCGGCCGGCGTACCGGTGGACTTCCTGTCGATCCAGAACGAGCCGCAGAACCGCACGCCCAGCGGCTACCCGGGCACGGACCTGCCGGTGCGTCAGGCGGCCGCGGTGATCGAGCAGCTCGGCCCGATGCTGAAGGCGGTCAGCCCGCGGACCAAGATCCTCGGCTACGACCACAACTGGACCACGCACCCGGGCGACGTCGCCAACACGCCGCCCGGTGAGGACCCGGAGACCGACTACCCGTACCAGCTGCTCAGCTCGAAGGCCGCGCGCTGGATCGCCGGTACGGCGTACCACTGCTACTCCGGCAACCCCTCCGACCAGAGCAAGCTGCAGCAGGCGTTCCCGGAGAAGGGCATCTGGTTCACCGAGTGCTCGGGCTCGCACGGGCCGAACGACACCCCGCCGCAGATCTTCCGCGGCACGCTCACCTGGCACGCGCGGACGCTGATGCTCGGCACCACGCGGAACTGGGCTCGCTCCGTGGTGAACTGGAACATCGCGCTGAACGCCGACGGCGGTCCGCACAACGGCGGCTGCGACACCTGCACCGGTCTGGTCACGCGGCAGGCCGACGGGACGGTGACCACCGACGCGGAGTACTACACGATCGGTCACCTGTCGAAGTTCGTGAAGCCGGGCGCGCGGCGGATCGGCTCCACGTCGTACGGGACGACCGGGTGGAACGGGCAGCTGATGTCGGCCGCCTTCCGCAACCCGGACGGGTCGACGGCGCTGCTCGTGCACAACGAGAACGACGAGCCGCGGTCGTTCGCGGTCGCGGTCGGTGGGAAGTCGTTCGAGTACACGCTGCCGGGCGGATCGATCGGGACGTTCGTGTGGGCGCGGGAGTTGCGTTCGGAGTACCGGGCGCTGCCGATCGCTTCGGCGACGGCTTCGGTCGGTGCTGATCTGGCGGCGTTCGCTGCTGACGACGACGGCTCGACGCTGTGGCAGAGCAAGGAGGCGATCGCTTCCGGCCAGTCCGTCGCGGTGGACCTCGGGACGGCGCGGACGGTTCGGCGGGTCGCGCTCGACAGCGGCGGGAACATCGGGGACTACCCGGGGACCTGGCAGCTGTCGTACAGCAACGACGGTACGACGTGGCGTCCGCTGAAGTCCGGTACGTCGGACGGCCAGCTCACCACCGTCGACGTTCCGCCGACACGGGCGCGGCACCTGAAGGTCACGTCGACGGGTGCGAGCGACCACTGGTGGACCCTCGCGGACGTGCGCGCCTACAGCTGACGCCGGGACGCAGCGGCCGGTCCCCCGCCCCGGGGACCGGCCGCTCCTTTGGTTGCCGCCGACAACTGAAAAGGCATGTTTTCGCCATTGGGTTGGTGCCTTCCGAATCAAGGACCACCGTGGGGGCATGGACACCTTTACGCACGTCGTCGTGGGTGCCGGCACCGCGGGCTCGGTCCTGGCGAACCGACTGAGCGCCGACCCGGCCAACAGCGTGCTGCTCCTGGAGGCGGGCCCGGACGAGATCCCCGAAACCAACTTGCAACTCTGGACCTTGTGGGAAGGCCCGTACGACTGGGCCTTCACCAGTACGCCGCAGGCCGGTCTGCACGGCGTCAGGGTCCCGCTGCCCCGGGGCCGGGTGCTGGGCGGGACCAGCGTGATCAACGCGATGCTGCACATCCGCGGTCACCGGACCAGCTACGCCGACTGGCCGGAAGGCTGGAACTACGACGACCTGCTGCCGTACTTCCGCCGGAGCGAGCGGAGCGACGGTGATCCGCGCTGGCGCGGCGCCGACGGGCCGATGACGCTGCCGACGCCGGTACCGCTCGCGCAGGACCCCTTCTACAGCGCCTTCCTGACGGCGACCGAGGAGGCCGGGATCCCGAGCCTGGTCGACGGCAACGGGGCGGACACCGAAGGTGTGGCCCCCCACGAGCTCAACGTGGTGGACGGCCGGCGCCAGAGCGCGGCGGACGCCTACCTCGATCCGGTCCGGGACCGACCGAACCTCGTCGTGACCACCGGCGCGCTGGTCCGCCGCCTGGTGCTCGACGGGACCCGGTGCACCGGTGTCGAGTACGACGTCGACGGCCGGACCGTGCAGGTCGCCGCCGCTCGCGAGGTGGTGCTGAGCGCCGGGGCGATCGGCTCACCCCACCTGCTGCAACTGTCCGGCGTCGGTCCGGCGGACCACCTGCGGGCGATCGGGATCGAACCGGTGCTCGACCTGCCGGACGTCGGCGCCAACCTGCAGGATCACCCGCAGGCGAATGTCAGCTTCGCGACGGCCGAGCAGGTCCCGGCGACGAGTCCGAACATGCCCCGGCTGGTCGTCCGGAGCTCACCGTCGGCCGACCCGGACCTGCTCATGATGCTTGCCCCGGGCAATATCGACGTCCGGTCACCCGACGACGATGTGGAGCCGTGGGGCACCCGCGGCTGGAAGCCCCCGAGCAAGCCTGGCTACACGTTCCTGTTCTCGGCCGCCCGCGCGAAGAGCCGCGGAACGGTACGGGCGGCCGGCCCGGACCCCACGGTCCGACCGGTGATCGACCTGGCCTACTACGAGAACCCGAGCGACCTGGACCGGATGGTCGACGGGCTCCGGCTGGCCCTGCGACTCGGCCGCTCGGACGCGTTCCTGAAGTGGCGCCTCGACGAGGGCGGCGCTGGGCACCGGCTGGAAACCGACGACGACCTCCGGGAGTACGTCAAGCTGAGCACCCGGACGTACTCACACCTGGTCGGGACCTGCGCACTGGGCCTGGTCGTCGACCCGGAACTGAAGGTGCGGGGGCTGGACGGAGTCCGGGTCGCGGATGCCTCGGTGATGCCCAGCGTGCCGTCGGCGAACACCAACGCCACCGTGCTGGCGATCGCCGAGAAGGCAGCGGACCTGCTGCTCGACTGATCCTGTGCTCAGAGCAGGTCCGCCCCCGTCCGGCCGGCGATCCAGAAGGCCGTGGCGGCCGCGGCTTCGTTGTCTCTGGCAACTACCTGGAGCCCGACCGGCAGGCCACGGACCGGCAGCGGGACACTGATCGCCGGAAAGCCCGTGAGATTTCCCAGGCGCGTGTTGCGCATCAGCTGCGCGCGGACCGCGGTCGAGTCCTCCAGATCCGCGACCGCCGAGATCAGCGGCGCGACCATCGGCACGGTCGGCAGCACCACAGCGTCGTACGTCGTCAGCATCGTCAGCACCTGCGCGCGGATCGTCTCGGCATCCCGCTGCGCCTGAACGTAGCGCGCGGCCGGGATCTCCGCCGCCTCCTTCAACCGCAGCTGCACGTCCGGCTGATACGCGCTCGTGTCCCGTCCGGCGTGGTTCGCCACCGCCTCCGGCCCCTGCAGATCGATCGCCGTCTGCCGAAGGCCGTCGGGCAGCTCGACCGGCGTCGTGGTCGCTCCGGCGGTCTGCAACCGCGCCAGACTCGCCGACCAGGCCTCGGCCACCTCGGCGTCGCACTCGGGTGTCGTCACCACCCCGAGCTTCGGCGCCGTCGCCATAGGTGCCGAGGGCAACGAATCGGTCAGCGCGGCCAGCGCGTACGTCGCGTCGGCGACGGTCGCGGTCAGCACCCCGACGTGATCCAGGCTCTGCGACAGCGGAAACACCCCGTCGGCCGGCAACGTCCCGTACGCCGGTTTGAAGCCGACCACTCCGCACAGCGCGGCCGGGATCCGCACCGAGCCGGCCGTGTCGGTCCCGATCGCCAGCGCCACGATCCCGGCCGCGACCGCGGCGCCGGCGCCCGAGCTCGACCCGCCGGTCATCCGCTCCGGGTCGTGCGGGTTGCGGCACGGGCCCACGCGGTTCGACGTACCGGTGCAGCCGTAGGCGAACTCGTGCGAGTGGCTGAGCCCGATCACGATCGCGCCGGCCGCGCGCAACCGGCGTACGACGTCGGCGTCGGTCTTGCCGATCTCGTCCATCGCCGCCGAACCGCAGCGGTAGGGCAAGCCCTCGACCTCGATGATCTCCTTCACCAGCACCGGAACGCCGGCCAGCGCGCCCTTCCGGTCGTGCCAGGCCGCGGCCGCCCGGGCGCCGTCGGAGTCGAGATGGACGACCGCGTTCAGCGCCGCGGCATCGCGCGCCCGGCCGAGCGCCTCCTCGACCAGGTCGGCCGGATCCAGCTCACCGGAGCGGACTTGGGCGGCGATCTCCTGAAGCATCGGGCTATCAGAGCACGTCGAGCGTCGAACTGCCCCTGCTCGTCCGAACCTGATAGCTGGTCGTGACCCCGGCGTT
The DNA here is from genome assembly GCF_055583505.1 of Kribbella sp. NPDC104740. Taxonomy (NCBI): domain Bacteria; kingdom Bacillati; phylum Actinomycetota; class Actinomycetes; order Propionibacteriales; family Kribbellaceae; genus Kribbella; species Kribbella sp. NPDC104740. Next base: position 441,788 of record NZ_JBVJNV010000005.1, on the reverse strand, counting down.
CGCGTGCAGCTTGTCGACCGCGCGGTAGGACAGCGTCGCGGCGTCCTGGGTGACCTCGAGGACGCCGTACCCGTGCTGCCGCATGTCGATCTGCTTCAGGTGCGGGTTGTACTGCAGGCGCTTCTGCTCCTCGGCCTTCGTCGCCGCCGCGGTCCTCAGGTCACCGGTGTTCGTCGACGACACCGACGGTACGACGAACTCGACGCCGGCCCTCTTGCTGCCGCCGGGGTTGCCCGGGCTGCCGGGCGCGAAGCCGGTGTCCCAGAGCTCGCCGGAGAAGGTGTCGTGGTCGTCACCGGTGACGACCACCAGGTCCGAGACCCGCTCGGCAGCGAGCGACAGCAGCTCGGTGCGCTCGGCGCCGTACCCGTCCCAGGTGTCCATGAACGCGCGCTCGCCGGCGGCGCCGGTGACCATGCCCATCATCATGTTCGGGTTCGCGAGCACCTTCCAGCGGGCGCCCGACGAGCGCAGCCCGTTCTCCAGCCAGGCCTTCTGCGGTGCGCCGAGCATCGAGCGACCGGGCGCGTCCGCGGCCGCGCAGACGATGCTGCCGCCGTCGTCGCAGGGCTGGTCGTCCTTGTACTGCCGGTTGTCGATCGCGAACAGCTCGACGGTCCGGCCGAGCTTCAGCGAGCGGTAGGTGCGGGTCATGTCGCCGGCGTACCGCGGGACCGGCATCCGCTCGAACCAGGTGTGCCAGGCCGCGGACTTCTTCTCCTGGAAGAACAGCTCGGGCAGCGTCCAGTTGTCCTTGCTGTAGTTGTTGCGGAACTCGTGGTCGTCCCACAACGGCAGGAACGCGTGCTGCTGGTGCATCGCGCGCAGGTCGGGGTCACTGCGGTAGAGCGTGTACTTCGCACGCATCGTCGGCAGGATCTGGGGATAGAGGTTGAGATCGATCCCGCGCACGCCGGGCACGGTCGCCTCGTACACGTAGTCCCCGAGGCAGACCACGAGGTCGAGATCCTCCTGCGCGAGATGCCGGTGCGTCGCGTAGTACCCCTCGGTGAACCCCTGGCAGGTGAAGAACCCGATCCGCACCGGCTGGTTCGAATCAGCCGGCCGCAACGTCTGGAACCGCCCGACCGGAGAGGCCGTGTCCTTCCCGCGGAACTGGTAGAAGTACTCCTCGCCCGCACTCAGCCCCACGGCCTGGAAGTGCACGCACCCGTCCCACTGCTTCTCCGCCACCACGGTCTCGACGACCACCGGCCGACTTAGATCCCGCTGCTTCGACACCACGACCGCCAGCTCGGCGTCCCCTTCGAAGACCCCGCGCGGCACCCGAGTCCACAGCGTCGCCCCGTCCGTCCGCGGGACCCCAGCCATCACTCCCTCGGGAAAAGTCGCTCCCCTGACGAGCGTCGCCGAAGCATCCGCCGCCGTCCGCAGCGTGGGCGCACCCCACGCCGGCCCGACACCAGCCGCTCCGACACCGGCCGCCACTACCCCACCGAGGACTGCTCTGCGCGTCACCATGCGAGAAATACTGAACGGTAATGATGAATTGGGGAAGACCTCACAGCAACCACTCGGTGACCGAGAGTCTCCGGAAACCTCGCCGTCACACCCCGTTGCTAGCGTCCGGATCCATGCTCGATCTCCGCCCGGCCACCCCCACCGACCCGGCCCTGATCATTCTCACCACCGCCCAGCAGTCAGAGCTAGCCGCGATCTACGGCGCCGACCAGCCCCTGGTCACCCCACACCCCGACACCGCCTTCACCCTGCTCCTCCTCGACGGCACCCCGGTCGGCTGCATCGGCCTCCAACCGGTCACCCCCACCCTCGGCGAGGTCAAACGCCTGTACGTCGCCCCACCGTTCCGCGGCCGAGGCCTCTCCCGCCTGCTCCTCACCCACTTGGAGTCCGAGGCCCGCAGCCAAGGCCTCATCACCCTCCGCCTCGAGACCGGCACCGAGCAGCACGCCGCCATCGCCCTCTACACGTCGTACGGCTACACCCCGACCCCGCCGTACCCACCCTTCGAGCACGAACCGGCGTCCCTCTGCTTCGCCAAGGAGCTCAGCTAGCTGGGCTGTAGAGATCCTTGAGGCCGAGCGTGAGGACGGCGGGGTCAAGATCAGGTTCGAAGCCGGCGCCGCTGTAGCAGGCCAGGATCGTGCCGGTGGTGTCGTAGTCCTTGGAGAGCAGCTCGCGGGCGCGCTCCAACCGGGCGATGTGACGGCGACCCATCACCTCACCCCACTTGACTTCGCCGAGCGACAGCAGCCTGCGACGCTGTCCCGGGAGTGCCGGACCCAGGACGACGACGTCGATCTCGATCTGGGTCCGCCGGGAGCGGTCCGCGACGATGCCGTGGCCGACCTCGGTCGGCAGGTCGCCGTACAGGTCGGCGGGTGCGCTCGCCGCGAACTCGCGACAGAGCTGCTCGAAGTGCGGACCGACGACCTGTGACGCGAACCGACGCCGGGCCGCGGACCAGACGTTCTCGGCACGTCCGCTCTCCAGCAGGCCCCACTGCGGGCGCATCACCACCTGGTAGAAGACCACCAGCGGCTCGGCCACCCGGTACGTCGAACGGCCGGACCGGAAGACGTCCTGGTCACGGCGCAACAGCCCACTGTCCTCCAGAACCAGCAGGTGATGACCGATGTCGGTGGACTTGCGACCGACGTAGTTCGCGATCCCACCCCGCGTCCCGTTGCCGTTGGCAACGGCTGCGAGCACCGAGTGGTACAACGCGGTGTCCCTGATCTCGGTCTCCTCCTCGAGCAGGTAGCGAGCCTCCCGGAAGAGTGGACTGGCCGGGCTGAGCACGGTGCGGAGCAGCCAGTCGTCAAAGTCGCCGGCGGACGTCGGTGCGTCATCGTCGACGAACCGCCGGTACGCCGGCGTCCCACCCACCACCGAGTGCAGCAGCGCCGCGACCTTCGGGTTATCGACCTGCCAGAACGCGGCGGCCAACCGGTAGTCGAACGGTTTGACGATCAGTTCGAGGTTCGCCCGGCCGCGCAGCGGCGCCGTGCCGGAGAGCAGCCCGCCCATCACCGACATCGCAGACCCACAGAGCAGCAACTGCGTTCTGCCGGCACCCGGGACCGCACGGTCGAACTCTCGCTGGAGGATCGATGGCAGCGCCGGAGACATCTTGCTCAGGTAGGGGAACTCATCGATGACCAGCGGCCCGGCAGCCGGAGGGAGGGAGAACAAGTACCGGACAGCGTCGTCCCAACTGTCGAACCGTGGTGGCGCCGCTGCCCCCACGTGCGTCGCAAGCGCTGTCGCGAACAACGAGAGCGACTCGGTCTCGGTCGCCTCGGTCGCACCGAAGTAGAGCCCGCCGGTCCGCTCGGCGAGCGCCTGCAGGAGGAAGGTCTTGCCCTGGCGCCGCCGCCCACTGACCACCCCGAGGCGGGGACGCTCGGGTGCACTGGCTGCGAACCGCGTCAGGTGCTGCCACTCGGCATCTCGGGCGAAGATCCAGGACGGCTTCTGCATAATGTAGAAGTGTACTTATTATAAATACAGTTATACAAGTATCAGGTGAGGGTGAGGACCAGGTCGGCGCCCTCGCGGTGGAAGCCGAGTTTGTTCAGGTAGCCGGCGGACTCGCGCATGCGGCGGGGGGCGACGACCTGGTGGAAGCCGTGGGCGGTGAAGACGTCGCTGCGGCGGTAGACGAACTCGCCGGGGGTGAAGTCGCGGTACTCGGGCAGGACGTAGTCGAGGTCGATCTGGGCGCGGCCGTCGCCGGCGTCGTGGGCGAGGACGACGCCGACGGTGCGTTCGCCGCGCTGGACCAGGAACGCGTACGGCGCGGTCGCCGCGGTGAAGTCGGGGTTGAAGCGGGTGATGTCCTTGGCGTGGGCGTCGAGGACGTGCTTCAGGTAGGCGTCGCCGGAGCCGACCTGCAGGACGGCGTACTCGGAGGTGTCGTGGCGGTGGCGGAGCAGGCGGTAGAGCTGGACGACGTTGATCACCGCGAGGACGGCGTTCATGCCGACCATCGGCCAGACGCCGATCACCAGGTTGAAGGCGACCAGGACGATGCAGCCGACCAGGTTCAGCAGCCGCAGGCGCAGGATCCGGGTCTGCAGCAGCGACACGACGACCAGGGCCGAGCCGCCCCAGCCGATGATGCTCCACAAGTCCATGGCCGGAGAGTAGACCAGCCCGGCCTGTGGACTGGCTTTTGTTCCACGTGGAACGGCGCGGTCAGGTCTCGCCGTTCTTGTCGAACCCGGTCAGCGGCACGTAGCTCGTCCACGGCCCGAGCGCGAAGTACCCCTGCCCGTACGGCGTGACCGCCGCCCCCGCCTGCCAGTACGGCACCCGCCGCAGCCCGATCCGCACGTACCGGACCTCCGGGTCCTCGCCCGCGCTCACCCGCGCCGCGTCCTGCGCGCAGGCCGGCACCGTCCGGGTCCCGTACTTCGGCTGCGTCCACACGATGTCGGTGGTCGACGGCCCGTGCTGCGGGTTGAAGAAGCACGGCACCCGCCGCTCCGGCACCGGCTCGCCCGCGACCCGCGCCTGCACGCAGACGATCGAGTAGCGCCCGGTCGCGAGCGCGTCGGTGACCGCGCTGATCCCGTCGGGCGAGCGGATTCCCTGCACCGCGCGCTGCGCGGCCTCGTACGCGTCCAGCGCGATCTGGAAGTCGATCCGCGCGTCGGCGTCCAGCGTGCGGCCGGTGACCCGGTGGTCGAGCCGGCTCAGCTCCTCGCCGAGCAGGGTGATGTCCTCGTCGGCCAGCCGACGGATCTCGGCCAGCTCCTCCGCGTCAGCCCGCCGGGCCGCTCTGCGGGTACTCCGGCGGTCCCACAGATACCGGCCGAGCAGCGCCACCCCACCGCCGCCGAGGGCGGCCAGCAACCACTCCATCCACAGAAGTTACCTTCCTGTGGACAGACCTGTGTACAACTCACAGGGCACGATCAGGTCACCCTGACCGGGTCAGCTACGGGCGGCCCACCAGGCGAGCAGCGCCTCGCGCGCGGCGTCGGCGCCGATCTCGCCGCGGTCCATCCGCAGCTCCATCAGGAACTTGTACGCCTCGCCGACCTCGCGCCCCGAACCGATCCCGAGCGTCTCCATGATCTGGTTGCCGTCCAGGTCGGGCCGGATCGCGTCCAGCTCCTCCTGCTCGCGCAGCCGGTCGATCCGCACCTCGAGATCGTCGTACGCCGACCGCAGGGCGTTGGCCTTGCGCTGGTTCCGCGTCGTCGAGTCGGCCCGGGTCAGCACGTGCAGCCGGCTCAGCAGGTCGCCCGCGTCGCGGACGTACCGGCGGACGGCGGAGTCGGTCCACTCGCCGCTGCCGTAGCCGTGGAAGCGCAGGTGCAGCTCGACCAGCTTGCCGACCTTCTGGATCTCGTCGTTGCTGAACCGCAGCGCCTGCATCCGCTTCTTGGCCAGCTTCGCCCCGACCACGTCGTGGTGGTGGAAGGTCACCTTGCCGTCGCCCTCGAAGCGCCGCGTCTTGGGCTTGCCGATGTCGTGGATCAGCGCGGCGAACCGGACCACGAAGTCCGGCGCCTCGATCCCGTCCTTGGCCAGCCGCGGCTCCAGGTCGATCGCCTGGTCGAGCACGGTCAGCGAGTGCTGGTAGACGTCCTTGTGCCGGTGGTGCTCGTCGAGCTCCAGCCGCAGCGCGGGCAGTTCGGGCAGCACGTGGTCGGCCAGCCCGGTCGAGACCAGCAGGTCCAGCCCCACCCGCGGGTACGGCGCGCAGACCAGCTTCACCAGCTCGTCGCGGACCCGCTCGGCCGACACGATCGTGATCCGGTCGGCCATCGCGGTCATCGCCGCCACCACCGCCGGGTCCGGGGTGAACGCGAGCTGGGCGGCGAACCGGGCCGCCCGCATCATCCGCAGCGGGTCGTCGGAGAACGAGTCCTCCGGGGTGCCCGGGGTCCGGATCACCTTGGCCGCGACGTCCTCGAGGCCGCCGTACGGGTCGACGAACTGGTGCGAGGGCAGCCGGACCGCCATCGCGTTCATCGCGAAGTCGCGCCGGGCCAGGTCGTCCTCGAGCGTCTCGCCGTACTCGATCTCCGGTTTGCGCGAGGTGGGATCGTAGGACTCCGAACGGTAGGTGGTGATCTCCAGGACCCAGTCGTCCTTGCGGCAGCCGATGGTGCCGAAGGCCTTGCCGATGTCCCAGACGTGGTCGGCCCAGCCGGTCAGCAGCCGCTGGACGACCTCGGGCCGGGCCGAGGTGGCGAAGTCGAGATCCTTGCTCCCACGATCGAGGAGAATGTCGCGAACAGGACCTCCGACCAGCGCGAGCTCGTGGCCGGCCGCGTCGAAGCGAGCACCCAGCTCGTCGACCACCGGGGCGATCTTCAGCAACGCCTGGACGCCTTGCCGCTGGATGGCGGACAGCGATCCGGAGGAGCGCGACTGGTCGGGAGTAGGAGACACGGGGAACTAGGTTACGGTGACGGCGTGTTCAGACGGCGACTGAGGCTCTGCGCGAGCGTGGGCGCGAGCCTGGTGATCGCTGCGTCGGTGGCGGCCCAGCCGGTCCCGGACGCGGTCGCGAGCCCCTCGGCGGAGGACCCGGTGGTCGACGTGACCATCGACTCCTTCACGCCGACCGCACCCAAGCCCGGCGACCAGGTGGTGATCACCGGCCGGGTCACCAACACCAGCCAGGCCACGCTGGTCAACTCGCAGGCCCAGGTCTGCATCGTCGACCGGCGGCTCACCACGCGCGCGCAGCTGGCCGCGATCCCGACCGAGGCCGACCAGCCGCTGAACGACCGCAACGACTGCGTCGGGCTGAACAACTCCGACTCCGCGACCTTCCAGGAGTACGACGCTCCGCTGGCGCCGAAGGCCACGGTCCCGTTCCGGCTCGTGGTCCGCTGGTCGGACTGGGGGCTGAAGGACAACCGGCCCGGTGCGTACACGGTCGGCGTCCGGTTCCGCGGCGACTACCGCAACGAGGACACCGACGAGTTCGGCCGGATCTCCGCCGGGCTGGCCCGGACGCTGATGCCGGTGGTCCCCGCGACGCCGCTGCCGCGCAAGGTGACCACCGCGCTGGTGGTCCCGCTGCGGCACCGCCCGACGCTGCTGACCGGTGACCGGTTCGCGAACGAGTCCCTGGCCGACGCCCTGGCTCCGGCCGGCGAGCTCGGCAAGCTGCTGGCGATCGGCAAGACCCAGAAGGTGACCTGGCTGGTCGACCCGGCGATGATCGACGAGGTCAAGCGGATGGTCGCCGGCTACCGCGTGACCGACAACGGCCAGACCCGCGCCGGCAAGGGCCAGAAGGTGGCCGCCGCCTGGTTCAGCACCTTCAGCGCCAGCCTGGCCCGGAACCCGGTCGTCATGCTCCCGTACGGCGACCCGGACGTCGGCAGCCTGATCGACGGCGGCGGCGCGCTGCGCGACCTGGTCGGCCAGGCCCGGACCGCGACCGAGCAGTTCAACCTCGGCGGCCCGCAGTACTTCCAGTCCGGGCTCTGGCTCGAGAACGGTGCCGCCAGCAGCCGCAACCTGGCCGCCGCCACCACCGGGTACGCCGGGACGAAGCCCGACGACGTGAACCTGGTCCCCAGCTCCGCGTGGACGCCCGACGCCCGCCCGGCGCTCGCGCCGACCCCGATGTACGACGTACTGACGCCCGAAGGCCCGGTGAAGAGCGTCCGGACGATCATCTCGGACTCGGCGCTGACCTCCGGCGGGCCGGACCCGTCGACCGCGAACGACCCGATCCAGGTCCGGCAGCGCTTCGCCGCCGAGACCGCGCTGCTGGCCGCGACCGGCAAGGGCCAGATCACCGTCGTCGCCGTGCCGCCGCGCGGCTGGGAGGACCCGGCCGCCGCGACGGCGGCGCTGGCCGGAGGCCTGACCCTGCCGTGGACGACACCGGTCGGCCTGGACGTGTTCTACCGCAACGACCCGAAGCACCCGCAGGCCAAGCCGGTGCTGACCAAGGGCCCGAACGTCCCGCGCTCCACGCCCGGCCTGACCGCGAACCAGCTGCAGCAGATCAAGTCGCTGGCGACCGCGACCTCGACGTACGTCTCGCTGCTGACCAACCGCGAGCGCGCCGACGAGAACCTGCGCCGCGCGCTCCTGCGCAGCGCGTCGAGCAGCTGGCGCGGTTTCCCGGACGAGTCGCAGCGGTTCACCACCTCCGAGCTGAGCTCGGTGAACTACTACCTCGGCAAGGTTCACCTGGTGACGAACTCCGGCGGCGCCGCCGGGACGCACCGCGAGCTCAAGGTGAACCTGTCCGGCAGCAAGGGCACCTTCCCGCTGACGATCGCCAACGAGCTGAACGTCTCGGTCCGGGTCCGGGTCGTGGTCCGCTCGGTGAACCGGACCGACCTGCGGATCGACCCGGTGCAGATCAAGACCGTGCCGCCGGGCCAGAAGGCGACGTACCAGATCGACGCGAGCGCCGAGCAGAACGGCCTGATCCGCGCCGAGGCCCAGGTGGTCACCGTCGACGAGCTGCCGGTCGGCAGCTCCCGCGAGCTGGTCATCCAGGCCGCGCAGTACGGCAGCGTCGGCTGGATCCTGGTCGGGTCCGCGGTCGCGCTGCTGTTCGGTACGTCGGCCGTCCGGATCTACCGCCGGGTGCGCTCCGAGCGCCGCAACCCGGCCCCCGAGCCCGGGTCCGACCCGCTGCACCCGGCGCCGATCGACCCGGCCGCGCTGGCTCTCGAGGAGCCGCGCAACGGGGTCGGGACCGACGACCCACATCCGGACGAGCCGAACCCGCTGGCCCCGGTCGAGCCGCTGCGGGTCACCCCCGAGAGTCTGAAAGAAGGAGTCGGGTCGAAGGATGGCTGACCGCACCCTGCGTTCCGCGGCGGTGATGGCAGCCGGGACGGTGCTGTCCCGCCTGCTCGGATTCGTCCGGATCGCCCTGCTCGCGGCCGCCATCGGCACCGCGCTGCGCGGCGACATCTTCACCGCCGCGAACACGATCCCGAACAGCCTCTACATCCTGCTGGCCGGCGGTGTCTTCAACACCGTGCTGGTGCCGCAGCTGGTGCGGGCGATCAAGAACCACGACGACGGCGGCCAGGACTTCACCAACCGGCTGCTCACCTTCGGTTTCGTGGTGCTCGCCGTCGTGACCGTCGGCTGCGTGCTGCTGGCGCCGGCGATCGCCGAGCTGTACCTGCCCAAGGAGCTGCACGACCCGTCCCGGGCGGCCGAGAAGGCGAACATGATCATGTTCGTCCGGCTCTGCCTGCCGCAGATCTTCTTCTACGGCGCGTTCGTGCTGGTCGGCCAGGTGCTGAACGCGCGGCGCCGGTTCGGCCCGATGATGTGGGCGCCGATCGCGAACAACATCGTCGCCTGCGCCTCGATCGTGGTCTTCCTGCTCGTCTACCGCACCGGCGACAACCCTGCGACGTACAGCACGAACGAGGAGCTGCTGCTCGGTCTGGGCCACACGGTCGGGATCGCGGTCCAGCTGCTCGTGCTGCTGCCGTACCTGCGGGCCAGCGGTCACCACTACCGCCCGAAGTTCGGCTTGCGCGGCACCGGCCTCGGCCACACCGCGAAGCTCGGCCTGTGGACAGTGCTGTTCGTCGCGGTGAACCAGGTGACGCTGGTCGTGGTGACGCAGCTCGCGATCGCCGGTAGCGCCAGCGACGACCCGGGCGCGAAGGCCGGTCTGTTCGCGTACAGCACGGCGATGCTGATCATCCTGGTGCCGCACGGCATCGTCACGGTCTCGCTGGCGACGGCCGCGATGCCGCAGATGTCCTCGCTGGCCGCGGACGGCGACGTCACCGAGGTGGCCCGGCTGTCGGCGCGGTCGATCCGGCAGACGCTCGCCATCGTCGTACCGGCGGCGGCCGCGATGGTCGCGTTCGCGCACCCGATCGTCTCGGTGATCGCCGGCTACGGCTCGGGCAAGAACAACCTGACGCTGATGGCGTACACGCTGATGACGCTGGCGCTCGGCCTGGTGCCGTACACGGTCCAGTACTTCCAGCTGCGCACCTTCTACGCCTTCGAGGACACCCGGACGCCGTTCTTCCTGCAGGTCGCGATCGCCGCCACCAACATCACCGCGGCGCTGGTCGGCGTCCGGGTGATCCTGGACGCCGAGCACCTGCGCTACAGCGGCGTGATGCTGGGGGCGGCGTACGCGCTGTCGTACCTGGTCGCGGTGGTGATCTCGCGCCGGGTGCTGTCCCGCAAGGTCCCGCGCGTGCACGGCGCCGGGATCGGGCTGCCGATGCTCGCGATGGTGATCGCCGCGGTGGTCGGCGCCGGGGTCGGCCGCGGCGTGCTGTCGCTGGTGAACGCGCAGGTCGAGTGGAGCGGGCCGGTCGCCTCGATCCTGCAGCTCGGGATCGGCGCCGTGGTGATGCTGCCGGTGTACGTCGGGGTGGCGCGGGTACTACGGATCCACGAGGTCACCGACGTGGTGTCCATGGTCACATCGAAGCTGCCCGGAAGGGCCCGCCGGTCCTGATCCGGGCCGCTTGTGCACTCGTGCCCGCCGGATGAGTGGTCCAGGGCACTAGCATGGGGCCTGCGATCGGCCGCCATCCGCTCGCAACCGGGTCCTCGCGACCGGATCCGGAGCGGAGACGCAGGCCGACCAGTGCATCGAGGAGGGCGAGAGACACCGTGTCGAACCAGACCGTCAGTCCTGGTGCCCTGCTCGCCGGCCGCTACCGGATCGCCGAGCTGCTCGCGGAGATCGACGGTGCGCGGGTGTGGCGGGCAGTGGACGAGGTGCTCAGCCGAGCGGTCGTCGTGGACGTCCTCCCGGTCGGGGACCCGCGGACCAACGTGCTCTTCGACGCGGCCCGGCGGGCCGCGGCCGCGAACGACCCCCGCTTCCTGCGGGTGCTCGACTGCGACGTGTTCGAAGGCGTCACCTACTGCGTGCGCGAGTGGGCCGGTGGCCGCCCGCTGGAGCGGATGCTCGGCGCCGGGCCGCTGACCGGCCAGCAGGCCGGCTGGCTGGCCCGCGAGGTCTCCGAGGCACTGGAGAACCTGCACCGCACCGGCCACTCGCACGGCTCGATCAGCCCGGCCACCGTCGTCGTCACCGACGCGGGCGCGATCAAGGTGGTCGGCCTGGCCACCGAGGCCGCGCTGCGCTCGACCGGCCCCGGTACGCCGGAGCAGGACGTCCGCGCGCTCGGTGAGCTGCTCTACTCGTCGCTGACCGGCCGCTGGCCCGGTCCGGCTCCGGCCTGGGGGCTCCAGCCCGCTCCGGTCGAGCACGGCCGGCTGCTCAGCCCGCGCCAGGTGCGCGCCGGCGTACCGCGCTCGCTGGACGACATCGCCGACCGGCTGCTCGGCGACCCGCCGCGGCACCACGCGGCCGCGATCAGCAGCGCCGCAGGACTGTCCGCAGCGCTGTCCGGCGTCGTCGGCAGCTCCCACGAGCCGCCGAACCAGATGGACGAGACCGTCGCGGTCGCCCGGCAGAACGGCAGCATCGACGACGCCACCCAGGTCGTCCCCGCGGCTCCGCCGCCGGCACTCGACCCGACGCCGTCGCGCGCCGCGAGCAACGGCCAGTACAACCAGACCCAGGAGACCCGCCCGGTACGCCGCCAGCAGCAGCCGGCGCAGAACGGCGGCGGTCGCCGTCGCCCGCCGGCCGAGGAGCCGCGGCGCCGCGGCAGCTGGGGCGGCCGGATCCTGATCCTGCTGGCGATCCTGGCGCTGCTGTCCGTCGTACTGATGGCGCAGTTCCTGGTCAAGGGCGCGATCAACAAGGAGCAGAGCGGCAGCGAGACCACGCCGGACGCGCCGCAGAGCTCCGGCCCGCCGCCGGTCACCAACGAGGCCGCGACGATCGCCGGGGCCAAGGACTTCGACCCGCCGCCGGACGGCAACGGCGAGGAGCACCCCGAGGACGTCAAGAACACCTACGACGGCAAGTCCGACACCACTTGGACGACGATGTCGTACAAGAAGCGGGCCGACCTCGGCGGGCAGAAGGACGGCGTCGGGATCGTCTACGACCTCGGCGAACCCACCAACGTCTCGCAGGTGACCGTCGACCTGGTCGGTCAGGACACCGACCTCGAGCTGATGGTGCCCAAGGACGACCCGAGCGTGTCGCCGACCTCGGCGAACGGCTGGAAGTCGGTCGCGACCGCCAAGGACGCGAACGACTCGGTGGTGCTGAAGCCGGCCGCGCCGGAGGAGACGCGGTACGTTCTGGTCTGGCTGACGAAGCTGCCGAAGGAAGGCAGCGGGTACCGCGGCGAGATCTCGGAGGTCAAGATCCAGAAATGACCTCCGACATCACCCGGATCGGACCGCCGCCCAGCCCGGGCGCGGGGCCTGTGCCGCCGCAGGGCTACGAGGCGATGGACGACCACGAGCTGCTCCGGCTGCACGTGGCCGGCAACCCGGACACCTTCGGGTACCTGGTCAAACGGCACCGGGACCGGATGTGGGCGGTGGCGATCCGCACCCTGGGCGAGCCTGAGGAGGCCGCCGACGCGCTGCAGGAGGCGTTCATCTCGGCGTTCCGCCGGGCCGACTCGTTCCGCGGTGACGCGAAGGTGACCACCTGGCTGCATCGGATCGTGGTGAACGCCTGCCTGGACCGGATCCGGCGCCGGCAAGTCCGGGCGGCCGACCCGCTGCCGGAGGACGAGGACCGCGCCGCCGAGCTGGCCGGACCGGCCGAGGACGACCCGGCCGAGATCCGCGAGCGCCGGCTCGACGTGCTGAACGCGCTCAAGCAGATCAACGAGGACCAGCGCAGCGCGCTGGTCCTGGTCGACATGGAGGGTTACTCGATCGAGGAGGCGGCCGCCATCCTCGGCTGCGCGCCGGGCACGGTGAAGAGCCGCTGCGCGCGCGGCCGCGCCAAGCTGCTGCCGCTGCTGCGGCACTGGCAGACGACCCGCGGCGGCAGCGCCGACGTACCGGCCGCGACGAGTTCGGGAACGGTGGGAACCGAATGACCTGGTCACCCGTCGGAGCAGAGTCGCCTACCCGCGACCTGTCCGCGCATCCCGACCGGAGCACTCCACCGATGACCACTTTGGGCACGTCCCGCGAGGGGGCGGATCACCGATGACCGACGCCGGTCTGCCGACCAGTGAGCACCTCGAGCACCTCGACACCGACACCATCGCCGACCTGATCGAGAACCTGCTGCCCGCCCCCGAGGCGCACAGCGCCCGCGAGCACGTGAAGGCCTGCCCGGACTGCCAGCAGACGTACGACGCGCTGCTGCAGCTGACCGAGGACCTGGCCGACGAGGGCCGCACCGACATCCCGATGCCGGCCGACGTCGCCGAGCACCTGAACGCCGTGATCGCGTCGGAGTCCGTGCTGCGGGCCTCGACGGTCGGCGTGCACTCGCTGGTCCAGCTCCGTGAGGAGCCGCACCGGCACCTGCCGAAGCTGCTGCTCGCCGCGGCCGCGGTGGTCGTCGTCGCGGGCGCCGGCGTCGTCGGCGTCGTGCTGGCGACCGCGGACCACAGCACCGACGGCGCGGCCGGGATCGGCAGCCCGAGCTCGGTCCCGAGCATCTCCACCGACCAGGTGGGCCCCGACGCGCAGCGCTGGCTGGACGGGTCGAACGGCCCGGTCCTGCACGGTGACGCCGAGGAGCAGGCGTGCGCCAAGCAGTTCGCGGCCACGCAGCCCGACTCCGACCTCCGGCTCGTGCAGCCGGTCACGGTCGACGGCAAGCGGGCGACGGTGATCGGCGTACCGGGTGCGTCGGCACGCGAGGTGAAGATCTTCGTGGTGACCGGATGTAGCGGTTCCGGCGGGATCGCGACGCCCTTCTACGACACGACTGTGACACTGCGCAACCGCTGATTCCGTTCGGTGAGCCCCTGGCTTGCCGGGCGGCGGCGGTGGGTACCGTGGGAATGGTCGGCCTCTAGGATCCGTTGAGTACGACGTCCAGTCTCTTCGGAAGCTAGGAAGGCCATTCGTGAGCGACACAGCCGTTCGCAACGTGATCATCATCGGCTCGGGCCCCGCGGGTTACACCGCTGCGGTGTACGCCGCGCGGGCGCAGCTGGAGCCGCTGGTGTTCGAGGGCTCGGTGACCGCCGGCGGGGCGTTGATGACGACCACCGAGGTGGAGAACTACCCCGGTTTCTCGCAGGGCATCATGGGCCCGAACCTGATGTCGGAGATGCGTGACCAGGCGGAGCGCTTCGGCGCGGAGCTGGTCCCCGACGACATCGTCAGCGTCGACCTGACCGGCGACATCAAGTCCGTCACCGACTCGGCCGGCACCGTGCACCAGGCCAAGACCGTCATCCTCGCGATGGGCTCGGGCTACCGCAAGCTCGGCCTGCCGAACGAGGAGGTCCTGTCCGGGCGCGGTGTGTCCTGGTGTGCGACCTGTGACGGCTTCTTCTTCAAGCAGCACGAGATCGCCGTCGTCGGTGGTGGTGACACCGCCATCGAGGAGGCCACCTTCCTGACCCGGTTCGCCGACAAGGTGACGATCGTGCACCGCCGCGACGAGCTGCGCGCCTCCAAGATCATGGCCGAGCGCGCCTTCGCCAACGACAAGATCGAGTTCGCCTGGAACTCCGCGGTCTCCGAGATCCAGGGCGACGGCAAGCTGACCGGCGTCCAGCTGACGGACACCGTCACCGGCGAGAAGCGCGACCTGCCGGTCACCGGTCTGTTCATCGCGATCGGCCACGACCCGCGCTCGGAGCTGGTCAAGGGCCAGATCCACCTGGACGAGGACGGCTACGTGCTGACCCAGGCCGGGACGACGAACACCAACCTGCCGGGCGTGTTCGCGGCCGGCGACCTGGTCGACCACACCTACCGCCAGGCCATCACCGCGGCCGGCACGGGCTGTTCGGCGGCCCTGGACGCCGAGCGGTACCTGGCCACGCTGGAGTTCGCCGAGAGCCACAGCGACTCCGCCGCGGGCGCGGCGGCCACCGAGCCCGTCTCCGTCTGACACACACTCGAGAAACAACCCTAAGGAGTTCGCCGTGGGCGAGAAGATGAACGCCGTCACCGATGCCGAGTTCGACCAGACCGTGCTGAAGAGCGACAAGCCGGTGCTGGTGGACTTCTGGGCCGAGTGGTGCGGCCCGTGCCGCCAGGTCTCCCCGATCCTGGAGGAGCTGGCGCAGGACCACAGCGACAAGATGACGTTCGTGAAGATGAACGTGGACGAGAACCCGGTCACCCCGAGCAACTACCGTGTCACCGGTATCCCTACCATCAACGTCTACGTGAACGGTGAGCTGGCCAAGTCCATCGTCGGCGCCAAGCCGAAGGCGGCGCTGCTGAAGGAACTCGCCGACTTCACGAGCTGACCTGCAGTCTGTCCCGGCAACGGGACGTCATCCGCCGCACGGCAAGGAGTGTTGATGGAAGCCAGCAACGGCGCCCGGATCTACCGGATCGGTGACAGCGGCGAGGCGGTGGCCGAGATCATCGGCAAACTGCAGCGTCTCGGCCTGCTGGCACCGGGCGACCACTTCGTCTACGACGAGGCGACCGCCCACGCCGTACGGGGCTTCCAGCAGCAACGCGGGCTGATGATCGACGGCATCGTCGGCCCGCAGACCTACCGGGCGATCGACGACGCGCGCTGGCGGCTGGGCGACCGGCTGCTGACCTACGTCGTCTCGCACCCGCTCACCGGTGACGACGTGCTCGCGCTCCAGGCCAAGCTGCAGGAGCTCGGCTTCGCCGTGGCGCGGGTGGACGGGATCTTCGGGCCCGACACCCAGCGCGCGGTGACCGAGTTCCAGCGCAACATGGGCCTGCCGGGCGACGGCACCTGCGGCCCGTCCACCTTCAAGGCGCTGCAGCGGATCCGCCCGATGGCCACCGGCGGCCGGCCGGACGCGCTGCGCTCGGCCGAGGCCGTCCGCGCGGCCGGTCCGCGGCTGTCCGGCAAGACCGTGGTGATCGACCCGGGCCACGGCGGTTTCGACTACGGCTGGGAGGGCTTCGGCCTGCGCGAGTCCGACGTCGCGTACGACCTGGCCGCCCGGATCGAGGGCCGGCTCGGCGCCACCGGCGTACGGGCTTATCTGTCGCGTGGTCGCGACCAGGGGCCGGACGAGCTGGCCCGGGCCGCCTTCGCGAACGAGACCGACGCGAACCTGTGCGTCTCGCTGCACACCGACGGCTCGATGAACCCCGAGGCCCAGGGCGTCGCGACGTACTACTACGGCGCCGACCTGCACGGGACGTCGTCGAGCATCGGCGAGCAGTTCGCCGGGCTGGTCCAGCGCGAGATCGTCGCCCGGACCGACCTGCTCAACTGCCGCACCCACCAGAAGACCTGGGACCTGCTGCGCCGGACCCGGATGCCCGCCGTCCGGCTCGAGATCGGCTACGTGACGAACCCGCACGACGCGTCCCGGCTGGCCGACCCGGAGTTCCGCGACGTGGTCGCCGAGGCGATCGTGGTCGCGATCCAGCGCGTCTACCTGCCGCCGGAGCAGGACGCCGCCACCGGCATGCTGCGCTTCGGTCAGTTGACTGTCTGACCCCGCGGTTTCCCCGATCAGTTTTCTGATCACCCCCGCCGGTCGCCACCCATTAACCGATGCCTTGTGTTGTTGGTGAACAACCAACTACACAAGGTGGTGGAACGATGTTCAAGGCACTGATCGGAACAGTGCTGGTGGGCGCCGCGCTGGTCACGCCCACGGTGGCCTCGGCGTCCCGGCCCGCCGACGACGGCCAGCTGGTGGCGATCACCGACCAGCAGTCTGAGGACGGACCGGCGGCCCGGATCCGGGTGATGGACCCGAAGGTCGCCGACTGGAGCAAGTCGGCCGCCGAGAAGTGGTCCTGGTCCCCGACGGCCCGGAACGGGTTCGCCGACCTGACCGCGGCCTGGGGTCTGCCGAGCGACGCGAAGCTGCGCCGGACGCGGTCCGGCCGGGATGTCGCGCTGGTCACCGACTCCCGCGGCCTAGCCGCCGTGGCGAGCTACCCGAGCGGGCGGCGCGTGTGGGGCACGAACGTCGGCGGACCGGCGAACCCGCACAGCATCGAGCTGCTGCCGAACGGCAACGTCGCCGTCGCGGCGAGCACCGGCGGGTTCGTCCGGGTCTACACCGCGTCGCAGGGCGCCGCCTCCGCGACGTACGCCGAATACGCCCTGCCGGACGCCCACGGTGTCACTTGGGACCCGGACCACCAGGTCCTGTGGGTCCTCGGTGGCACCCGTCTGGCGGCGCTGAAGGTGACCGGTCCGCCGGCCGCTCCGAAGCTGACCGAGACCGAGCTCGTCACCCTCCCGACCGACGGCGGCCACGACCTCGCGCCGGCGCTCGACAACCACGACCTGCTCTGGGTGACCACGGGCTCGAAGGTTTACCGGGTGAGCAAGTCCAGGGCCGCGATCGTGGCGACCGCGGACCGCGCCGGGATCAAGAGCGTCACCACCAACCGCGCCGGCCGTCAGGTCTGGACCACGCCGAAGCCTGGCTGCCTGACCGGCTGGTGCACCGACACGGTCAACCTCGAGCACCCGGTCGCGACGCGGACCCTGCCCGAGGCCCAGATCTACAAGGCCCGCGTCTGGAGCGCCTCCTACGAATGATCGCGCTCCAGCGCGATCGTCGGTAGCAGCTTGCCGAGCCTGCTCGGGAGCCACCACGCGCGGTTCCCGAGCAGCCGCAGGACCGACGGTACGACGACGCAGCGGATCAGCAGGGCGTCGACCAGTACGGCGGTCGCGAGGCCGAGGCCGAACTGCTGCAGCATTCGATCCGGGCTGAGCAGGAAAGCGCCGAAGACGACGATCATGATCGCCGCCGCGGCGGTGATCACGCTGCCGGTGTTGGCCAGGCCCTCACGGACGGCCTGGACGGGGTCGCCGCTGCGGCGCCACTCCTCGTGGATCCGGGAGATCAGGAAGACCTCGTAGTCCATCGAGAGCCCGAAGACGATCGCGAAGATCATCACCGGGACGAACGCCTCGATCGGACCGGGCTGCGCGCCGAACCAGCCGTGCTGGAAGACGAGCGTGATGACGCCGAGGGCTGCGCCGATGCTGAGCAGGTTGAGCACGGCGGCCTTGAGAGGGATCAGCACCGAGCGGAAGACCGCGAGCAGGAGCAGCGCGGAGAGCCCGACGACGACGCCGACGAAGATCGGCAACCGGCTGCTGACCGCTCCGGCGAAGTCCTCTGCTGCGGCGGTCGAGCCACCGACCAGATAGGTGACGCCGCTCGCTCCGGCCCCGCCGGTGTCCCCGCTGCCGCCAGCCTCCCGGCTCCCGCCGGTCTCCCCGCTCCCGCCGGCCCGTGCCGCAACCGCTGGAAGCGTCTCCGTGCGCAGCTTGCCAACCAAACGGACGGTTGCTTCGTCCTGAGGCGCCGAGGTCGGGAACACGATCATGGTGGCGATCCGGCCGTCCGGGCTCAACTGCGGTGGGGTCACCGCCGCGATGCCGGGTTGGCCCGCCAACGTGCGCTGTGCAGCCTCGGCGGCCCTCGTAACGTCCGCAGGACGGGCGGCCTCGCCGGCCCCGGTGGAGCCCGCAGTCCCCGCCGCCGCGCGATCGACCTCGGTGACGACGATCAGCGGCCCGTTGAAGCCGGGCCCGAAACCGTCCGCCAGCAGGTCGTACGCCTTCCGCGTGGTCTTCGCCTGGTCGTCCGTCCCGGCGTCAGCGAAGCCGAGGCGCAGATCGAGCACAGGTAGGCAGAGCACGACGAGCGCGGTGACGCCGAGCAGCAGCGGCGTCCACGGGCGGCGCTGGACGACTCCCGCGAGCTTGCGCCAGCCGTCTCCCGGCGTACGGCGTGCTTTGGCGGCGTGCTTGAGCACGCTGCGCTCGATCCGCTTGCCGAAGAGCGTGAGCAGCGCCGGCAGCAGCGTCACCGCCGCGAGCATCGTCATCAGCACGGTCAGCGTGACGCCGAGAGCCATGCCCTGCAGGGCTCCGAGGCCGAGCGCCAGTAGACCGAGCAGCGCGATCACGACCGTGCACCCCGCGAACAGCACCGATCGCCCAGCCGTGTCGAGCGCGATCTCGGCCGCACGCCGGCGCTCGGCACCGCGCCGAAGCTCGCTGCGGTAGCGCGAGAAGATCAGCAGCGCGTAGTCGATCCCGACGCCGAGACCGACCAGCATCATCACCGGCGCGGTGTAGTCGGGAACGGTGAACAGGTGCGAAGCGAGCACCAGCAACCCGAGCGTGCTGCCGACGGCGAAGACCGCGGTCAGCAGCGGAAGTGTTGCCGCGAGCAACGATCCGAAGAGGAAGATGAGGATCACCAGCGCGGCGAGAATGCCCGCGCCCTCCGCGGCTCCCCCGGCGCTCTCGGCGGCCTCACGCACGACGTCGCCGCCGAGCTCGACCTGAAGCCCTTGCTGGGCAGCGTTCTGCGCCTCGGTGATGATCGCCCGGACCGCCTCTGGGTCGGTGCCGGTCCCGTCGAGCGTCACCGTCGCGTGCGCCGTGCGGCCGTCCTCCGCGAGCGTCCCCTGCCCGGCGTACGGATCCGCGACCTCGGCGACATGCGGCATCCCCCGAACCTCGGCGAGCATCGCGTCGACCCGCGCCTTGGTCGCAGGTGCCTTCAGGTCTCCGGCCAGGACGATCTGCAGCTCGTCGGCGGCCCCGCGCGGCTGGTGCTGCTCGAGCACCTCGATCACCCGCTGGGACTCGGTGCCGGGCAGCGACGTGTCGTTCTCGTACGCGCTTCCGACCAACTGCGACGCGGCGGTGACCGCGATCAGCGCGACCAGCCACAGCGCGACCGCCGGTCCGGCGTGCCGCTGCGCCCACCCGGCGATCCGGTGCAGCAGTCCAGGCGCCTGGGTCGGCCTGGCAGGGGTTTCGACGGTCATCGCTTGCGCCTCGCTTCGCTACATGTAGCCGTTCTACTTATCTACTGACGACGGTAACAGCCGTATGGGTAGACTGGCTACATGAAGGCGGATGCGCTGCGTGGACACCTCGACCCGATGATCCTGGCGGTCGTCGAGCACGAGCCGCTGCACGGCTACGCGATCATGGAGGCGCTGCAGGAGCGCAGCGGCGGCGCGGTGGACCTGCCCACCGGCACGCTCTACCCGGCGCTACGGCGGTTGGAGCGCGCTGGATACCTGGCCAGCGAGTGGAGCACGGTGAGCGGCCGCAAGCGCCGTACGTACCAGCTCACGTCCGCGGGGCAGAAGATGCTGGTGGACGGCCGGGGCGAGTGGGAGACCTTCCGGACGGTCATCGAGGGCGTGCTGCGCCCCCGGACGGTCTAAGCCAGCCGCAGGCAGCGCTGCGCGGAGTACGAGACCAGCAGCAACGGCAGCAGCACGAAGCCGCTGACCACACTGAGCCCGGCCAGGTTGGAGCCCTCCAGCTCGGTGCTGAACCAACCCATCAGCACAGCGATCGTCCCTACTGCTCCAGCACTGACCAGCGCGAACACAGCGGTCGCCCGCGCGACCCTGTCCCGCAGCCACGGGTAGCGGAGGCCCAGACCCGTCCCAACGACCGCCAGCACCGCTCCGACGATCGACAGCGACCCGGTGACCATCACCGACCGGTTCAGCAGCTCCAGGAGCGGCGTGGTGCCCTCCGGCTGCTGCGTCCAAGCCCAGGCGCCCTCCTGCCAGACCACCGGCTGGGCGATCATCACCAGGAACAGCAGCACCGCCGTACGCCGGCTCTGCGCGATCCCCAGCTCGGCCCGGTAGCCCGGCACGACCTCGGCCAGCGCACCGAAGTCGCCGACCGCGTGCTGCTCGGCCTCGAGACGCTCCAGCCCGCCCGCCTCGTACGCCTCGGTGGCGTCCTCCAGGCTGTCCCGGGCCTCGGCCATCAGGTCGGCCCGGCGCCGGCGAGGACCGCTGAGCGCACGGCTGAGGTCGGCCATGTAGGCGTCGACAGGACTGGTCACGGCGACCAGCCTAGGGATCCCGGTCCCGGATCACGTCCGGGTGACCACTGATCCTTCCCTGGTTGCGCGGCGCTTGCGGCGGCTGCGGAGCACGAAGAAGCCGACGTACGAGATCACCAGCAGCGCGAAGCCGACCTTCTCGGCGACCGGGGTCCCGCCCTCGGGCCAGATCCGGCCGTCCAGGTAGTGCGCGATGTAGCCGCCGTCGTACGGGATCTCGCCGCCCTCGCGGCGGAAGTGCTTCTCGACGCCGGTCAGCGGGCAGGCGAAGTCGAGCGTCACGTTGATGATGTTGTAGACGCCGACCGCCAGATGCGCCCAGATCACCTTCGGCCAGCGCCAGGCCAGGAAGCCGCCGATCGCGAAGAACAGCAGGAAGGCGCCGTGCAGCACCATCATCAGGTCGGCGAGCAGCCGGTAGATCATGGGCGGGCCTTTCTGTCGGTCAGCCGGGGGCGGGGCCGTGCTCGAGGCGTTGCGGCTCCTTGACCTCGCGAACGGTCACCGGCCGCGGCGCGGGGGCCTCCGGGCGGATCACGCCCCAGACCCGCTCGACGGCCGCCTCCATCTCACTGCGCCAGGTCACGGTCGACCGCAGGTCGAGTCGGAGTCGTGGGTTGCGCGGGTGGTCCCGTACGACGCCGAAGCCGACCGCGCGCAGGAAGTCCGTCGGCCAGACGCAGCCCGGACCGTCCCAGCGCGAGTCGCCGAACGCCTCGACCGCCCGGAAACCGCGCTTCAGCACGTCCTTCGCGACCGCCTGGACGAGCAGCTTGCCGAGACCCGTCCCGAGATAGCGCGGCAGGATCCGCCCGGTCGCCAGTACGACGGCGTCCGGGCTGACCGGCGCCGTCGGGAACGCCTGGATCCGCGGCAGGTTCGCGGCCGGGCCGTAGATCACGTAGCCGGCCGGCTGCTCGTCGACGTACAGCAGGAAGCCCGCCGAGCCCCAGTCGAGCAGCAGCTGGGACAGCCAGGCTTCCTTCTCCAGCTCGGAGTCACCGGTCCGGCTCGCCGTCTTCGCGGCCACCGGGTCGAGCTCCCAGAACACGCAGGCCCGGCACGGCGCCGGGAGCTCGCCGAGGTTGGCGAGCGTCAACGGTTCCAGCCGGCGGGCCATCAGCGGGCCCTGGTGCTCTCGGGACTCGGAGCGCCGGGACTCATCGCGCCGCCGGCGCCGGGGTCCGG
Organism: Kribbella sp. NPDC104740; assembly: GCF_055583505.1. Classification (NCBI taxonomy): domain Bacteria; kingdom Bacillati; phylum Actinomycetota; class Actinomycetes; order Propionibacteriales; family Kribbellaceae; genus Kribbella; species Kribbella sp. NPDC104740. The sequence goes on along the minus strand of NZ_JBVJNV010000005.1, from coordinate 419,793 downwards.
GCGTCCGGGGTCTCGGCCGCCTCCGGTGCGACGTACCGCTGCTGCACCTTGGCCGCCGGCTGCCGTCTGAACAGCTCGCCGGCGAACCCGGCCAGCAGGCCGAGAACCAGTCCTCCGAGTGCCAAACCGAACGCCTTGCCCACGCTCATTCCGTCCTGCCTTCCGCGGTGCCGCCAGGTCGCGCCGCGTGAGGTGTGGCCGGCAGCCGTCTCAGCTGCCAGTCCGCGGCATGGTCGAACCTGCCCCTATAAGGCATGGTAGTGAGAGGAAGCGCCGATCGGTATCCACGCGCCCGGATACCACGGCGTAGCCTTGAGACTTCCCCCTCGAGTCCCTGGAGCCGCTCCGTGAGTGCAGACCTGCCCGACGTCCGGCAGACCCGTCTCGACAACTACGTCGACCGGTACGCAGCACGGACCAAGGGCATGACGGCATCGGAGATCCGGGCTCTGTTCTCGGTGGCCAGCCGCCCCGAGGTGGTCTCGCTGGCCGGCGGAATGCCGAACATCGCTGGCCTGCCGCTCGACGTGGTCGGCTCCGCGGTGCGCGACCTGGTCGTCGACCACGGCGCCACCGCGATGCAGTACGGCTCCGGTCAGGGCGACCCGACCCTGCGCGACCAGATCTGCGACGTGATGCGGCTCGAGGGCATCGACGCGCACCCCGACGATGTCGTCGTCACGGTCGGCAGCCAGCAGGCCGTCGACCTGGTGACCCGGGTGTTCTGCGACCCGGGCGACGTGGTGATCTGCGAGGCACCGTCGTACGTCGGCGCGCTCGGCGTCTTCCGCGCCTACCAGTGCGAGGTCGTGCACGTCGCGATGGACGACGACGGCGTCGTACCGGAGGCGCTGGAGCAGGCGATCGCCGCGGTCCGGGCGGCCGGCAAGAAGATCAAGTTCTTCTACACGATCCCGAACTTCCACAACCCGGCCGGTGTCTCGCTGTTGGCGTCGCGCCGCGGTCAGGTGCTGGAGATCTGCCAGCGCAACGACCTGCTGGTGCTGGAGGACAACCCGTACGGCCTGCTCGGCTTCGACGGCGAGCCGCGGCGGGCGCTGCGCGCGGACGACCGCGAAGGCGTGATCTACCTCGGGTCGTTCTCGAAGACGTTCGCGCCGGGGTTCCGGGTGGGCTGGGCGGTCGCGCCGCACGCCGTACGGGAGAAGCTGGTGCTGGCGCAGGAGTCGGCGACGCTCTGCCCGCCGGTGTTCAGCCAGCTGGCGATCTCGTCGTACCTGACCCGGCACGACTGGATGGGGCAGGTGAAGCAGTTCCGCGAGATGTACCGGGAACGCCGGGACGCGATGCTCGCGGCACTCACCGAGAAGATGCCCGCGGCAACCACCTGGACGAAGCCGGACGGCGGGTTCTACGTCTGGCTGACACTGCCGGACGGCCTGGACGCGAAGGCGATGCTGCCGCGCGCGGTCACCGCTCGCGTCGCCTACGTGCCCGGAACGGCCTTCTTCTCCGACGGTTTCGGCTCCCAGTGCATGCGGCTGTCGTACTGTCATCCGACGCCGGAGCGGATCACCGAAGGTGTCGCGCGGCTGGCCGCGGTGATCAACGAGGAGCTCGAGCTGCGGCAGACCTTCGGGCCGCTGACGCCGGGCGCGGGGCACGACTACGACGCTCCGGGTCCGGAGCTGAGCTGATGCGGCGGCCCGGGGTCGTTGCCGGGGGCACCGCCACGCTGGGTGAGCCCGTGCTAAATCCGTGCTGGGAAGTTCGGGCGGCCCGTGGGTCCGCGACCGGGTAGCGGTACCGTTCCCATGGGCCTCGGGACCGGCGCCGAGCCGGAATCGCCCACGAGTGATCGGGAAAGTTCTATGAGTGATCTGGGTCGAGTGCTGGTACTGGCCGGCGGTCTGTCGCACGAGCGGGACGTGTCGCTGCGTTCGGGCCGGCGCGTTGCGGACGCCCTGCGCAGCGTCGGTGTCGAGGTCGAGCAGCGTGATGTCGACGCGAGCCTGGTCGAACGCCTCCGCAACGACCCGCCCGACGCGGTCTTCCCGGTCCTGCACGGCGTCACCGGAGAGGACGGCGCCCTGCGCCAGGTCCTCGACCTGTACGGCGTCCCGTACGTCGGCGCCGACGCGGCCGCCTGCCGGACGGCGTTCGACAAGCCGGTCGCGAGCACGATGGTGCGCTCGGCCGGGCTGCGGTCGCCGGAGTCGGTGGTGCTCGGCCACGACACGTTCCGCGAGCTCGGCGCCGCGGCGCTGATGGAAGCGGTCGCCGGTCAGATCGGGCTGCCCCTGGTGGTCAAGCCTGCGCGCGGTGGTTCGGCGCTGGGCGCCTCGATTGTGCGGACGATGGATGAGCTGCCGTCGGCGATGGTGAACTGCTACGCCTACGGCCCGGTCGCGCTGATCGAGCGGTACGTCGACGGGACCGAGGTCGCCGTCACCGTGGTCGACACCGGTGACGGGCCGCGGGCGCTGCCGGCGGTGGAGATCCGGCCGGACTCGGGGTTCTACGACTACGAGGCGCGGTACACGGCGGGGGCGACGCAGTTCGTCGTACCGGCTCGGTTGGATGCTGCGGTCGCTGAGGCTTGCGCGGCGGCGGCTGTCACTGCCCACCAGGCGCTCGGGCTGCGGGACCTCTCGCGGTCGGATCTGGTCGTCGACGCCGAGGGTGTGCCGTGGTTCCTCGAGGTCAACGTGGCGCCGGGGATGACCGAGACCTCGCTCGTTCCGCTCGCCGCTGAGGCCGCGGGGATCGAGCTGGGTGTCCTGTGCCGCGACCTGCTCGCCGCGGCCGCTGCGCGTTGATCCGCTGATGCCCGTTGCCCCGCCGACCGATCCCGTGATGTCTTCTCCTCCTCAGCCCGCAGGGCGTCCACTCTGGCGTACTGCACTCACCCCACGGTGGTCGGCGCTGCTCCTGCTCGCGTTGGCAATTGCTGCTGTCATGTCGGTCCTCGGCGTCTGGCAACTCGACGTTTACCGCTCGAAGACCGCAGCAGCGACAGCCGGCCGCGCAGCGATCCCCGCCGTGCCGCTGCAGTCCCTCTTCCCCATCGACTCAGGCCTCCCCGCCTCAGCCGTCGCCCGCCGCGTCACCGTGACCGGCACCTGGGCGGCCCCGACTGACCAGCTCTACATCTCCGATCGCGCGCACAACGGCCAGAACGGCTTCTGGGTCGTCACGCCGCTGCTGCTCGACGGTCTCAACGCACCCGGGGCCGTGATGGTCGTCCGCGGCTGGGTCCCGACGGTCAACGACCCCGCCGCCAAGGCGCCGACCGGCCCCGCCACTCTCACCGGCGGCATCGCCTCCTCCGAGGCCCAGGACTCCTCCGGCGACGTCAACCAGACCCGCATCCTGCAGTCGCTGCGGATCCCGACGATCGTCCACATGGTCGACTACCGCGTGTACGACGCCTTCGTCGTCCAGACCGCCGCAGATCCGAGCACCCCCGCGGCCGGCGCATCAGCGTCCGGTCTCGCGCTCGTCGAGCCGCCGTCCCCGCCGACCGACCACGCCGGCCTGCGCAACGTCGCGTACGCCTTCCAGTGGTGGATCTTCGCCGCGTTCACCCTGTGGATGTGGGGCCGAATGGTGCTGGACGCGCACCGCACAGGTGATCCCGACCACCAGCCCCCGGCTCCTGAGGACCCAAGCGGTACCGTTTCTGCGTGACCTCCCCCGCAGATCCCGCCACGCCCGCCGCCACCCAGCCGCAGCTCTCCGCGGCAACTCGGGGTGCCCTCACCCGCTACCGCGTGATCGCCTACGTGGTCGGCGTGATGCTCCTGGTCCTCGTCTTCGTGGCGATGCCGTTCAAGTACTTCGGCGACAACCCGGCAGTGATGAACGTCGTCGGCCCGATGCACGGGTTCCTCTACGTCGTCTACCTGCTCGCCTCGTTCGACCTGGCCCGCCGGGTCCGCTGGCCGCTGACCCGCCTGGTCCTGGTCGCTCTTGCCGGAACGATCCCATTCCTGTCGTTCTACGCCGAGCGCAAGGTCCACCACGACCTCACGCGTTGAGCGCCGATCGCCGTTTCACGTGAAACGGCGACGGTAAACCGCCATATGTATTTGTCGACATATCGCGATTATCGGTCTGGAAGTGCCCCGAAAAGTTCTGTGAGAGCGATCCTAAGCGATCTGACGATCAGACCTCAGCGACCTGACCTCACCGAAATCGCTCCTGCAGCCCCTCCGAAAGCCCCCACCCGAGCGCCGGTGGGGGCTTTTCCCATCTCTACTGCTCGCTCTGCTTGTTCGGATCCATCAACGTGACGATCCGCTCCAGGTCGTCGATCGATGCGAACTCGACAGTGATCTTCCCCTTGGTCTTCCCGAGGTCGACCTTCACCCGAGTCTCGAACCGATCCGACAGCCGATCCGCCAGGTCCACGAGCCGCGGCGCCACCGGCTTGTTCCGCCGCCGGGCCGGCGTCGGGTCGTCGGCAGACATGTCGCCCAAGGCAACGATCTCTTCAACGGTCCGCACCGAAAGCCCCTCAGCAACGATCCGCTGCGCCAGCCGCTCGATCGCATCCCCACTCGGCAACCCGAGCAACGCCCGAGCATGCCCCGCAGACAACACCCCCGCAGCCACCCGCCGCTGCACCGAAGCCGGCAACTTCAACAGCCGCAGCGTGTTGGAGATCTGAGGCCTGCTCCGCCCGATCCGCGAAGCCAGGTCCTCCTGCGTACACCCGAAATCATCCAGCATCTGCTGGTAAGCAGCCGCCTCCTCCAACGGATTCAACTGACTCCGATGCAGGTTCTCCAGCAACGCATCCCGCAGCATCACATCGTCAGACGTGTTCCGAACAATGGCCGGAATCGTCTCCAACCCAGCCTCCTGGGTCGCCCGCCACCGCCGCTCCCCCATCACCAGCTCGTACTTGTCCCCCTCGAGCCGCCGCACCACGATCGGCTGCAACAACCCAATCTCTTTCACGGAGTGCACCAGCTCCGCCATCGCATCCTCATCAAAGACACTCCGAGGCTGCTTCGGATTAGGCGTGATCTTCCCAACCTCGATCTCAGCAAACTCAGCCCCCGGCACGGCAGCCAGCTCCCCACCCGCACCACCACCAGCCGCCCCAACCCCAGCGGCCCCTTCCCCTTGCACAGGCGGCGCCCCCGGAATCGAGCTCGACTTACTCCCCAAAGTCGCACCCCCCGGAGCCGGGTTACTCGGAATCAAAGCACCCAGTCCACGCCCAAGCCTGGTGTTCATACCGCTCCTCAAGGTCAGCCACCACAGAATCCACCACCCGAGCAAACCCCCACCCCGGCCCCGCAACGGTAACCGGTCCCTGCCCCATCAACACCCTCACCCCCACCACCCCGTGTCGCCCCCACACCAACTCCCCCGTTCCACGTGAGACGCGACGCCGCCCAAGCCCTCCCAGCCCCCCCGTTCCACGTGAAGCATCTCCGCCTGCCCGCTCCACCCTCACGGACTGATTGGCGCTGGCGACCACCTCGATCCTCCTCCACGTGAACTACCCCCGCCGCTCCTCCACCTTCAGCCGAAGCGGCCGACTGCTTCATGCGCCAGCGGGCCAGGCTCCGCGGCGTTCCACGTGAAACATCACCGCCCCTATCACGACCACGCACGCTCCAGGCCTACCTGTGACGCCCGGGGGTCGGTGCCCCTCCGCCCCGTTCCGCTCGGCCCTCCACCCACCAGCAGCTGACGGCCGTTGGCGCGAAGGCTGGCACGTTTCACGTGGAACGCGCTACCGCGGCACCGCGCGGTCGGACCACTTGAGCACTCGGTGCTCTCCTCCTAGTCCGTTGTCACCGACGCGTACCTCCGACGGCGAGCCCATCTCCGCGAGCCACCCGAGCCGAAGTCCACCCGCCGATGCAAAGGGGTCCCCCAGCCACATACTCCAGCCCTGACCACGCGAGCGCCTGCGGACACAACGTTGCACCCGCGTCTTAAACGCCGCCGCCGGAACTCACCGACGGCTGTATATAGATGGCGAGGCCGCAGCCGACTCGAGGCGCCCTTGACCGCAGTGCACCATGCGGCAAAGGATCCACAAGCATTGCCGTGCACCGCACATGCCACCGCCGCCGTTGGCAACCAGGCTCGGGAGCTCAGGCTGACCCCACTGCTGTCCTCAGCGCGAGGCCTGTATTTCGGTCGATCCATTTGAGAGCAGCATCCTTGCCCGACATCCGCGAAGCGCAACGCCCCCTCGAAGCCATGGCCGAGCCCGCGAGGGCGTTCCGTACGCCGTGCAATCTGCGGGCCGGTCATCCAGGGCAAGCGACTCCGGGGCCCTGGGACCGCCCCGCTCTCACAGAATCCAAGTAGCGCGTCTTCCCGCCATGCCCCCGTGTCGCCGCCGGCATTCACGTCACCGCCGACACTCGCGTCACCGCCGGACACACGTGTCCCTGCCATACCTTGGCCACCGTCGATATTGTCGACCGTTCGCCCCGAAATCGCCTTCCACCACCAGCACCGCCGGGCCACCAACGACCGTTCCCGCGACTCCGGCTCGGTTGCCGGGTCCCGACAGCCCGGGCTGCCGGGACCCGCGCGAGACGCCTTGGACTACCCCGTACAGCACCCGCCCGTGCCGCGTCGAGGCCGCCGCGGTCGACGAGATCGCCGACGCCGATCAACCGGTCCACCCCAGATCAGGCATCAATACCACTTCGGACTCAGACCCAATGGGCCCATCTCCCCCTAGCGCCACTCCAGATCGGCGCGGCTGTTGCACCCGATCGCTTCGGCACTGACCTCCATCGCGTCGGCCTTGACGACGGTGAACGCCGCGGCCTGCCCCGGCGTGTACTCCGCGATCGTGTACCTCAGACCGCCTCCCCAAGACCGCGCAGGAGAGCCGTCGACTACGCCGCTCGCCATTCTTCCGCGCTCAGGGCCAGGTCTCATGCCGACCCTGCAGTTCGTGGAGTACCGCCTCTATGTGCCACGTCCGAACCACAGCTCGTTTCGCGCTACTCGGTCGACGCTCCCCAGCCACAACCGCTGCGTCGAACCAACCTGAGAGGCCGGGGCGACGTCGGCACGGCCGAGGCGACGATGACTCGGTTGGCGCGACGATGGCGGGGCCGGCCCGACGACAGCGCGGTCGGCGACGGTGCGGTTGGCGACGGTGCGGTTGGCGACGATGGCACAGTCGGCGCGACCGTGGCCAACTGGCGCTCGGCCCAGATACCGACAGATGGCCCGAGCACCACGGCTCGCGCCGGCATCAGATTGGAGTCATCGAGCTGCCAAGCGCTCCTCGGGCCGCCTCCGTCCGGAAGGGATCAGTCACACCACACTCCGCTTTGCTGAGACCTGACAGCCGTCTGGCTCGGATGCCCACATTCACTGCGCGGATGGACGCCAGTCCTCCGCGACTTGATTGGCCTTCAGGCGACTCGCGGTTCCGCGAGTCTCCTTCTCCACCAATCGTTCTCGTGACCCCTTACGGACCCATCCCACGTGCCATCAGCACAAAAGCGCTAGCGCTCCGCGCGGTGTGCGCCCACGTCCCGCCGCGGAGCTGGGACGACGGATCGCTGGACTCCCAGGGCGCCGGCGTGAACCTGGGGGGATAGCTCGCTTCCCCCCTCCCGGCCACCTCTCCCCATAGTGCGTCGCATAGTGACTCAGCCCATCCCGCACACCTGAAGAGCAGGGGCCGCTCGGCGATCGGACGGGCCAGCACATGGCCCGCTCCCTCGGCTTGAGCCCGCGCAGCACGCACGTGTCTCCCCCAACGTCGCGTCCCGCCCTCGGTCCACCATCCTCGGACCGCTGCCCTCGGACCGCCGCCATTGGACCGGCGCCTCGGTCCGCCACCTCGGTCCAGAGCTTTCGGACTCCCGGCCCTCAGGCCTCAGCGCGTAGGCCTCGCCCGCCGCGCACGGCCCACAGCCCAGGAGGTTCAGCCTCAGCCCTCAGCGCTCAGCCCTCAGCCCCGTGAAAGGTTCCAGCTAGCTCGCGGTCCCGGTACGACAGTTGCCGTCCCTGTCCACCAGGCGCAGGGCCGGAACTTCTAGCCTGCCTCCGGCTACGTCAAGGTCGCTGCCAGGTATGCCTTGCTCTCGAGCTCTATCAGGGACGCATCATCGCGCCGCAACGTGGAACGCGGGCTTTGTAGGTCCATGGATAAGGTGCCGGGCGCTACCAGTGGGCACCAGCACTGATCGCGAGTGAGCTGTCAGAGCGGTACGGCGACATGTCGACTCGTCTACCTCGTCAGGTGCCGTTTCACGTGAAACAGACGCCGGACTAGTGGGGCGAAGTCGGCCGTCTACATCGGAAGGGGTCTGCCGAGTCGGCGGATGCAGGGGGCTCGCGTGGGGCGAGGTCGCGTTTCACGTGGAACGGCGAGTGCCGTCTCAGCGGAACGGCAGGGCGTGGTTTCACGTGGAACGCAGAAGGCCCGGACCACTGGGGTCCGGGCCTTCTGGGAGGTGCGTGGGTCAGGCGTTGTTGCGCATCGCGATCTCTCGGGAGGCCTCTAGGTAGGAGAGGGCTCCTGCTGAGGCCGGGTCGTAGGCCAGGACTGTTTGGCCGTGGCTGGGGGCCTCGGAGATTCGGACCGAGCGGGGGACGGCAGTGCGGAGGACGGCTTCCTGGAAGTGGCCTCGGACTTCGGCGGCTACCTCGCCGGCGAGCTTGGTGCGGGCGTCGTACATCGTCAGGAGGATGGTCGACACGTCGAGGGTGGGGTTCAGGTGGGACTTGACCATCTCGATGTGGCGGAGGAGTTGGGAGAGGCCCTCCAGGGCGTAGTACTCGCTTTGGATGGGGACCAGGACCTCGCGGGCTGCGGTTAGAGCATTCACAGTGAGGAGGCCTAGGGACGGGGGGCAGTCGATGAAGACGTAGTCGTATTTCTCGCCTGCGGCCTCGGTTTCGGCGAGGTGGGCGTCGAGGGCCTTCTTCAGGCGGCTTTCGCGGGCGACGATGCTGACGAGTTCGATCTCCGCGCCGGCCAGGTCGATGGTGGCGGGGATGACGACGATGCCGGGGTGCTCCTCGCAGGGCTGGAGGAGTTTGCTGAGGGGCTCGTTCTCGATGATCGCCTCGTAGACACCGGGGGTGCCCTCGGAGTGCTCGATGCCCAGGGCGGTGGACGCGTTGCCCTGGGGGTCCAGGTCGATGACCAGGATGCGGGCGCCGTAGAGAGCCAGGCCAGCGGCGACGTTCACCGTGGTGGTGGTTTTGCCGACGCCGCCCTTCTGGTTGGCGACGACGAATACCCGGGTCTCGGCGGGCAGCGGGAACTCGCGGCCCATCGTGCGTCCTTCGTTCACGAGCAGGGTCCGTTCGGTGGCGGCGGCGATCGGAGTTTCGAGGAGTCGTCGCTGAAGCTCGTCCGAGGTGGCCCGCGCGGCGATCTGTGCGGCAGTCATGGCGCCCATTCCAAGAGGTACGGGACGTGGCCCGAAGAGGATGTCGGTCGGGGACGGAGCTGGTCCCTCCCCAGCTTTGTCCACAGGGGGTTGTGGACGAATTCCCGCGTGGGAGGGTGGGTTCCGGGGGTGGTCATCCACAGGTGGTGGAGACTCGGGGAACTCTTCGTCAGGGGTCGGCGCCGGGCTGGTTTCACGTGAAACGGGCTCGGTCGCCGAGGTCGTGGGGGCGGCTCCCAGGTCGAGGGAGGCCGCGGCTTGGAGCATGGAGTTCCGGTCGGCCGCTTCGACGGCCGGAGCCGGAGCGGGGTCGAACGGAGCAGAGGAAACAGGGGAAGAAGACAGAGCAGGCGTGGCAGAGGAGGGCTCGGCCAGCGGGGTTGGACGAGACGCCGCTGCGGCTTCGGCGGCCGGAACCGGCCCGGGGGCCGGTGCGGGGGCCGGCGCGGTCTCGGCCGGTGCGGTCTCGGCCGGTGCGGTCTCGGCTGGGGTGGGCCCGGCCGGGGTGAGCCCGGCCGGGGTGAGCCCGGCCGGGGTGGACTCAGTCGGCATCAGCTCGGCCAGCGTGGGCTCAGACAGCGTGGACTCAGTCGGCGTGAGCTCCGTCGGCTCGGTCGGTGCCTGCGTCGGCGCCGGTGCAGCCTCAGCCGATGGGAGCGCCGGGGTGGGGTCGACGGGCGGAGCCGGTGACGGTGCAACCGGGGGTTCGGGGGTGAGGCGTTCGATGATGCGGACGACCGGCGTGCCGGGGTCTGCCGGCCAGCCGATTCCCTGGGTCGTACGGGATTCCCCCGTGCTCCTGTCCGGCCATCCGACGGCGCGACTCACCAACCCGTTCACCTCCCGCGTCTTCTGTGCTGGGATCCCCGCGCAGCACGTCCGGCCACAATACTCACGACAGTCGTCGGCTGGGCCAGTTCCTCGACGCCGAGTTGGTGAACGTGCCAAACTTCCGCGCCCAGGGCCTCCAGCTCCCCCTCCGCGCCGGCCAGTTCGTCCTCTGCCGAGGCGCCCTTCATGGCCAACATCAGGCCGCCCTCGTCGAGCAGCGGCAGGCACCAGCCGGCCAGCTTGCCGAGCGGCGCGACCGCGCGCGAGGCCACCACGTCGTACGTCGTACCGCGCAGGTCCTCGGCCCGGGCGCGCACAACCGACGCGTTGTCCAGGCCGAGCTTGTCGACCGCCTCCTCCAGGAACGTCGTACGCCGGAGCAACGGCTCGACGAGCGCGACCTGGAGGTCGGGGCGGACCAGCGCCAGCACGATCCCGGGCAGGCCGGCCCCGGTGCCGATGTCGGCGACCGTGGACTCCTCCGGGATCAGCCGTTCGAGCACGGCGCAGTTCAGCAGGTGGCGGTCCCACAGCCGTGGGACCTCGCGCGGGCCGATCAGGCCGCGGAGGGTGCCTTCGGTCGCCAGCAGGTCGGCGTACGCCGCAAGGCGGCCCGCCGCCCGGGGGAAGAGCTCCTCCACGAGCGGCGGGGTTTCACGTGAAACGTCATCTGTCACGAGCAGAGCACGACGATCAGGCCGGCTGGACGACGACCCGGCGACGCGGCTCCTCGCCTTCGGACTCGCTGGTCAGGCCCGCCGCGGCGACGACGTCGTGCACGACCTTGCGCTCGAACGGTGTCATCGGGTCGAGCCGGACCGGCTTGCCGGTCGCCTGGACGTCCTCGACGGCCTTCTTGCCGACCTTCTCCAGCTCGGCCTTCCGGTTGGCCCGGTAGTTCGACACGTCGAGCATCAGCCGCGACCGCTCACCGGTCTCCCGGTAGACGGCCAGCCGGGTGAGCTCCTGCAGCGCCTCGAGGACCTTGCCGTTCTCGCCGACCAGGTTGCTCAGGTCGGCGCCGACGATCGACACCGCGGCGCGGTCGCCGTCGATGTCCATGTCGATGTCGCCGTCCAGGTCGGCGATGTCGAGCAGCTCCTCCAGGTAGTCGGCCGCGATGTCGCTCTCGGCCTCCAGCGCCTTGAGACGCTCGTCAGCGGTGGACTTGTCCGCCGACTCGTTCTGCATGCCGTCGCTCACGGCCACTCCTTCACGGTTCGAGATCCGCCCCACGGGGACCCGGTTCGTACAAAAGCAGGGATCACAGCGGCCGGTGGCTCAGCTGTCGGTCTTGCGGGGCGTTCCGCCGCCGGACTTCTTCTGCCCGGCCTTCTGCTGGGCGGTCCGCTGCGCACGGGACTTGGCGGCCGGCTGGCGCTTGCCGCCGGCCGGAGCCTTCTTCGCGGCCGGGGCCTTCTTGGCCGGAGCCGGGGTCGCCGACGCGGAGGACGGCTGGCCGTTAATCGACGCCTTCGGCTCGTCCTGTACGCCGCTCGCGCCGGCCGGCCCGGCCGTCGGGCCGCTCTTCCGGTCGCTCCGCGACTGGCGCTTCGGCTGCTGCCGCTGGGCCGGCCGGCGATCGGTCAGCGTGTCACCCTCGGCCTGGGCGCCGGCCAGACCGGTGTCCTCGGGCTTGCCGGCGCGCCGGTTGTGCTCGCGCTTGCGGGCTTCCATCGCGTCGTACGCCGGGGTGCCGGGGGCCGGGTTGCGGCGGATCACGTAGAACTGCTGGCCCATCGTCCACACGTTCGAGACGAACCAGTAGATGAGCACACCGATCGGGAAGTTGAAGCCACCGATCAGGAAGAAGATCGGGAAGACGTAGAGCATGATCTTCTGCATCTGCGCCGCCTGGCCCTCGAGGGCCTCCTTCGGCATGTTCTTGCGCATCAGCTGCAGCTGGGTGATGAACATCGTGCTGGTCATCAGGATGATCAGCACGATCGCGACGATCTTGACGTTGGTCGCGCCGTCGCCGTTGGCCTTCAGGAAGGTCTGGGAGATCTCCGCGCCGAAGATCTTCGCGTGCTGCAGCGACGAGACGTGCGGGTCCATGATGCTCGCGTGCGTCTTGCCCTTCGACGCGTAGTCGAGGACCCGGAACAGCGCCAGGAAGATCGGCGACTGGAGCAGCAGCGGCAGGCACGAGGAGAACGGGTTGGTGCCCGTCTCCTTGTACAGCTTCATCATTTCCTGACCGAGCTTCTCCCGGTCGTGGCCGTACTTCTTCTGCAGCTCCTTCATCTTCGGCTGCAGCAGCTGCATGTTCCGGCTGGAGCGGATCTGCCGCACGAACAGCGGGATCAGCAGCGTCCGGATGACGATGGTCAGGCCGGCGATCGACAGCGCCCAGGCCCAGCCGCCGTTCGGGTCCAGCACCTGCGAGAGCAGCCAGTGCCACCCCACCAGCAGTGCCGAGACAGCCCAGTAGAGCGGAGTCATGACCGTGTTGAACAGTTCGACGATTCCGTCCCACAAGGCGAGCTCGGGGATGGCCAGGGGAATGATCACTCAGGCACCTCGCTGCACAGGCCCGGCGTCGGTCGACGATCCGGGCTGGTTGGCGGAGAGCGACTCTCCGCGCTGGTCGACATCTGTGGGTGGAACGGGGTCGTAGCCGCCGGGGTTCCACGGGTGGCAGCGGGCGAGTCTCCTCGCCGCCAGCCAGCTACCGCGCACCGCGCCGTGCCGCTCGACCGCCTCCAGGGCGTACGCCGAACAACTGGGGTAGAACCGGCAGACCTGCCCGTACATCGGGCTGACGACCTTCCGGTAGAGCTTGAGGAACCCGATCAGCCCGTACTTCACGGGCGAGAACGTCATCGGGAGTCCACCAGGACGCGCCGCAGCGCACCGTCGACGTCGGCCACCAGCTCGGGGTACGACGCCGTGGCCGACGCGGGCAGGGCCCGGACGACGGTCAGGCTGCCGGCCGGCAGGTCGGGGAGCCGCGCGGCCAGGACGGCACGCAGCCGGCGGTGGACACGGTTGCGCACAACCGCGTTGCCCACCGCCTTGCTCACCACGAATCCGACACGAGCAGCGTCGACCGGAGTCCCGGCGGTGACGCCGGATCCGGGCAGCAGGTGAACGACCACCGCACGCCGACCAGCCCGCCGTCCCGATCGGACGGCGCGGCGGAAGTCGTCGGACCGGCGGAGCCGGTGCGACGGGGGCAGCACGAGGTGGTCACCGCGTCGGTCGGCGGACCTCAGGCCGCGAGGCGCTGACGGCCCTTGCCACGACGGGAGGCGAGGATGGCGCGGCCCGCGCGGGTGCGCATCCGAAGACGGAAGCCGTGCTTCTTGTGCCGACGACGGTTGTTCGGCTGGAAGGTCCGCTTGCTCACTGGAATGACTCCGGTTACTCGATCATGATTGTCGACAAATCCACTGGTAGATCTGCCCCATGGTGCAGGTCCTGCACACCGACCCAGAACCCAGTCAACATGACGCCGACAAACAGACGGTCCCTCTGGAGCGCAGCACGAAACGGCCGGCTCAACGCCGACCGATCCACGGTACGTGGCGGCCTGTGGACAGGTCAAACCAGCCGTCCCCATAGTTTTCCACAGGGTTGTGGACGAAACCCACCGTCAGGGCCCGGTGACAGCGTGGTCAGGCCGCCTACCCACAGCGACAGGCCCACCACGACTGCGCTCCGGCGTCCACCCGACACGCCGCACGTTGCCCCCAATTTGGCGTGCATAGCCTGTGGATGACGGCTTGAAGCAGCAGGACGGGACTTGTTAGCGTCAGCCCTTCACACCAGAGGTCCCACTTTCCCCACCCGGTAACCAACCTGGTCCGCGCTTCGTTCACAACTGTGGACAACCGTGTGGACAATGAGGAAAACCCGGTTGAGGAGACCAGCGATTGCGACGTGCGGCCACCGGGCGCACCAGCAGTGGCCGGTGATCGGGACGAGGTCGCACCGGCCGGGGCAGCACAGCCCGGGCGGACCGGCCACCGCAGCGATGGATTCGGGGAGCAACGCGTGGTCGAGGACCAGTCCGCAAGCGCGGACGGCAGGACAGAAGTGAAGGATCTGGACGAGGCCTGGACCCGGGTGCTCGCCGGTCTGCCCCCGAACCAGCGGGCCTGGCTGACCAACAGCCGCCCGGTCACCCTGCACGAGAGCACCGCGATCGTCGCCGTACCGGACGACTTCACCCGCGGGCAGCTGGAGACCCGGCTGCGGCCGGACCTGGAGCGGATCCTCAGCGAGAGCTTCGGCCGGGACATCCGGATCGCGGTCACCGTCGACCCGTCGCTGGACCCGGAGCTCCGCGAGCCGGCGCCGCAGCCGGAGCCGGTCCGCCAGCAGAATCCGTTCCAGCCGCCGGTGCCGCAGTACCAGCCGCCGAACCACCAGAGTCACCAGCCGAACCACCAGCAGCCCAGCCACCTGCAGCCGAACCAGCAGCCGCAGCAGCAAGGCCAGCTGGGTGGCGACTACCTGCAGCCGCCGGCGCAGTTCCAGCCGAGCCCGCTGGGGCAGAACCGGTACGAGCAGAGCCAGCTCCAGCAGGACGAGTCGTACGCGCAGCAGCAGAGCCAGCAGCACCAGCCGCAGCCGCAGCACGACCAGTCCCCTCAGGCTCACCAGCAGCAGCCGCAGTCCCAGCAGCCGCCGCAGCAGCAGAGCCAGCCGCTGCAGACCGACGGCTCGTACCAGCCGACGATCCAGTCCGAGCTGACCGCGCCTGACTCGCTCACCCAGCAGCAGCACACGCAGCAGCAGCCCCAGAACCACCAGTCCCACGAGCAGCAGCCGCCGGCGCACCAGCAAGCGCCGCAGCACCAAGCTCCGCAGCACCAGCAGCCGGCGCCCCAGCAGCAACAGCCGCAGCACAACAACCAGCAGTACGCCCAGGGCAACGGCTACGGGATCGGTCACCAGCAGCCGCTCGGCTCGGTCGCCCCGCCGCCGAACGGCTCGGCCCCGATCGGTACGCCGGCCAGCGACGCCCAGGGCGAGGCGCGGCTGAACCCGAAGTACACCTTCGAGACCTTCGTCATCGGCAGCTCGAACCGGTTCGCCCACGCCGCGGCCGTCGCGGTCGCCGAGGCGCCGGGCAAGGCGTACAACCCGCAGCTGATCTACGGCGACTCCGGGCTGGGCAAGACCCACCTGCTGCACGCCATCGGCCACTACGTGCGCAGCCTCTACACCGGCGCCCGCGTGCGGTACGTGTCCAGCGAAGAGTTCACCAACGACTTCATCAACGCGATCCGCGACGACAAGGCGTCCCAGTTCCAGCGCCGGTACCGCGACGTCGACGTGCTGCTGATCGACGACATCCAGTTCCTGGAAGGCAAGATCCAGACCCAGGAAGAGTTCTTCCACACCTTCAACACGCTGCACAACGCGAACAAGCAGATCGTGATCAGCTCCGACCGGGCGCCCAAGCGCCTGGAGGCGCTCGAGGACCGGCTGCGAAACCGGTTCGAGTGGGGCCTGATCACCGACATCCAGCCGCCCGACCTGGAGACCCGGATCGCGATCCTGCGGAAGAAGGCGGCCACCGAGCGGCTGACCGCGCCGCCGGAGGTGCTGGAGTTCATCGCGTCGAAGGTGCAGACCAACATCCGTGAGCTCGAGGGCGCCCTCATCCGGGTGACGGCGTTCGCGAGCCTGAACCGGCAGCCGGTCGACCTGAGCCTGGCCGAGATCGTGCTGAAGGACCTGATCCCCGAGGGCAGCAAGCCCGAGGTGACCGCGAGCATGATCATGGGCCAGACCGCGTCGTACTTCGGGCTGTCGATCGACGACCTGTGCGGATCGAGCCGGAGCCGGGTCCTGGTGACCGCCCGCCAGATCGCGATGTACCTGTGCCGCGAGCTGACCGACCTGTCACTGCCGAAGATCGGTCAGCAGTTCGGCGGCCGCGACCACACCACCGTGATGCACGCCGAGCGGAAGATCCGCCAGCTGATGTCGGAGCGGCGCAGCGTCTTCAACCAGGTCACCGAGCTGACCAACCGGATCAAGCACCAGGCCAAGCAGCAATGACCTCGCCGGCCGGGTCGACAGCCGCCGTACGAACCCCGTACGCCGAGCGCCACGACCCGGTCACGAGCACCCCACAGGTTGGGGACACAGCTGTGGATAACTGTGGGTATCCCGGTGGACGAAGGGCGTTTCGTTGTGGAGGGCCTGTGGGGACAGATCTCGTCGTACCCAGGCGTCCCCAGGCAAGCCCGATTTCGTCCACACCCGGCACACAGGCCAATTCGCGGTCTGACCTGCGGTTTCGCCGCTTTTCCACACTTTCCACACGTGCGAAGAACCTTATGGAATCTACAGAGGTTCCAAAGTCCGAAAATGGTTCGAGCGGCCCAACCTGGGGAAAACTCCGTTTTTCGGCCCTTCACCGACCCCTCGTCTCCCGGTGCTGGGCAGTGTCGGTGGAACCTGTCAGGCTGTCGGTACGAGATGTGGCGAACCGCCGCGTCAAGCCCGGTGGACACACATCACATCCGTCCGTGGCAGGATCTGCCTGGCACACAGCCGAATCAGGAGGCACCCAGCGGTGAAGTTTCGCGTCGAGCGCGACGTACTGGCCGAGTCGGTGGCCTGGGCCGCTCGCAGCTTGCCCAGTCGTCCCAGCGTCCCGATCCTGGCGGGGCTTCTCGTCGAGGCCGAGGAAGGGCAGATCACCCTGTCCGGCTTCGACTACGAGACCTCCGTACGTGTCACCGTGCCGGCCCAGGTGGCCGACACCGGAAAGTGCCTGATCTCCGGCCGGCTGGTCGCTGACATCTCCAAGAGCCTGCCGAACCAGCCCGTGGACGTCGCCGTGGACGGCGCGAAGGCCCAGGTCACCTGCGGCAGCTCGCGGTTCACGCTCCAGACGCTTCCCACGGAGGAATATCCGGCTCTGCCCGACCTCCCCGCCGCCAGCGGCACCGTCCGGAGCGACGTGTTCGCCCAGGCGGTCTCCCAGGTGGTCACCGCGGCCGGGCGTGAGGACACGCTCCCGGTGCTGACCGGCGTCCGGGTCGAGATCGAGGGCTCCACGATCTCCCTGCTCGCCACCGACCGGTACCGGCTGGCGATCCGCGAGCTGGAGTGGAACCCGCAGTCCCCCGACGCCTCGGCCGCCGCGCTGATCCCGGCCCGGGTGCTGTCGGAGACCGCCAAGGCGATGACCGGCACCGACATCATCGTGTCGCTGGCGGCTCCCGGCAGCGGCGACGGCATCGTCGGCTTCGAGGGCGAGGTCTCCGGCGGCAACCGCCGGGCCACCACACGGCTGCTCGACGGCGAGTTCCCGAAGGTCCGCGGCATCATCCCGACCGACTCCGCGATCGCCACCCGGGTCCGGCTCGACACCGCGACCCTGGTCGAGGCGGTCAAGCGGGTCGCTCTGGTCGCCGAGCGCAACGCGCCGGTCCGGCTGACGTTCTCCGAGGACTCGGTGACGCTCGACGCCGGCAGCGGTGACGAGGCGCAGGCGTCGGAGTCGATCGAGGCCCGCGTGGTCGGCGAGCCGGTCACGGTCGGCTTCAACCCGACGTACCTGCTGGACGGCCTGAACGCGATCGGAACACCGGTGGCCCATCTGGCGTTCACCCAAGCGACGAAGCCGGCCGAGCTGACCGGGGTCGAGGACTTCGACGGTGACCCGATCAGCGAGTTCCGGTACGTGCTGATGCCGGTCCGCCTGAACAGCTGACCGCCACCAGACCAACGGGAAAAGCCAACAGAACAAGGGGATTTCACGATGGAGCTCGGGCTTGTCGGTCTCGGCAAGATGGGCGGCAACATGCGCCAGCGGATCCGCAACGCGGGTCACACGGTGATCGGCCTGGACCACAACCAGGAGATCTCCGACGCCAAGGACACCGCCGACCTGATCGGCAAGCTGACCGCCGACGGTCAGCCGAAGATCGTCTGGGTGATGGTGCCGGTGCAGGCCATCGACCCGGTGATCACCGAGCTCGCCGACCTGCTCTCCCCCGGTGACATCGTGATCGACGGCGGCAACAGCCGCTGGACCGACGACACCCGCCGGTCCGCCCAGCTGGCCGAGAAGGGCATCAAGTTCGTCGACGTCGGTGTCTCCGGCGGCGTCTGGGGCCTGGAGAACGGCTACGCCCTGATGGTCGGCGGAGAGTCCGAGACGATCGCCACGCTGATGCCGATCTTCGAGGCGCTCAAGCCCGAGGGCGAGTTCGGTTTCGTGCACGCCGGCAAGGTCGGCGCCGGCCACTTCACCAAGATGGTCCACAACGGCATCGAGTACGCGATCATGCAGGCGTACGCCGAGGGCTTCGAGCTGCTCGAGGCCGCGGACATCGTCGAGAGCGTGCCGGAGGCGTTCGACTCCTGGCGCGAGGGCACCGTGATCCGGTCCTGGCTGCTCGACCTGATGGTGAACGCGCTCAAGGAAGACACCCACCTGGACAAGATCCGCGGCTACGCCGACGACTCCGGCGAGGGCCGCTGGACCGTCGAGGCCGCGATCGACCACGCCGTCCCGGTGCCGGCGATCGCCGCGTCGCTGTTCGCGCGGTTCGCGTCCCGGCAGGACGACTCCCCGGCGATGAAGGCGATCGCCGCGATGCGCAACCAGTTCGGCGGGCACGCGGTGAAGGGCGCCGAGGACCCGTCGTACGCGACGCCGCCGGTCAAGCACTGAGGTGTACGTCACCGCCCTGGGACTGCTCGACTTCCGGTCGTACCAGCAGGCGGAGGTCGAGCTCTCCCCGGGCGTGACGGCCTTCGTCGGTCCGAACGGCCACGGCAAGACCAACCTGGTCGAGGCGATCCACTACACCGCGACGCTCGGTTCGCACCGGGTCGCGACCGACGCGCCGCTGGTGCGCGCCGGCGCGTCCCGCGCGATCGTGCGGACCGAGGTCCGCGGCGAGTACGAGCGCGATGTCGTGATCGAGCTGGAAATCAATCCTGGGAAGGCAAACCGGGCCCGGATCAACCGGTCGCCGGTCCCCCGCCCCCGGGAAGTGCTCGGCCTGCTCCGCACGGTGCTGTTCGCGCCGGAGGATCTGGCGCTGGTGAAGGGCGACCCGTCCGAGCGGCGCCGGTTCCTGGACGAGCTGCTCACGTTGCGGACGCCGCGGATGGCCGGTGTCCGCCAGGACTACGACCGCGTGCTCAAGCAGCGGAACTCGTTGCTCCGCAGCGCCCAGATGGCCCGCCGGCAGAACCGTTCGTCGGCCGCCGAGGGGCAGCTCCGGACGCTCGAGGTGTGGGACTCCAACCTCGCGCGCACCGGTTCCGAGCTGCTCGCGACCCGGCTCGAGTTGCTGGAATCCCTGCGTCCGTTGGTCTCCAGCGGGTACGACGCTGTTGCCCGCGGCAAGGGTGACGCCCGGCTGGAGTACAAGTCGTCGGTGCCGCTCGAGCCCGGGATGCGCTCCCGCGAGCAGCTCGCCGAGGCGCTGCTGGCCGCCGTACGGGAGAAGCGGCAGGACGAGCTCGACCGCGGTACGTCGCTGGTCGGGCCGCACCGTGACGACGTGCTGCTCGGGCTCGGGGACTTGCCCGCGAAGGGGTACGCGAGTCACGGTGAGTCCTGGTCGTTCGCGCTCGCGCTGCGACTGGCGTCGTACGAGCTGCTGCGGGCGGACGGAGGTGAGCCGG
The DNA here is from genome assembly GCF_055583505.1 of Kribbella sp. NPDC104740. Classification (NCBI taxonomy): domain Bacteria; kingdom Bacillati; phylum Actinomycetota; class Actinomycetes; order Propionibacteriales; family Kribbellaceae; genus Kribbella; species Kribbella sp. NPDC104740. The sequence goes on along the minus strand of NZ_JBVJNV010000005.1, from coordinate 399,982 downwards.
TGCTGATCCTGGACGACGTGTTCGCCGAGCTCGACTCGCAGCGCCGCGACCGGCTGGCCGAGCTGGTGGCGCCGGCCAAGCAGGTGCTGGTCACCGCGGCGGTCGGTGCCGACGTACCGGGTGAGCTGTCGGGTGTCCGGTTCGCGGTCGGCGACGGGTCGGTCAACCGTGCCTGAACCCCGGAATTCCTCTGAGAGCGGCAACGAGAGCGACGACGCCCCGACGCTGCCCGACGAGGAACCGGAGCACGACAAGCACGGCCTCGACCTGGCGAAGTCGCTGGCCGGCCGCCTCAAGGGCGCCGGCCCGATCCAGCCTGTACGCCGGACGCGACGCCGCCGCACCACCACCTACGGCTTCCAGGTCAGCGGCGCCCGCCCCGACGACCGCGACCCGCAGAAGCTCACCAACACCCTCGGCCGCCTGATGCGCGACCAGGGCTGGGAGGTCGACGTCGCCGTGCACGGCGTGATGGCCCGCTGGCCGTCGATCGTCGGCCCGGAGATGGCCGAGCACTGCACACCGGAGAGCTACGAGGAGACCCAGCTCACCGTCCGCACCAGCTCCACCGCGTGGGCGACCCAGCTGAAGATGCTCGCCCCCGAGCTGATCCGCCGCCTAAACGCCGAGCTCGGCGAGGGCACCGTCACCCACGTCAACGTCCAGGGCCCGCACGCGCCGAGCTGGCGCAAGGGCCCCCGCACGGTCCGCGGCGGCCGTGGACCGCGCGACACGTACGGGTAGAGCCCGCAGAAAGCCGCTCCCAGAGGAATATCGGGGTTCCGGCTTGCCGACCGGACCCGCGACTCCCCTAGGATCGGCGCGATGCGCACGATCGTCGACGGCTTCCGCGAGATGGTCCACCTGATCGGAGACACCTTCCGGTTGTGGTGGCGCAACCTGCTACCCCTGGTGACCTGGTTCCTGGCCGGGTACGTCGGCTTCCGGGCGTCGGTCAACGGCGCGATCTGGCTCGGGCAGCACCAGCACAAGAGTCTCGGCGTCGGGTTGTTCTCGTTCGGCGTACTGATCCAGATCGCGGCCTCGGTCGGAATGATCCGGACCTGCGCCACCTCGCTGTACCGCTGGCGCGACGCGGCCGCGAACCAGTCCGAGGAGACCTCGGACCCGACCCAGCAGGGTCTAATGGAGCTGCTGTCGGTCACGCTGCTGCCGCTGGTCGCGGTCTGGTCGGCCTGGGGCTTCCTGGACGAGCGGATCGCCGAGCTGTCGGTCAGCAACACCGTCGAACTCGGGCTCGGTCCGGGGGCGGCCTTCTTCGTCCTCGTCGACGGCGGCTGGAAGGACTACCTGCCGGCGATCGTGATCCTGCTGGTGATCCGCCGTGTGGTCGAGGCGATCGACGACCGCTGGCCGAGCCGGCCGGCGAAATTCCTGCAGGTGTGGGCGGAAGCGTTCTTCATCCTGCTCACCGTGCTGGTCACGCCGCACGCGATCGGCGACTTGAAGGCCTGGCTGGCGACGCGCAGCTTCTGGTACTTCACCGTCGACTGGTGGGACGGCGTCAAGGAGTTCTTCGACAAGATCCGCATCCCGCTGCCCGGTGGTCTCGAGTGGCTCTGGGGCTTCACCTGGGAGACCCTGTGGCCGCTGTTCAAGGACGGGGTCGGCGAGCCGCTGACCTGGCTGGCGATCACCACGGTCGTCTTCGGGCACCGGGTGCTGTCCAGCGGAGGCGTCTTCCGCGGTACCCGGGTCGAGCGCCGCTTCGGCGGTACGCCGGTCGAGGCCGCGGAGCCGAGTCGGCTGGTCAAGCTCACCAACCAGGCGCCGAACCTGGTGCTCGGCGGTTTCCGCGAGAAGTTCTACCCGACCCTGAACGCGTTCCGGCTGCTGGTCCGCGTCGGACCCGTGTTCCTCGGTGTGGTCTGCACGGTCTACACGTTCTGGCTGCTCGGCTCCGACTGGACCTTCCTCGGCATCCAGCGGTTGATCGGCGTCCACGGCGACCAGTGGGACCTGATGAACCACGAGATCGCGAGCGCGCTGCGCGACGTCGTCTTCGAGACGCTGCGGATCGCCTTGCTGGCAGCGGCGTTCGACCTGTGCATCTCGGTCAGCGCCGAGCGCCGGGCCGAGGCCGCCGAGGCGAAGGCCGCCGACGAGGCCGAGCAGCCCGCCTGATCCCTCAGAAGGTGATCAGCACCCGGCGGTACTCGTCCAGCGACCCGACCTGGATTCCGACCAGGTGCGGTACGGCGTCCGCCGGTACGACGAACAGCTTCACCAGCTTGTTCGGCTGGTTCGCCTTCATCGGGTGGTCGTCGTCGGAGCAGGAGGCCGGCCCGAGATCGGTGGCGACGTCCTGGTTCTTCCAGACGTTGCCGCGGTCGTCGCGCAGCTCGGTCGCGCACACGAAACCGCCGCCGCTCAGCTGGTCGCGCCCGGTCAGCGGCGTCACCGCCATGTGCACCGCGACGACGACCGAGCCGGGAACGTTGTTCTCCAGCGAGACCTTGCGCTGCTCTTCCTTGTCGACCAGCTGTGTGTAGACCTGCATCGACCCGAGCTGCCAGCGCACCTTCTCGATCGTCACCGGGCCCTTGGAGACCGTGTCGGTGACCGTGCCCAGCTTGTAGACCGTCTCGGGGTCGCCCAGGTAGGTACGGACGAGCAGGAACGCGCCCAGTGAGGCCAGCGCGACCAGCAGAGCGATCTTCGCTGTCAGCTGCAGAACGCGGTCGGGGACGGTCATCAGGCCACCCGGACCACGGAGTCGGGAATCACGTACTGGGCCTCCGCCTGCTCGATCGAGCGCTCGGCGACCTCCTCGTCGGGGACGCCGAGGTCGATCGCCAGGTCCTGGTTGAGGGTGTTGAACAGCGACGTCGGGTGCACCTTCAGCGTCAGCCCGACGACGTCGGCCGGGTTGACCTCGAAGACCAGCGCGGCGCTACGGGCGAAGCCGGGCTCGGTGAAGCCGATCCCGGTCTCGATGATCTCGGTGACCGGGGTGTAGACCGACCCGTCGTCGGCGGTCAGCGTGACGGAGTTGTTGCCCGGGTCCGTGGTGCCGCGGACGGCGTCGTACTCGACCGCGACGAAGGTGCCCTCGGTGCCGACCTGCGGGCTGTCGCTGCCGCCCTTCTCCTCGGCGAACGTCTTGGCGAACCGCATCCGGGTCACGGTCACGGTCGAGTCGAAGAACCGGACGTCCTCCCCGATCGCGCCCTTGGTGATCACCCGGGTCCGGTCCTCGTAGACCGACTCGGGCTCGAGCAGCCGGAACAGCCCGCCGAGCAGGACGAACAGCACCCCGACGGCGACGGTGGCTGGGCGGTACAGCTTCATTCGTCCTTCTCCGTCTCGATGGTCGCGTTGATCCGGACCACGGAGTTCGCGACCCCGGGCGAGTGCCAGTACGGCTCCTCGCTGGCTCCGGTCAGCCCGTCGTCGGCCTTGTACTCCTCGGCCATGACGCCGATCTCGACCACGTCCGCGGCGAAGTCCGCCGGTACGTCGAACTTCGCGAAGCAGGGCTGTGACTCCAGGCCGTAGACCTGCACCACGTTCAACTCGTCGTGGCAGGTGGCGCCGTTGGACTCGATCAGGTCGGCGCCGCCGCCGGGCACCAAGTTCAGCAGCCGGCCGGACATCGAGACGCTGGTCTTGGTGTCCTCGTCGGTGTTCTTCAGGTCGAAGTAGACCTGCAGCCGGGCCTTCGCCTCGCTGTACTCCGTCTTCGGGGTGCGGATGATCTTCGCCTTGGTGAAGCCGTACTCGAACCGGCCGGCCTGGACGCTGGTCGGTGCCTCGACGGTCGGGATCGCCCGGCCCTTGTGCTCCTTGAAGCCGCCGGTGAGGAAGATGACGACGGCCAGCACGACGATCAGGGCCAGCGCGATCAGCCACTTGCGCCGGTGCCGGTGGATCACCCGGTCGGCGATCATGGCGTCGATGACGTCGTCGAGACTTTCCACGGCAGCGATCTTAGGGGCCGCCGGGTGCGCGCGGTCCGGGCGTTGCTCGTCTCGGAAACCAGACGGTCACGGGTGAACCGGCCGGAAGGCACTGAGGGGCCGTGAGCGCTTTCCGGGCCCCCACCCGCGAGAGGGGACATGGTGACGAGGGAGAAAAGACGCCCTGACCCGAGTTTCGGGCGCCTCATGGCAGGTTCTGCTTCGGTCGACGGGTAGACTGGAGGGGTTGAGAGCGCCGCGCCTCCCTGTTCTGCTCAGGATCCCCTGGGCGGGGTGGGACAGGGGCGGCGTCCACTGTGCATCGATGCCCCGCTGACCGGGGTCCGAGGAGGACAACATCCGGTGACCGACGAGCCGACCGAGACCGACGCCATCCCGTCCGCCGACAGCACCGGCACCGAAGAGGAACTGACCGAGATCACGTCCAGCGTCGTCGAACGCGAGTACGACGCCAGCGCGATCCAGGTCCTCGAGGGCCTCGACGCCGTCCGCAAACGGCCGGGCATGTACATCGGGTCCACCGGTGAGCGCGGTCTGCACCACCTGGTCTACGAGGTGGTCGACAACGCCGTGGACGAGGCCCTGGCGGGGTACTGCGACAAGATCGTCGTCACGCTGCTGGCCGACGGCGGCGTCCGCGTCGTCGACAACGGCCGCGGCATCCCGGTCGGCATCGTCGAGTCCGAGGGCAAGCCGGCCGTCACCGTCGTACTGACCGTGCTGCACGCCGGCGGCAAGTTCGGCGGCGGCGGGTACAAGGTGTCCGGCGGTCTGCACGGCGTGGGTGTCTCGGTCGTGAACGCGCTGTCCACCAAGCTCCAGGTCGATGTGAACACCGGCGGCAAGAGCTACACGCAGACGTTCACGATGGGCAACCCGGACGAGGACCTGGCCGAGACCGGGACCGCGGACTCCACCGGCACCACGATCACCTTCTGGCCCAGCGCCGACGTCTTCGAGACCACCGTCTACTCCTACGAGACGCTGTCCACCCGCTTCCGCGAGTACGCCTTCCTGAACAAGGGCCTCGAGCTCGTCATCCGTGACGAGCGCCCGGACCACACCGAGGACGGCAACCCGGTCGAGCAGTCGTTCAAGTACGACGACGGCCTGGTCGACTACGTGAAGTACCTGACCGGCATCCGCGAGACCGTGCACCAGAACGTGATCGCGTTCGAGGCCGCGCAGGGGCAGAACAACCTCAGCCTCGAGGTCGCGATGCAGTGGAGCGGCTCGTTCCAGGAGTCGGTGCACACCTTCGCGAACGCGATCAACACCCACGAGGGCGGGACGCACGAAGAGGGCTTCCGGGCCGCGCTCACCTCACTGGTCAACTCGTTCGGCGAGGACCAGGGGATGATCAAGAAGAAGGAGGACCGGCTCACCGGTGACGACATCCGGGAGGGCCTGACCGCGATCATCTCGGTCAAGCTCGCCGAGCCGCAGTTCGAGGGCCAGACCAAGACCAAGCTCGGCAACACCGAGGTCAAGGGTTTCGTCCAGCGGGTCGTCAACGACCGGCTCGGCGCCTGGTTCGAGCAGAACCCGCAGGAGGGTCGCGAGATCATCCGCAAGGCGACCGCGGCCGCGAGCGCCCGGCTGGCCGCCCGCAAGGCCCGCGACCTGGCCCGCAACCGCAAGGGCCTGCTCGGCGGCGGCGGTCTCCCGGGCAAGCTGTCCGACTGCCAGTCGACCAACCCCGAGGAGTGCGAGGTCTACATCGTCGAGGGTGACTCGGCCGGTGGCTCCGCCAAGGGTGGCCGGGACCCGAAGTTCCAGGCGATCCTGCCGATCCGGGGCAAGATCCTGAACGTCGAGAAGGCCCGGATCGACAAGGTCCTGCAGAACAACGAGGTCCAGGCCATCATCTCCGCGCTGGGGACCGGCATCCACGAGGACTTCGACGAGGAGAAGCTGCGGTACCACAAGATCGTGATCATGGCCGACGCCGACGTCGACGGCCAGCACATCCGGACGCTGCTGCTGACGCTGCTGTTCCGCTTCATGCGGCCGCTGATCGAGCGCGGTCACGTGTACGCCGCCCAGCCGCCGCTGTACAAGATCCGCTGGAGCAACCAGCCGCACGAGCTGGCCTACACCGAGCGGGAGAAGGACGGCCTGATCGCGGCCGGTGCCGAGGCGGGCAAGAAGCTGCCCAAGGACAACGCGATCCAGCGGTACAAGGGTCTGGGCGAGATGAACGCCCAGGAGCTGTGGGAGACCACGATGGACCCGGCCAACCGGGTGCTGCTGCAGATCACCCTGGACGACGCCGCGCGCGCGGACGAGACGTTCGCGACGCTGATGGGCGACGACATCGAGGCGCGCCGGAACTTCATCCAGCGCAACGCCAAGGACGTCCGCTTCCTCGACATCTGAGCGCCCCACCGGCTCCGGTACGCCGTACCGGGGCCGGTCCCCAGCGCCGAACTCACCGACGTACGACGTCTGAACCGAACGGGACGAGCTTCACATGACCGAGACCCCCATTTCCCCGGGACACGACCGGATCGAGCCCCTCGATCTGCAGACGGAGATGCAGCAGTCGTACCTCGACTACGCGATGGCCGTGATCGTCGGCCGCGCGCTGCCCGAGGTGCGCGACGGGCTCAAGCCGGTGCACCGGCGGATCCTCTACGCGATGTACGACGGCGGCTACCGCCCGGACCGCGGCTTCTCCAAGTGCTCCCGCGTCGTCGGTGACGTGATGGGTCAGTACCACCCGCACGGCGACTCCGCGATCTACGACACCCTGGTCCGGCTCGCCCAGCCGTGGGTGATGCGCGCGCCGATGATCCAGGGCCAGGGCAACTTCGGTTCCCCGGGCAACGACCCGGCCGCCGCGATGCGGTACACCGAGTGCCGGCTGGCCCCGCTGGCGATGGAGATGGTGCGCGACATCGACCAGGAGACGGTCGACTTCCGCCCCAACTACGACGGCCGCTCGCAGGAGCCGGTGATCCTCCCGGCCCGCTTCCCGAACCTGCTGGTCAACGGCTCGGCCGGCATCGCCGTCGGCATGGCCACCCAGATCCCGCCGCACAACCTGCGCGAGGTCGCCGCGGCCGCGAACTGGTGCCTCGAGCACCCGGACGCGACCCAGGAAGAGGTCCTGGCCGCGTGCATGGAGAACATCAAGGGCCCGGACTTCCCGAACGGCGCCCTGATCGTCGGCTACAAGGGCATCGACGACGCCTACCGCACCGGTCGCGGCTCGGTCACGATGCGCGCGGTGGTCGACATCGAGGAGGACGCCAAGGGCCGGACCAGCCTGGTCGTCAGCCAGCTGCCGTACATGGTCAACCCGGACAACTTGGCGCAGAAGATCGCCGAGCTGGTGAACACCGGCAAGATGACCGGGATCGCCGACATCCGCGACGACACCTCGTCGCGGACCGGGCAGCGACTGGTGATCGTGCTGAAGCGCGACGCGCAGCCGCGCGTCGTACTGAACAACCTGTACAAGCACACGCAACTGCAGGACACCTTCGGCTGCAACATGCTGGCGCTGGTCGACGGCGTACCGCGCACGCTCAGCCTGGACCTGTTCATCACGCACTGGATCGACCACCAGATCGAGGTCATCCAGCGGCGCACCCGGTACCGGCTGCGCGAGGCGGAGAAGAACGCGCACATCTTCCGCGGCTACGTGAAGGCGCTGGACGCCCTCGACGAGGTGATCGCGCTGATCCGGCGCAGCCCCGACGTCGACGAGGCCCGCCAGGGCCTGATCAGCCTGCTGGAGATCGACGAGACGCAGGCCCAGGCGATCCTGGACATGCAGCTGCGCCGGCTGGCCGCCCTGGAGCGGCAGAAGATCATCGACCGGCTGAACGAGCTGGAAGCGATCATCGCCGACCTCGAGGACATCCTGGCCGACCCGGTCCGGCAGCGGACCATCGTCCGCGACGAGCTGGCCGAGATCGTCGAGAAGTACGGCGACGAGCGGCGGACCGAGATCGTCGCCGCCGACGGCGACCTGTCGGTGCAGGACCTGGTGCCGGACGAGGACGTGGTCGTCACGATCACCCGCGGCGGCTACGCGAAGCGCACCAAGACCGACCTGTACCGGGTGCAGAACCGCGGCGGCAAGGGCGTCCGCGGCGCGACGATGCGCGCCGAGGACGAGATCGGGCACTTCTTCGCCACCACGAACCACCACTGGATGCTGTTCTTCACCACCAAGGGCCGGGTCTACCGGGCCAAGGTGTGGCAGCTGCCGGAGTCGGCGCGCGACGCCAAGGGTTCGCACGTGGCCGGTCTGCTCTCGTTCCAGCCGGACGAGGAGATCGCCCAGGTTCTCACGCTGCGTGACTACGAGCAGTCCGACTACCTGGTGCTGGCGACCCGGCGCGGCCTGGTCAAGAAGACCGCGCTGACCGACTACGACTCGGCCCGGCAGAGCGGCATCATCGCGGTGAACTTCCGCGAGGACGACGACGAGCTGATCGGCGCCGACCTGGCCACCGCGGCCGACGACCTGCTGCTGGTGTCCCGCAAGGGGCAGTCGATCCGCTTCACCGCGAACGACGAGCAGCTGCGGCCGATGGGCCGGGCGACCTCGGGTGTGACCGGGATGAAGTTCCGCGACGGCGACGAGCTGCTCTCGATGTCGGTGATCCGGGCCGGCTCGGAGGAGGACGCGCAGTACGTCTTCACCGTCACCGATGCCGGCTACGCCAAGCGCAGCCGCGTCTCGGAGTACCGGCAGCAGGGTCGCGGCGGTCTCGGCATCAAGGCCGTCAAGCTGAACGACGAGCGCGGGTCGCTGGTCGGTGCGCTGATCGTCGTCGACGCCGACCAGGTGCTGGCGATCAAGGGCAGCGGCCAGGTCGTCCGCAGCCGGGTCGACTCGGTGCCGGTCAAGGGCCGCGACACGATGGGTGTCCGGTTCGCCGGTGTCGGCGAGTCCGACGCCGTGGTCGCGATCGCGCGCAACACCGATCTCACCGTCAGTGACGAGGAGCTCGACGAGTCGGGCCAGCCGGTCACCGAAGGTGCCCAGGATGTGGACGCAGCGACAACCGAAACCGCCCCCGAGAGCGTCAAGAATGATGACCAGCATTCGACTGACGTCGAGGGCACGGCTACCGTCGAAGACGACGACGCCGGCCAGGAGGGCATCTGATGACCAACCGCTCGAGGCCGAACTGGCCTGATGGGGCGGACAGCGCCAAGTCCCGACCGCCGCAAGGTGGCAACGGGAAGGCTGCGTCCACCCCACCGGCCACACCGGCCTCCAACGGTCGTAACAACGGCGCGCAGCCGCGCCCGGCGACCGCGAACGGCCAGGGCGACCCCCGGAGCTCCGCTCCGGCCGATCCGCGCACCGCGGGCCGGCCGGCGGCACAGCCCGGTACGCCGTCCCGGCCGCCGCAGCAGCCGCCGGTGCGACCGGTGACGACGCAGGCGCCGGGTGGGCGACCGGCCGCGCCGAGTACGCCTGGGCGTCCGGAGCAGCGGTCTGGTGGCGCTTCGGCGCCGGGGGCTGGGGTTTCTGGCGCTGCCGGTAAGGCTGGGGCTGTCGGCGCTGGTGCTGCTGGTGCGGGAGCTGCTGGAGCTGCGGGGACCGCGCGAGCGGGCGGTACGGCGTACGGGCAGACCGGGAAGGTCACGACCCCGGCCAAGCCCGGCGAGAGCTTCGGTGACCGGGTCAGCGCGGCGAAGGCCGCGGTGCTCGAGAAGGCCGCCGCGGTCAAGGACGCCGCCGCCGAGAAGACCCGCCCGGCCGACGACGCCGAGCCGGTCGCCCGGTCCCGCGGCCAGGTCCGCAAGGCCCGGCTGCGGCTGTCCCGCGTCGACCCCTGGTCGGTGATGAAGACGGCGTTCCTGCTGTCGATCGCCTTCGGCATCGTCACCTGGGTCGCGGTCTTCATCGTCTGGTCCGCGATCGGCGCCGCCGGCGTCTTCGACAACATCAACAACACCGTCACCGAGGTGCTCGGCACCCCGGCGGCCGAACCGTTCGACATCGAGAACTACGTCAACACCGGCAAGGTGATGGGCTTCACCACCCTGCTGGCGTGCGCCGACGTGCTGATCATCACAGCGCTCGCGACGCTCGGTTCGTTCCTCTACAACATCGCCGCCACGCTGCTCGGCGGCCTCGAAGTCACGCTCGCGTCCGAGGACTGAGCCACTCCCCCGATCGGGCCCGGCGAGGGCCCGATCGGATTTGGGAGTCGGGGTCCCGGTGCGGTAATCTCTCTCCGGTTCGACCCCGCAAGTGCGGGCCTATAGCTCAGTTGGTTAGAGCGCTGCCCTGATAAGGCAGAGGTCACTGGTTCAAATCCAGTTAGGCCCACAAAACCCTGATCGACGCCGATCCGAGGAGTCCCGGTGCTGAAGAAGATTCTGCTGGTACTGCTGGCGAGCGTCGGTGGATACTTCGTCTACAAGAAGTCCCAGCAGGCCCGCGCCGAGCAGGACCTCTGGGCCGAGGCCGTCGACCCGGTCACCCCGGGCCGCTGATCACCCCCACGGGGGCGTAGCTCAACTGGCAGAGCACTGCCTTTGCAAGGCAGGGGTTAGGGGTTCGAGTCCCCTCGTCTCCACCACATCTTCTCCCCCGCGCTGATCGGTAGACCCCACGCGCGCTCCGCAGCCGCCTTCCGTCGCTCCGCTCCTCCAGGCGACCGCTCCGCGTGCTCCCACCCACCCTGCGCTTAGCGCGCGAACTGTGCGGGCTGGCGCCCTCAGTGACCACTCTGTGGCTGGGGTGGTCTTTCGGGTGGCCGCTTGTGCCGGAGCGAGGCCAGAGAAACCCACGTCGTCCGAGCATTCACTGCGCACACCGGCCAACTGAAGCTGCGCGACGGCGCTCATAAAGCCCATGCCGACAACACCCGACCCCCAGCACAATGGGGCCATGGTGGAGGAGACCGTTCCGGACGGGGAAACGCCGACCCCCGCCCTGGTCGCAGCGTGGCTGGCCCTGGACACCCTGCACGCAGAGGCCGTGCCGATGTGGGCGGCCAACTGGCTCGTTCAGGGATGCGACGGTAGGTCGCTGGCGGAACTGGCCGGCCTCAGCGGGCGGGACACCCGTGAGGTTCGCGACCTTCTGCCGGCAGCTCTCGCGGACGCCGGCGTCGACCCTTTGTCGTCGAGGCAGGCCGCTCTCAAGGTGGCGTACAACCACATCGCCGACATGTATCTGACTGGCCGGGTCCGCTCGACCTGGGTCGTCGATCAAGTCGTCGGAGTGGTGACTGCCAACGAGTACGCCGCCGAGGCCTTCGAGCAGCCTCTCGGCGATCTTTGGGGACTCGCCGACGAAATGGGCGCACCGTGGGGCCGGCCGGAGGACGAGTTACCCGGAGTCGTGCGCCAGGCGTGCATCGAGCAACTTCAGCAATGACGGGGTTCCGGCCTCACTTGATCGGACGGTCGGATCGCTAGTCGTCGTCCCCGCGAAAGGAATCGACGGCTCGCTCGCGCAGCATGTCCAGCTGAGTGGTGAGAACCCCGATGCCTTCCAGCGCGGTCCAAACCTGGCAGCAGCTCGGGCGCTTGAAAGCGGTCGCCCAAGACCTGGCCGATCGGTTGTCCGTAGTCGGTCGACATGACCTGCATGCTGCCAGGTGATCGCCGCGGTCTGCTAACGGCTCTGCGGCAGGAGGCGACTTCCTGCGTGATCGCGAGCGGGGGCCTTCGGGCGCGACTGCTCGGAGTGGGGCACAGGTAGAAGCCTGTGCCCCACTTGGCGGTCAGCGGAGGGCAGGCAGCCAGGGGTGGTGTGGGTAGAGCGGCGCGATGCGGTCGAGGAGCCATCGGCGGCGGGCCGGGTCGAGGAGGTGGGCGACGTCGGTGAAGTCGGCGGTGTCCTTTGGGCGGGGGCCTCGGGACTTGAAGAGGAGGACGATCTCCGGGGCGAGGTACGGGAGGCCGGTGGGCGAGGTCCGGGTGATCTCAGTGAGGGGTTTTCGGATGGCGCCGCGGCCTCGGTGGTAGATCCACTCGTCGGCTTCGGAGGCGGCGAAGAGGATCTGGATCGGGGACGGGTGGAGGCAGTCGGGGAAGACCAGGGCGTTCGGGCCGGGGGCTAGTTGTTCGCCGACGGCCCAGGGGCGGCGCTTGCCGGTCTGTGGGTCCTGGATCGACGGGCGCGGGGTGGTGAAGGTCGCGGAGACCTGGTCCAGGTCGCGGGCAAGGACCAGGACGTCAACGTCGCCGTGGGAGCGGCGGACGCGGCCGGCGAACAGGTCCAGGGCCCAGCCTCCGGCGATCCAGTAGTTGGACGGGTAGTCCTGGAACGCGGCGCGGGTCGCGGTGAGGGCTTCTGATTGGTCGACTGAACTCAAGGGAGGAACTCCTCGCATCAGTGGATGCGGTGAGCCTCGGGGAGGGTCAGAGCCGCTGGGCGGACCAACGAGGCGGCACCGCGTGGAAACTACGCATGTGGACCACCTCCTTTGGGCTCTGACGCTGGCCGCAGCTTAACGGGCAGTGCGGAGGTCGGCATGGCAATTTGGGTTCGGGCTCTTGGAAGGAGCGAGATGTTTCTGCTGCAGATGTCGGGTGTGCCTGGGGCTGGGAAGTCCACGGTTGCCGCTCATGTTGTCGAGGCCTTCGGCGCGGTTGTTGTCGACTACGACGTGATCAAGTCTGCTGTTCTGGACGCGGGGTTCGATGTCGACGGGAGTACCAGGGCGGCGTACGAGGTGATGTATGCGCAGGCTCGGCATGTGCTGGCGCAGGGGCATTGTGTGGTGATGGACAGTCCGTGCTTCTGGCCGCGGATCGTGAGTGAGGGGATGGAGATCGCGCGGGCGGGCAATGCGACGTACAGGTACGTCGAGTGCCGGATCGAGGATTTGGAGCTGCTCGAGCAGAGGCTTGCTCGGCGGCCGCGGTTGCGGACTCACCGGCGCGGTATCGACAGTCCGCCGGTGGATCTGGGTGAGGAACCGGTGGACGGTGCGGCGCTCTTTCGGGAATGGATGGGGCGGGTCCAGCGTCCGTCGGGGAACTACCTTCAGGTGGACATGCAGCGGCCGCTGGCCGATGTTCTGGCGGAAGTGGACGTCCATCTGAACGGCTCGGCGCGGGAGAGCAGGTCGGGTGGGAAGCCTGTCCACTGCAGTGTGGTGGGGAGGTGCTGCATGTCGTTGTAGAGGAGGACTGACGACGGACGGTCGGGGGTGTAGCGGATGACCGTCAGGTGGGCGGTTTCTGTTGCTCGGGGCAACGGGCTGTGGTGGATGGTGGTGAGGGGGACGTCGCGGAGGCGTTCGCCGAGGAGGGCTGCTTGGTGGCGGCCGGACTCGGTGAGGGTGTGGCCGTCGGGGGTGGCCTCGGCGTGGCGGGTCAGGTAGAGGTGGCGGGTCATCGAACTCCTAGGAGCTGTTGTGGACGAGGCACCCGAGCGGTTCACGATCGTGCCGGACGACTATCACGTGCCGTACGCGGGGACGGCCGCGGACGGGCGGAAGTTCTTCCTGAGTGAGGAGCTGTTCGAGCTGGACTCGGCGTACGTCGGGTTGTTCCTGTGGAAGGCTGACGGGACGTTCGACGAGGTGCGCGTGCAGGAAGTTGGCCGGCCGGGAGGCGGGCCGCCCGGGCAGGCGGGGCCGGTTGGGGAGGACGAGTTGGTCGCGGCGCGGCTGGCGGAGCTCGGGGAGTACGTGCTGGAGGCGATCGAGGTCGCGCCGTTCACCGTGGAGGTCGACGGCGTGACCTTCGGTTGGGTGGCCGAGGAGTTCGAGGGTGAGTACTCGATCCACATCGAGCCGGGGGACTTCATCGCGTACTACGAGCCGTGGGACGGGCTGCAGTACGACACCTAGCGGCCCTAGGCTCCGAGGCGTGGCGACGACTCGGCTTGATGTGCAGCGGATCCGGGCGGCTCGGGCGGGGATCGATCCGGTGTTTCTCGGGTCGCCGTTCTTCGGGTGTGAGCCGTTGGGGGCTCGGCTCGGGTGTGCGGTGGGGATCAAGCTGGAGACGGCGAACCCGGTGCGGAGCTTCAAGGGGCGGGGTACCGAGTTGGTGGCCGGGCAGTTGGTGGCCGATGGGCAGCGGGACGTGGTGTGCGCGAGTGCGGGGAATCTCGGGCAGGCGCTCGCTTGGTCGGGGCGTGGGCGGGGGCTCGAGGTGACCGTGGTGGCTTCGCGGTTCGCGCCGCGGGTGAAGCTGGAGCGGATCCGGGCGCTGGGGGCCCGGTTGGAGCTGGTGGACGGGGATCACGAGCTGGCTCGGGAGCGGGCGGCGGCGATCGCGCGGTATGACGGGATCCGGTTGCTGGAGGACAGCCTGGACCTCGAGACCTGTGAAGGTGCGGCGACGATCGGGCTCGAGCTGGTGGAGAGCGGGACGCCGTTCGACGTGGTGCTGATCGCCTTGGGCGGTGGGGCGATGGCGACCGGGATCGGGCAGGTGCTGAAGGAGCTCGCGCCGGAGGTCGAGGTGATCTGTGTGCAGCCGATGGGCGCGCCGGCGATGACGCGGTCGTGGCGGGAACGGCGCGTGGTCACGACCGAGTCGGCCGACACGATCGCGGACGGGGTGGCGGGGCGGTTTCCGATCGCGGAGGTGCTGGGCGACCTGCTGGTGGTGGCGGACGACGCAGTACTGGTGCGGGAGGAATCGATCGTCGCCGGACTGCGGATCTTGTACGACGAGGCCGGGCTCGTGGTCGAGCCGTCGGCCGCGCTCGGCGTCGCGGCGCTGCTCGAGGATCCCGAGCGGTTCGCCGGGCGAAGCGTGGTGACCGTCGTGTGCGGGAGCAACGTCGACCCGATCTCGCATCGCCGCTGGATCGCCTGACCGGGCTACGGCAGCGTGTAAGCCTCAGCCGCACGCACGCGTGCGGAACTCGGCGGCGGGCACCGTCGCTGTCGTGTCTTCCGGATTCTCTTCGTCAGCGTGCAAACCGGCGTCGTAGCGAACCTGGCCGGGCCGCAGCAGCTTCAGGTCCTCGGTGGAGAACTCGACGCCGCCTGCTGACCACGAGTGGTCGGTGGTCCAGCCGTACAACGTGTAGGACCGTCCTGGTTGCAGTGCCTTCAACGGCGAGTCAGTCCTCCAGTCGCTTGTCGGCGTGCCGAGGTCCACGAGGCTTGACGATTCCACAGCGGGAGAGACGACCCAGTCGCCCACTGTCGCCGGTTCGGGCGCTGACTCGCCGGAATCGGCGACAGGGGTCTCGTACAGCCTGGCTCCGTCGATGTGGCCCTCACACACCTCCAGGACGCCGATCGGTCGGCCGTCGGCGTCCACGGTGATGCCCATCATTCCTGCGGATGGCGGACCGCAGGCGGTCAGCAGGAGTGCTGGGGCCAGGAGTACGAGGACGACCCACTGCTTCATCGATCGTCCGGCGCTGGTCACTCGCTCAGCTGCCGACGTACTCCGCCAGGTGTTTGCCGGTGAGGGTTTTGCGGGACTTCACCAGAGCTGCGGGGGTGCCCTCGAAGACCACGTGGCCGCCGTCGTGGCCGGGGCCGGGGCCCAGGTCGATGATCCAGTCGGCGTGGGCCATCACGGCTTGGTGGTGCTCGATGACGATGACGGACTTGCCGGAGTCGACGAGTTTGTCGAGCAGGGCAAGGAGTTGCTCGACGTCGGCGAGGTGGAGGCCGGTGGTCGGTTCGTCGAGGACGTAGATGCCGCCCTTCTCGGACATGTGGGTGGCGAGCTTCAGGCGTTGGCGTTCGCCGCCGGACAGGGTGGTCAGAGGCTGGCCGAGGCTGATGTAGCCGAGGCCCACGTCGGCGAGATTCTGGAGGATCTTGTGGGCGGCGGGGGTTTTCGCGTCGCCCTCGGCGAAGAAGTCGAGGGCCTCGGCGACGGGGAGGGCGAGGACCTCGCTGATGTCCTTGCCGCCGAAGGTGTACTCCAGGACGTCGGCGGAGAAGCGTTTGCCCTCGCAGACCTCGCAGGTGGTGGTGATGCTGGCCATGATGCCGAGGTCGGTGTAGATGACGCCGGCGCCGTTGCAGTTCGGGCAGGCGCCCTCGGAGTTCGCGCTGAACAGGGCCGGTTTGACGCCGTTCTCCTTCGCGAACGCCTTGCGGATCGGTTCCAGCAGACCCGTGTACGTCGCCGGGTTGCTCCGCCGCGAGCCCTTGATCGCGCCCTGGTCGACCGAGATCACGCTGTCGCGCTTGGCGACCGAGCCGTGGATCAGCGAGCTCTTGCCGGAGCCGGCGACGCCGGTGACGACGACCAGCGTGCCGAGCGGGATGTCGACGTCGACGTCCTGCAGGTTGTTCGTGTTCGCGCCGCGGATCTCCAGGACGTCGGTCGGCGTACGGACCTCGTCCTTGACCGTGGCGCGGTCGTCGAGGTGCCGGCCGGTCAGGGTGTCGGCGGTGCGCAGGTCCTCGACGGTGCCCTCGAAGACGACCTGGCCGCCCGCCGTACCGGCTCCGGGGCCGAGGTCGACGACGTGGTCGCCGATCGCGATCGCCTCCGGCTTGTGCTCGACGACGAGGACGGTGTTGCCCTTGTCGCGCAGCTGCAGCAGCAGCTCGTTCATCCGCTGGATGTCGTGCGGGTGCAGGCCGATCGTCGGCTCGTCGAAGACGTACGTGACGTCGGTCAGCGGCGAGCCGAGGTGCCGGATCATCTTGGTCCGCTGGGCCTCGCCGCCGGACAGCGTGCCGGCCGGGCGCTCCAGGCTGAGGTAGCCCAGGCCGATGTCGACGAACGAGTCGAGGGTCTCGCCGAGCGCCGACAGCAGCGGCGCGACCGACGGCTCGTCGAGCTTGCGGACCCACTCGGCCAGGTCGCTGATCTGCATCGCGCACGCGTCGGCGATGCTGATCCCCTTGATCTTCGAGGCCCGCGCCTCCGGCGTGAGCCGGGTCCCCTCGCACTCCGGGCAGGTCGTGAACGTGACCGCCCGCTCGACGAAGGCGCGGATGTGCGGCTGCATCGACTCGACGTCCTTGGACAGGAAGGACTTCTGGATCTTCGGGATCAGCCCCTCGTAGGTGAGGTTGACGCCGTCGACCTTGACCTTCACCGGGTCCCGGTAGAGGAAGTCCTGCATCTCCTTCTTGGTGAACTTCTTGATCGGCTTGTCCGGGTCGACGAAACCCGACTCGGCGTACACCCGGACGGTCCAGAAGCTGTCCGACTTCCAGCCCGGGATCGTGAACGCGCCCTCGGACAGCGACTTGTTCTCGTCGTACAGCTGGGTCAGGTCGATGTCGGAGACCGAGCCGCGACCCTCGCAGCGCGGGCACATGCCGCCGGTGATCGAGAAGCTGCGGCGCTCCTTGACGGTCTGCCCGTGCTTCTCGATCTTCACCGCGCCGGCGCCGCTGATCGACGCGACGTTGAACGAGAACGCCTGCGGCGACCCGACGTACGGCTTGCCGAGGCGGCTGTACAGGATCCGCAGCATCGCGTTGGCGTCGGTCGCCGTGCCGACCGTGGAGCGCGGGTTCGAGCCCATCCGCTCCTGGCCGACGATGATCGCGGTGGTCAGGCCCTCCAGCACGTCCACCTCGGGCCGCGCCTGCGACGGCATGAAGCCCTGGACGAAGGTGCTGTAGGTCTCGTTGATCAGCCGCTGCGACTCCGCGGCGATGGTGCCGAAGACCAGCGAGCTCTTGCCCGACCCGGAGACACCGGTGAACACCGTCAGCCGCCGCTTCGGCAACTCGATGCTGACGTCCTTGAGGTTGTTCTCGCGGGCACCGTGCACCCGGATCAGGTCGTGGCTGTCAGCGTCGTACGCCGGCCGCGCCCGACTCGGCGCAACTTTCTTCGCGGCGGTCTTGGTGGCTCTCGGGGTCATCGGTGCTCCGTCGGTCGGGTGGTCGCGGCTCGGTCGGTACGGCGGGGTGTCAGCCGACCTGGTTGATGCGGACGTGGTTGCCGGCCGGGTCGCGGAACGCGCAGTCGCGGACGCCGTACGGCTGGTCGGTCGGCTCCTGGATCACCTCGGCCCCGGTGGCCTGGACCTGGTCGAACAGGCCGTCCAGGTCCTTGGTGGCGAGCACGATGGTGGCGAAGGTGCCCTTGGCCATCATCTCGGTGATGGTCTTGCGCTCCTCCTCGGTCAGTCCGGGGTCGACGAGCGGCGGGTGCAGCACGATCTGGGTGTCCGGCTGGCCCTCGGGGCCGATCGTGACCCAGCGCATCGTGCCCTGGCCGACGTCGTTGCGGACCTCGAAGCCGAGCGTGTCGCGGTAGAACGCGATCGAGGCGTCGGGGTCTTCGTGTGGCAGGAAGCTGGCGTGAATCTTGATGTCCATGGCGTTCACGCTACTGGCGGCCAAGCCTGCGGTGCTTCTTGATTCCTGATCGGTCTGGCGACCTGTTTGGTGATGCACGAGGGCGGCTCGGCCGGCGGCCGGACCTGCCGGCGGTACTCGCTCGGCGGCATCCCGACCAGCTCGGTGAACCGGGTGCTGAACGTCCCCAGCGAGGAGAAGCCGACCTGGAAGCAGACGTCGGTGACGCTCACGTCGCCGCGCCGCAGCAGCGCCATCGCGCGCTCGATCCGCCGCGTCATCAGGTACCCGTACGGCGCCTCGCCGTACGCGAGCTTGAACTGGCGGCTCAGGTGCCCGGCCGACATGTTGACGCCGCGGGCCAGCGCCTCGACGTCGAGCGGCTGCGCGTACTCGCGGTCGATCCGGTCCCGGACCCGGCGCAGCAGCTTGAGGTCCCGCAGCCGCTGCGCGTCGTCCGAGGTGCTCACCCTCGAAATGGTGCCATCGCGAAGGCGCACGGTCGAGCGCCCGGCGGCCCGGTACTGCCGATGGATGTTGCCTTGGGCCCCGATACGCGGTGACAGTTCCACCACGGATTGTCACGGGGCGACCACCGTTTGTTTGCGGGTGCGTGCAGATGTCCGGAGGGGGCTGGCGAGCGGGTCGGCCGCCGACCGATCGTCTGATGAGGAAACCAACGAGGGCGAGAACCACTGACGTTGTGTTTCGCGCGGGGTCCGCTCGGGCGCGCGTGAGGCCGGTTGACGACGGAGGATCCGGATACGTGCTCGAGACCTATCGCGGCATCCCGCACCTGCTGGACACGTGGCTCGTTCTCACCGGAATGGCGATCCCGATCGCCGTCTCGGCGGTCCGGCGGCGCGGTGACCGGCTGGTTCCCCGGCTGGCATCCCTGTTCCTGCCCGCGTCGTTCGCGCTGGTCCTGGCCGCGACGCTGAGCCCGACCGCGCACCACAGCGGCATCGGGGTCTGCGGCACCCACCTGACCACGACCGGCGGGCTGACCTCGCTCCAGGGGCTGCTCAACGTGCTGCTGTTCGTCCCGGCCGCGGGGATGCTGACGCTGGCCAGCGGGCGTCCGGCCGACGGGATCGCGGCGGGCATCGGCCTGTCGGCGTCCGTCGAGGCGGTCCAGGCGCTGGTCCCCCAGCTCGGGCGCTCGTGCCAGGTGCACGACCTGATCGCGAACACGGCCGGTGCTTTCGCCGGGGTCGGGCTGGCGGCCGGCGTACAGGCACTGAACCGGACGCGGCCGCTGACGAGTCCCGAGTACGTCGTGGAGCATGCCGCGCTGCTGACCACGCGCGGGCGTCCGCCGGCCCGGCATCGCCGCACCGATGTCACGGCCCGTCCGGCGATGATTCAGCGGACGAGTCGGCTCCGGCCGGTCGCTCGGCTGCGCTGAGTCACCGATTCCGGCGTACGACGACGTCCCGACCACGGAGAGTGGGAAGTTATCCACAGGTTGTGGACGAATCGGGGGATAACTTTGAAGCTGTCCACAGTCAGGGCCGGACCTCGAGCCCGAGCGCCTGCGCGATCGCCATCGCCTGCGGCAGGTCGATGATCGCATCCCGCAGCTGGACCGTCAGCGGGTCGAGCGACGTCAGGTCCGAACCCCGCAGGTCTGCGCCGGTGAAGTCGGCACGCTGCAGCATCGCACCGGACAGGTCGACGTTGCGCAGCGACGCCTTGGCCGCCCGTACGCCGGTCAGGTCGGCCTCGCGCAGCTTCACGCCGGTCAGCTCGGCGCCGCGCAGGTCCTCGCCCGGCAGGCTGGTGAACGACCAGTCGCCGCCGTCGACCTTGAGCAGGTTGTACGTGCAGTCGTCGAACGTGCTGCCCATCAGCTTGCAGCGGGTGAACGTGGTGTCGAAGAACGAGCAGCGGGCGAACGTGCAGTTCACGAACGCGGCGTCGGTGTGCGTCGAGGCGTTGAACCGGACGCCGCGGAACACGCACTCCTCGAACACGCCGCCGGTGTTGGCCACCTCGGTCAGGTCGGAGTCCAGGAACAGCACCCGGGTGTAGGTCTGCCCCGACGGGTCGGCGTCGTCCCAGTCCCGGACGGTGGACTCGGTCGCGGGCGCACGGCGGTTGGCCACAAGATCTCCTCTCGGCCCCGCGGCGCGGGTCCTGTGCTCAGCATTGTGACGACCCCGACGGACAAAGTTCCTCGGATCGTCAACCGGAGCGGGCAAGATGGGCCGGGTGACCGGATCGGAGCGGGTGATGGTGTTCGGCGCCGGCGGCTTCCTCGGAGGCCGGATCTGCGCGCAGCTCGGCGACCGCGGGATCGAGCACCGCGGCATGACCCGGAGCACCGGCGATCCACACCGGCGCTTCGACCTCGCCACCGGGCACTGCTATGCCCTGGACGCGCTGCTCGCGATGTACAAGCCGACCGTGATCGTGAACGCCGCGGCCGCGACGCACGGCGACGCCGTCGCGCTGACCCGCGGGAACGTGGTCGCGGTCGACGCCTTGCTGTCGGCGATGCAGCGGACGGCGAACAACGCGCGGCTCGTGCAGCTGGGCTCGGCCGCGGAGTACGGCGGTGCGCCGCACGGGACGAGCCAGGACGAGCAGGCGGAGCTGAAGCCGGGGGCGGCGTACGGGTTCACGAAGCTGGCGGGGTCGGAGCTGGTGCTGCGGGCTCGGCGGAACGGTGCTGATGCGGTGGTGGTGCGGTCGTTCAACATCAGCGGGCCGGGGTCGCCGGCGAGCACGTTGCTCGGGCGGGTGGTGCGGCAGGTCGGGGAGACGGACACGTTGCAGATGGGGTCGCTGGAGGCGTGGCGGGACTACGTCGACGTGCGGGATGTGGCGGACGCGGTGCTTGCGGTGGCGCTGACCGAGGAGAAGCCGCCGCCGGTGCTGAACGTGGGGTCGGGGCGGGCTGCGCTGGCGCGGGACGTGGTGAGCCGGCTGATCGAGCTGAGTGGGACGGGGGCGAAGGTGGTCGAGGGGGTTGTGCACGCGGGGCACGCGGGGTCGCCGGCGGATGCTGTCCCGTGGCAGCAGGCGGACACGGCGTTGATCGAGAAGACCGTGGGGTGGACGGCGAAGGTTTCGCTGGATCAGTCGCTGGTTGATACGTGGGGAGCGCACGCCGCTGCCGAGCCGCAGGAGGCGCACGCTTAGCAGCCGGGTTGAATGGGCGCCGTGGAGATCTGGTCGGTTTGTGAGGGTGCCCCTGATCGTCTGGCGGGGGTCAACGAGGACCTGGTGGTGACCGGGCCCGACTTCGTGGTTGTGCTGGATGGGGCTACAGCGCCTGCTGGGATGGAGTCTGGGTGTCGGCACGATGTGACGTGGTTGGTTCGGCAGTTGGGGATGGAGTTGTCGTTTCCGCTGGTGGGGCGGTCGGGTGACTCGTTGGTGGAGCTGCTGGCGGGGGCGATCGACGGGGTTCGGAAGCTTCATGTCGGGACCTGCGACCTGAGCAACCCGGACAGTCCGTCGTCGACGGTGGCGATGGTGCGGGTCGGGGTGGAGAGCGTCGAGCATCTGGTGCTGGCGGACTCTCCGGTGGTGCTGCGGGCGCCTGGCGGTGCGGTGGCGGCGGTGGTCGACGATCGGGTCGAGTACCTACCGGAGTACACGTTCGAGGCGGTGCGGAAGGCGCGGAACCAGGCGGGTGGGTTCTGGGTGGCGAGCACGCAGCCGGATGCGGCGTACGAGGCGGTGAGTGGGGTGACTGCGCGCGAGGACGTCGCGTCGGTGGCGGTGATGACGGACGGGGCTTCGCGGTACGCCGAGCGGTACGGGCACTCATGGGGAGAGCTGGTCGAGGTGCTGGAGACGGGTGGGCCTCGGGAGCTGATCGACCGGGTGCGAGCGTACGACGCCGCGGCGGCGCCAGGCAGTTTCAGGGGGAAGCGGCACGACGACGCGAGTGCCGTGCTGCTTCGGCTGAGCTGAGGGTCAGCGGGAGCCGGCGGGGTACTCCGGCGGGCCGCCTTCGCGGGTCGGCCAGGGCGAGCGCGGCGGGTCCGCGCGCGGTGCGGGCGGGCTCTGGTCCTGCGGGCGGGTCGGGCCCGGGCCGTTCGGGCTCGAGCCGGTGGTGCCGCCGTACCCGCCGGGGCCGTACGGGCCGCCGGGGCGCGGCGGCTGGGCCGGCGGGGGCTGGGCGGCGGGAGGTCCGTAGCTGTACGGGTTGGACTGCGCGGGACGCGGCGCGTACTGCGGAGTCGTGTCGGCCGGCGGCAGGTACGACGGTGAGTTGTACGGCAGCGTCGGGCCCAGCGGGACGCCGGACTGCGGCATCCGGCCGTCGTGCCAGCTGCTGATCTGCAGGAGGAGCAGCGAGAACGTCGCGCCGGCGACGATCAGCAGCAGCGTGCCGACCGTGAACGCGATGTTGATCCCGAGCGCGAGCCGGACCAGGTAGTCCTGCAGGTCGTAGATGTCGACGTAGTCGCCGGTCAGGCGGGCCTCGTCGGCGCGGTCGACCAGGCGGACGATCCAGGTGACGAAGCTGATCCCGGCGAACAGGCCGCTGCCGACCGCGACGACGCAGAAGGCGACCCAGGCCGCCCACCAGCCGTACAGCAGCGCGCGGATCCGGCCGGAGCGCGCGACGCCGGGCTGGTTCGGCGGTTCGCTGGCACGGACGACGTCGCCGACGACCTGCAACGGGTACCAGAACTGGACGACCGGGCAGAGCCAGGCGCCGACGGTCCAGCCGGTGGAGTGCCGGTGGGCGCCGTTGCCGGTGTTGTAGCCGCCCTGGTACGTCGTCGCGAACGGCGGTTTGAGGATCTCGGTGTTCTCGCGGGCCTGCCAGAGCCAGATCACCACGACGATCCCGGCCGCGGCGAACAGGTAGCCGAGCCCGTCGAGCAGCGGTCCCGCGCCGACGACCGCCTCGGCGCCCTGGTCGATCTCGTCCTCGGACAGCAGGCCGTAGATCAGCCGCTTCACGTCCTCGTACGAGCTCCACATCAGGATCGTCTGGATGACGCTGACGAGCACGGTGCCGGCCATCAGGGCGACCGCTACCAGCGCGAGGCGACGCAGCGTCCGGTACTTCGGCGGCGCAGCGGGCGGCGGACCGCCGTGGAACTGGCCGACGTTCTGCGGGTGACTGCCGGGGTACGGACCCTGGCCATACGGCTGACTCACGATCCCCACCTCCCCAGGTCGCCGCTACCCCACAAGTTATCTCAGACCTGGGAGCGCCCCGAGGTTTTCCACAGGTTCAGACGGCGGCGAAGGCTGCTTGGGCCGCGGGGAGGGCCAGGGCGCGGTCGGCGGCCGAGAGGCCGAGGCGGGTGCGGCGGTCCAGGATGTCGTTCTCGTCGAGGGCACCCTCGTGCCGTACGGCGAAGAGGAGCTCCGCCTGAGTGGTGGCCAGCCCAGGGGCGATCGGCTCGAGCAGGGCGCGGTCCCCGGCGATCACGTCGGGAGCCTCGATGCCGTAGCGCTGGACGAAGCGCGACGGCGCGCGGACCGTCGCGAGGCGGGAGCGGTCGGCGGCGCCGACCAGCGGGATGCGGTGCGTCAGGCACGGTCGGCGGACCTCGATCGAGGACTGCTTCAGCGCCGTGTCGAGCGCGTCCTGCGCCATCCGCCGGTACGTCGTGAGCTTGCCGCCGACGATCGTGACCAGCCCATCGGGGGACGTGATCACCGCGTGCCGCCGGGAGATGTCGGCGGTCTTGTCTTCGCCGCGGTGGTGGCCGGTGTCGAGCAGCGGGCGCAGCCCGGCGTACGTACCGAGCAGGTCGGCGCGGGTGATCGGCTCGCGGACCGCCGCGCTGATCGTGCCGAGCAGGAAGTCGATCTCCGCGTCGCTGGCCTCCGGCACGTCGCTGACCGGGCCCGGCGCGTCCTCGTCGGTCAGCCCGACGTACACCCGCCCGTCGGGCGCCGGGATCGCCATCACGACCCGCCGCGGCTCCCCCGGCACCGGCACGGTCAGTACGGCGGAGAGCTCGCCGAAGACCGACTGCGGCAGCACCAGATGCGTCCCGCGGCTAGGGCGCAGCTTGATCCCGGTCGCGACCTGGTCGGCCCAGATGCCGCCCGCGTTGATCACCATCCGCGCCGCGACGTCGATCCGCCGGCCGCTCAGCTGGTCGACGACGACCGCGCCGTGGCCGGTCACCTGCTCGGCCGCGCAGCGGGTCAGCACGCGGGCGCCGTACAGGGCGGCGGTGCGGGCGATCGCGACGACCAGCCGGGCGTCGTCATACAGCTGGCCGTCCCAGGTCAGGAAGCCGCCGCGCAGGCCGTGCGGGCGGACGGTCGGCGCGTAGCGCAGGACCTCGGCCGAGCTGACCCGGCGCGAGTGCGGGAGGAAATCGTCGCTGGTGTGAGCGAAGGTGCGCAGCACGTCGCCGCCGAGGAACGCCGAACGGATCAGCGCCGCCTGCATGAACCTTGCCTCAGGCAACCAAGGGGCGACCTGCGGGACCGGGTGCACGAGGTGCGGGGCGGTCGTCTTCATCAGGATGCCGCGCTCGACGGCGCTCTCGTAGGCGATCCCGACGTGGCCCGAGGCCAGGTAGCGCAGGCCGCCGTGGACGAGCTTCGAGCTCCAACGGCTCGTACCGAAGGCCAGGTCGTGCTTCTCCACCAGCGCGACGGTCAGCCCGCGCGCGGCCGCGTCCAGCGCGACCCCGGCGCCGGTCACGCCGCCGCCGACGACCAGGACGTCGACCTTCCGCCGGGTGTCCAGCCAGTCGAGCTCCTTGGTGCGGCGGGCCGCGTTCAGGCTGGAGTTGCCGACCGAGATCATCTAGGGCTCCAGGTACCGGGTGAGCATCGCGCGGAGCTCCTCGTCGAGGTGCGGGTACTCCTCGTGGGTCGCCAGCACCGGGCCGGAGACCGCGGAGGCGAGCGAGACCAGGATGATCTGGCGGGACAGCCAGTCGGGGTCGCCGGCGCGGATCGAACCGTCGGCCTGACCGGCCTTGATGCCCTCGGCGACCAGCGCGAGGTGCGCGACCGTGCTGCTGCCGCGGCGCTCCAGCAGGTACGGCGTGAGGAACTCGGGGTCGAGCTCGATGATCTTGCGCATCAGCGGATGCGTCCGGGTCTTGCCGACCACCTCGACGACGCCCTCGACCAGACGGGCCCGGCCGTCGACGGCGTCGGGCTGGAAGGCGGACATCAGCGCGGTCGTCCACTCCCGCGTCATCAGCGCGGCGACGACGGCCTGGACGTTCGGCCAGCGCCGGTAGAGCGTCGCGCGGGAGACCTCGGCGTGCCGGGCGATGTCGGCCATCGTCATCCGGCGCATCCCGATCGCGAGCAGCAGCTCGTACGCCGCGTCGAGGATCCGCTCCTCACCGATCGCGTTCGCGGGCGCCGGGCGGCCGGACGGGGTCGACTCGAGGTCGCTGCTACGCTGAGACATCACGCGTCAGAGTGTATCAGCGAGTCCGAGGTGCCGGAACAGTCGGACGGTACCTCCCGAACCCACCGATGGGGAGCCCTGTATGACCGAGTCCGACCTCCCGGTGGTGCAACTCACGCCGGGCCGCTGGGGCGACCCGGCGCAGACGGTGGAGGTGCCGGCCGCCGCGCTCGCTGCGCTGCAGCACCTCGGGGTGCGCCGACGCGAAGCGGAGGGGAAGGGAGGGTCGGCCGCCCCGGCCGCAGCCGGCTCTGCCGGCGCGGGCGAGCGCGAGGCGGGCGAGCGCGAGGCGGGCGAGCGCGAGGCGGGCGAGCGCGAGGCGGGCGAGCGCGAGGCGGGCGAGCGCGAGGCGGGCGAGGCGGGCGCGGGCGAGGCGGGCGAGCGCGAGGCGGGCGAGGCGGGCGCGGGCGAGGCGGGCGCGGGCGAGGCGGGCGCGGGCGAGGCGGGCGCGGGCGAGGCGGGCGCGGGCGAGGCGGGCGCGGGCGAGCGCGGGGCGGGCGCGGGCGAGCGCGAGGCGGGCGCGGACGGGGTCGCTCCTCGCGAGTTGGTGGAGCTGCTCGGGGCCGAGCACGTGCAGGTCGACTTCGCGACGCGGTGGGCTCACACGCGCGGCTACTCCACTCCCGATCTGTTGAAAGACCGAGCCGGGGATCGAAGCGGGATGCCGGAGGCGGTGGTGTTTCCGGGGTCGCACGACGAGGTGCTGCGGCTGCTGGAGGTCTGCTCAGGGCTCGGGATCGCGGTGGTGCCGTACGCCGGTGGGACCTCGGTGGTGGGTGGGCTGGTGCCGACCAAGCAGTTCATCGCGGTGGACCTCAAGCGGCTTGATCGACTCACCGAGATCGACGAGGTGTCCCGGACAGCACGGATCGAGGCCGGCGTACGGGGAACCGCCGCCGAGGCGGCGCTCAAGGAGCGCGGCTACACGCTCGGGCACTTTCCGCAGTCGTACGAAGGCGCCTCGATCGGCGGGTACGCCGCGACGCGGTCGAGCGGGCAGTCGTCGGCGGGGTACGGGCGGTTCGACCAGATGGTGGTCGGGGTGTCGGTGGCGACGCCGCGCGGGACGGTCGAGCTCGGGCGGGCGCCGATGTCCGCGGCGGGGCCGGATCTGCGGCAGCTGTGGCTGGGGTCTGAGGGCGCGCTCGGGATCATCACGTCGGTGCTGGTCCGGATCCGGCCGCGGCCGGTCGAGCGGTTCTTCGAGGGCTGGCGGTTCGCGAGCTTCACCGAGGGGCTCGACGCGATCCGGCGGCTGGCGCAGGACGGGCCGTTGCCGACCGTGCTGCGGCTGTCCGACGAGGCGGAGACGGCGGTCAACCTGGCCGATCCCGAGGTGCTCGGTGGGGCGAGCGGCGTACAGGTGATCGTCGGGTTCGAGGGCACGGCGACCGCCGTACGGCGTGCTGCCGTCGCGGAGGTGCTCGCCCAAGCAGGAGGCGAGCCGCTCGGGGAGGAGCCGGGTGAGACCTGGCGCAAGGGCCGCTATCGCGCGCCGTACCTGCGGGACCCGCTGCTCGACGAGGGGGCGCTCGTGGAGACGCTGGAGACGGCCGGGTTCTGGTCGAAGCTGCCGGCGCTGAAGGCTGCGGTCACTGATGCGCTGGTGAAGTCGCTGGGTGAGCAGGGGACGCCGCCGTTGGTTCTCTGCCATGTGTCGCACGTGTACGAGACCGGGGCTTCGCTCTACTTCACCGTGGTGTGTGCGCAGGCCGACGACCCGGTGGCGCAGTGGCAGCACGCGAAAACCGCGGCCAGTACGGCGATCGGCGCGGCAGGTGGGACGATCACGCATCACCACGGCGTGGGGACCGATCATCGTGAGGCGTACGCCGAGGAGGTCGGCGCGCTGGCGATCGAGAGTTTGCTGGCGGTGAAGCAGGTGGTGGATCCGAGCGGAATCCTCAGCCCAGGCATTCTGTTACCTGATTAACGGAGAGCGATCACCGCGTCCTCGCCCGAGACCAGCAACTGGTTGCCCAGGGCATGGATTCCCTGGCTGCAGTCGACCTCCTCGGGGAGGGCGACACGTCGGTCGGCGGCCTGGGCCAGCACCGTCACGTCGCAGCCGGTGGTCGAGGGCCGCAGCGCCACGATCCGCGCGTCGTCCGTCACCGAGACCGGCAGGCTGAGGTCCCCGGCGACCGTCCGCTGCCAGGCGACGGTTCCGGTGCGTGCGTCGAGAACCGTCGCGACGACCGTGCTGTGCTGCGTCGACGCCGACGGGCAGTTGAGCAGGACGACCTGCCCGCCGGCCGCCGCGAGCTTGCTGTCACAGGCCCACGCGTCCGGCAGGTCGAAGCGCCACTTCACCTCGCCGGTGCGCGCGTCGAGCGCGACCAGGATGCCGCGCGTCCCCTGCTGCGCTTCGATCGCGACCACCAGGTCGCCGAACACCAGTCGGGTCACGCCACGCCAGTTCGCCGGACGGTTCCACAGTTGCTTGCCACTCGCGAGGTCGAGCCCGGTCAGCTCGGACGGCCGCTGCCCGCAGCTGTGACCGAGGAAGGTGACCACGGTGTTCGCCGTCGCGGTCGCGCCAATACTCGTGCAGCGCCCGGGCTCGAAGGTCCAGCGCTCGTTGCCGTCCGGGTCGACGCCGCGCAGCTTGTCCGATCCTCGGGAGACCTGCTCGCCGGTGAGCAGCGGGTCCGCGTGCGCGACCGAGTGGTCGCGGGTCGACTCCGGCCACGCGGCCTCGCGCTTGCCGGTCGAGGCGTCGAGCAGCAGGTACCCGAAGTCGTCGAAGTCGGCGAGCAGTTGGCGGCCGTCGCTCACGGCGTACAGGGCGGGGAGTGCGGCGGTGTCGGAGCGGGTGTGCCGCCAGCGGACGTCGCCGGTGGCCGGGTCGAGCAGTTCGATCGAGCCGCTCTGCCGGGAGATCGCGATGCCGTACCGGGTCTCCACCGCGTCGGCGACCGCGTCCGACCGCAGCGAGGTGGTCGGGCTCTCCCAGGCGATCCGCCCGCTCAGGTCGGACCGCGGCGCCTGGACCTCCGGCGCGGCCGATCCGCTGATCTGCTCGTTCGCGCGCAGCAGGTACGCGCGACCCGCCGGGTCGGCGAAGAGCACCGCCGCAGCCACCACCACCGCGGCGGTCCCCAAGGCCGCGATGATCTGCCCATGGTTGCGCGAGGGCAGCGGCGCCGTCAGCGCGTTCGCGGCGAGCGCGGCCAGACCGCCGATCACCAGCAGCCCCAGGCTCAGGACCACCAGCGGCACCCGCTCACCGGGACCGGTCGCCGGCGTCCGCTCCGGGATCAGCAGGATCGTGATCAGCAGACCGGCCGCCGCCGCGACCGCGATCCCACCGGCGATCCACCGCGATCGACGATCGTTGCTCTGGGCAAGCTTCTGCAGAGCGAGGACGGTGGCGAGCGAGACCGCGACGAGCACCCAGGCCGGCCAGGTCGCCTCGTCCCGTGCACCTGACCGCCACGGACTGGTGGTCGCGCCCAAGCCCGCCGCCGTGGCGACCAGCGCGCTGATCACCGCGAGGCCGATCAGTGTCGCGCGCTGCCAGCCCCGCCAGGGTGCCGGGATCTCCCCGTCGAGGACCTCGAGCTCCGCCTTCAGGTTGGTGCGCGCGGCCGCGGCGTACCGGTCGCGGCCGAGCTGGGTGTGGAAGATCGGTCCGTCCAGCAGCTCCTGGACGACGGCGTGCCGCTGCTTGACCGCCGTGCCGCGGTCGGTCGCGTCGCGGCGGACCTCGGCTGCGTGGTTGGCGTAGTTCACCGCGGCCAGCGTCGAGTTCACCGCGTCGAGCAGGACGTCGCCGTTCGGGTCGGACGAGGTCTCCGACCAGACGGTCGGCGTACCGGTCAGACGGATCAGGCGAGCGACTTCGGCGACCCTGGCCGAGGTCACGTGGTACGTCGGAAGCGTCTCTTCGGCGAGAGCTGCTGAGGCTTCCGCGTCCGTCAGCCCGCCGCGCTCGTGCACGGCCCGGTGGAACCAGGCGGCGAGGTAGACGGCGGTCGGGTCGGTGCTGAGTTGGTCGAGCGTGCCGAGGGCGTCGAGGACGTGCTGCAGGTACTGGTCGCGGTAGGCCCGGCGGTCGTCGGCGCGGTAGCGCGCGGTCAGGTCGTCGGCGAGCGCGGCCGCTCCCGGGATCAGGTCGTTCCACCGCTCGCGTAGCCCCGTCACCCGCGACATAGTGACAGGTCGGTGGTTCTGTGGATATTTTGCGGAGAACAAGTGAAGAATTTCGCAGAGACGTCCTTTTCCTTACCGCCCCCAAGGAAGGTGCTCTATGTCCGCCCCCAGACATATCGCCCTGCTCGCTGTCGCCTCCACCGCGCTCGCCGGTGCCGGCCTCTCCCCTGCCGCCGCCGCTCCACAGGCCGTCCAGGCGGTCGGCGCCACGCTTCCGTTCACCATCGTCGAGGCCGAGAGCTCGGCCACCAACGGCAGCCGGATCGGCCCGAGCTACGCCCAGGGCACGCTCGCCGCCGAGGCCTCGAACCGCCAGGCAGTCACGCTCAACGGCGGCCAGTACGTCGAGTTCACGGCGCCCGCCACCACCAACGCGATCACCGTCGCGTACGCCGTACCGGACGGCCGGAGTGGCACGCTGTCGGTCTACGTGGACGGTCAGAAGCTGTCCCAGCAGCTCGCCGTGACGTCGAAGTACAGCTACCTCGACACCGGTTGGATCGCCGGCTCCAGGACGCACAAGCTCTACGACCACGCCCGGCTCCAGCTCGGCCGGACGGTGAACGCCGGCGCCAAGATCAAGCTGCAGGTCGACGGCGAGAACACCGCCGGCCCGTACACGATCGACGACGTCGAGTTCGAGAACGTCGCCGGACCGGCCGGTCAGCCGGGCGGCTCGATCTCGATCACCGACCGCGGCGCCGACCCGAACGGCAACAGCGACTCCACCGGCGCGATCCAGAGCGCCATCGACAGCGCCCGTGGTTCCGGCGGGACGGTCTGGATCCCGGCCGGGCGGTTCAAGGTCGGCGGCACCATCAACCCCGACGGCGTGACGATCCGCGGCGCCGGGCGCTGGCACTCGGTGCTGCTCAGCCACCACCTGATCGACCGCCCGAACGGCGGCGGCAACGTGAAGCTGCACGACTTCGCGGTGATCGGCGAGGTGACCGAGCGCAACGACAACTCGCCGGACAACTTCGTGAACGGCAGCCTCGGCCCGAACTCGGTCGTCTCCGGCCTGTGGCTGCAGCACCTGAAGGTCGGGCTCTGGCTGACCGGCAACAACGACAACCTGGTCGTCGAGAACAACCGCTTCTACGACCTGACCGCCGACGGGCTGAACCTGAACGGTACGGCGTACAACGCGCAGGTCCGGAACAACTACCTGCGCAACACCGGTGACGACGCGCTCGCGGCCTGGTCGCTGCACGCCGCCAACCGGAGCTCGACGTTCGCGAACAACACGATCGTGCAGCCGAACCTGGCCAACGGCATCGCGATCTACGGCGGCACCGACATCACCGTCCGGGACAACCTGATCGCCGACACCAACGCGCTCGGCGGCGGGATCGCGATCTCGAACCAGTCCTTCGGCTCGCCGTTCTTCCCGCTCGCGGGCACGATCAACGTCTCCGGCAACACGCTGCTCCGGACCGGGGCGATGAACCCGAACTGGGGACAGAACCACCCGCACGGCGCGATCCGCGTCGACGCGTACGACAGCCAGATCAACGCGCAGGTGCGGCTGACCAACAACCGGCTCGTGGCGAGCCCGTGGTCGGCGTACCAGTTCGTCGACGGGGGCGGCGCCGGGCGTCCGGTGCAGAACGTGACGGTCGACGGCGGTTCGATCGAAGGCGCCGGGACCTTCGCGTTCCAGGCCGAGACGACCGGGTCGGCGACCGTCAGCAACGTGCGGGCCAGCGGCGTCGGCCGGGCCGGCGTCTACAACTGCGCGTACCCCGGTGGGACCTTCGCGCTGAACCGCGGCTCCGGCAACAGCGGCTGGGACTCGACCTGGAGCGGCTGCAACTGGGTCGAGCCGGGCACCGGCGGCGGCGCCGATCCCGGTACGCCGACCGGCAACCTCGCCGCGGGCAAGCAGGTCACCGCGACCAGCCAGGTGCAGAACTACGCGCCGGCCAACACGGTCGACGGAAACGCCAACAGCTACTGGGAAAGCGCGAACAACGCGTGGCCGCAGTCGCTCACCGTCGACCTCGGCAGTAACCAGTCGGTGAAGCGGCTGGTGCTGAAGCTCCCGCCGAGCTCGGCCTGGGGCACCCGCACCCAGACGATCGCGGTGCTGGGCAGCACCAACAACTCGTCGTACACGCAGCTCGCGGCCGCGGCGGGCCGGACCTTCAACCCTGGTTCGGGAAACACGGCCACGATCACGCTGCCGAGTGCGGTCAGTACGCGGTACGTCCGGCTCACCTTCACCGGCAACACGGGCTGGCCGGCCGGGCAGCTCTCGGAGTACGAGGTGTACGGCTCTTGACCTCAAGCTGACTTGAGGTACCACAGTGGCGGGCATGACTTCTTCTCCTGTTGCTGTGGTGACCGGGGCGTCGACGGGCCTCGGACTGGCGCTGGCGCACGGGCTCGCCGAGCGGGGATGGTCGCTGATCATCACCGCTCGGGGAGCCGACGCCCTCAAGGACGCGGCCGACGGACTGGCCGCAAAGACCGACGTCGTCCCGCTCGCCGGGGACGTCACCGATCCCGAGCACCGGGCCGACCTGGTGGACGCGGTCGGGGAGCTCGGCCGCCTCGACCTACTGGTGAACAACGCCAGCTACCTCGGGCCGAGCCCGTTGCAGCGGCTGGCCGGAGCCGATCTGACCGAGCTCCGGCGGGTGTACGAGGTGAACGTGGTCGCGCCGATCGCGCTGACCCAGGCGCTGCTGCCCGAGCTGCGGACCGCGGCCGGGATCGTGCTCAACGTCAGCTCGGACGCCGCGGTCGAGGCGTACGAGGGGTGGGGTGGGTACGGCTCGTCGAAGGCCGCGCTCGACCACGCGAGCGCCGTGCTCGCGGCCGAGCACCCCGACCTCGCCGTGTACGCCGTCGACCCGGGCGACCTGCGGACCGCGATGCACCAGGCGGCCTTCCCGGGCGAGGACATCTCGGACCGGCCGGAGCCGGCGACCGTCGTACCGGCGTTGCTCGGGCTGCTCGACGGCCGCCCGGCGAGCGGGCGCTACCGGGCGGCGGAGTTCGCGCCCGCGGTGACGTCGTGAAGGTCCACCCGCAGACCAGGTTCACGCTGCCCGACGAGCTGAACGCCGTCGAGCCGCCGGAGGCGCGCGGGCTGGCTCGGGATCAGGTGAAGCTGCTGGTCGCGGAGGGGGCGACCGTGCGGCACACCAGCTTCGACCGGATCGGTGAACACCTGCGGCCGGGTGACCTGCTGCTGGTGAACACGTCCGGCACGCTGGCGGCTGCTGTCGACGGCTCTTGGATCACTGGCTCGGGTGTGGCGCCTGTGGTGGTGCACTTCTCGACAGCACTCGACGACGGGACGTGGGTGGTCGAGCTGCGCAGTGGCGGCTCTCCCATGCTCGGTGGGGCGAGTGGCGACGAGGTGGAGCTGCCGGACGGTGTACTGCGGCTGCTGGCGCCGTACCAGGAAGGTTCGACGCGGTTGTGGCGAGCGCAGCCACCGGCGAGCGACGTGGTCGGGTACCTGCGCAAGCACGGGCGGCCGATCACCTACAAGTACGTCGACCGGCAGTGGCCGCTCGGGCTCTACCAGACCGTGTTCGCCAACCAGCCGGGTTCGGCGGAGATGCCCAGCGCGGGCAGGCCGTTCAGCTTCGAGCTGGTCAGTCAGCTGGCGGCGGCCGGCGTACTGATCGCGCCGATCCTGCTGCACTGTGGGGTGTCGTCGCTGGAGAGCCACGAGCCCCCGCTGCCCGAGCGGTACGCCGTACCGGAGCACACCGCGCGCCTGGTGAACTGGGTGAAGGCGAACGGCGGCCGCGTGATCGCTGTCGGGACCACTGCGGTGCGTGCGATCGAGTCGACCGCGCTGCCGAGCGGAGCAGTGCTGGCGTCGAGTGGCTGGACCGACCTGGTCCTCGGGCCCGACCGGCCGGCGTCGGTTGTGGACGGGCTGATCACCGGCATGCACGCACCCGAGGCGTCGCACCTGCTCCTGCTGGAGTCCGTCGTCGGCGGTGCTGTCGTCCAGCAGGCGTACGACGCGGCGCTGGAGCAGCACTACCTGTGGCACGAGTTCGGCGACGTGTGCCTGATGCTGCGGCACTGACCGGCCGGGCCTGTGCAGGCCGGCCGGTCCGGCTCAGTGCTGCTCGGCCTCGACCGGCTCCTTGGTCTCCTCCGGCTGCCCGACCCCGCTCAGGTCGGCGGCCGGCTCCGTCGCGGGCAACCCGCCCTCGTTCCCCGGCCGGGCCCGCTTGTCCACGGCCCGCGGACTCAACCGACCCACCACCGCACGCTGGTAACAGTCATCGTGAATGTCCTTACCTGCAAGGTCCCCCGTCGGGACTTCACCTGTCTGACGACCGACCGGTGCCCGTTGTCATGCACCTGGCCCGAATCGAGTCGTGATTGTGGCCTAGGCCAATTAGTTCGATTTTGAACCGCCGAGCCAGGCGAGCGTCGCCGGCAGTGCCTCGGACAGCGGCGGCAGGTCGGGGTGCCACTTGAGCTCCCACTCCAGCGACAGCGGGTAGCCGGTGCCGTCGAGGGCCTTCAGCAGGTCGGCGATCGGGTAATCGCCGGCGCCCATCGCGACCGGCTTGTAGTTGTTGTGCGAGTCGTGGTCCTTGATCTGGACGAACTCGAGCCACGGCCGGAGCAGCTCGAGCGACTCGGCCGCGGTCTCGCCGGTCCGGCGGGTGTGGGCGGCGTCCCAGATCACCCGGGCGTTGTGGCTGGGCACCTCGCGGTCGAGCAGCGCGCAGAACGCGGCGATGCTCCGGCCGGACGAGTGCGTGTCGTGGGTCTCCAGCAGCACGCTGACCTCGGTCGACGACCGGGCGACCCGGTCCATCGCGCGCAGCTCGCCGGCTGTCGGCTCGCCGGTCGCCTCGGGGTCGTCGCGCATGAAGACCCGGACGCCGCGGGCGCCGAGGTCGTGGGCCAGTTCCAGGTGCTCGGCGAGCGGCTGCTCCTCGACGCCGCACAGGTGCACGTAACTGTCGACCGCGAGGATCTCCAGGCCGGCGTCCTCGATCCGGGAGCGCAGCGTCCGGCGTTCGGCCGGGGTCAACCCGATGTGGGTGAACTCCTCGTCGGCGGCCCGCAGTTCCAGGCCGGTGATCTGGTTGGCCTGGGCGAGGTCGAGGACGGTGTCGAGCGGAGCGCCGGCGCAGCCGAGCGTGGAGAAAGCCAGGGTCATGACAGTCAACCCTAGCGTGCAAGCGCTTTCCGCGCAGGATGAAAGAGAGGCCTGATCCCGGGGGGAGGGATCAGGCCTCTTCGGGAGGGCGGGTCTCAGACCCAGCGGCGGCGGGGGTGGGTCCGCGGGGCGCTGTGCTCGCCGGTGTCCTCGCCGTCCGGCGTACCGGAGGCCGGGGCGGCCGGCGGCTCGGCCGGCTCGTACGAGTACGGCGCCTGCTGCTGGTACTGCGGCTCGGCCGGCTGGGAGTAGTTGTAGTCGGTCGACGCGTAGTTGCTGTCGTAGGACTCGGGCGCGTAGTTCGGGCTGTAGTCGTAGCTGCTGTCGGAGTAGCTGCTCTGCGCCGGCGAGCTGTAGGAGTCGTAGGTCGAGCTGTACGACTCGTACGACGGCTCGGCCGGCTGCTGCGGCGCGTACGACGAGCTGTAGTCCGAGTACGTCGACTCGGTGTACGAGGAGCTGTAGTCCGGGGTGTACGCCGTCTCGTAGCTCGACGGGACCGCCGGGGCGTCGTACGCCGCGTAGGTCGGCTCCGGCGCGTAGCTGGGCTCGGGGGTGTAGGCGGCGGGCTCCGGGGAGTACGTCGGCTCCGGGCCGTACGACGGGACCGAGGGCAGCGGCTTCGACGGCGTGAGGTAGTCGTCGCTCTCCTGCTGGTAGCTCGGCTCCTGGTACGTCGGCTGCTGGACCGTCGAGGGGCTGTCCACCGCGACCCGAGCGGCCCGGCGGCCGGCGCGCGCAACAGGTGCAGGCTCGGGCTCCGGCTCGGGTGCGGGGATCGGCGCCGACGACGTCAGGTAGTCCGACGTGGTCTCGTAGGAGTAGCCCTGCGCGTACGACGACGACCAGGTCGGCTCCGGCTCGGCGGCGGGGGCGGCCGGCTCGGGCTGGTACGAGTACGGGTCGGGCTGCGCGGCGTTCAGCGTCGGCGGGGCGACCGTCTCGGCCTGCCAGCTCGGCAGCGGCGCCGACAGCAGGTCGTCGGAGGTCGAGGCGGTGCCGTAGCTGCCGGTGTCGGCCCAGCTCGGCGACTCCAGACCGGACGCGGTCTGCTGGTACGACGGGGTGGCCTCCTCGACCGGCCCCCGCTCCTCGCGCCACGTCTCCACCGGGCTGAACTGCTCGGTCGCCGGACCGGCGTCCTGGTAGGTCTCCGAAGCCACCGGCGCGAACGGGCTCCAGGCCGGCGCCTCCTCCTCGGCGGGAGCAGGCGGCGCGAACGGCGAGCCGGTGGCTCCGCCGCTGACGGCCTCGGCGGCGAGCCCGGCACCCGCGGCGGGAGCGGCGAACGGGTTGGTCCCGGCCGCTCCACCGCCGAAGGTCGTCTCGTTGGCGGCGTACTGGTTCGGGGGCTGCTGGGTGTAGCCGGAACGGCGCTCCGGGGAGCGCTCGAGGCGCAGCGCGGGAGCGGTGGCGATCGGCTCGGCGATCGGCTGCTGCTCGGAGGTGTCGTCGTCGGCGTACGTCGGGACGGCGGTCAGCTTCGGCTCGCGCTGGTCCCACCACGGGACCCACTCGCGGCCGGCCTGCATCGCGTTGATCTTGCGGATCACCAGCGTGCCGCCGACCGCGGCGGCCGCGGTCAGCAGCAGCGACGCCGCACCGGCCAGCGCGATCCCGAGCAGGGTCGCCTTGGTCGGGCTCATCCACATCAGAAACCGGCGGATCACCACGTCGAACGCGAGAGCGCCGACCCAGGTGATCCACCACACCTGAGTGAGGAGCGGTGGCCTGAACCGGCGCAGGTCGTCGGCGTACACGGGCGTCTTCGGATCGCTGGCCAGCCAGACGTCGTCGACGATCTGCTTGGGGTACCAGAGGTTGGGGCCGGGGCAGAACCAGCTCGCCAGCACCCAGCCGTGGCTGCGGCGGTGGTCGGCCTGGCAGAAGACCTCGGAGTTGACCCGCGCGCGCCACAGCCAGATCACGAAGACCACGGCGGCCGCGACCGAGACGATCACGTTCGGGATCGAGGTGAGCCGGGCGATCGTGTCGGCCCGGTTCAGGATCGCCATGTCGACGTCGGCGCCGTCGCCGAGGAACTGGCTGACCGCGCTGTAGGTGTTCCAGTCCGACCAGGTGACCAGCAGATGGGTCAGCGTGGACGCGGCCAGCAGACCGGTCGCGATCTTGCCGACGGTACCGACCTGCTGGAACTCCTCAGCAGCATGTGGCTGCCACTCGTCGTGGTCTTCGGCAGCGGACAAGACCGCCGTTTGCGGGTGGCTCACGTCGTGCGTCCCTCGCGTTGCTGGAACTCCGTCTGTTCGGCGTCTCGGTCGAATCCTGCCCCCGCGTGACCGAGCCCCATTGATACCACGAAGTAAGTACCCGTGGGGAGCCGAGCCCAGCACGGAGGGTATCGACTTAACGAGTTCTTTTCCAACGCCCATCACCACTTGTAACGACCCAGTGGACGGTCCGTGACGGGGTGGTTCACCGGGCAGGATTCCCCGGGTCCGCCGGAGTCGCCCACCACGGCGTCCACGGGCGCTCGGTCTGCAGGTCGTTGATCCGCTGGATCAGGATCATCGCGAGCACCGCCGCCGCCGTCGTGCTGACCGCGGAGACGGTCGACATCCACGCGTTCTCCCGCAGCTCGCCGAGCTGCGGGGCTCCGTCCAGGACGCTGCGCTGGCCGATGTTGTCGAGCACCAGGCCGACCACCCAGGTCAGCCACCAGGCCCAGACCAGCCGGGTGCCCGGGATGCCGCGCAGGGTCGGCAGGTGCGGCGGGGTCCGCGGGTCGCTGGCCGCGACGATGTCGTCGACGACCTGCTTGGGGTACCAGAGGTTGACCACCGGGACGACCCAGCCGCCGAGCACCCAGCCGCGGGTGTAGCGGTGCTCGCCGCGGCAGAACATCTCGGCGTTCCAGCGGACCCGCCAGAGCCAGACGATGAACACCGCCGCCGAGGTGAACAGGGCGAGCGCGGCGATGATGCCGAACAGGCCGGAGATCAGGTCGGCGTCGTCCATCCGGTCGGCGTCGCCGGCGTACAGGCGCAGGGTGCGGTAGGAGTTCCAGTCCGACCAGGCGGTGGCCCAGCTCATCACCGTGACGGCGCCGATCAGGATCGACGCGGCCAGGCCCATCGCGTGCTCCGAGGTGAACCAGCGGTCCAGCGGCGGCGAGGGCGGGCGCTTCGGCAGCAGGTGCGCGCCGCCGGCCTCCGGTACGCCGTACTGGGGGTAGGCCGGCGGGGTGCTGGAGCGGAAGGTGCCCGGCAGGTACCGCGGGAGGTCGGAGTCGGGGGTCTGCTCGGTCACGGACAACCCCTCGCTGCCGGTCGGGAAGAGGGCGACTCAGGAATAGCACACACACTG
Organism: Kribbella sp. NPDC104740; assembly: GCF_055583505.1. Taxonomy (NCBI): domain Bacteria; kingdom Bacillati; phylum Actinomycetota; class Actinomycetes; order Propionibacteriales; family Kribbellaceae; genus Kribbella; species Kribbella sp. NPDC104740. The sequence goes on along the minus strand of NZ_JBVJNV010000005.1, from coordinate 361,849 downwards.
TGACGAATCCAGGACATTGTGTGTCCGGCGTCACGCCCCGCATCCCATTGTGCCGCCGCACCGGCACAAAGTGTCGGTGCCGGGGAGGAGGATGGGCTCATGCGCTGGTCCGTGATCGATTCGCCCATCGGTGACCTGTCCCTGGCCGTCGACGACACCGGGCTGTGCCGGGTCTCGTTCGGCGCCCTCGACGACATCGAGCCGGTCACCGTGCCCGACCCGCTGCTCACCGAGACCCAGGAGCAGCTCAAGGCGTACTTCGCGGGCGAGCGGACCGACTTCGACCTGCCGCTGGCGGTGCGTGGCGGCTCGGCGTTCGAGCGCGCGGTCTGGCAGCAGCTGACCCGCATCCCGTACGGCGAGATGCAGACCTACGGCGACGTCGCCAAGGCGGTCGGCGACGCCGGCGCTGCCCGGGCCGTCGGTGTGGCCTGCAACCGGAACCCGTTACCCCTGGTCGTGCCCTGTCACCGGGTGGTCGGCGCGGGCGGCAAGATGGTCGGTTTCGGCGGTGGCATCCCGCGCAAACGGCACCTGCTGGAGCTCGAGGCCCGGGTCGCCTTCGAGAACCTCTGGAGCTGACTCCCGGCCCTGGCGAGAAGATGACGAAACCCTTACTCGGGAGTACTGCCGGGCGGTGGCAGGAGTAGGCCGCTGAGCGGCTAGTGTCGCTGCGAGCGATCAGACTGACACGCTTCAGACAGCCGTTCCAGCCTGGTCCGGTCGTGCACCGCCCCGACCTTCAGCCCGGAGACCACAGATGACCCAGTCCCCTGCCGAACCGCCGGTCACCGCCGGCGACTCCCTCCCCCCGGACCTGCACGCGTTGATGGACAAGAGTGCCGAGGAGTGGTCGGCGCCGGAGATCCAGAACGCCGCCCGGGAAGCCCTCCAGCTGCACGCCCCGGACCGGGAGCCGCTGACCAAGACCAAACGGTTCGGCGTCCTGCCCTGGATGCACCGCAACGACGCCGTCTGCGTGCACTGCGGCGCGACCTACCCGTGCATCACCCACCGGTACGCGACGCAGCTGCTGTCGGCGGGCCGGATCTCGACCACGACCGGCCGCGACGACGTCGACCTCGACGACGAGTACGCCGGCGACCCGCGCGACGACGATCCGCGCGAAGCCGCCGACGTACGCGGCGACGAAGGCAAGGCGAGCGGCGCCAAGGACTGAGCCCGGCAGCCCCGGGGTCGGTGGCCCCGGGAACACCCCGAGCAGCACGAAGGCCGCGCACCCGAACGGGTGCGCGGCCTTCGTCGTTGCGGTGTCAGGAGCCGGACGGCTTGGTGCTGTCCGTGCCACCGGCCGGCTTGCGGGCCGACGGGGTGGCCTTCTTGGCGGTGCCGTTCGACGCCGCCTTGGTCTCGTCGGCCTTGTCGTCGGCCTCGGTCTTGCCGTTCGGCGTGCCGTTCGAGGCGGCGGTGTCGGCGGGCTTGGCCGCGGCCGGCTTGTCGGTGGCCGGCGTCGGGCGCGACGCGGGCGCCGAGCTGTAGTCGCGACCGCTGGTCGGGGTCGACTGCCAGGCCGGCTCCGGCGGGGTCAGCAGCTTGCGGACGGCGGCCGCCGCCAGCGCACCGAAGCCCAGGAAGAGCGCGAGGTTGCGCAGCTTGTGGCTCTTCTTCGGGACCTCGAGCTCACCCTTCAGCGCGGCCTTGGTGGCCTTGCCGCGGCGTGACGTCTCCTCGACCACCGGCTCGGCCGCGGCGGCCAGCGCGGCCAGTGCCGCGGTCACCTTCGGCAGCAGGTCGTCGTTGATCCGCTCGCGCGCCTTCTCGGCGGCGTGCTCGGTGGCCGGTCCGACCTTGGCCAGCGCGTCGTCGATCACCGGCCCGGCCTTCTCCACCGCGGTGTGCGCGATCGACGCACCCCGCTCGACGGCCTTCTCGGCGTACGGCGACACCTTCTCCCGTGCGGTGCCCACGGCCGGTCCGAGGTGGTCGCGGACCTGCCCCGCGCCCGCACCGACCTTGTGCGACGCCGACTCGGCGAGCGGCCGGACCCGGTCCTTCGCGGTCTCGACCCGGCCCTTGGACTTCAACAAACCCACGGTTCCTCCTCGGTGGTCGCCCGCGCCACGGGCTCGGTCCGGCCCACTGACGGGTTGGGACGACCTCTACGGCTTCTGGACAAATCCGGCTGCATCTGCATCGTACGACGTACCCAGGCGATAAACCGGGCGGCCGGGCCACCGGTCCGGTGGCAAACGTTGTCCCGGCCGGTCGGTGCCCGCCGGCTTGGAGCGCCGTGACAGGATCGAGGGCGTCAGTTGTAACCCGATGAGGAGTACTCCCGTGGCCGAAGAACTGTTCGCGACCCTGCAGACGACGATGGGCGACGTCGTGATCAGGCTGTTCCCCAACGAGGCGCCGAAGACGGTGAAGAACTTCGTCGGCCTCGCGGACGGTACCCAGGAGTGGACCGACCCGGAGACCGGTGAGAAGAAGAACGAGCGCTTCTACGACGGCCTGGGCTTCCACCGGGTGATCTCCGGCTTCATGATCCAGGGCGGCTGCCCGCTGGGCACCGGTACCGGTTCGCCGGGCTACGCCTTCGACGACGAGATCCACCCGGACCTGCAGTTCGACCGCCCGTACCTGCTGGCGATGGCCAACGCGGGCATCCAGTTCGGCCGCGGCACCAACGGTTCGCAGTTCTTCGTGACCGTGGTCCCGACCCCGCACCTGAACCGCAAGCACACCATCTTCGGTGAGGTCGCCGACGACGAGTCCCGCAAGGTCGTCGACGCGATCGCCACCGTGAAGACCGGCGGCGCCGACCGCCCGGTCGAGCCGGTCGTGATCAACAGCGTCAAGATCGAGACCCGCACCAGCTGAACCACCGCCCGACCGCGGTACCTGGGCACCGAACGGCCGATCTTCACGGATCGGCCGTTCGTGACTCCGGGGACCGCGACCGATCCGCCGGCGATGTACCGAGAGGACCAGCCCGTGACCGAGACCGTCTGCTACCGGCACCCGGATCGGCCCACCGGGGTGCGTTGCCAGCGCTGCGAGAAGCCGATCTGCCCGGCCTGCATGAACGCGGCCTCGGTCGGTTTCCAGTGCCCGTCCTGCTTCAGCGAGGGCGTCAAGTCGGTCCCGCGGACCCGGACGTCGCTCGGCGGGGTCGCCCGCGGCAACACCCAGGTCGTCACGCTGACGCTGCTGGCGATCAACGTGCTGGTCTTCATCGCGATCCGCACCAGCAGCATCGGGTTCGTCAACGACCTGGTCCTGGTGCCCGCGCTGGTCGACACCGAGCCGTGGCGGCTGCTCACGTCCGCGTTCGCGCACGTGCAGATCTTCCACATCTTCTCGAACCTGTTCATGCTCTACCAGGTCGGTCCGCAGCTGGAGCAGATGCTCGGCCGGCTGCGCTTCACCCTGCTGTACTTCCTGTCCGCGCTCGGCGGCGGCGTCGCGGTCTGGATCCTCGGCAACCCGCTCAGCGCCACCCTCGGCGCCTCCGGCGCCGTCCTCGGCCTGGTCGGCGCCCTCCTGGTGATCAGCCGCGCCCGCGGCATGGACGTCACCTGGATCCTGGCCTACGTCGCGATCACCGCGGTGATCTCCTTCACCTTCCCCAACATCAGCTGGCAGGGCCACCTCGGCGGCTTCGTCGTCGGCGCCGCGCTGGCCTGGCTCTTCCTCCAGGAAACCAACCGCCGCCGCAACAAGACCAGGACCTAGGCGGACGGGTCGGCCGCCGTCAGATACCGCTGGACGGTAGGCCCCAACCACGCCACCACATCCGCCCGAGACATGTCGGCCACGGGTTGGAGCTTCAGTACGTACCGGCAGAGTCCGAGGCCGAGAGTCTGAGCGGCGACCAGGCCGGCGCGAACTTCAGGTTCTTCGGACAGCCCACTCGCGGCAACGGCCAACTGCGTACTGAAGATCTCCCGCATCCGCTCAGCAGCCGCGGCGTTGGTGACTGCTGCTCTCAGGAGCGCTTGCAGGGTGTCGTCCTGCTCCCAACGGGTGAGGAAGTGCTGGACCAGGCTTGCGCCCAGTTCCTCTTTTGGCAGGGTCGACAGTTTTGGCAGTTGCAGGTCGAAGTCTGCCGCGGCGGCGAACAGCTTCTCCTTGGTTCCGAAGTGGCGCATGACCAGCGCCGGATCCGTGGCGGCGTCGGCGGCGATGGCGCGGATGGTGGCGCGTTCGTAGCCGTCGGCGGCGAAGCGTTCGCGGGCGGCGGTGAGGATCGCGGCCTTGGTCTGGTCGCCGGAGCGTCGCATGGACGCAGCCTAGGTCAACAGGTGTTGACCTGGCCAGCGGGACCGCCGTACCGTCTAAGTCAACAAGCGTTGACCAGGAGGCGGAGATGACGGACGTCGTGGTGGTCGGGGCCGGGCCGGTCGGGCTGGCGGTCGGGGTGATGCTCGCGGGGGCCGGGCGTGAGGTCGTGGTGATCGACAAGGTGGGTGCGGGAGCGAACACCTCGCGGGCGGCGGTGATTCACGCGCGGACGCTGGAGATGCTGGAGCGGATCGGGGCCAGTGAGCGGCTGGTGGAGCTCGGGGTGCCGGCGGAGCGGTTCAGCATCCGCGACGGTGGGCGCGAGCTGATCGCGGTGCCGTTCGGTGGGCTGGCGACGAAGTACCCGTACACGTTGATGATTCCGCAGGACCTGACCGAGCAGGTCCTGGTCGATCGCTTCGAGGCTCTCGGCGGCAAGGTCCGCCGCCCGTGCGAGGCGACCGGACTCACCCAGTACGACGACCACGCGGTCGTCACACTCGCCACCGGCGAGACGCTCACCGCCCGGTACGTCGTCGCGGCCGACGGCATGCACAGCCGGATCCGCGATCTGGCCGGCCTCGGCGACGACATCGGCGACACGCTGCCGCTGAACTTCAGCCTGGCCGACGTATGGGTGGACGGTGGGCCCACGGGTGAGGAGGTGCAGCTCTATCTCGCGAACCAAGGAGTGCTGGTGGTCGCACCGTTGCCGAACGGGTCGTTCCGGCTGGTCGCCGAGGTCCAGGAGGCGCCGGAGCAGGTGAGTGTCGCGTACGCGCAGAGCTTGCTCGACAGCCGGGGACCAGGGGCAGGCCGACGGGCCTCGGTGCAGGTGACCGAGGTGATCTGGGGTTCCCGCTTCCGGATCCACGAGCGCGTGGCGCCGGCGTACCGGAGTGGGCGGGTGATCCTGGCCGGCGACTCCGCTCACACCCACAGCCCGGCCGGCGGCCAGGGGATGAACCTCGGACTCCGCGACGCGATCACCCTCGGGGAGGCGCTGGACACCGCGCTGGAAACAGGTGACGAGCACCAGCTCGACCTCTACGCGACGCAGGCCCGCGCGGAGGCACTCGACGTGGTGTCGCTCGCCAGCCGCCTGACCCGGATCGCCACTCTCCCCCCCCCCCCCCCGCGCTCCGCCCGGCGCGCAACCTGCTGCTGCGCCTGCTCGGCAAGCTGCCGGCCGTCCAGCGCGGGTTGGCCGTGCGCTTGTCGGCTGTCCGGACCCGCTGAGCGCGGGTTTTCCCGTCCGCCGGGCGAAATGGCTTCCGCGACCCCCTGCCGACCTCTACCCTCCAGTTACCGAACGTTGCAACCTCACTACTGGAGGTCACCGTGTCCCATCCCGCCCGATGGAAACGACTGGTCCCCCTGGCGCTCGTGGCGGCTCTCGCCGTCGGTGCCGGCGGTCAGGTGCAGGCGGCCGCGCCGCCTGACCCGAAGGCTTCGGCGTACCAGAACGACGAGCTGGTCCAGCTGCTCCGGGTGAACACCCCGACCGCCGCCGACAAGCAGCGGCTGAGCACGCTCGACCTGGACCTGGCCGAGTCGGCCGGGAAGACCTTCGTCGATGTCGTTGCTTATGGCAACCACGATCGCCGGCTGCTGGAGCTGGCCGGCCTCACCTGGTCCACGCTCGAGGACGACCTCCAGGGCGCCGACCGGGAGCGCGAGGCCGCCGACGCGGCGTACGCGAAAGCCGTGCACGGCAACAAGCTCGCGGCCACGCTGCCGAGCGGGCGGACGGCGTACCGGCAGCTCGCCGACTACACCAACGACATGGCCGCGCTGGCCAGTCAGTACCCGACGAAGGTCAAGCAGTTCACGCTGAAGAACACCTCGCTGGAGAACCGGGCGATCCGTGGCATCGAGGTGACCCGGGACGTCAACGTCAGCAACGGCAAGCCGGTCTTCCTGATGCTCGGGCTGCACCACGCGCGCGAGTGGCCGTCCGGCGAGCTGACGATGGAGTTCGCCTACGACCTGCTGAAGAACGACGGCGTCGACCCGCGGATCACCAACATCCTCGACAAGGCCCGCGTGATCTTCGTGCCGGTGGTGAACCCGGACGGCTTCAACCTGAGCCGCACCCTGGGCTACGAGCTGAAGCGGAAGAACTGCCGGATCACCAACGGCCAGATCCCGACCCAGGGCCAGTGCGCGCAGTCCGCCAACCGCTCCCGCGGCACCGACCTGAACCGCAACTACTCCGGCTTCTGGGGCGGCCCGGGTGCGTCGACCAGCCTCACCTCGGAGACGTACCGCGGTGCGAGTGCGTTCAGCGAGCCCGAGTCGCGCAACGTCCAGGCCCTGGTCTCCGCGCACCAGGTGACCACGCTGATCACCAACCACACCTACTCGAACCTGGTCCTCCGCGAGCCCGGGTACGCCGGAGCCGGCCCGACGCCGGACGAGGCGATCTACAAGGCGCTCGGCGACCAGATGGCCGCCCAGAACGGCTACGACAGCCAGTTCAGCTACGAGCTGTACGACACCACCGGTACGACGGAGGACTGGTCGTACTACGCGACCGGCGGGCTCGGGTTCACCTTCGAGCACGGCGCGAACAGCTTCCACCCGGCGTTCTCGAACGTCGTCAACTACTACTTCGGCTCCGGCGGTACGGCGGGCAAGGGCAACCGCTCGGCGTTCCTGCTCGCGGCCGAGTCGACGATCAACCCGGCGCGGCACTCGATCGTCACCGGCTCCGGCCCGGCCGGCGCCGTGCTCCGGCTGAAGAAGTCGTTCACCACCAAGACCTGGAACGGCACCCAGCTGCCCGACGTCCTGGACACCACGATGGTCGTCCCGGCGAGCGGCAGCTACACCTGGCACACCAACCCGTCGACGCGGCCGGCCGTCGTACAGCAGGGTGGGACGGAGTCGTGGACGCTGACCTGTGAGCGCCCGACCGGTCAGGTGCTGGAGACCCGGCAGGTCACCGTCGCCCGCGGTGCAAGCGTGACGGCCAACCTGACGACCTGCGCGAGCGCCTTCTAGCCGCCGGTCGACTCCCGGATCGTCAACGTGTGCGGGACGGTGAGGTCGCGGCGCGCGGCCTCACCGTTCCCGGCGATCCGGTCGAGCAGCAGCTCGACCGCGTGCTCGGCCAGCCACTCCATGTCCGGCGCGATCGTGGTCAGCGAGGGCGAGTGGTACCGGCCGTCCTCGATGTCGTCGAAGCCGACCACGGCGACGTCGTCCGGGACCGACAGCCCGGCCTCGGCGAGCGTCCGCAGCGCGCCGAGCGCGAGCAGGTCGTTGAAGCAGAAGACCGCGTCCGGCGGCTCCGGGAGCGCGAGCAGCTCGCGCATCGACGCGGCGCCGTCCTCGCGGTGGTAACCGGTCCCGGCCAGCTCGAGCGCCGGGTCGTGCTCGATCCCGGCCGCCTTCAGCGCCTTGCGGTAGCCCTTCCGCCGCACGGATCCGGTGCCCGCGCCGCCGCCGACACCGATCGCCGCGATCCGCCGCCGGCCGAGCCCGATCAGGTGCGTCGTCGCGTCGTACGACGCCTGGACCGAGTCGACCGCGACCCGGTCGAGCCGGCCGCCCGCGTCCCGCTCGCCCAGCAGCACGATCGGCTTGGCGGTCTCGGTCTCGCCGATCTTGGCCGGTGAGGTGGTGATCGGCGAGAAGATGATGCCGTCGATCAGCTGCCCGCGCATCCCGTCCAGGACCAGCTTCTCGGCGGCGGCCTCGCCTTCGGTCTGGTCGATCAGCACCGTGATGCCGCGCTTCTTGGCGGCCCGGGAGATCGCCGCGCCGAGCTCCGCGAAGTACGGCGAGGCCATCTCCGGGATGGCCAGCGCGATGAAGTCCGAGCGGCCCTTGCGCAGCGAGCGGGCGCTCACGTTCGGCCGGTAGTCGAGCGCCTCGATCGCGGCCTGGACCTTGGCCCGGGTCTGCGCGGTGATGTGCGGGTAGTCGTTGATGACGTTGGACACCGTCTTCACCGAGACCCCGGCCCGCGCCGCGACGTCGCTCAGCCTGGTCACCATCGTCGTTTCCCTCTCCCCTGCTCGCTCGGCCGAAGTCTGCCACGCCCGGTTCCGCAGCTCGGAACGGTCAGCTCTTTACAGCGGATGTCAATCGTTGTAGAAATCCCCCAACAGCTTCGCTGGTAAACGTTGTAAACACCACTCAGGAGGGCCTGTGGCACGTCTGGCGGTCGATCCCGCGTTCGTGGTCGGGAGTCTGGACCGGCGCCTGTTCGGCTCGTTCGTCGAGCACATGGGCCGCTGCGTCTACACCGGCCTCTACGAGCCGGAGCACCCGGACGCCGACCTGGACGGGTTCCGGACCGATGTCCTGGCGCTGGTCCGCGAGCTCGGCGTCACCGCGGTCCGCTACCCCGGCGGCAACTTCGTCTCCAACTACGACTGGGAGGACGGCGTCGGCCCGAAGCAGGACCGGCCGCGCAAGCTCGACCTGGCCTGGCGGGCGATCGAGCCGAACCAGTTCGGCACCGACGAGTTCGTCACCTGGTCGCGCAAGGCCGGCGTGCAGCCGATCTGGGCGGTCAACCTGGGCACCCGGGGGATCCAGGCCGCCGTCGAGCTGCTGTCGTACTGCAACCTGCCGGCCGGCACCGAGCTGCCCGATCGCCGGGTCGCCAACGGCACCAAGGAGCCGCACGACATCCGGGTCTGGTGCCTGGGCAACGAGATGGACGGGCCCTGGCAGATCGGCCACAAGACCGCCGAGGAGTACGCCCGGCTGGCCGAGGAGACCGCGAACGCGATGCGCCGGGTCGATCCGGACCTCGAGTTCGTCGCCTGCGGCTCGAGCAACGCCCAGATGGAGACCTTCGGCGACTGGGAGCGCACGGTGCTGGAGCGCACCTACGACCTGGTCGACCACATCAGCCTGCACGCGTACTACGAGCCGAAGGACGGCGACCAGGCCAGCTTCCTGGCCTCGGCGCAGGAGATGGACCAGATGATCACCGCGATCGTCGCCACCGCCGACCACGTCAAGGCGCTGAAGCGCAGCGACAAGGAGATCACGCTCTCCTTCGACGAGTGGAACGTCTGGTACCAGCAGCGCTTCCCCGGCGAGCTCGGCCTCGGCGTCCGCGAGGTCGGCCCGCTGATCGAGGACACCTACAGCGTCGACGACGCCGTCGTGGTCGGCAGCCTGCTGATCACGCTGCTGCGGCACGCCGACCGGGTCAAGATCGCTTGCCTCGCGCAACTGGTCAACGTGATCGGCCCGATCCGGACCGATCCCGGCGGCGCGGCCTGGCGGCAGACCACCTTCCACCCGTTCGCGCTCACCGCCCGGTACGCCGGTTCGACCGTCCTGCGGACCGAGATCGCCGGGCCCACCGTCAGCACCGCCCGGTACGGCGACGTACCGGCGTTGTGGAGCACCGCGACGTACGACGAGAGCACCGGTGAGGTGGCGATCTTCGTCGTGAACCGCAGCGAGACCGAGACGGTCCCGCTCGAGGTACCGCTGCAGGCGCTCGGGGACCTGCGGCTCACGGAACACCTTGGTGTGTACGACGACGACCGGTCAGCGGTGAACACAGCCGCCCAGCCGGACCGGGTCGTCCCCCGACCGGTCGACGGGACCGGCATCGACAACGGCATCTGCCGCGCCACGCTGCCCCCTGCTTCGTGGCACATGATCAGGCTCTCCCCTGGAGGTACACGGTGAACACCATCAACCGGCGACTCGTGCTGGGCGGTATCGGAGCACTCGGCGCGGCAGGCGTCCTGGCCGGCTGCGGGGAAGGCTCGGCGGGCAAGCCCGGCGCGGCGCCCGCGACCGGTGACGGCGGTGCGAAGGGCTACGAGGGCCCGAAGGTCGAGCTCGACTTCTGGAACGGCTTCACCGGTGGTGACGGCCCGTTCATGCGCAAGCTGGTCGACCAGTTCAACGCCGAGAACCCGAACATCAAGGTCACGATGACCGTGATGCAGTGGTCGGACTACTACACCAAGCTGCCGACCGCGGTCAGCAGCGGCCGTGGTCCCGCGGTCGCGATCATGCACGTGGACTCGCTGGCCACCAACGCCGCCCGGAACGTGATCGAGCCGCTCGACGACGTGGCGAAGGCGCTGGAGCTGAAGCAGGAGGACTTCGCCGACGTGGTCTGGAAGGCCGGCGAGTACGACGGCAAGCGCTACGGCATCCCTCTCGACGTGCACCCGCTCGGGTTCTTCTACAACAAGGCGCTGATGACCCAGGCCGGTCTCGACCCGGCCAAGCCGCCGGCCACCGCCGACGAGTACGCCGCCGCGCTGGACGCGCTGAAGGGCAAGGGGATCCAGGGCCACTGGGCGACGCCGTTCCCGTTCACCGGCGTACTGAGTGTGCAGGCGCTGCTCTGGCAGTACGGCGGCAACCTGTTCAACGAGGACTCCTCGAAGACGGTCTGGCACGAGGAGCCGGGGGTGAAGGCGCTGACCTGGTTCAGTGACCTGGTGAAGAACGGGCACAGCCCGAAGAACGTCGCCCAGGACGCCGACAACATCGCGGTGATGAACGGCAAGAACGCCTTCGTCTGGAACGGCATCTGGAACATCAACACGTTCAAGGAGAAGAAGGGCCTGGAGTGGGGCGTCGCTCCGCTGCCGAACATCGGCGGCACCAAGGCGGCCTGGGCCGGTTCGCACCAGTTCTGCCTGCCGAAGCTGAAGACGCCGGACCAGAACAAGTCCACCGCGGCCCGCGTGTTCGTGAACTACGTCAGCCAGAAGTCGCTGGAGTGGGCCAAGGGCGGCCAGGTGCCGGCTCGCAAGCAGGTCCGTGAGTCGGCCGAGTTCAAGGCGCTGCCGGAGCAGGCCGCGCTCGCGACGCAGATCGACGACCTGCACTTCCCGCCGCCGGTGCCGGGCATCGGTGACGCACTGGCCGAGCTGAACAAGGCGGTCAACGAGGCGGTGCTGCAGAAGACCGAGCCGGCCAAGGCCCTGGCCGACGCGGCGGCCCGGGCGGACAAGATCCTGGAGGCCAACCGCAAGAAGTACGGGGCATGAGAGGACACGGGCGAGCCACGCCGTACCTGTTCCTCGCTCCGTACCTCGTCCTGTTCACGGTGTTCGTCCTCGGGCCGGCCGTCTTCGGCCTGTGGATGAGCCTGCACGACTGGGACTTCCAGCTGCCCGGCAAGCCGTTCGTCGGGCTGCAGAACTACAAGGACCTGTTCGATCCGCTGTCGGCGACGGCGGAGCCGTTCTGGCACGGGATGCGGGCGACCGGGATCTTCACGCTCGCGTCGGTGCCGTTCCTGGTCGCGGTGCCGCTCGGCCTGGCCGTGCTGCTGAACCGGCACTTCCCGGGGCGGACGTTCTTCCGGGCCGTGTACTTCGCGCCGTACGTGCTGGGCGTGGCGGTGATCGGGCTGATGTTCCGCTACATCATGGACACCACGTTCGGGATCCTGAACGCGTTCCTCGGGGTGTTCGGCGTACCGCAGATCGGGTGGACGACCGAGCAGCCGTACGCGTTCGTCGCGCTGGTCGCGGTGACGGTCTGGTGGACCACTGGGTTCAACGCGATCATCTACCTGGCCGGGCTGCAGGACATCCCGGCCGACCAGTACGAGGCGGCCGAGCTCGACGGCGCGAACCGGTGGCAGCAGTTCGTGCACGTCACGCTGCCGGGTCTGCGGCCGGTGACCGTCTTCATCGTGACGATCACGCTGCTGGCCAGCGCGAACATGTTCGGCCAGGCGCTGCTGATCACCCAGGGCGGACCGGGTGACACGACCACGACCGCGCTGATGGTGATCACCGACATCGGCTTCAGCCAGTTCCGGATGGGCCAGGCGGCGGCGATGAGCTACCTGCTGGCGATCTGCCTGTCGGTGGTGGCGCTGATCTCGTTCGCCCTGATGAGGGAGCGCAAGTCATGAGATGCCGACCTTCGCCCGCCTTCTGGGTGCTGGTGATCCTGCTGACGCTGCTGGTCGTCCTTCCGCTGCTCTGGATGGTGATCACGTCGTTCAAGACGATCGGCGAGTCCCAGGCGGACCCGCCGACGCTGGTCCCGCAGGACCCGAGCGGCCGCGCGTACGGCGAGATCCTGACCACCGGCGGTCAGAACCCGGTACTGCGCTGGGCGCTGAACAGCTTCGCCGCGGCCAGCCTGCACGCCGTCCTGGTCGTCGTGGTCGCGTCGATGGCCGGCTACGCGCTGGCCCGGATGGACTTCCGCTTCAAGAAGGCGATCTTCACGTTCATCCTGCTCACGCTGTTCGTCCCGGGCTTCGTGTTCCTGATGCCGAACTACCTGCTGATGGACAAGCTCGGCTGGCTGGACACGTTCTGGGCGCTCGTGGTGCCCGGTGCGGCCGGCGCGTTCGGGGTGTTCTTCATGCGGCAGTTCTTCCTGGCGATCCCGAAGGAGCTCGAGGAGGTCGCGCTGATCGACGGCGCGAACGCCTGGACGATCTTCACCCGGATCATCCTGCCGAACGCGAAACCCGCGCTGGCCACGCTGACCGTGCTGTCGTTCCTGGCGAACTGGAACGACTTCGTCTGGCCGCTGTTCGTGCTGTTCAGTCCCGAACGGCTCACCCTGCCGGCCGGCCTGAGCCTGCTGCAGGGCGCCTACACGACCGACTACCCCGTCATCATGGCCGGCGCGACCGTCGCCGCCGTCCCGGTCCTGATCCTCTACGTGTTCGTCCAGCGGTACGTGATCGAAGGTGTCGCGCGCAGCGGCATCAAAGGCTGAAACCCCACCCGAGAGGAACCCGCCAGTGCCTCCCAGACGTCTCCTCGCCGCGGCGCTCGCCGTCGCGGCCGTCGCCACCGGTACGACGGCCGCGGTCGCGGCGCCCGCGCCGGTGACCACGACCAACGACATCTCCCAGCCGTTCGCCGACACCTTCGCCGACCCCTCGATCATCCAGGGCCGCGACGGCTACTGGTACGCCTACGCCACCTCCGACCCGCTGGTCTCCGGCGGCCCGTTCGGCCTGATGCACATGGCCCGGACCAAGGACTTCGGCTCCTGGGAGTACCTCGGCACGGTCTTCGACGACCAGACGAAGCCGGCCTGGGCCGCGCCCGGCTCGTTCTTCTGGGCGCCGGACATCCGGTACTTCGGCGGCCGCTACGTCATGTACTTCACCGTCACCGACAGCGCCGCCAACCCCGGCGGTGACTACTCGATCGGCGTCGCGACCGCGCCGACCCCGAGCGGCCCGTGGACCTCCAGCGGCGGCCCGGTGGTGACGCCCAAGTCCGACGGCAACGGCGGCTGGTTCAACACCATCGACCCGGCCCTCCTCACCGCGGCCGACGGCAAGCGCTACCTGTACTACGGCGGTTTCTACGGCGGCATCTCCGTCACCGAGGTCACCGCCGACGGCCTGCACGCGGTCGGCGAACCCACCCAGGTCACCGTCGGCGACCGCTACGAGGGCTCGTACGTCGTCTACCGCGACGGCTGGTACTACCTGATGGCCTCGTCGATGAACTGCTGCGCGGGCCCGACCACCGGGTACTCCGTCTTCGCCGGCCGGTCCAAGTCGCCGAAGGGCCCGTTCCTGGACGCCGACGGCGCGAGCATGAACGAGTCCCGGGTCGGCGGCACCACCGTCCTCACCCAGAACGGCAACAAGTGGATCGGCCCCGGCCACCACGCGTTCTTCACCGACGCGGCCGGGCAGGACCACATCCTGTACCACGCGATCGACCGCGCGACGCCGTGGCTGACCGACCCGTTCGGCATCAACCGGCGGCCGATGCTGGTCGACCGGATCGACTGGATCGACGGCTGGCCGCGGACCCGCGCGGGTGCCGGTCCGTCGGACACGCCGCAGCCGGCGCCGACGACGGGTTCGAGCGCGGGAATCACGGCTGCTGACCCGGCCTCCGGGTTGTGGCTGGCGACCCGTCGTACGGGTGATGCTTTGGGTGGGCCGACCGCGCAGATCCAGGGCGCGGCGACGACCAAGCAGTCCGCGCCGGCTGGTTCGGTGCGGGTCGACGCGGATGTCCGGCTCGGCAGCAGCTTCACGACGGTCGTCGGCGGCTCGGTCGTCGCGTCGGTGTCGGCGAGCAAGATCACCATGGTCGCCGGCGGGAAGACCGCGAGTGCGGCCATCCCGGCCGACTTCGACCGGGCGCAGTGGAACAAGCTGAGCGTGCAGGTCGCCGACGGCGTGGTGACCGTGCGGCTCAGCGACTCCGGCCTCGGTGACCTGTACGCCGAGGCGCGGCTCGCCGTACCGAAGCTGCAGGTGAAGGCCGCGCCGGTGAGCTGGCTGGGCTCGGCGGAGCTCGACAACCTGACCGTCAGGCCGGTCGCCAAGCCGGTGAAGGCGCTGGCGCCGCAGCCGAAACCGGGCAAGCTGCTCGCCGCGGACGAGTTCACCGGAGCGCTCGGTTCGCAGTGGTCGTGGGTCCGTCCGGACAGCAACGCGGTGGTTGCTGATGGCAAGCTTTCCTGGCCGCTGCAGAACGCCGACCTGGTCGGCGGTGGCAACAACGCCGGGCTGCTCTTCCACCGGACGCCGGCCACCGACCGGTGGATCGCGGAGACCAAGCTGCACCTCGACCTCGGCGAGGGCGACATCCGCAACTACCAGCAGGCCGGGATGATCGCGTACCGCAACGACGACGACTTCGCCCGGCTCGGCGACGTGTCGATCTGGCGGACCCGGCAGACGGAGTACGGGCGGGAGCTCGTCGCCCGGGCCTCCGACGGCGCGACCAGCTACGGCGGTGCGGCGATCGGGCGGTCGGCGAAGGACCTGTGGATGCGGCTCGCGTTCCACCGGAACGCGGCGGGTGAGCACGTCTACCAGGCCGGGACGAGCGTCGACGGCAAGAAGTGGGTCTGGGGCGCGTCGTGGGTGCTGCCGGCCGGCGAGACGCCCAAGCTGGGACTGTTCGCGCACGGCGAGTTCACCGGGGCGAACCCGGCGCCGGTCGCGACGTTCGACTACCTGCGGTTCTTCGAGAGCAAATGATGCTGCGCGGACCGGCCCTGTCGCTGCTGCTGCTTGTGGTGGCGGCGTGCGGCGGCTCCGGTCCGCCTTCGGAAGGAGCGAGTGTGGGTTTCAGCAACCCCGTCTACGACAACAACTTCGCCGACCCGCAGGTGATCGCGGCCGGGGACACGTTCTACGCGTTCGCGACCAACGGGCCGCTCGGCAACATCCAGACGCTGAAGTCGGCGGACCTGGTCGAGTGGGAGCAGGTCGGCGACGCCCTGCCCGAGCTGCCCGCCTGGACGTCGGCCGGGAAGGTGTGGGCGCCGGAGGTCGCCGTCCACAGCGCCGACCGGTACGTCATGTACTACACGAGTTCGAACGACGCCGCCGGGCGGCAGTGCATCGGGGTGGCGGTCGCCTCTCGGCCCGAAGGTCCATATGTCGACAAATCGAGGAATCCCTTGGTTTGTCAGGCAGCTGCCGGTGGCTCGATCGACGCCAGCCCGTTCACGGACGCGACCGGGCAGCGCTGGCTGTACTGGAAGAACGACGGCAACGCGGTCGGCGTCGACACCTGGATCTACGTCTCCAAGCTGTCGGCCGACGGCCTGGAGCTGGTCGGCGAGACGACCAAGCTGATCAAGCAGGACCTGCCCTGGGAGGGCAACCTGGTCGAGGCGCCGTACCTGGTGGAGCGCAACGGCAAGTTCCACCTCTTCTACTCGGCGAACGCGTACGACAAGGCCGAGTACGCCGTCGGCCACGCGGTCTGTGCGACGCCGGCCGGTCCGTGCGTGAAGTCGGGCGACCCCATCCTCACGACCTCGGAGGCCGCTGCCGGCCCGGGCCACAACATGGTGCTGGAGAAGGACGGCCGCTACTGGTTCGTCTACCACGCCTGGGACCCGGCACTGGTCGGCGTGGACCCGCCCGGCCGGACGATGTGGCTGTCGGAGCTCACCTGGGACGGCGACACCCCGAAGGTCCAGCCGCCGCTGAAGGACAACCCGTCACGGCCGTGAGGCAGCGAGCAGACCCGCGAGGAGCTTGAGGGCGGTGAGCAGGTCCTCGTCCGACGGGGTCGCGTAGCCGATCACGAGGCCTGGTGGGCCGGGGATGGTGCGTCGGTAGTCGCGGAGCGGTGCGACGGCGATGCCGGCGGCTCGGGCTTTCGCGGCGAGGGCGTTGTCGTCGACGTGGTCGGGCAGCAGCAGGGTGATGTGCAGCCCGGCGTCCTGCCCGACCACCCGCCCGTACGGCGCGAGCAGGCGGCAGGTGAGGTTGCGGCGGTCGGCGTACAGGCGGCTGGAGCGGCGGACGAGACGGTCGAGGTAGCCGTCGCGGAGCATCGCGAGCAGCGCGGCCTGCATCGGCCAGGCCGGCCAGTCGCTGGTGTGCTCCCGGTACGCCGTGATCCGGTCGACCACGGCGGTGGAGGCGACCAGCCAGCCGAGGCGGAGCGACGGGCTGAGCATCTTCGACAGCGTGCCGAGGTGCACGACCCGGTCGAGATCGAGCTGCGCCAGCGCGGGCAGCGGCGCGACGTCGTACCGGAACTCGCTGTCGTAGTCGTCCTCGATCAGCGTGGCGCCGGTGCGGCGCGCCCAGCGGACCAGTTCGTTGCGTCGGGCAACGGGTAGCCGGCCGCCGAGCGGGTACTGGTGCGAGGGCGTCACGTACGCCGCGGCGACGTCGTCCGGGAGCTGCGCGACCTGCAACCCGTCGGCGTCGACCGGGACGTCGACGATGTCGACCCGGTGCGCGCGTGCGGCGTTGGCGGCGCTGACGTAGCCGGGGTCTTCCATCGCGATCCGGTCCCCGGGGGTGAGTGTGGTCGACAGCAGCAGGTGCAGCCCGTGGACTGTTCCGTTGGTGATCGCCAGGTTCTCCGGGCCGCAGGCGATCCCGCGCACGCGGCCGACATGCTCGGCGAGCGCCGCCCGGAGCTCGGGCAGGCCGGCCGCATGGTCGTAGCCTCGTGGCGGTGACTGGCCAGAAACCTCGCGCCAGGCGCGGCGCCAGCCGGGATCCGGCGAGCGGGCGATGAAAGGAATGCCGGGCCGCAAGGTCAGCAGCCCCGGCTCGCGGCGCGGCGGCTGCGCGGGGCCGGAGTCCGCTGTCGCGTTCCGCCGGCGAGCGCGGTGCTCGGCCGGGGGCAGCGGCGCCACGTCGGCGACGTACGTCCCCGACCCGGTGCGTCCCGCGATCCAGCCCTCCGCGTGCAGCTGGTCGTACGCCGCCTGCGCGACCGCGCGCGAGACCTCGACCTCGCGCGCCAGATCACGTGTCGACGGCAACCGGTGCCCCGACTGCAACCGCCCGTCCCGGATCGCCGCGCGGATCTGCTCGGCGAGCTGCAGGTGCAGCGGGACGCCGGCGGCGCGATCGACGGTCAGCGGCAGCGAAGCCCTCACAATGGACTACTCGAATGACCGCGAAGTGGACCGGGCAGGCATGCCACTACTCTGCCACGCTCGAACCATGACCACGATTCCTTTGTCGCCGACCGACCGGACCCGGGTGCGCCGCTCGAAGGAACGCGCCGCCACCGACCGCCAGGCCCTGTACGACGTGCTCGCCGCCGGCATGTTCTGCCACCTCGGGGTCGTGCTCGACGGCGACCCGCTGGTGCTGCCGACGGCGTACGGGGTGGACCTCGACCGCGGACCCGACGGAACCCTGTACCTGCACGGCTCGGTCGCCGCCCGGAGCGTGGTCGCCGCGCCGGACCAGACGATCTGCGTGACGGTGACGCACGTCGACGGTCTCGTGCTCGCGCGCTCGGCGTTCCACCACTCGGTGAACTACCGGTCGGCTGTCGTCCTCGGGACTCCGCGGCTGGTCACCGATCCCACCGAGAAGCTGCACGGGCTGACGGTGATCGTCGACCACCTCGTCCCCGGCCGTTCGCACGGATCGCGCGTCCCGAACAAGAAGGAGCTGGCCAAGACCTCGGTGCTCGCGCTCGACCTGACCGAGGCTTCGGTGAAGACCCGGGCCGGCGGCGCGAACGACGAGCCCGAGGACCTCGACCTGCCGTACTGGACCGGCGTGGTCCCGCTGCGCGTGGTCGCCGACGAGCCGATCACCAACGACGACTGCGACCTGCTCGTCCCCGCGCACGTCCGGACTCGGGCGAACCAGCTGGGCGCCCCCGCAGCGACCGGTTGGTGAGGACCTGGGCGCCGCTACTGGTTGGTGAGCGCGTTCAGCTTCCGCTTCACCAGGCGGCTGGTGACCGGGCCGAGGTTGTCGAGCTCCGACAGCAGCGTCTCGGTCAGTACGGCGAGCTGCTCGAGCGACGCCAGTGCCCGGGTCGCGCCCTCGGGATCGACGCCGTCGAGCAGCTCGATCCCGACGAACCCGGCCGAGATCGACCGGGCCAGACCGCCGAGATCGACGAGCGGGAGCAGCGGGCTGCCGGCGAGCACCCGGGCGAGCGTCTTCTCGACCTCGACCACCCACAGGTTCAGCGCGTCCGCGACTGCCGCACCGACCACCTCGTTGCCGCGCGCCCCGGCGAGCAGCTGCGCGAGCACGGCGACGTTGCCCTCGGAGTGCTCGGTCACGTGCACCTCGCGGCCGACGGCGAGCAGCTCCGCGAACGTGCCGGCCTGGTCGAACCGGTCGCGGTAGAGCGCGACCCGCTGCTCGGTGCTCTCCCGGCAGGCGGCCGCGATCAGGTCGTTGACGGTGCCGAAGTGGTAGAAGACCAGCGCCTGGTTCTGCCCGGCCTCGGTCGCGATCGTGCGCGCCGACGCCCCCGCGAACCCGCGCTCGCCGATCGTCCGCAGCGCGGCCGCGAGCAGGTCGGCTCGGGTGGTCTTCGCCATCGTCAGAGGTTCCTCTCCAAGTCCACCGGTCGCCGTCAGGGACCGAGCTCCCGGCCCGGCAGATCGCGTTCCCCGCCGCCCATGCCGTCGAGCAGCAGTTGCAGCACCGGCCGTACGACGGGCAGCCCGATCAGCCAGCCGGCGTACGCCCAACCCGGTCCGCTGTGCTGGAAGGCCCGGGCGAGCGCACCCAGCCCGCTCACTCGGGTGCCGTCCGGCCCGACGTACAGAGCGCGGCGGAGTGCAGCCACCGTATACGTCTCGGCGGGCTGGATGCTGAGCCCCTGTGGACAAGTCGACTCGATCAGCGTTCTGGCCTGGCTGCAGATCGTGCAGCTCTCGGCGAGGTAGAGCTCCCCCTGCGGCTGGTACGGGCGACGCCGCGGGATCCACGGCCGCACTGCTCGGTCGTACGCCGCCCACTCGGGCTCACGAGCGGCGAGCTGCGCGCGCTCGTGCGGGTCGGCCACGAACTGCGAGAAGCAGACCGCGCCGACGGTCGCCAGCGCGAGCGACCAGCTCTGCGTGCCGACCGCGATCAGCGCGAGCATGACGACGACCGACGCCTGCATCGGATTGGCCAGGTAGGCGTACGGACCGGTCGTGACGAGCCTGCGCGGTGGATCCCACGGGTACGGCGTACCGCCACCCGCGGCGAACTCGGCGACGGCGGCCAGCGCGGGCACTGCCGCGAGGGCCATCAGTTGGAGGATGAGCGAGGTCCGCCAGACCGGACCGTCGACCAGGTGATCCCACGAGCCGTCGCCCTCGCCCATCACCGCCGACGGCAACAGCCAGAGCACCAGTCCGGTGAAGGCGAACAGCTGGAGGAGCAGGCGGCCGGTCAGGTGAGTGCGCTCGCTGGTCCACCGAGTCAGTAGCACCGCAGGAACCAACACAGCTGACAGCGCAAGCCCTTCCCCGAGCAGCCAGTGCGGCCCGAGCTGCACCAACCCGTCGAGCCGAGGCATCACCAGCACATCAACCCACCCGCACACCAGCACCCACACCACCAGCCGCCCACCGACCAGCGCAGGCAGTGCTCCCCAACACATCGCCCACCCGATCCACAGATCCAGCGGCATCCCCAGAAAGCTCCCCGCCACCTCCTCGAACGACCACCACCCCAGCCGAACAGCCAACCGGTTGGTCGCTCCCAGCGCAACGAAGGCGAACAGAAACCCGAGCAGAGGCGCTCCTGCGCCCGGCCCCGCGCCCCGCCCGGCCTCCGCGCGCCGCCAGTCCCAGGTTTTCCACAGGGTGAGGACGAGCAGCGCGGGGACCCCGAGGCACAGCCAGCGGATGACGACCAACTCAGTCATCGGTGCGCTCAGCCTCATCGAGCCCGAGGCTGTCCGCGAAGTGCGTGAGCCCCGCGCCCACCATCGCGTTCTCGATCGGCCCGAAGTACCAGCTCGGGTCCAGCCGGCGGGTGAACTCGACGGTCAGCTTGACCTTCGTCGTCCCGTCCGGCCGCGGGGACAGCTCGACCGTCGCGGCCTCCCAGTGCAACCACCGCTGCGTCTTCGACTGATCCGCCACCACCGCGAACTCGGTCCGGAAGCGATCGTGCGCGGTCACCCTGGTCGCGATCGGGTCGCCACCCAACGAGAACAACCACTCGCTCCCGACCTGGAGTCCCGACCCGGTCGCCACCTCCGGCGTCGGATACCCGGTCAGCCTCAGCAAGAACGGCCGAGCCGCCGAGAAGTCCGGCCCTTCCGCGAGCCGGCTGTCGACCTGGGCCGGCGTCATCGCCACCACCCGCTCGACGCTCACCCGCTGCACCGGATCCACCCGGTACGCCGTCCCCTCCAGCCCGGCGACCAGCAGCGGGAAGATCGCCAGCGCCGCCTGATATCGCCGGCCCGCCTGCCGGATCCGCGACTGCCGCACCACCTCCGCCACGAAGTGCGCGACGCCGTACACCAGCGGCGCCGCCATCAGCACGCACGCCGCCCCCTCGTGCAGGAACGCCGACGTGATCATCAGCGCGAACGTCACGACCCGGAAGGTCAGCCCGTGCAGGCTCTTCGCGGGCGGCAGCAGGGCGATCACGACGGCGATCGCGAGCGGTGCGCCGACGAACAGCGCGGCGGTGTCGAGGCGGCCGGTCTGGATCAGGGTCAGCGGGGCCAGGACGGCGGCCGCGCCGACGATCAGCAGGGCGGGGAGCCGCTTGGTCCAGGCGACCTGGGGCGGCGGTTGCTCGGGAGTGGTCATGAACGCAGCATAGACCAGGTTTTGAGCGAGTGCTCAAAACCTGGCCTTTCTGCAGGTCAGGCCGCTGTTCCCCGGTTGTAGAGGCGCCGCGACCAGAGGTAGCCGCCGATCGTGATCGCGACGCACCAGACCCCGGCGAGCCAGGCGTCGGTCCCGCTGTACGGCGTACCGATCAGCAGGCCGCGCAGCGTCTCGATGATCGGCGTGTAGGGCTGGTACTCCGCGAACCAGCGCAGCCCGGCCGGCATCGAGTCGATCGGCACGAACGTGCTGCTCAGGAAGGGCAGGATCAGGCTGAACGGCAGGACGATGTTGCTGGCGGCCTCGGGCGTCTTCGAGGTCAGGCCGAGCGCGACCGACAGCCAGGTCAGGCCGATCGCCGTACCGGCGATCAGGGCGGTCGCGAGCAGCCACTCACCGAACGTCGCCGTCGGGCGGAAGCCCATCAGCAGGCCGACGCCGATCAGCAGCGCGACGCTGACGAGCGTCTGCAGCAGACTGCCGATCACGTGCCCGGTGAGGACGGCCGGCCGGAAGACCGCCATCGTCCGGAACCGGGCCACGATGCCCTCGGTCATGTCCGTGCAGACCGCGACCGCGGTCGAGACGGTGCCGGAGCCGATCGTGACCAGCAGCAGCCCGGGAACCAGGAAGTCGAGGTAGTCGAAGCCGTTGCCGCCGATCCCGGCCTGGAAGGTCTTGCCGAAGACCAGGCCGAACAGCAGCAGCATGATCACCGGGCTGACCAGCGTGCTCAGCGTCATCGAGGGGTAGCGCTGCTGGTGCCGCAGGTTGCGGCGCAGCATGGTGGCGGTGTCGGCCAGCGGGTGCAGGGTCGTGGTGCTCATCGGGTCGTCACTTTCTCGTCGGTGGGGTGGCCGGTGACGGCGAAGAAGACGTCGTCCAGGTCGGGGGTGTGCACGGTCAGTTCGTCGACCTCGAGCGAGGCGTCGTTGATCCGGTCGAGCAGTTGGCGCAGGGACTGCACGCTGCCGTCGTTCGGGACCTGCAGGACCAGCGCGCTGTGGTCCGGTACGCCGGCCGGCAGCACGCCCGCGGCCAGGTCGAGCTCGTCGGGCGCGGTGAAGCGGAGCCGGACGTGGCCGCCGGGGACGAGCCGCTTCAGTTCCTCCGGCGTGCCCTGGGCGACCAGCTTGCCGTGGTCGAGCACAGCGATCCGGTCGGCCAGCTGGTCGGCCTCCTCCAGGTACTGCGTGGTGAGGAAGACCGTGACGCCGCCGGCGACCAGCTGCCGGATGATCTGCCACATGCTGTGCCGGCTGCGCGGGTCGAGCCCGGTGGTCGGCTCGTCCAGGAAGATGATCCGCGGGTCGCCGACCAGCGTCATCGCCAGGTCGAGGCGGCGCTTCATGCCGCCGGAGTACGACATCGCGGTCTTCTGCCCGGCCTCGACCAGGTCGAACTGCTCCAGCAGCTCGGTCGCCCGGCGCCGCCCGGCGGCCTTGCCGAGGTGGTGCAGGTCGGCCATCAGCCAGAGGTTCTCCTCGCCGGTGAGCAGCCCGTCGACCGCGGAGAACTGACCGGTGACCCCGATGGCGGCCCGGACCGTGTCCGGCGCGCCGGCCAGCTCGACGCCGCCGACCCGGACCTGGCCGGCGTCGGCGGTGATCAACGTGGACAGGATGTTCACCACGGTGGTCTTGCCGGCGCCGTTCGGGCCGAGCAGCGAGAAAATGGTGCCTTCGGCAACGGTCAGGTCGATGCCGTCGAGCACGGTCTGGTCGCCGTAGGACTTGTGCAGCCCGCGGACCTCGATCGCTGGGTTCATGGTTCCTCGTTCGGTTTTTGGGCAGGCTCGCGCCGCCGAAGGGGTGGGGAGTCGGAAGGAGGGTGTGCGAATCAGACCGGACGGCCCGCGGCCGCCGGAGCAGGTGGTGCTGTGGAGTTGGTCAGTGCGGCGGGATCAGATGTCGAGGTCCTCGACGGCGGGCTGGTTCGCCGCCTCCTCGACCAGGACGTAGAGGTCCTCGGGGATCAGCTCGCGCAGCTCGGCGACGGTCTCCACGACGTACAGCGTCGCTTCGCCCTGTGCCATGCTCCAGGACGAGTCGAGCAGGCCGAGGGTCCCGATCCAGCTCCGCCAGCCGCCGTCGTCGGTGGCCGCGGGCTTGGTCGAGCCCTGCTTGTACTGGTCGCGCCGGTCGGCGTGCAGGACGAACTTGCCGGTCCGGCTGCGGTAGACCTTGAAGGCCTCGTAGCCGTCCTTGCTCGACCGGCCGCCCTCGGCCAGCAGGACCCCGGAGAACCGCTGCTTGCGGCCGGCGCCCCGGCCGACCCGCACGGTGATCTCGTCGTACCCCTCGAGCCGGCCTTCCTCCATCTCGACGTAGCGCCGGAGCGCGGTCGAGATCGCGGAGGACAGGTTGCCGGCGATCTCCTGCGCGCGCTTGTAGAGCGCGAGGTCGTCGTCGGACACGTAGATCGTCTTGTTCGGCATGTGCTCTCTCCTTCTACGTAGAACTATACATATGCCCTACGTAGGTGTCTACGTATATGTCTGCGTAGATTTCTCAGCGGCCTGCGAGGATGCGTCCGTGAATGCTGCCGAGGACCGCTACGACGCCCTGACCGACGAGGTCGCCGCCCTGTACGACGCCGACCGCGCCGCCGACGCGCTCGCGCTGATGGATGCCGCCGAGGACCTGACCCCGTGGTCGGCCGAGCTCGCGCACCTGCGCGCGTGTCTGCTCGGCTCGCTCGATCGCCCGGACGAGGCGCTGGCCGTTCTCCAGCGCGCAGTTGCGGACGGCGGCTGGTGGGAGGAGTCGATCCTCACCGAGGACGACGACTTGGCCGCGCTCCAGCAGCGCCCGGAATTTCAGCAGCTCGTCACCACGAGTCGGCAACGTCGTTCAGCAGATCCCACACCCCCACTGATCCAACTACCTGCTGGAGAATGTGTTCAGGTGGTCGTTGCCCTTCATGGGGCCGGCCAGCGGGCTGCTCACGCGGCACGGGACTGGGCTCCGGTGCTCGACCTCGGCTGTGCGCTGGTCTGCGTCGAGTCCTCGCAGCTGATGTCCCCGATGTACCGCACCTGGCCCGACCCCGAGGCCGCTCGCGCCGACGTCGCTCGCGCGCTGACGCACCTGCCCGCCGAGCTCGAAGGTCTGCCGCTGATCGCCGCCGGGTTCTCCGCCGGCGGACGAGTCGCCGTCGACTGGGCGCTCACCGGCCTGCCCCAGCCTCCGGCCGGCGTCCTCGCGCTCGCGCCCGCGCTGCGCACCCTTCCGGCTGCCACCACCAATAAGTTGTCCCCGGCAACGATCTGGATCGGCGCCGACGACGACCTGCTCGACGTCGTCACCGACGCCCACCTCGACACCTACGGCCTGACCGTCACCGTCCTGCCGGACCTCGCCCACACCTTCCCGGCCGACTTCGACCAGCAGTTGGCCGGCGTACTCAGCTGACCTTCGCCCGCCCGACCACCTGGTCGAAGTTGATGAAGCCGTACTGCCGGGAGTCGACGCTCGCTGCCGCGTTGTCCCCGGCAACGGCCAGGCTTCCGGCCGGAACGATCGAACCCGCCGGATACCCCGGTACGTCGAACGGCAGGCGTTCCCCCGGCACCGCCGCGACCCGCTTGATCATCCGCCGCCGGACCCGCTCCGGCGGCGCGGCCGCGAGCGGCCGGCGCTCGACGACCGCGTAGTCGCGGACGAACTGGTCGAGCAGCGCCGCCGCGTGCTCCTCGTCGGCCGCCGGCCCTTCGAAGACCACGACCTCCCCGGCCCGGATCCGGCCCGCCCGCACCTTGCGGGTCAGCACCTGGTCATCGGGCCGGTACGTCGGCAGCATGCTCGGCCCGACCACGGTCACCCGCAGCCAGGTCCGGCGTACCCACACCAACGTAGCGGCCAGCAGCAGCATCAGCACAGCGGTCGCCACGATCACGACGCCTCCTGCACGAGGTCCTGATAGCCCTCCGCCTGCAGCGCGAACAGGTGCGCGTACAGCCCCTGCCGGCGGATCAGCGTGGCGTGGTCGCCCTGCTCGATGACCCGGCCGTCGTCCAGGACGACGAGGTGGTCCGCCGTACGGAGTGAACCGAGGCGGTGCGAGATCAGCAGGCTGGTCCGGTCGGCGCGGTGCTCGGCCAGTCCCTGGTGGACGGCCGCCTCGGCCTCGGCGTCGAGGCCCGAGCTCGGCTCGTCGAGGATGACCAGGTCGTGATTGTCGCGGGCGTACGCGCGAGCGATCGCCAGTCGTTGCCACTGGCCACCGGACAGCGTCACTCCGGCGATCGGGTTGTCCGGATCGTCGCCCTGGAAGAAGACCCGGCTGAGCAGCGTGCCGTACCCGTCGGGCAGCGCGGTGACGAAGTCGTGCGCCCCGGCCCGGCGCCCGGCGGCCTCGACGGCGGCCGGGTCGGTGATCCGGTCCAGGTCGCCGATCCCGATGTTCTCGGCCGCGGTCAGGTCGTAGGTCATGTAGTCCTGGAACACCGCGCCGATCCGGCGGCGCAGCTCGACCGGGTCCAGTTGCCGCAGGTCGACGCCGTCCCACCGGACCGCGCCGCGGACCGGGTCGTACATCCGGCAGAGCAGCTTGATCAGCGTGCTCTTGCCGGCTCCGTTGCGCCCGACCAGGCCGACAGTCTCGCCGACGGCGATCCGCAGGGTCACCCCGCTCAGCACCCACGGTTGGTCCGGGCCGTAGCGGAACCACACGTCGTCGAACTCGATCGTGCCGCGCAGTGCGGGCACCGGCAGCGGGTTCGCCGGGACCGGCAGGTCCGGCTCGCTGCCGACGACGTCCAGGTAGTTGCGGAACAGCAGCAGCTGCCGGTGCGCGTTGCCGACGTCGCGCAACAGGCCGACCACGGCGGTCTGGACCCCGGCGATCGCCGCGATCAGCAGCGAGATGTCGCCGATCGAGATCCGGCCCGCGAGCACGGCCGCCAGCGACCAGAGCAGCGCGGCGCCGGTGAAGAGCGTGGTCAGCAGGCCGGTACCGGTCTGGATCGCGGTGTCCCGCAGGTCCATCCGGGTCAGCCGCCGGTTCGCGTGCCGGCGCTCGGCCGACATCCGGTCGCGCAGAAAGGTCCCGATCCCGAACAGGCGGATCTCCTTGGCGGCCTGCACGTTGGTCAGCAGCTCGCGGTAGAAGAACTCACGCCGCTCGACCGGCCCGAGCCTCCCCTGCAACGCCGCCCGGCGGCGGGCAACCGACAACTCGGCCAGCAGCACCGGTACGGCGGACGCCAGCACCAGCACCGGCAGCCAGGGCGACAGGATGAGCAGCGAACCGAGGAAGCCGATCGCGGTCAGCCCGGTCCGCGCCGTCGACAGGGTGGTGCCGACGACCACGCCCGGGGTCGCGCCGCCGTACTGCTGAGCGAGCCGGAGCTTGTCCAGGAAGGCCGGGTCCTCGAAGCGGACCATGCCGGTGAACCGCTCGGTGGCGCGGAAGAGCTGGTCCTGCGCGACCAGGCCTACGCGGCGTTCGGTCTCCTTCTGGACGAACATCGTCAGCACCGGCAGCAGCGCGACCAGGAGACCGGAGCCGGCCAGCGCGAGACCGATCCGGACCACCTCGCCGGTCTGCGCGCCACCGGCGGTGAGGGTGTCGATCAGGTCCTTGGTCAGCCAGGCGGTGACCAGCGCGGGCAGCGCTCCGAGCAGCGCGACGACGACGTACCCGCAGGTCAGCAGGCGGCTGGTCTGCCAGGTCAGCCGCAGAGCCTGGCCGATCCCGCGCATCACAGCCCCACGAGGGCCGGGGTGAGGTCGAGGTCCTGGACCGAGGTGCCGGAGGTGATCACCGTGCCGTCGGCGTCGAGGACCGCGAAGGCCGGGTAGCCGGTGACCCCGAACGCGGCCGCCACCTCGGTCCCCGGCCGGTCCTGCAGGACGACGCGCGCGACCGGCGCCAGCATCCCGACCTCGGCCGAGACGTCCTCGGTGTTGGTGACCACGGTGACCAGGACCCGGTCGCGACCGCCGGCGAACCGCTGCGCGAACTGGATGAACTCCGGGCGCCGCTCCTCGCAGGACGAGCAGCCGTTGGCCATGAAGCCGACCAGCGTCCGCCCACCGGTGAGCAGCGACTGGTCGACGCTCTCGCCGTCGGTGGTGACCGCGGTGAAGGGCTGCGGGCGGTCGCCGGGCTGGGCCATCACCTTCACGGTGATCGGCTTCGGTGCGGAGGCCGGCTGGGCAGCCTGCTCGCGGAGGCGCCGGACGATCCCGACGGTCAGGGCCAGGTTCAGGGTGCTGAGCAGTCCGGCCAGGACGGCGACAGCGAGTGCGACGGACATCTGGGATACCTCCTGCGAGCTAGACGGTCGAGCGGAAGAGTTCTGCGATCTGGTCGGTCAGCACCACCACGGCGGCGGCGACCAGCCCGGTGAGGGCAGCGGCCGCGAGGATCCCCGGGACGACCGGGCCCGGGTCCGCGGCCAGACCGGTCAGCAGGCCGGCGACCGCGAAGAGCAGCAGGGCGCCGTTGCGGATCAGGTGGGCGGGCCCGACCGGGGTCGTGGACGTGCCGAAGCACTGGCAGGTGACCGCGCGCTGACGGCGTACGGTGCCGGCGATCGCCACGGTGAAGGCGGCGAGCAGCGCGGTCGCCAGCGCGAACCCGGCCGGAGCCCACGCCGGTACGACGACCAGGCCCACGATCGCGGCCTCGGCGAGCACGACGCCGGGACCGGCCAGGCGGGCCGGAGCCCACGGCGCGAGCTGCGGGATCGCGGCGGCGAACTCGGCGTACGCACGGCGGTTGCGGACCTTGGACCAGAGCGAGACCGCGAAGGCGGCACCGAACAGGAACTGGCAGCAGAGCAGGACGTAGCGGGACACGGCAGCACCTTCCGGATGGCTACGATGCGGGCACCGGGTGCCGCGCCCTGTTCCGTAGGGCGCGGCACCCGGCCTTCACCGTGCGGTGATCAGCAGCCGCAGCCGCAGCACTCGAACTCGATGTGCTGGACGCCGTTGCACGAGATGATGTGCGCCCGGCGCCACCACCAGAACGAGCAGTCCGGGTCGCAGTAGCTGCGGACCTCGTAACAGGCCTGGGCCTGCGCCTCGGCGGTCACCTTCGGCACCACCAGTCCGACCAGCTTGTCGGTCAGCACAGTCAGGTTTCGCATCTGCCGTCTCCTTCGGTCAGCGGTTCGTGGCGATCGCCACGGCGCCGAACCTAGGAGCCGGCCGCATCCGGCCGGCATGACTTCCGCATGGGGACCGGCCGAGGGTCACCTGGCGATCGTTGTCACCAGGGAGAAAAGGCTGGCGCTCGTCACCCTCCGTGGCGCAGAGTGGACGCGTTGAGATCACCGGCGTCGGGGGACGTCTGCAACCGGTCGGATCCAAGGGGGGCACCTGGTGCGTTTCCGCATGCTCGGGCGAGTGGAAGTGGAAGCAGGAGGCCGCGTCGCGGAGGTCTCGTCGGCCCCCGTCCGCGGCGTCCTGGCGGCGCTGATGCTGGCCGAAGGACGGGTCGTCCCGGTGCAGCAGCTGCTCGAGGCCTTGTGGGACCGGCCACCGCGCTCCGCGCAGAACAACCTCCGGCTGCACGTCACCCGCCTGCGGCGGCAGCTCGGCGCGATCTCCCCGAGCCTGCAGGACCGGCTCGTCACCGTCCGGACCGACGGCGGAGCCGGCTACTGCCTGCGGGCCGAGCCGGAGGAGCTGGACCTGGCGGTCTTCCGCGGGCTCGCCGTACGAGGGGACGCGGAGCGGGCGGACGGCCGGTACGACGAAGCGGAGCGGACGTTGTCCACAGCGCTCGAGCTGTGGCGCGGGCCGGTCGGGCAGGACTGCACCGCGTCGGACCGGTTCCGGCGGCGGGTGGCGCCGCTGGACGAGCTGCGGCTGACGGTCTGTGAGCGGCGCGCCGAGGTGGGGTTGTTGCTCGGGCGGACCACCGAGGTGGTGCCGGACCTCAACGACGTGCTGCGGGCCGCGCCCTTCCGGGAGCGGGCGCACGCCAACCTGGTCCGGGCCCGCTACCTGGCCGGCGACGTCGCCGGCGCGCTGCGGACCTGGTCCCGGGCGGCGCGGGTGCTGCGTGAGGAGCTAGGCCTGGAGCCGTCCGACGAGCTCTTCGACCTGCAGCGCGCGATGCTCCGCCGGGACCGGGAAGCCGTCTTCCCCAGTTGTGGACAACATGGTGATCAAACCTCAACAATCCACAGATTTGGCTCTTTTTCGGCCTGAAACTGTGCACAACCCGGGGAAAACCTGGGGAGAAGTCCACCGAAAGCTGTGCACAGCTGGGGATACCGATGTGGATAACTTCGGGTCGGACGGCTCAGATCCACTGTGTGGAGACGACGAACCCGACCGCGATCAGACCCATGCCGATCAGCAGGTTCCAGTTGCCCAGGTCGTTCATGAACGGGATGTCCTGACCCGCCACGTAGAAGACCACCAGCCAGATCAGCCCGAGCAGCCAGCAGCCGAGCATCAGCGGCGCGACCCACGGGCGGCTGGAGGTGCGGGGCTTCTTCGGAGTCTTCTGCGGCTTCTCCGCGGCCGACTTCTTCTTCTTTTCGCGACTGCTCGACTCGGGCACGACTTGGGCTCCTTGTAGCGGACACTAAGGTGAGTGGTGGTCCCTCGGTTCGCGAGGCTGCCACCAGCCACACCGACGGGTCTGGCCTCGGTTAGCGTAGTGCAGACGGGAGCATGGGGGTCACGTGAGCAGGTGGCGGCGTTTTTCGCTCTGGCGCGCGGGTGCGCCGGTGGCGCTGCTGTGCGCCGGGCTGCTGTTCGCGACCAGTGCCACCAACGCGCGGGGCACCGACCTCCGTCCCAGTCGCAACACTACGCTCGCCGGCCTCGTCGAGGAACAGAGCCGGCGCAGCGCCAGCCTGACCAAGCAGCACGCCGCGCTGAGCGGTGACATCGACAAGCTGCGCGCCCAGCAGGGCTCGTTCCCGCCCAAGCTGACCAAGCAGCTCGAGGAGCTGTCGGTCGCGGTCGGGACGACACCGGTGACCGGGCCCGGGCTGACCGTGACGCTGAAGGACGCGCCGCCCGAGGTGGTCAAGGACAACCCGGACGTCGACGCCGACTGGCTGGTGATCCACCAGCAGGACATCCAGGCCGTGGTGAACGCGCTCTGGGCCGGCGGCGCGGACGCGATCTCGATCCAGGACCACCGGGTGATCTCGACCACCGGGATCAAGTGCGTGGGGAACTCGGTCGTCCTGCACGGCGTGCCGTACCTGCCGCCGTACCGGATCACCGCGATCGGCGACCGCCGCAAGCTGCAGCAGTCGCTGGACGACTCGAAGTACATCGAGAACCTGCAGGACTACGTGGTGAAGTTCCAGCTCGGGTACGAGGTGAAGAACCAGTCGAACATCGCGATGCCGGCGTACGAGGGGACGCTGGACCTGCAGAGTGCGACGGTGCCCGGCTTCGCCAAGACGCCCACGGTGAGCCCGTCCAGCACCGGCCGCTGACTTCGCCCGTAAACTCCTGTCATGCCGCGCATCCTCGTCGTCGACAACTACGACTCCTTCGTCTACAACCTGGTGCAATACCTGCAGCAGCTGCAGGCCGACACCACGGTCCTGCGCAACGACGAGGTGACCCCCGAGCAGGCCACGGCGTACGACGGTGTCCTGCTGTCGCCCGGCCCGGGCACGCCTGAGGAGGCCGGTGCCTGCGTCGACATCGTCAAGCAGGCCGGCGGCCAGGTCCCGATCTTCGGCGTCTGCCTCGGGCTGCAGGCGATCGGCGTCGCGTACGGCGGTGTCGTCGGCCGCGCCGACGAGCTGCTGCACGGCAAGACCAGCCAGGTGTTCCACGAGGGCGCCGGCGTGCTGGCCGGGCTGCCGTCGCCGTTCACCGCGACCCGATACCACTCGCTCGCGATCGTCCAGGACAGCGTCCCGGACGTGCTCCAGGTGACCGCCCGCACCGAGGCCGGCGTGATCATGGCCGCCCGGCACAAGGACGTCGCGGTCGAGGGCGTCCAGTTCCACCCCGAGTCCGTGCTCACCGAGGGCGGCCACCGGATGCTCGCCAACTGGCTGTCGATCTGCGGCGACCCGGACGCGGTCGCCCGCTCGGCAGGCATGGCGCCCGTCGTCAGCTGACGAACAACAAAAGACCGCGGTACCCCGACCTCGGGTACCGCGGTCTTTTCGTCCGTACTACGGAAGCCGGCCCGCGACCGCGCCTCCGCCACCGGGGAAGCCGATGGTCGGCGGCGGGGTGTCGGTCGGGTCCTCCGGGTCGGTCGGGTCACCGGTCGGGGTGTCCGTCGGGTCGCCGGTCGGCTGCTGCGGCCCGGCGATCCGGATGATCACCTTGGAACCCTTGTCGACCTTCGTGCCCGGCGCGACGCTCTGCGACACGACCGTGCCCTCCGGCTGGTTCGAGCCGGGTGGCGCGTTCTCGTAGCCGACCTGCAAACCCGCGGCCTTGAGCGCGTTCGCCGCGTCGTCCTGGTTCTGCTTGGTGACGTCCGGGACGGCCACCTTCACCGAGCCGCTGGACACGGTCAGCGTGAAGGTCTGGCCGCTCGGGTACTTGCCGCCGGCGTCGGGGTCGAGCCCCAGCACGGTGCCCTTCGCGGACTCGTCGTCGACGGTGTTGACCTTCTCGGCGACCTTGAAGTCGCCCGGTGCGTCCCGCAGCAGTTGCCGGGCCTCGCTCGTGGTCTTGCCGATCACGTTCGGCACCGAGAACGACGTCGGTCCGCTGGACACCACCACCGAGACGGTCGTGCCCTTGTCGGCCTGCTGGCCGGCCGGCGGGGTCTGGCTGACGATCTGGCCCTTCGGGACGGTCGGGTTCGCCGCGCCGGTCGACGTCAGCTTCAGCTCCTGCGCCGCGAGCGTCGCCGTCGCCTGCTGCACGTTCTGCCCGACCACGTTCGCCACCGCGACCTGGGTGACGTCCGGCGTACCGCCGCCGTTGTTGTCCTTGTTCCCGTTGTTGATCAGCACGTAGACCAGCACCGCGACCGCGACGATCGCGAGCCCGAGCAGGAAGTACGCGAGCCCGCGGTTGCGCCGGGCGCGCGCGGCCTCGGCCTCGTCCATCCCGTCGTCCGGCGGCAGCAGGTCGTCGGACTGGGTCTGCCGGTACGCCTGCGTGGCCGCGGCCGGCGCGACCGCCGTCGGCGCCATCGCACGGGTCTCGGCGACCGCGGCCATCGGCGCGGTCACCTGCTGCCCGGCGAGCACCCGGTGGATGTCCTGCCGCATCTCGGCGGCGCTCTGGTAGCGCTCCTCGCGCGGCTTGGCCAGCGCCTTGAGTACGACCGCGTCGACCTC
This sequence comes from Kribbella sp. NPDC104740, assembly GCF_055583505.1. Taxonomy (NCBI): domain Bacteria; kingdom Bacillati; phylum Actinomycetota; class Actinomycetes; order Propionibacteriales; family Kribbellaceae; genus Kribbella; species Kribbella sp. NPDC104740. The sequence goes on along the minus strand of NZ_JBVJNV010000005.1, from coordinate 329,379 downwards.
CGGCGGGATGTCGGGGTCGAACGACGACGGCGGGACCGGTTGCTCCCGGACGTGCTGGTAGGCCACCGAGACCGGGGACTCGCCGACGAACGGCGGCCGGCCGGTGAGCAGTTCGTAGAGCAGGCAACCGGTGGAGTACAGGTCGGAGCGGGCGTCCACGGTCTCGCCGCGGGCCTGCTCGGGCGACAGGTACTGCGCCGTACCGATCACGGCCGCGGTCTGGGTCATGTCCGAGGTGGTGTCGGCGACCGCGCGGGCGATGCCGAAGTCCATCACCTTGACCTGGCCCTGCGGGGTCAGCATCACGTTGCCGGGCTTGATGTCGCGGTGCACGATCCCGGCCCGGTGGCTGTAGTCGAGCGCCTCGAGCACACCGGAGGTGATCTCCAGGGCGCGCTCGGGCATGATCTTGCGGCCCTCGCGGATCAGGTCGCGCAGCGTCTTGCCGGTGACCAGCTCCATCACGATGTACGGGATGGTGATGCCGGAGCCGTTCGGGTCCGGTTCCTCGCCGGTGTCGTAGACCGACACGATGGTGGGGTGGTTCAGCGAGGCCGCGGACTGCGCCTCACGCCGGAACCTGGCCTGGAAGGTGGAGTCACTGGCCAGGTCCACCCGGAGCCGCTTGATCGCGACGGCCCGGCCGAGCCGGTTGTCGACGCCCCGACGGACGTCGGCCATGCCTCCCCGTCCCAGCGGTTCGCCTTCCTCGTAGCGCCCGCCGACGAGACGTGCCTGCGATGTCATTGCTCTGCCTTCCAACCTGCGCGGATCCTGCCTGGCCACAACACGTACATTTCGCCCACCGTAGCCAACGCCACGAGCGAGCCCCCGCTGGTTCGACTCACCGTCACGGAATCATTCCGCATCGTCGTCATCGGCCGAGCACCGCCTCCATCACGTCCTTGGCGATCGGGGCGGCGAGCTTGCCGCCGGCGATGTCGTCGCGGGGGACGTTCGCGTCCTCGATCATCACCGCGACCGCGACCTGGGGGTCGTTGGCCGGGGCGAAGGCGGTGAACCAGGCGAACGGCGGGCGGTCCTTGGCGGTCTGCGCCGTACCGGTCTTGCCGGCCACCTGGACGCCGCTGATCCGGCCCGGCTTGCCGGTGCCGTTCTGGACGACGTCGATCATCATCTGGGTCAGCTGGCCCGCGACCTCCGGCGTGACCGCCTGGTGCAGCGACTCCGGCTTGGTCTCCGAGACGGTCTTCAGGTCCGCGGTCCGGACGCTCTGCACCAGGTACGGCTTCATCACGTCGCCCTGGTTGGCGATCCCGGCCGCGACCATCGCCATCTGCAGCGGGGTGGCCTGGACGTCGAACTGGCCGATCGCGGACTGCGCGGTCTGCGGCGGGTTCGGGTCGGCCGGGAACTGGCTGGCGACCGCGCCCAGCTCGGGCAGCTGCCGTTCGCCGAAGCCGAACTTCTCCGCCTGCTCGCGGAGTGCGTCGGCACCCAGGTCCAGACCGACCGAGCCGAACGCCGTGTTGCACGACAGCCGCAGCGCGACGGTGAGCGTCGCGTTGTCGCTGCCGCCGCAGTTGCTCCGGTTCTCGTTGATCAGCGGGGTGGTCGTCTGCGGCAGCGGGAGCTGGGCGGGCGACCGGACCTTGGTGTCCGGGTTGTACTTGCCGCTGGACAGCGCCGCCGCGGCGGTCACCAGCTTGAACGTCGACCCCGGCGGGTACAGCTCGCGGGCCGCCCGGTTCGACATCGGCTTGTCCTCGTCCTCGGTGAACTTCTTCCACGACGCCCCGACCTTGTCCAGGTCGTGCGCGGCCAGCTCGTTCGGGTCGTACGACGGCCGTGAGACCAGCGCCAGGATCTTGCCGGTCTTCGGCTCGATCGCGACCGCGGCGCCCTTCTTCCCGGCCAGCCCGGCGTACGCCGCCATCTGCGCCTTCGCGTTCAGCGTCAGCGCCACCGCCGCGCCCTGCTGCTTGCGGTTGGTGATCACGTCGACCACCCGGCGGAAGGCCAGCGACGGGTCGGAGCCGTTCAGCTGGGAGTTCTGGGTCAGCTCGATGCCGAGCCGGCCGTACAGGAACGAGTAGTAGCCGGTGACCGGCGCGTACTCCGGGCCGACGGCGTACCTGCGCTGGAAGTCGAAGCGGTCGTTGGACGGCTTGGACTCCGCGATCGGGGTGTTGCCGATCAGGATCGGGCCGCGGTCGATCGAGAACTGCGCGTCCCGGACCCGCCGGTTGTCGTTGCGCCCGTTGATCTCGCCGGCCCGGAACGCCTGCAGGTACGTCGAGTTCGCCATCAGCGCGAGCATCAGGACGATCGCGGCCACGGCGAGCCGCCGGATTGCTGAGTTCACTGCTTCTGCACCGCCATCGCGATCGTCTCGTCGGACACCGGCGCCGCGGGGGTCTGCGGCCGGCGGGCCTGGTCGCTGATCCGCAGCAGCAGCGCGATGATCGCCCAGTTGGCGATCAGCGCGGTCCCGCCGAGCGCCATGAACGGGGTGGCCAGACCGGTCAGCGGGATCAGCCCGGTGACACCGCCGACGATCACGAAAACCTGCAGCGCGAACGACATCGCCAGACCGGTGGCGAGCAGCTTGCCGAAGATGTCCCGGCAGCCGAGCGCGGTCCGCAGGCCGCGCTCGATGATCAGCGTGTAGACCAGGATGATCGCGATCAGCCCGGTCAGGCCGAGCTCCTCGCCGAACGAGGAGATGATGAAGTCGCTCTGGCCGTAGAAGCGCAGCGGCTGGATCTCCGGCCGGCCCTGGCCGAGGCCGCGGCCGAGCAGCCCGCCCCAGGCCTGGCCCATCAGTGCGGTCGAGACCTGGCCGCCGACCTCGTGGAACGGGTCGAGCCAGTCCGCGACCCGCTTCTCCACGTGGTTGAAGGTCTGCGCGGCGAAGAACGCGCCGCCGGCGAACAGCAGGCCACCGATGATCAGCCAGCCGGCCCGCTCGGTCGCGACGTACAGCAGGAACAGGAACAGGCCGAAGAACAGCAGCGAGGAGCCGAGGTCCTTCTCGAAGATCAGGACGCCGAGGCTGACGCCCCAGGCGATCAGGATCGGGCCGAGGTCGCGGGCCCGGGGCAGGTCGAGCCCGAGGAACCGGTGCCCGGCCAGGGTCAGCACGTCGCGTTTGACCACCAGGTAGCCGGCGAAGAAGACGACCAGGCAGAGTTTCGCGAACTCACCGGGCTGGAACGACATCCCGGCCAGCCGGATCCAGATCTTCGCGCCGTTGATGTCGGCGCCCAGGCCGGGGATCAGCGGCAGCACCAGCAGCACCAGACCGGCCAGACCGGCGGTGTAGGTGAACGCCTGCAGGCGCCGGTGGTCGCGGACCAGCAGGATCACGACCAGGAACAGGATGATGCCGACCGCGGTCCAGGTGATCTGCTGCGGCGCGGCCGGTCCGCGCGGCTTGGTGCCGGCGGCTTCGGCGGCGGCCTGCAGGCCGAGGTCGACGCGGTGGATCATCGCGACGCCGAGCCCGTTCAGCAGCACGGCGCAGGGCAGGATCACCGGGTCGGCGTACGGCGCGCGGTAGCGCAGCGCCAGGTGCGCGATCAGGGCGAGCAGGCCGATCCCGGCGGCGTAGTACCCGGTGCTGGCCGGGACCTTGTTCTGCACGGTCAGGCCGATGTTCACGTATGCCGCGACCGAGACCGCGATCGCGATGATCAGCAGCATCAGCTCCACCCCGCGGCGGGTCCGCGGGATGATCTGGATGACGGAGGTGGACGCGATACTCATCGGACCCCGTCGCAGTCGCCGGGGTCGGCCGTCCCGTTGCCGGGCGTGGTCGGGGTCGACGCGGGCGTGCTGACCGGAGGCTTCGGCGGAGTGGTGACCGGGCGGCCGGTGGCCGGCGGGGTGCTCGGCTTGACCGGGGGCTTCTGCTGCGCGGCGCACTCGTCGGCCGCGCGCTGCAGCTCCTCGACGATCTTCTGCGCGGCGGTCAGGTCGTCGGCCTGGATGTTGCCCTCGACCTGCTCGCGGTTGTACGTCGGCAGCTTGTCGACCTGCAGCGTCTTCTGCTCGTAGACGCGGGTCAGCGTGAGCCCGGGGATCTGCTCGTCGACACCCTTGAAGATCGCGACGTAGTCGCCGTCGGTGCCGACGTAGTACTGCTTCTGGGTCCAGCTGTAGGCGAACCAGCCGCCGCCGAGGATGATCGCGAGCACCACCACCGCGACGCCGAGGCGGCGCAGCCAGAGGAAGCGCTTCGGCGGGCGCGGCGCGTACCGGAGCTCCTCGGGGTCGACGTGACCGCCGGCTCCGCCTCCTCCGCCGCCGCCCTCGCCGGCCGCCGTGGTGCGGACGACCATGGTCTGCTCGCCGGACCCGCCCTGGGCCAGCTCGGCCGCGGCGCCGACCAACTGCGCGCGGTCGCCGCTGGCCGGGTCGGTCTCCACCACGTCGGCGACGACGCAGGTGACGTTGTCGTTCGAGCCCGCCTCGAGCGCGTGCGTGATCAGCTCGACGACCACGGAGTCCGGCGTACCGTCGGCCATCGAGGCCGCGATCACGTCGTCGCTCACGTAGTCCGGCAGGCCGTCGCTGCACAGCAGCAACCGGTCACCGGCCTGGACGTCGAGGATCTGCAGGTCCGGGTCGGAGTCGGGACGGCCGTCCAGCACCCGCAGGATCAGGTTCCGGTGCGGGTGGGTGAAGGCCTCCTCCTGGGAGATCCGGCCCTCGTCGACCAGCGACTGGACGAACGTGTGGTCGTGGCTGAGCTGCTGCAGCCGGCCGTCGCGCATCCGGTAGGCGCGCGAGTCACCGAGGTGGGCCAGGCCGAGCTGCTGGCCGTCGAACATCAGCGCGGTCACGGTGGAACCCATGCCCTCGCGCTCCGGGTCCTCCTCGACCAGCTCCGAGAGCCGCTCGTTGGCGCGGTGCACGGCACCGGCCAGCGCCTCGATCATGTCCTCGCCGGTGATCGTCGTGGTGTCCAGCCGGCGGATCACCTGGACGGCGGCCGCGCTGGCCACCTCACCGGCCGCGGCGCCGCCCATCCCGTCCGCGAGCAGCAGCAGGTTCGGGCCGGCGTACGCGGAGTCCTCGTTGTTGCGGCGGACCCGTCCGACGTCGGACAGTGCGGCGTAGTCGAGCGACAAGGTCATGGAATCGGGCCTACTTCGCGATGTTCAACGTCGTCCGGCCGATCCGGATCGAACCGCCGATCTCGGCGGGGACCGGCCGGGTCACGCGCTGGCCGTCCAGGTAGGTGCCGTTGGTGGAGCCGAGGTCCTCGACCCACCACTGGCCCTCGGACAGGAACAGCCGCGAGTGCCGGGTCGAGGAGTAGTCGTCGTCCAGGCGGATCTGGCAGTCCGAGCCGCGGCCGATCACCACCTGGTCCTCGTGCAGGGTCGCACCGACCCCGGCCTGCGGCCCGTCGGCGATCGTCACCGAACCGGGCAGGCCCTTCTTCTTCTTGTTCGGCTTGGCCGGTTTCGGGGTCCGGCCGGGCGCCGGCGCGGCCGGGGCCAGCGCGCGGCTGTCCACCTTGGCGCCGAACAGGTCCGAGCGGATCACGGACAGCACCGCCAGGACGAACATCCAGAGCAGGGCCAGGAACCCCAGTTTGATCAGGGTCAGCGTCAGTTCCGACATGGAAGTCCGGTCACCACCCGCTGCTCGGCGGCTGGGCGATCGGCTCGTCCGCCAGGCGCAGCGTCATCGTCGTGTTCCCGATCCGCACCGTCGATCCGTCGACCAGCTCGGCCTCGGCCGCGCGGCGGCCGTTGACCAGCGTGCCGTTGGTGGAGCCCAGGTCGACCAGCACCACCCGGACCCCGCCCGGGCCTTCCGGCATCAGCCGGATCTCGGCGTGCCGGCGCGACACCCCGGGGTCGTTGATCTGGATGTCGGCGTCGGTGCCGCGGCCGAGCACGACGCCGGGCGGGTTCACCGGGCGGCGGCGGCCGTTCACCTCCAGCATCACCTGCGGGTGCCCGCGCCGGATCGGCGCCGGCTCCGGGGGCGGCGGGGGTGCGCTCTGCATCACGGTCTGTCCGGCGTACGGATCGTCGTACTCCTGCGGGGGCGGGGGCGGCTGGGGCCGGGAGCGCTGCTGCGTCCCGACCGTCTGGCTGACGACGCGGAACTTGCCGGTCGGCAGGTCGTCCTGCTGGGTCAACTCGATCTCGATCGGTCCGGAGAAGGTGTAGCGCTGGATGTCCGCGTGGTCGCGGAGCTCGTTGGCGAGCTCGTGGTTCAGGGTGCGGCCGTAGGCGTTCAGCCGCTCGAAGTCCTCCGGGCCGAGCTCGACGGTGAAGTGGTTCGGCACCAGCCGGCGGTCCCGGGACAGGATCCGGGCGGTGTTGTCGATCTCACGCTTGAGCGCGGCGGCCAGCTCGATCGGCTCCACGTCCCCCTTGAAAGCGCGCGCGAAGACACCGCTCACGATGCCCTCCAGGCGTCGTTCGAAGCGCTGCAGCGGTCGCACGCGTCCTCCTCCAAGTCGGTCCTCGACTGGTCCCTGCTTCGGCACCAACCATCGGGCTTGCCGTTCGGCGCCCTCGGCAGGCTCGCCGTACGCGGTGTTCCCCGGACGGCCGGGGAGCACACCTGGTACGACGATCGATCGTATCGGGAGGTTCGACCCAACCCGCAATGCAAGAGTCCGTCAGATTGCATGCTAGTGTTTTCCCTCGGTTGGGGATGGCGCTTCGAGAGGCCGGAAACAGCCAGCGCGCGGGTGGCGGAATAGGCAGACGCGCACGGTTCAGGTCCGTGTGCCCGAAAGGGCGTGGGGGTTCAACTCCCCCCTCGCGCACAAGCAGTACCGAAGTCCCGGTCTCACCCGACCGGGACTTTTTGTTTGCCCAGATTTACCGTTCCGGGCCGCGAGACCTGTGTCACAGGAGCCGGCGCCGGGGATACCTTCTGCCATGGACGCACTCGAGCTGACTGGGCTCACCAAGACCTTCGGGGACCAGCGAGCCGTCGACGAACTGGCGCTGACCGTGCCGAGCGGGTCGTTCTTCGGGATGCTCGGGCCGAACGGCGCCGGCAAGACCACCTCGTTGTCGATGGCGGTCGGGCTGCTGCGGCCGGACAGCGGGACGGCGCGGATCTTCGGCGTCGACGTCTGGGCTGATCCGGTCCGGGCGAAGGCGCTGGTCGGCGTACTGCCGGACGGGCTCGGGATGCCGGAGCGGCTGACCGGGCGTGAGGTGCTGACGTACCTCGGGCTGCTGCGCGGGCTGGAGCGGGCCGAGGTGGAAGCCCGGACGCAGGAGCTGCTGGAGGTCCTCGAGCTCGACCAGGAGGACGACAAGCAGGTGATCGGCTACTCCACCGGCATGCGGAAGAAGCTCGGGCTGGCGGTCGCGCTGCTGCACGCGCCGCGGCTGCTGGTGCTCGACGAGCCGTTCGAGGCGGTCGATCCGGTCTCGGCCGCGACCATCCGGACGATCCTGAACAGGTTCATCGCCGGTGGTGGGTCGGTGGTGATGTCGAGCCACGTGATGGCGCTGGTCGAGCAGCTCTGCGACCGGGTGGCGGTGGTCGCCGCCGGGAAGGTCGTTGCCTCCGGCACCGTTTCGGAGGTGCGCGCGGGCGGGTCGCTGGAGGACGCGTTCGTCGCCCTGGTCGGCGCGTCGACGCGCGGCGCGGAGGGGTTGTCGTGGCTCTCGGCCTGACCGTCGCGACCGGCGGCACGCTGGTCCGGATGCGGCTGGCCGCGCTGCGGCACTCGTTGCGCGACCAGAGCAAGGCGGGCTGGTTCGCCAGCGGCGTCTTCGTCGGTGTGGTGCTGGCGGGCGGGACGGTGTGGCTCGCGTCTCGCGGAGACCACGACGTGGTGGCAGTGGCGATCGCGGTCTGGATGCTGGGCTGGGTGATCGGTCCGCTGTTCGCGGGTGGCGGCGACGAGACCTTGAAGCCTGAGTACTTCACGATGCTGCCGCTGCCGCCCAGGGCGTTGTCCGGTGGGCTCCTGGCGGCCGCGATGGCCGGAGCGGCTCCGGTGGTGAGCCTGCTGGCGCTGCTCAGCCTGGTGGTGGTCGGCGCGCAGCTGACGCTGGTCGCCGTACTGGTGTCGGTGCCTGCGCTGCTCCTGCAGCTGCTCTGCTTCGTGCTGGCCTCCCGGCTCGCTGTCGCCGTGTACGGCGTACTGCTGCAGGTCAGGTCGGGTGCCGTGCTCGCTGCCCTGGTCAACGCGTTCATCCTCGCCTTCACTGCCCAGGGCTGGGCGCTGATCGCGGCGTACATCACCACGGACGTGCAGGGCGCGATGGCTCAGGGAGCCCGGATCGCGCCGTCTGGCTGGGGTCTGGTCGCCGTCGAGGCCGCCGGTCGTGGCGACTGGCTGAAGGTGTTGCTGGCCCTCGCCGGCCTGGTGGCGCTGGCCGGAGCGATGTTCGTCGCCTGGTCCGCCCTGCTCGTACGCCGGACGACCGCCACCCGCGCCGGAGTCCGCCCGCGGCGGCCGCTGACCGGTTCCGACGCCCGCAGCGCGGCCAACGCGAAGGAGATCCGCACCTGGAGCCGCGACCTGCTCTACGGCCACCAGGTCGTCTTCGCGTTCGGCTACGGGCTCTTCTTCTGCCTGATGCCGCTCGCCGTCGCCTGGAAGGGCATGCTCCCGTACGCCGGCGCCGCGACCGTGGTGATGGGCGGCGCGATGTTCGCCAACCTGTACGGCGCCGACGGTACGGCGTACTGGTCGACGCTGATGGTGCCCGGCTCGGCCCGGCCGGACATCCGCGCCCGCCAGCGCGCGTTCCTGCTCGTCTTCGGCCCGCCGGCGGTGGTGATCACCGTGCTGTTCACCTGGTGGTCCGGCACCGACGCCTGGCCGATCGTGGTCAGCCTGCTGCCGGCGCTGCTCGGCGGCGCGGCCGGGCTGATCGTGCTGGCCTCGGTGTACGCCACCGTGCCGACCACCGACGCCCACAAGCGCTCCGGCAACCCGCTGAACACCGGCGGCAACGAGGGCGAGGCGATGGGCCTCGTCTACGTGATGCTCGTGCTGATCTCGCTGGCCGCCGCGCCCGCTCTGGTGGTCGCGCTGCTTGCCGGCTGGTGGGGATTGCCTGTGGGCCTGGCGACCGGCGTACTGGCGTGGTGGTGGTTCGGCGAGCTCGCGGTTGCCCGGCTGGACGCGCGCGGGCCGGAGCTCCTCACCCTGCTCCGGCACGGCCGCACGACCAGCGACCAGGCGAGCTCGTCGACGCTGTCCGCGAAGATGGAGTTGCTGCCGAAGTGGCAGCGCTACCTGACCTTCTTCTGCCTCGGCTTCGGCGCGATCCCGCTCTTCCCGCAGGCGGTCGTCCCCGCGATCTTCAAGCTCACCGACAACCCCGCCCGGGTGTGGTTCCTCGCCCTGTACGCCCCGGGCCCGTGGCAGTGGCCGGTGATCATCGCCATGGCCCTCCTCGGCCTCGGCATGTACAGCTACGGCGCAGCGACCTACTACCGCGCCAGCAAGCTCACCGTCCCAGCCGTGGAGTCACCGGAAGAGGCGGTGCAGCCGGCCTCCTGAGGTCGCCCGGTGCCGGGCCGGGCGGGGTTCGGCGTTCGGGGCCGAGTGGCGGGGGTCGCCGCGGTGCGGGGTGGTGTTGGCGCCCAGGAGCATCCAGGCGGCGAGGACGGCGGCGGCAACCAGGCCGAGGATTCCGGCGAAGTCGGTGACAGTCATGGCGATCTCTCTTCACGGGCTCGGGCGGGGAGCGACTGGCGGTACACCGGTAGTGACGGCGCGCTGCGCGGAACGTGATGGCACTCTCGTGCCACGAGTGCCAGGGCCTTCGGATGGCGCAGCAGTGCCGGATGTGGAGCGGGGGCTGCTCGCCACTGCGCCGTACCGCCTGCTTAGGTGGAGCTTCGAGCACTGGAGGTGGGGCGGCATGGACGGTGCGTTGCTGGACGCCCGGGAGGAGCAGGCGTACCGGTTGCTGGTCGGGCTGTCGGTGGCGCGGGCTGCCGAGCTGGCGGAGGTCGCCGAGCTGCCGCAGCAGGAGGCGGACGAGCTGCTGCAGCGGCTGCAGGCGAAAGGACTGGTCGCTGTGCTGCCGGGCGACGACCCGGTGTTCCGGCCGCTGCCGCCCGACGTAGCGCTCGGTACGACGCTGCTGCGCCGCCAGGAGTCGCTGGAGTCGGCTCGGCAGACCGTGGCGTCGCTCAGCGAGGAGTTCCGCGCCAGCGCGAGCCGCCGGGATGCCCACCACCTGGTCGAGGTGATCGTCGGCGCGGACGCGCTGCGCGACCGCCTGCGTGACCTGCAGGAGTCGGCGCGGGAGGAGATCCTCTGGTTCTGCCGGGCCAACCCGCTGGCGATGCAGGGCGCCGAGAACACCGAGGAGTACGGCGCACTGAGCCGCGGCGTCCGCTACCGGGCCATCTACGAGCGGGCGCTGCTGGAGACACCCGGCGAGCTGGACACCATCGCGGAGGGCGTCGGCTGGGGCGAGGAGGCCCGGACGCTGCCGACGCTGCCGGTCCGCCTGGCCATCGTGGACCGGGCCACCGCGATCTGCCCGCTGGTCCGCGACGACGAGGCGGCGATCGGGGAGCCGACCGCGGCGATCATCGGCCGGGGGCAGCTGCTGGATGCGCTGCTGGCGCTGTTCGAAAGCCACTGGGAGGCGGCGACGCCGGTCAAGCTGCAGCCAGACGAGGCGGAGGAGGGCGGCGAGGGGCTGGACGGCTCCGAGCGGTTCCTGCTGTCGCTGATGGTGGCCGGCGTACCGGACAAGTCGATCGCGTCGCAGCTGGGCATCAGCCGTCGTACGGTGCAGCGGCGGCTCGACCGGATGATGGACCTGGCCGGCGTCGACACCCGCACCGGGCTCGCGTACCAGGCGGCCAAGCGGAAGTGGTTGTAGTGCGGCCCGGGCCTCGTCGCCCGGACCGCACCGTGTCCTACTTGAGGCCGTAGGCCCGGATCACCGTCTGGGTGACCTTGTTGCCGGCGCTGTCCGCCGCGGAGACCCGCAGCGAGACCGTGCCCTTGCCCGCCGGGACGACGGCGACGTAGTGGCCGAAGGCACCGACGGCGATGACCCGTCGCCAGCTCTTGCCCTCGTCGAACGACACCTCCGCCTGCAGCGAGGTCGACCGCGCTGCCGGAGCCCCGGCCTGCTGCTGCACGGTGAAGCCGACGACGTGCGTCCGGCCCGGCACCCGCCCGGTGAGGTCGGTCGGTACGTCGTACCCGACCTGCAGCAGCGGCAGCGCCGTCGCCTTGTCCTCACCGGCCTTCTTCGACCGGAAGTCCCACGCGGTCTGGGTCTTCGTCGCCCAGTTCCACTCGCCCTCCGGGTCCTGCCGCTCGGTGCTGAGCTCCAGCCGGTACGCCGCGTCGCCACTGGTCGTGGTGACGTCCTGCCACGCGTCCGGCAGTTCGGCGACGACAGCACCGTTCCGCTTCAGCACTGCGGAGGAGGAGGTCGTCTCACCGAGCGTGTAGTGCCCGGCAGCGTCCACGAACGACGGCACCCGCAGCGAGAACCGGTCAGCGGTCCGGGTCGACACCAGGCCCGGCGCGGCGGCCGGACGGACCACCGGCTCGAACCAGCTCTCGCTCGACGTACCGGTCTTGTACGAGCGCGGCACCGAGGTCATACCGCCCTGCAGCGGGTTCATCGTGTCCCACGTGTAGAGGTGGTGCACCCGGTGCTGCCAGAGCGTGTCACCGGAGCTCACCCACTCCTCGCGGACCTTCGGCGTCTCGACGAAGCGCTGCGAGTCGTTCCACGAGTAGTCCTGCCACGGGCGCCAGCCGAACCGCTGCTCCTTGGCCCAGCCGAAGCCGCCGTTGTCGGCGTACGACGTGTTGACGCGGGCGCTGTTCGCCGCGGTCACGTGGTAGTCGATCTTGGCCGGGACGTTGCCCTTCGACACCTGGAACACGTCGTACAGGTACGGGCTCGAGGTGGTCAGCGTCAGGTCGATCGTCGCGCGACCGGCCTTGGCCCGCTGGACCAGCTTCGCGCCGTCGGCGGCGGTGGTGACCATCGCCGGGATCGGCTCGCGGTCGCCGACCGGGCGCCAGACCGTCCACGCCGACCAGTCCGCCGGACGGTAGAGGATGATGCCGGCCGCACCGGCCTTCGCCGCCGCCGCGATCTGGTCCTGCTCACTGCCGTTGCCCCAGCCGTCCTCGCTCGACGGGATGACGGCGACCGCGCCCTTGACGCCCTTCAGATCAGGGCCGGGGACAACGAGGCTGAACCGCTTCTTCCCCTCGTACGACGGCGACTGGTGCAGCAGGTTGATGTCCATCGGACCGGAGATCCCCGGCACCGACGCCTGCACCAGCGGCGCGACCAGCTGCCAGCGCGAGGCGAACTCGTAGCTGCCGCCCTGGACCGGCTTCGTCGGCGTCACCAGCACCTGGCTGACCGTGCTGAAGTGCATCACGCCGTGGGTGATCTTGCGGCCGTTCGGGTACTCGCGGTGCACGTAGTAGCTGAGCACCGCCTGTTGCTCGGACGGCTTCGGGGTGTGGATGGTGATCGGCGCGGCCTTGCGGGCGTCGATGACGAGCTCACGGTCGCCGGTGACCACCACGTTCGGGTCGGTGATCAGCGTGGCCTTCTCGACCTGCGCGTCCCGGGACTCGACCAGGCCGTGCACCAGGTAGGTGCCCTCCTCGACCTCGGCGGTGGCGACCTCGCCGTCGTCCAGCCAGCCCAGCACGTCCGAGCGGGCGTTGTCGCCGTACAGGGCGACCACCGGGACGGCGGTCGGCTGACCGTCGAGACCGATCCCGCGGAAGGTGACCTTGTGCTTCGGGCCCGACTTGAGCGCGCCGACCGCGGTCCGGACGCTGACGCCGTTCGCGCCGGTGGCGACGATCCAGCCGCTGAACAGGCCGCGGTCCAGCTTCGCCGGGTCCAGTGCGAGCTGTACGTCGGTGCTGCCGCCGGCCGGGACGGTCACCGTCGCCGGTACGCCGAACGCGTCGGTCTCCGGCTGGTGGCTGTCCAGGTTGTCGATGTCCGTGGCGAGGTTCAGCGTGATCGCCGCGGCGGTGTCGTTGCGGTAGGTGATGGTCCGCGTGGCGGCGCTGCCGCCGACGAGGGTCAGCCCGAAGTCGGCGACGCCGGTCGCGTCGACCTTCTGGGTGACCGCGCGGGCGACGTCGACCCGGCCGGTGCCCTGGGCGTAGACGCTCAGGTCGGGGGTGGTCTTCGCGGTGCTGGTCAGCGCGTCCTTGAGGCGGCCGGCCTTCCAATCCGGGTGCTGCTGCGCGAGCAGCGCCGCGGCGCCGGCGACGTGCGGCGTGGCCATCGACGTACCGGAGGCTGCGGTGTACAGGTTGTCGAGCGGCTGGCCCATCGCCGTACCGGCCGCGCGGGCCGCGACGATGTCGACGCCCGGCGCGGTGATCTCGGGCTTCAGGCCGGAGTCGCCGACGCGGGGACCACGGCTGGAGAAGTCCGCCAGCGCGTCGTTACGGTCCACCGCACCGACCGTCAGCGCGGCCGCGGCCGCACCCGGCGAGCCGACCGACTCGTCCGCGCCGTCGTTGCCGGCGGCCACGACGAACAGGGTGCCGGAGGCCGCGGTGATGTCGTTGACCGCCTGGCTGAGCGGGTCGGTGCCGTCGGTCGGGCCACCACCCAGGCTCATGTTGACCACCTTGGCGCCCTCGGCGGCCGCCCACTCCATCCCGGCGATGATCCAGGACTCGTACCCCGAACCGTCGTCGCCGAGCACCTTGCCGACCAGCAGGTCCGCCTTCGGCGCGACACCCTTCCGGGTCCCGCCCGCACCCGCGCCGGTCCCGGCGATCGTCGCCGCGACGTGCGTGCCGTGGCCGAAGTGGTCCTCGGTGCCGGTCGGGCTCCCGGAGAAGTCCTCCGCCTTCTGCACCTTGCCGGACAGGTCCGGGTGGTTCGCGTCGACCCCGGTGTCGAGCACAGCGACCTCGACGCCGCTGCCCTCGAACCCGGCCTGCCAGGCGGCGGGGGCGCCGATCTGGGGAACGCTCTTGTCGAGGACCGGCTTCACCTTGCCGTCGAGCCAGATCTTGGCGACGCCCTCGTCGAGGGTGCGCGCGGTCTTCGTCGCGGGCTTCAGGGAGTTCCAGAGGGCGGGGAGCTCGGCCTTGCTCGCGGTGACCGCCGCGCCGCCGATCGACGGGAGGGCGCGGGCGTTCGACGTACCGGGGAGGGACTGGACGCGCGCGGTTGCGCCGTCGTACCGGACGATCAGGGGGAGGGACTGCGTGGACGCGTCGCCGAACCCGTCGGCGATCAGCTCGTCGACGTCGAACAGGTCGGCGTCGACCATGCCGGTCGACACGTACGGGACGACGTCGCTCGGCAGCACCCGCAGCCCGCCGTCGACCTCGACGGTGTGGAACGCGACCTGCTCGCGGCCCGGTGCCGGCTGCACCGTCGCCGCCTTCTTGCCGGCACCGGCGTCGGTCACCTCGACGACGTCACCGGTGATCAGCGTGACCTTCTGGGACTTCCCGGCCTGGGTGGTGGCCGGTTGGGCGCCGGGCGGGCCTGGTGGTGCCGCGGTAGCGGTCAGGCTCGACGTGGCGGCCAGGGCGAGTGCGGCCGCGAGGATGGCGGCACGGCGCTTGCTTGAGGACATGAGCGGACTCCTTCGGAGGCTAGGGGCAGGCACCTCGTGCTGAGGAGTCTGCGGTCCCGCGCCGCCTTTGTGCCCTGTCCATCCCTGCCCTCCGTGTGACATGGCGCATGGACGCCACCAACGTTGTAACGCAGCGTTCACAAGACATGTCCGGCGCATGTGCTGTGCGCGACGCCGGGTGAGGTGCAGGATCAGCGCATGACGGCACAGATGGTCGCGCGGCGGTGGGCGTGGGTCGGGACGTTCGTGATCGGAGCGGCGCTGTACCTGGCCGTGCTCGCGGTGCTCACCGACACCAACAACCCGAACCTCTTCCCGACCCTGATCCTGCTCGGCGCGCTCGTGGTCCCGCTCACCTTCGTCACCTTCGCCGCCGGGCGCTCCGGGCGCTGGCTGATCGACGGCCCCACCCTCGGCGGCTGCCTGCTCTTCGGCGGAGTCGTCGGCGTCGCCGTCGCCGGCCTGCTCGAGTACGACGCGATGCGGCGCCTCGGCACCCTCCCGATGGTCGGCGTCGGCCTGATCGAGGAAGCCGCCAAACTCGTCGTCCCGGTGATCCTGGTGATCTTCTTCGGCACCCGCTACCGGCACTCCATCGGCAGCGGCATCATCATCGGCGTCGCCGTCGGCACCGGCTTCGCCGTCCTCGAAACCATGGGCTACGCCTTCGTCGCCCTCCTCCAGTCCGGCGGCAACGTCGGCGCCGCCGAACAAACCCTCTTCATCCGAGGCCTCCTCTCCCCCGCCGGCCACGCCGCCTGGACGGGTCTGACCTGCTGGGGCCTGTGGCGCTTCGTCGTCAACCCCACCGGCAAACACCTCGCGGGCTTCGCCGGCATGTACGCCCTCGCCGTAGCCCTCCACACCACCTGGGACGGCCTCGGCGGCCGCATCACCTACGCCGTCGTCGGCGCGATCTCCATCGGCCTGCTCCTCCTCGGCCTCCGCCACGCCCGCAAACAAGACACCCCGGCCTAGGTTTCCCCACACGGACTCCTCCGTTCGCTGGCGCTCACCGCGGTGCCTGCTCCCACCCGCCCTGGGTTCGGTGCGCGTGCTTCGCCCGCTTCGTGCGGCGGGCTGACGCCTGCCGCGAGGGCGGGGCGTGAGGTCAGGCTGGCCAGCGGGCTCGGAGTACGCCGTCGGGGTCGACCAGGACGCCGCTCAGCAGCGGGTTGTAGTCGGGTTCCGTGAGGGGGATGGCTGCGGCCGCGACTGCGTCGGGTGGGTAGTCCCTTGGGGGCCGGTCGTGCATCAGGACGCTCTGGATAACTCCGGCCTGGTTCTCCCACACGTACTCGACCGAGTCGTCGGTGGTCGCGTGAACGGTTTCGAGGTCGGTTGAGAGGTCGGGCCAGACGGTCAACCGGGCGCGGGGTACGAGGTGGAGGTCGGCGACCTCGAAGCCCGTGGTCAGCCGGTGCCAGCGGGAGTGGTGCGCGAACGGGGACTCGCAGAGCAGGACTGTTCCGTGCAACGCGACGAGCTCGGCGACCTGGGTCCAGAACACGGCGTCGGCGGGTGGACCTGGTTCGTCGTCGACGTCCCAGGGGGAACGGTCGAGGCGGACCGGGAACAGGCCGAGCTGTCCGGCGGTCGCGACGGCCGCGTCGCACGGGAGGTGACTGCCGATGTACATGTACTGATCCCAGCCGATGTGGACCGCGAACAGGCCCTCGGCCTCGAGGCGGCACCAGGCCCCGTTGTCTCGCAGCATCTCTCGCACCAGCTCGACGGCGACCGCGAGCGGTACGACGGCACCGTCGTGGTACTCGGCGAGGGACAGACCTGCCAGTCTGCCTCCGGCGATCAGCCCGAGCTTCGCCGGGCCGAAGGCGGCCGGCTCCCGGATGCTGAGCTCGGTGACTCCGCTCTCCTGGGCGAAGGCCTCGACCGCCGCCAGGTACGCCGCCTCCCGCGGCCCGCGGTCGCTGGATTCGTCCTCTGGCCCGACGTACCGGCCCTCGGAGTTCCAGTCGGTCGGGTCGTACTTCGTCACCTTGTGGACGTACGGCAGCGGCACGCGGCGATGGTCTCAGACCGGAAGGATCTGGACATCTTGTTTGCCATGGACGTATTGTCCAAGGCATGTCCAGTCCTGAGATCAAGGCCGAGGTCGATCGGCTCGCTCCCATCGGGGAGGCGATTGCTCGGCTGCTGTCGCCGCATGCCGAGGTGGTGCTGCACGACCCCGCGACCGATCGCGTCGTGGCGATCTGGAATGCGTTGTCGGAGCGGCAGGTCGGGGCTCCCTCGTTGCTCGGGGAACTGGACGAGATCGTCGAGAGTGGGCGGGACGTCTACGGGCCCTATCCGAAGTCGCTGGCGGACGGGCGGCGGCTGTCGAGTGTCAGTGCGGTGTTGCGGGGCGCCGATGGGACGGCCGGGTTGGTGCTTTGCATCAACGTGGATCGGACGGCGTTCGAGGAGGCCGGGCGGATTCTCGCGGCGTTCGCGGCGCCGGTGAGTGGGCAGCCTCGGGTGTTGTTCGAGCGGGACTGGATGGAGACGTTGAACGACGTCGTCGGGGAGTTCGTTCGGGAGCGGGGGGTGACCGTCGAGCGGTGGGGGCGGGATGAGCGGGTCGAGGTGCTGGGGCGGCTGGAGACGGCGGGGGTTTTGAGTCAGCGGCGGTCGGTGCCGGCGGTGGCTCGGGCGTTGAAGGTGAGTCGGTCGGCGCTGTACCAACTGTTGGGTGAGGCCCGGAAAGACGTGGCTGAGTGATGCTTCCGGATTTTCGGTTGGAGACGTACTTCTCGCGGTGGGAGTTCAGCGCCCGGTTTCATCTGACCGCGTCTGACGCGCAGTCGTTGCCGATGGGTGAGTTGCTCGCGATGGCTGATGACGACGGGCGGAAGCGCTGGGAGGAGTTGCAGCTCGGGTACACCGAGACGCGGGGGCTGCCGGCGTTGCGGGAAGAGATTGCGAGCACGTACGACGGGGTGTCGGCGGATGACGTGATGTGCTTCGCGGGGGCCGAGGAGGGGATCTACCTCGCGATGCGGGTGCTGCTGGAGCCTGGGGATCACGTTGTGGTGTTGACGCCGAACTACCAGGCGGCGGAGACGGTTCCGCTGGATACCTGCGAGGTGTCAGGCGTCGCGCTGCGGGCCGAGGACGGGTGGGCGCTGGATATCGACGCGATCGAGAAAGCCCTGAAGCCGAACACGCGGATGGTGTCGGTCAACTTTCCGAACAACCCGACGGGCGCCGTACCGGATCTGGAGAGTTGGAAGAGGCTGGTCGAGCTGTGCGACTCGCGGGGGATCAGGCTGTTCAGCGATGAGGTCTACCGCGGATTGGAGCTCGATCGGGAGTCATTGCCTCAGGCAACCGATCTGTCGGCCACCGCGCTGTCGCTGAACGTGATGTCGAAGGCGTACGGTCTACCGGGGCTGCGGATCGGCTGGATCGCCTGCCGCGACCGAAGCGTTCTCGACAAGCTGGAGCGCGCGAAGCACTACACCTCGATCTGCAACTCCGCGCCGAGCGAGGTCCTCGCGCTGATCGGCCTGCGGGCTCGCGATCGGCTGCTGGAGCGCAATCGCGGCATCGTCGCGCGCAATCTCCCGGTCTTCGCGGAGTTCTTCGGCCAGCATCCGGAGCTGTTCGAGTTCGAGGCGCCGCAGGGCGGGTGCGTCTGCTTCCCCCGGTACGCCGGTCCGGATGGTGTCGAAGCGATGTGTGCCGATCTCGTCGAGCAGGCGGGAGTCCTGCTGCTGCCGGCGAGCATCTACTCGTCGGAGCTGACCGCGACGCCCACCGACCGGTTCCGGGTCGGGCTCGGGCGGCTCGACCCCGAACCGGCGATCGATGCCTGGAGCAACTGGTTGGAGAAGCGGTGAGGCTGGTCGGGATCGACGAGATCCGGTCGGTGGTGACGCCGGAGCTGGTGTTCGGTGCGGTCCGGGAGGCGCTGATCGCGCACGCCGAGGGGCGGACGCAGGTGCCGCACCCGATGGTGCTCGACTTCCCGGGGGCGTCGGGTGACTGTCACGTGAAGGCCGGGTACGTCGACGGGTCGGCGCATTTCACGGTGAAGATCGCGAGCACGTTCGCGTCGGTGAACAACGGGCTGATGCTGGTGGTCGACGCGACCACGGGCGAGCCGGCCGCCGTACTCGCGGACGAAGGGCGGCTGACGGCGTGGCGGACGGCTGCGGCGGGGGCGCTGATCACGGACGCGATGGCGCCGGCGGATGTCGAGGAGGTGCTGATCCTCGGGACCGGCGACCAGGCGCGGCTGCAGGCGATCTGGCTCAGCCGGCTCCGGCCGCAGGTGACGTTCCGGATCTGGGGCTGGCGCCCGCAAGCAATCGACCGGTTGGTTGCCAAACTGAGTGCGAAGGGACTTGCAGTCAGTGCAGCAACTGACATCGGCATGGGGGCTCGCTGCGTGATCAGCACTACTCCCGCTACCTCACCGCTTCCCCGAGAACTCTTCCTCGACGCCGAGCACATCACCGGCGTCGGCACCGACATGCCGGGCAAGGGCGAACTGCCGGCCGAGGTCTTCGTAGACGCGACCGTCGTCACCGACGATCGCGGCCAGTGCCTCGACCACGGCGACTACGGCAACGCCGTACGAGCCGGAGTGATCGCTCCAGAGCTCGACCTGTCGGTCGGCGAAGTGCTCCGGGACGGGTTCACGCGCACAAAGAACAGGTCGATCGCCGACCTGACCGGCCTCGGCGTCCAGGACGCCGCGACGGCCTCCGCCGTACTCACTGCGTTCGGCAGGTAACAGCAAGCGGTTGCCCGAAAATTCAACTGGTCCGGTAAATCCCTGACCAGCGGCCGAACTGGTCTGTTGCGCACCGTGCAACGCAGACTGCAGATAACGCTGTCAATTGCGCACATCGGCCCGAAACCAGCGCAGTACACGCTCTCACGACTTAGTAACGGAACCTACTGAACTATTGACGCTCCTGGCGGAGTCCGCAATTCTCACTGCCACTGAACGACAGGTTCATACCAGTCAGCCGGGCCTGGTCCGGCTACTCCGCCAGAGGTGATCCGATGAAGTTCCGTTCCCTAGCCGTGGCCGCGGTCGCGGCGCTCTCCCTGACCACGCTGGCCGCCTGTGGTGGCGGCTCCGACAGCGACAACGCCGCCGCCGACGGCCCGACCACGATCGACGTCTGGCTGATGAAGGGCAGCGTCTCCGACGACTTCCTCAAGCGCTTCACCGACGACTTCGCCGCGAAGCACCCGGACGTCAAGGCGAACGTCCAGATCCAGGAGTGGAACGGGATCGGGCCGAAGATCATCGGTGCGCTGGCCAGCAAGGACGCGCCGGACGTGATCGAGGTCGGCAACACCCAGGTCGCGCAGTACTCGGCCTCGGGCGGCGTCAAGGACCTGTCCGACAAGAAGTCCGACCTCAAGGGTGACGACTGGATCGAGGGTCTGGCCGGGCCGGGCAACTACGAGGGCAAGCAGTACGGCATCCCGTACTACGCCGCCAACCGCGTGGTCGTCTACCGCAAGGACCTGTTCCAGGCGGCCGGCGTCACCCCGCCGAAGACCCGCGAGGAATGGCTGACCACCACGGCGAAGCTGAACACCGGCGGCAACCAGGGCATCTACCTGCCGGGCCAGAACTTCTACGTGCTGTCCGGCTTCATCTGGGACGAGGGCGGCGACCTGGCGGTCAAGGACGGCGACCAGTGGAAGGGCGGCCTGTCCTCCCCCGAGGCGCTCAAGGGAATGGACTTCTACAAGCAGATCCAGGCGCTCGGCAAGGGCCCGAAGGACTCCGACGAGGCCAAGCCGACCCAGACCGACGTCTTCGCGCAGGGCAAGATCGCGCAGATGATCGCGGTCCCGGGCGCGGCCGAGCTGATCGCCCAGGCCAACCCGGCGCTGAAGGACAAGCTGGGCTTCTTCCCGATCCCGGGCAAGACCGCCGACAAGCCGGGCGCGGTCTTCACCGGCGGCTCGGACCTGATCATCCCGGAGGCCTCCGACGGGCAGGACGCGGCGTACACGTTCATCAAGGAACTCGCCGGTGAGCAGTGGCAGACCGACCTGGCCAAGACGATGAAGTACGTGCCGAACCGGACCGGGCTGGCCGGCTCGGTCGGTGCCGACGAGGGCGTCGCGGCGATGGCCGCCGGGGCCGCCAACGGCAAGGCGACCCCGAACTCGCCGAACTGGGCCGCGGTCGAGGCCAAGAACCCGATCAAGGAGTACCAGACCAAGGTGCTGACCGGTGGTGACCCGGCGGCCGCCGCGAAGGCGGCCGACGAGATCATCACCCAGGCCCTGAACACCAAGTAGCCGTGGCTGTCACCCACGTCGATCGCACGGCGGAAGACGCCCCCGCCGCCCGGACCGGTACGCCGGCCCCCGGGCGGCGGGGGCGTTCCCTGCCGGGGCGTCTGCTGCCGTACCTGCTGGTCGCGCCGACCGTGCTCGGTACGGCGTACCTGCTGGTCTACCCGCTGATCCGCAACCTGATCATCTCGTTCCAGAAGTTCGGTATCGCCCAGCTGATCCGCGGCGGTGCCGACTTCGTCGGGTTCGACAACTACCAGCAGATCCTGTCCGACGGGATGTTCTGGTCGGTCGTCCTGCGCACCTTCGTCTTCACCGCGATCAACGTCTCGCTGATCATGGTGCTGGCGACCCTGATCGCCCTACTGATCGGTGCCTTGGGCAAGCGAATGCGGCTGGCCGTGATGGGCGGTCTCGTGGTCGCCTGGGCGATCCCGGTGATCGCGGCGACGACCGTGTTCCAGTGGCTGTTCCAGTCCCAGCTCGGCGTCGTGAACTGGGTCCTGGTCGCGCTCGGCTTCGAGCAGTTCGACGGCTACGCCTGGTTCGCGAACGGCACCTCGACGTTCGCGATCATCGTCGTGCTGATCGTCTGGCAGTCGGTGCCGTTCGCCGCCCTCACCCTGTACGCCGCGATGACGACGGTGCCGAAGGAGCTGTCGGAGTCGGCCCAGATCGACGGCGCCGGCGGGGTGAAGACGTTCACGCTGATCACCTTCCCGATCCTGCGGCCGATGTTCGGGCTGATCCTGTGCCTGGAGATCATCTGGGTCTTCAAGTGCTTCGTGCAGATCTGGGCGATCAGCCAGGGCGGCCCCGGTAACGCGACACTGACGCTGCCGGTCTGGGCGTTCCAGGTCGCGCAGTCGCTGAACCGGTACGACCTCGGCGCCGCGATCTCGATGGTGACCGTGCTGATCCTGGCGGTCGCGCTGCTGGCCTACTTCCGGCAGATGTTCAAGGAGGAGGGGCAACTGTGAGGCCGCGGATCGGGCGCAAGATCTCGCTCAACGTGCTGGCGCTGATCGTGTTCGCCTTCTCGGTGTTCCCGGTCTACTGGATGGTGCTGACCGCGTTCAAGCCGACCAAGGACATCCAGGCCGAGACACCGTCGTTCTTCCCGACCAACATCACCTTCACGCACTTCAGTACGGCGGTGAACGCCGACGGCTTCTGGCTGTTCTGGCGCAACAGCGCACTGGTCGCAGTGTCCGCGGTGCTGATGGCGCTGGTGGTCGCGTGCCTGGCGGCGTACGCCGTCGCGCGGATGAAGTGGCGCGGCCGGCAGGCGTTCATCCTGATGGTGTTCATCGCGCAGATGACGCCGTGGGAGGCGCTGCTGATCCCGATGTACGTGATCGCCCGCGACACCGACATGCTCGACAAGCTCACCATGCTGACCCTGATCTACTTCATGGTCACACTGCCGTTCACGATCGTGACGCTGCGCGGATTCCTGAACGCGATCCCGGTCGAGCTCGAGGAAGCCGCCCAGGTCGACGGCTGCAACCAGTTCCAGGCGTTCCGGCGAGTGGTCTTCCCGCTGCTCGCGCCGGGATTGCTGTCGACGTCGCTGTTCGGATTCATCACCGCGTGGAACGAGTTCGCGTTCGCGAACCTGCTGATCATCAAGAACCAGGACCAGCGAACGCTGCCGGTGTGGCTCTCGTCGTTCAGCAACACGTTCGGCACCGACTGGGGCGCAACGATGGCGGCGGCGACGCTGTTCATGCTGCCGGTGCTGCTGATCTTCTTGGTGCTGCAGGGGCGGGTCACCGCGGGGGTTGCGGCGGGGGCGGTCAAGGGCTGACGAAAGAGCCGGTACGCCGAACCAGCGGCGTACCGGCTCCTCAGCTACGGCTTCTCGGAGACCCGCAGCCGGACGTCGTCGGCGCCGAGCTGGAAACCGTCACGGACGTACCAGGTGTCGGGGACGGAGTCCCGCTCCTCGCTGAAGTTGCGGTCGTCGTACTCCGCGGTGTACCCGCTGATGTGCATGCCCTTCTGCTTCAGCATCTCCTTCGCCTCGCCGACACGGAGCACGCTGTACTTGGCGCCCTCCAGCGGTTCGCCGCGGTCGGTGAGGTCTCCGGCATAGAGGGGCTCCTCGCCTTGCCGGAGCGGACGACCGATCTCGAGGACTCCCTCTCCCTTGAAGGCAGTGTTCACGGCGATCGTGATGTTGCACGGTGCCGGGCCACCGATCGTGCAACCGGCCGGCGTCTCGCCGACCGTCACGAAGCGCGCGTACGAGCCGTCGCTGAACCCGGCCGCGGCCTCCTTGCCGACCACGGACGGCGTCGCGGGCTGGAGCTTCAGCTCGAAGTTGATCCCGTGGTCCTTGAGCTCGCGGTTGAAACGCTTGGTGTCGGCGTACAGGTCGATGACGGTGATCTTGAGAGTGTCCTTCTCGGTGGCGAAGGAGAGCGCCGGGCTGAGAGCCTCTGTGCGCGCGTCGTCCGAGCGCTCGTACGCCGTGAACGCGATCCCGCCGATCAGGCTCGCGGCGACGAGCGCCGGAACGAGGCGGCGGACGACCGGTCGGCGCCTGGCCGACAGCTCGTCGGACCCGGCCGCGCCCTTCGGCTCCTCGAGCGACGTGCGCGCGAGCAGACCCTGCCAGGCGCCCTCGCGGTTGCGGGTGGCCTGCTGGACGTCTTCAGCGGTGACCGGGTCGAGGGCCCGGATCTTGTCCATCGTGTTCATGCCGATCCTCCTTCGTGAGCGGCGCCCAGCGGGGTGGCGAGGGCTGGTTCCGAGCGGAGCAGGCGCTCGAAGCGCCGGCGCGCTCGGTGGAGCCGGATGCGGACGGCGTTGCGGGAGCAGTTGAGCGCCACGGCGGCCTGGTCGACGTCCAGGCCCTCCCAGGCGATCAGCGCGAGGACTTCGCGGTCCCGGTCGGGGAGCTCGTTCCAGGCTGCCGCGGTGAGGGCCGTCGCCTCCGGGGAGGTGGACGAGGGCTGGGAGCGGGGCGCGGCGCGGAGTTGCGCGGTGAGGGCCGTACGGCGGTCCTCCCGGCGGCGGTGGTTGGCCAGGGTGTTGCGGGCCACCGCGTACAACCACGGCAGCGCCTCCGGCCCGGCCGGTACGTCGTCGAGGCGGCGCCAGGCGACCAGGAAGGTCTCGGCGACCAGGTCGTCGACGTCGCCGCGGTTGGCGACTCTTCTGAGGTGGTAGGCGACCAGGGGGTCGTAGCAGTCCGAGAAGATGCGCTCGAACCGCTGCAACCGGTCGTCGTCCGGTGGACTGTTCTGCGTCATGACCCTCTTATGTCGGCCGAGGGCCCAGGATTTCAGTCCGGGAAGGTCAATCTGGTGGTGATCCGGTACCGGTCGCCGCGGTAGACGGCCTGGGTGTACTCGATGACGGTCCGCTCGGCGGACCGGGTGGTGCGCTCGATCAGCAGCGCCGGCGAGTGCAGCGGGACGTCGAGCTGGGCGGACTCGCGGTGGTCGGTGACGGTCGGCTCGGTGACCTGGACCGCGTCCTTCGGCGGTACGCCGTACCGGTCGCGGAGCAGGGCGTAGAACGAACCGGTCTCGAAGTCGCAGCCGGTGATGCCGGGGACGAGCGCGGCCGGGAGGTGAATGCGTTCGACGCACATCGGGATCGCGTCGACCAGGCGGAGCCGGACCACGGACAGCAGCTCGGCACCGGGTGAGACCTCCAGCCGGCGGCCCATCCGGGCGCCGGCGGGCTCGACCGCGAAGCTGATCAGCCGGCTCTGCCACGGGCTGCCCTCGGCGGGCGGGAGCGCGAAGTCGCCGGTCTCGGTCGGTTCGAGCTCCTGGTGGATCTTGTGGGCGCTGACGAACGTGCCGCGGCCGTGCTCGCGGACGACCAGGCCCTCGCGCGCCAGGTCGTCGAGGGCGGCGCGCAGGGTCGGCCGGGAGACGCCGAGCGACTCGCTCAGGCTGCGCTCCGACGGCAGCACCTGGCCCGGTCCGCTGGAGTCGATCAGGGCCAGCAGTTGGTCGCGCGCCTCGGTCCGTCGCATCCCGAAACCTTACCAGTGGTCCGACCATTGAGAGCGATACCACGGTTTATCCAAGCTCTTGACTTAACCAGTTGAACGCGTCAGATTGCCAGGAGTGACCCAGTGGTCACACCCTCTCCGCCCCGAGAAAGGTGTTCACCATGGCTCGATCCCGCCTCGCTGCCGCCGTCGCCGTCCTGGCGACCGTCGCGGCCGGCACCGCCGCCGTACCGGCGTCAGCCCGGACTGCCCCGGAGAAGGCCGCCGCCTGCGGAGCCTTCTTCGACGACTTCAGCTACAGCTCCCGCACCGACCCCGCGTTCACCGCCCACGACTGGAGCATCCGTACGTCGGCCGGCGGCCCCGGCGTCGGCGGCGCGACCTGGGCGGCGAGCAACATCAGCTTCCCGACCGTCGACGGCCAGAAGTCGCTGCAGCTGCGCGCGACCACGAACGGCACCGCGGGCGGTACGACGCACGCCCAGGTCCAGCAGAACCGGCAGCGATTCTTCGAAGGCACCTACGCGACCCGCTTCAAGTTCAGCGACACCCCGGTCAGCGGCAACGACGGCGACACGGTCAACCAGACCTTCTACACGATCTCGCCGCTGCGCTACGACTGGGACCCGATCTACTCCGAGCTCGACATCTCGGAGTACCTGCCGAACGGCGGCTGGGGTGAGACGAGCGCGACGAACTTCTTCACCAGCTGGAACACCTACCAGGCCGACCCCTTCGACGGCTGGCGCGCGACCACCGCGCGGCGGCAGAGCCACGCCGGCTGGCACACGCTGGTCGCGACGGTCTCCGGCGGGCACGTGAAGTACTACGTCGACGGCGCGCTGGTCGCCGACCACACGACCGACGACGCGGGCCGGACGGTCTACCCACGGCAGGCGATGACGCTGAACTACAACCAGTGGTTCATCGACCTGAACGGCCACTCCGGCGGCACCAGCGTCTGGGCGCAGTCGGCGGATTGGGTGTACTACGCGAAGAACGAGGTCCTGAGCCCCTCGGCGGCGGCCGCGCGGGTGGCGTCGTACCGGTCGGCCGGGACGGCGCACGCGGACACGATCAGCTGCTGAAACAGTTAATGGTCAGTACGGTGAGACGGCCCCCGGTGACCCATGGACTTTCCGTCCCCGACTGAGTACGGTCCGTTACGGCGTCCGCACCACGCCACCACCTGAGGGAGGGCTCTGAGCCCGACCTCCCACCGGTCGGTGAGGTGCTGCCCGCCAGTAGCGCCTCACTGGTGGCTGGGCGAGCAGACCCCGGTAGCAGCCGGGGTCTGATGGGGGCCCGGACACCTAGGTGGGGCGGGTGCAGCGCGGTCGTCCGACCATCGCGCTTCCCCGCCCCACCGACTCAAGCATCAGTCGCTCGACTCTCGCGTCGACCGACTGTCTGGTGTGGTGCCGACTTGAAAGAACTACAAGTCGGCACCACCGTCGAGGGCACCGGAGAAACTCCTGGTCCGACCCCCAACGCTCCGCACTTGTCCGTCGTCTAGCTTGGCGACAGGGAAACCGAAGGACGGTGCCGGTGGCTGACTGGAAGAGCACGTTCGACGAGCTGGTCGCGGTGCGCGGCCCGGCGCTGCGCGGTCACGCCTACCTGCTGACCGGGGACGCGGCGACCGCCGCCGACCTGGTCCAGGAGGCGCTGCTGCGGGTGTTCGGCCGGCTCCGCGTCGGCAGCGACATCGAGCAGCTCGAGGCCTACGTGCGCCGCACGATCCTGAACCTGTACGTCGACGACCGGCGGCGGGCGAAGAAGTGGCGCGAGACCAGGCACCTGCTGGTCGAGCCCGACTCCAGCACCGAGGACCACGCGACCACGCACACGGTCCGCCACGCACTGTCCGACCTGTCACCCAAGCAGCGCGCCTGTGTGGTGCTGCGGTACTACGAGGACCTCACGGTCCCGGAGATCGCGGACCAGCTCGGATGCGCCGAGGGCACGGTGAAACGCCATCTAGCCGATGCGAGATCGAGGTTGGCCGCGCAGCTCGGCGTGACAGAGGAGAGTGTGCAATGACGTCGAAGGACCTGAAGGACCTTCTCGGCGCGGTGGCGGACGAGAGCCGGGAGACCGTCACGCTGGACGAGCAGGCGGTGGCCGGCCGGATCAAGGGCCGTCGCCGGCGCAACGCGCTGGTCGCGGGCGCGGCGAGCCTCGGCACGGCCGCGGTGATCGCGGTCGCGGCGGTCGCCGTCGTACCGAACCTGGTCGGCGAGCAGGACGCCCCGGTGGCCGGGCCGGCCGCGGCGAGCGGGCTGGCGATCGGCGACTGCGGAGGGACGGCGGGTGGGCAGCCGCGGGCCGGGCAGCCGCTGGAGCTGAGCGCCGCGACGGTGGTGAAGCCGATCAACGGGACGACCGACTTCGGCACGGTCGATGTCGTGGTGACCAACACGACCGACAAGGTGCTGGAGGTGACCATCGGCAAGAGCGCCGCGCTGACGGTGGCCCAGCAGGGCAAGGTGGTGGCGACGCCGGCGCCGGTCCGGGACCAAGGGGTCAACCTGACACTGGTACCGGGCGGCCGGGAGATCATCACCTCGACCGTCAGCCTGCGCCGTTGCGGTGAGGCAACGACGCAGGCCGGGGAGAAACTCGCGCCGGGCAGCTACCAGTTCTACGCGACCCAGCTGTTCAGCCCGACCGACGGCGGCCAGCCGATCGAGGCCCAGGGCGGACCCTGGACGGTCGAGCTGAAGTGATCACTTGATCGCGATGTTCGCCTTGAAGACGGACCGGATCGTGGTCCACCGCTCGGCGTACTGGTCGTCGCCGGCGTGGGCGATGTGCATGCCCCGGATCTGCACGGTGCCGTTCACGTACTGGAACAGCGGTGCGCCGGAGTCACCGCCCTGGCCGTCCGGACCGCGGTAGACGATCAGTTCGACCGTGCAGCCGGCCTCGTCGCAGAACTGCCCGTGCAGGCTGGTGACGACCTGCGAGCACTGCTCGTAGGTCGTCTGCCCGCTGCGGCAGTAGGCGGCTCCGACCGCGGGGTCGGAGGCGCCGCTGACCAGGATGGTGGTCCCGGCCGCGCCGCCGCGGTAGATCACCGAGCCGTACGTCCCGCCGCCGACCGCTTCGAAGTCGTAGTACGGGAAGCTCGGCCGGCTCCGGACGGTGCCCCACAGCTGCTCGCCACCGGTCGAGAAGACCCGCTGGCCGAGTGCGAAGCAGTGCCCGGCGGTGACCATGTAGCGGGCCGTCGAGGTGATCGTGAACCCGCTGGTGCAGACCGACGAGCCGTTGGTGATCGACGCGCCACCGCGGTGCGGTGCCGGGTCGCTCTGCCGGGAGTCCCGGCTGACGTCGCCCTGCTTGGTCTGCAGCACCGACCCGTACTTGGCCAGCAGCGGCTGCATCGTCGCGGCCGGCGCGTCCGTCGTCACCGACATGGCGTCGCGCTGTGCGTCGTAGTGGAAGGCGTAGCTGTACTTCTTCGCGTCGGCCTTCCACTGCCGGCTCTCCAGCACGGTCCGGATCGAGGTCAGCTCCGCCTTCGTGGTGCGGCTCGGCTGGACCGTGGTGTCGGCGCCGGCGACCCGCACCGACCGGGCCGCCTGGGCCTTGGCCGTACGCGGCGTCCGGACGACGTACTTGCCCGTCGCCTGGTCGTAGTACACGCCCAGGCCGCCGGTCCTGGTCGCGTAGTCGTCGACCTGGCTGAACTTCTTCTCCTGGGCCGTCTGCGGCCCCTCGGGTGCCTCGGCGGCGGCTGCCTCCTTCTGTGCCCGGGCGGCCGCCAGCGCGGCCCCCTCTGCCGAAGGTGCCGCGACACCGGTGACGTCGAGTGGCTGGGCCACCGACGGCTGGACGGTGAGCGCGAGCCCACCGGCACCGACCGACACCGCGGCGATCGCCATCGACAGCGATCTCCTCTTCAAGCGCATGCGTTACTCCCCAGACTCGGGTGCTGAACCCCTGCAGTCTGCCGAACTCCGGGGCCGCTCGCCGCTCGAAGGCAACATCCTGCAATGTCGCGGTCACCCTACGGCCTCACAGGTTTCCGCGGCGCGACGTTCGGCGGCGGCTGTGACGGGGCAGACTGACCTGCGACGCCGTTCCACACCGCCCCGTGGGAGACCCGCCGTGACAGTGATCCGCAAAGCCCGTCCGGTCGTGCTGATCGGCGTACTGCTCGCCCTGATCGGCTTCGGGATCACCCCGGCGCCGGCCGCGACCAGTGCCACGCTGACCGTCGCCGCCGCCATCCAGCAGCAGAACGGCGCCACCGGCACCGTCTCCGGGTACGTCGTCGGTCAGCCGACCGCCACCAACACGGTGGTCCGCAGCAACTTCCCGAACGACTACGCGCTGGCCCTGGCCGACTCGGCCGGGCAGACCGCGACCTCCTCGATGTTGTACGTGCAGATCCCGAGCGGCTTCCGTTCGGCGTACGGGCTGCAGTCGAACCCGGGGCTGGTCGGGCAGAAGATCACCGTGACCGGCAAGCTGGCGGCGTACTTCTCGCACGCCGGCCTGACCGGGGCGACCGCGTTCAGCGGTGGCGGCGGCTCGGACCCGGGCGACCCGGGTGACCCGCCGGACCCGGGTGACTACTACGCCGGGGCCGCGGGCAAGACCGGGCCGGCGCTGAAGGCGGCGTTGCACACGATCATCAGCAACCAGACCAAGCTCAGCTACGACCAGGTCTGGAATGCGCTCAAGGACACCGACCAGGACCCGAACAACGCCAACAACGTGATCCTGCTGTACTCCGGGCGCTCGCAGGCCAAGAGCACCAACGGCGGCAACCCGAACGACTGGAACCGCGAGCACGTCTGGGCCAAGTCGCACGGCGACTTCGGCACCGCGACCGGACCGGGGACCGACGTGCACCACCTGCGGCCCGAGGACGTCTCGGTGAACGGCGTCCGCGGCAACCTGGACTTCGACAACGGCGGCGGCACGGTCGCGGAGTGCTCGGGCTGCGCGGTCGACGGCGACTCGTTCTCCCCGCGGGCGGCGGTCCGCGGTGACGTCGCCCGGATGATCTTCTACATGGCGGTCCGCTACGAGGGCGGCGACGGCTTCCCGAACCTGGAGCCGAACAACTCGGTGAACAACGGCTCCGCGCCGTACATCGGGAAGCTGTCGGTGCTGAAGGCCTGGAGCCAGGCCGACCCGCCGGACGCGTTCGAGAAGCGCCGCAACCAGGTCATCTACGACAACTGGCAGCACAACCGGAACCCGTTCGTCGACCACCCGGAGTGGGTCGCGTCGATCTGGCCGTAGGTTGGCGGTATGACTTCTGTTCCGCGCTTCCACCTGGCCATGCCGGTCGACGACCTGGCCGCGGCCGCCGAGTTCTACGGAGCGGTGATCGGCTGCGACCGCGGCCGGTCGTCCGACACCTGGATCGACTGGAACCTGCACGGCCACCAGTTCGTCACGCACCTGGCACCGGGCCGTTCGCAGGGCATCCACAACCCGGTCGACGGTCACGACGTGCCGGTTCCGCACTTCGGGCTGATCCTGCCGATCCCGGAGTTCCACGCGCTGGCCGACCGGTTCAAGGCGGCCGGCAAGACGTTCGTGATCGACCCCTACCTGCGCTTCGAGGGGCTGCCCGGCGAGCAGTGGACGATGTTCCTGCTCGACCCGGCCGGCAACGCCCTGGAGTTCAAGGCGTTCGCGGACGAGGCGCAGATCTTCGCGACCTAACGGTTGACGGTGAAGGTCGTGCCGCCGACCTGACGGCTGCGGGTGTTCGGGCCTTCCGCGTGCCGGCCGACGCGTTGTTCGGGAGCGATCGACGGCGTGGCCGAGCCGGGCAGGGCGACGCCCGCGGTGGCCGCCGTCTTGCCGAGGCGCATCTCGACCCAGTCGCGCATCCCGGGGTCGGCGACGGTGATCCGGTCGCCGGTGGAGTTCTCGCGGACCAGGCCGCGGGCGACCAGCATCTGCCGGGCGGTGTCGACGGCCGGCCAGTTGCCCGGACCCGCGGCCTGGGTCTCGGCCGGCATCGACAGGCCGCGCGCGCCGCGGGCGGCCGTCTTCGCGAGCAGTTCCTTCTCGGCGTCCGAGCACGAGTTCCACTCGGCCTGGTAGACGACGCGGGAGTCCGCGTTGACCTGCGTGACCGCCGCCTTCGCGACGTCTGCGGTCAGCCCGGTCTGCGGGTCCCGGATCAGGCCGACCGCCTTCTCCGACAAATCGCGCAGCCGGCCGGGGTGTCCGCCAGAGGCGTGCAGCAGCTGGTCGATCGCGTCCCCGCCGTACGCGATGCCGGCCTGACGCAGCGGCTCGGTCAGCGTCGGCCGCAGCTCGTCGCCGGACAGCGGACCACACACCCGTACGTCGTACCGGCTGGCGGCCGCGGTCGCGATACCGGAGTGCCCACCGGACGCCGCCATCAGCCGAGTCATCGCCATCTCGCTGCCTGCCCCGACCAGGTAGACCGGCCGCCCGGCGCGCTCGAGGTGCGTCGACAGCTCGGTCAGCGCGGCCAGGTCGCGGTCGGAGGCGACGTCGAGGTTGTCGACCAGCAGCACCACTGGCCGGCGCTTCTTCGCGGCCAGGTCACCGAGCTCGGTCGCGAGCTCGTTGAGTGTCGAGCCCAGCCCGGTCCCGCCCGGTGCGTCCCACTGCCGCTTCGCGACCAGCTGCACCGGCGCGACGCCGACGCGGACCTCGGCGCCGTTCTGCTGGTTGCGGGAGCGCTGGGTCAGGTTCTTGATCGTCTTCTTCAGCTTCCGCAGCGCCAGGAACCCGTACTGCTTGCGCAACCCGCCGAGCGACCGGTTCGCCGCCCGCACGAACCGGCTCTCCAGCGGCTCCCGCGGCGAGGCCTCCACCTTCAGGCACGGCCAGCCGTTCGCCCGCGCGAAGTCCTGCACCTTGTCCAGCTCGAAACTCTTGCCCATCCCGGGCCCGCCGGTGAACAGCACCGTGTTCCGCTCCGGCGCCCGCAGCTCCAGCGACAGCGGCCGCCCGCTCGCGTCGATCCGGGTGACCGGCGCGGCCGGGCGCTGCGGCGTACCGAAGATCGGATCCATCCCCGCAGGCTCGTCCCCACAAGCGTGCCCTGGGCAACCACCAGGTGAACGGCGGGCCGCGTCCCGGTGGCGGGTTGCACCGGTCCGCTATGGTCAGTTAGGTATACCTAAGTCCGCCCGAGAGGAACCCTGGTGAGCACCCCCGCACCCCGTAGTCGCCGTGCCAAGCTCGGTGTCGTCCGCCGGACCGAGCGGGTCACGCCGCACATGGTCCGGGTCGTGCTGAGCTGTGACGAGTTCACCGGCAACGACATGACCGACATGTACGTGAAGCTACTCTTCCTGCAGGACGGCGTGCAGTACCCGGAGCCGCTCGACATGGGCGTGGTCCGCGAGCAGCTGCCGTCGGAGCAGTGGCCGACGATGCGGACGTACACGGTCCGCGGCTGGGACGAGGCCGCGCAGGAGCTGACGATCGACTTCGTGCACCACGGTGACGAGGGGATCGCCGGGCCGTGGGCGGCGAACGCCAAGCCGGGCGACAAGCTCTGGTTCAACGGGCCGGGCGGTGCGTACACGCCGGACGAGGCGGCCGGCTGGCATCTGCTGGTGGGCGACGAGAGCGCGCTGCCGGCGATCGGTGCGGCGGTCGAGGCGCTGCCGGCCGGTGCGACGGCGAAGGTGTTCCTCGAGGTCGAGGACGCGACCGAGGAGCAGAAGTTCGGCGGCTCGGGTGACGTCGAGGTGGTCTGGTTCCACCGGGCCGGCGCTGCGGAGGGCCGTGGCGAGCGGCTGGTCGCGGCGGTCGCCGGGCTGGAGTTCCCGTCCGACGACGTGCACGCGTTCGTGCACGGCGAGGCCGGGTTCGTCTTCCAGATCCGGCGCAACCTGTTCGCCGAGCGCGGGCTGCCGCGGGACCGGGTGTCGCTGTCGGGGTACTGGCGGCTCGGCAAGAACGAGGACGGCTGGCAGGCGGAGAAGGCGGAGACCGCGCGCAAGGAGCGCGCAGCCGCAGGCAACTGATCACTGTCCGTACCGGTTGCTACGCGATGCAACCAGTACGGCGTGCGCCCCGTCTGAGCCGGTGAGAACGACGATCAGGGAGGGCCCGATGCGTACCGAGAACCCGCTCGACCTCACCCAGGCCGCCTACCTGTGCGGCGGCCGTCGCCGGGCGGCGCTGGTCGCGGTCCTCGCGCTGCGCGACGACCGCGTGATCGGCTTCACCGGCCGCCAGGTCCAGGCCCTCGGCCCCGACGGCAGCAACCAGCTGGAGCGCGCGGTCGTTGCCGCGCTGCCCGCCGCCGGGCTGCCGCTCTCGACGCTGCTGACCACGGTCGCCGGCCTGCCCGCGATGGCCGAGCTGAAGGCGTCGCTGGTCGAGCGCGGCCTGCTCAGCCGATGGCTCCCGGGCCGGCTCACGGCGTACGGACGGCAGGTCCGGCGGTCGCTGCGGGAGCACGCGATCGGCACCTACCGGGTCGCGGTCGCCGGGCCGCGCGCGATCGTCGTACCGGAACTGCGGCAGCTGTTCGAAGGCCGCGACCGCCAGGACGCCGTACGCCGCGAGGCTCCGGTCTGATCCGAACGCGCCGGATGATCCGCGGCCTCTCCCGCGTTGTGGCGAAGGAGAGGAGCAACTACCCATGAAGATCGGCATCATCGGAAGCGGCAACATCGGCGGCACCCTG
The DNA here is from genome assembly GCF_055583505.1 of Kribbella sp. NPDC104740. Lineage (NCBI taxonomy): Bacteria > Bacillati > Actinomycetota > Actinomycetes > Propionibacteriales > Kribbellaceae > Kribbella > Kribbella sp. NPDC104740. Next base: position 295,927 of record NZ_JBVJNV010000005.1, on the reverse strand, counting down.
ACCCGGCGGCTGACCGCGCTCGGCCATGACGTGCGCGTCGCCAACTCCCGCGGCCCCGAGTCCCTGCGTGACCTGGAGAAGGAGACCGGCGCGACCGCGGTCGAGGCGACGCAGGCGGCTCAGGACGCGGAGATCGTGGTGGTCACCATCCCGCAGGGCAAGGTCCCGGACCTGCCGGCCGGAGTGTTCGACGAAGCGGCGCCGGGGTTCGTGATCGTGGACACCGGCAACTACTACCCGCAGCAGCGCGACGGGCGGATCGCCGGGATCGAGGACGAGGGCAAGACGGAGAGTGCGTGGGTGTCCGCGCAGCTCGGGCAGCCGGTCGTGAAGGCGTTCAACAACATCTACGCCGATCACCTGCTGAACAACGGACTTCCGGCCGGTACGGCGGGCCGGATCGCGCTGCCGGTCGCGGGGGACGACGCCGACGCCAAGGCGAAGGTCCTGGCGCTGGTGGACGAGCTCGGGTTCGACCCGGTCGACGCCGGGTCGATCGCGGAGAGCTGGCGGCAGCAGCCGGCGACGCCGGTCTACACGACCGACTTCGACAGCGACGGCGTACGGGCCGCGCTCGCGGAGGCGTCCCCGGAGCGACCCGCTCAGTTCAAGGGCTGAAACTCAGCCGCGACTCTCACCCGGCTTCGCGTCCTCGACGCGGTGGTTCAGGAGCTGGGTGAGGGTCGGGGCGAGGTTGGTCGGGAGCACCCAGTCGTCGCCGGCGGCCTGGAGGATGACGGCCGGGCCCGGCGTACGGACGACCGCGACGGGGATCGGGAAGCGCAGGCGCTCGGAGCCGGTGAGGTCGACCTCGTGCACGCCTGTCACCTTGGTGAATGGGTACGTGCGGCGCAGGTCCTCCGGGTTCGCGCCGCGCAGCTTGCGCGGAACAGTGTGGATCGACACCGTGTCGGTGCCGAGCACCAGCGTCGTGCCCCACAGGCCGCGCAGCCGGAAGGCCAGCTCGTACGGCGTACCGGCGAGCTCCGGATCGACCGGGACGAGCAGCGTGCGTTCGGCGTACGCCGCGAGCGCGACGCCGACACCCGCGCCCAGCCACCAGATCACCAGTACCGCGAGCAGGATGAACACCAGCCCGAAGTTGTCCGGGACGAGCGTCAGGTAGACCGCCGAGATCGCCCCGAAGAACGCGCCGGTCATCCGCCAGCGCTGCGGGCGGAAGCGCTGCCGGGGGAAGAGCAGCCCGCCGAGCACCAGCAGCACGGCCGGCACCACCGCGCCGGCCAGGCCCGCTGTCGCCAGGCTGACGCCGAGTGTGAGCACCGGGAGGCCGAGGTAGATCACGCCCACGACCAGTTGGACCTTGCGATGCCGTCGCGCCAGTTCGCCGTTCACGGGAAAACCCAAGCACACAAACCCCCGGGCGACCTACTGTGCTGACCGATGGCCGACTTCACGATCCCGCGAACGCTGCACGACGCCCACACCGACGAGCCCGGCCTGCGCTGGCTGCGGGAGCTCCCGTCGATCGCTGCCGACTACCTCGGCCGCTGGCAGTTGACCCTCGACGGCGCTCCGATGCACGGCGCCGCGTCGCTCGTCCTGCCGGTACGGCGCACTGACGGTGAGCCGGCGATCCTCAAACTCCAGCCCCGCAACGACGAGAACGCCGGCGAGGCCCTCGCGCTCCGGACCTGGGACGCCGCCGACGTCGTGCGCGTCCTCGACCACGACGACGAGTCCGCGACGCTGCTGCTCGAACGTCTGCGCCCGGAGACGCTCAGCACCGTCGCGGACGACGTCGAGGCGACCCGGATCCTCGCCGGGCTGCTCGCGCGGCTCAGCAGCACGCCGGCGCCGGAGAATCTCCGAACGCTCGCAGACCTGGCCGCCGCGATGGTCGAGGACGCTCCCGGTCTGATCCCGCGACTCGGCGATCGGACAGAGCAGCAGCTCGCGCTTGGCTGCACCGCGAGGGTCGCTGAGCTGTTGGGCGAGCCCGGCGACCGCCTGCTGCACTGGGACCTGCACTACGACAACGTGCTCGCCGCCGATCGGGCGCCCTGGCTGGTGATCGACCCGAAGCCGCTCGCGGGCGACCCGGGTTTCGAACTGTTCCCGGCGCTGAACAACCGCTGGGACGATCTGGTCGCGACCGGCGACCTGCCGCGGGCGATTCGCCGCCGGTTCGACCTGCTGGTCGACGTACTGGATCTCGACCGGGACCGGGCGGTCGGCTGGACGCTCGGACGGGTGCTGCAGAACGTGCTCTGGGACCTGGAGGACGGTGAGACCGCGGTCGAGCCGGTGCAGATCGCGATCGTTAATGCCTTGTCGGAGCGGCGGGGATGATTACATGATTACCGGCATGACGACCCCGACGGTGTACGAGTGGGCCGGTGGCGCGAAGGCGCTGCGGCGGCTGACCGAGGTGTTCTACGACCGGGTGCTCGAGGACGAGCTGCTCGCGCCGGTGTTCGCGCACATGAGCCCGAAGCATCGCGAGCACGTCGCGCTCTGGCTGGGAGAGGTGTTCGGCGGGCCGAAGACGTACACCGACGAGCTCGGCGGGTACCCGTCGATGCTCGCGCACCACCTGAATCTCGGGCTCACCGAGCAGCAGCGCGCTCGCTGGGCGGCGCTGATCGCCGCCAGCGCCGACTCGGCGGGGCTGCCCAGCGATCCGGAGTTCCGCTCGGCGTTCGTCGCGTACGTCGAGTGGGGGACGCGGATCGCGCTGGACAACTCCCAGCCCGGCGCGACCCCGCCGCCGGAGGCGCCGGTCCCGCGCTGGGGCTGGGGCGAGGCCCCGCCGTACCAGCCGAGCTGACCGGCGGGCCGGCCGCCGGCCTGCCGAGGATCAGGCCTTCCGGCCGACCGAGCTGAACATCAAGTACGTGTAGACCAGCGTCTCCGGATCGACCATCGCCTCCCGGACCAGATCGAGCTGCTTCATCGTCATCCCGCGCCCGAGCAGCGCGTCCTGCAACTGGTACGTGTTGTTGTGCTGCAGCAACGCTCCCGCCTCGTCCCCGGCGAACAGCTTGTTGAACACCGTCGTCTCGACCTCCAGCCCCGCCGCCCGCATCGCCACCGGCGCGCGGCGGGCCCAGGCCAGCTCGGTCCCGTTCGACTCCATCAGCCCGAGCAGCGTGTCCTGCAGCGTGACGAACGCCTCAGCCGCCTCCGGCGTCGCCGTGTGCGCGACCCAGTCGCGCCACGTGCAGTCCCAGTCCGACAGCACCAGTACGCCGCCCGGCCGCAACGCAGCGGCCAGCCGGCGTACGACGTCGTCGCGGCCGGTCACGTGCATCAGCACCAGCCGGGCGTAGATCAGGTCGTACCGGCCCTCGGGCAGATCCATCGTGCGGATGTCGTCGGTGCGGACGTCGATGTTCGGCCCGGGCTCGACGTACCGGGGATCGAGATCGACCGAGGTCACGTGCCCGTCCGGGCCGACCTGCTCGCTCAGCAGCTGGGTGATCGTGCCGGCGCCGGGCCCGATCTCCAGGCACTGCCAGCCGGGCCGGAGACCGACGCCGGACAGCACATCGCGGGCGTGGCCGTCGAGGATCTCACCGAGCAGCCGGACCTGGCGGCGGGCGTGCTCCTGGGCGTTGTCGTAGGTGTATCTGCTGTCGGACACAGGTTTGATTGTCCGGCGCGTACCGCACAATCGTCATGTATCCGGCAACTACTCGACACCGAGAGACTGGGCATTCGATACAGTCGCCGTTCCGACGAACCGAGGGTGAACCGCCGTGACCGCTCAGCTCGAGTACCCCGAACCGCAGGAGTCCGAGGCGCTGCTGTCGGTCCAGGGGCTGTGGAAGGTGTTCGGCCCGAAGGCCGCCCGCGTCCCCCGCCGCCCCGAGCTCGCCGAGCTCAACCGGGCCACCCTCTACGACCGCACCGGCTGTACGGCGGCCGTCCGCGACCTGAGCTTCGACGTCGCCCCGGGCGAGGTCTTCGTGGTGATGGGCCTGTCCGGTTCCGGCAAGTCGACGCTGGTCCGCTGCCTGACCCGGCTGGTCGAGCCGACCGCGGGCCGGCTGATCTTCGAGGGCGAGGACCTGCGCGCCGCCGACGAGAAGCGGCTGCGGACGCTGCGCCGGAGCAAGTTCTCGATGGTGTTCCAGCACTTCGGCCTGCTCCCGCACCGCAAGGTGATCGACAACGTCTCGTACGGGCTGGAGGTCCGCGGCGAGAGCAAGCCGGACCGCAAGCGCCGGGCCCAGGAAGTGATCGACCTGGTCGGCCTGTCCGGGAACGAGAACATGTACCCCGAGCAGCTGTCCGGCGGTATGCAGCAGCGGGTCGGCCTGGCCCGCGCGCTGGCCAACGACCCCGACGTGCTGCTCTTCGACGAGCCGTTCTCCGCGCTCGACCCGCTGATCCGCCGCGAGATGCAGACCGAGGTGGTCCGGCTGCACCGCGAGGTCGGCAAGACGATGGTCTTCATCACCCACGACCTGTCCGAGGCGCTCAAGCTCGGCGACCGGATCCTGCTGATGCGCGACGGCGCCGCCGTCCAGCTCGGCACCGGCGACGAGCTGGTCGGCGCACCAGCGGACGACTACGTGCGCGAGTTCGTCCGGGACATCCCGCGCGCCGACGTGCTGACGCTGCGCTGGATCGTCCGGCCGCCGCGCGACGGCGAGCAGCTGGACGGGCCGGAGCTCGGCCCCGACGTCCTGGTCCGCGAGGCGACCCGGCTGGTGCTCGAGTCCGACCGCCCGGTGAAGGTCGTCGCCGAGGGCCAGCTGCTCGGCGTGATCGGCGACGAGGAGATCCTCGCCGTCGTAGCGGACGCCTGACATGGCCTCAATCACTGGTTCTCTGGAATTGCACGTACGAAAGCCCCGCAAGCTCGTGCTCGTCGGCGGGCTGCTGGTCGTCTGGCTCGCGCTCTGGTTCGTCCTGCGCGGAGTGCACACGCTCGCCCTCGGCGGGCAGGACACGACGCCGTTCCACCGCTGGCTGACCGAGCAGGCCGGCGTCGTCGGCAGTGGCAACGCGGTCTCGGACGCGATCCGGGTCGTCGTCGACCAGCTCGTCGTGCTGCTCCAGAGCGTGATCGCCCAGCCGTCGTACGGGCGGCCGGTGCCGGTCGTCGGCTGGCTCGGCGTGGTCGCGGTGGCGGCGTTCCTGGCCTGGGCGTTCGGCAACTGGAAGGTCGCGCTGCTGACCGCGGCCGGGTTCACGTTCCTCGGGCTGCAGGGGCTGTGGCAGGAGAGCATGGACACGCTCTCGCTGACCATCGCGGCCGTCGTACTGGCGCTGCTGGCCGGCATCCCGCTCGGCATCTGGGCCGGGCTGTCCGACCGCTTCTTCAAGGTCGCGACGCTCGTCCTCGACCTGATGCAGACGCTGCCGACGTTCGTGTACCTCGCGCCGCTGACCCTCTTCTTCGCGATCGGCCCGGCCGCGGCCACGATCGCGACACTGATCTACGCCGCCCCGCCGGTGGTCCGGCTGACCGCGCACGCGATCCGCTCGGTCCCGGCCGAGAGCGTCGAAGCGGCCCGGTCGCTCGGCTCGACCCGCGGCCAGACGCTGGCCAAGGTGCTGCTGCCGATGTCGCGCAGCACGGTCGTGGTCGGCATCAACCAGACCATCATGGCCGCGCTCTCGATGGTCACCGTCGCCGCGCTGATCGACGCACCCGGCCTCGGCCAGACCGTGCTCAAGGCGCTGCAGACGCTCGACGTCGGCGTCGCGTTCAACGCGGGCCTGGCGATCGTCGTCCTGGCCATCGTGCTCGACCGCGTGACCACCGCCGCCGGCGACCGGCCGTGGCGGATCGCGAGCCTGCGCCGCAAGATCCTGCTCGGCCTCGGCGCGCTCGGCGTCCTGGTCGCGATCTGGTTCTCCCGCACCTACGTCTGGGCCGCGGAGTTCCCCACCGACGTGAACGTCGGCTCCCGGATCGCCGTCGCCGCGGCCGACGTGACGACCTGGGTGCAGGACGTCTTCGGCGGTTTCACGTACGGCGTCCGCGACGCGGTCACGTTCGGCGTACTCAACCCGCTCCAGGACCTGCTCACCGACTCGCCGTGGTGGCTGGTCACCGGCGTCGTCGTCGCGCTCGCCCTGATCCTCGGCGGCTGGCGGGCCGCGCTCCCGGCGACGGTCTGCCTGCTGCTCCTGGTCGGGACCGGCGTCTGGCAGGACGCGATGGTGACGCTCGCGTCGACGCTGCTGGCCACCGTCGTGGTGGTTGCTGTCGGCATCGTCCTCGGCGTCTGGACCGGGCGCAACCAGCGCGTCGACAGCTGGGTCCGGCCGGTCCTCGACGCGGGGCAGACGATGCCCCCGTTCGTGTACCTGGTGCCGTTCCTGGCGCTGTTCGGGACCAGCCGGTTCACCGCGATCGCGGCGGCGGTCGTGTTCGCCGTACCGGTGACGACGAAGATCGTGGCCGACGGCATCCGCGCCGTACCGGTGGCCACCGTCGAAGCGGCGAACTCGGTCGGCTCCAGCACCTGGCAGGTGATCAGCAAGGTCCAGCTGCCGGTGGCCCGGCGGGCGATCACCCTCGCAGTCAACCAGGGCCTGATCTACGTGCTGTCGATGGTCGTCGTCGGCGGTCTGGTCGGCGCGGGCGCGCTCGGGTACGACGTGGCCGCCGGCTTCGCGCAGAGCGAGCTGTACGGCAAGGGTTTGGCCGCCGGGCTGGCGATCGTGCTGCTGGGCGTGATGCTCGACCGGATCACGCAGGCGGCGGCCCGGCGTACGAGGAAGTTCAGAGGAACAGTCAGAGGAGACAACCTGTGGTGACCAACAAGCTCCGGACCGCTGGAGTGCTGACCGCCTTGGCCCTGGCCCTGACCGCGTGCGGGGGCGCGAAGGTCGGCGAGGCCGAGAAGCCGGCCGACGGCGGCAAGGAGTGCGGCACCTTCAACCTCGCCGTCAGCCCCTGGGTCGGCTACGAGGCGAACGCCGCGGTGGTCGCCTACGTCGCGACCAAGGACCTCGGTTGCAAGGTGACCAAGAAGAACCTCAAGGAGGAGATCTCCTGGCAGGGCTTCGGCACCGGCGAGGTCGACGCCGTGCTGGAGAACTGGGGTCACGAGGACCTGAAGAAGAAGTACGTCGAGGAGCAGAAGGTCGCCGTCGTGGTCGGCCCGTCCGGCAACAAGGGCGTGATCGGCTGGTACCTGCCGCCGTGGCTGGCCGCCGAGAAGCCCGAGCTCAAGGACTGGAACAACCTGAACAAGAACGCCGCCCTGTTCAAGACGTCGGAATCCGGCGGCAAGGGCCAGCTGCTCGACGGCGACCCGTCGTTCGTCACCAACGACGAGGCGCTGGTGAAGAACCTGAAGCTCGACTACAAGGTCGTGTATGCCGGCAGCGAGACCGCGCTGATCCAGGCCTTCCGCGACGCGGAGAAGAACAAGAAGCCGGTGATCGGCTACTTCTACGAGCCGCAGTGGTTCTTCAACGAGCTGAAGCTGGTCAAGGTCGACCTCCCGGCGTACAAGGCCGGCTGCGACGCCGACCCGGCCAAGGTCGCCTGCGACTACCCCGCGTACGACCTGGACAAGATCGTGTCGAAGAAGTTCGCCGACTCCGGCAGCCCGGCGTACGAGCTGGTGAAGAACTTCAGCTGGACCAACGACGACCAGAACGTGGTCGCCAAGTACATCGCCGAGGACAAGATGACGCCCGACGCGGCCGCCGAGAAGTGGGTCAACGACAACCGCGCGAAGGTCGACGCCTGGCTCGGGAAGTAACCCCCTGCGACGGCCTCGGTACCCACCCCGAGGCCGTCGGCAACTATCATGACGCCGGTTTGCAACGCCGATGACACGCCGGAAATCGGACAGAACCGGGTAGGTTCGGTTCATGATCATCGTGACAGCTGCACTGAAGGGCGGGGTCGGCAAGACAACCACGTCGGTGTACCTCGCCGCGCTGGCATCGTCGAACCGCCGGACCGCCACCCTCGTCGACGCCGATCCGCAGGGCTCCGCCGCGGACTGGATCGAGACGTCGGACGACGACCACCTGGCCCGGATCGAGATCGCCGAGGCGCCGACGGAGCGGTTGCTGACCAAGGCGCTGGACAAGGTGCCACCGGAGGGCATCGGCGTCGTCGACATGCCACCGTCGCACGAGCGCCTGCTCAACAAGGCCCTCGAACGGGCCCGGATCGTGGTCATCCCGACCCGCGTCGGCGGCGTCGAGACGCCCCGCGTGAAGGCCGTGCTCGAGCTGGTCCCCGAGGGCACGCCGGTCGGCCTGGTGATCTGCTCGGCGCGCACCTACACCCGCGCGTACCAGGAGACCATGCAGCAGTACGCCGAGGAGAACATCCCGGTCTGGGGCTCGATCCCCGAGCGCGTCTCGATCACCGCCGGCCCGACCGGACCACTGGCCGAGGACGGCCTGGAGTCCTACAAGAAGGTCTGGCGCAAGATCCTGGCCGCAGCCCGCAGCTGAACGGAAGCGTCGAGCTCGCTCGGCCCCTTCTTTTCCCGCTCGCATCGCCCGCAGGGCGATGCGAGCGGTCAGCGCTGGAGCGGCGGCTCGCCTCGTACGTACGAACGAATGACTGTGGCTGCTGCCCCTCGGGCCCAGTCATCAAAAGTGTGTGACCTCAGCATCAAGCGGCAGTCGCCCGCCGCTCCGAACGCGTGCGCCGCGAACGCCTCGCGCATCCGCTGCTCGTACAGGTCGTAGTCCGCGACGCCCTCACCCGCGATCACGACCAGCTCCGGCCCGACCAGGTTCACCATCGCGGCCAGCGCCGACCCGATCACCTCGCCGGCCCGGTCGAACGCCTCGCGGGCGTCCTCGTTCCCCGCGTGCGCCAGCTCGATCGCCCCGGACAGATCGAGGTCGCTCTGCCCGGTCGTCTCCCGCGCCCGCGCCAGGATCGCGTCCGACGACGCGACCGTCTCGACGCAGCCCCGCCGCCCACAGGTGCAGACCAGCTCACCCGGTGCCAGCGGCAAGTGCCCGAGCTCACCCGACACCCCGTGCGCCCCCGACACCACCTCGCCGTTGATGTAGAGCCCGCACCCGACCCCGGACCCGATCGTCACCACCGCGAACGAGTCGGCGTTCACCCCGACCCCGAACCAGTGCTCGGCCACGGTCAGCGCCCGGACGTCGTTCGTCACGACCACCGGTACGTCGAGCTTCGCGGTCAGCGCGGCCGCCAGCGGCACGTCCCGCCAGCCCATGAACGGCGAGTCCCGTACCACCCCGTGCTCCGCATCGACATCGCCCGACACCGCGACGCCGATCCCGGCCAGCGGCCCGGCGTCGCTCTCCTCGATCTCCGCGATCAGCTCGCGGGCCAGCTCGACCAGGTTCGCGGCGACGGTGTCCGCCGAGGTCTCCGACAGCCGGCGGTGCCGTACGGCGCGGATCCCGGCCGTGAAGTCCGTGGTCACGCCGATCAGGTCGGTCGGCGTCACCTTGAGCCCGATCACCGAGACGCTGTTCGCGACCACGGTCAGCGGGCTGACCGGGCGCCCGATCCCGAGCTGGCTCTCGACGTGCTCGTCCGGGGTGACCGGCTGGTCCGTGACGAAGCCGGCGTCGATCAGCGGCGCGACCGCCTTGGTGACCGCCGCCTGGGACAGCCCGGTCCGGCGCGCGATCTCGACCCGCGGGATCGGACCCTGGGTGAGGATCTTGGTGAGGACCTCGATCCCGGCCGGCGTCGCCAGCGGCAGCGGTCGGTTCGGGCGTGGGGGCATGAGAGCAAACTACCGGCGTGGAGGCCGTTTCAGCGCGCTGACCGGGTGGGTGCGCGCAAGAAAGCGCATTCACGCGGTAGATATATCGACATTTCCCAGGATCGGCGAGGTCAGGGCCCAACGGATCGTGCGGGTCAGCCCGTCCCCGGCGGCCCGGACGACGGTCTGCTCCGCCAGCGGCAGGTACGGCAGCCGCAGCGGCCAGCGCGACCAGAACGGCAGCAGCCCGACGGCGGCCGCCGTCAGTACGCCGTACGCCGGACGCGCGGCCAGCGGCACCGGCGGGTGGATCAGGATGAAGCGCGCTGCCTGCCGCGCTTCCGTCGTACCGCGGAGCTCGGGGCGATACGCGTCGAGCATCTGCCGCAGCTCGACCATCGTCGTCGGCGGCTCGATGACGCCCAGTGCCTTCGCCACCCGGGCGGTGTCGGCCACGTAGCCGTCCTGCTCGGCGGCGTCGAGCGGGTTGGCGCCGTAGCGCTGGTGGGCCGCCAGGAAGCTGTCGATCTCGGCCAGGTGCACCCACTTGAGCAGGTGCGGATCGCCGGCCCGGTACGGCGTACCGTCCGGGCTGGTTCCGCGGACGCGCTCGTGGACGGACTTGACCTTGGCGATCGCCGCCTCGGCGTCGGACTCGGCGCCGTACGTGGTGATCGCCAGGAAGAAGCTGGTCCGCTGCAGCCGCCCCCACGGGTCGCCGCGGTAGCCGGAGTGCGCGGACACGGCAGCCATCGCCAGCGGGTGCAGCGACTGCAGCAGCAGCGCCCGCAGCCCGCCGGCGAACATCGACGCGTCGCCGTGCACCCGCCGGATCGGCCGGTCGGGCGCGAACCACCTAGGCCCAGGGGTGTTGTGGACCCGGTTCCGCTCGGCGCGCGGATCCGGGCCGGCCACCTTCGTCATGATCATCCGGGCCAGTCCGTCCCTCACCGGGTCGAGCAGGGTGGTCGGCAGCGTGGCGGTCATACGGCCAGTCTGCCCACCACTCCAAGCCCTCGATCATTTCCCGACGTCCACGAAGATCGGGTTCGTGTAGAGCCAGGTGTCCAGCCACGGGTCGCCGTCGTTCACCGGGTGCTGGATCGGGCCGGCCGGGTCGATCGCGCGACCCAGGTAGCCCGGGCCGTTGCGGCGGCCGTCGCTGCCGCGCAGCCGGAGGTAGTGGCTGCGCTCGGCCCGGCCCAGCGGGATGCGGAGCGTGTAGGTGCCCGACTTACGGCGTACGTCGAGCTGCTCGACCACCCGGGTGTCAGGAGCCTTCCAGCTGTCCCGGTCGTGCGCCGGACCGGTCACCACGCCGCGGATGACGTCCAGGTGCGCCAGCCGCGGCAGGAGCTCGTGGAAGTTGGGCCGGGTCGCACTGGTGACGGTGACGGTCAGCTCCAGCCGCTCACCGCGGCTGACCTTCAGCCGGCCGCCCAGCGTGACGCCGCGGCGCTTGGAACCGGCAGTGCTGAGCCGGACGTCCAGACCGTCGACCAGCTGCCCGTGGTCGACCCAGACCCGGCCGGCGCGCAGCCCGGCCATCACGTCGAGGTAGGAGTAGCGGGTCACGCCGACGTGGGTCCGGCTGAACTGGCCGGGCCAGAAGTCGCTGCCGGCCTGCGGCGTACCGGCGTCGGTCGGAGCAGGCTTCCAGCCGAGCGAGTCGAAGTTCTCACCGGGCGGGAACTCCCCGTCCTTCCAGGTGTCCCAGATGGTCCGGTGGTTGTCGCTGTTCGAGGTGATCGAGAACAGCCGGCCCTCGGCGAGCAGCGAGTCCCAGAGCCCGCCGACGGTCGCGGTGGCCCAGTCGAAGCCGCCGTACGTGCGGTACGCGTCGGCCGGGTACCCGGGGAAGCTGGCGGCGCTCGGGGCGTTCACGTACTCGCCGCGCTGCGCCGCGGTCACCCCGCGATACGCGACCCACGCCGGGTCGGCGTCGCCCTGCGAACCGGGAGCGCCCTCCATACCGATCAGCACGCCCGTGTCGCGCCAGGCGCGCACCTCGTGCGGTGAGTCGATCCCGAGCCTGAGCGGATGATTGGCCAGCACCAGCACGTCGTCGACGTACCCGCGCCGCTTCTGCTCGGCCAGCCAGCGCAGCGCCTCGACCGCGTGCTGTTCGTTCTCGGGTGTGTTGTCCGACCGGTTGGTCAGTTTCCCGTCGTACTGGCGCTCGAAGGCCTGCAGCAGCGGTACGACGTTCGGCCCCGGCGCGACCAGCACGGTCCCGTGCTCGGCCGCCGGGATGTACCACTCGAGCCCCTGGAAGATCAGCATCCGCGGATTCTCGGCGCGAGCCTTCAGCACCTTGTCCTGCTCGGCCGCGGCGCCCTTGTCCGCGTGCCCGAAGTTGCTGTGCTCGGTGAACGCCATCCAGTCCAGCCCGAACTGCGCCCCACGCTGCGCCAGCTGCCCGAACCCGTACTTCGCGTCGTGGCTGTACCGGCTGTGCACATGGTGGTCCCCGACCAGCCACACCAGCTCCGGATCACCCCCGGACGTAGCGGCAGCCTCCCCAGCACCGGCCACACCTAGCAACCCGGCCCCACCCAGCAGCCCAGCACCCCGCAGCACACCCCGCCGCGAAACCCCCTGAGCATCCAGCCGCTCCTCGGGGACCTCCACGTCGGCCCACTCCGGCAACTGCATCCCGCCACCTCCCTGTGTCCACGACACTGTCGGGGCCGCCGGTGAAGCAGGTGTGTGCGGCAGGTGAACGCCGGGCTCAGGGCTGCTGAGCGGTCCACTCGTCGGCGAGGACGGAGTACAGGACGGAGTCGCGCCAGGCGTCGTTGGTGAAGACGTGGTCGCGCAGGAGGCCCTCGTAGCTGAAGCCGAGGCGCTGGACGACGGCGATCGAGGCCGCGTTCTCGGGGCCGATCGCGGCGGTCACCCGGTGCAGGGCGAGCGGGCCGAAGGCGAAGTCGAGGATCAGCCGGCAGGCGGTGGTGGCGTAGCCGTGACCCCAGTGGTCGGCGCCGATGCCGTAGCCGAGCTTGGCGCCCTTGTGAACGCCCGGCGCGAGCCGGATGAACCCGAGCACACGGTCGTCGTCAAGGCGGGTGACGGCGAGCATGTAGTCGGGCCGGCTCTCCTGGGCGGAACGCTCGACGATCCCGTCGAGCATCTTGCGCGCCGACTCCGGCGTGTGGGTGGCGAAGGCCATCCAGGCGGTCACCCGCTCGTCACCGACGACGGAGTAGAAGTCGTCGAAGTCGTCGGGGCGGAACTCCCGCAGGCTGACGCCGTCGCCGGTGAGCGGATCCATCCCGCAGGCTACCGCGGGAAGCTCTGGATCGGCGTACGGGTGAACATCTCGATCTCCTCCTGCAGCTCCCGGGCGTCGTCGGCGCGCCCGGACTGCCGCAGCGCCTGGTGGACCCGGCGGGCCGAGTGCACCACGCCGTTGATCCGGCGCTCGGCGGGCAGCCCCAGGACCGGCGCGATCGCGTCGGCCGCGCCGTCCAGCTCACCGCTCGCGATCCGGGTGATCGCCATCGCGGCGTGGCTGCCGGCCGCGTCGCCGAAGGCCCACTCGGGGTGCGACTGGTCGGTGTAGGCGTCGACGGCCTGGTTGGAGTACCGCTCGGCGGTCTCCATCTCACCGGGCAGCCAGGCCAGCGCGTCGGCCGCGTAGTACAGCTGCCGGTTGCGCCCGAAGGTGCACAGGCCGCCCATCTCGTCGAGCTCGTCGTTGCGGACCGAGTTCCACGCGTTCTCCGCGCGCTCCAGGGCGGCGCGGGTGGCGTCGGGGTTGCCGAGCGCGGCCCAGGCGCGGGCCTCGCTGACCGGGAGCCAGACCGAGGTGGTGCTGTTCGCCTGCTCGGCGTACCCGGCGCCGAGCTGGGCGTACCGGACCGAGTCGTGCGGGTTGCCGGCCCAGTACGAGACCAGGGACTGCAGGCCGCGGACCCAGGCGCGCAGGCCGTGGTGGTCGGCGTTGTCGGCGCACAGGAACGCCGTCCGGGCCTGGGTCAGGGCGGCGTGCGGGTTGCCCAGGTCGTGCGACGCCTTGGCCAGCAGACCGCCGGTGACGCCACCGAGGAAGTACAGCTGCCGCAGGTGTTCCGGACGCTGCCGGCTCTCCAGCAACGCGAAGACCAGGTCCTGGGTCTCGACCAGCTGGCCGAGGATCTCCGGCAGCGGACGCTGCGGGTAGGCCTTCGCGACGTGTCTCACGTCGTCGTACACCTGTTCCATGGCCTCGCTCCCGAGACCGGTCTGGGCCGCGAGGGCGAACGCCCGCGCACGGCTGGCAGCCATGTCGAGTACCTCCATCTCATTCCCTGTCGTGATCCGTCCACTCGCGGCAGGTGCCGGCACCACCTGGGCTGCCTGCTCGGGGACGTACGGGGCGAGGAGCTCCTCGACCGGCTTGCCGAACATGCGTTGCAGGGTGCGCCGGGTCTGAGGAGTGGTCCCTGCACGCTCGCCCGATGCGAGGCGCCGCAGGTGCCGCTCGGTGATGGTTCCACCCAGCTCGACGAACTCGGCGACGATCTCGGAGTAGGTCTGGTTCCGGCGCTGGATCAGGTGCGCCAGGACCGTTCTTGGCGCATACCTACCCGCCATCGTTCCTCCCGTTCACGTCAGTTCAGACGTTGTCTCGACTCATGCCCCACGACAAGGTGCAGTCACCCAGATGTCCGCGAGAGGTCCTGAAGAGGTCCGGCAAAGGTCCGCCGCAGGTCCTAGAGCGGTCACGCTCGGGTTGTGCACCATTACTGCCATGACAACCAGTAAGTCCAACTGGTTGCAAGGCCTGAGAGTTACGGGGTGAGCGAGTAGTGACAGTCGCGGAGATGACGTCGAGGCAGCACCGCCGCCGGGTGCGGGTCTGGTTCGGCGAGCACGTGATCGCGCAGTACGTCGCCGAGGCGCCGCTGGCGGCGCGCTACGAGCAGGCGATGCGCCGCCGGTTCGCCGGCCTCCGGGTCACCAACGACCTCCTCGGGCCGCAGGACGGTTCGGACAGCTGAGACCTGCTCGGGTCCTCCTCAGACCCGAGCGGCTGCGCCCTGGAGTCTCCTCACGTTCAGGGAGCAGTGCACGGAAAGGTCCGGGACACTCCTCAGTCCCCGGACACCACCCAGGTGGGGGGGGGGGGGGGGGGGGGATGCTGTGGTGGGGGCCATAGCCACGGGGAGGTTGAGAGGATGGGGTGTTTAGTTGCTCTGGTCACTATGACGCCCGAGCCGCCCA
>NZ_JBVJNV010000005.1:275470-281056 GCF_055583505.1 Kribbella sp. NPDC104740 | reverse complement strand
CAGCCCCCCCACCCCCCAGCGAAGGGGGGGGGGGGAGAAAAACCCCCCCCCCCCCCCCCCCCCCCCCCCCCCCCCCCCCCCCCCACGTCCCCCCCCCCCCCCCCCCCCCCCCCCCCCCCCACCGCCCAAGCCCGGCTGGGCAGGCGGTTGAGTTCCCTGTGTCGCCGCCGCCCAGCCGTTCCAAGCCACTCCTGGCCGACACCTCGGGTCAGGAGCTGGGGTTGAGTGTGTTCCCACGCCGGAGATCGGGCGGATTTGTCAGAGATGACCTCCGGCGCGGGACACCGACGGCTCGTGCACCTCACCACGAGCCGTCCCCCCGGACGGCCCGCTCCGCTGTGTGACCGCCGCGCCTGGGCGGTCACACAGCGGAGCTGTTTGTGCGTCCGGTCAGGTTGAGCGCCATCCGGCGGAGCACAGCGACCGTTGCGGCGTACTCCTCGGGCTCGACCTGGTCACCCGAGGAACGGCAGACCTTCGCGGACCTCCTGACCCGCTTCGTGTCCGCCCTCTGATGCGGCAAACCCGCAGGTCACAGCGTTTCAGGTCCGCTTCTGGTCCGCTCGGTCCGCGGTGAGGTCCGGCTCCTGGTCACACCGGCAGGTCCGCTGCGCGGTCCGGCTCCCGGTCGCGCCGGTAGACCGCGAACGGCGCATCCCGCTGGACCCCATCGACGCCCTCGACCAGCCCCTCGGCGCGGATCTCCCCGGCGTACGTCATCCCCAGCCGTTCCATCACCGCCCGCGACGCCCGGTTGTGCCGCTCGGTGTACGCGATCACCGTCTGCGCCTGCAGCGCCCCGAACGCGAACTCCAGCCCCGCCGCCCCGATCTCCGTCGCGTACCCCCGCCCGCGCGCCGACTCCACCAACGCCCACCCCACCTCGAGCCGGTCAGCCGCCCACGCGTCCCCGACCAGCGCCGCGATCTGCCCGGTCACCGACGACCGAGCCCCCATCCGCGACAACCCACCCCGCCCGACCAACCGCCCGCTCCCCGCCGCGCCGCCATCCGCCACGTCCCCGCTACCACCCGCCGAGCCCGAACCGTCCCGCTCGTACGCCATCCACTTGTTCACCCCGTCGCGCTCCCAAGCAGCGCGCACCTGCCGCTCCCGCTCGACCGCCCCCTCCGCCGTCAGCGTCTCCGCGTACCACTCGGCCACCACCGGATCCGCGTGCAGCCGTACCAGGTCCTCCGCATGTCCGCCCAGGACCTCCGCCGGCCCGCCGACCGGCACCAGCCGCAGCCGCTCGGTCATCCGCATCCGTACGACGTGCGCCACGATGTCCCGCAGCCGCTCGCCGCCGTCGGTGCGCCCGACCATCAACAGCCCGACATCCTCCGCCCCCACCCACGCGCCCGCGTCGTGCTTGCCCTCCTCCAGCCGAGGCGCCGACAGATCCCCGTCGACCTCGACGAGGTAGTCGAGCTCCCGCCGTACCCGCCCCTCGTACTCCCACTCCCAGTCGGCGACCACCGCGAGCACCGACCGCACCGCCCACCCGGTCTCCTCGAGCACCTCCCGGGCCAGCGCCTCCTCCGGCGTCTCCCCGGCCTCGAGATGCCCACCCACGATGTCCCAGATCCCCGGGAACAACCGCCGCTCCAGCGTCCGCCGCTGCACGTACACCCGCTGCCGGGAATCACGGATCAACGCCCCGACACAGTCCACCTCACGCATCCCCCCAACCTAGATCAGCACCCTGCCCTAGCCGCGCGGCTGCTCCTGCACCCGGTTCGGCATGAACACGACCGCCACGATCAGCAGCACCGCGGCCAGCGCCGCGCCGTAGTACACGTCGTGAATCGCCGGCGCGAGCACCTCGCCCGGCAGATGCTCCAAGTCTTCGTGGCTGTCGCCGAGCCGCGACGCGACGACGCTGTTCGCCACCGCCCCGAAGATCGCGACCCCGACCGCACTCCCGACCGATCGAGCGAACATGTTCGCGCCGGTCACCACCCCGCGACTCCGCCAGTCGACCGAGGACTGCGCCGCCACCACCGCCGGCGAAGCCGAGAAGCCCAGCCCGACCCCGATCACGAAACAAGCCAGCGCCAGGTAGAGCACCGAGCTCGAAGCCGAGACCGTCAGCAGCAGCGCCGACCCGACGACCACGATCACCGACCCCATCAGCATCGTCGTCCGGAAGCCCACCCGCAGGTAGATCCGCCCAGCCACCGAAGCGGCGATCGGCCACCCGAGCGTCATCGCCGCCAGCGCGAACCCGGCGACCAGCGCACTCGTCCCCAGCACGCCCTGCGCGTACAGCGGCACGTACGTCGACAGCCCCACCATCAGTACGCCGATCAGCAGCGCCGACGAGTTGGCCGAGTTCAGCACCCGGTGCCCGAGCACCCACAGCGGCAGCACCGGCTCCGGCGCCTTCCGCTCGACCAGCACGAACGCGATCAGCAGCACCACCGACACGGCCAGGATCACGATGCTCGCGACCGAGTCCCAGTCCCACATCACGCCGCCCTCGAGCAGCCCGAGCAGCAGCAGCGAGCCGCCGACGGCGAGCAGGATGGTGCCCCAGTAGTCGATCTTCGGCTTCGCCGTACCGCGGACGACGTTCTCCTGGAACCGCCGGACCAGCACCCAGGCAGCGGCCAGCCCGAGCGGGATGTTCACGAAGAAGATCCACCGCCAGGAGATGTAGTCCGCGAACACGCCACCGAGGGCCGGCCCGACGAACGACGAGATGCCCCAGACGCTCGCGATGTAGCCCTGCACCCGGGCCCGCTCGGCGACCGAGTAGATGTCGCCGATGATCGTCATCCCGATCGGCTGGATCGCGCCCGCGCCGAGGCCCTGGACCAGCCGGAACGCGATCAGCGCCGGCATCGACCAGGCGAACCCGCACAGGATCGACCCGAGCACGAACAGCCCGACGCCGAGCAGTATGATCGGTTTGCGCCCGCGCAGGTCGGCGAGCTTGCCGTAGATCGGCACCGAGATCGCCTGGGCCAGGAGGTAGATCGAGAACAGCCAGGGGAACTGCGTGAAGCCGCCCAGATCCTCGACCACCGCCGGTACGGCGGTCGCGAGGATGGTCGCGTCGATGGCGACCAGCCCGACGCTGAGCATCACCGACAACAGGATGGGACCGCGTTCGGACCTCAGGCCGACGGCGGCCCGGTCGGTTTGCTCAGTAGTCATGTCAGACAAGAACTCTAACTGAGTGATCAACAATTCCGTCGGGAAACCGTCTGCCGATACGCTCCGTGGGTGAGGATGCGCGCTGTGCTGAGGGTTGCCCTCGTCGTGGTCACGCTGTCGCTCACCCTGGTGCTGCTGCCGATCGCGATCAACGTCGGCACCGGCGGCACCGCGCCCGCCTTCCTGGAGCCGTACGTCGGCTGGACGTGGCCCGTGATCGGCGTGCTCTGGCTGGTCGCGATCGGCACCGGTGTCTGGGAGCTGCGCAGCCGCCGGACCGGCACGTTCTCGATCCGCTCGGCCGACCAGCCGCGGAACCGCCCGAACGCCTTGGCCCGCGTCGACCGTTACCTCGCCGAGCGCTTCGCCGGCTCGCTCGCGCAGTACACGCGGCTGGCGCTCGACCTCGACGAGAGCCCGGACGCCGTCGTCCGCCCGTACGACCTGCTGGTCCAGCCGCTCAACGCGACGACGCACGAGGTCCGCGAGAACGCCGACATCGCGAAGGCGTTCGACGACCTGCAGGACTCGGTCCTGATCCTCGGCGCTCCCGGCGCCGGCAAGACCACGCTGCTGCTCGACCTGGCCCGCACGCTCGCCGCCAAGGCCCACCAGGACCCGAGCCAGCCGATCCCGGTGCTGGTCGACCTGTCCGGCTGGACCGGCGCGATCACCACCCGGCGCGAGGACGACGACCCCGGCGACAGCCCGCTGCTGGCCGGCTTCGTCCGCTGGCTGCTCCGCGACCTCCACGCCCGCTACCAGATCCCCGCCGCCGTCGGCCGGGCCTGGCTCCGCAGAGGTGGGCTGGCCCTGTTGCTGGATGGTGTGGACGAGATCGCCCTGCAGCACCGGGTCAAGCTCGCTCCTGCGCTCGAGGAGCTCCAGCAGCGGTACCTGGTCGGCCAGCTCGCCGTCACCTGCCGCATCCACGACTACGCCAACCTGCCGCAGCCGCTGAAGCTGTACGGCGCAGTCCGCATCCGCCCGCTGACCCGCCACCAGGTGCTCGACTACTTCACCTCCGTCGGCGCTGAGCTGGCCGGCGCCCGGGCCGCGCTGGAGCAGGACGACGACCTGTGGGACCTGATCACCTCGCCGCTGATGCTCAACGTGATGGCACTCGCCTACCAGGGCCGCGACGCCCAGGAGGTCGCCGGAGGCGCAGTGGCCGACCATCGCCGCGACCTGTTCGACACGTTCCTCTCCGAGGTGCTCTCCCGCCCCCGCCCGGCCAGCCGCCAGTACGACTCCCGTACGGCGCTCCGCTCGCTCTGGTGCCTGGCCTGGTGGACCCGCTCCCGAGCGGGCGACCGCACCGCCGTCCCGCGCTGGCTCACCCCCAACGGCTGGTACGGCCTGTCGCTCCCGTCAATCGGCTACCTGGTCCACCGGATCTGCCTGCCCGCCCTGTTCGCCGGACTGGTCGGTGGAGCAGCCCTGGCGATCACCGCCCTGTACGGCGTACTGGCGGGCGTAGCCGTCGGAGCAACCAGCCTGCTGCTCGTCCACATCCGCCCCCGACCGTGGCAGCCGCTCCGCAAGAGCCCCGGCCAGCCCAGCCGCCTGGTCGCCGCAGCCATGACCGCCATCGGCGCCGTCGCCGGCTTCGCCTCGTCCCTCGCCGGCGCCTCGATCTTCGCCGCGCTTCCACGCTGGCTCGCCGTCCTCCTGCTCGCCGCGGCCGTCGCCGCGTCGTACGCGGTCGAACTGATCGTCTCCGAAGGCCCGAAACGCCGCCTGCTCCTCGTCGGCCGCCTCGCCATCGTCACCACCGGCTCGACCCTGGCCCTCACCCAACTCGACCACCCCGACGCCTTCCTCGCCTCCGCGGCCGTCGGCCTGATCGTTGCCCAAGGCATCCGACTGGTGAAGGCCCTCCCCATGGACCACCTGGTCCGCCAGTACGACGACGCCCGCGACCTGATGGACCTCTGGGTCGTAGCCGGCCTGGCCGCCGCCGTAACCGCAGCCCTGGCCCTCGGCGCCGACCCCACCTGGACCCACCTGGAAGCCATCCTCGGCGTGGTCGCCGGGGTGGTCGCCGCCAAAGCCTGGCGCCGCCGCCCACCCCTCTTCGCCGGCCCAACCTCCCGCCTGCTCCACGGCCTACTCCTCCGCTGGACCGGCTACCTCCCCTGGCGCCGCCGAGCCTTCCTCCAGTACGCCGCCGACCGCTACATCCTCACCCGCACCGGCCGCGGCGAGTACGCCTTCATCCACCTCCTGGTCCGCGACCACCTCGCCGAGTGCGACCCCGACCGCCTGGCCACCAAGGTCGACCAACGCGCCGCAGGCCGCCGCCGACAAACAACAGACTAAAAGAGGAAAAGAGGAAAAGAGGAAAAGAGGAAAAGAGGAAAAGAGGAAAAGAGGAAAAGAGGAAAAGAGGAAAAGAGGAAAAGAGGAAAAGAGGAAAAGAGG
>NZ_JBVJNV010000005.1:247679-275372 GCF_055583505.1 Kribbella sp. NPDC104740 | reverse complement strand
AGATACCGGTTGTCTGTGGCTGAGGTTCCTCGAGCCAGACTTGGCCATCGCCAGGCGCTCGTCCAGCAACTCGCAGCTGAGGGTGAGGACGAGTTGAAGGCAAACCTGGGCGTCGACGCTCCGAACCTCGACGCGTCCACACTGCACCCGTGGGTGTGGGGCAGCATCCAGACCCCGTGGGGCAGCGGACACTTCCGTGAAGCCCCGCCGGGCAGTGCCAGAGCATGGTCGGACGACTTCGCCCCGCGGTCTGTACACGGCTATCCGAAACCTCAGGCGCATGAATTCGTCGATGTTGCAGTCCTCAGAGACAACTACGTGGCCGGGGCAGAAGGCCTGACTTCGCGGTCTGACAGCAGCGCTCAACCAGCCAAGGCCTGGTCCAGGATCTTCGACCACTGGCGGACGATTCCCCGGCGGCGCCTGCCGTCGTCCGTCAGCAGGTCGGCCAGGCCGAGGCCGCGGGCCATGTCCAGGACTCCCTGCACGGTCTCCCGGACGCCCGGCGTCTTCTCGCTCACGTCGAGGACCTCCAGCAGCGCGCGGTGCGCCTGCCGGCCGACATGGGCCTCCAGGCGGACGATCTGTCGCCGGAGCGGCTCCTCAGTCGATGCGGCGACCCACAGGTGTAGAGCGGCGCGGAACAGTGGGCCGGTGTAGACGTCCGCGAGCATGCCGACGATCGCCTCGGTGCGGCCGGCGCCGACCGGTAGGGCAGCGGCCTGGGAGCGGATCTCCGCGAGGCGGACCTCGGTCATGTACTCCACCGCCGCCTCGAACAGATCCGCGCGCGTCGGGAAATGATGCTGAGCGGCTCCCCGCGACACCCCGGCGCGTGCCGCGACGACGGCGACCGTCGTCGCGGCGTACCCGACCTGGGCCAGCGACTCGACCGAAGCCTCCAGGAGCTTCTGTCGGGTCGCCCGGCTCCGGTCCTGCTGCGGCGCGCGCAGCGGGTCAGCCACCTGTCGCCTCCCGTGCTCTCAGTTCGCGGCGCAGGATCTTGCCGGAGGCCGCCTTCGGGACCGCCTCGATGAACTCGACCTGGCGCACCTTCTTGTACGGCGCCACCCGCTCGGCGACGTAGTCGATCACGTCCTGCTCGGTCAGCCCACTGCCCGGCATCGGGACCACGAACGCCTTCGGCACCTCGTTGCCGTCGGCATTCACCCCGATCACCGCCGCGTCCGCGATCCGCGTGTCGGTCAGCAGCACCGCCTCCAGCTCCGCGGGCGGCACCTGGTAGCCGTGGTACTTGATCAGCTCCTTGACCCGGTCGACGACGTACAGATAGCCCCGCTCGTCGACGCGCCCGATGTCGCCCGTGTGCAGCCAGCCGTCGGGATCGATCGTCGCGTCGGTCTCCGCCTGCCGCCCGAGGTACCCCTTCATCACCTGCGGCCCGCGGATCCAGATCTCGCCGGTCTCCTCGTCACCAACATCGTTGCCGTCAGCACCGACCAGCCGCATCTCGGTCGACGGGAACAGCTTGCCCACCGCGCCGGCCGGCGGGTCGACAGCGTCCTGCGGTACGGCGTGCGTCCCCGGGGACAGCTCCGTCATCCCGTACGCCTGCAGTACGGCGTGCAGCCCGAGGCGCTTCGCGCACGCCTCGGCCAGGTCGCCGTCGAGCGGCGCCGCGGCCGACGTCACGTACCGCAGCGCGGACAGGTCGACCCCGTCGACCGCCGGGTGCTTGGCCAGCGCGAGCACGATCGGCGGCGCCACGAACGCGCGGGTGATCTTCTGCTCGTCGAGCGTGGTCAGGAACTGCTGCAGGTCGAACTTCGGCAGCACCACCACGGTCGCGCCGGCCCGCAGCGGCAGGTTCATCAGCACGCTCAGCCCGTAGATGTGGAAGAACGGCAGGATCGCGATGATCCGCTCGTCCTCGCCCATCGTGAACGTCGCCTGCGCCTGGGAGATGTTGGTCGCGATGTTCCGGTGGGTCAGCATCACGCCCTTGGCGGCGCCCGTCGTACCGCTGGAGTAGGGCAGGACGGCGACGTCCTCGGCAGGGTTGATGTCGACGACCGGCACCGGGCCGGTCGAGTGCAGCAGCTCGGTCAGCGACCGGTAGCCCTCGGCCTGGTCGCAGACGATGATCTCCCGGACGTCGGTGCCTTCGACCGCGGCCGTGGCCAGCGGGAGGAACAGCGAGATCGTCACCAGCAACTTGGCCTTCGAGTCGACCAGTTGCTTGTGCAGCTCGTCGGCGGTGTAGAGCGCGTTCACCGTGGTCACCGTCGCGCCCGCGCGGGTCGCGCCGTAGAAGGCGACCGGGTAGAGGATCGTGTTCGGGCTGTGCAGCGCGATCACGTCACCCTTGACGATGCCGAGCTCGGCGAGCCCGGCCGCGACCCGGCCGCTCATCGCGTCCAGCTGCGCGTAGCTGATCTCCTTCCCGGTGACGCCGTCCACCAGCGCGGCCCGGGCGCCGTACTCCTGGGCGCGGCCGAGCACGGCCTCGTGGATCGGGACGTCGAGCACCTCGACCGGCGGGAACTCGCTGTTGATCACCATGGGCGGTCCTTTCCGAAGCTGTGGAGCACGACTGTGGCGGACTCAGTACGACTTGGGTAGGCCCAGCGAGTGCTGCGCGACGAAGTTCAGGATCATCTCCCGGCTGACCGGCGCGATCCGGGTCGCCCGGGCCGCCGCGACCAGCGACGCGACGCCGTACTCGACGGTCATGCCGTTGCCGCCGAGCGACTGGACGGCCTGGTCGGTCGAGCGCACGCAAGCCTCGCCGGCGGCGTACTTGGCCATGTTCGCGGCCTCGCCGGCGGCCAGGTCCTCGCCCGCGTCGTACAGGGCGGCGGCCTTCTGCATCATCAGCCGGGCCAGCTCCAGCTCGATCTTGATCTGGGCCAGCGGGTGCGAGATCCCCTGGTGAGCGCCGATCGGCGTCTTCCAGACCTGCCGGTCCTTGACGTAGGCAACGGCCTTGCCGAGCGCGTGCCGGCCGATCCCGATCGCGAACGCCGAGGCCATGATGCGCTCCGGGTTGAGCCCGGCGAAGAGCTGCAGCAGCGCCGCGTCCTCGGAACCGACCAGCGCCTCCGCGGGCAGCGTGACATCGTCCAGGAACAGGGAGAACTGCTTGTCCGGGCTGATCAGGTCCATCTCGATCTGGCGGAACTCGACCCCGGCGGCGTCGGTCGGGACGATGAACAGCGCCGGCTTGAGCCGCCCGGTCTTCGCGTCCTCGGTGCGGCCGACGACCAGCACGGCCTGCGCGACGTCGAGGCCGGAGATGTAGACCTTGCGGCCCGACAGCGACCAGCCGTCGTCCGTACGCCGGGCCGTCGTCGTGATGTTGTGCGAGTTCGACCCGGCGTCGGGCTCGGTGATCGCGAACGCCATCGTGGTCGAGCCGTCGGCCAGCCCCGGCAGCCAGCGCTGCTTCTGCGCGTCGGTCCCGAACCGGCTGATCACCGTGCCGCAGATCGCGGGCGAGACGACCATCATCAGCAGCGGGCACCCGGCCGCACCGAGCTCCTCCAGGACGATCGACAGGTCGGCCATCCCGCCGCCGCCCCCGCCGTACTCCTCGGGCAGGTTCACGCCGAGGTAGCCGAGCTTGCCGGCCTCCTGCCACAGCTCGGTCGTCTGTCCACCGCTGCGGGCCTTCTCGGTGAACCAGGCGTAGCCGTACTTGTGCCCGAGCTCGCTCACCGCCGCCCGCAGCGCCCGGCGCTCCTCCGTCTCGACGAAACTCATGCGTCCTCCCCAGCTCGTACGACGGCCAGAACGGCCCCGACCTCGACCTGCTCACCCTTCGCGACGTTCAGCTCGGCGACCACGCCGTCGGCCGGCGCGGCGATGGTGTGCTCCATCTTCATCGCCTCCAGCCAGAGCAGCGGCTGCCCCTGCTTCACCTCGTCACCGACCTCCACCGCGACCCGGATCACCGACCCCGGCATCGGCGCCACCAGCGACCCGACCGACAGCTGGTCCGCCGGATCCGCGAACCGCTCCACCGGCCTCAGCTGCACCGGTCCCACGCACACCAGCCCCGGGTACGCCGCGACCTCGAACCGCCGCCGGACGCCGCCGACCTCCAGCACCACGAGCTCACTCGACGCCTCGACCAGCGTCACGTCCCCGTCGGTCACCAGCCCGTCGCGCGTCACCCGGTACGACACCTCGTACGTCGCCTCGCCCACCGCGTACGACTTCCGCTGCGGCTGCGACGCCAGGTTCCGCCACCCACTCGGCAACCGCCCCTGCACCCTCGCCGCCGCCCGGTTCCGCGCCGCATCAGCCAACGCGGCCGCCAGCGCAGCCAACTCCACGTCCTGCTTCTCAGCGCCGACTCCGTGCTGGTCGAAGAACCCGGTATCGGTGTCCCCGGCAACGAACGCCGGATGCCGCAACACCCAGACCAGCAGCTCCCGGTTGGTCACCACGCCGTGGATCTCCGCCGAAGCCAGCGCGGAGGCCAACCGCCGGGCAGCCACTTCCCGGGTTGGCGCCCACACGATCACCTTGGCGAGCATCGAGTCGTAGTACGGCGAAACCTCCGAGCCGTCCACCACGCCCGAGTCCACCCGAATCCACGGCAACCCACTGCGCGGACCACCAGCGGTGAACTCATTCCCCGGAAGTACAAATCTGTGCACGCGACCGGTCTGCGGCTGCCAATCCTGAGCCGGATCCTCGGCGTACAACCGCACCTCGATCGAGTGCCCCACCGAAGCAGGCGGTTCAGCAGGCAACGCCTCACCTGCGGCGATCGACAACTGCAGCGCCACCAGATCCAACCCCGTGACCGATTCCGTGACCGGGTGCTCGACCTGCAACCGCGTGTTCATCTCGAGGAAGTAGAACTTCCCGCTCTCGTCCGCCAGGAACTCAACCGTCCCCGCCCCGACGTACCCGATCGCCTCAGCAGCCTTCCGCGCCGCCTCGAACAGCGCGTCCCGCATCCCCGGCACCCGCTCCACCAACGGCGACGGCGACTCCTCGACCACCTTCTGATGCCGCCGCTGGATCGAGCACTCCCGCTCACCCACCGCCCAGACGGTCCCGAACGTATCCGCCAGCACCTGCACCTCGATGTGCCGCCCGGTCGCCAGGTACCGCTCGCAGAAAACCGTCCCGTCGCCAAACGCCGACAGCGCCTCCGCCGAAGCAGCCTCGATCTCCCGATCGAGATCCTCCAGCCGGCGCACGACCCGCATCCCACGCCCACCACCACCGGCCGACGCCTTCACCAGCACCGGCAGATCCGAGGCCTCCACCGCGGACAGTTCAGCAAGCACCGGTACGCCGGCCGCCGCCATCAGCTTCTTCGCCTCGACCTTCGACCCCATCGCCGCGATCGCGTCCACCGGCGGCCCGATCCAGGTCAGCCCGGCCTCGACCACCGCCGCCGCGAACGCGGCGTTCTCCGACAGGAACCCGTACCCCGGATGCACCGCGTCCGCCCCGGCAGCCACCGCGGCAGCGATCACCAACTCTCCCCGCAAGTACGTGTCGGAAGCAGAAGCGCCGGGCAGCAGCACCGAAGCATCCGCCTCCGCCACGTAAGGCGCCGAAGCATCAACCGACGAGTGCACTGCGACAGTGGAGAGCCCCAAGGAGCGAGCCGTCCGAAAGACCCGCCGCGCGATCTCCCCGCGGTTGGCCACCAGTACCGAGCTGATCATCGTCATCACATCCTGAAGACGCCGAAGGAGGACGTGCCCTCCACCGGTGCCGAGTGAATGGCGGACAGGCACAGGCCGAGCACGGTCCGGGTGTCCCGCGGATCGATCACGCCGTCGTCGTACAGCCGCCCGGACAGGAACATCGGCAGCGACTCGGCCTCGATCTGCCCCTCGACGTACGCGCGCATCGCGGCGTCACCGTCCTCGTCGTACGGCTGCCCCTTCGCCTCGGAGGCGGCCCGGGCGACGATCGACAGCACGCCCGCGAGCTGCTGCGGTCCCATCACCGCCGACTTCGCCGACGGCCAGGCGAACAGGAAGCGTGGATCGAAGGCCCGCCCGCACATCCCGTAGTGCCCGGCGCCGTACGACGCGCCCATCAGCACCGAGATGTGCGGCACCGCGGAGTTGGAGACCGCGTTGATCATCTGTGCGCCGTGCTTGATGATGCCGCCCTGCTCGTACTCCTGCCCGACCATGTACCCGGTCGTGTTGTGCAGGAAGATCAGCGGTGTCGACGACTTGTTGGCGAGCTGGATGAACTGCGCCGCCTTCTGCGACTCCTCGGAGAACAGCACTCCGCGCGCGTTGGCCAGGATCCCGACCGGGTAGCCGTGCACCGACGCCCACCCGGTCGCCAGCGAGGACCCGTACAGTGGCTTGAACTCGTCGAACACCGACCCGTCGACCACCCGCGCGATCACGTCCCGTGGATCGAACGGAACCTTCAGGTCCCCCGGCACGATGTCGAGCAACTCGTCCTCGTCGTACATCGGCGTTGCGTACGACGGCGCAGGCGCCGGCCCGAGCTTCTTCCAGTTCAGCCGGGAGACGATCTGCCGCCCGAGCCGGATCGCGTCCGGCTCGTCCACGGCGAAGTAGTCGGCCAGTCCCGAGGTCCGCGCGTGCATCGCCGCACCACCGAGCGACTCGTCGTCGGCGTCCTCACCGGTCGCCATCTTCACCAGCGGTGGCCCGGCCAGGAACACCTTGGCGCCGCCGTCGACCATCACCACGTAGTCGCTCATCCCGGGGATGTAGGCGCCGCCCGCGGTCGAGTTGCCGAAGACCAGCGCGATCGTCGGGATCCCCTCGGCCGACAGCCGGGTCAGGTTGCGGAACATCGCGCCGCCCGGGATGAAGATCTCCTTCTGGGTCGGCAGGTCCGCGCCGCCGGACTCGACCAGGCTGATCACCGGCAGCCGGTTCGCCCGCGCGATCTCGTCGGCCCGCAGTGCTTTGCGCAGCGTCCACGGGTTGCTCGCGCCGCCCTTCACCGTCGGATCGTTCGCCGTGATCAGGCACTCGACACCCTCGACGACGCCGATCCCGGTCACCAGGCTCGCGCCGACGGTGAAGTCGGACCCCCAGCCGGCCAGCGGCGACAGCTCCAGGAACGCCGAGTCCGGGTCGAGCAGCAGCTCGATCCGCTCCCGGGCGAGCAGCTTGCCGCGCTTGTGGTGGCGGGCGACGTACTTCTCGCCTCCACCGGCCAGCGCCTTCTGATGCTCGACGTCCAGAGCGGCGAGCTTGTCCAGCATCGCCTCACGGTTGCTCATGCGGTGAACCCCAGTCTCCTCGCGGCCAGGCCGGTCATGATCTCGGTCGTGCCGCCGCCGATGGCCAGGATCTTCTGGTCCCGGTACTGGCGTTCGACCTCGGACTCGCGCATGTAGCCGAGCCCGCCGTGCAGTTGCAGCGCCTGGTCGCAGACCCACTGCCCGGCCTCGACCGCGGTGTTCTTCGCGAAGCAGACCTCCGCGGTCACGTCCTCACCCAGAGCGGCCCGCCGTACGACGTCGTGCACGTAGACCCGCGCGACGTCGACCCGCCGCGCCATCTCGGTCAGCGTGAACTGCACGGTCTGCCGCGAGATCAGCGGCCGGTCGAACGTCTTCCGCGCCCGGCACCACGCGACGGTCAGGTCGAGCGCGCGCTGCGCACCGGCGTACGCCTGGACGGCGAGCGTCAGCCGCTCGGCGACGAAGTTCTGCGCGAGCTGGACGAACCCACTGCCCTCCGCGCCGACCAGGTTCTCGACCGGAACCCGTACGTCGCTGAACGACAGCTCGGCCGTGTCCGAGCACAGCCAGCCCATCTTCTCCAGCTTGCGCGAGACCGTGTAACCACCGCGTTCGACCACCAGCAAGGAGATCCCGTGCGCGCCGGGCCCGCCGGTCCGCACGGCGACCGTGACGAAATCGGCCCTGCACCCGGAGGTGATGTAGGTCTTCGACCCGTTCACCACGTAGTGGTCACCGTCGCGCCGGGCCGTCGTCCGCAACGACGCGACGTCCGACCCGCCGTCGGGCTCGGTGATCGCCAGCGCACCGATCAGCTCCCCGGCCAGCGTCGGCCGTACCCACCGGTCGATCTGCTCTTGATTGCCAGAAGCAACAATATGCGGCACGGCGATCCCGCAGGTCAGCAGCGAGGCGACCAGCCCGCCGGAGCCGCCGCTGTAGTGCATCTCCTCCACCACGTCGATCGCATCGCGCAGCGAACCGCCGCCGCCACCGACCGACTCCGGGAAGCCGACCCCGAGCAGTCCCAACGCGCCGGCCTTCTTGTGCAGCTCGCGCGGCAGCTCACCCGCCCGCTCCCAGTCGTCGAGCGACGGCAGCACCTCCGCGGCCATGAACCGCCGTACGCTCGACCGGAAGTCGTTCACAGCAAGACCTCCGGCACATCCACATAGCGCGACCGCAGCCACTCACCGACCGCCTTCGCCTGCGGATCGAACCGCGCCTGCGACGCCACGCCCTCGCCGAGCAGACCCTCGACGACGAAGTTCAGCGCCCACAGGTTCGGCAGCACGTACCGTGTGACCCGCAGATCCTCGGTCTCCGGCAGCAGCTCCTTGAACAACCCGATCGTCAGCGTGTGCGCGAGCCAGCGCCACGCCGTCTCGTTCCGCACCCACACCCCGACGTTCGCGTCCCCGCCCTTGTCGCCGCTGCGCGCGCCGACCACCCGCCCGAGCGGCACCTCACGCGTCAGCGACCGCGCCGGCCTTCCTGCGGCGACCAGCTGCGGCAACGGCATCGGCAGCGCCGCATCGTCGACCGGCTCCAGCACCTGCGTCTCCGCAGCGGCAGCGATCACCCGCCGCGTCCCGTCCGGTAGCACCACCACGTGCTCGACCTCACCGACGTCGACGTACCCCGCCGTGAAAACCCCGTACGGCGAACCGTCCTCCGGCGGCCGCGTCACGTGGAAGCCCGGGTAGCTCGCCAGCGCCAGCTCGACCGCCGCGCTCGAGAACGCCCGCCCGACCACCTTCGGGTCCGGGTCCTTGACGACGCACTTGAGCAGCACGCTCGCGAGCTCCTCGCTCGTGGCGTTCGGCTGCTCGGTCCAGGTCAGCGACCACTTCAGCTCGGCCGGCTTCCGGGTCAGCCCGCGTTCGAGCTGCCGCTGCACCAGCTCCGACTTCGCCTCCAGCTCCAGCCCGGTCAGCACGAAGTCGACCTCGTTGCGGAACCCGCCGAGGCTGTTCAGCGACACCTTGTACGTCGGCGGAGGCGGCTCGCCCTGCACGCCGCTGATCCGGATCCGGTCGATGCCGTCGTCGGTCAGCTCGATCGTGTCGAGCCGCGTCGTCACGTCCGGCCCGGCGTACCGGGCGCCGGTGATCTCGTAGAGCAGCTGCGCCTTGACGGTGTCGATCGTGACCGCGCCGCCGGTGTCGTCGTGCTTGGTTATCACGCTCGACCCGTCGGCGTGGATCTCGGCGATCGGGAAGCCGGGGCGGTCGAGGTCGCGCAGCTCGTGGAAGAACGCGTAGTTGCCTCCGGTCGCCTGGCAGCCGCACTCGATCACGTGCCCGGCGACGACGGCGCCCGCGAGCTCGTCGTACTGGTCGGGCCGCCAGCCGTGGTGCGCGGCCGCGGGCCCGACGATCACCGAGGCGTCGGTCACCCGCCCAGTCACCACGACGTCCGCACCCGAGCGCAGCGCTTCGGCAATCCCCCAGGCCCCGAGATAAGCGTTGGCGGTCAGGGGGCCGCCCAGCCCGTCCCCGGCACCGCCGAGCGCGAGCTCTCCTGCGCGCGCGAGCAGATCGTCTCCCTCGACGTACGCGATCTTCGGGTGCAGCCCCAGCTTGTCGGCCAGGCCCTGCACCGCGTCCGCCAGCCCCGCGGGATTCAACCCACCCGCGTTGCTGACCACCCTCACCCCACGATCGAGCGCCTCACCCAGCCCGCTCTCCAGCTGCTTGAGGAACGTCCGCGCGTAGCCCAGCGAAGGATCCTTCAGCCGGTCCCGCCCGAGGATCAGCATCGTCAGCTCGGCCAGGTAGTCCCCGGTCACGTAGTCCAGCGGCCCGCCCGTCACCATCTCGTGGAACGCGCTGAACCGGTCGCCGTAGAACCCCGACGCGTTCCCGATCCGCACGGGTCCCGTCATCCGAACTGCCCCGCGACGCGTCCCTTGCCCGGCATTCCGGCGAACGCCTGGATGATCCCCAGCCACTCCTCGGCGTCCGTACCGACCGCCTCGACCGCCAGGTCGTCCCGGTGCCGCCGCTGCGTCGCCAGCAGACAGAAGTCGAGCGCCGGCCCACTCACCCGCTGCTCGGCAGCAGCATCGCCGTACGTCCAGACCTGCCCGTCCGGCCCCGACAGTTCCACGTGGAACGGCTCGCTCGGCGGCTTCCGGTCGTGCAGCAGGTAGGAGAAGTCCCGCGTCCGTACGGCGAGGTGCGCGACGTGCCGCAACCGGCTCGACGGCTGCCGGCTGATCCCGAGCCCGTCGTGCACGTCCTGCCCGTGCGCCCAGGTCTCCATCAGCCGTGCGGTCACCATCGAGGTCGCACTCATCGGCGGCCCGAACCACGCGATCTTCTGCCCGTTCGGCACCGACTTCAGCGCCTCGGCCAGCTCGGCCCGGGTCTCTCGCCAGTACGGCAGCAGCTGGTCGGCCGGCAGCGCGGCGCCCTCGGCCGCGCCCTTGTCGACGTACCCGGCCGGGTCGGACGCGGCCTTCCGCAGCGTCTCCTGGAACGCGTTCTGGTCGGTGATCGCGCTCAGCGCCGCCTCGTCGGTCCAGGCCAGGTGGGCGATCTGGTGCGCCACCGACCACCCCTCGGCCGGTGTCGGCGTCGCCCACCCGTCGGTGGCCAGCCCGGCCACCAGCATGTCCAGCTCGGCGTTCTCCGCCCACAGATCGGCCAGTACCTCGTCCAGGTCCATCGCCCGAGCGTCCCATCCGGACCAAAAAGAATCAAGGGTGCTTGTTTTGCTGGAATGGTCCATGCCGAGGGCTAGGCTCGCGAGGCCGGACGACGACCGACCTGGGACGGGCCGCCATGAAACTTCTGCTCACGGACTCGGGCATCATCAACCAGAGCATCACCGACGCACTGGTCGAGCTGCTCGACCGGCCGATCGCCGAGTCGGCCGCGCTCTTCGTGCCGACCGCGATCTACCCCAAACCGATCGGTCCCGAGATGGCGTACAAGACGATCAGCGGCCGGGAGCCGCGGGCGCCGATGACCGAGCTGGGCTGGAAGTCCGTCGGCGTGCTGGAGCTCACCGCGCTGCCCAGCATCGACCGGGAGCTGTGGGTCCCGAAGGTGCAGGAGGCCGACGTGCTGCTGGTCGGCGGCGGCGACCCGCTCTTCCTGCACTACTGGATGCAGCAGTCCGGCCTGGCCGAGCTGCTCCCGACGCTGAAGGCCGTGTACGTCGGCCTGAGCGCCGGCAGCATGGTGACGGCGCCCCGGATCGGCGCCGACTTCGTCGACTGGACTCCGCCCGGCGGCGCCGACGACAGCACCCTCGGCCTGGTCGACTTCGCGATCTACCCGCACCTGGACTACCCGGGCATGGACAACACGATGGCCGGCGCCGAGGCCTGGGCCGCCACCCTGCCGATTCCCGCGTACGCGATCGACAACCAGACCGCGCTGAAGGTGGTCGACGGAAAGGTCGAGGTCGTCTCCGAGGGCAACTGGCGCCTGTTCGACGCCTAGGGGAGTTTCGGCGCCTGCCAGTCCGACCACTGCGCGGTCATCGCGCGCCACTTGGCCGGCGGGACCAGGCGCGCGGCCAGTGTCATCGCGAGGTGCGTCGCGCGACCGGTGCCGGAGTTGCGCTTGACCGACGCGCGCGCCGCCGTGGCCATCGGCTGCACCCGCGCCCGGCGTACTCGGTCGTACGCCGCGAGCCCGGAGTCGAGCTCGCTGTCGGCCAGTGACGCCGCCAGGACGACGGCGTCTTCGATCGCCTGGCAGGCGCCCTGGCCGAGGTCCGGCGTCATCGCGTGCGCGGCGTCGCCAAGCAGGACGACGCGATCCTTCACGAACGTGTCCAGCGGGTCGAGGTCCACGAGGTCGTTGTGCAGCACCTGGTCGGGCGGGGTCGCGCGGATCAGTGCCGGGATCGGGTCGTGCCACCCACCGACCCGGCGCAGGACCTCGGCCTGCTCGTCGGCGTACTCGCGGTTCGCCTCGGCCGCGTTGGCGGTGACGAACCAGTAGACCCGCTCGTCCGGCAGCGGCAGCACGCCCGCCTGGATGCCACGGCCGAGTGTCAGCGACTCCTCGACCGGCCACACCGACCCGCTCGGTGTCACGCCTCGCCAAGCGGTCCGGCCCTGGAAGACCGCCGAGCCCGACCAGACGGTACGACGTACCAGGCTGTTGACCCCGTCCGCCGCGACCACGAGGTCGGCCGACAGTTCATGCTCCTCACCCGCACATCGGCACACCACCGTGGGTCCGTCCACAGACAGCACCTCGGCATCGGTGTGCAGCGCCGACTCCGGCAGCATGCTCCGCAGTACGGCGTGCAGCTCGGCCCGATGCACCGCGAGCACCCCGACGTCCTCGGGACGGCTGCGCCGCACCCAGCGCCCGCGCGGCGTCCGAAGGTTGCCGCGCGACACCGTTCGTACGCCCCGCGCCTCGACCTTCTGATCGAGATCGAGAGCTGCCAGCGCGCTGAGCGCGTTCGGCCACAGCGTCAGCCCGGCGCCGACCTCGGCGATGATCGGCGCCCGCTCGAGCACGGTCACCGACCAGCCGATCCGCCGCAGCGCGATCGCCGCGGTCAGCCCGCCGATCCCGGCGCCGACGACGATGGCCGAGGAACTCTGCTGCCCGCTGCTCATTCTGGGCAGGTTACGTCGCGACCGGTCCGCTCCATTGCAACATCGTGCAATTGCTACCGAATCGCCGATCCGGCTGGTAGCCAGGACGAATGCACAGTTCGCTACCGGGCAAGGCCGCCGAGATCCGGGCGCTGCTGCTCACGCTGATCGACTCGCTGCCGCAGGGCGCCGCGCTGCCGGCCGAGCGCGAGCTGGCGGTCCGCTGGAACGTCGCCCGGATGACGCTGCGGCGCGCGGTCGACGACCTGGTGATCGAGGACCTGCTGGTCCGCCGGCACGGCAGCGGCACCTACACGACCCGGCCGAAGGTCGCGAAGTGGCTCGGCATGACCGGCTTCTCCGCGGACCTGCGCCGGCGCGGGATGACACCGGGCAGCCGGACGCTGGAGTTCCGGTCCGAGCAGGCGTCCCGGGCGGCGGCCCGCCGGCTCGGCATCCCGGTCGGCGACCCGGTGCTCTCCTTCACCCGGCTCCGGCTCGCCGACGACCAGCCGGTGGTGGTCGAGCAGACCACGGTCCCGAGCAGCTACGTCCCCGGTCTGGAGGCCGAGGACCTGGACGGCTCGCTGTACGAGCTGCTCACCTCCCGGTACGGGATCGAGCTGGTCAGCGGTACTTCGACGCTCGAGCCGGTGCTGCCCGACGTACAGACCGCTGGGTGGCTCGGCATCCCGCCGACCCAGCCGTGCCTGGCCGCGCGCAGCGTCGGGCTCGACCGCCACGAGCGGGTCTTCGGCTACACCTCGGCCGTCTACCGCGGCGACTGCTACGCGTTCACCGCCGAGCTCCGGATGACGCCGACCGTCCGAGGTGTTTGAGTCGTCACGGAAAGTAGGCGATTGATCACAATAGTCACTACAGTCACAGAACTATGGACTTCGGCAGGCCGATCGGAACCGTCGTACCGTCGCTGGACGGTGCCGTGCTGCAGGTGCTCGCGGGGGCCGAACGTGGGCTGTCCGGGCGTCAGGTGCACGGGCTCGCGGGCGTCGGCAGTGTCGCCGGGGTCCGGCTGGTGCTGCAGCGGCTGACCTCGACCGGGCTGGTGCACGTCGCCGAGGCGGGCAACTCGTTGCTCTACACCCTCAACCGCAAGCACCTCGCTGCCCAGGCCGTCGAGCTGCTGTCCGGGCTGCGCACGACGTTCGTCACCAGCCTCCGCGCCGAGCTGGCCACGTGGACCCTGCCCCCGGTCCATGCCGGCCTGTACGGCGCGGCCGCGCGCGGCGACGGTGACCTGGACAGCGACGTCGACGTGCTGCTGATCCGGCCCGACGACGTTGCTGCCGACAACGATCTGTGGGAGCAGCAGGCCGCGAGCCTGCTCCGCACCGTCGTCGACATGACCGGGAACGCGGCCCAGTTCTACGAGCTCGACCTGACCGAGCTGACGGTCCATGTCACCGGCAACGAACCGATCGTGGACCGCTGGTGCGACGAGTCGGTGACCGTGTTCGGGCCGGACCTGACCACCGTGCTGAGCCGCCTGCACACCACCCGCGAGCTGCTCTACTCGACATCCCGGTAAGCCTGACCCGGTGGACCGTCACAGTGGTTGCACCACGCAACCACCGCAGGACGGGACGATGATCAACCTCGCGATCGACGGCGGCCAGTCGGCGCTGCGGCTCCGGGTCCTGCCCGACGGCCGGACCGGCGGTGGTCCGGGGTACCAGCACAGCGCCGACAGCCGGCCGGCCACGCTCGCCGCGATCCACACCGCCCTCGAGGACGCCGGGGTCAGCAGCGGCACCAGGGTCGGGACCGTTGCCCTCGGCCTGGCCGGCTTCCCGCACCACCCGGAGTCCGCCCGGGCGCTCGCCGAGGCGATCTTCAAGTCCCTGCCGGCGCAGGAAGTCCGGCTCGCTCAGGACATGGTCACCGCGCACGCCGGGGCGCTGCCCGACGGGTACGGCGTAGTTGTTGCCGCAGGCACCGGTCTGGTCTGCCTCGCGGTCGACCACGACGCCACCTGGCACAAGGTCGACGGCGGTGGTTACCTGTTCGGCGACGACGGCAGCGCCTTCGCGATCGGCCGCGCGGGGCTGGCCGCCGTCCTGCGCGCTCGCGACGGCCGGGGTCCGGCGACCGCGTTGGACAGCGACGATCTCGACCCGATCGACCTCTACCTCTCGACCACCGTCGCCGCCGACGTCGCGGCCTTCGCGCCCGAGGTCTTCCGGGCCGCTGCCGCCGACCCGGTGGCCCGCGCGATC
This sequence comes from Kribbella sp. NPDC104740, assembly GCF_055583505.1. Classification (NCBI taxonomy): domain Bacteria; kingdom Bacillati; phylum Actinomycetota; class Actinomycetes; order Propionibacteriales; family Kribbellaceae; genus Kribbella; species Kribbella sp. NPDC104740. Next base: position 260,386 of record NZ_JBVJNV010000005.1, on the reverse strand, counting down.
ATCGCGGCCGCGGTCGAGGACATCGCCGAGACCGTCACCACCGCGGTCGGCGCACTGGGCGGCGACGCCGCCGTACCGGTCGCGCTGGTGGGCGGACTCTTCGAAGGCGCCGGCCGCCAACTGCTCGAGCCGCTGCGCGCACAGCTCCCGCCGCGAGCCCGTCTGACCACCCCGGCCGGGAACTCCCTCGACGGCGCGACCCGCCTCGCCACCGGCGCGCTGACGCCGTACGGCGAGCTGGTCGTGATCCACCGCTAGACCAATCCCACCGTTCACCTGGCGCGAGCCCGGGAAAAATGGTCCAGTCCAAGGATGGACCACTCGCTGCTGCTGGCCGCCACCGCGCTCGACGTCACGCCGCCACCAGGTCACCGGATGGACGGGTACGCCGCCCGCTCCGGCCTCGCCGCCGGGACCTCGGACCCGCTGCAGGCCACGATCATCTGGTTGTCCACCGAGGACGCACCCGGCGTCCTCTGGCTCAGCCTCGACGCGATCGCCGCCGGCACCGAACTGACCACCGAGCTCGCCGCGGCCGCCGCCTCGGTCGCCGGCATCCCCACGGAGAACGTGCTGGTCTGCGCCTCGCACACCCACTCCGGCCCGTCCGGATGGACCGGTGAGATCCACCCGGTCATCCCCGCCGAGCGCGAGCGCGCCCTGATCGACCAACTGGTCACCACCGTCGCCGACGCGTCCCTCGTACGGCGTCCCGTCCGCGCGACCTGGCGCACCGCCGAGGTGATCGGCCTGGGCACCAACCGCCACCGCCGCAACGGCCCGCACGACAACACCGCAGGCATCCTCGGCCTCTACGACCTCGCTGGATCACTGCAAGCAATTCTTCTCGATTTCGCCTGCCACCCCACCGCGCACGGCCCCGAGAACCTCCGCTGGTCCGCCGACTGGCCCGGCGCCACCCGCGCCGCCCTCGCCCCCACGATCGTCGGCTACCTCCAAGGCGCCGCCGGCGACGTCAGCCCGCGCTTCACCCGCCAGTCCCGCGGCCCCGCCGAGGTCACCCGCCTCGGCCGGATCCTCGCCGAGGAGATCACCGACGCCCTCAAATCCCCAGGCCTCGACCTCCCCGACGAAGCACCCGCCATCCACCGCACCACCGCCCACCTCCCCGTCCGCACCCTCCCCACCACAACCCTCACCCCCGAACCAACCGCCCGAGGCGACTCGCCCTCCCAACGCATCGCCCAAACGCGAGCCGACGGCGTCCGCGGCCAGTCCCTGATGTCGACCACCACGCTCCCCCCGGCGTACGACCTCCCGCTCAGCCGCGTCACCCTCGGCCCGGTCACCTGGCTGCATCTCCCCGTCGAGCTCTTCGCCGCCCACGGCATCTACCTCCAGGCGACGAGCCCGCACCCGATCACCCGGGTGATCGGCTACACCGACGGCTACTTCGGCTACGTCGTCGACCCCGACGCGGCCCACCACGAGACCTACGAAGCGCTGATCACCTACTTCGACCAGCCCGCCACCACCACCCTGCTCGGCGCGGCCGCGGATCTCCTGGGCCGGTGACTTTTTCACCACCGGAACGCCGTCGCCGGAGTAGTTGTAGTTGGCAACTGACCACCGTTGTCGGCGTACGCGCGGTGGCCTCCGACCACGCTGCGTAGTGAGTTTGCCAGGATTTCACCCGAACCGGCCCAGAGGTCTTGCACAGAGCGTGGCCGAATGCCACAGTCGGCCGTGAGGATCCGGGGGGCGGATCTTTTGGGGTGGATTCTCGGTCACTGGGGGGTGACGAGCTTTGTCATGGTCGGCGACGTCGTTGACGATCAGCAGGGGGATTTCGGACAGGCCTCGACCTGTCGCGATCCGCTGCGCCCAGAAGTCCTGCACGCCTCACCTCCGCGGACTCCACAACCGCACCTCGGCCGTAGCCGGGGTGCGTCCGTTTCTCCGAGCACTGGTTGGTGAGTGACTGTGTCCCAGCTCTTCGATCGATCCGTCCGTGGCCGAAGGCGTTCCGGTAGCCGACCTCCGAGTCGCGCGCTCCGTACGCTGCTGGTGGTCCTGGTCGCTCTCGTGCCCGCGCTGGGTGCGACCGTCGTCCTCGCACCGTCGGCCTCCGCGGCTCCCGGCGAGGTCTCCTACGTCGGCGGCGCCAGCACCAGTGGCGCCCGGACCAGTCACACCGTGCGCGTTCCCGCGACCGCTCAGGCCGGGGACGCGCTGGTCCTGTTCCTCACCGTCAACGCGACGGTCGGCACACTGTCCGGCGCCCCGGCGGGCTGGACGCAGCTGCAGGCCCGCGACGGCAACGCCGTCCGCGGCCGGCTGTGGACGAAGATCGCGACCGCGGCCGACATGAACGCCAACGTCACCGTCACCACCAGCGACACGCTGAAGTCGGTGATCGGGGTCGCGGCGTACCGCAGTACGGGCAACGCGACGGTCTCGGCCTCGACGGTCGCCGGCAGCGACGCGTCCGGCAGCAGCCACGCGGCGCCCGCCGTCGCGGTCGCCGACACCAACTCCTGGCTGGTGAACGTCTGGACCGAGAAGTCCTCGACCGACGTCACCTGGACGCTCCCGGCCGGTGCCACCCAGCGCACCACCGCGGCGGCCACCGGTACCGGCAAGGTCAGCGGCGTCCTCGCCGACTCGGCCGGCCCGGTGCCGACCGGTACGGCGGCCGCCAAGACCGCGACCACCAGCGCGGCGGTGTCGCGCTCGGTGATGTTCTCGCTGGTGATCAGCCCCGGTGAGGTCGCCGACCCGGTGAACCAGGCGCCGGTGGGCGCGTTCGTCTCCAGCTGCAACGGTCTCGTCTGCGGGTTCGACGCCTCGTCGTCGACCGACCCGGACGGCGACACCCTCACCTACGCGTGGAACTTCGGTGACGGCCAGACCGGCACCGGCGTCAACCCGAACCACACCTACGCCGGCGACGGCGCCCGCACGGTCACGTTGACCGTCAGCGACGGCTCCCTGACCGACACCGAGACCCACCAGGTCAACCCGGTCGCCACCGTCAGCCAGGGCCAGGTCTCGTACGTCGGCGGTGCCAGCACCCAGGGCAACCGCTCCTCGCACACGGTCCGGATCCCCAGCAACGTGCAGGTCCAGGACCGGCTGCTGATGTTCCTGGTCACGAACTCCACCACCGGCACGATCACCGACGCGGTTCCGGGCTGGACGCTGATCCAGACCCGCGACGGCAACGGCGTCCGGGGTCGCGCGTGGACCAAGGCGGCGGTCGCGGGCGACGCCAACAGCGACGTCACGGTCACCGGCAGCGCGCTGGAGAAGTCCGTGCTCAGCGTCGCGGCGTACCGCAGTACCGGTGTCACGACGGTCTCGGCGTCCGCGGTCCGCGGGGTCGACAGCTCCGCCAGCAGCCATGCGACGCCGACCGCGGCCGTTGCCAAGGGCAACTCCTGGCTGGTCAACGTCTGGACCGAGAAGTCGTCGGTCGTGCAGACCTGGACCCTGCCGGGTGACGTCACCCAGCGGACCACCGCGGCCAGCACCGGCACCGGCAAGGTCAGCGCGGTCGTCGCCGACTCCAACGCCGCGGTCCCGATCGGTACGGCGGCGGCCCGGACGGCCACCACCAGTGCGGCCGCGTCGCGGTCGATCATGTTCTCGGTCGTGCTCGACCCGGGGGCGGACTCGACCGCCACCAACGAGGCGCCGATCCCGGACTTCACCACCGGCTGCGCGTCGATGACGTGCGAGTTCGACGCGAACCGGACCTTCGACCCCGACGGTGACGCGCTCACCTACAGCTGGAACTTCGGCGACGGGCAGAACGGCACCGGCGACAACCCGGCGCACACCTACGCGTCGGTCGGCAGCCGGACGGTCACGCTGACCGTCAGCGACGGCACGCACAGCGTCCAGAAGACCGGCGTCGCGGTGGCGGCAGCGCAGCCGCCGGGCCCAGGCCACGGCACCCGGATCGCTCCGGAGACGCCGCGGACGAACTTCCCGCTGATCAGCGCCGGTGAGATCTGGGACATCGAGGTGGTCGGCAACCGCGTCTACGTCGCCGGTGGCTTCACCTCGCTGCGCAACAACGCGACCGGGAACACCACCACCGTCAACCAGGCCCAGATCGCGGCGTTCAGCCTGAGCACCGGCCTGATCGACACCACCTTCCGGCCGGTGATCGGCAACGGTGGCGTCGAGGCGGTCGAGGCGTCACCGGACGGCACCAAGCTCTACATCGCCGGCAACTTCGGCACCGTCAACGGCCTGACCCGCAAGGGCATCGCGCGGATCGATCCCGCCACCGGCGCACCGGTGACCGGCTTCGTCGCCGACGCGAACGCCAAGCCGCAGGAGCTCGCGGTGACCAACTCCACCGTGTACGTCGGTGGCCGCTTCACCGCGATCAACGGCGCGCCGCGCGGCGCGCTGGCCGCGCTCGACGGCAACACCGGCGCGGTCCGGACGGACTTCGTCAACGACGTCAGCGGCGGTATCGGCGCCAACGGCGACTTCACCGTGCAGCGCCTGAAGCTGAGCCCGGACCTGGGCCGGCTGCTGGTCGTGCACACCGGCCGGCAGATCAACGGCCAGGACCGGTACGGCGTCGCGCTGATCAACACCCGGACCCAGAAGCTGCTGCCCTGGCGGACGCGGCTGTGGGACGACAACCTGCAGTTCGTCGGCGGCATCCAGCGCATCTACGGCGGCGACATCTCGCCGGACGGCACGTACTTCGCGGTGACCAGCGGCTCCGGTGGAGACCGGCCGCCGATCAACGACACCGTGGTGGCGTACCCGATGGAGGGTGGCGACAACGTCCAGCCGCTGTGGATCTCCCGGCACTTCGACAGCGTCTACTCGATCGCGATCGCCGAGAACGCGATCTACGTCGGCGGCCACTTCGCGTGGCAGGAGTCGCCGACCTCGCCGCAGCCGTGGCCGGGTCTGACCGACCAGGGCTACGGCACCGGGCAGGGGCTGTCGGGCTACGGCCTCGGCGACGCCGTGGTCCGGCGCGAGCACCTCGGCGTACTGAACCCCGCGGACGGTACGGCGCTCGAGGGCTTCAACCCCGGCTCGAACTCGTTCGAGGGCGACAAGCACATCGAGGTGACACCCCGCGGCCTGTTCGTCGGTGGTGACGGCCAGACCAAGGGCGAGTACAACGTCGGCCGGGTGGCGTTCTTCGACTTCAACTCGGTCGCGGCGCCGAACGGTACCGAGACCACGATCACGACCCCGATCGAGGGCCGGATCGAGCCGGTGGACGAGGAGTACCAGGTCACCGGCACGGCCTCGGCGGCCAGCGGGGTCCAGCGGGTGCAGGTCGAGGTGATGGACCGGAACAGCCGCCGGTACCTGAACGACGACCTGACCACCTGGGGCTCGACGACGCCGAACACCATCAACGCCACCCTGGCGTCGCCGAACGCGACCTCGACCACCTGGTCGCTGCCGCTGACGATGACCCAGAACCGGGTGCTGACGGTGATGGCCAGGACGGTTGCCGTCAACAACAGTCAGGACCCGACCAAGGCGCAGAAGAAGTACGAGACGTTCGGCCTGGCCGACGAGACGCCGAGCACCAACGTCACCGGCCCGAACCAGAGCGTCGTCAACTCCTTCACCTTCACCGTCACCGGGTCCGCGAGCGACGACCTCGGCGTGAACTCGGTCGGGATGACGATCCGGGACATGAGCAACAACCGCTACCTGCAGAACGACGGCTCGGTCGCGGCGAACAGCAACACCTTCCGGATCACCCCGGACGTCGTCGGAGCGACCAGTACGACGTGGTCGTACGAGGTCACCGTCCCGTACGAGGGGGAGTGGCAGGCGCAGGCCAGAGCCACCGACACCTCGGGACAGTCCGACCTGGACACCGCCGACCGGACCTGGATCGTCACCGAGAACGGGGTGGCTCCGACGGTCTCGATCAGCTCGCCGGTGACGATGCTCCCGCCGACCTCGGTACCGACCGTGGTCGTCACCCCGGGGCAGCCGCTCACCTTCGCGGGCTCCGCGAACGACGAGCAGTCCCTGCAGAACGTGGAGATCCAGCTCCGCAACAGCACCACCCGCGAGAACCTGGCCGCCGACGGCAGCTGGGGTGTGGACGCGATCGCCGGCTGGTACCGGGTCGCACCGCAGAACCTCAACCAGGCCAGCTACAACTGGTCCTACACGACACCGTTCAACCTCAGGCCGGGCTCGTACAGCTTCTCCGTCCGGGCCACCGACCAGCTGGGGCTGACCACGTCGAACAACAACCAGGGCCGGCTCAGCCTGAGTGCCCAGATCCCCGGTGACACCCCGCCGGACGGCCGCCTGAGCGTCACCGGAACGGTCACCGGTGGGCAGAGCCTGCACCTGGACCTGGCGGGAACGGCGACCGACAACATCGGCGTCGCCGAGGTCCGGGTCGCGCTGGAGGACCAGGACACCAACCGGTACCTGCAGCCGAACGGATCGATGGCCGCGAACTTCGCGACCCGGTCGGCGATCCTGGCCACCCCGAACGGCACCAGTACGACCTGGACGTTGCCGGTCGACCTGCCGACGCAGGGAGACTGGGCGGTCACCGCGTACGCCTACGACACCGCGGGGCAGCAGGACACGTCGACCAGCGGCGCGACCGCGCGGTACCGGATCTACCCCGGTGACACCCCGCCGGCCCTGAACGACGCGTTGCTGACGCCGAGCGAGGGCACGGAGTTCACCGACGGCAAGATCTTCGTCACCGGCCGGGCCGAGGACGACCAGGCCATGCAGGAGGTGCAGATCGGCATCGTCAACGCCGCCGGTCAGTACATGAGCTCGTCCGGCACGTTCACCAGCACCAACGCCAGCTGGCGGACGGCGTTCCTGACCAGCCCGGGCACGCCGGGGTCGAACTTCTCGTTCACGACGCCGGTGATCCCGCCGGGCGCCTACACGGTGCGGGTGCGCGCGGTCGACCAGCACGACCTGGTCACCGCCGTACCGTCCGAGCGGCACGTCACCGTGATCCACCCGCCGGGCAACCTCCCGCCGGTGGCCGCGTTCACCACCTCGTGCAACCAGAACGTCTGCACGTACGACGCGCGCACCTCGACCGACGAGAGCCCCACGACGCTGACGTACTCGTGGAACTTCGGCAACGGCAGCGGGTCCGGCCCGCTCCCGACCCGGACGTACACCAGCGCCAACACCTACACGGTCACGCTGACCGCGCGGGACGAGTGGGGTGCGACGGCAACCGCGACGCAGACGGTCACGATCACCGAGCCGACCAACAACGTGGCGCCGGTCCCGGTGATCAACCCGCCGGCCTGCTCGGGGCTGTCCTGCAACATCTCCGGCGTCGGGTCGGCCGACCCGAACACCGGCGACACGTTCAGCTACCTGTGGAACTTCGGTGACGGTACGCCGAACAGCACCTCGTCCGGCCCGTCGCACACGTTCCCGGCAGCGGGCACCTACACGGTGACGCTGACCACGACCGACGGCTGGGGGAAGGCTGCCTCGATCACCCGTCAAATCACGGTCTGAGGTCCTGACCTAGACCAAGGGGGCGCCGCGGAGTCCGCGGCGCCCCCTTCCGCCTGTCTACAGGGCGATCTCGGGCTGCAGCTTCTTCGCCACCCAGACCCGTTGCTTGCGGGCGGCCAGGCTGGAGGCGAGCAGGCCGGCGGCGAGCCAGGCGACCAGGACGATCAGGTCCTTGGCGAGGGAGGCGCCCGGTCCGCCGTACATGAGGTGGCGGACGCCGTCGATCGCGTAGCTCATCGGGAGCACGTGGTGGAAGAAGTAGAGCGGCGCCGGGATCGTCTGCCAGGGGAACGTGCCGCCGGCGCTGACCAGCTGGATCACCATCAGGACCAGGCCGAGGAACTTGCCGATGGCACCGAACCAGGACGACAGCGCGTGCAGGATCGCCACGAAGGTGATCGAGGTGAGCATCAGGTAGCCGACGGTCAGCCAGGGGTGGGTGGCGTCGATGCCGAGGCCGATGATCACGATCGTGAAGACCAGCGCCGCCTGGATCGCGCCGAACAGCGCGGGCGGCAGCCAGCCGCCGAGGGCGACCCGGAACGGCGACTGCAGCGCGGCCAGACCGCGCGGGGACAGCGGACGGACGAGCAGGAACAGCACGTACGCACCGATCCAACAGGACAGGCTGAGGAAGAACGGCGCCAGGCCGGCGCCGTAGCTGTCGGCGGTGGCCTGCGAGGTGTTCTGCAGCCCGACCGGTGCACCGAGCGTCTCTGCGACCGCCTTGCGCGCCTCCGGCGACGGGTCCGGGATCTGCTTCGCGCCGTTGGTGAGCGCGGTGTTCAGCTGGGTCGCACCGGTCTTCAGCTTGCTGACGCCGGTGGCCAGGCTGTTCACGCCGGTCAGGAGCTGGCCCTGGCCGGTCACCGCCTGCTGCTCGCCGGTCGCCAGCTGGGAGGCGCCGGTCTGGAGCTGGCCGATGCCGGTCTTCAGCTGGGTCGCGCCGGTGTTGAGCTTCGTGGCGCCGGTCGCGGCGCTGCTGATGCCCGAGGTCAGTGCAGGTGTTGCCTTTGAGAGTGCCGAGGCGCCGTTCGAGACCTTCCGGGCGCCGGTCGCGAGTTGGTTGAGCTGCTTCGAGGTCGACTGGATCTTGGTGTTCGCCGTGACGACCGGCGTCCGCAGCTTGGCGGTCTCGGCCAGTACCTGGTTGATCTGCGCTTGCGTGAAGCCCTGCTGCTTGAGGCGCTGCGCCAGCCCGGCGTCGATCGTGGTCAGGTCCTTGAGCAGCGTGCTCGACGCCGTCGCCACCTGGCGGCCGACGTCCGCGATCTTCTCGTTGCCATCAGCAACTTGATCGGCGCCGGTGGCCAGCTGCTTGGTCTGCGCGGGCAGGGTGGCCGTCTTCGTCTTCAGCGTGCCGAGGCCGCTGCTCAGCTGCCCGGCGCCGGTCGCCAGCTCGCCCGCACCCTTGCCGGCGGACGTCAGCCCGGTCGAGAGCTTGGTCGCTCCGGCGGACAGCTGCTTCTGCGCGTTGTTGAGCTGCGTCGCGCCACTCTGCAGCTTGACGACGCCCGTGTTCGCCGAGGTCAGACCGCTCTGCAGCTGCCCGGCGCCGGTCGCGGCCTGGCTGATCTGGCCATGGATCGTGCTGAACCCGGCCAGCAGCTTGCTCGCCGCGGTCTCGCTCACCTGCGCGGCGACGGTCTTGGTGACCTGCGCGACGACCTGGTTCGCGATCGTGTGCGCGAGGTAGTTGTTCGCGTCGTTGGTGGTCAGCTCGAGCATCGCCTGCCGCGGCGTGAACTCCGCGCTCGACGCGAGATCGGCCGAGAACGTCTTCGGCAGCACCAGCGCGAACTCGTACCGGCCGTCCGACACGCCTTGGGTCGCTTCGGCCCGGTCGACCCGGTGCCAGTCGAAGCTCTTCGAGCTCACCAGCTCGTCGGCGACCTGACCGCCGACCGCCAGCTTCTCACCGGTCGACAGCGTGGTGCCCTGGTCCTCGACCACGACAGCGGTCGGGACCTTGTCGAGCCGCCCGTACGGGTCGTGGTTCGCGTACAGGTAGAGGCCGCCGTACAGCATCGGGACGCAGAGCAGCGCCACCACCGCGAGCTTCGGCAACCGCCCCGCGGTCAACCGCCGCAGCTCGCTCAGTGCCATCCGTACGGCGGTCATGCCTCGTCCTCGTCTTCCTCGATCGTCTCTTCGTCCGGTGCGACCTTCAGCGGCTCGACCTTGACCGGGTCGGGCTGGTTCACCGCACCCATCTGCGCCGCCGGTACGCCGAGCAGCCGCGCCGACGCGTCCGCGCAGGTCACCAGTACGGCGTACCCGCGCGACGCCAGCTCCTGGCCCACGGCGTACCAGCTGTGCGGATCCCCGCCGAACCGGTCCGGCATGGTCATGATCACGACGGCGACGTCCGGCCGCGCCACGGTCAGCTCGGCCAGCAGCCGGGTCCGGACGTCGACCGGCAGGTGCTCGAACCGCTTGTCCGCGTGCTCGGCCGCGTCGTGCGACTCCAGCCAGGCCTGCACGGCCTTGCCGCCGGCCTTCCGGCCCGCGATCGCCAGCTCCTCGCCGACCACCGCCTTCACCGGCAGCGCGTCGTCCGGCTCGGTGATCCCCGGCGCGTCGACGACGGCGACCCGTCGGCGCAGTACGGCGAGATCGTCCTTGCCGTCGAGCTTCACCTGCCCGCCGTCCGGCACCAGCCGGCCGGACAGCGCGAGCGACGCGGCGACGTGGCCGGGCCCGGGGTAGCCGGTCAGCAGCACCAGCTCGTGACTGCTGACGTCGACCGACGTCGCGTCCAGCAGTGGCGCGTGCGGACCGCGGACGCTGATCGCGTAGGCCCTCAGCTGCATCGTCTACCCCGTTTCAATACGTTTGTGTATCCAATACAGAACTGTATCCTACTGCTCATGGAAACTCCCAAGCGCCGTCGCTCCGCCACCCGGGCCCGCCTGCTCGAAGGCGCGCTGGAGGTGTTCGCCGAGCGCGGGTTCCACGGCGCCTCGGTGGAGGACATCTGCGAGCGGGCCGGTTTCACCCGCGGCGCCTTCTACTCGAACTTCGGCTCCAAGGACGAGCTGGTGCTGGCGCTGTTCGAGGCCACGACCGACCGGCTGCTGGAGCAGATCGCGGCGCTGCTCCCGGAGCTGGCGAACCAGCCCGGCACCCTGCTGGACGCCGTACTGGGCCTGCTCGACGACGCCGCGCCCGATCAGCGGCAGTGGCACCTGATCTCCACGGAGTTCACTCTGCACGCGCTGCGCAGTCCGGACGCCGCCGACGCGCTGATCCGGCAGCGCACGGTCTTCCGGCAACGTCTGACCGACCTGGTCGACGAGATCTGCCGGACCAGCGGGCTACGGCTGAACGTGGCGGTCGATCAGTTCGTCCGGGTGGTGATCGCGCTGCACGAGGGCGCGCGCACCCAGAGCCTGCTCGAACCGTCCGCCGTACCGGCCGGGTCGCTCGAGCACACCTTCCTGCCGATGGTGCTGGACGCGGTCAGCCGACCTTGACGTCCACGCTGTGCAGGCCGGTCGAGCCGTTCGGCGCGGGCGGCGCCTGGCTCTCGACCTGAGGGTTGCCCTTGGCATCGAACGCGCGGACCTGCAGGACGTGGTTGCCGCGCGGGGCGTCCCAGCTCCAGTGCCACTGCCGCCAGGTGTCGGTCGACGGGTCGGCGGCCAGCGTCGCCTGCTGCCACGGGCCACCGTCGACCCGGACCTCGACCTTCGAGACGCCGACGTGCTGGTCCCACGCGACCCCGGCGACGGTGACCTGACCGGTCGTCGCCTTCGAGCGCGGGACGTCGATCCGCGACGACAGCTTGATCGGGCCGAGCTCGTCCCAGCCGCGCGGCGTCCAGTACGCCTCGAACTGGTCGAACCGGCTCACCTCGATGTCGGTCAGCCACTTCGTCGCCGACACGTAGCCGTACAGGCCCGGTACGACGATCCGGACCGGGAAGCCGTGCTCCAGCGGCAGCGGCTGGCCGTTCATCGCGAAGGCGAGCATCGACTGGCGGTCGTCGAGCAGCGTGCTGATCGGCGTACCGGCGGTGAAGCCGTCCTTCGAGGTGGACAGGATCGCGTCGGCGTCCTTGGCCGGCCCGGCCTCTTCCAGCAGGTCCTTCAGCAGGACGCCGGACCAGAGCGCGTTGCCGATCAGGTCGCCGCCGACCTCGTTGCTGACACAGGTCAGCGTGACCCACTTGTGCACCACCGGCCGCTTCAGCAGGTCGGCGAAGCTCAGCTCGATCTCGCGGTCGACCATCCCGTGGATCTTCAGCCGCCAGTCCGCGGGCATGATCAGCGGGACCGAGAGTGCGGTGTCGATCCGGTAGAACTCGTCATTCGGCGTCGCCCAGGCGACCGCGCCGGGAGCTTGTACGCCGGCCGGCGGTTCGGTGCTCGGCGGCAGCGGGAGGTCGAGTCCTTCGCGGGCTTCGGCGACCGCGGCCCGGTGGCCGCCGGCAACCTTGCCCAGGGCACCTATCGCGACGGTGCCGAGGGCAACGCCCGCGGACAGCTGGAGGAAGCCGCGGCGGCTGACGCCGTCGTCGGTGTGCAGCTCGGTCAGCCGGTTCGAGAACAGCCGGAGCAGCAGGAGCGCCGTGATCCCGGCGACCATCGACGGGACGAAGCCGGTCTGGCCGGAGTCGGGGCGAGTGGCGGCGGCGATGACGGCGATGCCCGCCAGCACGATCACGACCGCGGCGCCGGCGGCGTACCGGCGTACGGCGAGGATGCCGCCGAGGGCGGCCAGCGCGAGCAGCACGATCAGGATGCCGGTCCGGAGCGCGTCCTTGTCGTGCGTGCCGAACAGGGAGATCGCCAGGTCCTTGAGCCACGGCGGTACCCGGTCGATGAACGCCGAGCCGATCGCGACCACAGGCGTCTGGCGGGTGCCGAGCAGAGCGGCCGCGACAGTACCGGCGGCGAGGCCTGCGAGAGCGGCGAGTACGCCGCCGATGGCGGCGCGGAGCAGGAGGCCGCGGCGACGCGGGGAGTCCCCAGGGTGCTGCGGCGGGGTCGCACCGGGGTGCTGGGGTGGAACCGCCTCCGACGTACCGCCGCTGCGGAGGCCGGTCGAGCCGCGCTCGCTGGTGGGGACCTGAGGATGGTTCACAGGTCAACTGTCCCGCTCGGTGGGGGGGGGGGGGGAGGGGGGGGGGGGGCGGGGGGGGGGGGGGGGGGGGGGGGGGGGGGGGGGGGGGGGGAAGAGGGGGGGGGGGGGGGGGGGGGGGGGGGGGGGAGGGA
>NZ_JBVJNV010000005.1:0-247669 GCF_055583505.1 Kribbella sp. NPDC104740 | reverse complement strand
ACCCCCCCCAACCCTACCTCCTTGGGGGGGCCCTGCACCCCCTCTCTTGTGGGTGGGCCTTGGGGGTTTTCTCAGGGTCACCTCCCCCCCCTCCCCCCCCCCCCCCCCCCCCCGCCCCCCACATCCGTTAGGAGCGGGTAATGCGGGTCAGATGCGGTTGGTGGAAACCGGCGGCAGGCCGGGTCGGCCGTTGGGCCAGCGGCGAGCGTTGTCCCGCACCCGCCGGAGCCGGCCGAGGACGAGCTCGCGCTCGTCGGCCAGCTGCGACATCCACAGGCTGTCGATCTCCAGGAGGTGGTCGGGCAGCGCTTCGCGCAGCCGTCGCTTTCCTTCCTCCGTGAGAACCGCGAACGAACCGCGGGCGTCGTCGGGACAGGGCTCCCGACGGACCAGTCCGAGGTTCTCGGCGCGGTCGACCAGCCGGGTGATGCCGCCGGTGGTGACGGTCAACTCCCGGGCGAGTGAGGTGAGACGCTGCTTCTCCCCGTGACTACGGGCTAGCCGCAGCAACAGTTCGAACATTGCCATTTGCAGACCACTGCGCTTCAGGGAATGGCGCATCAGATGATCGAGTTCGGCTGCTGCTTCACGCAGCAGGCCGTACGCGGTGATCACGTCGCTTTCCCAGGGTTCGGCGACGGGAGTGGATTCTGCATCGGCGAGCGCTAGGGGCGAGCTAAGCGTAGGCGCGATGGTCATGCGCGGACTCTATTAGCTGACTAGGTCACTTCGCTACACGGGGTGACCTATCGGCTACAGGTCGAGACACGAATGAAGGAATTCCGAGCGTGACCAACCCGCTCCCACGCCGTACCTTCCCCCGCCTGTGGATAACTCCCGAGGCTCCCGGCCGATCTTTGCCAGCCTAGATCTCGACACCCACACCAAGCCACCGGGGGCCCGAATGACCGACCAGGAAGACCCTTCGCCCTACACCCGAAGCTTCTTCGCCGCCGCCATAGTCCTCGGCGCGGTCCTGATCTGCGGCGCCCTGCTCCTGCTCGCAGGCGGCCCGAGCACCGCCGCCAGTACCCCCGATGGCAACAACTCGCCAACCCACAACCAACCTGTCGCCGACGCTCCTGCAGAAGATCCCACCTCTGTTCTTCCTCCGGCCGCAGCGACCGCACCCCCCACAACCTCCCCGGCCGCATCCGAGCCCACCCCAACCAAAGCCCCCTCCGCAGACACCTGGGAAATAAGCCGCCGCGTGGTCGTCCCCCGCTCATCCACCTACGGCCCAGCAACAACAGACCCCGACGGCTTCAGACGAGGCTTCGCCCACAACCCCACCGGCGCGATCTACGCCGCCTACAACGCGATCGCCGCCCTCAACGACCAGCACCAAGCCATCGCCACCGTCCGAAAACTCATGCTCCCCGGCGCAGACACCAACGCCCTCCTCCACACCCTGCAAACCGAAGAACCATCAGAAGCCGCGGTATCCGCCCAACCAGCAGCCTTCCGCATCATCGACGCCACCACAGACCGCGTCACCCTCTCCCTCGCCCTCCCCGTCGAGGACCAGTACATGAGCCTCACCCTCACCCTCGTCTGGCACTCCGACGACTGGCGCGTCATCCCACCCAAACCCGGCGACCAACTGGGCGCCCCCTTCTCCCAGCACCGCGACCTCGACGACTTCATCACCTGGAAGGGCCTCTGATGTGCAGCCCCGTCGACGTCGCCTGCGGCATCAAAGAAGGATTCGCCACCCTCGTCACCAACCAGTTCGACATCCTCGCCACCAAACTCGGTGAGCTCGCCGAGTCCGGTCTGACCGCGGTCTCCACCTTCTGGATCACCAACGACGAAGTCCAGCCCGCCCCCATCGCCACCCACCAAGGCAACACCTGGACCGCCAGCGACCCAGTAGCCCTTCTCCACGGCCACACCATGGCCCTCTCGATCACCGTCTTCGTGATCGCCGTGATCGTCGCCGGCCTCCGCACAGCCTGGGAACAACGCGCCGAACCCCTCCGCGACCTCCTGAAAGCCACCCTCACCCTCGTAGTGGTAGCCGGCGCAGGCACAGCCTTCATCCAGGTCCTGATCGAAATCTCCGACGGCATCGCCCTCGCGGTCATCAAGGAAGCCAAACTCGACGCAGCATCGGACCAGGCCATCGGCAAGGCGCTCTTCCAAGGCATCAGCCTCTCCAAAGCCACCGCCGACCTCCCCTTGGTCGCCACGATGTTCTTCGCAGTAGCCGTCTTCATGGCCTCAGTAGTCCAAGTCATCCTCCTGCTGATCCGCTCAGCCATGCTCGTCCTCCTGGCCGGCACCTTCCCCCTGGCCGCAGCAGCGACCAACACCGAAGTAGGCAAGGCATGGTTCCGCAAGTACTGCGGCTGGGTCCTGGCCTTCGTCGCCTACAAACCAGCAGCCGCCCTCGTCTACGCCGCCGCCTTCAAAATGACCCAGTCCGGCCTCCAACAACAGTCCGGCAACACCCTCGTCAACGCCCTCGGCGGCCTGATGATGATGCTCTTGGCAGTCTTCGCCCTCCCCGCCCTCCTCCGCCTCGTGGTCCCAGTCACCGCCGCCGTAGCCGGCGGCGCCGCAGGCACCGGCGCGACCCTCGCCGACCCCGGCGGCCTAGCCACCGGCGCCATCAACGCTGGCCGCTCAGCCCTAGGCGCCCGCTCCACCGGAGGCGCCCACAGCGGAGGCGCTGCTGGAGGCGGAGGCGGCGGGGCCGGCGGCGGCGCTCTCGGTGCAGCCCTCAGCGGCGCCCCCGGCGGCGCCTTGAAGAGCGCAGCCTCCGGCGCCCTGGGCGCAGGCCTAACAGCCGGCGCCGCCGCAATGACCAGCACCAAAAAAGCCGGCGGCGCCCTATCCGGCGCAGCCGCCCACTCAGCAGGCGAACCAGGCGGAGGAACCCCCACCTCCGGCACGGGCGGCGGCCCAGGCTGGAGCACCCGCCGCCCCAAACCCACCCAATCCTCCAGCCCCGCCCCCACCCCCACCCCCGCAGGCCCCACCGGCAGCGGCCACTGACCCATCCCCAAGGAAGACCTGCACCGGCCGCCGACCTCCACGACCCCGCGCACCACGGAAGATGGCTGCATGCCCCTGGAACGCATCGCCCTGATCTCCGACGTCCACGGCAACCTCACCGCACTGGAGGCCGTGCTCGCCGACATCGAGTCCCGCGGGATCCGGCGGATCTTCAACCTCGGCGACTACGTCGGCAAGGGCCCGCGTGGTCGCGCGGTGATCGACCGCTGCCAGGAGGTCTGCGAGGTGAACATCCTCGGCAACTGGGACGACTTCCTCCCCGACCCCGACCGCACGTACGACAACGAAGCGATGCGCTGGTGGAAGAACGAGCTCCGCGAGGACCAGTGGACCTGGCTGCGCGCCCTCCCGTTCTGCCACGACTTCGTCCTCAGCGGCCGCCAGATCCGCCTCTTCCACGCCTCGGCAGGAACCGTCCACCACCGAGTCCGCTTCGACCACGACGAAAAAGAGTTCCTCGGCATGTTCGAGAACACCGAGGCCACCGGCGACGGCCCGATCCCCACCGTCGTCGGCTACGGCGACACCCACGACGCCTTCTACGAGGTCGACCTGGACCGCACCCTCTTCAACACCGGCAGCGTAGGCAACAGCCTCGGCGAAACCACCCCCGTCTACGTCATCCTCGAAGGCGTCCCAGACTCCCCAACCCCGGCCCCGTTCTCGATCCAGTTCGTCCGAGTCCCGTACGACGCCGCTGCCGAACTGGAAATCGCCCGCACCCTAGGCATGCCCGAACTAGCCGGCTACGAGTCCGAAATCATCCACAACATCTACCGAGGCGACCTTTACAACAACACCACCCCGACCTACCACCGCCCCTGACAACCAACCCCAGCCACAACGGCCCACCACCGAAGCCAAAGGTGTGAAGGGCAATGGCCCACCCCAAGGTGACGCCTGCTGACTTCTCGCCCAAACAGCAAGCCTGTACGTGGTAGTCGACGGAAGTAGGCGAGAAGTCCACAGGTGGCACCTACCCGCACCCAACCGCCGGCCCGCAGCCGGCGCCGCGAGGCTGGAACCACCCGCACCCGACCTACGTGCGTCAACCCCAGCCGGTCAGCCGACAAGCAACCCCAGCCCCAACCGCTCGCCGTACAGACAACCCCAGCCCCAGCCGATCACCCAACAAGCAACCCCAGCCCCCGCCTCTCACGCGACCGACACCCCAGCCCCCACCCTCACCGCACCAGCAAAGCCTCCGACCCCACCGGCACATACCCCGCCGCCAAGAACATCCGCAGCGACGCCGCATTCCCCGGCGTCACCTGCGCCCAAATGTGCGTCCCGGCAGGCACCAACGCCCGAGCAGCCCGCGCCAACCCCCGCCCAACCCCACGCCCCCGAGCCGCAGCATCCACCTCAAGCGCGACCTCCTGCCGCCCAGCCAACCCCAACCCCGTCAGCACAAGCCCACCATCAGACGTAGTGAACGCCCGCACCTCATCCCGATACCGCCGCGCCCGCCGAATCCTCGGATGCGACTCATCCCCGAACGGCGTCAACCCAGCAAGCAACTCCGCCCGCTCAGCCTCGTCCTCCAGCGCAGGCGCCAACAACATCGCATCGATCCCATTCACCTCCCGCCCGGTGAACCGCTCAAGCGCGTGCAGGAACGGCGGATTGAGCGGCGCAGCCAGATCGGTCAGATCGAGGTTCGATGCGACCCACTCCGCCGGTACGTCGGCAGCAACCACCAGATGCCCGGTCAACCCGATCACACACGTGTCCCGAGGCGAAGGCGCCGGGACCACGGTCGTGGTCAGGTCAGGGTCAGGGAAGACGCCGTGCTCGATCCCGCGCAGAATGTCGGCCAGAGTTGTCATCACGAGCCATTCTGGAGCAGAACGGTCCAGGGCCCGGAGCAAGGATCAGGACTCCACCCACCAGCGGAGTCCAGGACACAGGCACGCAGCGGCAGGACGACCAGTCCGGCCGGAGCGAGCCGAGCTCCCGCCGCACCCGGCGGAAGCCAAGCAGCCTCCGCCGTACGGCGGAAGCAGGATGGAGACGACAAGTGCGCAAGCCGCAGCGAGCGACCCTCGACGGGCTGCCCGAGCAGGTGACGATCTACGAGGTCGGGCCGCGGGACGGGCTGCAGAACGAGGACGCGATCGTCGACGTCGCGGTGAAGGCCGAGTTCATCCACCGGCTGGCCGCCGCGGGCCTGACGACGATCGAGACGACGAGCTTCGTGCACCCCAAGTGGGTCCCGCAGCTGGCCGACGCGGCCGAACTGCTGAAGCTGGTCGACCTGCCGGACGGCGTACGGGCTCCGGTGCTGGTCCCGAACGAACGCGGCCTGGACCGCGCTCTCGAGGCGGGTGTCCGCGAGATCGCGATCTTCGCCAGCGCCACCGAGACGTTCGCGCAGAAGAACCTGAACTCGACCCTCGCCGACCAGTTCGCGATGTTCACCCCGACGGTCGAGCGCGCCCTCGCGGCCGGTCTTCAGGTCCGCGGCTACGTCTCGATGTGCTACGGCGACCCCTGGGAGGGCGATGTCCCGACCGCGCAGGTCGTCGAGGTCACCAAGCGCCTCGCCGACCTCGGCTGCCACGAGCTCTCTCTCGGCGACACGATCGGCGTCGCCACCCCCGGCCAGGTCATCGACCTGATCACCGGCCTGGAGCAAGCCGGGGTCACCCCAGACCAGCTCGCCGTCCACTTCCACGACACCTACGGCCAGGCCCTCGCCAACACCCTGACCGCGCTGCGCGCCGGCGTCACCACCGTCGACAGCTCAGCCGGCGGCCTCGGCGGCTGCCCGTACGCCGAGTCCGCCACCGGCAACCTCGCCACCGAAGACCTCGTCTGGCAACTCGACGGCCTCGGCATTCACACCGGTGTGGACCTCGAGGCGCTCGTCGCCACGAGCGTGTGGATGTCCAAGCAACTAGGCAAACCCGCGGCCAGCCGAGTAGTCCAAGCCCTCGCCGGCTGAGATCACCCGGCGGTGTGTGCGAGCCGAGTCATCGGCAGCTGCTGCCGGGTGCGTTCGTCGGCCGGCGTCTCCACGAACATCACCAGATCAGGATGCGCCGGCACCGTCAGCTCGGTGACCGTGAAGTGCAGCTCACCCGCCAGTGGATGCACCACGTGCCGCGGCCGCGGTGCACACTCGGCGACCTCGTGCAGGGACCAGAGCGACGCGAACTCCGGGCTCACCGTGCGCAGCCGCGCCAGATCCGTCTCCCACTCCGGGTCGCCGACGTGTTCGCCGTACGACGAGCGCAAGCGGCCGACCAGGTACGGGACCTCCGTCTCGTAGTTCAGCAACCGTTGTCGCGCGAGCGGTTCGGTGACGATGCACCACAGCAGGTTCTTGTGGATGCACGGCAGCGTGTGCCAGTCGTGGAAGAGGTCGGCGAACGCGTCGTTGGTGCGCAGGATGTCGAAGCGGCGGTTGGTGATCACCGCGGGCAGCGGGTCGAGGGCGGTGACGATCTCGGCCATCACCAGTTCGTTCGCGCAGGCTGTCGTGCGCGGTCTCAAAGGGGTCGCCTCGGCCAGCCGGTACAGGTGTTCGCGTTCGATGTCGCTCAGGCCGAGCGTCGTCGCGACCGCGTCGAGGACCTGGCCGCTGGCGTTGATCGGGCGGCCCTGCTCGAGCCAGGTGTACCAAGTGACGCCGACGCCGGCCAGCTGGGCGAGCTCCTCGCGTCGTAGTCCCGGCGTACGACGGCGGCCGCCCGCGGACAGGCCGACAGCAGCGGGGCTGACCTGGGCGCGTCGCGCCTTCAGGAACTCCCCGAGCTCGGCCCGGCGATCACTCACCAGCAGATCGTCGCACCGACCGCCGACAGTTTCACCGGGATTCCGGCGGCCCCACCGGCGTCCCCCACGTGCTCAGACAGAACGGATGCCCCGCCGGATCGAGGTACACCCGAAAAACCTCCGGCGACGGCTGCAGCACAGTCTTCGTCGCACCAGCCGCCAGCACCTCGACCTCAGCCGCGTCCAGATCAGCGGTCTTGAAGTCGAGATGCGCCTGCTGCGGCACCCGCGGCTCCGGCCACGTCGGCGCGCGGTAGTTCAGATCGCGCTGAAACCCGAGACTGAACGCCTCCAACCGCAGCTCGGCGAACGTCTCCGTCACCACCGCGAGCGAGCCACCACAGACCCGCTGGTAGAACGACGCCAGCGCGACCGGATCCGGACAGTCGAGCATCGTCCCCCAGTACGGCGCGATCACGGTTCGATCGGGCGCGGGATCCGGCGGACCAGGCTCTTGTCGGCGTACTGACCGATCCGGTACGTCGACCAGCCGTCGACCCCGCCGCCGACGACGCCGCCGAGCAGCGGCACCCGCCGGGTCACCGTGATCGCCATCCGCTTGCCGCTGATCCGCGCGATCAGCTCGCCGACGACCTCGCCGGAGACCTGCCGGTCCAGCTCCGGGTCGAAGACCGGCGCGGTCGCGATGCCGAGCGGGGAGGTCGGCAGGTTCGCCTTCTTCAGCCGGTCGGTGACGCCGTCCTCGCCGAGCAGGCAGGTGATCACCGCGGTCCGCACCCGCGGGTCGCCTAGGTCGTAGCCGCGCAGGTGCGCGATCGCCGCGACCATCCGCGCCTGCACGATGGCGAGGCCGGTCAGGTTCGCCGGCAGCGCGACCGGAAGCGTGACCAGCCCGCCGATGCTCGTCACGAAACCCTGTACGCCGGCCAGCCGGATGTGCTGGTCGATCACAGCCTCGATCGCGACCGTGACGTCGTCATCCGACCGGGCCAGCTTGGTCTCGGCGATCTTCTCCGCGCCGGGGAACCGCTGGTACCCGTCGATCGCGATCTCCAGCACCTGCCGGAGGATCCCGGCCGCGGCCTGCGGCGCGAACCGCTGGGCGGCGGGCGCGAGACTGCTGGCGACGAACCTTGCTACTCCGGCCACGGTTCTCCTCGAGGCTTCGGTCGGAACCGCCCACCCGGCCTCCGCGGGCGACGCACCTTCAAGACTACGTGCCGCCCCGGCGCACGCCACTCGGGAACAACCCGGACCGCGCCCTGGCTAGCCTGAGCCGATGAGACTGACAGTGGTCGGCTGCGCGGGCTCCGCGCCTGGTCCCGACTCGGCTGCCTCGAGCTACCTGGTCGAGCAGGACGGGTACCGCCTCCTGCTCGACCTGGGCGCAGGCGCTGCCGGCCCTCTCCTGCGCTACACGTCCGCGGACGAGGTCGACGCGCTGATCCTCTCCCACGCGCACTCCGACCACTGGTCGGACGCGACGCAGTTCGCGTACTACCGGGCCAAGGCGATCCGGGAGGGCTCCGGCTGTGGCCCCCTGCGCGTCTACGGCCCGTCGGACATGCACCCGGTGCTGACCGGCAACCCCGACGACTTCACCAGTACGGTCGCGCAGCCGGGTGATCTCCAGCTCGGCCCGCTGCGGGTCAGGCTCACGCAGGTCGTGCACGGCGAGTGCTGGGCGAGCCGGATCGACGACGTGCTCTGCTACACCGCCGACACCGAGCCGTGTCCGGCAATCGACGAGTTGGCCGCCGGCTGCGGCGTCCTCCTCGCCGAGGCGTCCGGGTACGACGCCGACGGGCCGCTGCGCGGGCATCTGACTGCAGGGGACGCCGGCCGCCTGGCGGCCCGGTCAGGCGCTCGCCTGCTCGTCCTCACCCACCTGAGGTCGTGGCAGGACCACCTGCGTCTCCTCGACGAGGCGTCGCAACTGGCGGGCTGCCCGGTGGTCCTGGCCACCCCCGGCCTCCGCGTCGCGCTCTAGCCAGGGCCGTCCCAGCAGGTCAGGAGCGCTGGCCCAGCCACTGCTCGGCGTCCCAGGCGTGGAAGCGCTCGACCTCCACGAAGCCCAGCTTCGCCGCCAGTCGCATCGACCCCAGGTTGGCGGTCTGCGTGGCCAGCACCACAGGCTGACCCGGAAACGCAGCGTCGAACCAGCCGAGCGCCGCCGCGCAGGCTTCGAACGCGAAGCCCTGACCCCAAGCGGTCGGCAGGAACAAGTACCCGAGATCGGCCTTCCCGCGGGCGGCCGGGCGGTGGTCGTCCGCGGCCCGCCGCAGCTGGACCTGGCCGATCATCGCGCCGTCGCGCTCGACCACGAAGCCGCCCGGGTACTGCCCGGGGATCTCCGGCATCTCCCGCTCGACGTCGGCGCGCGCCCGTGCCCCACCGAGGTAGGTGTTCACCTCCGGCGACACCAGCAACTCGACGAATGCCGCCCGGTCGCGCGCCTCCGACGCGCGGAGCACAAGGCGTCCGGTGCTGATCGGTAGCGGTGGCCAGGCGACGGTTCCCAGGTCGATCACCGGCAGGAATCTACCCAAGCAGCGGTTCGCCACCGAGCGTGCGCGAGGATGGTGGGGTGCCTGTCGAACCGCCTGTCTCCGTCTGGGAGTTCCCGCCGGTCGCGGTGGCCGGGAGCGGGGACGTGGTCGCGGCGGGAGCGGATCTCGAGCCGGGGACCGTGCTGGCGGCGTACCGGCGGGGGCTGTTCCCGATGCCGGACAGTCACGGGCCGTTGCTGTGGTGGTCGCCGCTCGAGCGCGGTGTGATCGAGGTCGCCGGGTTCAGCCCGTCGCGGTCGCTCCGGCGAGCACGGCAGCGGTTCGAGATCCGGGTGAACACCGCGTTCGATGAGGTGATCCGCGCCTGCGCCGATCCGCGCCGCCCGGGGTCGTGGATCGACGCGGACATCATCGCGTCGTACACGCGGCTGCACCGGATGGGCTGGGTGCACTCGGTCGAGGCCTGGGACGGTGACGAACTGGCCGGCGGCCTGTACGGCGTGGCGATCGGCGGGCTGTTCGCGGGCGAGTCGATGTTCCACCACAAGACCGACGGCTCGAAGGCCGCCGTCGCCGGGCTGGTCGAACTGCTCGACGACAAGTACGCCGCCGACCGCGTGCTCGACATCCAGTGGGTCACCGACCACCTCGCGACGCTCGGCGCGACCGAGATCCCGCGCGAGCAGTACGTACGCCGCGTGCAGCGCGCCCTCGAGCTACCTCTCCCGGACGCCTTCGCCTAACCCCAGAAAGCGCGCGTGCTCGGCGATCGCCGCCTCGAAGAGCGCGTCCGCGGGGTCGAACGAGCCGACGTACTGGCCGAACAGCTCGAAGCTGACCAGCCCGAAGATCTGCGCCCAGATCATCCCGGTCCGCAACAGAACCGCCCGCGGTACGCCGGGCGCCGCCGCTTCCAGCACCCCGATCTGCTCAGCCAGTACGCCGGACGGCTCGGCCGCGTCAGCAGGCACCACCAGTACGCCGTCGTCCGCCGCACGCTGCAGCACCCCGAGCAGCGCGTACGCGACCCGCGAAGCAGGCTGGACCGTCGTCTGCGGCGCGCTGTACCCCGGCACGGGTGAGCCGTAGATCAGCGCGTACTCGTGCGGATGCGCCCGCGCCCAGGCCCGCACGGCCCGGCAGGCCGCGAGCCACGCATCCAGCGGATCCTCGACAAGAGCCGCCTTCTCCACCGCCGCGCCGAGCGCGTCGTACGCGTCGATGATCAGCGCGGTCAGCAGGTCGTCACGGCTCGGGAAGTACCGGTAGAGCGCGGACGAGACCATCCCCAGCTCGCGGGAGACCGCGCGCAGCGACAGCCGCTCCGCGCCGTCGGTGGCGAGCTGGCGGCGGGCGGCGTCCTTGATCTCCTGGGTCAGCTCGGCGCGGGCCCGGTCCCTGGCTGTTCGTCCGGCGTTCATGACACCGCAGTCTGCCATGATCACCGCACCAAAGCGAGAGCACTGCTCTTGACTCGGCAGCGAGAAGCGTGTTCACTGGTCACAACAGAGAGCACCGCTCTCGGAACCTGAGGAAGGCCAGACCGCCATGAAGCAGACGTACGACAGCAAGCGCGTGATCACCGCGGGCCACGGCAGCATGCTGGTCTTCAACAAGATCGTCGCCGCGCTGACCAAGGCCGGGATCAGCCTGATGGGCAGCCGGGTCCTGTCGGTCAAGGGCCGCAAGTCCGGCGAGTGGCGCAGCACTCCGGTCAACCTGATGACGCTGGACGGCCAGCCGTACCTGGTCGCGCCGCGCGGTCACGTCCAGTGGGTCAAGAACCTGCGGGCCAACCCCGAGGCCCGTCTCCGGATCGGCCGCAAGACCGAGGTGTACGACGCGGTCGAGCTGGCCGACGCCGACAAGCCCGAGGTGCTGCGGCTCTACCTGAAGAAGTGGGCCTGGGAGGTCGGCGCGTTCTTCGAGGGCGACGTGGACAAGAACTCGTCGCTGGAGACGCTGCTGGCGGTCGCGCCCGGCGTACCGGTCTTCCGGATCACCAAGGATGCCAAGATGGGCCGATGATCACTCCCGAGCAGTTGACCGCGGCGCCGAAGGTGCTGCTGCACGATCACCTGGACGGCGGGCTGCGACCCGCGACGATCGTCGAGCTGGCCCAGGAGATCGGGCACCAGCTGCCGCGCACCGACGCCGGTGAGCTCGGCGAGTGGTTCGTCGAGTCGGCCGACTCCGGCTCGCTGGAGCGCTACCTGGAGACCTTCGACCACACCGTCGCGGTGATGCAGAACGCCGAGGCGATCACGCGGGTGGCGAGCGAGTGCGTGCAGGACCTGGCCGCGGACGGCGTCGTGTACGCCGAGATCCGCTACGCCCCCGAGCAGCACCTGACCGCCGGGCTGTCGCTGGAGCAGGTCGTCGACGCGGTCCGGGTCGGTTTCGAGCACGGGATGGCGAACGCCGAGCGCCCGATCGTCGCCCGCCAGCTGCTGACCGCGATGCGGCACCAGGCCCGCTCGATGGAGATCGCCGAGCTGGCCGTCGCCTACCGCGACGCGGGCGTGGTCGGCTTCGACATCGCCGGCGCGGAAGCGGGCTACCCGCCCACCCGGCACCTGGACGCGTTCGAGTACCTGCAGCGCGAGAACGCGCACTTCACCATCCACGCCGGCGAGGCGTTCGGGCTGCCGTCGATCTGGCAGGCGATCCAGTGGTGCGGCGCCGACCGCCTCGGCCACGGCGTCCGGATCATCGACGACGTCACCGAGAACGCCGACGGCAGCGTCGACCTGGGCCGGCTGGCGGCGTACGTCCGCGACCGCCGGATCCCGCTCGAGATGTGCCCGAGCAGCAACCTGCAGACCGGCGCCGCGACCTCGATCGCCGAGCACCCGATCGGCCTGCTCACCAAGCTCCGCTTCCGCGTCACCGTCAACACCGACAACCGCCTGATGAGCGGCACGTCGATGTCCCGCGAGCTCGCCCTGCTGGCCGAAGCCTTCGACTACGGCCTGGCCGACTTCCGCTGGTTCGCCATCAACGCGATGAAGTCCGCCTTCCTGCCGTTCGACGAACGCCTCGCGATCATCGACGAAACCATCAAGCCCTGGTACGCCAACGAGCTGAAGGTCTGACCGCGTAGCACCCGCATGCAACCTCTGGGTCGTCCGCGGACTCTTTGGTTGCATGCAGGGGGAGACGTTCTCGGAGCCGGGCGTGTGGGTCGGCGCGTCGTCCGTACGGCGGGAGGACGACGCGGCGGCCGAGTTCAGTGCGTACGTCGCCGAGCGGTACGACGGGCTGTTGCGGATGTCGTACCTGCTGACCCAGGATCGCGGCCTGGCCGAGGATCTGTTGCAGACGACGTTGGCGCGCTGCTGGTTGTCCTGGTCGAAGATCAAGGCCGCGAACCCGCACTACTACGTCCGCCGTTCGCTGGTGAACGCCCACCGCGCCTGGTGGCGGCGCAAGCGCAGCAGGCTGGAGATTCCGACCGACGCTGTCCCGTACGACGTCGCCGACGGCGGGTACGACGTGCTGCACGAGAACGCCGTGCTGCTGGACGCGTTGAGTCGGCTCCCGCGCAGGATGTGCGCGGTGATCGTGCTGCGGTACCTGGAGGACCTGTCGGAGATCGAGACTGCGCGGATCCTCGGCTGCAGCACCGGCACCGTGAAGAGTCAGTCGAGTCGTGCGCTGGCGAAGCTGCGTGACGATCCCGCGCTGAGCAAGGAGACCTGGCGATGAACCCCGACGAGCTGAGGCGGCGTCTGCACCAGGCCGTCGCGCCGGTCAGCGGGCAGGGCGATCCGCTCCCCGCGGTCCAGCAGCGGGTGGGCAGTCTCGCCCGTCGCCGGGCCACCGCGACCACCTGCGCTCTCGTCGTCGCCGTCGCGTCGGCGGCGCTGCTCGCCACCCACCACACCGGGAGCGAGCCGTCGCCGCGCACTCCCGTCGCTACTCGCCTGCAGGATTCCCAGGCCACCGCGATGGTCCCGAAGACCGGCGGCAAGTACCTGATCGAGCAGACCTCGCTGACGATCGACCTGCCGACCACGCCCGTCCTGACCCAGTGGCGGCAGCAGGCGATCGGCGAGGCGCAGCCCCGGGACGCGATCTGGCTGCTGGCCAGCTGCACTCACAGCTCGGCCCAGGTCATCGTGGCGCTGCGCAGCGGAGGCAGTGCGACCGTCATGCAGCACCCGGTGCCCTGCGCGACCAAGACCCAGTTCGCCGTACCAGCTGATTGGTCGGCAGGAGCCCACGCGGAGCTGTCGGTCGGCGTCGGCAGCGCCGGCGAGGTCGTGATCGAAGCGGGTCTCTACCGCGCCGAGACCTGCCGTGCGGGGCAGTGCTCGATCACTTGACATCGGGTACCCGCGAGCGAATACTCGATTTCGAGTAATCGAGTCGAGGAGGGACGATGGCCCGGCGCAAGGTGAGCAACCCGCTGGCGTTCGCCGTGCTCGGCAGCCTCGGCGAGCGGCCGATGCACCCGTACGAGATCTCGACCATGCTCAAGTCCCGCGGCAAGGACGGCAGCATCAAGCTCAACTACGGATCGCTGTACTCCGTGGTGACGGCGCTGGAGAAGGCCGGGTTCATCGAGGCCGTGGAGACCGTGCGCGAAGGCAACCGGCCCGAGCGAACGATCTACGCGATCACCGAGCCAGGCCGGGCCGAGTTCGACGACTGGCTCGCCGAGCTGCTCGGTACGCCGGAGAAGGACTTCAGCCAGCTCGAGGCCGGTCTCGCCTACCTGCCGGCGTTCGCGCCCGACCGGGTCGCCGAGCTGCTCGAGCAGCGGGCCGGCGTCCTGGAGCAGGAGATCGCGCAGCTCGAGGGCATGCACGACCAGATGCGCTCGCGGCAGTTCCCGGAGATCTTCTGGATCGAGTCCGACTTCCGGGTCGCGCTGCTGCGCACCGAGGTCACGTACGCCCGCCGGCTGGCGGAGCGGATCCGCGACGACGACCTGGCGGGGACCGAGTTCTGGCGGCGTACGCATGAACTGGTCGCCGAGCTCGGCGTTCAGCCGGCCGACCTGCTGAGGGATCCGGTCAAGTACTTCGGTGTCGACTTCGCCTGGTTGCGGGAGGTCCCACCGGAAGCCCGCTGAGAAACGGCCCCCGGCATCAGGTGCGGCAACACCTGGACCGAGGGCCGTCAGTTCCCTGAGCCGGTCCCGAAGGACCTGATGACCCAAGGCGCACCATCAGGATAGACGGATCGGCTCCCACACCCCATGAAGGAGCCGTAGCAATGGTCAGTCATGCCCTGACGGCCGTCGACCTGGTCAAGACCTACCCGGGAGCCCGTCGGGCGCCGGGTGTCCGGGCCCTCGACGGTCTCACGTTCAGCGTGCCGGAAGGCGTCGTACTCGGTCTGCTCGGACCGAACGGCGCCGGCAAGTCCACCACCGTCAAGATCCTCACCACGCTGTCCCGGGCCGACTCCGGTACGGCGCTGGTCGCCGGGTACGACGTCAACCGCGAGCAGGACCAGGTCCGGCACGTGATCGGCTACGTCCCGCAGAAGCCGAGCTCGGACCCGATGGCCACCGGCCTGGAGAACCTGGTGCTCAGCGGCCGCATCCACGGCCTCTCGCGCGCCACGGCGACCAGCAGAGCGCAGGAGCTGCTGGAGCGCTTCAGCCTCACCGAGCAGGCCGCCCGCCAGGTCAAGACGTACTCCGGCGGCCAGGAGCGCCGCCTCGACGTCGCGCTCGGGCTGGTGCATCGCCCGAAGGTGCTGTTCCTCGACGAGCCGACCACCGGCCTCGACCCGGAGGCGCGCGCGGACCTGTGGGCCGAGGTCCGGCTGCTGGCCGGCGACGAAGGCCTGACGGTGCTGCTCACCACGCACTACCTGGAGGAGGCCGACCGGCTCGCGGACCAGCTGGCGATCGTCGATCACGGCAAGGTCGTCGCCGAGGGGACGCCGGAGGGCCTGAAGGCGGAGCTCCGCGGCGACACCGTGCAGGTCGAGCTGGTCGAGGCCGACGTGGACGGCTCGGTCCGGGCGCTGCTGGCCGGTCTGCCCGGTATCGGCGAGATCGTTGTCGAGGGCAACGCTCTGCGCGCTCGCGTCGACCGCGGCGCGACCGCCGTACCGGCGGTGCTGGGAGCCCTTGAGGAGAAGGCGATCCCGGTCGGTGCGGTGACGGTCTCGCGGCCGTCGCTCGACGACGTGTACCTGAGCTACACCGGCCGCTCGTTCCAGGCCGCGGAAGAGCAGGTGGCGTGATGAGCACCGTTCTGGCGCACACCGGGTTCATCACCTCCCGCTGGCTGCGCGCGCAGTTCCGCTCGCCGGCCCTGATCGCGTTCACGCTGGTGCAGCCGGCGATCTGGCTGCTGCTGTTCGGGCAGCTGTTCCAGGGCATCGTCCGGCTGCCCGGCTTCGGCGAGACGTCGTACATCGCGTTCCTCACGCCGGGCATCGTGATGATGACCGCGCTGATGTCGAGCGGCTGGAACGGCACCACGTTCATCACCGACATGGAGCGCGGGGTGATGGACCGGATGCTCGCCTCACCGGTCCGCCGCGGCGCGCTGATGGCCGGTCAGCTGCTCAGCAACGCCACCTCCACGGCGATCCAGGCGCTGCTCGTGTTCGGTATCGGCCTCGCGGCCGGCGCCCGGTACGACGGTGGGGTGGTCGGCTTCCTGGTCACCGTCGCGGCCTCGGTGCTGATCGGTACGGCGTTCGGCTCGCTGTCCAACGCGGTCGCGCTGCTCACCCGGCAGCAGGAGGCGCTGATCGGCATCTCGCAGTTCGTCTCGCTGCCGCTGACGTTCCTGTCGTCGATCATGATCGACCCGAAGCTGGCCCCGCACTGGGTCGAGGTCGCGGCCCGGTTCAACCCGGTCGACTGGGCCACGATCGCCGCCCGCGAGGCGCTGTCGGCCAATCCCGACTGGGCCTCGGCGGGCCGGCACGGCCTGTACCTGCTGGCGTTCACGCTGCTCGTCGCGTACCTGTCGACGCGGGCGTTCCGCACGTACCAGCGATCGGTCTGACTCCTACAGGTGCAACCAGCCGACCGCGCGGAATCCGAGCCGTTGCAGAGGAACGGCTCGGAGCGCGGTCAGCATCCGGTACGCCGGCTCCTCGACGTACCGGGTCAGCAGCCAAGCCAGCAGCACGACCAGCGCCGTGGACCCGGTGACCTGGCCGAGGCGGCCGATGCCGAGCTCCATCAGGTGGTGGGCGATCAGGTAGCCCACCTCCTGGTTGAGCAGGTAGAGCCCGAACGAGATCCGCGCCAGGAACTGGATCGGTCGCCGGATCGGTGTGAAGACCTGCCAGTCCGGCCCGCGCGCGGCGAAGGCGACGAGAACCAGAAAGGCCCCGATCCCCAGCGACGAGGGCAGATC
The DNA here is from genome assembly GCF_055583505.1 of Kribbella sp. NPDC104740. Classification (NCBI taxonomy): domain Bacteria; kingdom Bacillati; phylum Actinomycetota; class Actinomycetes; order Propionibacteriales; family Kribbellaceae; genus Kribbella; species Kribbella sp. NPDC104740. The sequence continues at coordinate 231,057 of NZ_JBVJNV010000005.1, read as the reverse complement.
CGACGTGTGCACGTACTGCGCGTAGACCGTCGCCACCAGCAGCGCACCGAGCTGCACGACACCCATCCGGCGCTGAGCCCACAACCAGATCGCGACGCCGATCGCGAACAGCTGCAGGCGGTGGAAGCCGAAACCGTTCCACACCTGCTGCACGACCAGCGGGCTGTGCAGGATCCGGTCGTTCCACTGCAGGATCACCGGCGCGACCACCATCACCCACAGCAGCACGGTGATCCGCGACGGCGCTCCGATCCCGCGCGGCCACAGCAGCGCGGCGGCGCCGAACGCCAGCAACTGCAGCGGCAGCGTCCAGTACGAGCCGTCGATCAGCCGCACGGTCGGGTCCAGCGACGCGATCAGCGTCAGGTTGCCCCACAGGTCGCGTGGCGTCGGCAGGATCCAGTTGTCCGGGCCGAACAGCACCAGCAACGTGTACGTCGCCAGTACAGCCGCCAGGTACGGCGGCAGCACGCGGCAGATCCGTTTCCACAACCAGCGCAGCGTCGGGCCCTTGCGGACGGTCACGCAGACGAAGTACGCGCTGATCACCAGCAGGATGCTCGCGCCGACCTGGAACGGGTGCCGCCCGAGCGGCTCACCGAGCTCCGGGTGCAGCACCGGCCCCTCGTAGGCGGCGTGATTGAGAACGACAGCGGCAACGGCGACGACGCGGACGACGTCCCAGCTCAGGCGGCGAGACGTCGCCACCTGGCGCGCGGGCGGTTCCAATTGCGACAACTCACAGACATCTCGACCGACTCCCCCTGGAGTGCTCGTCGATCCTAGGCAGACCGCGACGACCGATCGCAAATTGTGTGCGAAGGGTCACGCCGGGTTTCGTCAGGCGGTCTGGAAGGTACGCCGGTAGTTCTGCGGCGGTACGCCGACCACCCGGCGGAAGTGGTGCCGCAGCAGCGCCGCCGTCCCGAAGCCGGCCTCGGCGGCGATCTGCTCGATGCCCAGCGAGGTCTGCTCCAGCAGCGTCCGGGCGTGCAGGACGCGCTGCGTGGTGACCCACTTCAGCGGCGTCGTCCCGGTCTCGGCGACGAAGCGGCGGGCGAACGTGCGCTCCGACATCTGCGCGCGGCGGGCCAGGTCGGGCACGGTGTGCTCGACGGTCAGGTTGGCGACCATCCAGTCCAGCACCGGCTGCAGGCTGTCGCCCGACGACTCCGGGACCGGCAGCTCGACGTACTGGCGCTGGCCGCCGTCGCGCTGCGGCGGAACGACCATCCGGCGGGCGATCCGGGTCGCGACCGCGCTGCCGAGCTCGCGGCGGACCAGGTGCAGGCAGGCGTCGATACCGGCCGCCGTACCGGCGCTGGTGATGATGTTGCCGTCGTCGACGAACAGGACGTCGGAGTCGAGCTGGGCGCGTGGGTAGCGCTCGCGGAACAGCTCGGCGTAGCGCCAGTGGGTCGCGCAGTTGCGCCCGTCGAGCAGCCCGGCCGCGCCGAGCACGAACGCGCCCGAGCAGACGGTCAGCAGGATCGCGCCGCGGGCCTCGGCCTTGCGCAGGGCGTTCAGGATGCGTTCGTCGTACGCCTCGCGCCAGGTGGTGGCGGGCAGCGCGACCAGGTCTGCGTCCTCGAGCTCGTCCAGCCCGTACGGCGCGATCACGGCCGAGTGGCTGCTGGTTTTCAACGGCTCACCCGGGCGGGTCGAGCAGACCTTGAAGTCGAACGCGGGGACCCCGTCGTCGGTCCGGTCGATCCCGAACACCTCCGAGAGCACCCCGAACTCGAAGACCGCGACGTCCTCCATCAGCACCACGGCGATCTTGCGCAACATACGAGCCAGTATGGCAGAAATTTGATGAAGGGGGTCAGTAGTGCCAATTGTGGCTGGATCTGGACGGTAGAATGATTACTGCCATGACCGGAATCGTAGCTCTCGCAGTCCTCGCACTGGCCATCGTCGCCGCTCTCGAACTCAGCAACCGGCGCCACTCCACCGGCCTCACCGCCGGCCCGAGTGGTACCCGGGACGCCGTCGACCGCGACCTGGCCAGAACCAAGCTCGACCTCCTCGCCCTCGGCGCCCAGGCCAAGCCCTTCACCGCCAAGCCCGCCACCTCTCCCGCCGCGGTCGTCCACATCCGCCGCGCCCGGCTGCACACCAACCACGGTCGCCACGCCGCTTAGAAAACCCGGAGCGGATCCGGTAGTCGCTGTGCCACCCTCGCTGGCATGGACGACTACCGCGTGGTGAACCGGGACAACTGGGACGAGCGGGTCGCGGCGCACGCGGCCTCGCCGGGGTACAAGCTGGCGGAGTTCCAGGCGGATCCGCAGTTCATCTCGGACGTGGTGCGGTTCGACCTGCCGCGGCTGGGGGACATCACCGGGCTGCGCGGGGTGCACCTGCAGTGCCACATCGGGACCGACACGGTCTCACTCGCCCGGCTCGGGGCGCGGATGAGCGGGCTGGACTTCTCCGGCCCGGCGGTCGCGCAGGCGCAGTCGTTCGCCGACGGGCTCGGGCTGGAGGTCGACTTCCACCAGGCCGACGTGTACGACGCGGTCGAGGTGCTCGGCGCGGCGACGTACGACCTGGTCTTCACCGGGATCGGCGCGCTCGGCTGGCTGCCCAGCATCGACCGATGGGCCGCGACGGTCAGTGGCCTGCTGAAGCCGGGTGGCCGGCTGTTCATCCGCGAGGGCCACCCGATGCTCTGGGCGCTCGACGACGCGACCGAGGACCTGGCCGTGAACTACCCGTACTTCGAGACCCAGGAGCCGATGGTCTGGGACGAGGGCGGGACGTACGTCGAGACCGACGCCGAGTTCCAGCACAACGTGACCCACGAGTGGAACCACGGGCTCGGCGAGATCATCAGCGCGCTGATCAAGCACGGGCTGCAGGTGACGGCGTTCGAGGAGCACGACAGCGCGCCCTGGGTGCCGCTGCCGGGCAAGATGACCAAGGATCCCGACTTCGACGAGTGGCGCCTGACCGACCGGCCGGAGCGCCTGCCCTGCACCTACACCCTGCAGGCCGTCAAACGCTGACGGGCGCACCTCGGACCCGGCGAGGGTCTTCCCTGCTCGCCGGGCCGGGCGGAGTCGTCGGGGTCAGCGCGCGGTACGCCGCTGCTGGACCTTCTGGAACATCTCCTTGGCCTTGCGCTGGTTCTCCGGCTTGCTCAGCTCGCGCTGCGCGACCTGCACCAGCTTGGCGACCACGGCGCCCTTGACCAGTGACTTCACGAAACCCATCGGGGGCCTCCTTCTCTACTTCCCTCGAAGGTAGCGGCTCGATCAACCGCGACCCATAGGTGATCCACCGGAGCCGTCCCCGGGTGAACCCGTGGGATCTGTCGGCGCCGTACGGCACACTGGGCAGGTGCCCGAGTTGCCGGAAGTCGAATCGCTGGCGGGGTTCCTGCGGGAACGAGCCGTCGGACGGGCGATCGTGCGTGCCGACATCACCGCGATCAGCGCGCTGAAGACCTACGACCCGCCGATCTCCGCCCTGACCGGGCTGCTGATCGACGACGTCAGCCGGCACGGCAAGTTCCTCGACATCGAGGCCTCCGGCGTGCACCTGGTGATCCATCTGGCCCGGGCCGGCTGGTTGCGCTGGCGCGAGCAGCAGTCGACGGCTCTGGTGCGGCCGGGCAAGGGCCCGATCGCGCTCCGGCTGATCCTGGACGACGAGTCCGGTTTCGACCTGACCGAGGCCGGCACCCAGAAGAAGCTCGCGGTGTACGTCGTCCGCGACCTCACCGAGGTGCCCGGGATCGCCAAGCTCGGCCCCGATCCGTTCACGCTGTCGGCGGAGGGTTTCGCCGAGATCATGCGCGACGCCGGCCGGGTCCAGCTCAAGGGCGTGCTGCGCAACCAGTCGGTGATCGCCGGCATCGGCAACGCCTACTCCGACGAGATCCTGCACGTCGCGAAGATGAGCCCGTTCAAACCGGCGTCGAACCTGACCGACGACGAGCTGCAGGTGCTCTACACCGCGATGCGGGAGACGTTGTGGGACGCGGTCGAGCGCTCGAAGGGCCTGGCCGCGCAGGACCTGAAGTCCGAGAAGCGCAGCGGGATGCGCGTGCACGGCCGCAAGGGCGAGAAGTGCCCGGTCTGCGGCGACATCGTCCGCGAGGTCAGCTTCGCCGACTCCTCCCTGCAGTACTGCGCGACCTGCCAGACAGGCGGCAAGCCGTTGGCCGACCGCCGCCTGTCCAAGCTGCTCAAGTAGTCATCTGGTCGAACATGCTCTTCACGTCCGCCGAGTTGGGCGTGGCCAGCAGGTACGGCGTACCGCTGGTCGTCCGTCGGGACGTCACCGCGAACACGTAGCCGAGGTTCGCGTCGATCCGGTCCTTCATCCACGGCCCGCCGCTCGCGCCGCCGTTCATCGTGCAGTTCAGCGCCGCGTCGGTGCTGCCCCAGGCGAACGTCGTCCCGTCGCAGTAGTACGGCACCTCACCGTTGTACGGCGGCTCGGCCGGCCAGCCCCAGATCCGGGTCCCGGCCTGGTCGCGACCGTTGCCCCAGACCAGCCCGTTGCCGCCGACGGCGTCGATCAGGTTGCGCCCGTTGCGCTGCTGCAGCGTGACGAACGCCTGGTCGTGGCTGAAGTCGCTGTTGCTGATCCACGAGTTGAACGTGCGCGCCTGGCTCCAGTTCCACAGCCCGGCACCGGACTGGCCGTTGTAGTACGACGGCGCGAACACGATGTTGCTGTGCCAGCCCTGACCGGCTCCGCCGTGCACGCAGTGGCCGGCGGTGATGATCAGGTTCTTGTAGCTGTTGTTGATCGTCGACGCGGAGCAGACGTAGTTCAGCCCGTTGTAGCTGAAGAACACCTTGCCCGCCGAGCTCGGCACCGGGTCGTTCGCGACCTTCGACTTCGGCGCCACCGGGTGCGACGCGATGCCGCCGGCCTGGCTCGATTTCCCTTGCGGGGCAGGGGGTTCGAGGCTTCCCGGAAGGTCGGCCGGGATCGCGTTCTTCAGCTTGTCGGCGGTCCAGTAGCCGGTGGCGTCGAGTCCGCCGGCCTTCTGCGGTACGGCCGGAGCCTGTACGGCGGTGGTGGCGGCCGGTGGGGTCGCCGTCGAGGTGGTGGCGGTGGCGATCGCCGTACTGGTGAGCAAGGCGCCGGCTACGAGCAGGCGCAGGACAGGTCGGGTCATGGGCGGTGACTCCTCGTTCGGGGCGGTAACTGTCAGGAGGTGACCGATCACCGACAGTAGAAATCACCGGTACGCCGCTGCGCAACGCCCTGTCCGGTTTCGACCAGAACCGTTCACCAGGGCAACGACGCCGAACGCCGCCCGGCGTCCAGTCGCACCACCAGCGGCTCCGCGTCGGCGCTCGTCCGCCGCAATGTCGTCGGCCGCCCGACGGTCGCGCCCGGTTCGAGATCCTCGAACTCCCAGGCGTCGGCCTTCCCCGCCCACCCGCTCGGCACCGGCAACTCGACCGATCCGCGCACCGCCGTCCGCCCGAAGTTCGTCACCTGGACCTCGAGCCGCCCGCGCCGCGCGTGCACCGACGCCAGCACTGTCCCGACCGGCGCGACCAGCGCGCGGGTCACGACCAGTCCGGCGACCGACAGCCGCACCACCCGCCCGGCCCGGACGGCGAACGGCCCGAGCACGTGCCCGACCGCCTCCGCCGCCGGTACGCCGTACGCGCGTCCGGCGACCCGCACCTGGTAGCGACTGCCCGGCGCGAGGCCCTCGATCAGCCGCATCCCGGCCTCGGCCGGCCCGATCAGCCGGACGCCGACATCGGCCGTGCGGCGCGCGACGAGGTGGAACGTCGGCCGCGACAACGCGCTCGGGGTCAGGTCCCAGACGCCGTCGGCGTTCGCGGTCGTGGTGTCCGGCGGGACGATCCGCAGCTTGCCCTGCAGCGCGACCTTGATGACCGTGAGCGGCTGGCCGCTCTCGTCGTCGCCGGGCAGCCGGACGACCAGGTCGTCGCCGTCGCGCCGCCAGGTGAGCGCCTTGCCGGACTGCTCCTCGACGACGTGCCGCGGCGTGGTCGCGAGGCCGGGCAGCCGGACCTCGTGGTCGGCCGGGCGGCGGGTGATCCGGAGCAGCAGCACGCCGCAGTTCCGCAGGATCGCCTCACCCCACGGTTGCGGGCCGAATTCGCCCGGAATCCCTTCGACCAACGCCAAGCCGTGCCTCCCCGTTCGCTCGTCCGACTGTCCGCCGCCGGACGACGTACTGTCAACGCGCGATCCACCCGCTGGGCAATCGCATTCCGCGCTCCGGATGTGGCGGCCCACCGCAGGACTGCAATGATCGTCCCATGACGCAGAACCCGATGATTCCGGCCGTCGTCGTCTCCGACGTGGACGACGCGATGCTGGCCGAGGCCTTCGTGCTCGACGTACGGGAGCCGGACGAGTGGACCAGCGGCCACATCGAGGGCGCGACCCACATCCCGCTCGGCCAGCTGCAGCAGCGCGTCGGCGAGGTCCCGCTCGGCCAGAAGGTGATCTGCGTCTGCGCGGTCGGCGGCCGCTCCGGCGTCGCCACCCAGTACCTGCTGTCGGAGGGCCGCGAGGCGATCAACCTCGACGGCGGCATGCACGCCTGGGCGTCGTACGGCCGCCCGGTCGCCACCGGCGAATAAAACCTTCCGATCGACGACCGGAGACGTTAGTTTGTCACCGGTCGTCGATCGGCGTACGCCCACGCCGACTCGGACGCCCCATCCCGAGGAGGCACCGTGTCCGCTCCCGTACGACGTACGCTCGCCACCGGTCTGCTCACCGGTGGCCTGCTCCTCAGCACCGCTCTTCCACCAGCCTCAGCCGCACCTGACCAACCAGTCGAAGCCCGGCACGGATCTTCTGCCGCCTCCGACATTCCCGACATCGCCATCGCCCCGCCCGGCGAAGGCATCGTCACCCGCCGCACCGACAGCCCCGTCGCCCCCGGCGTGAACTACACCAGCTTCGACCGCCTCGACGCCCGCGGCTGGCTGCGCGGCGACATCCTCGTCGCCGACCTGGACCGCAAGGGCGTCACCGTCGACTACCTCAACCCCGGCACCGTCTCCGGCCGCGAGGTCCTCAGCCAGCAGGCCCGGCGCAAGCAGGCGATCGCCGGCGTCAACGGCGACTTCTTCGACATCAACGACACCGGCGCACCCCTCGGCATCGGCATCGAGCGCGACGCCGACGGCGGCCCCGGCCGGTTCGTCAACGGCCCCGCGGCCGGCCACAACGACACCGCCGTGATCGGCGCGAACGGCCTCGGCCGGATCGCCCAGGTCTTCCTCGAAGGCTCCGCGACCGACGACGACGCCAGCAAGGTCGACCTGACCAACCTCAACTCCCCGACCGTCAACGCCAACGGCGTCGGCCTCTACACCCCGCAGTGGGGCGACGCCGCCCGTACCCGCACGGTCGACGGCCTCCAGACCGTCCGCGAGGTCATCCTGCGCGACGGCGTCGTCGTCTCGTCGGCCACAACCCCCGCGACGACCCCGCTCGCCGCCAACGAGCAGGCCCTGATCGGCCGCGAGTCCGGCGCCACAGTCCTGCAGGCGTTCGAGCCCGGCGACCACGTGGACGTCACCTACGGCCCGAAAGCAGACGCCGCCGACGCGGCGGTCGCCCTGAGCGGCAACATCCAGCTCGCCCGCGACGGCCAGATCCTCGACGTCGACGACACCGCCCTGCACCCGCGCACCGCGATCGGGTTCTCCGCCGACGGCCGCCGGATGATCCTGCTCACCGTCGACGGCCGGATGGTCGACTCCCGCGGCCTGACCGAGAAGGAGCTCGCTCGCCTGATGCTCGACCTCGGCGCCGACGACGTGCTCAACCTCGACGGCGGCGGCTCCTCCACGATGCTCAAGCGCGCTCCCGGCGAGGCCGCTCCCGAGGTCGTCAACAAACCCTCCGACGGCTCCGAACGCCTCACCCCGAACGGCCTCGGACTCCTTCCAGTGCAGGGATCCGGGCAGCTCAAGGGCTTCCGCATCGAAGCAACCGGTACGACGGAAGAGCCCGCCGACGCCGACCTCACCCGCAGCGCGAAGGTCCTCACCGGCCTGACCCGCGTCCTCACCGCCCGCGGCCACGACGAGACCTACGCACCGGCCCCCGGTACGCCGTACTGGTCGGCCGGCAGCAACGCGCGCGTCACCAGCCAGGGCGTCGTCACCGGCCGCCGCGCCGGCGACGTCGTGATCACCGCCGCGAAGGGCCACGCGAACGGCCGCTTCCCGATGACCGTGCTCGGCGAGCCGGCCCGGCTCACGCCGTCGAGCAAGCAGGTGTCGCTGCCGAACGCCACCAGCAAGGGATTCTTCAGCATCACCGGGTACGACGCCGACGGCTTCTCCACCTGGGTCGAGCCGCGCGACGTGACGCTGAACTACGACCGGACCCTCGTCAATGTCGTTGCCAAGGGCAATGGTTTCGAGGTGAACGCGCTCGGCACCGACGCGGTCTCCACCGTCGTCACCGCGCGCGTCGGCGGTCTGAGCACCCAGCTGAGCGTCACCGCCGGCCTGAGCAGCGAGGTGGTCGACGAGGTCGACGACCTGACCCGCTGGCAGGCGAACGCCGTACCGGCCGGTGCCGCCACCGCGTCGCGCTCGGCGGCCGAGGGTCACGACGGCGGCCAGGCGATCGCGCTCGACTACTCGCTGACCGGTAGCACCGCCACGCGGGCGGCGTACCTGTCGATGACGCCGCAGCAGGTCCTGCCCGGGCAGCCGCAGAAGCTCGGGGCCTGGGTCTACGGCGACGGCAAGGGCGCTTGGCTGCGGGCCAACGCGTACGACGGCGCCGGCGGTTCGGCGCAGACGCTCAACCTCGCGGCGACCGTCGACTGGACCGGCTGGAAGTACGTCGAGGCCGACATCCCGCCGGGGCTGACGATGCCGCTGAAGTTCTGGCGGATCTACGTCGTCGAGACCGTGCCGACCCGCCAGTACGCCGGGCGGATCGTCGTCGACGACCTGACCGTCCGAGGTGCGCCACCGGTCACCGTGCAGCCGCCGGCCAAGGTCGTCGACCCGATGGTCGTTGCCGATGGCAAGCTCGACGGGAAGCGCTGGAAGTTCGCCGTCCTGTCGGACGCGCAGTTCACCGCCGACGATCCCGAGTCGGACTTCGTCAAGCAGGCCCGGCGGACGATCCGGGAGGCGCTCGCGCAGAGCCCGGAGTTTCTGGTGATCAACGGCGACTTCGTCGACCGCGGTTTCGCCAACGACATCGCGCTGGCCAAGCGGATCATCGACGAGGAGGTCGCCGGGAAGGTGCCGGTGCACTACGTGCCGGGCAACCACGAGAGCTACGGCCCGGGTGACCTGTCGGAGTGGACGAAGGTTTTTGGTGCGCCGACCAGCACGTTCGACCACAAGGGCACCCGGTTCGTGCTGCGCGACTCGTCACTCGGGTCGCTGCGGGCCGGTGGGTTCGCGCAGATCCTCGACCTGCGGCGCCAGCTCGATGACGCCGCGCGGAACAAGGCGATCCGGAACGTCGTCGTGATGGCCCACCACCCGATCGACGACCCGTCCCCGACCGCGAACTCCCAGCTCGGCGACCGCAAGGAGGCCGAGTTGCTGGTCCGCTGGCTCGCCGACTTCCGCGCGACGACCGGCAAGGGTGCGGCGTACATGGCTGCGCATGCGGGCACCTTCGCGGCGACCCGCACCGACGGCGTCCTGCTCCCGCTCACCGGCAACTCCGGCAAGAGCCCGGCAGCCGCTCCCGACGCCGGCGGCTTCACCGGCTGGGCGCTGGTCGGCATCGACCCCACCGCCCGCGCAGCTGACGCCGGCGTACGCCACTGGTCGGCCCCGGAACGCAGCTGGTTCCAGCTGGAGCTCCGCCCGCACGTGGACGCCCTGGAGTTGGCAGCCCCCACCACCCTCCGCCGAGGCCAGTCCGCCCCGGCCACAGCCACTGTCGTCCAGGACACCCGCCGAGTCCCGGTGGCTTTCCCAGTCTCAGCCGACTGGACCGGGTCGACCTTCCTCCACGTCGGCCCAGCCCGCACAGCGCCCTTCTGGGCCGCCGCCTCCTACGACCCAACCACCAGCACCCTGACCGCCCTCCGCCTCGGCACGGTAGACCTCACCGTCACCGTCAACGGCACCACGAAGACCCAACACATCCAGATCACCTGGTAAACCTGCTGGGATGCGCCAAGACCGCATCACCATCACCGAGTACGACGCCAACTGGCCGGCCCTGTTCGAAGAGCAGCGCCGGCCAGTCCAGGCGGCGCTGTCGCCGTACCTGACCCACCCCATCGAACACATCGGCAGCACCGCCGTCCCCGGCCTCCCCGCCAAACCGATCATCGACATGGCCGCCGTCATCGCCGACCAGGCCGCCCTCGACCTCACCGCGCTAGCAGCCACCGGCTGGCTCCCCGCCCCCGAACCAGAAGACGCCGCCGCCGACAAACTCTCCTGGTGCTACCCGACCATCGAGCACCGCACCCACCACCTGCACATCGTCAAACAGTCGTCGACCGCCTGGCCCACCTGGCTCGCCTTCCGCGACCACCTCCGCGCGACACCCGAGGACCGCGCCGAGTATGCCCACATCAAACGCACCCTCGCCGCAGTCGACGACCAGAACCGCCCCGCCTACCGCGCCGGCAAGGCGCCCTTCATCACCGGCGTACTCAACCGCCTGAACTCATCAGGCACCGACCGCCCAGCCTGACCCCGTCGCCCTCCGGCCGGACCCGAATCACGGAGCCTTCGCCGTGCACCACGGTCAGCTCCCGCCCGAGCCGTGCTGCCAGCACCATCGACGCCGACCCGCACGCCTCGTCCTCCGGCTTCCCCTCACTGGGCGCGAACATCCGCGCCCGCACCACCCCACCCGCCTCGTCCAGCCACGCCCACACCTGCACCGGCTCATCAGCAGGCGCACCCCTCAACGCCTCCACCTCGACGGGCGACTCAACCCGCCGGTGCCGAGCGCTGGGAGCCCAGCCCGCAGGCGCGAACAACCACTCGACGCCGCCCTCCGACCAGACCTCCACGTCACCCGCAGCGGTGGTGAAGACCGACGGCTGATGCCCGGCAGCCCGCAGCACGGCGGCGGCCCCGAGCAGCGGGTGCCCGGCGAACTGCCGTTCGAGTAGCCGGTTGTGGATCCGTACGGTCCGCAGGTCGTCCGCGACGAACACCGTCGCAGGCTCGGCGGCGCTCGTTGCCAGCCGTTGGCGCTCGGTCGGCGGAGGCAGCTCGTCCACCAGGACGACCGCGACCTCGTTGCCGTGGGCGCCGTCGTCGGTGGTGAAGACCCGGGCGGTTCGCCGCATCAGCCTTCGACGTCGTTGAAGTGCTCCACGTGCGGCGGGTTGGCGAAGTGGGGGCCGATCAGGCCGCGCCAGATGCCGAAGGCGTCGCTGGCGCGGAAGGCTTCGTGGGCTTCGACGGAGTCCCATTCGGCGAGGAGGACGAAGCGGGTCGGGGTTTCGATGCCTCGGGTCATTCGGATGCTCTGGGCGCCGGCGCCTTCCAGCTGTCGGCGAGCCTCGCGGTACGCCGCCTCGAAGTCTGCTTCCTGTCCTGCCACCACGTCGATCAACGCAATCTCGAGAGCCATGTCCTCAGCCTTTCACGAGGCCGTCCAGGCGTCCGGGTGTGGTCGGAGGGTGGACAGCGGATAGCGTTCCGGGTGTGACGGACGTGAGGAAAGCGCGGCGGCTGCAGGCTGGGGACCGGGTGGCTGTGGTGGCGCCGGCCGGGCCGTTGAAGGCGGAGCGGCTGGAGGCTGGGAGCCAGAGGCTGCGGGAGTGGGGTCTCGAGGTCGAGGTGATGCCCTCGGCGCTCGCGCGCGACGAGCGGCTGCCGTACCTGGCGGGCAGCGACGCGCAGCGCGCCGAGGACTTCACGAACGCCTGGCTGGACGAGCGGTTCGCGGCGGTGTTCTGCGGGCGTGGCGGGTACGGCGTCCAGCGGATGCTGCCGCTGCTCGACCTGGATGCGCTCGCCGCGGTGGAGAAGGTGTTCGTCGGGTTCAGCGACATCACCGCGCTGCACGAGGCGCTGAACGCGCGCGGGCTGGTGACCGTGCACGGTCCGATGGCGGCCGGCGTCGAGCAGCTCGCGGCCGGCGGTGACCGGCTCAAGGACCTGCTGTTCGAGCCGGAGAAGGTCGTCGACCTGCTGGCTCCGCGCGGTGCACAAACGGTCGTCGCCGGTACGGCGGAAGGCCGGCTGCTCGGCGGCAACCTGGCGCTGCTCGCATCGAGCCTCGGTTCGCCCACCGAATCAAAGCCGCACGGCATCGTCCTGCTCGAGGACGTCAGCGAGGACGGCTACCGCGTCGACCGCCTCCTCACCCAGCTGCTCCGCGCGGGCTGGTTCGACCACGTCAGCGGGCTCGTCATCGGCGACTTCAGCGAGGCCGACGACGACGGCCTGGTCGCGGACGTCGTGCGCGAGCGGCTGGAGCCGCTGCAGGTCCCGATGGTCACCGGCGCAGCGATCGGTCACGAGGACCTCAACCTCGCCGTACCGCTGGGCCTGCCGGTCCAGCTCGACGCGACCAACGCCGTACTGCGGCCGCTTGAGCCCGCGTTTCAGTAGCGCTCGGCCAGCCACTGCCCGAAGCGCTGGAGCCGTGTGGCCAACGCGGCAGGCTCGATGACGTCCAGGTCGAGGTTCAGGTACGCCAGCCAGCGCGCCGCCCAGTCCAGGTCGTCGGTGCCGAAGACCAGCTCGCACTCGTCATCGACGTCCACCACCGCCGCCACGCTCGGGTCAACCAGCTCGCGCACCAGGTCACCCGACGTGTGCACAGCGACCCGCACCTGATGCCGCCAGCGCCCCTGCGCCAGCGACCGAGCGACCAGCTGGGCCGCATCGTCAGGCGGAGCAGGCGCCGCCACAACGATCCCCAGTGCCTGAACCCGCGAGATCCGGTCAGCGGCGTACACCCGCCACTCGTCCCCATCCCGCGGACAAGCCACCAGGTACCAGAGCCGCCGCAACGTCACCAGCCGGTACGGCTGCACCTCGACAGCATGGTCCTCGGCAGCCCCCAGCCGCCGGTGCCGGAACCGCACCGCCTCACCGGCCCGGCACGCCAGCGCCAGCTGAACCAGTACGTCGCCGGCGGCCCGCCGCGGCGTACGCCCCTGATAAGCCTGTACCTCGGTCAGCGCGGTCAGCCGCGTCTGCCACTGCGACGGCACCACCTGCGTCAGCTTGGCCAGCGCCGTCACCGCCGCTGTCTCCAGCCCCTCGACGCCGACACCGGTCCGCAGGCTCAGCGCCACCGCGGCCACCTCGTCGGCGTCCAGCAGCAACGGCGGCATCGCCCGGCCCTGCGCCAGCCGGTAGCCGCCGTCGCGACCGGCGGCGCCGTCGATCCGGTAGCCCAGCTCGCGCAGCTGCGCGATGTCGCGCCGCGCGGTCCGCTCGGTGACGCCGAGCCGGGCCGCGAGCGTGGGCGCGGAGATCCCCGGGTGCGACTGCAGCAGCGCGAGCGTCTCGAGCCGGCGGCTGGTGGTGCTCATAGCCGAAAACTACCGGGAAACCCGGACACAATCTGACCGGGTGAGGGATGATCCTGGGGTCATGACCGAGAAAACGCTGCTCCGACCCGAAGGACTCGTGAACTCCCCGGCGTTCACCCACGTCGCCGTCGTCCCGGCCGGGATGACCACCCTGTACGTCGGCGGCCAGAACGCCGTCGACGGCGAGGGCCGCCTGATCGGTGGTGACGACGCCGCGGCGCAGACCGAGCAGGTGATGAAGAACCTGAGGACCGCGCTGGCCGCCGCGGGCGCGACCGTGCACGACCTGATCTCGATGACGATCTACCTGGCCGAGGAGGTCGACCTCGCCGAGGCGTACCCGGTGGCCGCGGCCGGGCTCGAAGGCGCGGCGCCGACCGTGCAGGGCATCCGCGTCACCAGCCTGACCGTCCCCGGCGCCCTCCTCGAGGTCAGCGCGATCGCAGCGATCGCGCCGTGACCGGAAAGCCAGGCGGGCCCGCGGGCCAGGTCGGCCGGACCAAGGACGCCGGCTGGCAGATCGGAGTCTCGAAGACCATCGACCGCCCAGTCGATGAGGTCTGGGACTTCGTCACCTCGCCGGCCGGCGTCGCGATCTGGCTCGGCGAAGGCGTCACCCTGCTCAACGAGAAGGGCACCGGCTACGAGACCAAGGACGGCACCCGCGGCGAGCTCCGCAGCTTCCGCGAGCACACCCGGGTCCGCCTCACCTGGCAACCAGCAACCTGGTCGCACGAGACAACCCTGCAGCTGTCGGTGGCCCCGACAGCTGCAGGCAAGGCTCGTCTAGTCGTGCACCAGGAACGCCTGGCCAACGCCGCCGAGCGGGAGCAGCAGCGCACCCACTGGCAGCAGGTCGTCAATCAGCTGGTCGCGGCGCTGGCCTGAAGGTGCTCACGCAGGAACGCGAAAGCCTTCGGGTACGCGTCCAGCTTGTTGGCGCGCTTCACCAGCCCGTGTCCCTCGTCGCCGTACACGTGCAGCTCGCACGGCACCTTCCGCTGCTCCAGCGCCGCGACGATCTGCTCGGCCTCGGACAGCGGCACCCGTGGGTCGTTGGCGCCGTGGATGACGAACAGCGGCGCCTGGATCGCGTCCACCCGGCTCAGCGGGCTCACCGACTCCAGGAACTCCCGGTCGGTCTCCAGGTACCCGTACTCGCGCTCGCGGACCCGCCGCCGGTACGGCGAGGTGTTCTCCAGGAACGTCACCAGCGAGGCCACGCCAACCAGGTTGACCCCTGCAGCCCACAGCGACGGCTGGAACGCCAGCCCGGCCAGCACCATGTAGCCGCCGTACGAGCCACCCCAGAGCGCTACCCGCGACTGGTCGACACCGATGGTCGGCAGCCATGCGTGCAGCGCGGCCAGGTCGCGCACGGAGTCCAGCCGCAGCTCCCGGTCGTCCAGCGAGTACCAGCGCTTGCCGTACCCCGTGGAGCCGCGCACGTTCGGCACCAGCACAGTGTGGCCGTCGGCAACGAGTCCGGCGACCAGCGGGTGCCAGATCTTCCCGTGCTGCCATTCCGGACCGCCGTGCACGAACATCACCGCCGACCCGTCTCCACCGCCCTCCGGCTGGTAGACGTAGACCGGCACCTGCTCACCGTCGAACGACTCCACCCGGTACGACGTCGGCGGCGTCAGCCCGGCAGGCACGGCGACGGCGTCCGGCGCCCGCACCTCGTCCAGCGAGCCGCCGGCCACGGAGTACCGGAACACGTGCTGCGGTTCGACCGGACTGCTGTAGGTGATCACCAGGTGCTCGCCGTCAGCGGACCAGTGCGGCTGCGCCTCGACCAGCACCGCGCCACAACCACCAGCAGGCAGCGCCAGGGGAGCGACCAGCTCTCCGTCGGCAGTGTGCAGCGCCAGCGAGATCTCCCCGTCCACATTGGCTGCCACCAGCAGGTGCCGCCCGTCCGGGCTGGCCCAACTGACCAGGTCCCGCTCGTCGTCGGCCACCACGGTCAAGAGCGACCGCGTCGCCAGCTCGTACCGGAACACCGCCACCCGGTCCCGGTCGATGTCAGCGGACAGCAGGAACCCGCTGGAGTCCGGCAGCCAGGAGACGGCGTACGACGTGTTCGGATCGTCGTACGCCGTGACGTCGCTGACCTCGCCGGTCGCGGTCTCGACCAGCAGCACGTGGATGGAGTTCGCCGGACCACCAGCGCGGCTCACCGCGACCCATTGGTCGTCCGGCGACGCGTTCACCGCGTAGACGTACCCGCCGCCGTCGTACAGCGTGGTCTCCTCGCCGGTCGCGAGGTCGCGGGCGACCAGGTCGAAGTCGATCTCGTTGCGGCGGTTGGTGGTGAACAGCACCCGGCCGGGCCGCGCGGCGATCAGGTGGTGGAAGTACGTGGGGTCGTGCACCAGCGGTCTCGACGAGGAGTCGGCCAGGTCGAGCAGCGTCAGCTGGCCGCGCTCGTTGCCGCCGGTGTCGTGCTCGACCACCACCTGCCGGGTGCCGGGAACGTACGCGGCGCTGACTACCCGCTCACCCGAAGAGGTCAGGGTCCGCCACTCGCCGTCCGGTCCGACCTCGGACAGCTCACGGACGCCGCTGCCGTCGTACCCGATCAGCAGGCGACCCTCAGGGTCGATGTCAAAGGCAACGAGATAAGGAAGGGCGAGCAGCGTGGGCAGCATGCTGCCGACCCTACCCACCCTTCCGTGTCACCGATCCCCGTGCCAGGAGTGCCACAGCGCGGCGTACGGACCGCCCGCGTCGACCAGGTCGTCGTGCCCGCCGAGCTCGACGATCCGGCCGTCCTCGACGACCGCGATCACGTCCGCGTCGTGCGCGGTGTGCAGCCGGTGCGCGATCGCGACGACCGTCCGGCCCTCCAGTACGCCGGCCAGCGAGCGCTCCAGGTGCCGGGCCGCGCGCGGGTCCATCAGCGAGGTCGCCTCGTCCAGCACCAGCGTGTGCGGATCGGCGAGAACCAAACGGGCCAAGGCGACCTGCTGCGCCTGCGCGGGTGTCAGCGTCGTACCGCCGGAGCCCACCTCGGTGTCGAGACCGTGCTCGAAGCCGGCCACCCAGGCGTGCGCGTCGACCGAGCGGAGCGCGTCCCACAGCTCGGCGTCGCTCGCCCCCGGCCGGGCCAGCAGCAGGTTGTCCCGCATGCTCCCGACGAACACGTGGTGCTCCTGGTTGACCAGCGCCACATGGCTGCGCACCTGCTCCGCCGACATCTCGCCGAGCGCGGCACCGCCCAGCGTGATGTCACCGACGCGTGGCGAATAGATGCCGGCCAGCAGGCGGCCGAGCGTCGACTTGCCCGCGCCGGACGGCCCGACCAGCGCCACCCGCGCGCCCGGCTCCACGGTGAGCGTGACGCCGTGCAGCACGTCGCGGCCCTCCAGGTACCCGAAGCGGACCTCGTCGGCCAGCACGGTCCGCCCGTCCGGCTCGTTCTCCTCGCCGACGGCGGCGGCCTCGATCTCCCGGACGCCGACCAGCCGGGCCAGTGAGACCTGGGCGACCTGCAGCTCGTCGTACCAGCGGATCATCATGTTCACCGGCTCGACGAGCATCTGGATGTAGAGCGCGCCGGTGGTCAGCGCACCGACCGTGATCCAGCCCTGGATGGACAGCGCGCCGCCGACCATCAGCACCGCGGCCAGCGCGATCGCGTGCGTCATGTTGATCACCGGGAACAGGATCATCCGCAGGAACAGCGTGTACCGCTCCCAGGCGACCCACTGCCCGATCCGGGTGTCGCCGAGCTGGATCCGGCGGCTGCCGAGCCGGTGCGACTCGACCGTGCGGCCGGCGTCGACGGTCTCGGCCAGACCGGACGCGACCGCGGCGTAGCCCGCGGCCTCCGACCGGTACGCCGAAGGCGCGCGCCGGAAGTACCAGCGGCCGCCGATGATCAGCACCGGCGCGGCGATCACCAGCGCGACCGCCAGCTCCGGCGCGGTCACCACCAGCGCACCGATCAGCAGACCGCCCCACACCACGGCGATGGTCAGCTGCGGTACGGCGTCGCGCATGGCGTGCGACAGCCGGTCGATGTCGGTGGTGATCCGGGACAGCAGGTCACCGGTCCCGGCCCGCTCCAGCACGCCCGGCGGCAGCGCCACCGAGCGGACCAGGAAGTCCTCGCGCAGGTCGGCGAGCATCTCCTCGCCCAGCACCGCGCCGCGCAGCCGGGTGATCCGGACGAACACGGTCTGCACGATCAGCGCGACCAGGAAGCCCAGGACGACGTACGGGAGGTTGACGTCGGTGTCACCGATCGACAGCTGCTCCACCACGTTGCCGAGCAGCCAGGGACCGACCATGCCGCTCAGCGCGGCGACGGCGTTGACCGCGGTCAGCCAGCCGAACGCCCTGCGGTGCCGGCGGAACAGGACCTTCAGGTAGGCCTTCACCGTCGCCGGACCGGCGACCGGGAGGCGGGCCGCCTCCTGCGGGGCGGCCGGGTCGTACTCGGGGCGCTTCACACCGACTCCTCGAGAGTGGGCTCGTCTTCACGGGTCACGACCGCGCGGTAGCGCAGGTCGCTGTGCACCAGGTCGCGATGGACGCCGACGGCGGCCACCCGGCCGTCCGGCACGAACACCACGCGGTCGGCGCGGTCCAGCATCAGCGGGCTCGACGTGAACACCACGGTGGTGCGGCCGGACCGCAGCGCCCGCAGGCCGTCGGCGATCCGCGCCTCGGTGTGCGCGTCGACGGCGCTGGTCGGCTCGTCGAGCACGAGCACCGCCGGGTCGACGTACAGGGACCGGGCCAGCGCCACTCGCTGCCGCTGGCCACCGGACAGGGACCGGCCGCGCTCGGTCAGCACGGCCTCCATCGGGTCGTCGGTGCCACCGGCGGGCAGCGACTGCCGCAGGACTTCCAGGATGTCGGCGCACTCCGCCGCATCCAGCGCCTGCTCGGCTGTCACGGCTCCGCTCGACGGTACGTCGAACAGCTCGCGGACCGTCCCGGACAGCAGCACCGGGTCCTTGTCCTGCACCAGCACCGCCGTACGGGCGGACTCCAGCGGCAGCTCGTCGAGCGCTACACCGTCCAGCAACGCCGACAGGTCGTCAGGCTCCGCCTCGGGGCTGTGGCCGCCCAGGTGGTCGGCCAGCCGGCCACCGGCGTCCGGGTTCCCGCAGACGACCGCGGTGAAGCTCCCGGCCGGCACCTCCAGCCCGGAGACCGGGTCGAACAGGTCACCGTCGGGGACCTGCGCGGCGCCGGTGCCACGGCTCTCGTCCATCCGCTGCAGCGACAGCACGCGGGCCGCCCGGCGCGCCGACACCTTGGAGAAGATGAACGCGCTGGCCGTCTCCTCGAAGGTGTGCAGCGGCACCAGCATGAACGTGATGAACCCGTACGTCGTGACCAGCTCGCCGACGGTGATCCGGCCGTCCACCACCAGGCGGATGCCGAACCACACCACGACGACCAGGAACACCCCGAACAGCAGCACCTGCAACGCCGCGATCAGCGACCACATCCGGGCGCTGTGCACCGCGCTCTGCCGGTACTCCTGGGAGGCCGAGCGGTACCGGTCGAGGAACAGCTGCTCACCGCCGATGCCGCGCAGCACGCGCAGCCCGGCAACGGTGTCGGCGGCCAGCTCGGTCGCCCGGCCACCCTTGGCCCGCTGCGCGTCGGCCCGGCGCTCGGCCGGACCCATCAGCGGCACGATCGAGAACGCCAGGATCGGTACGGCGATCGCGACCACCAGGCCGAGCTGCGGCTCGTAGAAGAGCAGCCCGATCACCACCGCGAAGCAGGTCAGCAGCGCGGCCGCGAACCGGCCGAGCACCTCGACGAACCAGCCGATCTTCTCGACGTCGCCGCTGCTCACCGCGACCACCTCGCCGGCCGCGATCCGGCGGGTCAGCAACGATCCGAGCTCGGCGGCCTTGCGGAACAGCAGCTGCTGCAGGCGGGACGCCGTACTGATCCAGTTGGTCACCACCGCGCGGTGGAAGAACGAGTCCGCGGCCGCCTTGGCGGCACCGAACACGAGCAGCAGCAGGACGGCCAGCACCAGCTTGGTCCAGGACTTGTCGATCACGGCCTGGACGGCCAACCCGACCGCGACCGGAGAGGCGGCGATCCCGCCGAAGAAGATCAGCCCCCAGCCGAGGGCCGCGAGCTGCCCGCGGAGCTGCTGGTGCTCCAGCCAGAGGATGAGTCGGAGACCGGACCGGGTGTCGGGCACACCCGGATCGGCGAACGGAACAAGGCGCAACGACATGACGTCTCACAGGAGGCGTAGGAGGGGGTTTTGGCACCTGACCAGGCGAACAGACCAAGCCTAGGCGGGCCCCCGACGGCCCTCAAACTGTTTTCGTGCCGAATGAGACACTGCCCAGGTGGGTGAACTGACTCGGCGCAGGCGGTTGCTGGTGCTGGGCATCTGCTGCCTGAGCCTGTTCATCGTCGGGCTGGACTCGACGATCGTGAACCTGGCGCTGCCCGCGATCCGGGCCGACCTGGACGCCTCGGTGGCGAAGCTGCAGTGGACGATCGACGCCTACACGCTGGTGCTGGCCAGCCTGCTGATGATCTCCGGCTCGACCGCGGACCGGGTCGGCCGGCGGCGGACGTTCCAGGTCGGGCTGGTGCTGTTCGGCCTCGGCTCGCTGCTGTGCGGGCTGGCGCCGACCGTGGACCTGCTGATCGGGTTCCGGATGCTGCAGGCGGTCGGCGGCTCGATGCTGAACCCGGTCGCGATGTCGATCATCACCAACACCTTCACCGACCCGCGCGAGCGCGCCCAGGCGATCGGGCTCTGGGGCGGCGTGGTCGGGCTGAGCATGTCGGTCGGCCCGCTGGTCGGCGGCGCCCTGGTCGACTCGGCCGGCTGGCGGTACATCTTCTGGATCAACGTGCCGGTCGCGCTGGTCGCCCTCGTGCTGACCGCGCGGTTCGTGCCGGAGTCGCGGGCCGCGGTGGCGCGCCGGATCGACCCGGTCGGTCAGGTGCTCGTCGTGCTGCTGCTCGCCGGTACGACGTACGGGATCATCGAGGGCCGCGCGGCGGGCTGGACGTCGCCGCTGATCATCAGCTGCTTTGTGGTCGCCGTGCTCGCGCTGGCCGGGCTGGTCTTCTACGAGCGGCGCCGCGACCAGCCGCTGCTCGAACCGCGCTTCTTCCGCAGCGCGCCCTTCTCCGGCGCGACGCTGATCGCGGTCGCCGGTTTCGTCGCACTGTCGGGTTTCCTGTTCCTCAACTCCCTGTACCTGCAGGAAGTTCGCGGCTTCACCGCGCTGCACGCCGGACTGCTGACGTTGCCGATG
The DNA here is from genome assembly GCF_055583505.1 of Kribbella sp. NPDC104740. Classification (NCBI taxonomy): domain Bacteria; kingdom Bacillati; phylum Actinomycetota; class Actinomycetes; order Propionibacteriales; family Kribbellaceae; genus Kribbella; species Kribbella sp. NPDC104740. Next base: position 210,315 of record NZ_JBVJNV010000005.1, on the reverse strand, counting down.
GCAGCGATGACCGTCGTGTTCGCGCCGGTCTCCGGCTGGCTCGTCGGCCACCGCGGCCCGCGCCTCCCGCTCGTCGTCTCCGGCGTGATGCTCGCCATCAGCGGGCTGATCCTGTCCCGGCTCACCACCAGTACGCCGACCCTGCTGCTGCTCGGCGGCTACCTGATCTTCGGGCTCGGCTTCGGCGTGATCAACGCGCCGATCACCAACGCGGCCGTCTCCGGCATGCCCCGCGCCCAGGCCGGCGTCGCGGCGGCGATCGCCTCGACCAGTCGCCAGGTCGGCGCGTCGCTCGGCGTCGCGATCGTCGGCACCGTGCTCACCGCCCGGCTCGCCGGTCCGCTGGAGACCGGCTTCGTCGACGCGGCCAAGCTGTGCTGGTTCATCATCGCGGGCTGCGGCGTCCTGGTCCTCGTCCTCGGCCTGATCACCACCGGCCGCTGGGCGCAGCGCACCGCCCGGGCCGTCGCGGCCGACCTGACCTAACCGTCGTACAGGCCGGCCCGGCCGAGCGCCTTGAGGCGGCCGCGGAGGATCTTCTGCCGCCGCTCCTCCTCCGGGAACAGCTCCACGTACGCCGGACCCTTCGCGGCGAGCAGGTCGTCGTCGAGCCGCCGGACCGTGCCGGCCGGGAAGCGGTGCGTCATCGCGGCCTGGACCGCGGCGCTGTCGATCCCCTGCAGCAACTCGGTCAGCTCCTCCTCGGTGCCGACGCCGAGATCGGCCAGGATGCCGAGCATCCACGCGTAGTGGTTGGTCTTCGCGTGCGGAGCGTCCGGGTACCGCCGGGTCAGGTACGTCGTCAGCGTCGCCGCGGTCAGGTCGCGCGGCGCCTCGTCGTCCGCGGCGGCCGCCAGCTCGCGGTACAGCCGGTCGATCTCGGTGAACTCGTTGTCGGCCAGCTCCATCAGCGCCGCCGCGAGCAGGAACCGCCGGTCGAACTCCGGCTTGCGGTCCGGCGGGATGTCCAGCTTGTAGCGGATGTCGTGCTCGAACTCGGCCCACGCGTGCTGGACCGCGGTCCGGACCTGGATCTCCATCACCAGGTTCCGCAGGACGGCGTACTCGGGCAGCTCGCGGCGGTGCGCGTTCAGCCGGACCAGGTAGTGCTTGCTGGCGTAGCCGAAGACGCCCTGCGCGCGGGTGTGCGCGCCCATGTCGGTGTGCTCGACGATCTCGAACTCGGCCTCGATCACCTCGCAGACCCGGTCCACGGCCTCGACCAGGAAGGTGATGATCCGGGCCGCGACCAGGTCGGTGATCTGGTTCAGCGGGTCGTCGTACTTCGGCCGGGCCGGCTCACCGGGCCGCGGCTTGGAGGCCTTGGACAGGAACGAGTCGGGGTCCTTCGCGCGCGCGGTCGCGCTCAGGTAGTTGATGCCCTCCTCCTCGCCGATCAGCTCGTTGATCAGCGACTCGAGCTTGCGGGCACCGCCGACGTACTGCTGGTGCATCCGCTCGTACTGCGCCGCGGCCTGGACCGCCCAGTCCCCTCCCATGCGCAGACCATAGTCGGCTACGCCCCGATAGGCGCGTCTAGGGAAATCTAGTGATTTCCGTAGAGAACACGAGTCTTTGACAGATCAGCGACACGCGCTCGGGTTCGCTAGCGAAATCTAAGGAAAACGCTAGACGCGCTCATACAGTGAAATGCATGGATCCGATCCGGAATCCCTATGCGCCCGGCGCCGGCCAGCGCCCGCCCGAGCTGGCCGGACGCGACACCGAGGTGCGGCAGTTCGAGGTCGTGCTCGAACGCGTCGCCGCGGGCCGCCCGGAGCGGAGCCTGGTGCTCAGCGGCCTCCGCGGCGTCGGCAAGACCGTGCTGCTGAACACGCTGCGCTCCCAGGCGATCAAGCGCGCCTGGGGCACCGGCAAGATCGAGGCCCGGCCGGACCAGAGCATCCGGCTGCCGATCGCGCAGGCGATGCACACCGCGATGCGCGAGCTCGGTCACCGGCACCGCGACGACGAGCGGGTCGACCAGTTCAGCGCCGTCCTGAAGGCGTTCGCGCTGCGCACCGCGCAGAACGACCGCAAGGGCATCAAGTGGCACCCGCCGGTCGACGTCGCCGCCGCCAAGGGCCGCGCCGACTCGGGTGATCTCGAGATGGACCTGATCGAGCTGTTCGCGGACGCCGCCGACCTGGCCGGCGACCTGTCGGTCGGCGTCGGGCTGTTCATCGACGAGATGCAGGACATCTCCGACGACGACCTGTCCGCACTCTGCGCCGCGTGCCACGAGATCTCCCAGCAGAGCGCGCCGCTGGTCGTCGTCGGCGCCGGGCTGCCGCACCTGCCCGCCGTACTGTCGGCGAGCAAGTCGTACTCCGAGCGACTGTTCCGCTACGTCCGCGTCGACCGCCTGGCCCGCGAGGCCTGCGACCGCGCGCTGATGATCCCGGCCGAGTCCGAGGACGTGTACTTCGAGGAGGAGGCCCTCGACGAGCTGTACGCGCAGACCGACGGCTACCCGTACTTCGTCCAGGCCTTCGCCCACGCCACCTGGGACCACGCCCCCGCCAGCCCGATCACCGTCAAGGACGTCGCCGTCGCCGGCCCCGAGGCCTCGGCCGAACTCACCGTCGGCTTCTTCGGCTCCCGCTACGAACGCGCGACACCGGCCGAACGCGAGTACATGCGCGCGATGGCCGAGCTCGGCGTCGGCGTCGCCGACGGCTCCGTCCCCACCGCCGAGGTCGCCGGCACCCTCAAACGCAAACCCCAGTCGCTGTCCCCGGCCCGCGACGGCCTGATCAAGAAGGGCCTGGTCTTCTCCGCCGAACGCGGCACGGTCGCCTTCACCGTCCCGCACTTCGGCAAGTTCCTCAGGACCCGCACTGCCTGAGCTGTCAAACTCTTGACCGGAAGCTGACGTGAACCGGCCTTTCGGGAATTACCGGTGAGTCGCTAGGGTGAACCGACATGACCACCGGGCGGAACGGGCAGCGTGCGGGCACGCGTGCGTCCAGATCCGCCAAGCGGCGGCGCAGTGCGCGGCACTGCCGGAAGAAGTCGTACAAGGCGCAGTGGTTCTCGGTGACCGCGCTGGCGGTGCTCGGGACTGTGATGGTCGTGCACCCGGACGCCGGGCGGCAGAGCTTGGCGGCGTCGTTCGCGGAGCAGCAGGACGCGGTGGCGCAGCCGCCGGTGCAGCCGGTTGTGGTGCCGACGCACATGCCGTCGGCGGTGCCGACGCTGACCAAGCCGCAGCGGCCGGCGCCGACGCTGACCCGGCAGCCGAAGGGCTCGAAGCCGAACGTGACGGTGTCGACCGGCAAGCTCAGCGTCGTACCGGGCTTCGCGAAGGCGACCAGGAACGTCGGCAAGATGACCTACCGGATCGAGATCGAGCAGGGCCTCTCGCTCAACCCGGCCGCCGTCGCCACCGCCGTGCACAAGACGCTGACCGACCCGCGAGGCTGGCAGGCGCTGCACCCGGTCAGCTTCGAGCGGACCGACAAGGCCGACGCCGACCTGCGGATCATCCTCGCGACGCCGACGCTGACCGACAAGCTGTGCCTGCCGCTCGACACCGGCGGTGAGGTCTCCTGCCGGGTCGAGGACCGCGTCGTGCTGAACGCCAAGCGCTGGGTGTACGCCGTACCGGCGTACAACGGGGACGTCGACCTGTACCGCAACTACCTGGTCAACCACGAGGTCGGCCACGCGCTCGGCCACGGGCACTCCGACTGCGACCAGCCGAACACGCCGGCCCCGGTGATGATGCAGCAGACCAAGGGCCTCGGCGGCTGCCTCCCGAACGCCTGGCCGACGACCAAAGCCACCTAGTGCACCACCCCTCGGCATGAGAGTCTGACGAGAAGACCAGCCGAGGGAGCCACGATGTCGTCACCGCAGTTCCCCACCTACGGCCGGGGCGACGACCCGGACGAGCAGGACCGCAGCCAGTACTACGCCAAGCCGGTCCCGTACGGCCACGAGACCTACCCGCAGCCACCGGCTGAGCAGCCGCCGGTCTACGGCCAGCCTGGTGACACTCAAGGCCACCACCAGCCACCGGCGTACCGGCCCGGCCACCCGTACGGCGCTGCCGCCGCACCCCAGTCGCACCAGCTCCCGTCGTACGGGCCGGAGCCCCGCCGCGACCCCAGAGCTGCCCGCGTGGCCCTGCTGGCAGCGGTGATCGCCGGCGTGTACGGCCTGCTCGTCATCTCCGTGCAGCGGGTCTCCCTGCGCGAGATCTCCCAGGCCCCTGGCTCTCCGCTCAACCATCCGCTGCGGACCGACGTGCTGGACACCATCGGCCAGCTGCTGACGGTGATCGTCGGCATCGCCGCGCTGGCGATGTGGCTGCGCGACCTGCAGGGCCGCCGGAAGGCCCGGCGTGAGCTGGACCCGTTCGAGCTCGGCGGACTGCTGCTGGTGGCGCTGTCGCTGGTCCCGATCCTGATCTGGCTCGGCATGGTGCTCAGCACCGGGCTGGGCGCGGTCGACGACTCGCTGCACCGGCTGCCGACGGCGTACGGGTGGGGTGGCTTCGGCCTGCTCCTGCTCGCTCTGGGCTTCGCGCTCGGCTACCGCGAGCTCAAGCCGGAGGTGGCCAACCCCGTCGTCCAGGCAGCGCCGGACCGGCCGCCGTGGGAGTGATCGCACCGGTCGTCCTGGTGCCGGGGCTCGGCCTCGGCCCGGAGTCCTACGGCCCGACCCAGCAGCACCTGGAGATCCCGTCCGACGTCGTCACCCTCCCCGGGTACGGCGAACCGACGTACGACGACGACCTGCACGTCGAAGCCCTCGCTGATCGCCTGGCCAAGCAGCTGCAGCCCGGCACGGTCCTGGTGAGCCACTCCGCCAGCTGCCACGTCGCCGTCGCGACAGCGCTCGCCTACCCCGACCTGGTCTCCGCGCTGATCCTGCTCGGCCCGACCGGTGACGTCACCGCCTCCGGCTGGCCGACGCTGGCCGGCCGCTGGGTCCGCTCGGCGCTGTGGGAGCGGCCGACGCTGATCCCGACGCTCACCAAGCAGTACTTCCGGACCAGCTTCCCAGCGATGGCCCGCGCCGAGCAGGTCGGTCGCCAGTACGACTTGGCCGCGGCGCTGCCACAGGTCGCCGTACCGGTTGTCGTGCTCAGGTGCTCCCACGACCACTTGTGCCCAGCGGCCTGGGCTCAGCGACTCGCCGAGCTGGCCGGTGGCGAGGCCTGGACGCTCCCGACCGGCTCGCACATGCCGGTGCTGACGAACGGCCGCGACCTGGCCACGTTCATCCACCGGGCAGCCGGTGTATACAAAGCTGGATGACGAGCTAAAGTTGACGCGCTAACAACACCACACCTCCGCGGGAGCTCGCACCGGATTGCGGGCTGAGAGGGCGACGAGCATCAGCCGGGTCGCCGACCGCCTGAACCTGACCGGGTAATGCCGGCGTAGGGAGCAGGTCAGATGACCACGACTGCTGTCCGCAAACCCAGTACGACGACCGAGGCGCCGCTCGTCCTGACCACCGACGCGCCGCGCACGCTCGGCTTCTTCGACCAGTTCACGCTCTGGGGCAACCTCGGCATCTCGCTGTTCGGCCCGGTCACCGGCGCGCTCGTCGCGGCGTACACCGGATCGCTGTGGCAGGGGCTGCTCGCGGTCGTCGTCGGCTGCGGGATCGGGGCGCTGGTGCTCGGCGGTGCGGCCGTCTTCGGGTCGCACACCGGCGCTCCGGCGATGGCCAGCCTGCGCGGGCTGTTCGGCCGCCGCGGCTCGATGGCGCCGACGGTGCTGAACATCGCCCAGAACATCGGCTGGGCGACGATGGAGATCATCGTGATCTCGCAGGCCGCGGTCGCGGTGACCGGGGAGCGGTGGCGCTGGCTGTTCGTCGTCCTGGCCGGGGTGATCGCGACCGCGATGGCGGTCCGGCCGCTCGGCAGCGTGAAGCTGCTGCGCAAGTTCATGGTCTGGTTGGTGCTGCTGGCATCGATCTACCTGTTCGTCCAGGTGCTCAGCAAGCCGGTCCACGATCTCCCGCAGGACAGCGTCTTCGGCTTCTGGCCCGGTGTCGACCTGGCCGCGGCCGGCGTCGTCTCGTTCGCGCCGCTGGCCGCCGACTACACCCGGCACTCGCGCACCAACAAGGCCGCCTTCGCCGGTTCGTCGCTCGGCTACGGCCTGGCCGCCATCCTGTACTACGGGCTCGGCGTCCTCGCCGTCGCGACGCTGCAGACCAACAGCACCGACGTGATCACCGCCCTGGTGACGCTGCCGGCCGGCGCGATCGCGCTGTTCGTGCTGCTGGTCGACGAGGTGGACGAGGCCTACGCGAACGTCTACTCGACCACGATGGCCGCGCACAACCTGGTCGGCCACCTGGACCGCCGTTGGCTGTCGGTCGGGATCGGCGTCCTGGCCACCGGGCTCGCGCTCTTCGTTGACCTGGGCAACTACACGCAGTTCCTGTACCTGATCGGCTCGGTCTTCATCCCGCTGTTCGCGGTCGCGATCGCCGACTTCTTCGTGGTCAGCCGGATGAACTGGAACGTCGGCGACACCGCGCCGTTCCGCTGGCAGCCCGCGGTCGCGTGGGTGTTCGGCTTCGTCGCCTACCAGCTGGTGAACCCGGGCACGGTCAGCGGCTGGTCGCCGTTCTGGCTGGACCTGCAGGGCAAGCTGTTCGGCGGCGAACCGGTGCCGGGCTGGCTCGGTGCGACGTACACGTCGATCATCGTCTCGATGGTGGCCGCGGTCGCGTTCGGTGCGATCGGACGCCCGAGGAGACAGTGACCGGAGACTTCGCAATACTTGCGCAATGCTGAACTCCGCACTGCGCAGCCGGGCCGAGTACGCCGAACTCGGCGCCGAGGGTCTGGCCGCGCGCACCACGCCCGAGCGGGACGCAGCCGTCGTGAAGGCCGTCGAGGAACTGCTCGACGGCCGGGAGTCGGTGCTCGACCTGTGCTGCGGCTACGGCCGGATCGCCCTGCCGCTGCGCCGGGCCGGCAAGGTCGTGAGCGCCCTCGACATCTCGCCGAACCTGATCGCGGCCGGCCAGGCCCAGGCCGCCGAGGAGGAGCTCCGGATCGACTGGGCGGTCGGGTCGATGACCGACCTGCCGTACAAGTCGGACTCGTTCGACGCCGTGATCTGCCTGTGGACGGCGTTCCACGAGCTGTTCGGCGAGGACGAGCAGCTGTCGACGATCTGGGAGATCTCCCGGGTGCTCAGGCCGGGCGGCCTGGCGGTCATCGAGGGCCCGGTCTGGGGACCGGCGACCGCCTCGGAGATCGCGAACGGTCTGCGCCAGGGCCCGGAGCACCGGATCGTCACCACCGAGCACTTCGGTACCAGCAGCATCCACTTCATCCACGACGAGGCCAGCTACGGCCGGCTCTGCGCGGCCGCGGGCATCAAGGACTACAAGGTCTACAAGCGCGAGTGGGGCGGCCGGCGCCGGCTGATCCTGGAAATGCACCAAAGCTGACACGTCAGGAAAAAGAAGAAGCAGATCCCCACTCCACAATGGGGACCTGCTCCTTCACTGACCAAAGTCTAAATGTTTTCTCCCGACCGGTGGAAAACTCAGCTTTTCGATTCAAGATTCAAAAGGAAGCGTTTCGCGTCGAGGCCGCCGGCGTACCCGGTGAGCGCGCCGCCCGCCCCGATCACCCGGTGGCAGGGAAGCACCACGCACAAGGGATTCGCGCCCAGCGCGGTCCCCACGGCCCGGGCCGCCTTGGGTCGCTCGATGTCGCCCGCGAGCGCGCCGTACGTCGTCGTTCGCCCGTACGCCGTGAAGCGCGGCAGGTCGGTCAGGACCAGGCGCTGGAAATCCGTCGCCAGCGTCAGGTCGACTTCCAGGTCGAACGTTCGCCGCTGCCCGGCCAGGAATTCGTCGAGCTGGCGCCGTACGTCGTCCAGGGGCGCCGACTGCCGCAGGACCCGCGGCGAGATCGCGCGGGCCAGCCGGTGCGTCATCGTCTCCTCGTCGCCGAACGAGCTGGCGACGACCTTGCCGCCCGCGGTGGCGAGCAGCATCCGGCCGATCGGGGTGTCGTGCAGGGTGTAGGCGACGTCGGCGGTCGGGAGCACCGGCGGGCGGGCGGGTGGTCCGTCGAGGCGGCTGAGGCGTCCTTCGAGGTCAGTCATCATCAACTCCGAGTGTGCTGCGCAAGGTGGCCAGCGCGTCGCTGACCAGGCGACGCGACGCGGCCGGGGTGGTGTCGAGGGCGGCGGCCACTCCGTGGTGGTCGAGGTCGCCGACGTACTTGAGCGTGACGGCGTACCGCTGCCGCTCGGGCAGTGCGCCGACCGCCTGCCAGAGCTCGGGATCGGGCCAGTCCGTCGCGTCCGGCCCGTCGACCGCGACCGGCGGTGCCTCGTCGAGCGGCCGTTGCGGTCTCCGCGCCCGGTGCACGTCGGTCGCGCACCGCGCGGTGATCGTCAGCAGCCAGCTCCGCAGGTTCTTCGCCGAGGTCAGCTTCGGGTACGCCGCGAACGCCTTCTCCCAGGCGCGCTGCGCGACGTCGTCGCCGTCCACCGGCCCGGCCAGGGCCCGGGCCAGCCTGATCACGTCGCGCCAGTGCTCGTCGATGAGCGCCTGGAACGGCGGCAGGCCGGTCTTGTTCGTAGCCATCACGCCAGTAGAACGCACCGTCGCGGCGACGTGTGAGTCGGCGCGCTCCTGGACTCCTGTCCCGGATGCCGAGATTGTCTAGTTTTCCAGTCGACTTTGATGAGACAGTAATTGACATGACGACGACCAGGCAGCGCCGCGAGAGCGGTCGAGGGGACTTCACCCTCGTGCTGACCAGCCGTCTGTTCACCCGCCGCCGCGTCATCGACCAGATGCGGACGGCCAGCGCGACCTGTCGCTGACAGCCGCCTGAGGCCCGTCGAGGCCCCGCACGATCACCCGCACCGGTCGCGGCCCACCGCAGAGATCCGCCGCCGGGTTCACCCCTGCCCAGAGGGAGTGTCATGTCCGTCCACGCGATCAACCCTGCCCAGAACCACCGTCCCGGGCTCACCGTCGTGCCCGACCACCTGGACGAGCGGACCGTCGACGCCGACCTGTTCCGCTCCGTGTTCCGCCGGCACGCCGCCGGCGTCGTCGTGATCACCGCCGACGCCGGCCACGGCCCGGCCGGCTTCACCGCCACCTCACTGGTCTCGGTCAGCTCGCTCCCGCCGCTGGTCTCGTTCTCGATCGCGACCACGGCGTCCAGCTGGCCGACCATCCAGTCCACCCAGAGCGTGGTGATCAACTTCCTGGACGCCGGGCAGCGCGACCTGGCCGGCCGGTTCGCGACCAGCGGCATCGACCGCTTCGCCGACCCGACCCGCTGGTCGCGGCTGCGCACCGGCGAACCCGTCCTGGACGACGCGCCGAGCTACCTGCGCGCGCTGGTCGAGCACCGCTTCGCCGTCGGCGGCAACCACATCGTCGTGGCCCGCCTGGCCGTGCACGCCGAACGCCGCGAGCACGATCCGCTGCTCTACCACGACGGCCAGTACGTCACCACCGCCTGATCTGATGAGGAATCCCCTTATGTCGAAGAGAAATCTCGTTGCAGTGCTCGGCGCCGTCGCGCTGGTGGCACTGGCCGGCTGCGGCGGTGCCGCCGAGGCCGGTGGTGGCCCGAAGCTCGCGCTCGACGCGGCGCTGCCGACGTCCGCCGTACCGGACGGCGTCAAGATCGTCGTCGGCGATCCCACCACCCAGAAGGCGCTGGAGCTGTCCGGCCAGCTCGGCAAGGTCGACAAGTTCGTCCAGTTCGCGAACCTGAGCGGCGGTCCGCAGACCACCGAGGCGTTCCGGGCCAAGGCGCTCGACCTCGGCTCGGTCGCGGAGATCCCGCCGATCCACGCCACCTGGACCGGGCTGCAGGTGAAGATCGTCGCCTCGAAGTTCCGCCAGGACGCGCTGAACCACCCGATCTACCAGCTCGGCGTCGCGCCCGGCGTACCGGTCAAGACGTTGCAGGACCTGCGGGGCAAGAAGATCGCGTACAGCCCGGGGCAGGCGCAGGGTGCGCTGGTGCTCAAGGTGCTGAAGAAGGCCGGGCTGACCAAGGACGACGTGAAGCTCGTCGAGCTGCCGAGCACCGGTGACATCTACCCGAACGCGCTGGCCGCGAAGCAGGTCGAGGTCGCCCCGATCGGCGGCGTCGCGATCAAGCGCTACCTGACCAAGTACGGCAAGGACGGCGCGACCACGATCCAGCACGGCATCCGCGACGACGCCGGGCACCTCTACACGCTGACCTCGTCGCTCGAGGACAGCAACAAGGCGGCCGCGATCCGCGCGTACGTCGCCGCCTGGGGTGTCGCGCAGGAGTGGATCGACAAGCACCCGAAGGAATGGATCGAGGGCTACTACGTGAAGGACCAGGGCCTGACCACCGCCGACGGCCAGTGGCTGGTCGACAACGCCGGCCATCCGGAGATCACCAACGACTGGAGCGCCGCGATCACCCGCCAGCAGGAGACCATCGACCTGCTGTCCAAGGAGACCGGCAACAAGGACATCAAGGCCGCCGACCTGTACGACCTGCGCTTCCAGCCGGTCGCGGCCGACGCGATCAAGGCGGCGGCCAAGTGAGCGGCTCAGCGGCGACACTGACCGGGGTACGGGCTTCGAAGGCGGTCACAACCCAGCCGGTACGACGGCGCCGCCGGCTCGGACCGGGCAAGCCGATCCGCTTCGGCGCGCTGATCGGACCGGTGCTGCTGCTGGTGATCTGGAGCATCGGCTCGGCCGCCGGGTGGCTCGACCCGCGGATCCTCTCCGCGCCGTGGACCGTCGTCACCACCACCGGTGACCTGATCGCCGACGGCCGGCTGCAGTCCAACCTGATCACCTCGACGCAGCGGGCGTTCCTCGGGCTCGGCCTGGGCATCGTCCTCGGCACCGTGCTGGCGCTGCTGTCCGGCCTGAGCCGGATCGGCGAGGCGGTGCTCGACGGGCCGATCCAGATCAAGCGCGCGATCCCGTCGCTGGCGCTGCTGCCGCTGCTGATCCTGTGGCTCGGCATCGGCGAGACGATGAAGGTCACCACGATCACGCTCGGCGTCTTCGTCCCGATCTACATCCACACCCACAACGGCCTGCGCACGATCGACAGCCGGTACGTCGAGCTGGCGCAGACGGTCGGCCTGTCGCGGTGGACGTTCATCCGCCGCGTCGTCCTGCCCGGCGCGCTGCCGGGCTTCCTGCTCGGCCTGCGGTTCGCGGTCACCGGCGCCTGGCTGTCGCTGGTCGTGGTCGAGCAGATCAACTCCACCAGCGGGATCGGCTACATGATGGAGCTGGCCCGCACCTACGGGCAGACCGACATCATCATCGTCGGCCTGGTCCTGTACGGCGTCCTCGGGCTGCTCTCCGACGGAGCCGTCCGCCTGATCCAGAGGAGGGCCCTGTCATGGCGACGCACACTGGCGGACTGACGCTGACGAAGGCCGTCGAGGTCCGCGGACTCGTCCGCTCGTACGGCGACCGCGCGGTGCTCGACGATCTCGACCTGAGCATCGCACCGGGGGAATTCGTTGCCCTGCTGGGGAAATCGGGCTCTGGCAAGAGCACGCTGCTGCGCGCGCTGGCCGGGCTGGACCACGACGTGACCGGGACCGGCGAGCTGGTGGTGCCGGAGAACGTGTCGGTGGTCTTCCAGGACTCCAGATTGTTGCCCTGGGCCCGCGTTCTCGACAACGTCGTACTGGGGCTGCGGGACGCCTCGGAGCGCGGGCTGCGCAGCCTCGACGAGGTCGGGCTCGCGGGGCGTGAGAACGCCTGGCCGAACGAGCTGTCCGGTGGCGAGCAGCAGCGGGTCGCACTGGCCCGCTCGCTGGTCCGCGAACCCGCGCTGCTGCTCGCCGACGAGCCGTTCGGCGCGCTGGACGCGCTGACCCGGATCAAGATGCACGTGCTGCTGCGCAAGCTCTGCGCCGCGCACCAACCCGCCGTACTGCTGGTGACGCACGACGTCGACGAGGCGATCGTGCTCGCCGACCGCGTGATCGTGCTCGACGAGGGCCGCGTGGTCGCCGAGGAGCGGATCGAGCTGGCTCCGCCCAGGAGCTCCGCCGACCCGGCGTTCGCCGCCGTCCGGACCCGACTTCTCGATGCCCTGGGGGTTTCGCTGTGAGCAGGCAGTTGCACCTGAACGCGTTCTTGATGAGCACCGGTCACCACGAGGCGTCGTGGCGGCTCCCGGAGAGCAACCCGGTCGCCAACACCGACGTCGGGCACTACCAGGAGCTGGCCCGGACCGCCGAGCGCGGCAAGTTCGACTCGATCTTCTTCGCCGACTCGCCGGTGCTGTTCAGCGACGTCGGCCGGCGCCCGGCCGGGTCGCTGGAGCCGACCGTGCTGCTCACCGCGATCGCCGCCGCGACGTCCCGGATCGGGCTGATCGCGACCGCCAGTACGACGTACAACGATCCGTACAACCTGGCCCGCCGATTCGCGAGCGTCGACCATGTCAGCGTGGGGCGCGCGGGGTGGAACGTCGTCACGACCGCCGGGCCGGACGCCGCGAAGAACTTCAACCTGGCCGACCAGCCCGCCCATGCGGACCGCTACGACCGGGCCGCGGAGTTCCTGGAGGTGGCGTTCAAGCTCTGGGACTCCTGGGAGGACGACGCGACGCTGGCCGACAAGGAGTCCGGTGTCTGGGGCGACAACGCGAAGGTCGCCCCGATCGACCACGTCGGCCGCCACTTCCAGGTCCGCGGCCCGCTCAACCTCCCGCGCTCCCCGCAGGGCCATCCCCTGATCGTCCAGGCCGGCTCCTCGGAAGACGGCAAGGGCCTGGCCGCCCGCTACGCGGAAGCGGTCTTCACCGCCCAGCAGACGCTCGAGGACGCCCAGGCCTTCTACGCCGACCTCAAGTCTCGGACGGCGGCGTTGGGTCGCGACCCCGACGGTCTGAAGATCCTCCCTGGCATCGTCCCCGTCATCGGCTCCACCGAGACCGAGGCCCTCGCCCTGGAACGCGCCCTGGACGACCTGATCAAACCCGAGTACGCCCGCCAGCAACTGGCCCGCACGCTGCGGGTGGCCCCCGAGGACCTCCTCCTCGACCAGCCTCTCCCCGCCGACCTCCCCGACGAGGACGAGATCGAGGGTGCGAAGTCCCGCTACACCCTGATCGTCACCCTCGCCCGCCGCGAGAACCTGACGGTCCGCCAGCTGATCGGCCGCCTCGGCGGCGGCCGGGGCCACCGCACCTTCACCGGCACCCCCGAACAGGTCGCCGACGCCATCCAGTCCTGGTTCGAAGCCGGCGCCGCCGACGGCTTCAACATCATGCCCCCGGTCCTCCCGTCCGGCCTGGTCACCTTCACCGACGAGGTCGTCCCGATCCTGCAGCAGCGGGGTCTCTTCCGGGAGGACTACACCGGTACGACGCTCCGCGACCACTACGGCCTCCCGCGTCCCGCAGGCCGGACCGCGTCGTTGCAGGAGGCAACAGCCTGAGCGGTCGTTCCCAGCCGGACGGCAGCCCCTCCGCTGCCGTCCGGCGCTCGGTCAGAGCTCGCGAGGCAAATCGGCAACCGATTTCCGAGCCGGCGGCGTGGCTGAGTGACACGCTGACGAACACCCGTGCCAGAGTTGAGCCATGGCGAAACGCCCGAGCGTTGTTGCTCATCGCGGCGCGAGTGAGGTCAGTCCCGAGCACACGCTGGCGGCGTACCAGCGTGCGGTCGAAGCCGGGGCGGACGGGCTCGAGTGCGACATCCGGCTGACCTCCGACGGGCACCTGGTCTGTGTGCACGACCGCAGGATCGACCGGACCTCCAACGGGCGGGGGGTGCTGTCGACGATGAGCCTGGAGGAGCTGGACGGGTTCGACTGGGGGTCGTGGAAGAACCCGTGGGCCGACCTGGACGACGAGGCGGAGCTGCCGAGCCCGGACCTGACCAAGGTGCTGACGCTGGACACGCTGCTGGCGACCGTGCGGGACGCGGGGCGGCCGATCGAGCTGGCGATCGAGACCAAGCACCCGACCCGGTACGCCGGGCTGGTGGAGCGCCGGCTGATCGAGGCGCTGGACCGGTTCGGGTGGGCGCACCCGCGGATCGGGTCGGAGTCGCCGGTCCGGGTGATGTCGTTCTCCTGGCTGTCGCTGCGCCGGATGCGGACGATGGCGCCCGGCGTACGGACGGTGCTGCTGATGGACCGGGTCCCGCTGCGCTTCCGCGACGGGTCGCTGCCGACCGGAGTCTCGTACGCCGGTCCGAGCCTGGAGCTCGTCACCGCGCACCCGGAGTACGTCGACCGGGCACACAAGCACGGTCACCAGGTGCACGTCTGGACGGTGAACACCCCCGAGGACGTCCGGCACTGCCACGCGCTCGGGGTGGACGCGATCATCAGCGACCGCCCGGAGGTCGCGATCGCGACGCTGGCCGAGAACCCGGACCGGCCGCCGCTGCCGCCGTCGCGGACCCGGCGCCGGCTGACCCGCCGCCGCTGAACTACTTCTCAGTTTTATCAAGGCATTTCGTGATCGCCTGAATGCACTGAGTGATTTGTACGTTCAATTCTCTTGATTTGCCCGCTGTCGTGTAACAGAACTCTCACAGGGGTTTTCAAGCCCTTGATCGTGGGCAGATGTGCTAGTGCTGTTCCGACCCGAGGAGACCCTGCTTGTCCTCTGCGACCATGCCCGCCGACGTGAGCGTCGTGGACGTCGTCCTGCCGCACGAAGTGTCCGCGGTGGCGGCCGCCCGTCGCCGTCTTCACGACTTCCTGATCCGGGCCCAGGTCGCCGAACCCACCTGCGACGACGCGCAGCTGGTCCTGTCGGAGCTGCTCTCGAACGCGATCCGGTACGCGCCGGCGCTGCCGACCGGTGACGTCCGGGCCACCTGGTGGGTCGACAAGGCCGGGGTGCACATCGAGGTCACCGACGGTCGCGGCGACACCGAGCCGCAGCGGATCGTCGAGGCGCACCCGGAGTCGATCGGCGGCCGCGGGCTGGCGATCGTGGACATGCTCAGCTCCGACTGGGGCGTCCGCACCGGCGACAAGAGCCGGACCGTGCATGCCGTCGTACCGCTCTGACTAACTCTCCGCGGGAAGATCCTGCAAGACTGCGGTGCATGGGAAAGAAGTCGCGCAACCGCGCCAAGAACACGACAACCGTCGAGCTCGACCCGGCCGACCTGGTCGACGTCGGCCCGCGGGAGCCTTGCCCGTGCGGTTCGGGCAAGCGGTTCAAGCAGTGCCACGGCAAGGACCGGGCGCAGGCCGCCGACGCGTTCGTGGTCCGGCCCTTCGAGGGGCTGCCGGCCGAGTGCGACCTGATCGCGTTCCGTGAGATCGTCCCGGCCGGTACGGCGGAAGTGACGCTGACCGGCGAGCACAAGGGCAAGAAGGTCAACCTGGTCACCCTGCTGCCGATGGCGATGCCGGGTCTGGTCCGCGACGACGAGACGATCTGGATCGGCCTGCAGACCCACGCCTCGACCGGCGACCCCAGCCGCGACGTCGCGCACGCGATCACCGCGGCGCTGGCCACCGAGCCGGGCAACCCGATCCAGCTCGGCGACCTGCTCAAGGACGGCCCGCGGCTGCAGGACCTGATCGACACCAAGCAGCCGATCGTCGCCAAGGTGCACGAGGGCTTCGACTTCTGGGTCGGCGAGAACGTCGAGGACCCGACCGGCGAGGTCGCCGCGGGCCTGGAGCGGGCCAACGCGGCCGCGGCCCCGACGGTCCGGCTGGAGTCGGTCGAGGCGGCGTACTGGACGCAGATCGGCGACCGCCGGTACCTGCGCTGGGTGATGCCGCACAGCGAGGACGACCTGCTGAACGCGCTGGCCCGGCTGCACGCGGCCGGTACGTCGGCGCTGGTCGACGGCAGCCGGCTGATCGGCTCGTTCCGGGCGCTGGGCGTGCTCGCCCCGGTCTGGGAGCTGCCGGCCGACACCGAGGCCGCCGACCTGGAGAAGCCGGCCGCGGACTTCCAGACCGCGCTCGACAAGGCACTGAAGGCCGGTACGCCGCTCAGCACCGAGGAGCGCGCGGCGAAGGCCGGCCTGGCCAGCCGTCAGCTCACCATCCGCTGACGGCCACCGACCCCGGGCGCGCAGCCGGCATCTTGAACACCTCCGCGGGGCCTCGGACACGTTATTTCCTGTCCGAGGCCCCCGGATGGTGTCCGAGCCCCTCCACGCAACGCGAAGGCCCCCGCACCTGAAGTGCGGGGGCCTTCGCAACGTGGACGGCCCAAGTCCTGCTGACGGGGGAGCAACAGGGCCTGGGCCTAGGCATGAAGAGTACTCACAAGTTGCCTTCACGACAACCCCCGATTTCACTCCGCGTGTCGTCAGGCTTACTTGCGCCTTCAACCACCGATCGGCGCGCGGAGCACCGGGCAGGACATGCAGCGCGGCCCGCCGCGGCCGGACCCGAGCTCGGAGCCGGAGATCCGGATCACCTCGATCCCGGACTCCTCCAGCCGCGCGTTGGTCTCCACGGTCCGCTCGTAGGCGATGCAGACCCGCGGGGCCAGCGCGAGGGTGTTGTTGCCGTCGTCCCACTGCTCGCGCTCGGCGGTGACCGGGTCGAGGCCGGTGTCGATCCGGCGCAGGGTGTCGATCCCGAGCGCCTTCGCGGCCGCGACCAGGAACGGCTCCGGCTCGGCGACGTGCAGCTGGTCGCCGTCGGCGGTGACAGCCAGTGCCCGCATCTCCTCGGCCATGTTCGGGTACATCAGCACGGCGTCGACGTCGACCATCGTGCAGACCGTGTCCAGGTGCATGGTCGCGCGCTGCTGAGCGATCGGTACAGCGAGAACGGTGTGTGCGAGGTCCTTGGCGAACACCCGCTGGGCCAGCCGCTCGACACCGGCCGGCGTCGTCCGCTCGCCGACCCCGACCGCCAGTACGCCGGGACCGAGCGCCAGGACGTCGCCGCCCTCGACGTGCTCGAGCTGGTGGTCGTACACCTTCTCGGCCCCCGCGAAGCGCGGGTGGAAGCTGTAGATGAGGTCGGTCAGCTGGCTCTCCCGGACTCGCGCGGGCATCGCCAGCGACGTCACCGCGACGTTGTCCCGGATCCAGACGCTCGAGTCGCGGGTGAACAGCAGGTTCGGCAGCGGGTCGATCAGGAAGTCCTCGTGCGCCAGCAGCGACGTGACCAGGCCACCGGCCCGCACCTCGTCGTTCCGTACGCCGGCCATCAGCGCCTCGGCGAGCTGGTCCGGGTCGAGCGCGCTGAGCGCGTCGCGCAGGTAGTTGCGCAGCGTGTCGCCGAGCCGGAGGTCCTCGATCGTGCCGGCCACCGCGGTCGCGCGGGCGTCGGGATCGGTCAGCGCCTCGGTCAGCAGCTCGCCCAGGTAGAGCACCTCGACGTCGCGGTCGCGCAGCGCCTGGGCGAACGCGTCGTGCTCGTCCTGCGCGCGGCCGACCCAGGGCAGGCCGTCGAAGAGCAGCTTGTCGTTGTTGCGCGGGGTGAGCCGGCGCAGCTCGTTGCCCGGCCGGTGCAGCATCACGGTTCGGAGCGGGCCGACCTCGCTGTCGACGCCGTACGGCTGGCTCATGCCTGTCCCTCTCGTCGCGGTTCCGGGGTGCTGTCCACGCTACGGCAGCGCGGCGGCCGCCGTACGGATGGACGAATGTGTCTGATTGTCCGACAATCTTTGAAGGAAAGCGAACCGGAGCCGGTCCTTCGAAAGAACGAGATGTCCACAGGGAGCGGGTCCGGAGGCCAGCGATCGGCTCGGGAGCAATTAGGCTGCGGTGCTGTGTCCGGGAATGATCAGCCGTCGGTCGAGCCGCAGCGTGGGGTTGCCTGCGTGATTCCGGCGAAGGACGAGTCCGCGCGGATCGCGGCCACCGTGGACGCCGTCCGCAAGCTGGTCGGTGTCGACCTGGTCGTCGTGGTCGACGACGGGTCCACCGACGAGACCGCCGCCGAGGCCGAGCGGGCCGGTGCGGTCGTCGTCCGGCACGAGCGGAACCAGGGCAAGGCCGCGGCGATGGAGACCGGCGCCGCGGAGGTCGCGCGGCGCGACGGCGCCCGCGCCCGGCACCTGCTGTTCCTGGACGCCGACCTGACCGACACCGCGACCGGCGCCGAGCCGCTGATCGCGCCGGTGCAGGACGGCCGCGCCGACATGACGATCGGGACACTGCCGACCCAGGTCCGCGCCGACGGGAGCAAGGCCGGCGGCCGCGGGTTCGTCGTCCGGCTGGCCCGGGACGGGATCGAGCAGGCGACCGGCTGGGCGCCGGAGCAGCCGCTGTCCGGTCAGCGCTGCCTGACCCGCGCGGCTTTCGACGCGGCGCTGCCGCTGGCGAGCGGGTTCGGTGTCGAGGCGGCGCTGAGCATCGATCTGGGGCGCAAGGGCTTCCGCATCATCGAGGTCCCGATCGAGGTCCGGCACCGGGCCACCGGGACCGACCTGCGCGGCCAGCTGCACCGCGGCCGCCAGTTCCTGCACGTACGCCGGGCGCTCGCCGCCCGCAGCGCGCTGCCCTCGCGGAAGTCGTCGTGATGAGCGCTGACCGCCCGACGCCCAGCACCGACGAGTCGACCGCCGGAGCTAGCCCGGCTGGTGAAAGCACGTCAAGTACCGACCAGCAATCCGCCCGCGCGAACCGCGACGGCCGCCGCGCCGTCGGCCTGTACCTGATCTCCACCGCCCTCATCGTCGCCGCCGGCCTGCTCGGCCCGTCGGTCGTCGTCCTCACCCTGACCAACCGGCACGCCTGGCTCCCGTCGTACTGGTTCGACAGCAAGCCGAACGACTGGCTCGTCACGGTGATGATCTACGTCGCGATCCTGCTCGGCGGGTACGGCGTCTACCTCGCGACCCGCGCGCTCAAGCACGGCTGGGCGCCGCGGGTCCAGCGATTGGTTGCCCTCGGCATCGGTACGACGGCCGCCATCACGCTGGTCCCGCCGATGGCCTCCGGCGACGTGCTGATCTACGCGGCGTACGGCCGGATCCAGACGCTGGGCGGCAACCCGTACACGACCGCTCCCGCCGACACGATCCGCCTCGGGTACGACTCGGTGATCGCCGCGACCGAACGCCCCTGGCAGGGCGCGCGCAGCGTCTACGGCCCGATCGCGACCTGGATCCAGTGGTTCTCGTCGTGGGTCGGCGGCGACTCGATGCAGCTCACGGTCTGGATGCTGCAGCTCACCGTCGCGGTCAGCCTGATCGTCTCGGGGCTCCTGCTGCTGAAGCTGGTCGGTCCCGACCTGGTCAACCGCCGCCGGATCGCGATGCTCGCCCTGGCCAACCCGCTGCTGCTGTGGACGGTGCTGGCCGGCGCGCACAACGACGCGATCGCGGTGATGTTCGCGGTGATCGCGCTGGTGTTGTTCCGCCGGCACGTGTTCGCGGCCGGGATCATGCTCGGCGTCGCGGGCTGTACGAAACTGTCGATCGGCCTGGTCGGCGTCGCGATGCTCTGGTCGCTGCGCGCCGATCGCCGGCGCGCGCTGATGTTCTGCCTCGGCGGCGGCGTCTCGATGGCCGGCCTGTACGCCGTGGTCGGCCTGCAGGCCTTCCAGCAGGCGCGCTCGCAGACGTCGTTCATCTCCACCGGCACGCCGCACAAGGTGATCTTCAGCCTGTTCGACCTGTTCCTGCCCGGGGCGCTGGTGCGGACCATCATCGGGATCGCGGCCTGGATCGGGCTGATCTTCGTGGCGATCCTGCTCTCGCAGGTGTTCCCGAAGTCGCTGGTCCCGCAGACGCACCCCGACGACCCGACGCCCGCGGCCATTCGGTACACGGCGATCTACGCCGTCGCCTGGCTGCTGACGGCGATGTACACGCTGCCCTGGTACGACCTGATCGCCTGGACGGCGCTGGCCGCGGTGGCGGCGTCCAAGGTCGACAAGCTGATGGTGATCCGGACGACGATGCTCGCGATCGCCTACGTGCCCGGCCGGGATCCGAACGCCCGGCAGGTCGCGGCGTCGCTGTCGGACTCGCTGGAGTGGTTCAGCGCGCGCTTGCGCGACACGGTGACGCCGGCGGTCGAGCTGGCCGTCCTGGTGCTGCTGATCCTGTGGGCCCGGCGTGGTGGGGCGCAGTGGTGGCCCTACGACTGGCCGAAGCGCAAGACCAAAGCGCCTGTGGAAAAGACGGTCAGCAGCTAGTCTCTGCCGATGCAGAAGCTTGTGGGGGCGGGGCAGTACCAGACCGCGGAGCCGAACCATTTCGCCGAGCACCTGCGGACCGAGTCGCTCTCGGTCGGCACGTACTCGATCCCGGCCGGCGGCGTCGACGACCAGGCGCCGCACCACGAGGACGAGATCTACGTGGTGACGGCCGGGCGGGCGTTCATCGTGACGCCGGACGGCAAGGAGCCGGTCGGCCCCGGTGACGTGCTGTTCGTGGCGGCCGAGGAGCCGCACCGCTTCACCGACGTCACCGAGGACCTGGCGTTGCTCGTCTTCTTCGCCCCGCCGTACTCGGGGCGTTAACTCCAGAGGTCGTGGCCGGCGGCGATCGCCTGGGCGAGCACCGACTTGACCGGCTTGTCGAGCGCCGTCGCCGCGGTGACCACGTCCTCGTACTCCGGCTGCACGTTGACCACCTGGCCGCCGTACCGGGCGATCTTGACGTGGATCAACTGCCCGCCGACCTCGACGCTGGCGAATTCACGGTCCGCCGCGTGCTTGCGGATCGGGAACTCGCGCAGCCCGATCGCGGACGTCTCGGTCAGGATCACCGAGCGGACGAGCTCGGCGTTCGGGCTGCTCACCAGCACCGAGAGGGTGTGCGCCGGGCGGCCCTTCTTCATCAGGATCGGCGTCAGCCACGCGTCCGCCGCGCCCGCCTGGAGCAGCCGCGCGAGCACCTGCGGCCAGATCCGCGGGTCGAGGTCGTCGACGTTCGTCTCGTAGACCAGCTCGGTCGCCGGCTGCACGGTCGCCTCACCGATCACCACCCGCACGATGTTCGGCACCTCGACCGGGTCCCGCCCACCCGCGCCGACACCCGTCTGCACGATCCGCACCGGCGGCATCAGCCCGAACTCGTCGGCCAGCGTCGCCAGCAGCGCGGCGCCGGTCGGCGTCGTCATCTCGTACGGCGCGGTGCCGCCGACCACCGGCGCCTCGGCCTCGCGCAGCAGATGCAGCACCGCAGGCCCCGGGATCGGAATCCCGCCGTGCTGGCCGCGCACCTGCCGGCCACCGCCGAGCGCGATCGTCGACACCACGATCCGGTCCAGCTCGAGCGAAACGGACGCGGCCGCGACGCCCACGATGTCGGCGATGGCGTCCAACGCCCCGACCTCGTGAAAGTGCACCTCGTCCAGCTCGACCCCGTGCGCCGCGCCCTCGGCCCGAGCCAACCGAGCGAAGGTGTCGAGCGCGCGATCCCGCACGGCGTCATCCAGCCCAGCGGCCTCGATCACCCGGCGAACCTCAGCCCACGAGCGGGTCCCACCCGAGTGCCCATGCCCATGCCCGTGCCCGTGTCCCGCCCCCGTGTCGGTGGGGTGGGAGGGAGAGGTGCCCGCCGCCCCGAGCCCTCCGGCTTCGCGGTGGGCGTGCCCGGCTTCGCCGTGCCCATGTCCGTGCCCATGACCGGTCTCCACCGGCGCCTCGGCGTACGCCGCGTTCGGGTCGTTCTCCGGGTGCGGCTCCTCGTTCACCCACACCGACGCCTTCGTGGCCGCGATCTGGTGCCTCAGCGTCTTCTCGACGCGCACCGACAGCGACGCGTCGACCGCCGCCACGGCCGCGTTCACCGCGGCGACATCGGCCCCGGCGTCCAGGAAGGCGCCGAGGAGCATGTCACCCGACGCCCCCGCAGAGCAGTCGATCCAGGCGACTCTCACTGCTCCTTCACCTCCGCCGGCGCGGCCCGGCGGGCGACCCGCGCGGCGAACACACCCGCGCCGAAGCCGTTGTCGATGTTCACCACCGTCACCCCCGGCGCGCACGAGTTCAGCATCCCGAGCAGCGCGGCGACCCCGCCGAACGACGCCCCGTACCCGACCGACGTCGGTACGGCGACCAGCGGTACCCCCGTCAGTCCGCCGACGACGCTCGGCAGCGCACCCTCCATCCCGGCGACCACGATCAGGCAGTCCGCCGCCGCGAGCCGCTCGCGCACCCCGAGCACCCGATGCAGCCCAGCCACACCCACATCCGTGATCAGCTCGACCCCGGCCCCGAACACCCGAGCCGTCGTCGCCGCCTCAGCGGCAACCGGCGCGTCCGACGTACCAGCCGAAACCACAGCGACAGTCCCGCTCGGCGCAGGCGCAGCCCCCAGTACGGCGGTCCGCCCCACCGGATCGACCACAGCGTCGGGCAGCTCAGCCGCGACCAGCTCCTGCGCCTCCACCGACAACCGCGTCGCCAGCGCCGCGCGACCGCCGTGCGTCGCGTGCAGCGTCCGGAGCAGCTCCACGATCTGCACCGGGGTCTTCCCGGCGCCGTAGACCACCTCCGGGTCGCCGGTGCGCTCCAGGCGGTCGGTGTCGAGGCGGGCGTAGCCGAGGTCGTGAACGCCGGGCAAAGGTCCAGGATCAGGCAGATGGGTCACCCCGCGAATCTACGTCGCCGCCCAGCCTTCCGCCGATTCGAGGTCCACATCGCTACCGAGAGCACCTGACAAACCACACAACCCGTTAGGCTGCCGCACGTGTCTTCGACGTTAGCCGCTGGTTTCGGGATCGCCGCACTGTTCGTGGCGGTGCTCGCGCTCGTGTTCGCCGTCCAGGCGCTCCGCGGGCAGTCCGCGGCGGCCAAGGAGGCCGCGAAGGCGCCGGTGACCCCGCCGAAGACCGAGCTGCCGCCGCGGCCCGAGCCGAAGCCCGGCACGGTCGGCGCCCAGCTGCACACGCTCGGCGAGCAGCTCGACGCGACCCAGGCCGCGGTCCGGCTCTCGCTGCAGCACCTGGCGATCGTCCGGTACGACGCCTTCGGCGACATGGGCGGCCGGATGTCCTGGTCGGTCGCGCTGCTCGACGACAACGGCGACGGCGTCGTGCTGACCTCGATCAACAGCCGCAACGACGCCCGCTCGTACGCCAAGGAGATCAAGGCGTTCGAGAGCGAGGCCAAACTGTCCCCGGAGGAAGAGGAAGCCCTCGAAACCCTCCGCAAACAGGCCGCCCAGCCCACCGACAGCTAACGCACCAGCCCGTTCCGGTAGGCCAGCACCACCAGCTGCGCCCGGTCCCGCGCACCGAGCTTCTGCATCGCCCGCTGCACGTGGGTCCGGACGGTGAGCACGCTCAGGTGCAGCTCCCGCGCGATCTCGTCGTTGGCCTGCCCCTCGGCGGCGAGCCGCATCACCTCCAGCTCGCGGTTCGTCAGCTCGTCGAGCCCCGGCGAGGGCGGACCGGCGGGTCCTCGACCGGCAAGGAACTGCGCGATCAACGCCTTCGTCGCCCGGGGTGACAACAGGCTCTCCCCGGCCGCCACCACCCGAATGGCGTCCAGCAGCCCGTCCGTCGTGACGGACTTCCCGAGAAATCCGCTCGCGCCGGCGCGCAGCGCCCGCGCGACGTGCTCGTCGTTCTCGAAGGTGGTGAGCACGAGCACCCGCGTCCCGGCCAGCGCGGGGTCGGCACAGATCGTCTCGGTCGCGGCCAGCCCGTCGGTCCCCGGCATCCGGATGTCCATCAGCACCAGGTCGGGCCGGTACCGACGGACCAGCTCGACGGCCTCCGCGCCGTCGGCCGCCTCCGCGACCACCTCGAGGTCGGCGCAGGAGTCGATCAGCAGCCGGAACGTCCCGCGCAGCAGCGCCTGGTCGTCGGCCAGCAGCACGCGGATCGTCACTCGTTCACCGTCGTCCCGTACGGCGAACGCGGCAGCACGGCGACCAGTTCGAACTCGTCGCCCCGGCTCACCCGCAACTCGCCTCCGACCGCCTGCGCCCGCTCCCGCATCCCGATGATGCCGTACCCCCCGCGCTCCGCGTCGGCGCCGGGCGCGACCGGGTTCGTCACCGTGACGACCAGCGCGCTGCTGGTGTACTCCAGCCGCAGCGCGGCGACCGGCGTCGCGGCGTACCGGGTGGCGTTGGTCAGCGCCTCCTGCAGGATCCGGTACGCCGTGAGGTCGACCCCGGGCGCCACCTCCCCGGGTTCGCCGACGACCGCGAGCTCGATCGCGAGCCCGGCCGACCGGCAGCCGTCGAGCAGCGCCGGAAGCTGCGCCAGCCCCGGCGCCGGCTCGAGCGAGTCGTGCCGTAGTACGCCGACGGTGTCGCGCAGCTCGAGCAGCACGGTCGACGTGGTGGTCTGCAGGCCGCTGAGCAGCTGCTTCGCGAGCGCCGGATCCGTGTCGAGCAGGTGCGCCGCCGTACCGGCCTGAGCGTTGGCGACAGCCAGGTGGTGGGCGACGACGTCGTGCAGGTCGCGAGCGATCCGCAGGCGCTCCTCGGTCACCCGCAGCCGCGCCTCCTCCTCCCGCGTCCGCTCGGCGTGCTCGGCTCGCGCCTGGACCACACCCAGCCATGCCTGTCGCAGCCGTGCCCTGCTGCCGGCGACGAGCGGCAGCAGCAGCCACAACGCCGGCCCGACAGCGCGGAGCAGCACGGTCGCGTCGAGGTTCAGGCCGACGGCGACGCCGACGATCAGCGCCGCCGCCACACCGCCGTACAGCCAGGTCGTGCGGGGTGGAGCGGTCGCGGCCAGCCAGTACAGCGCGACCATCACCGGCGCGAGCAGCAGCGGGGTGAGCAGGTAGCCGAGCGCTCCGGTCGCGACAGCGCAGGCGGTGGTCAGCACCACCACGGCCCGCGGGTGGTCGCGGGCCTTCAGCAGAGCGAGGCAGGCGACGCTCGCCAGGCCCACCCCGACCCACACGTTGCCCGGGCGACCCTCGCCCGGGGTGAACAGGTTCACCCCGAGGACCGCGCCGCCCAGCAGCGCGACCACGACGACGGCGTCGGTCAGCCGCGGGTGCTGTTCGGCGTACTCGAGGCTGACCATCGTGCTCCTCTCAGCGCGCTGCGGTGGTGCTGTCGATCATCTCCCGCGCCGGGCGCAGACGGTCGCCTTCCACGTCGACGCGCGGGAGGATCCGGTCCAGCCAGGCGGGCAGCCACCAGGCGCGCCGCCCGAGCAGGGCCAGCACCGCCGGTACGACGGCCATCCGCACCACGAAGGCGTCCAGCAGCACGGCCGCGGCCAGGCTGAAGCCGATCATCTTGATGAACGCGTCGTCCTCGACGACGAACCCGGCGAAGACCGCGGTCATGATCAGCGCCGCCGCGACCACCGCCCGGGCACTGTGCCGAAACCCGGTGACGATCGCCGCCCGCGGTTCCGCGCCCTGGACGTGCGCCTCGCGGATCCGGGAGACCAGGAACACCTGGTAGTCCATCGCCAGCCCGAACACGATGCCGATCATGAAGACCGGGACCGCGCTCATGATCGGGCCGGTCTGCTGCACCCCGAGCAGGCCCGCGGCGAACCCGTGCTGGAACACCAGCACCATCGCGCCCAGCGCCGCGACCACCGACAGCAGGAAGCCCAGTGCGGCCTTGACCGGGATCAGGACCGAACGGAAGACCAGCAGGAGCAGCACGATCGCGAGCCCGACGACCGTGCCGAGGTAGGGCAGCAGCGCGCTCTGGAGCTTGCCGGACAGGTCGATGTTGATCGCGGTCGTCCCGGTCACCTGGTACGACGCCCCGGTCCCCGCGGTGATCGTGCCGCGCGCGTCCCGCAGGGCCCGGACCAGGTCCTTGGTCGCCTCGTCGGTCGGACCGGTCGCCGGGACCGCTTCGAAGATCGCGGCGTCGGCGGCGTCGTTGAACTGCGGCGGGGACACCGCCACGATCCCGTCGACCCCGGCCACCCGCCGCGCGACCACGGCGGCGGCCTGCTGCGGGTCGGCCGCTGCGCCGGCGTCGACGACGATCATCAGCGGACCGTTGAAGCCGGGGCCGAACGCCTTCGCCAGTTCGTCGTACGCGCGTCGCTCGGTCGCGGTGACCGGGCGGGACTCGTCGCCGGGCATCCCCAGGTGCAGCCCGGCCGCAGGGATCGCGAGCGCGCCGAGCAGCACCACACCCGCCGTCAGCACCGCGGCCGGGCGCCGCAGCACGAACCGTGCCCACCGCTCGCCGGCCCGTCCGGGACGCTCGGTCCGTGCCGACCGTGCCAGCACCTGGTCCGGGACGAACCCGAGCACCGCCGGGACGACGGTGAGCGCGACCAGCACCGCGACCACCACCGCGACGACAGCGGCCAGCCCCATCTTGGTCAGCATCGGGATCCCGACCACCCACAGCCCGGCCAGCGCGATCACCACGGTCAGCCCGGCGAACGCGACGGCGGACCCGGCCGTGCCGAGCGCCCGGGCGACCGCGTCGACGGCAGTCAGCCCGTGGCCGCGCTCCTCGCGGTAGCGCGACACCACGAACAGCGCGTAGTCGATCCCGACCGCCAGCCCGAGCATCAGCGCCATCGTGCCGGTGGTCGCCGACAGCCCGAGTGCCTCGCTCACCGCCAGCGTCGACAGCATGCTGACCGCGACCCCGAGCAGCGCGCTGAGCAGCGGCAGCCCGGCCGCGATCAGCGATCCGAACGTCACCACCAGGATCACCGCGGCCAGCGAGATCGCGACGATCTCGGCGGCTCCGCCACCACCCGAGGCCTCCAGGGCGGACCCGCCGGTCTCGACCGTGAGTCCTGCCGTCCGGGCGACCTCGGCGGCCGCGGCGAGCTGTTCGCGACTGCTGTCCGTGACCGCGGCCGCCGGTACGTCGTACATGACGCTCGCGTACGCCGCCGACCCGTCCTTGCTGACCGCGCCGGCCTCGAACGGATCGCCCGCCATCGCGACCTGGTCGCCCGTCGCCAGCCGCCGGACGGCGGACTCGACGGCAGCTCGGTACGGCGCCGCCGTCACCTTCCGGCCCGCCGGCGCGACGAACACGACGGTCGCGCCGCCGGCGTCGGCGGTGATCCCGGGGAACCGCTCGCGCATCAGCTCGAAGGCCTGCTGGGACTCGACACCGGGCACCGAGAAGTCGTCGTCGGGAACCGCCGGCGCGGTCAGTCCGGCGAACAGCGCGCCGGCCAGGATCACCAGCCAGGCCAGCAGGACCGGCACGCGACGGGTGAAGGCGAACCGGCCGAGCCGGGCCAAGATCGTTGCCACAGGGACGTCTCCATCAGGAAGGTTGCAGGAGACTTCACGCTGTCAGCGGAGACCGCCTCGCGTCGTCGTACCGGAGACGGCTGCTCACTACTGAATCCGTACCGGTTCGTGAGAGCCCGACTGCTGCGACCGCAGTACGCCTCAGCGGCGCTTGGGCACCCGTACGACGAGCGCCCCCGGCTCCACCTCAGCTGAGAGCGACCGCCCCGGCCCGATCCCGTCGCCGTCGAGCTGCCGCTGTACGTCCACGGCGGCGTCGATCTCCACCTTCCGCGCCGTGAACCGCTCGAGGTACATCTCGGTCCGCTTCGTCCGCGTCATCACCCGCCAGAACACCAGCGGCCACTGCGTGACTCGCCGCGGCGCGATCACCACCACGTCGATCATCCCGTCGTCGGGCCGCGCGTCGGGCAGCAGCGGGATGTTCGCCTGCAGCATCCCGACGTTGCCGATCACCACGGTCCGCACCCGGCGCTCGATCGGTTCGGCGTCGTCGAGCGCGATCCGGACCTTCACCGACGGGTGGTTGATGTTCTTGGCCGCCGAGACCAGGTACGCCGTCCAGCCGATCTGCGCCTTCAGGATCGGCGGCGCCCCGGTGATGATCGCGGCGTCCAGACCGAGCCCGGCCATCACGGCGAAGTGGTCGGTGTCGAGCCCGTCACCGTGCACCTTGACCAGGTCGATCCGGCGTTCCCGGCCGTCCAGGATCCGTTCCAGCGCGTCGTCGAGGTCGAGCGGGATGTGCAGGTTGCGGGCGAGCAGGTTCCCGGTGCCGGCCGGGATGACGCCGACCGGGATCGCGGTCCAGGCCAGCGCGGCCGTCACCACGCGCACGGTCCCGTCACCGCCGGCGACCAGGACCAGGTCCGACTCGTGCTCGATCGCGCGCTTGGCCATCGCGTTGCCGGCGTCGTCCTCGCGGGTCTCCAGCCACAGCGGGTCCTCGAAGCCGCGGACGGCGAGCGCCCGGGTCACCTTGCGGCGGAACGCGACCCCGTCGCCGACCTTGATCGGGTTCACGATCACGGCGGCGCGCGGCGGCGTCGTACGGGCTTCGTCGGACGGCGTACGACGGCGCCTGCGGCGCAGACCGGGCCGCAGCCCGAAGCCGATCGAGGTCGCGGTCAGGATGGCCAGGCCGAGCGCCCAGCCGCCGAGCACGTCCGACACGTAGTGCACGTTCAGGAAGATCCGCTCGGCGGAGGCGAGCAGGACGACCGCGATCGTCGGCAGCAGCACCAGCGTCCGGAACCGGCGCCGCCAGCCGCGCACCGACGGCAGCACGACCCCGAGCGCCCCGGCCATCACGAACGCGGCCGTCGCGTGCCCGGAGACGTACGACCAGCCGTCGTTCTCGACCAGCGCCGCGGCCGGGCGGACCCGGTCGAAGATGTGCTTGACCGCCTGGACCAGACCCAGTTCGGCGCCCGCGGAGACGACCAGCCAGACCGTCAGCAGGCGGGCGCGCCGGTGCCACAGGTAGATCGCGACACCGAGGATGACCGCCCGCATGGTCCACGGGATGACCACCGCGTCGATCACCTGCCACAGGTCGACCCAGCTCGGCCGGGCGGACCCGTACGACGCGACGCGCGCGGCCACCGACTCGTCCCAGCGGCGCAGCGGCGGCCAGTCGCCGAAGACCAGCAGCGTGATCACGGTGAACGGCAACGCACCCAGCACGACCGTGACGGCACGGCCGAGATGACTGGGTGGATGGTGGTTCATCGCCCGCCCGTGACCCCCTCGAATCAACCTGACCGTCCGGCTGGTGCAAGCTCATCATCCCGAATAAAATTCCGCGCCCGCGACACACCCCGATAACCTGTCGGTGTGATCGATGCCAAAACGCTCCGTGAGAACCCCGATGTCGTCCGTGCCGCGCTGACCAAGCGCGGCGATTCGCCGGCCAAGGTCGACGAGATCCTGGTGGCCGACAGCGAGCGCCGATCGTCGATCGCGGCCTTCGAGGCGCTCCGGGCGGAGCAGAACGGCCTCGGCAAGCAGGTCGCGCAGGCCAAGGGCGACGAGCGGACCGCGCTGCTGGAGCGCACCAAGGCGCTGGCCGCTGAGGTGAAGACCCATCAGGCGACCGCGAACGAGGCCGAGAAGCGCTTCGACGTACTGTCCCGCGCCCTGCCGAACCTGGTCTCCGACCAGGCTCCGGTCGGTGGCGAGGACGACTTCGTCGTGCTGGAGGAGATCGGCAAGCCGCGCGACTTCGCGGCCGAGGGCTTCGAGCCGCGCGACCACCTGGAGCTCGGTGAGCTGCTCGGCGCGATCGACATGGAGCGCGGCGCGAAGGTCTCCGGCGCCCGGTTCTACTTCCTGAAGGGCGTCGCCGCCCAGCTCCAGCTCGGCATGCTCCAGCTGGCCATCAACCAGGCCGTCGAGTACGGCTTCACCCCGATGATCACCCCGACGCTGGTCAAGCCCGAAGTGATGGACGGCACCGGGTACCTGAACGCCCACGACGACGTCTACCGCCTGGAGGAGCCCGAGCTCTACCTGGTCGGTACGTCGGAGGTCGCGCTGGCCGGTTTCCACATGGACGAGATCGTCGACCTGTCCAACGGCCCGGTGCGGTACGCCGGGTGGTCGTCCTGCTACCGCCGCGAAGCCGGCTCGTACGGGAAGGACACCCGCGGGATCATCCGGGTCCACCAGTTCGACAAGGTCGAGATGTTCTCCTACTGCAGCCTCGAGGACGCCGAGGCGGAGCACCAGCGGCTGCTGGGCTGGGAGAAGGAGATGCTCGACAAGATGGAGCTGGCCTACCGGGTGATCGACACCGCGACCGGGGACCTGGGCGCCTCGGCGTACCGGAAGTTCGACTGCGAGGCCTGGGTCCCAACCCAGGGCGCCTACCGCGAGCTCACCTCTACGTCGAACACGACCGACTACCAGGCCCGCCGGCTGAACATCCGGCACCGCGACGCCGACGGCAAGACCCGCCACGTCGCGACGCTGAACGGCACGCTGGCCACCACCCGGTGGATCGTCGCCATCCTGGAGACGCACCAGCTGCCCGACGGTTCGGTCCGTGTCCCGGTCGCGCTGCGCCCGTACGTCGGGGGCCGCGAGGTCCTCGAGCCGGTCCGCGGATGACGGCGACCGCCGGCTGGCGGCCGCAGGCGATCGCGCTCGACATCGACGGCACCCTGGTCGACCACGACGAGCGGATCTCCGCCGCCGTGGTCGACGCCGTCGCACGGGCGTCGGCGCAGGTGCCGATCGTCCTGGCCACCGGCCGGTCCTGGCAGTCGACGGTGCCGGTCGCCGAGCTGCTCGGGCTGACGTCCGGATTCGTTGTCGTGAGCAACGGTGCGCGCACGCTGAGCTACCCGGCGGGGGAGATCGTCGACGAGCGCACCTTCGACCCGGCGACCGTGATCGCCTCGGTCCGCGAGCACGCGCCGAACGCGCGGATGGCGGTCGAGGAGCACGACGGCGGGTACCGGGTGACCGCGCCGTTCCCGGACGGCGACCTCGGCGGTGACGCGATCCGCGTGGTCTCGGACGCCGAGCTGGCGCCGGAGCCGGTGACCCGCTTGATCATCCGCGACCCGGACGCCTCGGAGGCCGACTTCGTCGAGCTCGCCGAGCGCCTGGGGCTGCACGGGGTCAGCTACTTCGTCGGCTGGACCGCGTGGCTGGACATCGCGCCGGAGGGTGTCGACAAGAGCACCGGGCTGAAGGTCGCGCTGGCGCAGCTGGGTGTCGAGGCGTCCGGCCTGGTCGCGATCGGCGACGGCCGCAACGACATCGAGATGCTCACGTACGCCGGGCTCGGCGTCGCGATGGGTGCGGCGCCGGACGAGGTGAAGGCGGCCGCCGACGAGGTGACCAAGTCGGTCCAGGACGACGGCGTGGCCGCCGTACTCAACCGCTGGTTCTGACCCGAGCCACCACCGCCCGGCTCGACCCACCTGCGCCTTTCAAGTACCGGCCACCGATCGGTGGCCGGTACTTGAAACCTCGCCGGCGACGAGGTCAAGTCTTTGCTTCCTGGTCGAACAGTTCAGCACCAACGACAAGGCCCGGAATCCCTGCTGGTGCAGGGTTTCCGGGCCTTCGTGTGGTGACCGATAGTCCGCTGGCGGGCCGAGTATCGGTCAGGCGACGCGGGTGCTGCGGGTGCGCGGTGCCGGGCCGGGCTGGTCCACCACGGCGTCGAACGCGTCCAGGACGGCGCTGACCTCCGGACGGGCCCGCGGTGCCTTGGCGGCGGGGCTCTGACCGCGGCGCGCCCTGCGCAGGTGGCGCTTCACGGTGGACAGCGAGCATCCGAGCCGCATCGCGAGCGACTCGAGGCTGTCGTTGGGGTACTGGGTCCGCAGACGCAGGACCTCTTCGTGGCTGACCGGCCGGCGGGTCCCGCGAGCCCCGGCGAGCTGGTCGAAGTCGTCGGCCTGGACCTCGACGTCCAACAGGTTGCGCATTGAACGACGTTGTACAGCAGTGGTTCCGGCGACGAAGCCGCTGACGTCGTGCTCGGCCACCGCGCTGAACAGGCAGTCGGTGAACAGCGGGCAGGAAGCGCACACCTTCTTGGCTTCCCGAACGAGCTGGTCGTACCGCTCCCTGGTGCGACGGGTCGCCGACGCGGGCGGCGGCTCCTCCATCAGGCGGTGCTGGAAAACATCTGTGCGTGCAGTACAGCCGGTCATGGCCCCTTCCATGATGGAAGATGTGTCGACAGCCGCACGGGCGGACCTGGCCCCCGGTGGGTTGGCGGTGTTGACAGTCATCGTGGCTCCCCAAGTTCCAGGACTCGATGAACGAACGGTGAATGCTGTTCGAACACCCGAGCCCACTAGCTGATGGACCGACGCTCGTTGCCGACCCACCCCTGTTTTGTCCGGCGCTAGGCGCACCGATCCATAACTGTTGACGCCACCGATCCGGATTTGGTTGCACCCAATTCCGCACCAGTTCCTCGACGTTCTTCCCGGCGTGGGTCGGACCGGATGTGATGATCCGGAACAAGGCGTACGACGCGTGCGAACCGCCCCTGGTTCCCCGCCAGCCACCGCATGAAATCATGCGCAAACCGTGCAGCGCAGGGGAACTTGCTGCCTTTGCAGCATCCTGCCGTAACGGTCTGGTGACGTTGTTCAATGGTCAATCAGATTGCATGGAAAACGATCTCCAGATGGTTGCGCGATGAGTGTTCGAAGGAGTAAAGAGCCCTTGCCCTTTCGGATCCCGAACACTGCCCACGGACCGTTACGGTAAGCACGTGTCGACGCCCGAAACACCCCGCCTGGTGGCCACCGACCTGGACGGCACGCTGGTCCACAGTGACACCACCGTCTCCCCGTTCACCCGAGCGACCGTGCTCGCGATCCAGGAGGCCGGGGCCGTCTTCGTGATGGTCACCGCCCGGCCACCGCGCTGGTTGCACGACTTGTCATATCTGGTCGGAGAGCACGGGGTCGCGATCGTTGCCAACGGCGCCATTCTGTACGACGTCGCGCACCGGCGCCCGATCCGCACCCGGCTGATCGATCCGGCCGTCGCGCTCGAGGTCGCGGAGGCGATCCGGGCCGCCGTACCGGACGTGGAGTTCGCGATCGAGCGACCGGACCGCTACGGACAGGAACCGCACTACGTGAACCGCTGGCCGCGGCCGGACGACACCCTGGTCGCCGCGATCGACGAACTGCTGGCCGAACCGGCCGCGAAACTCCTGGTCCGGCACGACGTCCTGCACTCCGACGAGCTGCTGGCCAAGGTCGCGCCGATCGTGGGGGAGCGGGTGGCCGCCAGTCACAGCGGCGGCGACGGGCTGGTGGAGATCGCCGCGAGCGGCGTCTCGAAGGCCGCGATGCTGGCCGATTTCGCCGCGGAACAAGGAATTTCGGCCGCCGAGACGATCGCCTTCGGGGACTCGGTGAACGACCTGCCGATGCTGAGCTGGGCCGGTACGTCGTACGGCGTGGGCAACGCGCACCCCGAGGTGCTCGCGGTCGTCGACCACGTCTGCCCGACGAACGACGAGGACGGTGTCGCCACCGTCCTCGCCGAGTTGTTCGATCTCTAGAGGTACATCCCGCCGCTGCCCGGGCCGTCGGTGCTTCCGTTCGCCTCGGGCGCGCCCGGGAAAGCGCCGCCCTCGGGCAGCTGCTGACCGCCGGGCAGCGCGCGGCGCATGTGCTCCAGCTGCTGGCGCGCGGCCATCTGCTGGGCGAACAGCGCCGTCTGGATGCCGTGGAACAGGCCCTCCAGCCAGCCGACCAGCTGGGCCTGCGCGATCCGCAGCTCGGCCTCGGTCGGCGTGCTGTCGTCGGTGAAGTCGAGGCTGAGCCGCTCCAGCTCCTCGACCAGCTCCGGTGCCAAACCGCTCTCCAGCTCCTTGATCGACGCCTCGTGGATCGCCTTCAGCCGCTGCCGGGACGCCTCGTCGAGCGGAGCGGCCTTCACCTCTTCGAGGAGCTGACGGATCATGTTCCCGACCCGCATCACCTTGGCCGGCTGCTCGACCAGCTCGGTCACCGAGCGTGGTTCGTCGGTCGCGTCGTCGTCGGCGTCGCGCGGCGGCCCCTCGACGGCCATCCCGTCCGGCCCGACGATCAGGATCTTGCCGTCCTCGGTCCGAGCCCCCGCCATCGGGACTTCCTGGCCCTCGTTGCTGGTGTCCTTGCTCATCTGCCCATCCTAGAAGCACCCCCGCACGGGGTCTGTGGGTGAGCTGCCCGGCTGCGTCTTCTGCGCGCCCGCTACGCGATTGCGGGGCTACGCCGTTCGCGCGCTTCGCGGTCGCCCGCTACGCGGTCCGCGCGCGGTGCCGGCGGACGGCGTCCCGGTTGGAGCACGCGGGGCTGCAGTAGCGCTGCTTGCCGCCGCGGGACAGATCGGCGTACACGTTGTCGCACCCGTCGGTCGCGCAGCGGCCGAGCCTGCTGATCCCACGGCCGGCCAGGTGCAGCGCCGTACCGGTGCTGATCAGTGTCGCGACCAGTCGCCCGACCGGGACCTTGTCCGGCCGGTAGTGCATGTGCCAGCCGTCGCCGGCGTGGTTGGTCAGCCGCGGGTGCTCGGTGTACTTCGCGAGCATTGCGTTGACCAGGTCGACCCGCTGCTGCTCATCGGTGGCGTCCACCACCTCGATCCACTCCTCCAGCGCGAGCCGCACGGTCACCAGGTCTTCCGGTGTCACGTGGACGCCACGGACGTTGCTGGTGACGACGCCGCTCTCCTCGCAGCGCGTGGCCAGCTCGTCCGCCGTGGCGGCCGGGTTCGTGACCAGGTTCACCGCCAGCAGGACGGCGTCGGCGCCGTAAGGGTTGAGATGCATAATGCCATTACAGCACGATGGATCCATGATCACCAGGGAAGAAGTCCACCAGCACGTCTGGCATGTCGTGTCCACGCACCCCGTCAGCGACGGACTGCTCGTCTACCGCCGCTGCAATTGTGGCCAATGGCAACTACTTACGGTGTGAAAAGCCTGTCCAGGTGAGTGTTCAGCGATTGTACGAGGAACGCATTGCGCTCTTCGGCCGGCAGGGTGAGCCCCTGGATCACCAGCCCGTCCAGTACGGCGAGCAGCAGCCCCGCCTCGGTCTCGGTGTCGGTCACCTCGGCCAGGTCGCCGTCCGCGATCGCCGCGTCGAGCAGCCGCGCGAACGCGACCCGGAGCTCGGCGTCGGTCGCCGCCGCAATCCCCGCCAGCATCGGTGAAGTCACCGAGGCGGCGCTGAAAGCCAGCCAGACCCGGGCGTCCCGGGCGCGGCCGTCGTCCAGCGGCAGCCACAGCTCGAGGGCCTCGCGCAGCACCTTGCGCGGCGGGCCGGACAGGTCGATCGTGGCCAGCTTCTCGTCGAACCGCTCGCTGACGTGGCGGAACGCCGACGCCACCAGCTCGTCCTTGCTGCGGAAGTAGTACTGCACCTGCGCCAGCGAGATCCCGGCCGCCGCCGCGACGGTCCGCATCGTCGCGGCCTCCAGGCCACGCTCCGCGATCACGTCGAGCACCGCGTCGAGCACGTGCGCACCGCGCCGCTGTTCCCCAGTCACACCCCTGACGGTAGCCCTTGGCAACGACATCCGGGGCGATTCCGTGCAACGGATCCGTCTCGGCGGGCTGTTCCGGCGCAGTCAGCTGTCCCGGATCAGCCGCCGGACCAGCCGCTCGGCGGTCGCGTCGACGTCGTACGGGTGCCCGACGCCCGGCGTCAGCCGGTCCAGCACCAGGCCGTCGATCGCGAAGTGCAGCAGGCGAACCTCCTCGGCCCCACCCGGCAGCCCGGCGTTGACGTGGAACGACACGTCCCCGTCGAACCCCTGCCGCAACGTTCGCGCCAGGATCTCGGACAGCTCCGGCCGCCGGGTCGCCTCCAACCGCAGCTCGAACAACGCGAGCGGCAGCTCGGGATTCGCCAGCAGCCGCTCGACGATGTATCGCACGTAGTCGACCATCAGATCGACCGACGGCTCACGCGCCGCGAGCGGCTCCAGGCGGTCGTCGGTCGGCGCCAGGCGTTCGAAGATCCGCTCCCCGAGCGCCCCGAGCAACGCGTCGCGGGTCCGGAAGTAGTTGGACGCCGTACCGGCCGGGAGGCCCGCGGCCGCGTCGACCGCGCGGTGGGTGAGGCCGCGGGCGCCGGCCTCGGCGAGCACGGCGAGGCCCGCGTCGGCGAGCTGGGTACGGCGTTCGGGGTTCCTGGGCATGTTGACAAGCCTACCAGTCGTCCACTACAACTGTCGTACTCAACCACAACAGCTGTAGTGCAAGGAGTGCGTATGCAACCCGCCGTCTTCGGCGCCACCGTCGTCACCTCCCAGCCCACGAAGGTCGCCGCGTTCTACGCGGACCACTTCGACCTCCAGGTCACCATCGACCTGGGCTGGTTCATCTGCCTGCGCCGCGGCGACGCGGCCTGGGAACTGGCCATCTCCGAGCGCGGCCACGCCTCGGTCCCGGCCGCCGTCTCGGCGCTCACCGAGAGCACCAACGTGTTCGGGTTCGTCGTCGACGACGCCGACAAGCTCGCCGCCCAGCTCGTCGAGGCCGGCGTCGAGCTGGCCTCGGAGCTCGTCACCGAGCCGTGGGGGCAGCGGCACTTCTTCGTCCGGGACCCCGAGGGCACCTGGCTGGACGTGATCCAGCTGGTCGCCCCCGACCCGGAGTGGATCGCCGCCAACACGCCGACGTGACCGGCGTACGGCGTACCGGCCGCTGGGCAGGTCAGAGGGTGAGCAGGATCTTCCCGATCTGGGTGGACTGCTCGAGCTCCTCGTGCGCCTTCGCGACCTGCTCCAGCGGGTACGTCGCGTGCACGATCGGGCGCACCTTCTTGGCCTCGACCAGCGGCCAGACGTGCCCGACCACCTCGGCCAGGATCCGGCCCTTGTCCTCGACCGACCGGCTGCGCAGCCCGGCGGCGGTGATCGAACCGCGCTTGGCCAGCAGCCGGCCGAGGTCGAGCTCGCCCTTCGCGCCGCCCTGCATGCCGATCACGACGATCCGGCCGTCGAAGGCCAGCGACTTCACGTTGTCGGTCAGGTATTTCGCGCCGATGATGTCCAGGATCACGTCCGCGCCGGCCTTGCCGGTCGCCTCCCGGACCACCGAGGCCCACTCCGCGTCCTTGTAGTTGATCGCGACGTCGGCGCCGAGCCGGGTGCAGAAGTCCATCTTGTCGGTGCTGCCGACCGTGCAGAGCACCCGCGCGCCGTGCGCGACCCCGAGCTGGATCGCCATCGTCCCGATCCCGGACGCGCCGCCGTGCACCAGCAGCGTCTCGCCGTCCTTCAGGTGCGCCTTCATGAACACGTTCGACCAGACGGTCGCGACCACCTCGGGCAGCGCCGCGGCGCTGACCAGG
Organism: Kribbella sp. NPDC104740; assembly: GCF_055583505.1. Lineage (NCBI taxonomy): Bacteria > Bacillati > Actinomycetota > Actinomycetes > Propionibacteriales > Kribbellaceae > Kribbella > Kribbella sp. NPDC104740. The sequence continues at coordinate 173,413 of NZ_JBVJNV010000005.1, read as the reverse complement.
TCGATCCCCTCCGGCACCGGCATCACCTGCGGCGCGGGTACGACGACCTTCGCGGCGTACCCACCGCCCGCGAGCAGCGCACAGCACTCGTCCCCGACCGACCAGCCCTCGACCTGCTCGCCGACCGCGCTGATCCGCCCCGACACCTCGAGCCCGATCGTGCCCGGCGCGCCGGGCGGCGGCGGATAGTGCCCCTGCCGCTGCAACAGGTCGGCGCGGTTCACGCCCGCCGCGACGACCTCGATCACGACCTCGTCGACGTTCGGCGTGGGATCCTCGATCTCGCCGACCGTCAGAACCTCGACACCCCCGGCACCTTCACACACGACAGCTCGCATACTCGCCACCGTACTGCGTCCCGCCGGACTACGCGCCGAGCAGCCCGGTGATGTCCGTCGCGATCGAATCCAGCGGATCGGTCGTGCCTATCAACGCGAACCAGTCCCATAGCTCGAGCGCGTGGTAGAGCCGGTAGGTCGCCGTCCGCTCCTCCCAGTCGGCCGGCAGTTCGCCGTACCCCTTCAGCAGCCCGTCGAGCTTGGTCTGATCACCCTTGATCGAGTAGTACTGCGCCTTCGCCAGATCGAGCAGCGGGTCGGCGGCGATCGCGTTCTCCACGTCGACGATCCCGTTCAACCGCGAGGTCGCCGGGTCGACCAGCAGGTTCCCCTCGTGGAAGTCGTTGTGGCACAAGACCGGCCGGTCCTCGTCAGCGACCGGATGCGCGGCGACGTACTCGACGATCCTGTCGCGCAGCTCCGCATCCCCACCAAGCTCCTCGAACTCCCGCACCTTCTTCGCAAACTGCCGCTCCATGTAGCGCCCGTTCGAAGGCAACGGCTCCAGCACCTGGTCAGTCAGATACCCGTACGCCGGCTGCTTGATCCGATGAATCCGCGCCAGCAACTCGCCAGCCTGCTCGTAGACGACCCCGTAGTCGGCCTTGTCGACCTCAGACAACGGCACTCCGTCCACCTTCGACAGCACCGTCGCGCCCGGCTCCAGATGAACCACCGAAGGCACCATCTCCCCAACCTCAGGCGCCAGCAGCCCGTACACGTAAACCTCTTTGGCCTGCTTCCAAGCCCACTCCGGGTCGTAGACCTTGACGATCACCGCCTCCCCGCCGGCGTTCCGCACCTCGAACACACTCGACAACTGCCCACCCGACCGCGGCAGGATCTCCGCAATCTCCCATCCAGGCAAGGCTTTCCGCACCACCCCGGCAACATCCATCCGGGCAGCCTAGGGATTCCGCGGGCTGCGAGGCGACTGAATTACTCGGTCGGTGCGGCCGTCTCCGGGTCGTCCAAGTCCGCCCAGGTGTCCACATCCCGCCCCGCGCGCGTCGGCTCGCTCCACAGCATCTTCAGTCCCGCGAACGTCCGCCGTACCGACTGATCCCTGGGATCACCCACCGCCTCGACAGCCGCGCTGAGCGCCTCCCGCCGGTACGCCGCCGCAAGTGGTTGCTCACGGCCCCCAATATCCCGCAGCCCGTGCCCGTCGTATTCGCCGATCCCCTCAACTAGCCCCGCGACATCGCCCGCCGTCAACCACGGCAGGTCACACGAAACCAGCACCACGACAGGCGCCGTACCGAACCCCAACCCCGCCGCAACCCCAGCGACCGGCCCACCCGCAGGCGGATCCTCCTGCGTCCACTCAACGGCGCGACAAGTCTCCCGCACCGGCCCCACAACAACCGTCGACACCGCCGACTCGGTTGCCCCCAGCACCCGATCGAGCAGCGAGACCCCTTCCAGCACGACCGTCGCCTTGTCCACCCCGCCGAACCGCCGCGACGCCCCACCCGCGAGCACCACCACGTCGTACCTCAACGCGGCGTCACCGTGAACCGCCGGTTCGCCAGCGACGGGTTCTTCCGCCGTACGTCGGCCAACCGCTCGCCCGAGATCTCCGCCACCGCAACCCCATCGGCCTCACCAACGGCAGCGACCGCGACCCCCTGCGGATCGATCACCTGGCTCAGCCCGGAGTACTTCCGCCCGTTCTGCGCCGCCGACACGACGTAGCAGGTGTTCTCGATCGCCCGGGCGGTCAGCAACGTCTCCCAGTGATGCTCCTTCAACGGCCCGCGCACCCAGGCCGCCGGTACGACGAGCGCATCCGCCCCCGCGTCCACCAGCGCCCGCGACAGCTCCGGAAACCGCAGGTCGTAACAAGTCATCAGCCCGAACTTCAGCGAGCCGATCCGCACCACGACCGGCGCGACATCCCCCGGCGTCAGCTGATCCGACTCCTTGTAGCCGAACGCGTCGTACAGGTGGATCTTCCGGTACGCCCCGAGCAGGTCGCCGTCAGCCCCGACCGCCAGCAGCGTGTTGTACGGCCGGTGCTCGTCGCAGCTCCGCTCGAACATCCCCGCGACGATCGCCGTCCCGTGCTCCGCCGCGCACTTGCGCAACGTGCTCACAAACTCGCCGTCCAGCGCCTCCGCCAGCGGCCCGACCGAACCGCCCTCGGCCGCGAAGTCGGCCATCATCGCCTCGGGCAGCACCACCAGATCGGGGCGCCCGGCAGCGGCCTGCGCCACCCACCGGACCACCGCCTCCCGGTTGGCGGCCTTGTCCCCGGAACTCGCGGTCTGCACCACAGCGATCCTCATGTCCCCATGGTGCCGCATCGCTCAGACCTTGCACCTGACACGACGTGAGGTCCTAGCGTCGAACCCATGACGTCCCGCACCTGGAAGATCGGCGAGCTCGCGACGGCCACCGGCCTGAGCGTCCGCGCGCTGCACCACTACGACGAGATCGCGCTGCTCCGCCCGACGTCCCGCGGCCCGACCGGGCACCGGCTGTACGCCGACGCCGACGTTCGGCGCCTGCACCGCATCCTCGCCCTCCGCGGTTTCGGCCTGACACTGACCGAGATCGGCCAGCTCATCGACGGCGACGTCCCCGATCCGCGGGGGTTGATCCGTCGTCAGCTCGACCAGGTCGAGGCTCAGCTGGCGGCGGGTGCTGAGCTGCACGACCGCTTGCAGTCCGTCCTGGCCGCGCTGGACGCGGCCAACCAGCCGACCACCGAGTCATTGCTCACTCTCATCGAAGGAATGAACGCCATGAACCGCACCCTCACCCAGCAGGAGCTCGACACGATGACCGCTCAGCGTGAGCAGTACCGCGACAGTCTCAGCCCCGACGAGCTCGCCGCGCTCGAGGCGGCCCGCCGCCGGGCCGTGGAGTCGATGACCGAGCGTGAGCTGGAGGAGATGCGTTCCCGCCGGGCCGCGCTGATGCCGCGCTGAGCTGCGCCGTGCCGCGACGGTGCCGCGCTGAGAGGCCCCTGGGACCGCCCAGGCGCGCCGGGTTAGCCTCGCTCCCGTGCCTGTGGACGGATTCGACCTGGACCATCACGGAGACCTCGAAGTCGGTGACGGCCTCACCGATCTCGCCGTCAACGTGCGTGCCGGTACGCCGCCGCCGTGGCTGCTCGACGAGATCACCGCGAGCCTCACCGATCTCGCCGCCTACCCCCGGTCCGGCGCGGCCGTCGCCGCGGTCGCCGCTCGCCACCGCTGCGACCCCGACCAGGTCCTGCTGACCGCCGGCGCCGCCGAGGCGTTCGTCCTGGTCGCCCGCGCGTTCCGGCCGCGGCACCCGGTCGTCGTCCACCCGCAGTTCACCGAGCCGGAGTCCGCGCTGCGCTCGGCGGGGCACCTCGTCGACCGCGTCGTGCTGCGCGCCGAGGACGGCTTCACGCTCGACCCGGCCGCCGTACCGGCCGCCGCCGACCTGGTCGTCGTCGGCAACCCGACCAACCCGACCTCGGTCCTGCACCCGGCCGACACGCTGCGCGAGCTCGCGCGGCCGGAGCGCATCCTGGTGGTCGACGAGGCGTTCATGGACGCGGTTCCGGGCGAGCCCGAGTCGTTGGTCGGCGCGTCGATTCCAGGGCTGGTGGTGATCCGCAGCCTGACCAAGACGTGGGGGCTGGCGGGTCTTCGCGTGGGGTACGTCGTCGCGGCGGCGGCGCTGGTCGAGCAGTTGGCCGCCGTACAGGCGCATTGGCCGTTGTCCACACCCGCCCTCGCGGCAGCGATCGCGACGAGCACTCCTGAGGCTGTTGCCGAGGCCCACCAAGCAGCTGAGGCCTTCGATGCCCAGCGCACCCACCTCCTGACCGGGCTCACCTCGTCACCGCGCGTGCACTCGTACGGCGTACCGCGGGCGCCCTTCGTCCTCGTCCACGTCGACGGCGCGGTGCAGCTCCGTGAGGAGCTCCGTCGCCGCGGTTTCGCCGTACGGCGGGGTGACACGTTCCCCGGCCTCGGCCCCGACTGGCTGCGGATCGCGGTCCGCCCCGAACCGGTGACCGACGCGTTCCTCAAGGTCTGGTGGGACCTGCTCGGCTGAGCCCTTCCGCCGCTCCGGCAGATCGCCGTAGAACTGACGGGAGCTTGTGATCCCGCCAGGGGTTTAGCCCCGATCTACTTTGCGCACAGGGTGGGCACGCAAGTCCCCCTCGAGAGGAGCAGCATCATGGGTCTGAACGACGACGACATGACCACCTCGTCCGGCGACGGTGAAGGTCTCGCTGACGGGGGCGCCACCCCCGGCGGCCACGACGGCGGCGCCGACGGCGGTGCGGGTGGCGGCGGCTACGGCGGCGGCGAGGGCCCCGCGGACGGCGGCGCGAACCCGGGCGGTCACGACGGTGGTGCTGACGGCGGCGCGGGCGGTGGCGGCTACGGCGGCGGCGAAGGCCCGGCCGACGGCGGCGCGAACCCCGATGGCCACGACGGCGGTGCTGACGGCGGCGCCGGTGGTGGCGGCTACGGCGGTGGCGAGGGTCCGGCCGACGGCGGTGCGAACCCGGGCGGTCACGACGGCGGTGCTGATGGCGGCGCCGGTTCGGAAGGTCCCGCGGACGGCGGCGCGTCGCCTGGTCTCAGCGACGGCGGCGCCGACGGAGGAGCCGACAGCGGCGCCGAGGGCCCCGCGGACGGCGGCGCTTCGCCCGGTACGAGCGATGGTGGCGCGGACGGCGGTGCCAGCGGTAACTCCGGAAGTTGGTGAGCGCCGTGCCGGAGACCGGGCCGCAACCGGACAGCAGCCCGGCCCTCCGGCGCTGCGTCGCCGGCGACCCAGAGAATTTCGCCACCAACTACTGGGGCCGCCGAGCGCTGTTCTCGAGAGCTGAGGAGCTCGCCCCGGCGCGCCCTGCCTCGGCCGGCGCGAGCGCACCTGCCCCGGCTGGCTTCGCCGACCTCTTCAGCCTCGAAGCAGTCGACGAACTCCTCTCCCGCCGCGGCCTGCGCACCCCGTTCCTCCGCATCGCCAAGAACGGCTCGGTCGTCGGCGACAACCAGTTCACCGGCCCCGGCGGCGCCGGCGCCGAGATCGGCGACCAGATCCGCGACGACAAGGTCGCCCAGCTCTTCGCCAGCGGCCACACCGTCGTACTGCAGGCTCTGCACCGCACCTGGCCCGCCCTCGTGGACTTCTCCACCCAACTAGCGTCCGAGGCCGGCCACCCGGTCCAGATCAACGCGTACATCACCCCCGCCGAGTCCCAGGGCTTCGCGGCCCATTACGACGTACACGACGTCTTCGTCCTGCAGGTAGCCGGCGAGAAGCACTGGACAGTCCACGAGCCAGTCCACGTGGACCCGCTCCGCAACCAACCGTGGACAGACCACTCCCAAGCAGTAGCGGACGCAGCCCGAGACCAGCAGCCAGTAGTAGACGCCGTACTACGACCAGGCGACGCCCTCTACGTCCCGCGCGGCTTCCTCCACTCAGCCAAAGCACTAGGCGGCGTAAGCGCCCACCTCACCATCGGCCTCCACACCCTGACCCGCTACCTCCTCATCCAGGAGCTAGCGGCCCTGGCCGCCAACGAGGTAGACCTCCGCACAGCCCTCCCCCTCGGCTTCAACCCCGGCGACCCAGCCCAGCTGGCCCCCGAACTGGAAAAGGTCAAGGCCCTCTTCACCGACCACCTCCAAACCGCCACCCCCGAGGCCCTGGCCACCCGCCTCCGCCGCCGCACCTGGTCCGGCAACCGCCCAGCCCCGCTGCCGCCCTTGGCCCACGCGGCAGCAATCACCAACCTGGCCATCGGCACCACCCTCCAGGCCCGCCAAGGCCTGAACCACCACCTAACCCCCGGCACTCCGAGCACTGCCGGCACCTCTGGCACTGCGGGCACTTCTGGCGCTCCCGGCACCGCCAACACTCCCGGTACGGCCGGCACCCCCCTCCGCCTCCACCTCCCCGACCGAACCATCACCTTCCCGGCCGACGCCTTCGAAGCCCTCACCACAGCCCTCTCCGGCACCCCCTTCAAAGTCGGCGACCTCCCCGGCCTAGCCCCGGAGGACCAGCTCGTCCTAACCCGCCGCCTGATGACAGAAGCAGTCCTAGTAACAGGCCCCCAGTGACCCAACCCCCACCACCCCGCTACACCCCCACCACCGGCTGCGCCGCCACCGCCGAACGCCGCCAAGACCCCCTCTACGCCACCGCCCCACCCGCCGAACGCTGGCTCCTCATAGAACTCAACGCCCCCTGGCCCAGAGCAGCCCTAACCGCGCTGAAGCACTCCACCCCACCCAACAACACGCCCGCGGCCCCACCAGACAACCTCGCCACCCACCTAGCCCAACTCTGCGCCCAACTCCACACCCGCCCAGTCCTGATCCGCCGCCACGGCCGCACCACCCCCCGCCCCCGAACCGGCACCGCCCCCGCGCCCTCCACCGGCGCCCTTGCCTCCACCGCTGCTCCGTCCAACACCTCCACCGAAGCGCCTGCCCGCACGTCCGATGCCAGCCCTTCGCCCACCTCCGCACCCCCACCCCGCCGCTGGTTCCTCGTCGACTCCCGCCCCGGCCACGAATCCATCCGCACCGGCCTCCTCCCCACCGACGAGCACCTCCTCCAGGTCCTCACCGGCGCCGACCAGGGCACCCTCCACCCAGACCCGATCTACCTCGTCTGCACCCACGGCCGCCACGACGCCTGCTGCGCAGTCCGCGGCCGCCCCGCCGCAGCAGCCCTCACCGCCGCCTACCCCGACCGCACCTGGGAGTGCAGCCACATCGGCGGCGACCGCTTCGCCGCCAACCTCGTCTTCCTCCCCGAAAGCCACTTCTACGGCCACGTCCCCGCCACCGAAGCCGTCCCCCTCGCCGAGGCCCACACCAACGGCACCATCACCCCCACCTACTTCCGAGGCAACGGCGCCCTCCCCCCACCAGCCCAAGCCGCCCAACACTTCGCCCGAGCCGCCGGCCACACCCTCGCGCTGAACGCCCTGACCCCAGTGGCAGTGACCCAACCAGCCCCCAACCACTGGTCAGTAACCCTCCAAACCACCCAATCCCAAACCCTGACCGTCGACCTCAAAGCCGAAACCCGCACCATCAACGCCCAACTCACCTGCGCCACCCAACCCCCAGGCCACCTCCGCCACTTCACCCTCGCCGCCCCCATCCGCACTAACACCGCCTGAGCCCACACCCCCGCTCACAGGCCCTACCGGGCAACGGCACACCCACCGAATCAGCGCTCCAGCCCGCCCCGCAACAGCCCCACCGCAAACACCAACCCCCGAGGCCAATCACCCACCCGCGCATGCCTCAACCGCCAGCAGCCGAGCGAGGCTTCGACCACCGGCCCGCCCCGCAGGGCGTATGGACGCAGGGCAGCAACGGCTCAGCAGCGGCGCAGCCCAAGGCTCCAGGACGCGCGGCAGCGACTGCTCAATCCACAGGCCACTAAGCGCGGTAGCACGGCACGGCCCGCAGGGCCCGCCACGCAATGGCTCAACCGCGAGGCCAATCTACGAGCACAATCAGCCACACCAGGCCCCCGCAACCGTTGGCAGCCGACAGATTTCAACCACCGGCTTAGTCCACGGGCCGGCCAGGCAAGCCACGGCTCAGCCCACGGGCCGGCCAGGCAAGGCAGCCACGGCTCAGTCCATGGGCGGGCAGGCAAGGCAGCCACGGCTCGATGACCCGCACTGCCCAAGAGGCTCAACCCCTGGTCAGCCCACGGCACCGAACGCCCGTCACCCAACGGGTTCCGACCGCCTACTCAGCCCCCGGCTCCCCAACCACCCGGTCCTCCCGGTGCGCCCCGTAGTACTCCGACTGCCGCGCCATGATCTCCCGCATCGACGTCCCCCTCGGCACGCCGTACACAGTCCCCGGGAAGTCCATGGGCTCCTGCGCAGCCCACAGCTCCTCGTGCCGGTCAGGTGAGAACAGCTCCGCCGGATCACCCGCCGCGATCCACCCGATCGGCAGCACCGTTCCGGCGGCCAATCGTGAGTTCACGTGCAGCACGCTGTTGATCCGCAGCTCCGAGCCCGCGCCGACAACCGCACCAGGGAACACCGCAGCGCCCGTAGCGAGGAAGACCTCGTCCTCGACCGTGGCGCCGTTCACGTGGGCGTGCGGGCCGACGAGGACCGCGTCGCCGAGCAGCGCTGGATGGTCGGCCCGGCCGCGGACCAGGGCGTTCTCCATCACCACGCAGTTCGTTCCGAGGCGGATCTCGCCGTTCTCCGCGGTCAGGACTGCGCCGTGCAGCACCCGGCAGCCTTCTCCGAGCACGACTGCACCGCACAGCACCGCCGACGGAGCGACGTACGCCGACTCCGGCACGACCGGAGTCCGGCCGCGATGTTCGAGCAGCATCTGCTGTCCCCTCTCGTCGTCCACCACCTTCCCGCGTCAGTCTGCAATGTCGAAAGCTCTCCAACGCCCGGGGCCTCACCTCCCCGGGCGGCCATCGCCGCGCCGGCCGTCCACGTCGTGGTGGGAGGTTCGGCCGTACGGACGAAGGTCTTGGTTGGAAAGAGGTACCGCGCGCTACACGGAAAACATTAGAACACCTGTTCGAAGCAATGCAAGAAACCCTGACGCCTCAGTTGTCGTGTCGCAGGACGTCGATCCGAAACCGCGTTGACAGCGGACCGGCCGACCCGGTCCGATGGGGCTCGTGAGTCCCCGCAAGGTCCACGCCGATCAGGTCGAGATCGACACACCGCTCGTCCGCGAGTTGGTGGCCGGTCAGTTCCCGCAGTGGGCGGCGTTGCCGGTGGACCCGGTCGACTCCAACGGATTGGTGAACGCGATCTACCGCCTCGGTCCCGACCTGTCCGTACGGCTGCCGCTCCGGCCCTCGGTCACCGACATGGTGCAACGGGAGCAGGCGAAACTCGCGGCACTCGCGCCGTTCCTGCCGGTGGCCATCCCTTCTGTCGAGGCGATCGGCTCACCCACCGACGCGTTCCCGGGCGAGTGGTCAGTCCACCGCTGGTTCACCGGCAGGCACCCGCGCCCCGACGCACTCGCCGACCCACGCGGGCTGGCGACGGACCTCGCGGCGTTCGTCGACGCGTTCCGGCGGATCGACCTGCCGGACCGGCCGCCGGCGTATCCGGGCGAGCGCCGGACGCGCGCTCCGATGGTCGAGCTGGACTCCCCGACGCGGACGGCAATCGGCGATCTGGAGGGACTGATCGACACTCGCGCAACGCTGGCGTCGTGGGAGGAGTCGCTCGCCGCACCATCCGACGAGCGCCAGGTGTGGGTGCACTCGGACCTGACGCCGGGCAACCTGCTCGTGTCGGCGGAGGGCCGACTGACCGCGGTGCTCGACTTCGAGACCTGCGGCCTCGGCGATCCGGCATGCGACCTGTTCCCCGCGTGGCACCTACTGCCCGCGAACGTCCGCGACGAGTTCCGTACGGCGCTGGACGTCGACGACGCGACATGGCTCCGCGGACGTGGGCGCGTGCTGTCCCAAGCCCTGATCGTGTGGTCGCACCACAAGGACACCAACCCGGAGATCGCGAACCACGCGCGGCACGTCATCGGCGAGGTACTAGCAGCTCCTCAACGCCGCTGAGCGGTCGCATCCGGCAGCGCCCGGTCCAGTACGACGAGCGTGATCGCTGCCGCCAGCGCCAGCCCGGAGATCGCCAGCCACGGCACCGCGTGCCCCACCACGAACAGCTGCGCGAAGAAGACCGGCACCAGCACGCTCGCGAAGGTGAACGAGTACTGCCAGTACGACAGGTACTTCCCCTGCCCCCGCTCCGGCGCAACAGCTGCAGCCAGTGCGTTGCCGGTTGCCGCATGCAGCACGTCACCAGCAGCGAAGAAGGCCGTAGCCAGCACCAGCCCCGGTACGACGAGCGCAGCCGGCACGTGCAGGAGCCCAGCCATCAGTAGCCCCCACACCATCCAGATCAGCCCAACCAGGACCATCACGTTCATCTTGCGCCGCTTCTCCGTGTGGCGAACCACCAGAGTCTGCCCAGTAGCCAGTACGACGGACACCGCCGCCAGCAGCACCCCCACCAGCCACTTGGGCGCAGGCAGCGCCTCACTCACGTATACCGGCAGCCCCACACCCATCAGCATCGTGCAGAGCGCCAGCACCGTGTTGGCTCCGATCAGCACCAGGAACGGCCTGTCATGCCGCAGCAACGGCACCGGCCCGCTGTCCTCGACAGCCCGAGCAGTGTGGTCCGGGTGGATGAGCAGCATCAGTACGCCGGCCACGAAGAACGTCACCGCGTTCAGCCCGATCGCCAGCAGGAACGGTAGGTCCCCGTTGAGCGTCAGCAGCGCACCAGCCGCCAGCGCACCCAGCCCGAACCCACCGGCCTGCATCATCCCGCCCAGCCCGAACCAGCGGTCCCGGTCGCCGTCGTCGGAGACGTCAGCCAGCAGGCTGAAGATGGACGACCAGAACACGCGCTGCCCGGTAGTGGTCAGCAGAGCACACAGGAACAGCAGCCACATCGACCGCCCGAAGAAGAACCCGACAAACGCCAGCCCCTGCGCGAACTGCGCCACCGTCACCAGGTTCCGCGGCCCCACCCGGTCGATCACCAGCCCCACCGCAGCCGGCGCAGCCACGGAGAACAGCGTCGCCACGGTCAGCAGCACCCCCGCCGTACCCAGCGGAATGTCAGCGACCCGTACGAAGAACAGCAACAGCAGCGGCCCAGCACAGCCACCACCGAACGAGTCAATCGCCAGTCCGACGAGCAGGGGCACCCGTCCACGAACGTTGGGCAGACCCAGGGACACCGCTGCAGGCATGAGGAGGCACTCCGTTCTCGGCCGCCGAGCCTAACAACCCACCCCGCACCCCTCCACGCCTTTATCCCGTCCCCAACCCGCTATCCTCGACCCTCGGCAGGACTCCGCACCACGAGCCCCGCCTGGAGGGCTCGCATAGTGGCCGAGTGCGCTGGTCTTGAAAACCGGTATGGCGGGTGACCGTCATCGTGGGTTCGAATCCCACGCCCTCCGCCCACTCGACAGACCGTCTGCGTGCCCCGCGTGACCCGAGGAGGGTCGTAGGTGGCTACCTCCGTCCCAAGGCGAGGTAGAGCGCGGCGGCGATCAGAGCCACGGCGGCGCCGATCATAGTGACGAGGATGGAATTGGTGGCTAGGTAGAGCGAACTGACGGCGCTCAGGACCGTGGCGATCAGGCCGCCGAGTGAGTTCTTGCCGCCTGGGTCTTGCGGGTTGCCGGCCGACCGTGAAATTCCAACTTCTTTGCTCATGGCTGTTCCGTTCATGTCCTAGAGCCTCACCGGAGCCAGGGTGGATGAACGTCGGTACGCTGTCGGGGCGGAGATCAGATTGACCGTCGTCGCAAGGCGAGGAGCCGGCGATCCGCCGGACATTCGCCGCCTCTGTCGAGTTTCCTGCGACCACTCGGATGCGCTGAAGACGAGCGGTGCGGTCACGAGGATGTTCGTGTCCGTTTCAACCGTAAAACATCCACCTATGGCTTCGATTCGCCGTAGATTTTATTCTGTTGTCACGGAATAGTCGCGGCGCTGACTTTCTCTTGTCACCGGTAGTCAGGTGTGGTCGGCTGTGGCCTTGCGTTGTCTGTGGCATCACGAGGGGTGAGGCGTGAGGCGCAAACAGGATCCGGCAATTTCACTGGAGGATGCGCTCCGCTGGTTGGCGACGCGGCATGCGCGGCCGCTCGAACATCTCGAGCACGCGCTTGTGGATCCCACTGGTGAGTCAGCCGCCGCGCTCGGCCTGCTGGTCGATCCGACCAGCTCGTTGCCTGATCCGACTCCGCGCCGGCGATCGTTGGCGATCTGGGGGCTGCTGATCGACGAAGTCGGCCGGATCGGGTCATCGGAGGACTCGCGGCGAAGGAACACTTTGCGAGCTGCGTTCCGGATGCAGTGCAGAGCAGAGATCGTGGGTCCGTGGAAGGCGACGCTCGGCGCGAGGTTCGAGCAGTTGAAGGCCGCCAGGGCGGTGTTCGGTGATCGACCGCCGGACACCTGTACGCCTATGCACCGAGCGTGGAAGGCAGGGCTGGTGACCCGCCTGGTGCCGAATCTCCAGGAGAAGCTCGAGAGTTTCGCACGTGACGGCGATCAATGGCTACGTTGCATCGACACCGCGGAACGGATCGAGTCCGAGGCGGCAGGCGGCGGTCAGACCACCGAGCCCGACATCACAGATCCCGTCTCGGGATATCGGACGCCACACCAGAGCGCCCAGCCGGTCTTCCTGGAACTCTTCGTCACAACGGTGTTCATGCGCCGTCGTACCGTCTACCGCCGCATCACGGAGCGTTTGGTCGAGGCCCGGGCGGAACGTGTCGACGGGTACACGGCCAAGGCCCTGATAGGTGATGTCAGGAAGTCGGAACGGCTGCCGGTGCGGGCGCTCTGGGGCTGCACCGTCGTGGAGTCGGGGGCCTCGCCGGTGCTGACTCGGCTGGTGTTCCCACGCGTCCTCAGGTACGGCGAGAAGCATGCGTTCTCCTCGGAGACGATCAGCAAGAATCCCAGCGAGGAACGTGAGTGGGTCAACGTGGAAATCGACCACTACGGGATCGCTCCGGGGCGTCGACTGCATGGCCTTTTGCCGGTGAGTGGACTGACGATTCGAATCAGGTTCGATGAAGAGCCTGAGGCGTGCTGGTGGTATGTCGAGGAGACCGAGAACGGTCGTCGCGTCAAGCCGCCTGAAGGGAGTCCGCAGTATCTCACCATCGAGGACGGTCAAGTCGAGCATACTTTCCCAGAAATTTGCCAGCCGCGCGACAACTACGGCGTGTCGCTCTTCTGGAAGCGCTAATGTGCGCCACACCTATTTCTACAGAGGGAGTTGAGCATGACCGGCGGTGGCGGTAACGGGGGCAATGGGGGAAGCAGCGAGAACTGATCGCTGCACCGATCGAATTGGGCTGTGTCTCCTGCGGAGATGCAGCCCCGTCTTTTGCCCCGCCATCCCGACCTCCAGCAAGTCATTGATTCGGGACGGCAGCCTCAGCCTCGGTAGGCGCCGAAGGAGTGGATGGTCACCGTGCCGCTCTTGCTGACCTTGTTGAACCGGAGGCGGTAGGTGCCTCGGGGGACGGAGCCGAAGGACAGGGTGCCGACGGTTTTGAACGTTGTGCAGGCGACGTCGGCGGTCTGGTCGACGTCGCCCCAGCTGCCGCCAGTGGTCTGCTTCTGGAGGCGGACGTCCCAGTAGCCGCCGGCGGAGACGCCGTAGTCGCAGGAGGCGTTGTAGGACACCTTGATCACGCCGCCGTTGCCGGTGAAGGTGCGGAGGGCGGAGACGCTGTCCCGGAAGCGGTAGTTGGTGCCCTGGACCAGGTAGGTCACCGCTTCGCTCTGCGGGGTGCTGGCGATGAGTCCGGCCGACGTGGCCAGGACGAACGACAGAGCCACCAGGGCAGTACGGGTCAGCTTCTTCACTTCGCACCTCTCGACAGGCAGCCCGGGGACTCCGGAGCTGAACGTCGGGGACGTTACGAGCAGCCGCTGTCACCTTGCTGCCCGTACTCCGCCCGTACCGGGCTCACTGAGGGAACGACAAGTGCTGGTGGATCATCTTCCAACCCTCCGGCGTGTGCTTGAAGATCCGCGTCGCCCGCGAGCGGGTCTCGACACCCTCGGAGGCGATGTGGTCGATGCCCCAGGCAACGGCCAGGTCGTCGCGGGCAACGATCGTGTGGTCGGGTGTGGTGAACGAGGCCGGGGTCTCCAGCCCAGCCGCGCAGACCTCGCGGACGGCGTCGCGGCCGACGTACTCGAGCGGGCCGGCGTGTTCGTACGAGACGACATCAGGCGCGATCGCCTCCATCAGGCCGTCGAGGTCGCGGGCGGCGGTCTGGGTGGTCCAGTCGTCGAGGACGGAGCGGACGGCGGCCGCGCCGGCCTGCGGTGGGATCTCGTCGTGGGGGAAGGAGTGGTGCTCGTGCGTGACCGTCCAGCGGCCGTCGAGTTTGCGCAGTCCGATGGTGAGGCGCAGGCGTCGCGAGGCGGTTTCGTCGGGCATGCCGCACTTGAGCAGCGCGACGGCGAACGCGACGTCGGCGCCTTCCGTCACATCCAGCGACACCAGCTCGAACGACGCGCCCGAGGCCTGCCACTCGAAGAAGCCGGGCCAGGTCTGCTCGTACGCCGCCAAGCCGCGCACCCCGTCGTACGGCGGCGGCACGTCGAACATCACGATGTCGTCGGAGTGGTCGGCCAGCACGGTTCTCAGGTCGCCGGTGTGCACCGCCACGACCCAGCGCTCGATCAGTTCACGGATCTCGTCCACAGCAAGTCCTCTCGCCAACGGTTGTCACCACTACAACCCCGCGCCGCGACGAAACTCATCGCGAAAGCTCCGCAGGCAGCCCGTACGCCGCGAAGTCGGCCTCCAGGAACGACACCACCGACGCGATCTCCGACCCCCGCAGCGTCACCACGTCCAGCCCGCACGGCTCGAACCGCCCGTCCACCCACCGGTACGTCGCGAACGCCAGCTGCCCGTTCGCCCGCGCCGGCACGAACCGCCACTCGTCGTGCAGCGGCCCGTCCAGCAGGAACCCGCGGATCCCGTCCCGCCCGGCGAAGAGCTCCGGCAGCGGCGGCATCGAGTACTTCGCGTCGTCGGTCAGCATCGCCACGATCGCGTCCACGTCGCGCGCCTCCCACGCCGCCATGTAGCGCCGCGCCACCTCTCGCTGCCCGTCCTCACCGAGCGTCGCCAGCACCTCCTGTTGCGTCGCCTCGTTGCCAACGACCTGACGCGCCCGCTGCAGCGCGCTGTTGACCGCTGCGACAGTGGTGTCGAGCAGCTCGGCCACCTCCCGAGCAGCAAACGCCAGTACGTCGCGCAGCAGCAGCACTGCCCGCTGCAACGGCGACAGCCGCTGTAGCGACGCCACGAACGCCAGCTCCACGCTCTCCAGCGCCACCACACGTTCCGACGGGTCCAGCGACGCGGTCCAGTCCATCCGGTACTCCGGCAACGCCTCCGACACAGCATCCCCAACCGGCAGAGCCTGCCTCCCTCGCCGCTCGATCAGCGTCAGGCACCTGTTGGTAGCGATCTTGTAGAGCCACGGCCGTACGCCGCCGCGCTCCTCGAAGCGGTCCACAGCGTTCCAGGCGCGCAGCAACGTCTCCTGCACCGCGTCCTCGGCGTCGTGGTCCGAGCCGAGCATGCGGTAGCAGTGGGCGTGCAGCTCGCCGCGCAGCGGGCCGACGAGCTGTCCGAACGCTTCCTCATCCACCTGGTCAGGCTAAGCCGACCCAGCGGTCCAGCGTCGCCGCTGCGGCTCCGGAGTCGATCGCCGCGGCACACTCCTCCAGACACCCCTCCAACGACGGCCGCCCAGGCAGCGTGCTCAGCGCAGCCGCCGCGTTCAGCAGTACGACGTCCCGTACGGCGCCACGCTCGCCGGCGAGCAACCGCCGTACGACGGCAACCGGGTCGGCGGCACGCAGGTCCGAAGCCCGGCAAGGAGCGAGCCCCACCGACCGCGGATCGAACACAGTGGACGTCACCGCACCGTCCCGCACGACCAGCACCCGCGACGGCCCGGTAGTGGTCAGCTTGTCGAGCCCGTCCGAGCCGCGCACGACCAGCACCGAGCAGTCGCGCGATGCGAGCACCGACGCGACCACCGGTAGCATCCGCTCGTCAGCGACGCCGATGAGCCCGTACCGCGGGTCCGCCGGGTTGATGAGCGGTCCGAGCACGTTGAACGCGGTCGGAACGGCCAGCTCACGCCGTACGGCACCGACGTGCAGCAACGCCGGGTTGTAGACCGGTGCATGCAGGAAGGCAATCCCAGCGCGCCTCACGGACTCAACAGGCGACAGGTCGAGCGGCACGCCCAGTGCCTCCACCAGGTCAGCCGAGCCGCCAACAGCCGACGACGCCGCCCGGCCACCATGCTTGACCACCGTCGTGCCGGTAGCGGCGACCACGAGCGACGCCATCGTGGAGATGTTCACCGCACCCGTCCTGTCGCCACCGGTCCCCACGATGTCGACCAGCGGCCCAGCCAGCCGGACAGGCACAGCAGCAGCCCGCAGTACTGACGCGAACCCAGCGATCTCCGCAGGTGTCTCGCCCTTGGCGCGCAGCGCGACCAGGAACCCGGCCACCTGAGCAGAGGTCGCCGAGCCGGCCACCACACCCTCCATCGCCCAGGCGGCGTCGTCCGGCGTCAGGTCGTGGCCGGTGAGAAGGTCCGTGATCAGGCCGGACCAAGTGCGTCGAGCGGTGAGTGCCATGGGGTTCCTCGGTGGGTGCGGGGTCGCCCCGACGAGGAGATACACCAACGGCCGCCTCGATCGAGACGGCCGGTGAGCGCGCAGCAGTAGGGGCCGTCTAGGAGACGGGCCACCAGCTGCTCAGGCGCGCGGACATGCTCAGACTGTAGCAACCAGCTGCTCGCCCAGCTCCCACAGCCGGGCAGCGTTCGCCGGGTCGAGTGCGAACGGAGCTACACCGCCTCCGAAGAGCGGTGGGCGCTCAGCGAGCAGTGGCGCCTCGCCGCAGTCCTCCAGGTACCGCCCACCGAGCCCGTCGACCACAGCAGCGAACACAGAGGTCGCTGCACCCTGCTGCACCGTCTTGCGGCGCTCCACAGGGGTCTGCAGCCCACCGGTGTGCTGCTGCAGACCAGTGGCGATCGCACCGGGGTGTACGGCGTTCGCCCGGATTCCGTCCGCTGCCCAGCGTCGGTCTGCCTCTACCGCCAGCAGCACGTTGGCCGTCTTCGACTCGCCGTACGCACCGATCGGCTGGTACGGCCGGAACAGGTAGTCGTAGTCGTCGAAGCTGAACGGTGCGAAGACATGCGCGTTGGAGCTGAGCGAGACGATCCGGGCGTGGCCGGAGGAAGCCAGCGCGCTGTGCAGGCCAAGGACCAACGCGAAGTGCCCGAGGTAGTTCACAGCGAACTGCAGCTCGTGCCCCTCAGCGGTCCGGGTGAGCTCCGGCGTCGCCATGATGCCCGCGTTGTTGACCAGGATGTCCAACGGCCCGTCCCAGGCGAACGACCGGACCGACTCCAGCGAAGACAGGTCGAGCCGGCCGACCGAGACGTCACCGGGCAAGCCAGCAGCAACCCGCTCCCCAGCAGCGACGTTCCGTACGCCGAGCACCACCGAAGCGCCATGAGCCGCCAGCGCCCGGGCGGTCTCGACTCCAACGCCTGACGTAGCTCCGGTGACCAGCGCGCGCCGCCCGGTGAGGTCGACACCGGCCAGGACCTCGTCGGCGGTCGTGGTGAATCCAAAACTGTTCATGCTCCGAGCGTCTGCCGCCCGCCGCGACCGCAGAAGGCCCTGCCGACACTGGTATCCGCAGGGACAGGATGAGGCGAGCGCCGCGGCCTACTCTGGTGCCATGAGCAATCTCGGCGAGTACCTGAAGGTACGCCGCGAGCGGTTGCAGCCGGAGGACGTCGGACTGCCCGGTGGCAGCCGCAGGCGAGTGCCGGGCCTCCGCCGCGAGGAGGTCGCTCTGCTGGCAGGCATCAGCGTCGAGTACTACCTGCGGCTGGAGCAGGGGCGCGACCAGCACCCGTCGGACCAGGTGATCGGCTCGCTGGCCAGGGCGCTGCAGCTGGAACCAGATGCCGAGTCCTACTTGAAGAACCTGGCTGAACCGGCCAAACCTGCCCGCCGTCGTACAGCCAAGCCGGAGAAGGTCAGCGCGGGTGTGCTGAGCCTGATCGACAGCTGGCCGACCACAGCCGCGCTGGTGCAAGGCAGGTATCTGACAACCCTCGCCGCCAATCCACTGGCCGTTGCCATCAGCCCCTACTTCGCGCCGGGAGTCAACACCCTCCGCGCCGCGTTTCTGGAACCGGAGATGCGCGAGCTCTACCGCGACTGGGAGGGGATGACCGCCAAGGCCGTCGCCTATCTGCGCTCGGTCATCGCCGACTCGCTCGACGACCCGCGCCTCCTGGAGCTCATCGGCGAGCTGAGCGTCCACAGCGACCGCTTCCGGACGCTCTGGGCCCGCCAGGACGTACGACGCAAGACAAGCGGCCTGACCGAGCTGAACCACCCACAGGTCGGCGAGCTCGACCTGCAGTACGAGAAGCTCGCGCTACCGGGCACAGAGGGTCAGATGCTGATCACCTACCACGCCACCCCCGGCACCCCGTCCCACGAGAAGCTGGAGCTCCTGGCTCACCTGTAGACGCAGACCCCGCTCAGTGGCACGCTGCGGCGCGAGAATGGCCGGGTGGATCTCCAGGACGACCTAGCGCGCCAGTTCGAGCAGGACCGTGGCCATCTGCGGGCGGTGGCCTACCGGATGCTCGGCTCGATCAGTGAGGCGGAGGACGCCGTCCAGGAGGCCTGGCTGCGGTTGAGCCGGTCGGACGTGAGTGAGGTGGCCAACCTGACCGGTTGGCTGACCACTGTCGTCTCCCGGGTCTGCCTGGACCTGCTGCGGTCCCGCAAGTCCCGGCGGGAGGATCCGTTCGACACCTACGTGCCGGACCCGGTGGTGAGCCGGCTGGACCCGGAGGAGGAGGTGCTGCAGGCCGACGCGGTCGGGCTGGCCATGCTGGTTGTGCTGGAGGCGCTGTCTCCCCAGGAACGGGTCGCGTTCGTGCTGCACGACCTGTTCGCGGTGAGCTTCGACGAGATCGCGCTGATCCTCGACAAGACCTCAGCGGCCACCCGGCAGCTGGCGAGCCGTGCGCGCCGCCGCGTCCAGGGAGCGCCCACCGGCGACGGGGACGTCAGGCAGCAGCGCGAGGCGATCGACGCGTTCCTCGTCGCGTCCCGGACCGGTGACTTCGAGGCGTTGCTCGCCGTACTCGATCCGAACGTCGTCCTGCGGGCCGACGCCGGCCGGGTGCCCGCGGACGCGCTGGCGAGCTCCCGCTTCGTCCAGGGCGCGAAGGCGGTCGTCGAGCAGGCGCTGCTGTTCGCGCGGATGGCGCCGCACACCGAGGTCGCGACCGTGAACGGCGTACCGGGCGTGATCACGGTGCTGAACGGCGAGCTGTTCGGCGTGATGGCCGTCGAGGTCCGCGACGGGCGGATCGTCGAGATCAACATCCTGGCCGACACCGACCGGCTCCGGGCGCTGCCGAAATAAACTGCCGAGATAAATCTGCTGCTCGTGTCGATTCCGCGCTCCGTCGCTCGACTTACCTGTGAAACCAGGGAGAACGGAGAGCGGGATGAGCGTGCAGGTGCTCCAGACGGTCGGCGCGGATGTCGTGGCGGGTCTGCTGGGAAACGGGTTCAGCGGAGCGATCCACCAGCCGGGTGACGCCCAGTACGACGAGCAGCGGCGCGCGATCGTGCCGACGTTCGACTCGCGCCCCCTCGTGGTCGCCGAGGCGTCAGCTCGCAGCGACGTCCAGGCGGCGGTCCGGACGGCGCGGCAGTACGGCGTACCGATCGCCGTCCAGGCCACCGGCCACGGCACCCGCGTGCCGGCCGACGGCGGGATCCTGCTCAAGACCACCGCGATGACGTGGCTGCTGATCGACCCCGAGCGCCGCGTCGCGAAGGTCGGCCCGGGCGTCCGCTGGGGCGCGGTCCTCGACGCGGCCAAGGAGTTCGGCCTGGTCGGGCTCGCCGGGTCGTCCCGCGACGTCGGCGTCACCGGCTACACGCTCGGCGGCGGTGTCGGCTGGCTGGCCCGCAAGTTCGGGTACGCCGCCGACAGCGTGATCCGCGCCGAGGTGGTCACCGCCGACGGCCGCGTCGTCACCGCGACCGCGGACGAGCATCCGGACCTGTTCTGGGCGATCCGCGGCGGCACCGGCAACTTCGGCATCGTCACGTCGCTCGAGTTCCGCCTCTACCCGGTCCGCGAGGTGCACGCCGGCATCCTCTGGTTCGCCGCCGACGCCGCGACCCTGAAGGCGTACCGCGATTGGACCACCACGATCCCGAACGAGCTGAGCACCGCGATCGTCCTCACCACGAAGAACGACCGCCGCATGCTCGGCCTCAAGGTCCTGTACGCCGGAGACGCCGCCCTCGCCGAGCACCTGCTCAAGCCCCTGTACGCCGTGGCCGGCCCGCTCCTCGACGGCGAGCTGCGCACCACCGCCTTCGCCGACACCGCGATGGGCGGCACCCCGGCCCGCTACCTCGACCTGGTCGACGAGCTCCCCGACGACCTGCTCGACGCGCTGGTCGCGCTCGACGGCCCGACCGTCGAGATCCGCCACTGGGCCGGCGCGATGGCCAACCCCGGCCCCGGTGCGGGCCCGGTCGCGCACCGGGCGGCGCCGTACTCGCTGATCATCGATCAGGAGGTCCCCGAGCTCGCCGACGTGCTGCGGCCGACCGGGCGCACGTTCGTGAACTTCCTCGCCGACCCGGCGCGCGCCGCGACGGCGTACGCGGAGGCTGATCTGACCCGGCTGCGCGCGATCAAGCGCCGCTACGACCCGGAGAACCTGTTCCACCTGAACCACAACATCTTGCCCTGAGCACGTCGAAAGGGCCCGGACAAGAAGTCCGGGCCCTTTCGGCAGGGCGGCAGATGCCCCGAGCTAGATGGTGCCCTCGTTGCCGTACACGGTGACGTGGACGTGGTCGTAGTGGTTGGCGGTCGCGCCGCCGCGGTCCTCCATGCCGCGCCAGCCTTCGCTGCTGCGCTGCACGGTCCAGATCCGCTGCTCCCAGATGACCTCGGAGACGCCGAGCTCCTTGTAGTGCGACCGCACGTACGCCGCGATCTCGTCACCGGTCGAGCCCGACACCATGATGTCGAGCGCCCGGCCGGTGCCGTGCTCGCCGCCGTCGCCGGAGCGGACGCCGCCGTACGACGAGACCGACGGGAACAGCGCGCAGACCGCGCGGTGCACCCGGATCGCGTCGGCCGACAGGCCGTCCTCGACGCCGGAGCCGGACTTGCAGGCCTTGGACGAGACGCCGCCGGCGACCTCCTCGACCGGCTTGGTCGCGGCCAGGTACTCGGCCTTGACCCAGCGGGAGACGCCGTCGCGGACGATCTGGGCCCAGATGCCCTGGACCTCGCCGGTGACCGAGACCTTGCTGCCCTTGGACAGGACGGTCAGCAGGGTGCCCTTCTGCTCGGGCGCGGTCCAGACGTTCAGGTCCGTGGTCGTGTACTTGCTGCCGGTGATCTTCAGCGCCTTGACGGTCTCGGCGGCGCGGGTCTTCACCGACGTGGTCGGGATCGGCGCCTGCTTCTTCAGGTGCTTGGCCGGCGGCGGCGTCTTGGGCTTCGCCGACGGCGGGGTGCTCGGCTTCAGGTCGAGCGAGGGGCGGTACGCGTCCCGGCTGGTCTGGGTCTCACGCGCAAGCTGCAGGGGAGAGCTTGCGAGCGGGGTGTCCGTCGTCGGGGCCTGGTCGGGAAAAGCGACTGCCGACCCGGTGGCCAGCAGCGCCACCGCCGCTCCGGGGACCGCGACTTTCACGATGCCGGTGCGGATCACCTTGGGGCGCGGTTGACGGTGCCGCGCCTGTCTATGCCGTCCTTCAGCCACTGGAATTCCCAATCTGCCGAGACCAAAACGTTATCGACCGGAGGAGTCAAGCACAGAAACCACTCGGTCTCCCAACTCCCGGCGAGTTTTAACGTATTACGTACGTGTCGCACGACTACCGGAGTGTGATCTGGCAGGCGGCGGTCCGCCGTACGGTCTGTTTGACTGCGGACATGGATCAGGGCTTCAGGATCGTGACCGGTGAGGTGTCCCGGCTGGTGATCGACCGGGTCGACAAGCGCAACGCCCTGACCCGGGACATGTGGGAGGCGCTGCCCGGCCTGCTCGAGCCGCTCGCGGTGGACCCGGCGGTCAAGGTGCTCGTCGTCTCCGGCGCCGGACCGACGTTCTCCGCCGGCGCGGACATCTCCGAGCTGGTCTCGGGCGCCGACCCGGCCGACCCGATGGCCGAGATCCGCGCGGCGAACCTGCGCGCCCAGCGGGCGCTGCGGGAGTTCCCGAAGCCGACGCTCGCGGTGATCCGCGGGCACTGCATCGGCGGCGGGCTGGAGATCGCGGTCAACTGCGACTTCCGGTTCGCGGCGCACGGCAGCACGTTCGGGGTCACCCCGGCCCGGATCGGCGTGGTCTACCCGCCGGCCGCGGTCAAGGTGCTGCTCGACCTGGTCGGACCGGCGACCACGAAGTACCTGCTGTTCAGCGGCGAACTGCTCTCCGCGGGCCAGGCCGAGCTGAAGGGCCTGGTCGACCGCGTCGTGGCCGCCGACGACCTGGACGTCGACGTGGACGCGTTCGCGGCCAAACTGGTCGCGCGGTCGCAGCTGACGATCCGCTCGGCCAAGGAGACGGTGACCTCGCTGCTGGCCGGTGAGGACGCCGACCCGGCGGCGGACAAGCGGTACCAGGAGACGATCTCGAGCGGTGAGCTGACCGAGGGTGTGCGGGCGTTCACCGAGAAGCGGACCCCGCACTTCGGCTGGAACTGATCAAACGATCGTTGGACGTTTGACCACGTGGCCCGTTGGGGCACCTGAGTCGAGCCGCCACCCCCGCCTGGGCGGCGCCAAGACTAAGGAGAACCAATGCTCATCCTGGGACTGATCCTGCTTCTGCTGGGATTCCTGCTGAAGGTCTCGATCCTGTGGACCATCGGCATCATCCTGCTCGTGGTCGGAGCGGTGCTGTTCATTCTCGGCTCGACCGGTCGCGCTGTCGGGGGACGACGACACTGGTTCTGAGTTGCGGAGCTGAAGTGACGGGACCCCGCAGGCCTTCGGGCTTGCGGGGTCCCGTCCGTTCGTTAGCATCCCGAGGATGAAGTACCTCGTGCTCATCTTCGGCGACACCGACAGCAGCTGGACCGGCTCGACCGACGACGTCGCGGAGATCCGGTCCCTGACCGAGCTGAAGCTGGCACTGACCGCGTCCGGCGAGCTGGTCAGCAGCGAAGGGCTGGACTTCCCCAGCTCCGGCAAGACCGTGCAGATCCGCGACGGTGTCCGCGTGGTCACCGACGGCCCGTACGGCGAGGCGAAGGAGCAGATCGCCGGCTTCTTCATGATCGACGCGACCGACGAGCGGGCGCAGGAGATCGCCGGCCAGGTCGCCGCGATCATCGGTGACCGGGTTGAGCTGCGGGAGACGCTGCTGTCGGCTCCGTAGCGCGGGTGATCAGCAGACTCGCGCCGACCAGTCCGACCGCTACGAAGGCCCAGCAGGCAGCGAAGGCCACCCGGTAACCAGCGGTGAGTGCAGCCGGTGTGGAACCGCTGCTGTGCGCCGTAGCGACAGCAGACAGTACGGCGATGCCAACCGCGCCGCCGATCTGGAAGCTGGCGTTCTGCAGGCCTGACGCGACTCCTGCGTCCTCGCCGGACACGGTGCTGAGTGCGGAGATCGAGCCGGCGACCGTACCGGCGCCCAGGCCCGCACCGAAGATGGTGAGACCCCAGAAGGCCAGCTCGAAGTAGCCGGACTCCACGGTCAGCCTGCTCATCGCCGTAGCGCCGACACCGGTCAGCAGCAGCGATACAGCGGCGACCGGGCGAGCTCCCACCTTCGTGACCAGGTTCTGCCCGACCATCGAGCCGCAGACGGCTGCAGCGGCCAGTACCGAGGACATGAGCCCGTACCGGATGGCGGAGACGCCCAGCGCGAGCTGGGCGTACTGGGTGTAGACGTAGTTCAGCCCGAACGCGCCGAGCCCGAAGGCGATGGTGATCAGGTTGCCGCCGACCAGTGCGCGCGAGCGGAACAGCCGCAGCGGTACGAGCGGTGCGGCCGACCGCTTCTCCACCAGTACGAACAGCGCGAACAGGGCGACCGAAACGAGCGCCAGCAGGGTGGTGCTGGTGGCGGAGGACTCAGGCGCCTCGATCACGGCGTACACGAGCACGATCAGCGCAGCGGTCACGGTGACCGCTCCGGTGACGTCGAAGCCGCGCTTGCCGGGGCCACGGCTGTCCTGCAGCAGCACTGGTGCCAGTGCGATCACCAGCAGGCAGACCGGCACGTTGATGAAGAAGATCCACTGCCAGCCGAGTCCGTCCGTCACCGGGCCGCCGATGAGCGAGCCGGCCGTCCCGCCTACGCCGCTGGTCGCTCCCCAGATGCCCAGCGCCTTGTTGCGCTCCGGACCATCCGGGAACGTGGTCATCACGATGGACAACGCACTGGGAGCCAGTACGGCGGCAGCGACGCCCTGCAGCCCGCGGGCCAGGACCAGCGCGTCACCTGTCCAGGCGAAGCCGCAGAGCAGGGAGGAGCCGGCGAAGACGGCCAGGCCGACGATCAGTACCCGCCGGCGGCCCAGCAGGTCGGAGACGCGCCCGCCGAGCAGCAGCAGGCCGCCGAACATCAGCGCGTAGCCGCTGGGGACCCACTGGACGCCGCCGGACGAGAACGTCAGCTCCCGCTCGATCGACGGCACGGCGACCAGCACGATCGAGGCGTCCAGGATGATCATGAAGCCGGTCAGGCAGAGCAGGGCCAGCGCGAGCCAGCGTTTCGGGTCCGGCATGGGGTCCTCCAGTACGACGGGGTGGGGCTTGCACCGGGGACGTCGGGGCTGGGCGGTCTCGCTTCGACATCCGCAGGGCTGTCGAATCGGTGCGCTCGGTTACGACGTACCGGGTGAGAGGGGTTACAGGGACCTCGTCGACCGTCAGGATGGTGACCGTGAAGTACATGCTGCTGATCTACTCCAACCCGGAGAGCTGGGCGGGCCTGTCCGCCGAGCAGCGGGAGGACCTGTCGCGGTCGCACGCGCAGCTGACGCAGGAGCTGACCGAGCAGGGCCTGCTGGTCAGCGCCGCCGGGCTGGCCGACCCCATCACCACCCGGACGGTCTCGGTGGGTGCCGACAACACCCGCAACCTCACCGACGGCCCGTACGCCGAGGCGAAGGAGCACCTGGCCGGCTTCTACCTGGTGGAGTGCGAGGACATCGACCAGGCGATCGACTACGCGGCGCGGATGCCGGACGCGAAGTACGTGGCGGTGGAGGTCCGGCCGGTGATGGACGCGTCAGGGCTGGAGATGTGAACAGCGACTTCGAGCTGCTGCTGCGGGAGCAGGCGCCGCAGGTCCTGAGTGCGCTGGTGCGGCACTACGGGCACTTCGACCTGGCTGAGGAGGCTGTGCAGGAGGCGCTGCTCGCTGCCTCCCAGCAGTGGCCCAGCGAAGGTGTGCCGGACAACCCGCGTGGCTGGCTGATCCGTGTCGGCTCGCGCCGGTTGACCGACCTGCTGCGCAGCGAATCGGCGCGGCGTCGGCGCGAGGAGAACGCCGCTTCGATGGCCGCGCCGGAGGAGTTCGTTGCCCCGAGCCCGGAGATCGACGACCCGGGCGGCCGCGACGACACGCTCACGCTGCTCTTCCTGTGCTGTCACCCGTCGCTCTCGCCCGCGTCGCAGATCGCGCTCACGCTGCGCGCTGTCGGCGGTCTCACCACCGCGCAGATCGCGGCCGGGTTTTTGGTGCCTGAGGCAACAATGGCGCAGCGGATCAGCCGCGCCAAGCGGAGCATCAAGCAGGCCGGCTCGTCGTTCGAGATGCCGCCGGAGGCCGAGCGGGATGCGCGGATGGGCGCCGTGCTGCACGTGCTCTACCTGATCTTCAACGAGGGCTACACCGCGTCGTCCGGCGACGACCTGCACAGCGCCGAGCTGACCACCGAGGCGATCCGGCTGGTGCGCGGCGTACGCCGGTTGCTGCCGGACGATGGCGAGGTGGCCGGGCTGCTGGCGCTCATGCTGCTCACCGACGCCCGCCGGCCTGCCCGTACGGCGGCTGACGGCTCGCTGGTCCCGCTGGAGGAGCAGGACCGGTCGAAGTGGAGCAAGCCGGCCATCGTCGAGGGGGAGCAGTTGGTCTCCGACGCGCTGGCCCGGACGCAGCTGGGGCCGTACCAGGTGCAGGCGGCGATTGCCGCCGTACACGGGACTGCTGAGCGTGCTGAGGACACCGACTGGCGGCAGATCGTCGCGCTGTACCAGGTGCTGGAGCAGATCTCGGACAACCCGATGGTGCGGCTCAACCACGCTGTGGCAGTGGCCATGGCGGTCGGGCCGAAGGAGGGGCTGGCGCTGCTCGAGCCACTGGAGTCGGACGGCCGCATGAAGGACCACCACCGCTTGGAGGCGGTGCGGGCGCACCTGCTGGAGATGTCGGGGGAGCTGGAGGGTGCCCGGGCGAGCTACCTGCTGGCAGCTCGCCGGACGACCTCGGTTCCGGAGCGGAACTACTTGCAGTCCCGCGCCGAACGGCTCACTTCCTGCTGAGCTATTTCTTGAAGGCGTCCTTGACCTTCTCGCCGGCCTGCTTCAGGTCGCTCACGCTCTGGTCGGCCTGACCCTCGGCCTCGAGGTTCTCGTCGCCGGTCACCTTGCCGACGGCCTCCTTGGCCTTGCCGGCCAGGTCCTCCGCCGCGTTCTTCGCCTTGTCCGCCAAGCTCATCGTGCGTGTCCTTTCGTCGGGTGACGGTTCGCCGGCACCCCCTGCGGTCACCGGCGAACCGTGGGCGGCACCCCCCGTCCGAAGTGCCGCTTACCGGTTAGGTGACGCGTCCGGCGGATTCGTCACGCCGGAGTGACTCACCTCACGCCGTACGGCGGGGTCGCGGCAGCCGGTGTCCTGTGTCAGGTTGGACGTGTGGACCTCACCAAGGCGTCACTGCTGCGCGAGATGCTGACCGGCACCGAGCTGGGCACCCGCACCACCTCCTTCGCCCACTCGCTGCGGCGCTACACGAAGCGCAAGGGCGGGCTGATGCTCTTCGGCCCGCCGCAGGACGAGCCCTGGCACCTGACCGCTCACCTGGACGACGAGTTCCACCGAGCCGGCATCGAGGACGTCCGGCCGGCACTGGTCCGCTGGGCGCCGCCACCGGACGCTCCGCCGCACCTGGCGATCGGCCTGGACCGCCTGCGCGACTCCGGCAAGGGGGAGTCGTTGCTGGTCGTCGCCGAGGACAACCCAGCGGACACCCTGCTCGAACGTGTGGAGGACGTCCGCCGCCGCGGTACGACGATCTTCAGCATCGACAACGGCAACAGCGATCTCGCGTCGCTGTCCCACGAGTCGCTGGTGCCAGAGCTGCTGGTGCCTGCGGGGCTGGGCACTTGGACGACGCACCCGGTGGTTGGGGACCGAGGTGACGAGGTGCTGGCGGACCGGCGTACGGATGAGGGCGTACCGGAGGAGACCCTCACCGCGCTGCAGGAGGCGGTCGCCGGCTTCGAGATGACCCAGCACCTGGTCAGCCTGGCCGCAGCAGACCCCGACGCAGGCCAGGCCGGCTGGCGCCGCTCGCTGCGCAACTTCATCGAGCGCATCGGCGGCGAGCCGGCCTAGTCCTCCAGGTACAGCGCCGCGAGCCGCGGGAACCGCGACTCCAGCTCCCCCTTGTCGTCCAGGTCGAACTCCTCACCGGCAGGCACGTCCGGCGCATCCGGCGTACCGGCGTCGACCGCAGCCCAGAACGCCTTGTCCGACCCGGCCACTGCGCCGTACGCCTCAGCCCCGACCGCCAGCACCGCCTCCCCGTCGAACAGCTCGCTGGTGTCCTCCAGGTCCTCGTCCACCACGTCAGCGAGCGAGTCCGGATCAGCCAGCGCGGCCTCCCACACCTCCCGCCCCTGAGCGACCAGCCACCCCCGGAAGTGGTCGAACGAGTCGTCCCCCGCCCCACCGTTGAGCAGCGACGCGGCCCCCCACAGGTCCCACCGGTAGGCCCGCCCGAGCAGCAACTCGAGCTCCACCCCGAACCCGACGATCTCCTCGGCCGCCAACCCACTCAACTCTTTGATCAGCGCATCCGCGACCCCGTCCGGATCCACGACCGTGTCGTCAACCTGCTCCCGGGCCGCGTCCACCAGCCCCCAGAACCCATCCCTGTCCACCCTCAAAGCGTGGCACGAACCTGAGCTCAGGTGGATGGCTGATCCGGAATTCCTGCCGAGCTCGGGACCAGAACCTCGTCTGGATCGCGCAGCTCGGCCTCTGCCACGTCGCCGTTCTGCTCGGACGGCGACAACGGCGCCTCCGCGACCACCGGTACGTCGTTCTCCTGGCCGTCCTGGGAGGACAACGCGGTCGAGACGAGCGAAGGACGCTCCTCCGGCGACTCAGGTGTCTCGCGCAGCCGCGGCGGTGCCGCGGTCCACGCTCGCAGATCCTGGACGACGTCGCCGTAGAAGGCGTTGATGGCACCTTCGACGGAGTCGATGAAGGATCCCCGGCCTCGACCGCGCTTCGCCCCCAGCGGCGAGCTCAGCGCCACCCGGAACGAGCGCAGCTCCTTCTTCGGATCCTCGATCAGCACGACCGGGTTGGCCCGGACGGTACCGAGCAGCTCCGCGGTCCCGGCTCCTCGCGAATGCATCACGAACGCCTCCAGCCGCGCGCTGTCGGGTGCGTGCCGGAGCTGCCGGACCAGCCAGTTGACCCGGGTCGCCGGCCGCCCGTCCTTGGGCGCGGCGACGTCGACGTGGCAGGTCACCCGGGACGCGCGGAGGTCCGCGGTCACCACGAGTGGGCCGACCGTGTTCGGGATGTTGATCGCGCCTTGCAGCGTCCCCGTCGTACACATCGACTGCACGAGAGCCTGGCTACGCAGCGCCGGTTCGGCCAGCTCCTTGCGTGTCAGCGCCGGCGTGACGTCGTCCCCGAGACGGCGTCCCAGCTGCAAGCTGACGTACCGCAGCAACGCGTCGAAGCGCGCCGCGACCTCAGGAGCGCACTTGTCGGCCGGGCGCAGAGTCCCCGCGGCAACGGCCTCGCGCGTCGTCACCCAGGACGAGCCCATGTCCTCGAACTGCAGCGCACCGGATCGGGGATGCTCGAGGTAGCGGATCAGCTCGCCGAGGATCCAGGCCTGGTCGGGATCCGCGACACCGCGATGTTCCTTCTGCAGCACGGCTTCGGCGAGCACCATCGACCACGACCAGTGGTGCAGCTCGACGCGCTTCAGTTTCCGCTTGTCGACCTTGGTCGGGTGCATGCCGGCCACCGCCGGGATCTCGTTCGAGATCGTGATCACCGCGTCGAAGTTCTGCTCGCGTGCGATGTCGAGGTACGCCTCGAGCTGCTCGGCGCCGAGCTCGTTGACGCCGGTCTTGACCTCGACCAGCGCCGTCCACTCCCGCTGCCCGCGGCGTACCCGGATCAGTCCGTCCGGGTACAGCCGCCGCTCACCGAGTTCGAACGGCACCTCGATGAAGGTCTCCAACTGGCCGGCGGGCGCACTCAGCGGCTGGGTCAGGATCCGCCCGAACTCGCGGACCGACGACATCACGGCCAGCAACGCCGAGGTCGCCCGGCGCTCCTGCTCGTCGGCGCCGTTGATCCCGGACGTCGGGATCAAGCGGGCCTGGTGCCAGGTTTCTTCTGCCATTTCGTTCCCCCACGGGCGCAGCCCCAGCAGGCCCCCCACGGACCCACACTCCTTACAACCGCCCGGATAACTCCGGCACGCTACGCCTTTCGTCACGCAACGTGAAGACCTGAGTCAGAATTCGACTCACCGTGAGCGTGCTCACCAGGCCGCGTCCAGCTGAGTCCGTACGTCGGCCGGCAGCGTCAAGCGCGCACCGGACAGCGCCTGGGTGAGCTGGTCCGGCGTACTGACTCCCACGACCGGTGTGACGGCAGGCGAGCCGCCGGTGAGCCAGGCGAGGACCACCTCGCTGCGGGTGACGCCGAGCTCCTCGGCTGCCTGGGTGAGGGCTGCCAGCCGGCGGGTGGTGCCGGGGTGGTCGAACGCCTCCTGGAAGGGCCGGTCCGTGCGCTCGTAGCTGCCGGACATGAGCGGGCTGTACGCGAACAGTTCCTGCTCCGGGTTGTGGCCGGCGTAGTCGAGCATCTCGTCGGTGATCCAGCCGAAGCGGTGGTCGTGGGCCTGGTCGCGGACGAAGGGCCGGGGCTGCAGGTACGAGTAGCGCATCTGCAGCGCAGTCGGCCCGGTCACCCCCAGCCGCTCAGCGATGCCACGGGCTCGCTCCACTCGCCAGAGGGCGTAGTTGGACAGCCCGACCCGCACGATGGCCCCGGCGGCCGCGTGCTTGCCGAAGGCGGCGACAGTCTCCTCCAGTGGGGTCTGCAGGTCGTCGCGGTGCGCCAGGTAAAGGTCGACGTGGTCGATGCCCATCCGCCGCAGTGACGTCTCCAGCGCCTCGTCGATCGCCTTCGCGGACAGCCCCTCCGAATGCTCCGGGTAGCTGCCGGGCCAGAGCGGCTCGCAGCCGACCTTGGTCGCCACCTTCACCTTGTCCCGTACGCCGGGCCGCTGCGCGAACCAGCGCCCGAGCAGCTCCTCGCTCTGCCCGCCGCGCCCGCTCGGGTCCGCCCAGAACGCGTAGCAGTTGGCGGTGTCGATCCACTGCCCACCTGCGTCGACGTACTGGTCCAGCAGAGCGAACGACGCCTCCTCGTCGATCGTGGTCCCGAACAACATCGCGCCCAGCGCCATCCTCAGATCGGTCATGGCTCGACGATCGGTGCTGGAGCGCGCTCCAGGTCAACTCCTGTATCCGTTTGCTGAGACGAATAGTTTCGCATTCTGGACTCACCGTGCCAGAATCCAAGCTGTGAACGATTTCCTCGCCGCCGACGACGTGATCGACGCGACCCACCCGGCGATCGTCGAGACCGCCGCCCGGCTGCGCCGCGACCACCCCGGTACGACGGACTTCGCGCGCGCCGCGTTCGAGTTCACCCGCGACGAGGTGAAGCACTCGATGGACGTCGGCGACCCTCGCCCGACGGCCGCCGCGTCGGAGGTGCTCGGCCACGGCGCCGGCCTCTGCCACGGCAAGGCGCACCTCCTGACCGCGCTGCTTCGCGCCGAGGGTGTGCCGGCAGGCATCTGCTACCAGCGCCTGACCGACGGCAACGGCGGCTTCTTCCTGCACGGCATGACCGCCGTGCAGCTCGACGGCACCTGGTACCGGCAGGACCCGCGCGGTGACAAGCCCGGCGTCACCACCGAGTTCTCCCTGACCGACGAGCGCCTCGCCTACCGGCCCGACCCGGCCCAGGGCGAGGCAGACATCCCCGGCGTCTTCGCGACCGCTGACCCGGGCCTCGTCGCCGCGCTCCGGGCAACCGACGACGTACGTGCCCTCGTCGCCAACGGCGGACTGCCCGGCGACGTCACCTGACTCTGCTCCGGGCCCCGCAGGGGCGGGCCCGGAGCAGTTCACAACTGACCGGCGGCCTTGCCCCTGGTCGACGTCCGTACGACGAGCTCCGGCGTGAATGTCACCCGCTGGTGCTCGTGGTCGGGGTTGGACGACTCGTCGAGCAACAGCTCGGCGGCGGTCTTCCCCAGCAGGTGCCGCGGCTGCCGTACCGAAGTCAGCGGTACGGCGGCAGCGGCGGCGAACTCGATGTCGTCGTACCCGACGATCGCCAGGTCCTCCGGCACCCGCAGCCCGAGGCTGACGCACTGCTGCAGCAGGCCCAGCGCCAGCAGGTCATTGGCGCAGAACGCCGCCGTCGGCCGGCGATCAGCGGGCAGCCCGGCGAGCCGCTGCCCAGCTCCGCGCCCCTCTGCGACGGTCAGCGCGGCAGTGGTGAGCTCCACCAGGTTCTCCGCAGGCAGACCCGCGTCGGCCAGCGCGTTCCGGGCGCCGTAGAGCCGGTCGGTCACCTGACCGATCGTGTTCGGCCCGCCGACGAACGCGATCCGCTTGTGCCCGAGCTCGATCAGGTGGTCCAGCGCGACCTCACCGCCGAGCACGTCGTCCACGGCGACCGAGCAGTGCATGCCCTCGTCGAGTGAGCGGTCGACCACGACGACCGGCGTACCGCGAACCGGCAGCGTGGTGATGCGTGGCGTGTGCGGGTCGATCGGCGTGATCAGCACGCCCTGGACGCGTTGCTGCTCGAGCAGGTCGAGGTAGTCGGCCTCGCGGGCGGCGTCCTCGTTGCTGTTGCAGAGGAAGACCGACAGGCCGGCCTCGCGAGCAGCCTCCTCGACGCCCTTGGCGACGTCGGTGAAGAACGGGTTGCCGGCGTCGAGCATCAAGTACGCGAGGATCCGGCTGCTGCCCGCCCGGAGCTGCCGGGCCGACTCGTTGCGGACGAACCCGAGCGACTCCATCGCCGCCTCGACCTTGGCGCGGGTGGCCGGGCTGACCATCTCCGGCCGGTTGAGCACGTTCGAGACTGTCCCGAGCGAGACCCCGGCTGCTGCGGCGACGTCCTTGACTCCCGCGGCGGTGCGTCCGCGGCCGCGTCCGGCGACTCTCGCCGCGGGCGTCTCGCCCGGTACGGCGGCCGGCGGGATGCGCTTGACGGGGACGCGCGGGGTTCGGCCTGTTCGCGGGGAGGGTGCTGGGGCTCGCGAGGGGGACGCGCTGGTCCGCGGGGCTGTTGCTGCGGTGCGCGGTACGCCGGCGCGGGGAGCGGCGGAGCCTGCACGCCCGGCGCTCGCACGAGATGCGCCTGCGCCGCCGTTGCCCGTTCGCGAAGCACCGCCTGCCCGGGACCCACCCGAGCGCGGCGCGGCTGAGCCGCCGCGCGGCGTACCGCCTGCCCTCGGCGACGCGCCCTGCCCGTTGCCCCCACGCTCAGGGGCAGGCTCCGGCGCTCCGGCGCGTCCAGGTGCGCTGGGTGGTGCCACGTGACCTCCCCGCTTGAAACGTGATAGCCCACGAAGCGTACCTGCCCGGACTGTGGATGTCCGCAGGGTCCACCTGTGGTTCTCCACAGACTTCGCAGCTGCCCCTTGACGCCCGGCCTCGCGTTCGGGCAATCTTCTTGAAACCTTTCAGGCCCGGTCGATCGAGACTCACGGAGGTGGCGATGGCGACGAACGCTCCGGTGCTACGGGTGCGGGACGTTTCCAAGTCGTTCGGCGCGGTCGCCGCGGTCCAGAACGTGTCCTTCGACCTGTACGGCGGGGAGGCGCACGCGCTGGTCGGCGAGAACGGCGCGGGCAAGTCCACGCTGGTGAAGATGCTGGCCGGCGTGCACCGGCCGGACTCCGGGACGCTCGAGCTGGACGGCGTACCGGTCGAGCTGTCGACACCGGCCGATGCCAAGGCGGCCGGGATCGCGGTGATCTACCAGGAGCCGACGCTGTTCCCCGACCTGTCCGTCGCGGAGAACATCGCGATGGGCCGCCAGCCGCTGGGTCGTTTCAAAACCATCGACCGGGCCGCGATGCAGCGCGAGGCCGAGCAGCTGTTTGCCCGGCTCGGCGTGTCCATCGCGCCGACCCGCCCGGCGCGCGGCCTGTCGATCGCCGACCAGCAACTGGTGGAGATCGCTAAGGCGCTGTCGGCCGACGCCCGGGTGGTGGTGATGGACGAGCCGACCGCGGCCCTGACCGGGGTCGAGGTCGAGCGCCTGTTCGCGGTCGCCCGCTCGCTGCGCGACGACGGCGCCGCGCTGGTGTTCATCTCGCACCGCTTCGAGGAGATCGCCGCGCTCTGCGAGAAGGTGACGATCCTGCGCGACGGCAAGCACGTCTCCACCGATCCGCTGGCGGAGCTGAGCGTCGACGAGATGGTCCGGCGGATGGTCGGCCGCGACCTCGACGCGCTGTTCCCCAAACAGGAGGTCACGCCGGGCGCGGTGGTGCTCTCGGTGCGCGGCCTGCGGCGCGACCCGGTCTTCGTCGACATCGACTTCGAGGTCCGGGCCGGTGAGATCGTCGCCCTGGCCGGGCTGGTCGGCTCCGGCCGGTCCGAGGTGGTGCAGTCGATCTTCGGCGTCGACCCGCGCGACGGCGGCGTGATCGAGGTCGGCGGGCGCAAGCTCAAGCCCGGCTCGCCGCGCGCCGCGATGGCCGCGGGCGTCGCGCTGGTGCCCGAGGACCGTCGTCAGCAGGGCCTGCTGATGGAGCTGTCGATCGAGCGGAACGTGACGCTCCCGCGGTCGAGAGCCCTGTCCCAGCTGGGATTCCTGACCGGCAGCAGCGAGCGCCGATCCGCGCGGGAGTGGACCAAGCGCCTGAAGACGAAGTACGGCCGGCTCAGCGACGAGGTCGGCACGCTGTCCGGCGGCAACCAGCAGAAGGTCGTGCTGGCGAAGTGGTTGTCGATGGCACCGAAGCTGCTGATCGTCGACGAGCCGACGCGCGGGATCGACGTCGGCACCAAGGCGGAGGTGCACCGGCTGATGTCCAGCCTGGCTGCCGAGGGCGTCGCCGTACTGATGGTGTCGTCGGAGCTGCCCGAGGTGCTCGGGATGGCCGACCGCGTGCTGGTGATGCGTGAGGGCCGGCTGGTGGCCGCGCTCGACCGCGCCGACGCGACCGAGGAGTCCGTGATGTTCGCCGCCACCGGGCAGGAGGTGACCGTATGACGGCCGTCGGGCTCCCCGGCGTGACCACGCGCAGGTCGTCGCTCGACCTGGTGCTCCGGGCGCGCGAGCTGGGCATCGTGCTCGCGCTGGCGCTGCTGGTTGCGGTGACCGCGATCTCGAACCCACGCTTCCTGTCCGGCCAGAGCATCCGCGACATCCTGCTCGGCACCGCGATCCTGGCCGTGCTGGCGGTCGGCCAGGCCGTGGTGGTGATCACGCGCAACATCGACCTCTCGGTCGGCTCGGTGCTCGGGCTGAGCGCGTTCACCGTCGGCACGCTGCTCCGGGACCACCCGGGTCTTCCGGTCGTCGGCGCCCTGCTCGTCGGCGCCGCGGTCGGAGGGATCTGCGGCGCCCTCAACGGGGTCCTGGTTCGGTACGGGAACGTCCCGGCCCTCGTGGTCACCCTCGGCACGCTGTACGTCGTCCGCGGCGTCACCTACTTCTGGGCCGGCGGCCAGCAGATCAACGCCGACGAGCTGCCTCCTGGGTTCCTCGACTTCGGCAACGCGACACTGCTCTCCGTCCCGTACCTGGTGCTGATCGCGCTGCTGGTCCTGGTGGTCACGGGCCTGGTCCTGCGGAACTACCGGGCCGGTCGCGAGCTGTACGCGATGGGTTCGAGCCCGCAGGCAGCCAAGCTGGCCGGGATCGCGGTCGGGCGGCGTACGGTCATGGCCTTCCTGGTCAGCGGTGCCCTGGCTGGGTTGGCGGGCGTGCTGTTCGCGGCCCGGTTCGGCACCATCGACGCCGCCGCGGGGACGGGCCTCGAGCTGAACGTGGTCGCCGCGGTGGTCGTCGGTGGCGTCGCCGTCTTCGGCGGCAGCGGCTCGGTCTGGGGCGCGGCGCTCGGCGCGTTGCTGCTGACCACGATCAGCAGCGCACTTGCGGTGCTCGAGATCAACCAGTTCTGGCAGCAGGCGATCGTCGGTGCGCTGATCCTGCTCGCGATCGGTTCCGACCGGCTGGTCGCGGCGCGGGTCGCAGCGACGCTGAAGAAGCGAGGCTCCCATGTCAGCTGAGCCCGCGGCGATCACCGACCGCCCCGGCGCCCTGGCCGGCCGCTTCGCGAACTGGAACGTCGCGATCATCGCCCTGACCGTGCTGGTGCTGATCGTCGCGGCCGCGACCGTCGACAACTTCGGCACCGCGCAGAACTTCGGCTTCCTGGTCCTCGACCTGCTGCCGATCGCGCTGGTCGCGCTGCCGATGACGCTGGTGATCGTGACCGGCGAGATCGACCTCTCGGTGGCCAGCACGCTCGGCCTGTCCAGCGCCCTGATGGGCTACCTGTGGAACGCGAACCAGCCGATCGAGACGATCATCCCGATCTGCCTGCTGCTGGGCGCGGTGCTCGGCGCGGTGAACGGCTTCTTCGTCACGGTGCTCGGCCTGCCCTCGCTGGCGGTCACGATCGGGACCCTGGCCCTCTACCGCGGCCTGGCCTTCGTCGTGCTCGGCGACGGCGCGGTCGCGGACTTCCCGGCGCTCTACACCGACTGGGTCACCGGCACGATCGGCACCAGCCCGATCCCGAACGTGCTGATCATCGTGGTGGTGCTGGCGATCGTGTTCGGCGTCGTCCTGCACGCGACGCCGATCGGCCGCGCGGTCTTCGCGGTCGGTGCGAGCGAGCAGGCCGCCCGCTTCGCCGGCGTCCGCCCCGGCCGCCTGAAGTTCTGGCTGTACGTCGTGAGCGGCCTGGTCGCCGGCCTGGCCGGCGTGCTCTGGACCCTGCGGTACTCCAGCGCCCGCGCCGACAACGGGGCCGGCCTGGAGCTCGCTGTGGTCGCCGCCGTCCTGCTCGGCGGAGTGTCGATCTTCGGCGGCAAGGGCGCGCTGCCCGGCGTGATCGCCGGCGTCGTCCTGCTCGCCTCCCTGCAGAACGCGCTCCGCCTGTCCGACGTCTCCAACGAGGCGCTCAACGTCGTCACCGGCGTGCTGCTGATCGCCTCCGTGCTCGCCCCCAACCTCGCCAACGCCGTCCGTACCGCGGTGCAACGCCGTCGGCACCGCAGCGAGTCCACCCCCGGGTCACCGTCCAGAAAGGACCTCCCATGACCTTCCGCCTGTCCCGCCGTACGGCGGTCCCGCTCTCGACGGTGGCCGTCCTGTCCCTCGCGCTGACCGCCTGCGGCGGTGGCACGACCAAGGAGAGCACCGCGGGTGACGCGACGGCGGCGCCGTCGGCGTCCAGCTCGGCGGCGGCCGACCCGAACGCGCCGCTCAAGGAAGGGCTGAAGATCGCCTACCTGCCCAAGCAGCTGAACAACCCCTACACCGACGTCGAGGTCGGCGGCGGCAAGGTCGCGGTCGGCGAGCTCAAGGGCGAGTACAAGCTGGTCGGCCCGAACGACGCGAGCGCGTCGTCGCAGGTCAGCTACATCAACACCCTGATCCAGCAGCAGCAGGACGTGATCGTGGTCGCCGCCAACGACCCGAACGCGGTCTGCCCCTCGCTGAACCAGGCCCGCAAGGCCGGCATCAAGGTGGTCACCTTCGACTCCGACGCGGCCAAGACCTGCCGGGACGCCTTCATCAATCAGGCCACCACGCAGGGCATCGGCGAGAGCCTGGTGAAGATGGCCAGCGAGCTGGCCGGCGGTTCCGGTGAGATCGCGGTGCTGTCCGCGACCCCGAACGCCACCAACCAGAACTCGTGGATCGAGGTGATGAAGACCGAGCTGGCCAAACCGGCCAACCAGAAGCTCAAGCTGGTCAAGATCGCCTACGGCAACGACGACGACCAGAAGTCCTTCACCGAGGCCCAGGGCCTGCTGCAGACCTACCCGAACCTGAAGGTGATCGTCTCGCCGACCACGGTCGGCATCGCCGCCGCTTCGCGGTACGTCAGCTCGTCCAGCTACAAGGGCAAGGTCGCGATCACCGGCCTCGGCCTGCCGAACCAGATGCGCCAGTTCGTCAAGGACGGCACGGTGAAGAAGTTCGCCCTCTGGAACCCGGCCGACATCGGCTACCTGGCGGCGTACGCCGGTGCCGCGCTGAGCTCGAACCAGATCACCGGTGCCGAGGGCGAGAAGTTCAAGGCCGGAAAGCTCGGCGACTACACCGTCGGCGCCGCCGGCGAGATCGTGCTCGGCCCGCCGACCGAGTTCACCGCGGCCAACATCGACCAGTTCGACTTCTGACCCGGAGCCCCCGTGAACCGCTACTGCTTCTGCCTCCAGGTCAAGCCCGACCGCCTGGACGAGTACGTCGAACGGCACCGCGCCGTCTGGCCCGACATGCAGGCCGCGCTGCGCGACTCCGGCTGGCACAACTACTCGCTCTTCCTGCGTGACGACGGCCTGCTGATCGGGTACGTCGAGGCCGACGACCTGGAGGCCGCCCAGAAGGCGATGGCGGCGACCGAGGTGAACGGGCGCTGGCAGGCCCAGATGACCGACTTCTTCACGGGGATCGGCGGCAGACCGCCGGACGAGTCGTTCCTGCTGCTCCCCGAGATCTTCCACCTCACACCTGCGAAGGACTGACCTATGACGACCGAAGCCGTGAAATCCGCCCTCCGCCGGCAGGAGATCGAGCTGCCCTCCTGGGCGTTCGGCAACTCGGGCACCCGGTTCAAGGTGTTCGGCCAGCCGGGCGTGCCGCGGTCGCCGGAGGAGAAGATCGCCGACGCGGCGGTCGTGCACAAGTACACCGGCGTGGCGCCGAGCGTCGCGCTGCACATCCCCTGGGACAAGGTCGACGACTACGCGGCGCTGGCGGCGTACGCGAAGGAACAGGGCGTGCGGCTCGGCGCGATCAACAGCAACGTCTTCCAGGACGACGACTACAAGCTGGGCAGTGTCACCAACCCGGACCCGAGCGTCCGGCGCAAGGCGACCGACCACCTGCTCGAGTGCGTCGACATCATGGACGCGACCGGGTCCCACGACCTGAAGCTGTGGTTCTCCGACGGGACGAACTACCCGGGCCAGGACGACATCCAGGACCGGCAGACCCGGCTGGCGACCGCGCTGAAGGAGGTCTACGACCGGCTCGGCGCCGACCAGCGGATGCTGCTGGAGTACAAGCTGTTCGAGCCCGCCTTCTACACCACCGACGTCCCGGACTGGGGTACGTCGTACGCGCACTGCCTGGAGCTCGGGCCGAAGGCGTCGGTCTGCATCGACACCGGCCACCACGCACCGGGCACCAACATCGAGTTCATCGTCGCGTTCCTGCTCCGGGTGGACAAGCTCGGCGCGTTCGACTTCAACAGCCGGTTCTACGCCGACGACGACCTGATGGTCGGCGCCGCCGACCCGTTCCAGCTGTTCCGGATCATGAACGAGATCGTCCGCGGCGACGCGCTCGACCCGGCCCGCGGGATCGCGTTCATGCTCGACCAGTGCCACAACATCGAGGCGAAGATCCCGGCCATCATCCGGTCGGTGATGAACGTCCAGGAGGCCACCGCGAAGGCGTTGCTGGTCGACCGGGACGCGCTGCGCACGGCGCAGCAGGCCGGTGACGTGCTCGGCGCCAACGCGGTGCTGATGGACGCGTACAACACCGACGTCCGTCCGCTGCTCGCCGAGCTGCGGACCGAGCAGGGGATCGACCCCGACCCGGTCGCGGCGTACCAGCGCAGCGGGTACTTCGAACAGATCAGCAAGGACCGAGCCGACGGCCAGCAGGCCGGATGGGGAGCATGACCGTGACCGACGCCGCTGCCGAGCTTGTTGCCCGAAGCAACAGGCTGGGTGCTGACCCGCGCAACACGAACTACGCCGGCGGCAACACGTCGGCGAAGGGGACGGCGACCGACCCGGTCACCCAGCAGCCGGTGGACCTGGTCTGGGTGAAGGGCTCGGGCGGCGACCTGGGGACGCTGACCACGGCCGGTCTGGCCGTGCTGCGGATCGACCGGCTGAACGCGCTCGTCGACGTCTACCCCGGCGTCGACCGCGAGGACGAGATGGTCGCGGCGTTCGACTACTGCCTGCACGGCAAGGGCGGCGCCGCGCCGTCGATCGACACCGCGATGCACGGACTGGTCGACGCTCCGCACGTGGACCACCTGCACCCGGACTCCGGGATCGCGCTGGCGACCGCGGCGGACGGGGAGAAGCTGACCGCCGAGTGCTTCGGCGACCGGGTGGTCTGGGTGCCGTGGCGGCGGCCCGGGTTCCAGCTCGGCCTCGACATCGCGCAGACCAAGCGGGAGAACCCGCAGGCCATCGGCGTGATCCTCGGCGGACACGGGATCACCGCCTGGGGCTCGACGTCGGAGGAG
This sequence comes from Kribbella sp. NPDC104740, assembly GCF_055583505.1. NCBI lineage: Bacteria > Bacillati > Actinomycetota > Actinomycetes > Propionibacteriales > Kribbellaceae > Kribbella > Kribbella sp. NPDC104740. The sequence continues at coordinate 133,616 of NZ_JBVJNV010000005.1, read as the reverse complement.
TGCGAGGCGAACTCGCTGGAGATCATCCGGACCGCTGAGCAGTTCCTGGCCGAGCGCGGCAAGCCGGAGCCGTTCGGCGCCGTCGTACCGGGGTACGAGGCATTGTCCGAGGATCAGCGGCGGCAGCGCGCGGCGGCGCTCGCGCCGGTCATCCGCGGGCTCGCGTCGACGGACAACCCGCAGGTCGGGCACTTCAACGACGCGGAGGTCGTGCTGGAGTTCACCGCTCGCGAGCGGCTCGGCGAGCTGGCCGCGCTCGGGACGTCCTGCCCGGACCACTTCCTCCGGACGAAGGTGCGTCCGCTGGTGCTCGACCTGCCGCCGTCCGCTCCGCTGGAGGAGGCGGTGACGCGGCTCAAGGAGCTGCACCTGCAGTACCGCGAGGACTACGCGGCCTACTACGACCGGCACAAGGAGCCGGTCAGCCCGCCGATGCGCGGCGCCGACCCGGCGATCGTGCTGGTCCCGGGCGTCGGCATGTTCAGCTTCGGCAAGGACAAGCAGACCGCGCGGGTCGCCGGCGAGTTCTACGTGAACGCGATCAACGTGATGCGTGGCGCCGAGGCGGTCTCGACGTACGCACCGATCGACGAGCGCGAGAAGTTCCGCATCGAGTACTGGGCGCTCGAGGAGGCGAAGCTGCAGCGGATGCCGAAACCGAAGCCGCTCGCCACCCGGGTCGCGTTCGTCACCGGCGGCGGCTCCGGCATCGGCAAGGCGATCGCCCAGCGGCTGGCCGCCGAGGGCGCGTGCGTCGTCGTCGCCGACCTCGACACCGCCGCGGCCGAAGCAGTAGCCAAAGAGATCGGCACCACCGACAAGGCGGTGGCGATCGGCGCCGACGTGTCGAACGAAGCCGCCGTCGCCGCGGCGTTCGAGCAGGCGGTCCTCGCCTTCGGCGGCGTCGACCTGATCGTCAACAACGCCGGCCTCTCGATCTCCAAGCCCCTGCTCGAAACCACCGAGCACGACTGGGACCTCCAGCACGACGTGATGGCGAAGGGCTCGTTTCTCGTCTCCAAGGTCGCGGCCAAGATCCTGATCGACCAGGCCATCGGCGGCGACATCATCTACATCTCCAGCAAGAACGCCGTCTTCGCCGGCCCCAACAACGTCGCCTACGGCGCCGCCAAGGCCGACCAGGCCCACCAGGTCCGCCTCCTCGCCGCCGAGCTCGGCGAGCACGGCATCCGCGTCAACGGCATCAACCCCGACGGCGTCGTCCGGGGCTCCGGCATCTTCGCCAAAGGCTGGGGCGCCAAACGCGCAGCCGTCTACGGCGTCCCCGAGTCCGAGCTCGGCGCCTACTACGCCCAACGAACCCTCCTGAAACGAGAAGTCCTCCCCGACCACGTAGCCGCCGCCGTAGTAGCCATCACCGCCGGCGACCTCTCCCACACCACCGGCCTCCACATCCCCGTAGACGCCGGCGTAGCCGCAGCCTTCCTCCGCTGATTCCAATGTCCCCACTCCACCAAATCACTCACCGGCCGGTACGACCTCAACCACAGGCAATCTCATCGGCCGCATCCCCGACAGCCTCAACCACCGCCCACCCGATCCGCCGTCTCGACGTCGGCGACCGCGACACCTGCCCGCCCACGAGGAGGAACCAGCATGTGGAGCACTGACCCGAGCCGGTCCGTCGACGGCGGCGGACTGCTGCCCTGGGTCGAGCCACGCAAGACCCGCATCGGCCTCGTCGCAGGCGGCCTCGGCGCGTACTGGCCCCAGTTCCCCGACCTCCTCCCGCAGTTGCAAGCCTCAGCACGCCGAGTGTCCGAGCGTTTCGGCGAGTTCGACTGCGAGGTCATCGACGTCGGCTTCATCTCCGACGCCCAGGAGGGGGCCGCAGCAGCCGAGAAGCTGCGGCTCGCCGACTGCGACCTGATCGTCGGCTTCCTCACGACGTACATGACGGCCTCGATGCTCGTCCCGATCGCTCAACGTTCCAACGCTCCGGTCCTCCTCCTCAACCTTCAACCCACCGAGGCGATGGACCATGCAACGTTCGACACCGGCGCCTGGCTGGCGTACTGCGGCGCCTGCCCCCTCCCCGAGATGGCGAACGCCTTCGAACGCTGCGGCATCGACTTCCGCTCGGTCTCCGGCCACCTCGAAGACGAACGCGCCTGGACGAGAATCCACCGCTGGCTGAGGGCGGCGGGTGTCCGTGCCGCCTTCCGCCACGGCAGGCACGGCCTGCTCGGCCACCTCTACCCCGGCATGATGGACGTCATCACTGACCCGACCCTGGTCTCCGCGCAACTCGGCGGCCACGTCGAGATCCTCGAGATCGACGACCTCCGGGTCCGTGTCGAGAAGGTGACTGCCGCCGAGACCGAGGCGCGGATGAAGGTCGCCCAGGACGTCTTCACCCTCGACGACTCGGTCGTCGAGGACGACTTCCGCTGGGGCGCCACGGTCTCGGTCGCCCTCGACCGCCTGGTCGAGGACTTCCAGCTGGACACTCTCGCCTACTACCACCGCGGCCTCGACGGCGAGACCCACGAGCGCGTGGCCGCCGGCATGATCCTCGGCGCATCGTTGCTCACAGCAAGGGGTATCCCAGCGGCAGGCGAGTACGAGCTGCGCACCTCACTGGCCATGCTGATGATGGACAAGCTCGGCGCCGGCGGCTCCTTCACCGAGCTCCAAGCCCTCAACTTCACCGACAACGTCGTGGAAATGGGCCACGACGGCCCCGCCCACCTCGCGATCAGTTCCACTAAGCCGCTCCTCCGCGGCCTGGGTGTGTACCACGGCAAACGAGGCTGGGGAGTCTCCGTCGAATTCGACGTAGCCCACGGCCCCGTCACCGCCCTGGGCCTGGGCCAGCTCCGCGACGGCTCCTTCAAACTCATCGCCTCCGAAGGCAAGGTCGTCCCCGGCCCATTGCTCCAGATCGGCAACACCACGAGCCGTGTTGACTTCGCCTGCGACCCCGGCGAGTGGACCGACGCCTGGTCAGCCTCCGGCGTGGCCCACCACTGGGCGCTCGGCACCGGCCACCGAGTCGCCGACCTGCAAGCAGTCTCCAGCCTCCTCCACCTCCCCTTGGAGGTCGTCAACCCCACCTGACCCCGAGCACATCTCCGGTGACGTCGGCCCCAAGCCGCGAAGCCGACGTACACCATCACTCCCCAAGGAGCGTTGCCCGATGAGCCTTCGATTGGCCGCAGTAGACCTCGGCGCGTCCAGCGGCCGCGTCATGGTCGGCGAGCTCGGCGCAGGACAACTCGAGCTCACCGAGGTCCACCGCTTCTGGAACGGCCCGGTCCAGATTCAAGGCACCCTGTACTGGGACATCCTCCACCTGTACCGGGAAACCCTCGCCGGCCTGACCAAAGCGGCGGCCGCCGGCCCCCTCGACGGCATCGGCATCGACTCCTGGGCAGTCGACTACGGCCTGATCGCCCCCAACGGCAAGCTCCTCGGCAACCCCGTCCACTACCGAGACTCCAGAACGGACGGAGTCATGGACGAAGTCCTCCGCACCATCCCCGCCGAGGACCTGTACGCCACCACCGGCCTCCAGCAACTCCCCTTCAACACCATCTACCAGTTGGCCGCCGAGCAGTGCCTGGACCAGGCCCATCACCTCCTTCTGATCCCCGACCTCCTCGCCTACTGGCTCACCGGCATCCCCGGTGCAGAACACACGAACGCTTCCACCACCCAGCTGTACGACGTACGCACCCGCACGTGGAGCAAGGACCTGGCCGACCGCATCGGCATCCCCGCGACGCTCCTCCCATCCCTGCGCGAGCCAGGCCAGATCATCGGCCCGGTGCTCCCGGAGGTAGCTACCGAAGCGGGTCTCACCCCACGCCCGGCCGAGGCCGCAGCACTCCGATCAGGCGTCACCGAGGCGACCGCACGTCCCGCGCAGGTCCCGGTGATCGCCGTCGGCTCCCACGACACCGCCTCCTCGGTAGTAGCCGTACCGGCGAAGGAGGGCGAGCGCTTCGCCTACATCTCCTCAGGCACCTGGTCCTTGGCGGGTCTCGAACTCCCCGAGCCCGTCCTGACAGACGAAGCCCGCCAAGCCAACTTCACCAACGAGGGCGGCGTAGACGGCCGAACCCGCTTCCTGAAGAACGTCATGGGCCTGTGGATCCTCCAGGAATGCCTACGCGTCTGGGAAACCGAAGACCTGACCGACCTCCTCGTACAAGCAGCGGAGGCGCAACCTTTCGCCGTACTGATCGACCCCGACGACCCCACATTCCTTGCCCCCGGCAACATGCCGTCCCGCATCGACGATTTCTGCACCCGCACCGCCCAAACCAAACCGGCAACCCGCGCAGCCACCGTCCGCTGCATCCTGGAAAGCCTCGCCCTCGCCTACCGCCGAACCCTACGCACCGCCCAAACCCTCGCCGGCCAAGAAATCGACGTGATCCACGTGATCGGCGGCGGCTCCCAGAACGAGCTTCTCTGCCAACTGACCGCCGACGCCTGCGGACTCCCCGTCCTGGCCGGCCCCGTAGAAGCCTCCGCCCTAGGCAACATCCTCGTCCAGGCCCGAGCCCTGGGCGAACCCCTCCCGGACCTGAGCGCCATGCGCGCCCTCGTCCGCACCACCCATCGTCTGCGGCCCTACCCCCCGCAGCAAGAACCGGCCGACTGGGACGCCGCCGAGTCCCGGGTGTTCGGAACCAGGTGATCCGATGACCGCCCTGCACCACGAAACCCTCACCCACCCGAACCTGCGAACCCACCCCCGCCACAAACCACCCCACGCCATCCCCCAAGACCCCAGCACTCACACCCCGAGCAGCCCCGCAGGCAACGCCCCACCCACACAGCCGACGCACCCCGAGCCCAACCCCCACGCGCAACCCCGTGATCCCCACGCGCAACCCCGCGACCCCAACATCCACGTCGTCTCGCACACCCCGCCCTCCGAGGCATCCGCGACCACCACCGCCACGTGGTCGAACTCCCAAGCCTCCCCACCCCTGGCCCACCCACACGACCCAGCGATCTACCCAATCCCACGCGAGACAGCAACCCACACCGGAACCCGCGACACCGCCCGACACGGCGGACCGCGCGGCACGACGGCAACGGACACAGCACCGATCGTTCTCCCCCGGGGAATCAACGCCGAGGACCTACGCCTGTTCCGCCTGATCGCCACCGGCCTACCCATCGAAGCAGTAGCCCGCCGACTCGACCTCTCCGAACGAACAGTCCGCCGCCGCACCCGCGCCGCCTGCGACCGCCTCGGCTTCGGAACCGCCATAGAAGCCATCGTCTGGGCAGCCCATCGAGGCCTCCTCTAGCCACTAGGTCAACTGGCGTAATCGGGAACCGACTTTGACGGCCGCCTCCTGAGGCGAGCCCCAACGTTGGACGCCAACGACCGCCCCCGAAACACCTGACCCCAACGCTTGGACGCAAACGACCGACCCGAACACCCGACTCCAGCGAGCGACCGACCGACCCCCGACACCCGACTCCAACGCTGGACGCCAACGACCGACCCCGACGCGCGGTCCCAACGCTGGACGCTAAAGGCCGACCCTGACACCCGGTCCCCGCGCCCTAGGCCGACGGCCCACCCATCGCCCGAGGAGGTAAGCCGAATGGATCGTGCCTGCGGTGGCTGAGCTCGCGACGCTGACCGTGCCGACCGGCAGCCGGGGCAGCAACATGGGCTGGTTGGTCTCGGCCGCGCCGCGGTCACGCAAGTGCAGTGTCGCCGTATGGAGGATCGCCGGACGGGTCGCACCAGCGGTTGCTGAGCTTCGCGACGCTAATCGTGCTGGCCCGCCCGGGCCAACAACATGGGCTGGTTGGTCTCGGCTGCACGAAGGCACGCGAGTGCGGTGTCGCCGTACGAGGAACACCGACGGCGTCGTGCCTACGGTTGCTAGCTCGCGACGCCGACCGGGCCGCCTGGCAGCCAGGCCAGCAACATGGCCTCGCTGGTCTCGGTCGCGCCGCGGGCGGGCGAGTGCGGTGTTGCCGCAGGGAGACGCGCCCACAGGCCGCGGTCATCGGCAGCGGCTGGGACCGGCCACGTCCGGCGGTCTGCTCGGCTCATCGGGTGCGGTAAGCAGCCGCGTGTACGCCGAACGGATCGCGACGGGGACGGTACGGCGTACGCGGGTGGTGTCTCCGTGGGGAGGGACGCGCTGGTCGGCCGGGGCCGGTGGGCTTGGGGTTGGGAGCGGCCGCGGCTGGTGCTGTGGCCGGCCCACCGGGTGTGGTCAGCGGGTGCGTGTACGCCGAACGATTCGCGACGGGACAGTACGGCGTGCGCGAGTGCGAGGCCTCCGTGGGGGAGGAGCCCGTCGGTCGCCCGCGGTCGATCAACGGTGGTCGGTCTGCCCACCTCAGTGCCGTGGCCGGGCCGATGGGGGCGAGAGTCGCGATTCCCGAGCGCGTATGCCGAGGATGGCGACGGAGACGTTCGGCGTACGCGAGTGTGTGTCTCGGTGGGGAGGGACGCGCTGATCGGCCGCGGTCCATCGACAGCAACTCATCCGGCCACGTCCGGCGCCGTGGCCGGTCCACCGGGTGCGGTACGCGGTTGCGTGTACGCCGAACGGATCGCGACGGGGACAGTGCGGCGTACGCGAGGGGCCTCCGTGGGGAGTGTTCGGCGGACGGGGGTGAGGCGGTGGGGAGGACTGAGGTGCGGGTTAGTGGTGGGGGTGGGGCGGGTACCGGGCTTTGCGGACTTCTAGTCGAGGAGGGCTGATGGACGGAATGACCGTCCTGTGGATCGTCGTCGGTGTGGTTGTGGTGGTGGTTTTGGTTGCGCTGGTGGTGGGGGCTGCCAAGAAGGCGCGGCTGCGGCGGGATGAGCGGGCTGCTCAGGAGCATGAGGTGCGGGCAGAGGCTGCTGCGGCGCGTGCGGAGAAGGAGCGGGCTGCGGCGGATGAGGTGGAGGCTCGGGCTCGGGAGGCTCGCGCTGTGGCCGAGGAGAAGGCTGATGAGGCTCGGCGGTTGGCGGCTGGGGCTGCTGAGCGGCGGGAGGGTGCTGAGCGCGCTCGGGCGGAGGCTGTTGAGCATCAGCGGGAGGCGGAGCAGTTGCGGCCTGGTGGGGTTGCGGGTGGGGACGCTGGAGTCGCCGGTGGGTCGGGGACGGTCGCTGGTGGGGTTGCGGGTGGAGACGCTGCAATCGCCGGTGGGTTGGGGACGGTCGCTGGTGGGGCGGAGCAGCGAGAGCGGCGGGATGGGACTCCGCATACTGCTACCTGGGGTGATGGGGCTCAGGGGCGGCGGGTGGAGCGGGTTGCGCCTGTTGTGGATGAGCAGGGGGATGGGTGTCCGGCTGATATGGATTCTGAGCACTTTGGGGCTGGGCCGGTTGATGAGGGTGCTGAGCGGCCGGGAGTTGGCGAGGGGCCTGGTCAACCGCGGGGCGCTGGTGATGGAGCTGGGCAGTCAGCGGGTTCTGGTGAGGGTGCTGACCGATCGGAGGTAGCTGCGGATGCCGGAGACGAGCGCGCCGGCGGTCAGCCTGGTGTTGAGCGGCCGCGCGGTGGTGAGGGTGTAGTGGAGCAAGGGGCCAAGCATGCGGCGCCTCGGGGGTGAGTGAGGCTCGGGCGCGGGTGGCGCCTGGGTGGTAGGCATCGGTCTCGTGGGAGTTGGGTCAGGGGTTCAACCGGAAGTGGGCCCCGTGCTCCGGCGGGGCCGATGTGTTGGTGCGGTGGTGTGGTCGGCAGGCTGTGGGTTGGGGAGCACACCGGGCCGGCCGGGACCAGGGCGGCGTACGGCGTACTGGTGGCTCAGGTCTAGTTGGTGCGGAGGCGGTAGCCCATGCCTCGGATGGTTTGGATCTTGGTGGGGCCCAGTTTCTTGCGGAGGTAGCGGATGTAGACGTCGACCACGTTGGAGCCGGGGTCGAAGTCGAAGCCCCAGACCTGGGAGAGGAGTTGTTCTCGGGAGAGGACCTGGTCGGGGTGGCGGCAGAAGACTTCGGCCAGGAGGAATTCTCGGGCGGTCAGGTCGACTGTGCGGCCGTCGATGGAGGCTCGGCGGGTGCGGAGGTCGAGGCTGAGGTCGCCTACTTGCAGGATGGTGGCGTCGGGGGTGCCGGGGGCGTCGCTGCGGAGGCGTAGGCGGATGCGGGCCAGGAGTTCTTCGAAGGCGAAGGGTTTGGCGATGTAGTCGTCGGCGCCGCCTTCGAGGCCGGCGACGGTGTCGCGGATGCTGTCCCGGGCGGTGAGGATGATGACCGGGATGCTCACGCGGGACTCGCGGAGGCGGCGGAGGACGGTGAAGCCGTCGACCTTGGGGAGGCCGATGTCGAGGATCAGCAGGTCGTAGGCGCCGGTGGCTGCTTCCTGGTAGGCCGATTCGCCGTCGGGGACGACGGTGGTGATGAAGCCGTTGCTGCGCAGGCCTCGTTCGACGAAGGAGGCGATGCGGTCCTCGTCCTCGGCGATCAGGATCCTGTTCATCGGGGAGTCCCCTCGGTGGGTGTCAGCGGCAGGACCAGCTCGAAGCGGGCGCCGGGGGCTTTGTCTTCGACAGAGCTGGGGCTGGGGTTCGCTGGAGGGGTGCTGCCGGGTGCTGGGTTGTCGGTGAGGTGGGTGCCGCGGCTCGGCGGTGGGTTGTCGACGAGGTGGGCTTCGCCGCCGTGGGCCTTGGCGATGGAGCGGACGATCGCGAGCCCCAGGCCGGCGCCCTCGGTGCGGGTCTGGTTGTTGCCTCGGGCAAATCTCTCGAAGATCCGGTTGCGGTCGCTCGGGGCGACGCCGGTGCCGGTGTCGGCGACCCAGAGGTGCACGTGGGGAGTGGACGGACAGTGAGAGCCGGGGACGTCCGCGGTGTGAACGCACGAGCCGACGGCGATGCGGTCGTCGGGCGTCGTGTGCCGTACGGCGTTCGAGACCAGCTGCATCAACGCCTGGGTGAGGCGTTGGCCGTCGGCGGTGATGGTGGTGTCGGCGGTCTCGTCGACCCGCCAGGTGCGCGACGCCAAGGGCCGGGCCTTGGCGACGACCTCGACGACCAGTTCAGTCAGGTTGACCTCCTCGAGTTTGAGGAAGTCGGGGCGCCCACTCTTGGCCAGCACCAGAAGATCGTCGACCATCCGGTTCATCCGGGTGAGCTCGTCCAGGACCAGGGTGCGGGTCGCGGCCTGGTCGCGGGGGTCGTTGCTCATCAGTTCCAGGTGGCCGCGGATGACGGTGATGGGTGTGCGGAGCTCGTGGCCGGCGTTGTCGACGAACTCGCGCTGGGCCACGAACGCCGTCTCCAGACGGTCGAGCATGGTGTTGAAGGTCCGCGCGAGCTGGGCCACGTCATCGTTGCCTATGACATCGATCCGCCGGCGCAGGTCGGACTCGCTGATCTGCTCGGCGGTCGTGCGGACCTCCCGGATCGGCGCGAGGACCCGGCCGGTGACGACCCAGCAGGCGCCCGCCGCCATCGCCAGCGTGATGACGCCGATCAGGGCCAGGGCCTTGGTCGCGTCCTCCAACGGCTGGGCGATCAGGTCGCGGAACTCCAGCAGCACGAGCTGAGCGCGGACCGGATCGGAGCCGACCTGCACCGGGATCACGCCGTACCGGACGCGCCCGGCGGTGCTGTCGATCCACCCGTACTGCGGGGTGGTCGCCGACGCGATGCGCTGGACGAACGCGGCGTCGGTGTCGAGCCGGGCGGGTGGGGTGCCGAGGCTGCGGTGGTCGGCGCGGCCGTCGAGGACGGTGAAGAACGCTTCGGAGGTGTCGGGGAGGTTGGTCCGCAGCCAGAAGTCGAGGAGCTCCTCGGGGGTCTTCAACGGCGCGGCGGCAGGAGAGCCGGAGAACGAGCGGAACTTGGTCGCCTCGTGGGTCAGCTCGGCGTCGGCCGACGCGTCGGAGCGCGCGGAGAGGAGCTGCCAGGTCAGGAAGACGACGGCGGCCACCGCGAGGGCCAGGACGGCGAGCATCCAGCCGATGATCCGGACGCGGGCACTGACGCCGCCGCGCGCTCTCAGAGCCGACCCCACAAGGCCGGCCGACACAGGCGCAGACGCAGGAGCTCAGTCATCGTCGTCCAGATCGTCGTCGATCCCGTCGTCGTCGCGATCGTCGTCATCCCCCGCGGTTCGCGGACTCCCCGGCGTCACCGGATCCGCCCCGGGCCGGCTCGGCGGCGCAACAGTCGGAGCAGGAGTAGGAGTAGGCGACACCGAAGCCCCAGCCGGTACGACGACCGTCTCGCCCAGCCCCGGCGCCGACCGCCCACCCAGGTACTGGGTCAGCCCGAACCCGGCCACTGCCAGCACGAGGGCAACAGCCAGGTAGATCAGGCGTGGAGATCGCATGCTCACAGCTTGCGATCCCTCCCGAAGAACCGCATGAGCCGAACATTACAGAGTTCTCATCAAGTCCCGGCTCACAACGACGTTCAGATCAGGAACCGGAACTCCGGCGACCCCGGGTCGATCCGCTCGATCGTCAGCGGCGCCGCCTCCATCCGCTCCAGCAACCCGTCCAGATCACCGGGCCGCCCGATCTCGATACCGACCAGCGCGACCCCGGTCTCCCGGTTGTTCCGCTTCACGTACTCGAACAGCGTGATGTCGTCGTCCATCCCGAGCACCTGGTCGAGGAACTGCCGCAGCGCCCCCGGCTCCTGCGGGAACGTCACCAGGAAGTAGTGCTTGAGCCCTTCGTGCACCAGCGACCGCTCGAGGATCTCGCCGTACCGGCTGACGTCGTTGTTGCCGCCGGACAGCAGGCATACCACCGTCTCGCCGGGCTTGACCTCCACGGCACGACCCAGCGCAGCGGCCGCCAGAGCGCCGGCGGGCTCGGCGATCAACCCGTCGGTCTGGTACAGCTCCAGCATCTCCGAGCACACCAAACCCTCGGGCACCGACACCATCTCGACCCCGGCCGCGGCCACGATCGGCAGCGTCGCCGCACCGACCCGCCGTACGGCGGCGCCGTCGACGAAGCTGTCGAGCTGCTCCAGCGTCACCGGCTCACCAGCAGCCAACGCGGCCGCCATGCTCGCCGCACCAGCAGGCTCCACACCCACGATCCGTACGCCGGGATGCCGCTCGGCCAGGAACGTCGTGACCCCAGCGATCAGCCCGCCACCACCCACGGGCACCACCAGTACGTCGGGCGCGTGCCCGAGCTGCGAGACGATCTCGACGGCCACAGTCCCTTGTCCTGCAACGGTTCGCGGGTCGTCGAACGCCGGCACCAAGGTCGCCCCGGTGCCCGCGGCGAACGCGAGCGCGGCGGCGGCCGCGTCGTCGTACGAATCGCCGGTGATGATCACCTCGATGTGCGACCCACCGAGCGCGGCGATCCGGTCGCGCTTCTGGCGCGGCGTCGTGCGCGGGACGTAGACGCGGCCGTGCACGCCGAGCGCGTGGCAGGAGTACGCGAGCCCTTGCCCGTGGTTGCCCGCGGAGGCGCAGACGACGCCGGCCTTCTTCTCCGCGGCACTCAGCTGGGCGATGAGGTTGTACGCCCCGCGGAGCTTGTACGAGCGGCCGATCTGCAGGTCCTCGCGCTTCAGCCAGACGTCGGCGCCGGTGCGTGCGGAGAGTCGCGGGTTGCGCTGCAGGGGAGTCCGCAGCGCGACGCCGTCGAGACGGCCGACGGCCTGTTCCACAGCGGTTGCGCGGACGGTCGATCGAGCGACTGTTTCACTGCCCTGCATGACGTTCCTTCCCGTGCAAATGCACGTGATTCACCGATTTTCCCGCAGCCCAAGACGCGCTGGTTCCACAGTACGGACGGCCGGACACCGTTGAGCAACAGGTCCACATTTCGATGCGTGAAAAGGCCTCCGGCTGGGCAGTCTAGTTCTCATACGCTCACTCGGTGTAACGGCCAGGGTCCTGGACGGGATGAGCCGAGTAAACCGGTCAACGGGGACTGGAGGGCAACAGATGGAACTGATTCCGTTCAGTCTGTGGGGAGACGCCCTGTGGTGTGGTCAGGAGGTCGTGCGGGAAGCCCCGCACGAGCAGGCGATTCGCAGCCTGTTTCCCGACCCCATCCCAGCGCGAGGAGCAGACCTGGACACCGACGCGGATCTCGTCCCGGAACCGCACAACCGCTTCGACCCGCGCTCGATCGCTGTCCGGGTGCAGGGCAAGGTGGTCGGCTACCTGCCGAGGGACGACGCGCACCGGTACCACCCGGTGCTGTCAGAACTGGTGGCACAGGGCCTGCAACCGCAGGTCCCTTGTCACCTGTGGGTCAGTGAGTGGGAGCCGGCGGACTGGGAAGGCAAGGGCGACCAGGGCACCGAGTTCCACGCCAGCGTGGCGGTCGCCATGGGTCAGCCGCACATGCTGGTCCCGGTCAACCTGCCACCACCCGGGAGCTACCACGTGCTGCCACCGGGCAGCGGCATCGTGGTGCCGGGCAGCGAGGTGCACCCGGACGTGCTGGCACCGTTCTTCCGGCCGGAAGGCGAGTGCTGGGCCTACGGGACCATGCACGCCGTCGAGGAGGACGACGGCATCAACGACCGGCACCAGGTGGTGGTCGAGATCCGGCTGGACGACGACCCGGTGGGCCGGCTCAGTCCGCGGCTCAGTGCCGAGTTCCTGCCGGCCATCCACTACCTCGCCGACATGCGGGCGGAGACGGCCGCCCGGGTCGCCGTTCGCGGCGATCGTTTCGCCTCGGAGGTGATCCTCTACGCGGCCCGGAGTCACGACCTGCCGGCTACCTGGCCGGACGGTCTGACCCGATCCCCAGTCGCTTCCCCGACCTGGCACTACTGGGCCGGCAAAGAGGCCAACTGACCAAGGCCGACGGCGGACGCGCAGTACTCACCAATCAGTCAGGTGGTGGCGGGTACTGCGGGTCTACCGCCCCGGCTGCAGCCCTACAGCTTCGCGCCGATCAGCTGGTAGATGTCGTCGTGCGCACCGGGCAGGTCGTCGTGGCCGAGGTCCGGGTAGGTCCGGAGTTCCTTGGCGGACGTGAGCTTGTTGTAGATCGCGTACTGCGTGGAGGGCGGGCAGACCTGGTCCTCGAGCCCGGTGAAGAGCGTCACCTCGGCCCGGATCCGTGCGGCCAGGTGCTGTACGTCGATGTAGCCCAGCGTCGTGAACACCTCCTGCTCGCGCAGGTGCCGCGGGTCGCGCTTCTTGAACCAGGTGGTGATCTCGTCGTACGGGCCCGTGTCCAGGTTGAGCTCCCAGGCGCGCTGGTAGTCGGTGAGGAACGGGTAGACGCTGGCGGCGTACTTGATCTCTGGCGTCAGTGCAGCGCAGACCAGTGAGAGGCCGCCGCCCTGGCTCCAGCCGGTGGTCGCGACGCGCGCGGCGTCGACCTCGGGCAGGCCGCGGATCAGGTCGGCGAGACGGCGGGTGTCGAGGAACACGTGCTTGTAGAGCAGCGTGTCCGGGCCGCCGTCGAGGCCGTGGACCAGGTGGTTGTGCAGGCTGAAGCTGTTCGGCTCCTGCGAGGCGGTGCGGTACCCGACCTGCTCCCGTACGTCGAGCGCCGCGACGGTGAAGCCGCGGGCGGCGTACGGCAGGAGGTCGACCCAGCGCGGCTGCTCGCCGCCGTACCCGTGGAACATCAGGACGGCGGGTCCGGTGGGCTCAGCGGGCCGGATCACCTTGGCGTGCACGCGGTAGCCGCCTGTGCCGTTGAAGTACAGGTGCTGCGCGGTCGCGGTGGTCAGCGGGAAGTCGGTCGCGTCCACGAACGACGCGTCGGCGTCGATCCCGGCCAGCTCGGCCAGCGCCTTGTCCCAGAACGCGTCGAAGTCGTCCGGGCGCGGGTTGGTGCCCTGGTAGACGCTCAGTTCCTCCGCAGACAGCTCGAACGACAGCACGGGCGACTCCTTCGCTCAGATCCGGACAAAATCCACCACGGATCATTCTGCGCGATCGGCGTTCTCCCCGGCAGTACCGTCCCAGATGGTGTAGCCGTGCGCCTTGTTCAGGCGCTCGCGCAGGTCGGCCGCCAGCTGCTCGTCGCGGCCCGGGGCGAGCCAGCGGACCGGGATCAGGATCGAGCCGTCCTTGTGCTTGGTCCGCAGTACGACGGCCTCGCCGTGCGTGGTCTCGACCCGGCCGACCTCGGTCACGTCGGTCCAGTCGGTCTTCACGCCGCGGACCTCGATCTGGTCCGCGGCGAGCTTGAGCAGCACCGGCGGCCGGAGCAGGATGCCGAGGCCGAGCAGCGCGACCAGCCCGCCGAGGACGAGGAACACGGCGACCACCGCGTCCGGCAGCCCGACCGCCCAGAGGATCGCGGCCAGCCCGAGCAGGATCAACCCGGCGGCCAGGACTCCGAGGAAACGGCCGGCCCGCATCCGGTACGTCGTACGCATCGCATCAGGATCTCACCCGGTACGGCGGCGCCACCGCTCGGGTGACGTCAAGGCTCAGGGGTTGGCCGGGTGGTAGGCGCAGGCGTCCGCGAGGTCCTCGGTGCCGCCGGCCGGCGGCTTCGCCGGAGTGACCGGCTTGCCCGACGACGGCTTGCGGGTCGGCGTCCCGGTGGTCGAGGCGACCGGCTTCTTGTTCGCGATCGCGTTCTGGACGATCTCGGCCATCGCCTCGTAGTTCGGGTGCTGGCCGCTGGGGAAGTTCTTCTTCTTGTTCAGGTCGACGTTGGTCACCTTGGCGCCCTTCACCTTGAGCCCGAGCTCGATGAAGGCCGGCAGGATCTCCTGCGGGATGTCGGTCTGCAGCAGCTTCTTGCTGGCCGAGGCGATCTGCTGGTACTTCGTGACCAGCGTCCTCGGGTTCGCGCTGCCGACGATCGCGTGGATCGTGCAGCGCTGCCGCTCCTGCCGGGAGGCGTCGTCCAGGCCGTACCGGCCGCGGGCGAACCAGAGCGCGTCGTGCCCGTCCAGCTTCTGGTCCGGGCCGGGCTGCAGGTAGGCCTTGGGCAGGATGTCGTCGGCCGAGCCGGGACCCTTGTAGTCGCCGCCGATCGGGACCTTGTAGTTGATGTTGACCGAGATGCCGCCGAGCGCGTCGACGATCGACTCGAAGCCCTTGAGGTTGACCTGCATGTAGTAGTCGATGTCGAGGCCGAGGGCCGCGCCCGCCGAGACCTTGAGCACGTCGGCGCCCTCGTTGTCCGAGGCGCCGAGCGCGCCCGGGTGCGCGGCCGGCAGGTTGCGGTACATCGCGTCCAGGTAGAACTCGGGCTGCTCGGCCGGGCCGTCGGGGTCGTAGAAGCCGTCCGGGTAGAACTTGTGCAGCGGTGAGTCCTCGGGGAACGGCATCCGCATCCAGTTCCGGCTGAGCGAGATCAGCTTGGTGTCGCCGGTCTTGGTGTCGATGCTGGCGACCATCACCGTGTCGGTCCGGGTGCCCTCGCGGCCGGCGCCGTCGTCCGCGCCGAGCAGCAGCAGGTTCAGCCGGGGGGTGTTCTCCCAGGGGTCCTTCTTGTCCTCGACCTTCGGCCGGGTCGCGCTCTTGGAGTTGCCCTCGGAGGCGAAGACGCTGCCGACCAGGTCGCGCTGGGCCATCACCGACTGCGCGGCGACGGTCGTCGGTACGGCGATGCCGAAGCAGAGCAGGCCGACGAACGCCGAGCCGGCCAGCCGGCCGACCGCGGTCAGGCTGACCGGGCGGAGCAGCTTGTGCGAGGCGACCACGATCCAGATCCAGAGCAGGCCGAGCACGATCACCGCGGCGGTCGCGATCAGCAGCTGGCTCGGGTCGACCGCCAGCGTGAGCACGGCGTCACGTTTGGTCAGGCCGATGAACGCGAGCAGTCCGAGCAGGCCGACGCTGAGCGTCATCACGAAGGCGCCGAGCTTGGTCCGGCCGCCCATCACGAAGCCCGACCCCGGGACCAGGGCGCTGATCAGGGTGAGCCCGATCGCCTTGGAGACCGTACGGGTCCGGTGCGCCTTGTGGCGCGACCGGTTGGCCTTGGGTGCAGACCTCCGGCCGGCTGCGCGAGTGCTCCGCGACATGGCTCCGTTTCCCTGGGATCGACGACGGGTGGCGGCGATACGGGCCCGCGACAGGCGGGCCTGAGGGCAGGCTGAGTCCGGGTGGGATCAGCTACCCGCTACTACAGACGCCGTCACGGCCTCCTCGGTTGACTCCGGCTTCGACCCCCGTCGATTCGGCCAGATTACAGGGGGCCCGGGCAACACTCCCAAGGCGTCCTGATCCGGCCGCGCCGCGTGCTGCGGAGCCCGCTTTGCCCCGACGGCGTCTCGCCGGATAGTCTTGGGCGTCGTCGCGTCCCGTGAGGGACCGTCGGAGGAGGCGTCGCCTAGTCCGGTCGATGGCGCCCGCCTGCTAAGCGGGTTGAGGGTAAACCCCTCTCGCGAGTTCAAATCTCGCCGCCTCCGCAGTACGAAGAGCCGCCAGCACCCGCTGGCGGCTCTTCGCGTTGACGGCGAGTTTCAGCCGAACGCGAGCCGCTTCGCCGCGGCCAGCCGCTCCACCGAGCGCGTCGTCACCGGCTCCAGCCCGACGATCAGGTGCTCGACCCCCAGTTCGGCGTACGCCGTGAAGACGGCGGCGAGTTCCTCGACGGTTCCGGCGAACCCGCTCGGGTCGCCGGCGTCGCGCTGCTCGGGGTCGCGGATCGTCAGACCGACCGTCTTGGCCACCTCTGCGGCGGGCCGGTTGTTCCGGGCCAGCGCCTTGTCGAAGTCGGCCAGCCGGCCGCGCAGCTTGTCGTCGATCGCGCCGAACCAGGCGGTGTTCCACTGGTCGGCCCACTGCGCGGTCAGGTCGAGCATCCGCGGCTGCCGGGAGGCGACCAGGATCGGGATCCGCCGCTCCGGCATCGGGGCCAGCGCGGCCTCGTCGACCGCGTAGTACGTGCCCTTGCTGGTCACCGTCTCGCCGCGGATCAGCCGGGCGACGATCTCGATCCACTCCGCGAACCGGGACGCCCGGTGGTCGGTCGGCAGCCCGAACGCCTCGTACTCCGGGTCGTGCCAGCCGGCGCCGACACCGAGGATCACGCGGCCGCCCGACACCTCGTCCAGCGTCGCGGCCATCTGCGCGACCAGCCCGGGGTCGCGGAACGTCGAGCAGAGCACCATCGTGCCGAGCTCGACCCGCTCGGTCAGCGCCCCGACCGCGCTGAGCAGCGTCCACGCCTCGTGCATGCCGTGCGTCGTACCGGCCGCGTCGCGGTAGAAGAAGTGGTCCGCGAGCCAGACCGAGTCGAGGCCGTTCTGCTCGGTCGCGAGCGCGATCTCGCGGGTGTCGGCCCATCGCGGCATCTGTCCGTCCGGTCCGTCGCCCTCGCCGACCGGCAGCATCACACCAAGTTTCATCTGGCCAACATAAGTGCCCCAACGGCGTGGCTGCAGGTGTGGCGGGGTTTCGGGGTGGGTAACTGGGGAGGTGCCCGGCGGGTGAGGCCGCGGTGAGGAGCGGGCGCAGGAGAAGCCTTTGACCTCACGAAAGGGTGTGGTGGCGGTGACGGATTCAGCCGTCCGACCGCAGGTGTACGACCTCCGTTTGTTCCTCCAGTTGTCGCTGCCGGCGCATGTCGCCTGCTACGTCGACGGCGCCTGGCGACCAGCCTGGCTGGTCAGCAGGCTGCACTGCGGAGACGGGTGGGTCGCCGTGGTCCAGTACGACGGGCCGAACAGCCAGGAGCTCACCGCACGACTCCCGGTCGACCGCATCGCGCCACCGCGCCTCTGACCCGGCGCCACGACCTCCTGACGGGCGAAAGCGCCCCGCCCCGATCACGGGACGAGGCGCTTCGCGCGCTCCGGCGTACTGGCTTCCGGTCAGCCGCCGGCGTTCATCAGGCGCCGAGGCGGCTGCGCAGCGCGTCCAGCTCGAGCCGCAGCTCGGCCGGGACGGTGTCGCCGAGCTTGGCGAACCACTCCTCGATCAGCGGCAGCTCGGCCTTCCACTCCTCGGCGTCCACGTTCAGCGCGACCTGCAGCGCCTCCGGTGTCAGGTCCAGCCCGCTGACGTCGAGCGCGTCCGCGGTCGGTACGGCGCCGACCGGCGTCTCGTCCGCGGCCGCGCGGCCCTCGATCCGGTCGATCATCCACTTGAGCACCCGGCTGTTCTCCGAGAAGCCCGGCCAGACGAACTTGCCCGCGTCGTCCTTGCGGAACCAGTTCACGTAGAACACCTTCGGCAGCTTCTCGGCGTCATGCTCCTTGCCGACGGTCAGCCAGTGGTTCAGGTAGTCGCCGGCGTTGTAGCCGAGGAACGGCAGCATCGCCATAGGGTCGCGGCGGACCACGCCGACCTCACCGACCGCGGCCGCGGTGGTCTCCGACGACAGCGCCGCGCCCATGAAGACACCGTGCTGCCAGTTCCGCGCCTCGGTGACCAGCGGGACCGTGGTCGCGCGGCGGCCGCCGAAGATGATCGCGGAGATCGGGACGCCGTTCGGGTCGTCGTACTCGTCGGCGATGATCGGGCACTGCAGGATCGGCGTGCAGAACCGGCTGTTCGGGTGGCTGGACAGCTCGCCGTTGCCCGGCGTCCAGTCCCGGCCCTTCCAGTCGGTCAGGTGGTTCGGCGGGGTCTCGGAGTAGCCCTCCCACCAGACGTCGCCGTCGTCGGTCAGGGCGACGTTGGTGAAGACCGAGTTGCCCTTCTCGATGGTGCGCATCGCGTTCGGGTTGGTCTTCCAGCCGGTGCCCGGCGCGACGCCGAACAGGCCGAACTCCGGGTTCACGGCGTACAGGCGGCCGTCCTCGCCGAAGCGCATCCAGGCGATGTCGTCGCCGAGGGTCTCGACCTCCCAGCCGTCCAGGGTCGGGTCGAGCATCGCCAGGTTGGTCTTGCCGCAGGCGCTCGGGAACGCGGCCGCGACGTAGTGCACCGACTTCTCCGGCGAGATCAGCTTCAGGATCAGCATGTGCTCGGCCAGCCAGCCCTCGTCGCGGGCCATCGCGCTGGCGATCCGCAGCGAGTAGCACTTCTTGCCGAGCAGCGAGTTGCCGCCGTAGCCGGAGCCGTACGACCAGATCGTCCGCTCCTCGGGGAACTGGACGATGTACTTCTCGTCGTTGCACGGCCACATGACGTCTTTTTGGCCGGCCTCCAGCGGTGCGCCGACCGAGTGCAGGCAGGGGACGTACGGCGCGTCCGCGCCCATCTTCGCGAGCACCTCGGCGCCGGTGCGGGCCATGATCCGCATCGAGGCGACGACGTACGCCGAGTCGGTGATCTCGACGCCGAACATCGGCTTCGCGGCGCTCAGCGGGCCCATGCAGAACGGGACGACGTACATCGTCCGGCCCTTCATGCTGCCCCGGTACAGGCCCGTCATCAGGGCCTTCATCTCGGCCGGGTCCATCCAGTTGTTGGTCGGGCCGGCGTCGGCCTCGTCGACCGAGCAGATGAACGTGCGCTGCTCGACCCGGGCAACGTCGGACGGGTCGGTCCGGGCCCAGAAGGAGTTCGGCTTCTTCTCGTCGTTCAGGCGGACCAGCGTGCCGGCCGCGATCAGCTCACCGGTGAGCTGGTTGTACTCGGCGTCGCTGCCGTCGACCCAGTGGATCTGGTCCGGCTGGGTGAGCGCGGCGACCTCGGCGACCCAGGCCAGCAAGCCTGCGTGCTCAGTCGGGGCGTCGGTCAGGTCGAAGGTGGTGGCTGCGGAGCTCTCGACACTGAGCGCTTCCTCGGTCTGGGCAGGGCTGGCGGTGGTCGTCATCGGCGGCTCATTCCCCTGTTCGGCGGTGTGATCTGTCGCATACCAGTCGCTGTGGTGGGCGTATACCAGTGTGCAAGTGGTACTAACCGTACGCGACCGGGTGGGGTGTTGAGAACCGCGAGTACGTGAGCCCGATCACAAAGTTCCGCCGACAACCGCTTTCCACCGGAAGTTTCCTGGCGTCAGTGGCTACTGAACGTGCTGAAGCCCCGCGCCGGGTGGTTCTGACGCGAGGCATCGGGGTCGGGTGGTCTAGTTCTCGGAGGGTCTGCCGCCGAAGCGCCAGACGTGCACTTCCGCTCCCGGAAGCAGCTCGGCCGCCTCGTCCGCGCTCGGCGCCTCGACGAGTGCGGCCTGCCCGACGGGCTTCCCGTCGTCGTCGAGCAACCCGCCCGCCATGATCACGTGCGACTCCGGCAGCTCCCGCTCGACACCGTCGAGCGCGATCAACAGGTACCGCGTCCACCCCGGTACGGCGCTCGCGAAGTCCCACATCGTGGTGCCGACCCGCCGGTCGAAGCGGCGTACGAGGACCTCGTCGAACACCCCGCCCAGGAAGTACGGCTCGTCGTACGCGAACCGCGCGGCCGCGGCCGCATCCGGTACGTCGAGGATGTGCAGGCTGCCGGTCGTCTCGGCGTCCTCATCGTCGGCGGTCAACGTCGGCCCACGCGCGATCAGCGCTCCGGCGTACCCGTCCATGAACGCCCAGTGCTCCTCGGTCAGCGCGACCTTGAGCGGAAACGCACCGGCCCGGTCCCGCCCGTACACGAAGTACTCCATCCCCGGACCATCGCACCGGCGCCCCGCGACCTCAACCGGGTTTCGCCTGCACAGGTTGCCGAAGGCCCACGTCGTCCGGGGTCCGGAAACGACAAAGCCTCAGGTCGTCCACCTGGTGACCTGAGGCTTTGCTGGCGCGCTCGGAGGGATTCGAACCCCCAACCTTCTGATCCGTAGTCAGATGCTCTATCCGTTGAGCTACGAGCGCAGGCAACGACGAAAACGATACAACGAGACGGCCTCGGGGTGTTAATCGGGGGCGGCGGCGGGCCGGGACTACATTTTCCGGCATGGACATCGGTGATCTGCTCGGTGGGCGGGATCTCAGTGACGTGAAGAAGGCCGTCGGGTTCGTGCTGGAGAACTCCGACGACTTCGAGAAGGTGCTGAAGCTGGTCAAGGAGCTGCCGGACGACGCGCTCGGGTTCATCGGCAAGCTGCCGGACCTGCTGAAGACGATAGGCGGCGGGCTGGCCGAGGCCGGGGAGCAGGCGGCGAAGGCGGCCGGTGCGCTGGTCGGGGACGACGGCGAGGGCGGCGCGCGGAAGGCGCTCAGCGGCAGCGCCACCACGATGAACGCGGCCCGCGACCGGTTGAAGGACGCGGCCGGGATGCTGTCCGGGCTGGCCGGCGAGCTGGACAAGATCCCCGGTATCGGTGACGCGGCAGCCAAGCGGCTGAACGACGGCAGTGGTCAGGTCAGCGGTGTCGCCACCGAGATCGAGAGCCTGGCCGGCAACCTGCAGGACCTGTCGGGCATCCTCGCGTCGGTCGGCGAGGCGCTGTCCGGCCTCGGCTCCAAGCTGAGCGAGTCCGGTGGCACCGTCAAAACTTTGCTCGGCTGAGACGGAACCAGACCCTGGTCACGCTCGTCTAAGACGCGTTGTCGGCGGCCGAAAGGGAGCTTCCAGGTGGCTGGGGTCTGGGGCAGTGGAGTGGTGCGAGGGGCGCTGATCGCGTCCGGGGTGGCGTTGATCGCGGGGCTCGGGATCGGGTTCGCGGCCGGGCAGCCGGTGCACGAGGACGACGTCGCGGCGGCCCGCAAACTTCCGGCCGACCTGTGCCAGCGGCTCGGCAGCATCGCCGGGTTGTTGCCCAAGGCATCTTCTGAGGAGTTCGCGCAGACCGGCACCGGTGAGGTGCGCTGCCGCGCGGTCGCCGAGGAGAGCGGTCAGCAGACCTTCACCGCGGCGACCGTCAACGTCCGCGTCACGCCGTACGGCGGGAAGCTCGCCGGCAGCGGTCAGCCGCCGTACCCGCCGGACGAGGTCGCGCGCAAGGCGTTCGACCGGGAGAACGGCGAGCTCGAGGCCGGCCGGCCGTACCCGACCCGCGTCGAGCG
Source organism: Kribbella sp. NPDC104740 (assembly GCF_055583505.1). Lineage (NCBI taxonomy): Bacteria > Bacillati > Actinomycetota > Actinomycetes > Propionibacteriales > Kribbellaceae > Kribbella > Kribbella sp. NPDC104740. The sequence goes on along the minus strand of NZ_JBVJNV010000005.1, from coordinate 111,923 downwards.
GGTGGCCGGGACCGGCGGCGAGCAGTGGAAGGTCTCGGCCGTCGTGCTGCGCGCCGACGTCATCGTCCAGGTCGACTACGAGGCCCACCCGGTGAACCCCGACAAGGCCGAGCAGGCCGCACTGGCGCTCGCGGACCGCGCGATCTGGGAGGCGAAGTGAAGACCAAGTGGTGGGTGTACGGCGTCGCCGCCGTCGCCGTGCTGATCGTGTTCAGCGCCGCGTACTCGGTCGGGGCCGCGGTGCGCAGCGCGACCAGCGAGACCGAGCCGACGGCGCCGCCGCAGCCCGCGGTCAGCCCGGGCGCGCTGCCGACCGGCGTCCTCGCGCCGGGCCTGCCGAAGCCGCTCGGCGGCCAGCGCTTCGAGCCCGCGCCGTACGTCGGTCTGGTCGGCGCGGTCTACCCGAAGGGCCCGGAGGTCTACTCGACTCGCAGCCTCGAGCTGCCGTTCGAGTTCGGGTTCCCGCGGCCGCCGCTGCTCGACGAGGACCGGTCGGGGGAGTCCTCGACCACGATCTACCGCCGGGCGCTGACCCGCTCCGACCCCGGCCAGGCCGAGGTCGACCTGCGGATCGCGGTCCGGCCGTGCGGCGAGCGGGCGGCCTGCCTGGCCGGCCGGGCGGCGTTCGACGCGGACTGGACGAAGGAGTTCAAGGCCACCGCGCCGACGACGCCCCGCGGCGACCGGACCTGGTTCGGCGCCGGCGGCAAGCGGTACCAGGTGACCCTGAGCCACGCCTTCCGCGGGCCGGCCGGCCGTTGGTGGCTGGTCGGAGCGGTCGCCACCGGCGACCAGACCCAGGCCCAGCGGGTGATCAACGACATCTGGGCGCAGACCCCCTGACTCCTCCGCGATCACCGGGCCCACCCGCGCAGTACGGTGGCGGCATAGAACGTGCGGCGCGTGGGTTGTCACTCGGTGGACCGACTACGACGGAGGAGCAGCAGGGTGAGCATTCGGATCGGGTACAAGGCGTCGGCGGAGCAGTTCGGGCCGCGCGAGCTGGTCGAGTACGCCGTACGCGCGGAGGAGCTCGGGCTGGACAGCGTCACCGTCTCCGACCACTTCCTGCCCTGGCGGCACGAGGGCGGCCACGCGCCGTTCGCGCTGGCCTGGATGGCCGCCGTCGGTGAGCGCACGAACCGGGTCCTGATCGGTACCTCGGTGCTGACGCCGACCTTCCGCTACAACCCGGCCGTGATCGCGCAGGCGTTCGCGACGATGGGCGTGCTGTACCCGGGCCGGATCATGCTCGGCGTCGGCAGCGGCGAGGCGCTGAACGAGATCGCGGTCTCCGGTCGTGAGTGGCCCGAGTTCAAGGAGCGGTTCGCGCGGCTGCGCGAGTCCGTCGACCTGATCCGGGCGCTGTGGACCGAGGAGACGGTCAGCTCCGACGGGCCGTTCTACAAGACCGTCGAGGCGTCGATCTACGATCGTCCGGAGACGCCGCTGAAGATCTACGTCGCCGCGGGCGGACCGCTGGTCGCCAAGTACGCCGGCCGCGTGGGTGACGGGTTCATCGCGACCTCCGGCAAGGGCATGGAGCTCTACAACGACAAGCTGATGCCGGCCGTCCGCGAGGGCGCCGAGAAGGCCGGCAAGAAGTTCGAGGACGTCGACCGGATGCTCGAGGTCAAGGTCTCCTACGACCGCGACCCGGAGCACGCGCTGGAGAACACCCGCTTCTGGGCGCCGCTGTCGCTGACGCCCGAGCAGAAGCACAGCGTCGACAGCGCGACCGAGATGGAGCGGCTCGCCGACGAGCTGCCGATCGAGCAGGTCGCGAAGCGCTGGATCGTCGCCTCCGACCCCGAAGAGGTCGTCCGCCAGTTCCAGCCGTACCTGGACGCCGGCTTCAACCACTTCGTGGTGCACGGCCCCGGCCACGACCAGGAGCGCTTCCTGACCCAGTTCACCGAGGACGTCGTACCGCTGCTGCGCAAGCTCGGCTGATCGCTGGTGGAGCGCTGGCCGGACAGTCCGTACCGGGTCGGGATCTCGGGGTGGCGGTACGCGCCCTGGCGCAAGGTCTACTACCCGGACGGGCTGCCGCAGCGCGCCGAGCTGGAGTACGCGTCGCGGCGGCTGAACTCGATCGAGCTGAACGGCTCGTTCTACTCGCTGCAGCAGGTCTCGTCGTACCGGCGCTGGTACGACGAGACGCCGCCCGGGTTCGTGTTCGCGGTCAAGGGGCCGCGGTTCATCACCCAGATGAAGAAGCTCGAGGACGTCGCGACGCCGCTGGCGAACTTCTTCGCCTCCGGCGTGCTCGCGCTCGGGGAGAAGCTCGGGCCGGTGCTCTGGCAGCTGCCCGGCACGCTCGGGTACGACGAGGACCGGCTGGCACGCTTCTTCGAGCTGCTGCCGCGGACGACGGGTGAAGCGGCTGCGTTGGCGCGCAAGCACGACGAGCGGATGAACGACCGATCATTGCTGGAGGCAACGGTCGACCAGCCGGTCCGGCACGCGCTGGAGGTGCGGCACCCGTCGTACGAGCACAGCCGGTTCGTCGACCTGCTGCGCGACCACGACATCGCCCTGGTCTGCGCCGACACCGCCGGCAAGTGGCCGATGCTGGACGACGTCACCGCATCGGACTTCGTCTACGTGCGCCTCCACGGCGCCGACGAGCTCTACGTCAGCGGCTACGACGACGCCGCCCTAGACCGCTGGGCCGGACGCATCAACACCTGGCACGGCGGACGCACCCCGACGAACGGCCAACGCGTCGGCACGCCAGCGCCACGCCGTCAGCGCGAGGTGTACGCCTACTTCGACAACGACGTGAAGGTCCACGCCCCGTACGACGCGGAAGCGCTGGCGCGTCGGTTGGGCATCACCGGATGAGATACGAGGTGCTTCGCGCCGACGACCCGCGCTGCGTCGAGCTGGAGGCCGCTGGGTACACCGTCGTCGGCGAGTCCTGGGGTGCGCGGCTGCGCGACCCCGACCTAGCGCTGCTCGACGCGGCGGTGCGACGGGTGACGGGCGTCGTCGTACGAGAGCTGGACTCGTCGTACGCCGAGGAACTGCACGCGCTGGAGAAGGCGAACGAGGCGGACTATCCGTACACGCCGGCAACCGAGCGGGTCGTCGGGTCGCTCGCGACGATCCGGGAGCTGTGGAGCGAAGGCCGGGTCTTCGGCGCGCTCGACGGGGAACGGTTGGTCGCGGCAACGACCATTAGCCTGAAGGGCGCCGGCGACCAGCGGCTCGGGGAGACCGGCTTCACCTCGGTGCTTGCCAGTTACCGCGGCCGTGGCCTGGGGCAAGCAGTCAAGGCAGCCTCGGTCCTCGCGCTGCTCGACGAGGGAGTCACCGTCTTCGGGACCGGAGGAGCGGCGCTCAACGCGGCGAGCATCGGGGCGAACGAGGCGCTCGGGTACGTCGTGGAGGAGCGGTGGCGCTCCTACGCGCCACCCGCGGTCTGACTCAGGTCGGGATCCACTCCGGCCACCACGGCGGCACGTTCGCGGGGCAGATCGGGGCGGCCAGGCCGGCCGGCGTGCCGGCCCAGGAGAAGAGGGCCAGGTCGGCGATCGCGATCGCGACCAGGGCGCCGATCAGGGGCATCAGGAACTTGCCGCCGCCGCCCTTCTTCATCACGCGCCAGACGACGCTGAACAGGACGATGTTGACCACCAGCGAGACCGGGAGGCCGACGAACAGCAGGGTCGGGCCGTTGCCGACCGGGCCGGTGAGTTTGACGCCGCAGTCGTCCCAGGCGCGGCGTGTGATCCACAGCAACCCGAAACCCGCCGCCCCACCGATCACCAACGAGAAGAACGACAGCCGGTTGCCTTTGCCCATGGTCCAACCGTATGGGCTCCCGGCCCCGGTCGCCTCCCGCAACGCCTGTCCGCGGGACCCGGGGAGCATCTAGCATCCGGTCATGAAGGCGAGGGCGTGGCTGCTCAGCGCCGGGGCTTGGGGCGTTCGCAAGGAGCATCTGCTGGCGACGGGCGCGGCGGCGTCCTGAGCATCGCGTAGTACGGCGCGCGTCGCCTGAGAGCGTCAGGTGTTGATGGTGACCGGGCGCTGCGGACTCTCCAGCGGGTCCGAGGCGAGGCGGGCGTGCCGCTCGACGTCGTACCGGGTGCCGTCGTAGGCGAGGCGCTCGCGCTCCAGGCCCTCGTACAGGAACCCGGCGCCCGCGGCGACACCGCAGGAGGCCGGGTTGTTCGTCCGGTGACCGAGCTCGAGGCGGTAGAGCCCGGCGTCGTGGTGTGCCCAGTCGGCGAGCGCGCGCAGGGCGTCGCGGGCGATGCCCTGACCGCGGACCGCGGCGATCGTCCAGTACCACGTCCAGCCGACCTGGTGGCGATCGATGTTGGTCACCGCGACACAGCCGACGGGGTGGTCGTCGGCGTCCGCGACGGCGTACACGTGCCCGTTGTCGAGATCGGCGACCCGGCCGATCCAGTCGACGGCGCTCGCGGTATCGCGGATGCCGCCCTGGTTCGCCATGTCCGGGTCTGCGTGCGCCGCGGTCAAGCGCAACGCGTCAGCCACACGCCACCGCCGCAGCTCGAGCGTCGCCAGGTCGTAACCCATTCGTCGAACATACCTCCGGCGGAACAACCGCAACTCGTTCACCGGCCTGTCTCAGTACTTTTGGCGTCGACTTCGTCGCCGCGGGTTTTGGGGCTTTCTCGCCCGGTCTTCCCTCGTCGGTCGGTCGCTGCGCTCCCTCCCTCCTCAGTCCAGACCGGGCGGCCCCAAAACCTTTGGGAACTCTGTCATTGGGCAGGATGGGGGAATGCGATTTCTCGACTTCTCGGACCAGGTTGTGCTCGTCACCGGCGCCAGTAGTGGGATCGGGGCGGCTGCGGCCGTCGGGTTCGCGGAGGCGGGGGCGACGGTCGCGTTGCACTTCCACGCGAACGAGTCCGGGGCGAAGCACACGCTGAGCGCCGTGCAGACGGCCGGCGGCGACGGGTCCGTCCACCAGGCCGACCTGGCCGACCCGGACGCGGCGGGAGCGCTGATCGACGCGGTGCTGGCCAAGCACGGGCGGATCGACGTACTGGTCAACAACGCCGGCGACCTGGTGAAGCGGTCGCCGGTGACCGACGTACCGGACGACGAGTTCCGCCGGATCATCGACGTGAACCTGACCTCGGTGTTCGCGATGAGCCGCCGGATCGTGCCGGTGTTCCGCGCGCAGGGCAGCGGCGCGATCGTGAACGTCACCTCGATCGCCGGCCGGCACGGCGGAGGCGGCGGGTCGGTCGTGTACGCGACCAGCAAGGGCGCGGTCAGCACCTTCACGCACGGCCTGGCCAAGGAGCTCGCGCCCGACAACATCCGCGTGAACGCGATCTCCCCGGGCGTGATCAGCACCCCGTTCCACGACCGGCACACCGGCGAGGAGCAGCTGAAGGCGATGCTCGGCACGATCCCGATGGGCCGCACCGGTACGCCGCACGAGTGCGTCGGCACCATCCTCTACCTGGCCAGCGACGCGATGAGCTCCTACGTCACCGGCCAGATCGTCGAGGTCAACGGCGGCCAGCTGATGCCTTAAGAGGCACGCCCTAGTCGAACGAGTGGATCGGGCGGATCTCCACCGTCTCGCCCGGCCCTGCGAAGGCCTGGCCGACCTCCTCGGCGCGTTCGGGGGAGACGTCGATCAGGAACAGCCCCGCGAGGTGCTCCTTGGACTCCGAGTACGGCCCGTCGGTGACGACGGCGCGGCCGGACCAGCGGTAGAGCTTGGCGGTCGCGGGGTCGCCGAGGGCTTCGCCGCCGAGCAGTTCGCCCTTCGACTGGAGATCGCCCAGCAGAGTCTCGAAGGAGCTGTTGAGCTGGTCGCGCTCGGCCTGCGGGAGCGCCTGGTGCTCCGGCATGAAGTCGCCGGTCGGGTGGCCCCACGGCCGCGGGCTGGAGTAGATCAGTACGACGTACTTCATGTGGACTCCTGAACGAACGAGCGGCCGCTGATCGGCCTTCCGACGCTACATCGGATCCGGTCAGCGGCCCTCGACATTTCTAGTTGTTCAGCAAGTCCTCGAACGGCGTCGGGTTCGCGAAAGGGTCCACGGCCCCGGTCGCCGGCCGGGCCGTCACCAGGTCGACGAGCTCGGTCGCCGCCCGCTCGACCCGCGTCTTCAGCGCGGCCGCGTGCGGCCCCCAGTCCGACGACGCGGCGTACACACCGGTCGGTACGACGACCGCCTGCAGGTAGGCGAACAGCGGCCGCAGCGCGTACTCCAGGACCAGCGAGTGCCGCTCGGTCCCGCCGGTCGCGCCGATCAGGACCGGCTTGCCGACCAGCGCCTTGTCGTCGAGCACGTCGAAGAACATCTTGAACAGCCCGTTGTACGACGCACTGAAGGTCGGCGTGACCGCGATCAGCGCATCGGCCTCGACGACCGTCTCCAGCACCTCGCGCAGCGCCGCCGACGGGAAGCCGGTGAGCAGGTTGTTGGTCAGGTCGTGCGCGTGGTCGCGCAGCTCGACGACGACGATCCGGTGCGGCACCCCGCGGCCGTCCAGGGTGTCCCGGACGGCGGCGGCGAGCTGGTCGGCGAGCAGCCGGGTCGACGACGGGGTCGTCAGCCCGGCGGTCACCACCGCGATGGTGCGTTCGCCGGCGGGACGCGGCAGCGCCTTCATCGCTCGACTCCCTCCGCGACCGACTCCGGCGTGGACAGCGACTCCAGCGAGTGCGCCCGCTCGGCCGCGGTCTTCAGCGACTCGTGCGTCGGCGCGTCCGGCACGTGCGCCGGCTTCAGCGCCGCGAACTCCTTGCGCAGGACCGGCACGACCTCCTCGCCGAGGATGTCGAGCTGCTCGAGCACCGTCTTCAGCGGCAGACCGGCGTGGTCCATCAGGAACAGCTGGCGCTGGTAGTCACCGAACTGCTCGCGGAAGCCGAGGGTCCGCTCGATCACTTCCTGCGGGCTGCCGACGGTCAGCGGCGTCTCGCGGGTGAAGTCCTCCAGCGAGGGCCCGTGGCCGTAGACCGGCGCGTTGTCGAAGTACGGGCGGAACTCGCGGACGGCGTCCTGGGAGTTCTTCCGCATGAAGACCTGGCCGCCGAGGCCGACGATCGCCTGGTCGGCGGCGCCGTGCCCGTAGTGCTCGAAGCGGCGGCGGTACAGGCCGATCATCTGCGCGGTGTGCGAGGCCGGCCAGAAGATGTTGTTGTGGAAGAAGCCGTCACCGTAGTACGCCGCCTGCTCCGCGATCTCCGGTGAGCGGATCGAGCCGTGCCACACGAACGGCGGGACGCCGTCGAGCGGCCGCGGGGTCGCGGTGAAGCCCTGCAGCGGGGTCCGGAAGTTGCCCTCCCAGTCGACCACGTCCTCGCGCCACAGGCGGCGCAGCAGGGCGTAGTTCTCGACGGCGAGCTGGATGCCGTTGCGGATGTCCTGGCCGAACCACGGGTAGACCGGGCCGGTGTTGCCGCGACCCATCATCAGGTCGACCCGGCCGTCGGCCAGGTGCTGCAGCATCGCGTAGTCCTCGGCGATCTTCACCGGGTCGTTGGTGGTGATCAGCGTGGTCGAGGTGGACAGGATCAGCTTCGAGGTGCGGGCCGCGATGTAGCCGAGCATGGTGGTCGGGGACGACGCCACGAACGGCGGGTTGTGGTGCTCGCCGCTGGCGAAGACGTCCAGGCCGACCTCCTCGGCCTTCAGCGCGATCGTCACCATCGCCTTGATCCGCTCGGCCTCGGACACGGTCGTGCCCGTGGTCGGGTCCTGCGTCACGTCGCTGACGCTGAAGATGCCGAACTGCATCAGGGTTCTCCTCGAAGTAGGTAGTTAATTATTGAACTATTTCCAGCTCTTGTCTATTCCGGTCCGCCCAGTGAAACTTGGTCCCACCCTGCGAAACCCCTTCCGCCCCGAGGAGTTCGTTCATGATGCTCTCCCGCCGCCTCGTCCTGGGCAGCGCCGCCGCGATTCCCGCCGCCGGACTACTCTCCGGCGCGCCCGCCCAGGCCAGCCAGTACGGCCGACGCGACGCCTCCACCGAACTGCTCGCCGAGTGGGCCGAGACGCCCGGCACGCACCCGCTGATCCCCGACATCTCGCACGCCGGCTACCGCGGCGGCGAACGTCCGAGCCGCCCGCGCAAGGTCGTGAAGGTCACCGACTTCGGCGCCCGCCCCGGCAGCAGCACCGACGCCGCCCCAGCCTTCAACAAAGCAGTCCAGTACGCCGGTACGCACGGCGGCGCCACCGTCCTCGTCCCGCCGGGCGTCTACCGCCTCGACTCACCGGTCTGGATCCACTGGTCGAACGTCGTGCTCAAGGGCTCCGGCCGGGACCGCACGATCCTGCACTTCACCCGGCCGCTCGAGGAGAGCTACCGCCCGAACCTCCAGCCGAGCCTGCAGAGCCGCTGGTCGTGGACCGGCGGCCAGATCTGGGTGATCGCGCCGGAGCGCAAGGCCAAGTCGGAGGCGGAGGACTTCGCCGCGTCGGAGGGCTGGCTGCTCGGCGACACGCTCGCCGAGGTCGGCGCCGCGTCGCGCGGCCAGCGGACGCTGCTCGTGTCCAGCACCGCGAGCCTGAAGGCCGGCGACCTCGTCGTACTGGAGACCGACAACCCGGCCGACGCCGGTGTCCTCAAGCACCTGGCCGGCGACGTCCCCGGTACGGCGGCGTACGACTGGCCGGTCAAGGCGCCGCAGCTGACCACCGGGTCGGCCGGTCAGTACATCCAGTACGCGACGCTGCAGTGGCCGGTCCGCATCGCGAAGATCCTCGGCGACCGCCTGGTCGAACTCGCGCAGCCGCTGCGCTACGACCTCAGGCCGAGCTGGCCGTCGCGGCTGCGGGAGATCGGGCCGACCGTGCACGACGTCGGCGTCGAGTCGCTGACGATCCGCAACGAGCTGAAGCCGATGACCATCCACAACCGCCATCCCGGCGCGAACGGCCTGTGCTTCCAGGCGGTGCACGACTGCTGGGCCGACGACGTCCGCGTCGAGAACTGCGACCTGGGCTTCGGGTTCACCACCACGAAGGCGGTCACGCTGACCGACGTCGTGGTCGGCGGCCGGTCGGCGCACCACAGCTTCGCCTGCCGGATGCAGGCCCACGACAACCTGGTCGACGGGTTCGAGATCGAGGCGTTCACGGTGCCGCTGCCATCCGGAGCGCTGCACCACGGGCTCAATCTCGAAGGGCTGTCCGCGGGCAACGTCTGGCGCCGCGGCCGGATGGCCGAGGGGACGTTCGACACGCACCGGGCGATGCCGTTCGAGAACGCGCGCACCGACATCACGCTGGTCAACAACGGTCGCGTCGGTGGTTCGGCGGCGTCCGGTCCGCTGTTCGGCGCGCGGATCGCACACTGGAACGTGCGGATCACCAGCGGTACGCCGTACGCGATTCAGCTGGCCGACGTGGCGCCCCGCAGCCTCACGGTCGGGCTGCAGGGGCTCACGTCGGACCCGAGCGGGTTGCCGCGCGACTTCCAGGGCGACCTGGAGAACGGCACCTTCCTGCTCGGCGCGCGGCCCGGCGTACCGGATCTGTACGCCGCGCAGCGCTCGCTCAAATAGTGTGCGTGGCCAGGTGACTGTCGTCGCCGGTCAGCGCCGCCACGATCCGGCGGTGCTTGACCGCCTCGTCGGCCCGTGACTGCCGCTCGAGCGTGCGCGCCATCATCAGGTGCGCGTAGTACTCGGTCGGCTCGCGGGCGATCACCTCGGTCAGGTGCTCCTCGGCGGGCTTCAGCAGCGCGGAGTGGTAGTAGGCGCGGGCCAGCAGCAGCCGCGTGCCCACGTCGTCCGGCGTCTCGTCGACCACCGGCTTCAGCGCCTTGATCGCCCCGCGGTAGTCCTTCTCCTCGAAGTACTGCCGGCCGAGGCCGTAGCTCAACGCACGCATGTCTTCCATCAGCAGACCTCCTGTCGGGGTGGGCGAACATCGTTTCGAACGCCCGCCCCGGCGGCGGTATTCCTAGGCGGCGTCCAGCTCCGCGACCTGCTCCGCGGTCAGCTCCAGGTCGACCGCGGCGGAGGAGTCGCGGATCGTCTCCGGCCGGCTCGACCCCGGGATCGGGATCACGTGCGGCGACTTGGCCAGCATCCAGGCCAGCGTGAGCTGCTGCGGGCTGACCTGCAGCTCCTGAGCGATCCGGTGGAACGCCGGGTGCTTCTCGCCGAGGTCCGACGCCTTCGAGATCCCGCCGAGCGGCGACCAGGGCAGGAACGCGATACCGAGCTCGTCGCACAGCTCCAGCTCCGGCTCGCTCGACCGGAAGGCCGGGGAGAACTGGTTCTGCACCGAGACGAGCCGGCCGCCGAGGATCTCCTGCGCCTGCTTGATCTGCTCCGGGTTCGCGTTGGAGATGCCGGCCTGCCGGATCTTGCCCGCGTCGAGCAGGTCGCGGATCGCGCCGACCGACTCCTCGTACGGCGTCTTCGGGTCCGGCCGGTGGAACTGGTACAGCCCGATCGCCTCGACCCCGAGCCGTTTCAGCGACGCGTCGGCGGCCTGCTTCAGGTACTCCGGGGAGCCGTTCAGCGTCCAGGAGCCGTCACCGGGCCGCAGGTGCCCGCCCTTGGTCGCGACCAGCACGTTCGACGTGTCACCGCCGTACGACGCCAGCGCCTTCGCGATCAGAGACTCGTTGTGCCCGACGTCGGTCGCGGTCAGGTGGTAGGCGTCGGCGGTGTCGATCAGCGTGATCCCGGCGTCCAGCGCCGCGTGGATCGTCGCCACCGACCGGCTCTCGTCGTCCGGACGGCCCTCGATGGACATCGGCATCCCGCCGAGCCCGATCGCACTGACCTCGACGTCGCCGATCCTGCGGTTCTTGTTCGTAGCCATGCGCTCCAAGTTCCCGCACCGGCCGAACGAAATCCAACAGCAAAATACGGATGCAGTAAGCACTCCAGTTGCTGAATCCCGTTCGGCCGGGCTGCGCGTCAGCCCAGGTGCACGTTCGCGCGCCGGTCCTCGACGACGTAGGTCGCGCGGGTGCTGACCGGGGCGTCGGGCTTGCTGACGAACGGGACGACGCGGAAGTCGGAGCGCCACTGGTGCTCGTCGACCGTCACCCGGACGTAGCCGCGCTGGGAGTTGAAGAACTTCAGGTGCGGGTTCGCGGCCAGGAACTGCCGGCCCTGGTCGGTGCTGTCGGCGCCGTCACCGCCGCTGGTGATCGACGTACCGACGAACTCGGTGCCGACCGTGCGCGAGTCCGGGTCGGCGAAGTCGCGCTTCAGCTCCAGCGCGTAGTTCTGGTGCCGGTCGCCGGTGATGACGACCAGGTTGCGGACGCCGCTGTCCTGCGCGGCGGCCAGCACCTTGTTGCGCTCGGCAACATAACCGTCCCACGGGTCGAGCCAGACGTGGGTCTCCGGCCCGGGCGTCCAGTCGGTCTGGCCCATCGGGGTCTGGTTGCCGAGCACCTGCCAGCGGGCCCGCGACTGCCGGAAGCCGTCCAGCAGCCACTTGCGCTGCTTGCCGCCGAGCATCGTGTTGTCCGGGTCGAAGCGGTCGTCGCAGGTCGACGAGTCGCCGTCGCCGCACGGCTGGTCCGAGCGGTACTGCCGGGTGTCGAGGATGGTGAAGTCCGCCAGCCGGCCGTACGGCAGCCGCCGGTGGTAGCGGATGTCCGGGCCGGACGGCATCTGCTCGTGCCGCAGCGGCAGGTTCTCGTACATCGCCTGGAACGCCTGCGCCCTGCGCTGCTTGAAGATCACCGGGTCCTGGTCCGGCTCGGTGTCGGCCTGGGACAGGTCGCCGGCCCAGTTGTTCTCCACCTCGTGGTCGTCGAAGGTGTGGATCCACGGGTGCGCCGCGTGCGCGGCCTGCAGCGGCGCCTCGGACTTGTAGAGCGAGTACTGCAGCCGGTACCGGGCCAGGTCGAAGGTCTCGGTGTGGAACCGCGGGTCGGTCTCGACGCCGCGCTTGTTGGTCTTCACACCCGACTCGTACAGGTAGTCGCCGAGGTGCACGACCAGGTCGAGGTCCTCGCGCGCCATGTGCTCGTACGCCGTGAAGTACCCGTCCTGCCAGGCGTTGCACGAGGCGAACGCGAACCGCAGGTTGCGCGGCGTGGTCAGCGGGTGCGGCGTGGTCCGGGTCCGGCCGGTCGGCGAGACCTCGTGGCCGGTGCGGAAGCGGTAGTAGTACTCGCGGTCCGGCAGCAGCCCGTGGATCTCGGGGTGCACCGAGTGCCCGAGCTCCGGCGTCGCGAGCACGCTGGACCGCCGTACGACGAACCGGAAGCGCTCGTCGAGCGCGACCTCGTACTCGACCCGGACCGGCTTGTTCGGCATCCCGCCCTTGCCGTCGACGGCGAACGGGTCGGTGGCCAGCCGGGTCCAGAGCACCACGCTGTCGTACTTCGGGTCGCCGGAGGCCACGCCGAGCGTGAACGGGTTGCCGGCCCGGCCGGGAACGGCGTACGTGGTCGAGGCGTCCCAGACACCGGTGCCGAGCAGCACCGCGGCGGTGCCGGCACCGCCGTACCCGAGAAAACGCCGTCGGGAGACAGACATCACAGATCCTCCTGGAGCGGGGAGAGGGGGGTCCGGATCAGCCTTCAGCCGGTGGATGACGGCGCGCGGACCGCGGTGCGACGCCGAAGTGAACGAAACTGCTCGATACGCTGAGATCTGGCCACCGAACCTGCAGGAGTGCTTGAGATGACGTACCAGCCGTGCCGCTACGCCCGCCGCTGGCCGGAGCTGTTCGCGCCGCTGGACGACGCGCAGAAGCAGCGTGTGAGCGATGCGCTGGCGAGTGGGCGGCTGGACGGGTGGGAGCCTGATCAGGAGGATGTCGCCGATCTGGTCGACCGGGAGCTGGGGCGGATCGACGCTGCCGAGTACACGCGGCGGACGATCGCGAAGGTGACCCGCCGGAGCAGCCCGGCCGAGGGCGGGGCGTGACCGAACCGGCCCCCGAGCAGCAGCCCCAAGCCGCCGAGCAGCAGGCTCCGGCCCCCGAGCCGCAGCTCTCGGCGGAGATGCAGCGCTGGAACCGCCTGCTCGTCGCCCCGGGCGGCCCGCTGCGCAACAAGCTCGGCCTCACCGACCCCTTCGCGCTGCGCGAGGCCGAGTACAAGATCCGCGCGATGCGGCAGGGCGAGATCGACCGCGGCGAGGTCGACATCCCGCGCACCTTCGACGCGGCGCACCTGCAGGCGATCCACCAGCACCTGTTCCAGGACGTGTACGAGTGGGCCGGTGAGTTCCGCGACGTCGACCTGGTGAAGTTCGGCCAGACGTTCTTGGCGTACGAGCGGACCGGCGAGTGGATGGACCGGATCAACGCCATCGCGCAGAGCACCGACTGGCCGAACCTGTCCCGCGACGAGTTCGTCCGCCGGATCGCCGACGTGCACTGCCGGCTGAACTGCGCGCACCCGTTCCGGGAGGGCAACGGCGCCTCCACCAAGCTGTTCCTGCAGCAGCTGACCGAGAGTACGCCGTACCGGCTGGACTTCGACCAGGTCGAGCAGCTCGAGTGGAACCAGGCCGCCTACGAGTCGATGACCGACCCGACCCAAACCGGCACGCTGCTCCCGGACAAGCTGGAGCCGGTCTTCGACCGGGTCGTCGTCGCCCGCGACCCGCAGCCCGCGGCCGCCGCTGACCCGGAGTTGGCAAAGGCGATCGCACTGCAGAACTCGACGTACCAGAACGTGAGCACGCACCGCAGCGGGCCCACCGCCGAGCAGTCCGCCCCGCGGCCCCAGACCATCAGCCCGGCCAAGGCGCCCGAACGCGAGGCCTGACCAGGCATCGAGCGCTGACCAGGCAGGATGGCCCCATGCAGATCGATGAGCGGATCCGGCGCGCCCGGCCGGACGACGTACCGGCGATCGTGGAGCTGGTCTACGCGCTGGCGGAGTACGAGCGCGAGCCCGACGCCTGCCGGCTGACCGCGACCCAACTGGACACCGCCCTGTTCGGCCCCACGCCCGCGGTGTTCGCGCACGTCGCCGAACACGACGGCGAGATCGTCGGCTGCGCGCTGTGGTTCCTGAACTTCTCCACCTGGCGCGGCGTCCACGGCATCTACCTGGAAGACCTCTTCGTCCGCCCCGAGCAGCGCGGCTCCGGCCTCGGCAAGGCCCTGCTCACCGCGCTGGCCCAGGAGTGCGTCCAGAACGGCTACGAGCGCCTGGAGTGGTCCGTCCTCGACTGGAACACCCCCGCGATCGACTTCTACGCCGCGCTCGGCGCCCGCCCGCAGTCCGAGTGGACGACCTTCCGCCTCACCGACGACGCGCTCACGGCGCTCGGTTCATGAACTACACGGACTACACCTGGTTCCGGCGGCACCCGCTCAACGACGCCTACTGCCTGACCTCGGTGAAGGACCTCGACCCGATCGAGACGCTCAACCGCCTCGGCGCAGAGAACATCGAATCGGTCGCCGGCCTGCTCCCGTTCCGAATGTACGCCGAGCGGCATTTCCCCTTCCACACCCACAACCCGTACCCGATCGGTGCGATCGGCCTGCCCGGCGGCACCCTGCTGGTCGAGTCGAACGGGTTCCTCGGGACCAGCCCGTCGATCGCCGTCCCGCTGTCCGTCGGCACCGACGTCACGGCGCACTCCAGCAACGTGGACTGCGACAGCTTCTTCCTCTGGTGCCGCGACGGCGAGATCCGGTTGCGGTTCGACCCGATGCGGCCCGCCTGGCGGGACGGGGCGGATCCGGACGGTCTGCGCGACCTCCTGGTCGAGATCGGTTATGACCTCAGCGACGAGGAGGACAGCGACTACGAGCACTACGAGGAGAAGACCATGGTGCTGTGTCACGCGCTGACCGGCTTGACCGTCACCGAGCAGCTGCTCGAGGACGCCGAGTACCTGTCCGGGCTGGTCACTCTGCCGCGGTGATACCCCGGCTGCGCTGCTTCGCCTGGTACATCTCGTGGTCGGCGGTGCGCAGGAGCTCGTCGAGGTCGGCGGTGTACGGGCTGACCACCGCCGTGCCGATGCTGGTCGTGACCGGGACGTCGATCCCGGTCAGCGGGCGGTTGACCGAGTCCTCGATCCGGCGCATCAGCGCGGCCAGGTCGGCGCCGTCGATCTCTTCGGCCAGTACGGCGAACTCGTCGCCGCCGAGCCGCGCCACCGTGTCCCCGTGCCGTACGGCGGACAGCAGCCGCCCGGCGATCTCGCGGAGCGCCTGGTCGCCGGCCTCGTGGCCGTACTTGTCGTTGACCAGCTTGAAGTGGTTCAGGTCGCAGAACAGCAGCACCCCGCGCCGCCCGCTCTGGCGGGAGCGCTGCAGCGCTGTGGTGAACCGGTGTTGCAGGAGGCGCCGGTTCGGCAGGCCGGTCAGCGCGTCGTGCGCGGCGTGGTGCTGCAGCTCGCGCTCGGTCTCCTTGCGCGCGGTCACGTCGTCGATCTGGATCAGCACGATCCGCGGCTGCTCTTTGTTGCCCTGATCAACGATCGCGGCGGTGCCGCCGAGCCAGATGTCGAGGCCGTCGGTACGCCGGAAGGTCCGCTCGAAGCGGTACGGACCGCGGCCCTCGGTCAGCTCGGCGACCTCGCGCTCGGTCTGCCCGGCGTTCTCGTCCTCCAGGTAGTCCATCAGCGGCGACCCGACCAGCTGGGCCGCGGTGTAGCCGGTGATCCGGCAGAACGCCTCGTTGACCCGCAGCACCCGGCCGCGTTCCGGCCCGTCGAGCGCGATCGTGGCCATCCCGTTCCCGGCGCCCTCGAAGACCAGCCGGAACGTCGTCTCGCTCGCCTCCAGCCGGGCCTTCTCGGCGAGCAGCTGGTCGGTCAGCCGGGCCTTGTCGATCGCGAGCCCGGCCTGGGTCGCGAAGATCTCCAGCAGCTCCCGGTGCACCGGACCCGGCCGCCGCTGGTCCTCGGGCAGGTCGACCGACAGCATCCCGACCAGCTCGCCGTCGGAGGAGTGCAGCGGCGCGAACAGCGCGTCCAGCGGGTGCCACGCGTCCGGATCGGTCGAGATCGGTACGTCGGGCACCCAGCCGACCACCTCACCCTCGGGCAGCCGCTCGTGCGGCACGAACCGCAGCCCGCCCCAGACGTCCGCGATCTCGAACTCGCCGTCGAAGATGTCCGCGGCGCTCACCGTCCCGAGCAGCGCCTCGCGCGCCTCCGGCGACCCGGAGACCGCGATCACCTCGAACTTGCCGTCCGGCTGCCGCAGGTTCAGCACGGCGATGCCGAACCCGAGGCCGTCGACGACCCCGTCGACGACGGCCTGCAGGGTCTCGGCCAGGCTCCGGCCGGCGCCCATCCGGGCACTCACCTCGTAGAGACGGCGCACGGCCGTCAACCGTACGGTGGGCTCGTTCTGCACTGCGCTGCTCCGGCGTCACGGCGTCGGCGGCCTCACGGGAACCCCGCCGTGGTGAGGGCCCCCTCACAGAGTGACAGATCGCGCCCGGAGAGCAACGTCCCCGGAATGCCGTGGCACGATCGTGCTGACCTCGGGCGGTGACCGTTCACGTACTGCCAGTGACGACTGTACGCCGTACGCCGGTCAGAACCGCATTTGCGCCAAGCTCTGGTAGCTCGTTCGCGCGGAGACCCACGGATCCGTCGGCGCGTCGTGCTCGACCAGCCACTGCCGCACACCGCCGCTGTCCGCGTGCGCGAACATCGCCGGGAAGTCGAGCGTGCCGGCGCCGACGTCCTCCCAGGAACCGTCCGCGGCCATGTCCTTGACGTGCAGCGCGGGGAAGCGGCCGGGGTGCTGCTGGAAGTAGTCGATCGGGTCCTGGCCGCCGTTCACCACCCAGTACAGGTCGAGCTCGAAGCCGAGCAGCTCCGGCTCGACCTCGTTCAGCAGGATGTCGAACTTCACCTGCCCGTCGACGACCTCGAAGTCGTGCCCGTGGTTGTGGAACAGCAGCTTCAGCCCCGCCTGCTTGGCGGTCTCGCCGGCCTTGCTGAACGCCGCCGCGGCCTCGCGGAACCCGTCCAGTGTGCGCAGCTCGTCGGGCAGCGACGGGACCACGATCCACTCGCCGCCGAGCGTCCGCACGTCCTCGAGCGCGCCCTCCCAGTCGTCGGTCAGCCGCGAGTAGCCGACGTGCTCGAGCACGATCTTCAGCCCGGCGTCGTCGGCGAACCGCCGGATGTCGGCGGCCGAGTGGCCGAACCGGCCGCTGACGCCGACGGTCCGGTAGCCGATCCCGGCCAGCTGGTTGAGGGTGCCGGAGTAGTCGTCCTTCAGGACGTCGCGCATCGTGTACAGGTGCATGCCGATTCCGTCGGCGGGGATGCTCACGAGACGTGCTCCTTCAGTTGGGGGCTTCAGGCAACGTGCTCTTGGTAGCGGGCGAGCGCCAGGTCGAACACCTCTTGGCCGGGCGCGTCCCACAGCTCCTGGTTGAAGATCTCCACCTCGACCGGCCCGGCGTACCCGGCCGCGTCACAGGCCTCGCGCAGCCGGCGCAGCTCGATCGCGCCGTCGCCCATCATGCCGCGGCCGAGCAGCGTGTCCGCGGGGAGCGGGACGGTCCAGTCGCTGACCTGGTACGAGCAGATCCGGGCGCCGGCCCGCTCGATCTGGCGGTAGACGTCGGCGTCCCACCACAGGTGGTAGGCGTCGACGATCACGCCGACCTGCTCGACGGGGAACTGCTCGGCGAGGTCGAGCGCGCCGCCGAGCGACGAGACGACGCAGCGGTCGGAGCAGAACATCGGGTGCAGGGGTTCGATCGCGAGCCGGACGCCGTGCTGTTCGGCGTACGGCGCGAGTTCCGCCAAACCCTCTTGCACCATGCTTCTTGCTCCCTCCAGATCCCGGGAGCCGGGCGGCAATCCACCGCTGACCAGCACCAGCGTGTCGGTACCGAGGGCTGCGGACTCGTCGATCGCCCTGCGGTTGTCCTCGATCTTCGCCTTGCGCTCAGTCGGGTCGGTCGCCGTGAAGAAACCACCACGGCACAGCGACGAGACCTTCAAGCCGGCTTCCTGGACGAGTCGTGCAGACTTCTCGACGCCGTACTCCTGGATCGGCTCGCGCCACAACCCGATCCACTCCAGCTCCGCCTTCGCGCTGGCCGCGACGACGTCCTCCAGCGGCCAGTACTTCGTGGTCGCCTGGTTGAGGCTGTAGCGGTTCATGCGTCGATCCCGTACGTCGCGAGCAGCTGCGTGAACCGCCGCGTGGCGAGCTCGGGGTCGGTGAGCACGCCGGCCTGGTCGGCGAGCCGGAACGTCTCGGCCAGGTGCGGGACCGAGCGGCCGGTCTGCAGGCCGCCGACCATGCCGAAGCCCGGCTGGTAGCCGTTCAGCCAGGCCAGGAAGGCGATCCCGGTCTTGTAGTACGGCGTCGGCGCCGAGAAGATGTGCCGGGCCAGCGGGACGGTCGGCGCGAAGACCTCGTCGTACCGGGTCAGGTCGCCGTCGTCGATCGCCTTCAGCGCGGCGGCGGCCGCGGGGGCGATGGCGGCGAAGATGCCGAGCAGGGCGTCGCTGTGGCGCTGGTCGTCGCCGCGGATCAGCTCGGGGTAGTTGAAGTCGTCGCCGGTGTAGAGCCTGGTGGTGATTCTGTTGCGCAGAGCAACTTCCTTGGCGGCGTCGAGGAGCGAGACCTTGATGCCGTCGACCTTGGCGGTGTTCGCTTCGATCAGCTCGACGACGACATCGGCCGCGGCGTCGAGGTCGTCGGTGCCCCAGTAGCCGTCGAGCGCCGGGTCGAACATGCTGCCGAGCCAGTGCAGGATCACCGGTCGGGTCGACTGGGCGAGCAGGTGGTCGTAGACCTTGCGGTAGTCGTCCGGCCCTGCTGCCGCCGCGCAGAGCGCCCGGCTGGCCATCAGGATCGGCTGCGCGCCGGCCTCCTCGGCGACCGCGAGCTGCTCCTCGTACGCCTTGATCACCGCGTCGAGGCTGTGCTCACCGGCTGGGAGTTGGTCGGTGCCCACGCCGACCGCGATCCGCCCGTTCGGAGCCTCGGCGGCCGATCGCCGGATCAGCTCCTGCGTGGCGGCCCAGTCCAGCCCCATGCCGCGCTGAGCGGTGTCCATCGCTTCAGCGACCGAGAGCCCGAGCGACCACAGGTGCCGCCGGAACCCGAGCGTGTGCTCCCAGTCGACGACGGCGGGCGCTCCGGGGGAGTTGTCGCCCAGCGGATCGGCCACCACGTGAGCGGCCGCGAACGCCAGCCGACTGCGCGCTGGTTGGTAGTTGCCATGAGCAACAGGCTCGCCAACCAGCCGGTACTCGGCGAGCCCGCCCGGCCCGGCCCCGCCGGGTCCGGCCGGGGCGGCTCCGCTCCCCCCACCCTCTTCTTTTCCCCCGCCGAAGGCGGGGAGTCGGAGCGAGAGGCTCATGCCTTGTTCTCGATCGCCAGCGCCGGGACCTCCAGCTTGCGGCCTTCCTTCCAGGACTGCAGCCCGAGCTCCGCCAGCTGCACGCCCTTGGCGCCCTCGACGAAGTCCCAGGTGAACGGCGCGTCGTCGACCACGTGCCGCAGGAACATCTCCCACTGCACCTTGAACCCGTTGTCGAACACCTCGTTGTCCGGCACCTCGGCCCACTGGTCGCGGAACGAGTACGCCGCCGGCAGGTCCGGGTTCCAGACCGGCTTCGGCGTCGCCGAACGGTGCTGGGCGCGGCAGTTGCGCAGCCCGGCGACCGCGGACCCCTCGGTCCCGTCGACCTGGAACTCGACCAGCTCGTCGCGGAACACCCGGGTCGCCCAGGACGAGTTCAGCTGGGCGATGATTCCGCCCTCGAGCTCGAACACGCCGTACGCCGCGTCCTCGGCGGTGGCGACGTACTCGTAACCCTGTTCGTCCCAGCGCTGCGGGATGTGCACCGCGCCCTGGCAGTAGACCGACTTGACCGGCGCGAAGATCTGGTCGAGCACGTACCGCCAGTGGCAGAACATGTCGACGACGATGCCGCCGCCCTCCTCGGACTTGTAGTTCCAGGCCGGCCGCTGCGCCTCCTGCCAGTCGCCCTCGAACACCCAGTACCCGAACTCGCCGCGCACCGACAGGATCTTCCCGAAGAACCCACCGTCGACCAGCCGCTTCAGCTTCCGCAGCCCCGGCAGCGACAACTTGTCCTGCACGACCCCGTTCTTCAGCCCCGAGTCGCGCACCAGCTTCGCCAGATCAACCGCCGCGTCGAGTCCCTCGGCGATCGGCTTCTCGCAGTAGATCGCCTTCCCGGCCTCGACCGCGGCCCGGACCCCCTTCTCCCGCAACTGCGTGAGCTGGGAGTCGAAGTAGATCTCCACGTCCGGCTCCGCCAGCGCCGCAGACAGATCGGTGGTCCACCGAGTCAACCCGTACTGCTCGGCGATCCGCCGCAACTTCAGCTCGTTCCGCCCGACCAGGATCGGGTCCGGAATGATCATCGACCCGTCGGCCGCGGGAATCCCACCCTGCTCCCGGATCGCCACGATCGACCGCTCCAGGTGCTGGCGCAGTCCCATCCGTCCGGTGACGCCGTTCATCACGATGCCGACGCGTCGTTCGCTCACAGTCACTACCTCTCTTCGGCGCGCTGGTACTTGCTGCGCAGGGTTCGGTCGGGGCGGACACCGCCGGGCACGCGCAACGCCTCCCGACTCCCGCTCGGAAAGCCCTTTCCAAGCGCGTGCTCGCAACCTTAGGTCGACCACCACGACGAGTCAACCGCTTGCCGAAACCGGCCGGAAAGCGATTGCTGTGCTACACGCACAGCAACCCCGCCCACGCACCCCGACGCCCACCACCCACCAACCCCGCCCGCGGCCCACCCGATCCAGCTCAGCCCTGATCCCGGCACCTCGCGACACAACCGCCGTACGTCGTGCAGCGCGTCCCGGAACCGCACCAACGCTCTTCCGCCGGCAGCGGCGGGACGTTCGAACAACGTGCCCCGGCGGGACAACGGCGACCAGCCCACCGCCCAAGAGGGTCAGCCCCTCCGCCGGCTCACGTCCGCATCGGCCCAGCCCGGACGCCCACCACTCACCAACCCCACCTCGCCAAGCGGGGCTGAGCGCGCAAGCACGACCCGAGCGCGAGTTGGTGAGTGATGCACGTCCGGTTGGGTACGCAGCCCCGGTGGGCGTTAGCGTCAGGCGACGAGAGGAGCACGGTGTCCAACGGTGAGCGCGAGGTCGGCCAGATCCACGAGGTCGGGCAGGACATCCACGACGCGCGCCCGCCGGGCGTCGTCCAGGATCGCCTGGCGGACGCCGTCCGCGAGGATCACGCGGTCGACCGCCGGCAGGGCGGACGGCGAGCCGACGACCACCGGGCCGCCGAGGAGCAGCAAGCCCGCGATGAGCAGCGCGAGCTCTACAGCACCCTCGACCTCGCCCTGCGGATCGGCGAGGTCCTGCTCTCCAGCGGTGCCGGTACGGCGGACGCCACCGCCACCATCCTCGGCGTCACCGCGGCGGGCGGGCTGCGCGGCTGCGAGGTCGACATCACCTTCACCTCGATCGCGATCTCCTACCAGGCCGCGCCCGACGTCGCACCCGAGACGCACATGCGCGTCGTCCGGTACCGGAGCCAGGACTTCTCCCGCCTCACCGACGTCGACCGCCTGGTCCGGCACTTCGCCCGCGGCGAGCTGACCCGCGAGGAGACCAGCCGCGAACTGGCCCGGATCGTCTCCGCCGGCCCGCCGTTCCCGCGCTGGAGCTCGGTGCTCGCGTGGGGCGTGATGGCCGGCGGCGCGACGCTGCTGCTCGGCGGCGGCTGGCTGATCACCGCGATCGCCGTCGTCACCGCGGTCCTGATCGAGCTGAGCAACCGCTGGTTCAACCGCCAGCGCCTCCCCGCGTTCTACCAGCAGGTCGCCGGCGCCTTCGTCGCGACCGCGGTCGCGCTCGTCCTGTACGCCGTACACGCGCCCGTCAAACCGTCCCTGGTCGTTGCCGCAGGCATCATCATGCTGCTGGCCGGGATCGCGCTCACCGGTGCCGTGCAGGACGCGATCACCGGGTACTACGTGACCGCCGCGGCCCGGCTCCTGGAGGCGATGCTGCTCACCGGCGGCATCATCGCCGGGGTCAGCCTCGGCCTCACGCTCGGGCTGAAACTCGGCCTCCCGGTCGCGATCGAGGCGCAGACGATCCAGCTCGCGAACCTCCCGGTGATGGTCACGTCAGGCGCGCTGATGGCCGTGGCGTTCTGCTACGCGTCGTACGCACCACTGCGCTCGCTGCTCCCCGTCGCACTCGTCGGCGCGGCTGGTTCGCTCGCGTACACGCTGATGGCCGAGGCCCAGTTCGGCCCGGCGTGGTCGACCGCCGTGGCAGCCTTCGTCGTCGGCCTCGCCGGCTACTCGCTGGGTCGCCGTACGGGCGTCCCGCCGCTGGTGGTCGTCGTCTCCGGCACGATCCCGCTGCTTCCCGGGCTGACCATCTACAAGGGCCTCTTCGAGCTGATGGGCAGCGGCCAGCTGATCGGCATCGTCAGCCTCGCCACCGCGGTCGCGATCGGAGTCGCGTTGGCCTCCGGAGTGATCCTCGGCGAGTACGTCGCCCAGCCCATCCGCCGCGAAGCCCGCCGCCTCGAAGACCGCCTGGCCGGCCCGCGCCTCGTCGGCCCCCGCCGCCCGATCCGCCCCCGCCAGCCGCGCCCCCGCCGTACGACGTCCCGCCGCTCCCGCAGATCTAAGTAGTTGTGAGCCCCAGCTCCACCAGCGCGGCGTTCCCTCGTACGGCGTCCTCCCCACCCGCGAGCACCAACGTCCGCGCTGCCTGATACCCGCACCCAGCGGCCTCGAACGCCGCAACCGTCGCCAGCACCGCAGCCCGATCGCCGTCCAGCAACGCCTCCGCCCGATCCACCATCGCCGCAGCAATCGGGTTCCCAGCAACCACAGCCCGCGCCTCACTCACCCGCTCACGCGCATCCGCACCACCCGCCAGCACCGCAGTCTCAGCCCGCAGCGCGACGTACCAGTGGTGCCAGATCCACGTCACCCACTTCCACACCTCATCCGGTTCCCGCGAAACCCGCTGGAGCGCCGCGGCAACGTCCCCGTCGTGCAGCAGCAACAACGTGTCGAACACCGCGCCATACCCGGAGGCCTGCTCAGCCGGAGTACCCAACTGCTCGAGCACCCCCAACCACTCCCGCTGCGCCTCGCGATCCCCCCGCATCCCATGCACCATCGCGACCGCCGTCACTGCCGGACTCAACGACGACCCCGCCGGCCGGCCGGCCCGCTCCCACGCATCCAGGAAGCGAACACTCCGCGCCAACACCTCATCGACGTTCCCCGCAAACGCATCAGCAACCAGCAGCCAGTTGGTAGCCCGATGCCCGACCTCAGCCAGCAGCGCATGATCCGCCAGCTGCCCCGCCCACCGCCGAGCCGCCTGCAGATCCCCCGTCCCGAGGCTCGCCTCAGCAGCCTCCGCGAGCGCCTCGATCAGCTCATGCGTCGCCGCCGGCGTCGGCGCCGCAGACGCCAGCAGCTCCATCCGCCGCTGCGTCATCGCCGCCGCACCGAACGTCTCCCCAGCCCAGCTCAAAGCACCAGTCAGTACGTCGAGCGCAACCGACTCCGCCAGCCGATCACCCGCCTGATGAGTCAACTCGACTGCCCGCTCAGCCAGCGCGATCGTCGCCGCGACGGTGTCACCCGGATGCCCCTCCACGGTCATCACCGCAGCATTCAGCGCCTGCCCAGCCTCAGCCACCGCAACGGTCGCCCGAGCAACCTCAAGCCCGAGACCTTCGTCAGCGTCAGCAACCAACCCCCGCGCCCGCGCGATCAGCGCATCCGTCTCCTCCAGCGCCAACCGCCGTACGAAGTTCCCCGCGAACCGGTACGACGTCAGCGCCACCGTCGCCAGATCCCGCGCCGCCCCCGCCGAATCCCCCGCCCCGAGCGCAGCCTCAGCCGCCGCCCGGTACAGCCGGTACACGTCATCCCCCCGCATCCGGCACCCCGCCACCGCCGCCGCAAGCCGCAACGCATCCGCGGCCAACCGCGGGTCATCGGCCAGCGAAGCCGCCTGCTCGTACCGCTGCTGCGACTCCCCGATCAACGTCCGCGTGAACGTCAGCTCCGCCAACCCCAGCGCCAGCCGATAAGCATCCGACCGCTCAACCTCAGCCGACCAAGCCAACGCAGCCCGCAGATCATCAGCCACCGCATCAAACCCAGCCCGCCAGTCAACCCGCGCCACAGCCAGCGAAGCAGCCTGCCGCAAGCACCACTGCAGATGCCGAGCCCGAGCATCCGCGAGCTCGCCCGCGTCGCTCAACCGCTCAGTCGCGTACTGCCGAATCGTCTCCAACGCCCGGTACGCCGTACCGCCGCCCACCGCGGTCACCACCAGCAAGCTCTGCTCCGCCAACCGAGCCAGCCCCTCAGCGACGAGGAAATCCTCAACCCCCGTCACCTCCGAAGCCGCAGCGACAGTGAACGGCGACACGAACACCGACACCCGCCGCAACAACGCCTGGTCCTCGGCCTCGAGCAGCGCATGACTCCAGTCCAGCGCCGCCCGCACCGACCGATGCCGCTCGTCAGCCCGCGACCCACCGGTCAGCATCCGCAACGGATGCGACAGCGCCGCCGCGATCCCGTCCAGCCCGAGCGTCTGGTACCGCGCCGCCGCCAGCTCGATCGCCAGCGACATCCCGTCCAACCGCTCACAGATCGCCGCGACCCGCTCACGATCCGCCTCCGCGAGCGGCGATCCACCCGCCGCCGCGCGCTCCATGAACAGCGTCACCGCGTCCGACTCTCCGTCAGCCGGCAGCGACAGCGGCGGTACGGCGTACACGCGCTCGAACGGCACCATCAGCCGAGCCCGACTCGTCGCCAGTACGGCGACCCGCGGGCACGCCGCGAGCAGCCGCTCGAGCAGCACCGCGACACCGTCGACGACGTGCTCGCAGTTGTCGAGGACGAGCAGCGCCTGCCGATCGGCCAACGCGGCCACCACCGACTCGGTCATGTCCCGCCCCGGCTGTTCGCCGAGCCCGAGCGTCCCCGCGATCGCCGTCGCGATCATGTCCGCGTCGGCCACCGGCACGAGATCGACGAACCAGACGCCTCCGTCGTACTCGCTCGCAGCCTGAGCTGCCACAGCCAACGCCAGCCGAGTCTTGCCGACTCCGCCGGGCCCAACCGCAGTCACCTCACGATGAGCCTTGAGCAGGTCGAGCAGCGCAGCCTTCTCGCCATTCCGCCCGACGAACGAAGTGAGAGGCGCGGGCAGTAACAGAGTTGGTCGAGACGGGCGTGCGTCCGTCGTCTTCTCCGCAAGCGACCCCTGACGGTCGGCGGCACCCTGCGCGAGCGCCCGCCGATCGGACACCTCCAGCTTCCGCAGCAGCGACGACACGTGGCTCTCCACCGTGCGCACCGAGATGTGCAGCCGGGCCGCGATCTCCGCGTTGGTGAGGTGGGCGCCGACCAGCTCCAGCACCTCCGACTCACGGAGCGAGATCTCGGCGACGGCGGTCATGCGGGCCATCTTCCCCCATCCGGGGACCCAGCACGGAGCGGTTTCCGTACCGCGTCCCCGTGGTCGCTTTCCGTACCGGAATCCGTGCTCAGCACGGATGTGGACCAGTACCCCGAACCGAAAAACTGAAGTCACGAACACAGCGGGCCGCACCGGCCCCCGACCTCCAGGAGCCACCGTGACCAGCACCCGCGGCATCTTGACCGTCCTCCACCCCGTCTCCGACCTGACCAAGGCCAAGACCGTGTACGCCGCCCTGCTCGGCGTCGAGCCGCAGACCGACTCGCCGTACTACGTCGGCTTCGACGCCGAGGGCCAGCACATCGGCCTGGTCCCGGACGGTGGTCCGCAGGGCATGACGTCGCCGGTCGCGTACTGGCACGTCGCCGACCTCGACGCGAAGCTCGCCGAGGTCACCGAGGCCGGCGCCACCGTCCACGAGGCCCCGCACGAGGTCGGCGCCGGCCGCCGGGTCGCGACCGTGATCGACCCCGACGGCAACGTCCTCGGCCTGCTCCAGGACAGCTGAAACCCCGCAAACCCGCATTCTCCCGCAAAGGAACCCCGTCATGACCACGTTCGACGCCGTCACCCTCGAAGTTTCCGACACCGCCGCCGCCACCGACTTCTACCGCGCCACCGGTCTGGAGAGCTACGTCACCGTCCGCCCCGCCGAGGGCCCGTCGACCGGCTTCCGCGGTTTCGCGATCTCGCTGGTCGTCGCCCAGCCCGGCAACGTCGACGCGATCGTCGAGACCGCGGTCGCCGCCGGTGCCACGGTCCTGAAGCCGGCCGTGAAGTCCTTCTGGGGGTACGGCGGCATCCTGCAGGCCCCGGACGGCACGATCCTGAAGATCGCCACCTCGAAGAAGAAGGACACCGACCCGGTGACCCGCGAGATCGACCAGGTCGCCCTGCTGCTCGGTGTGGCCGACGTCAAGGCCAGCAAGCGCTTCTACGTCGAGCAGGGGCTGCCGGTCGGCAAGAGCTTCGGCGGCAAGTACGTCGAGTTCAGCACCGAGTCCCCGGTCACGCTGGCGCTGTACCCGCGGCGGGCCCTCGCCAAGGACGCCGGCGTCTCCGCGGAGGGCAGCGGCTCGCACCGCATCGTCCTCGGCAGCGACGCCACCCTGACCGACCCCGACGGCTTCGTCTGGGAAACCACCGCCGCCTGACCTCAACCAACACCCGAAGACCCAACATCTGCAAGGAGAACCGCGATGACCGCGACGTACGAAGGTTTCACCGCCGAAGAGCGGGCCGCGATGAAGGAGCACGCCAAGGACCAGAAGAAGGCCGCCCGCCGCACCAGCGCCGCTGAGAAGGCCGCCGAGGCCGCCCGCGACGTCCTCACCAAGATCGCCGAGATGAGCGACACCGACCGCGTCATCGCCGAGCGCGTCCACACCGTCGTCACCACCGCCGCTCCCCAGCTCGCCCCGAAGCTCTGGTACGGCATGCCCGCCTACGCCCTGAACGGCAAGCTGGTCTGCTTCTTCCAGCCCGCCGACAAGTTCAAGTCCCGCTACCCCACCCTCGGCTTCACCGACCAGGCCGCCCTCGACGACGGCACCATGTGGCCCGCCGCCTACGCCCTCACCGCCATCACCCCGGCCACCGAGTCCCGCATCACCGCCCTGGTCGAACAAGCCGTCAACTGACCCCGCCAACCCCCAAAGGCCCAGGCCCAGATCCCCACGGATCTGACCTGGGCCTTGGCGCGTTCAGCGCAGGAGGCCGAGCTCCTCGACCAGCTGGTCCGGCGCACCGAGAAAGGCCTCCGCACCGACGTCCCCGTACGCGACGTTGAACGTGTCGAGTGAGTACACCCACCCGGCGTTCCGGGACTCGCGGTAGTTGAGCTGCCACCGCAGCCACTCCCCACGCTCCACCCGAACCGCCGGAGGCCGCCGCCCCCGCGGCGGCATCGGATACCGAAGCTGTGGGTACACCCGAAGCGCGTCGCCTTCATCCGTCAGCTCGAGCCCCGTCGCGAACAGCACCTTCCGCGGCGTCCCCGGCAGCTCGACCACCTCGTCGAACGGCTCGAACGCGTTCGCCTCGGTCTGGACGACCGAGTGCAGCATCGGCCGCGGCGCCCGCGGCACCGGGAAGGCGATGGGTACGGCGTTCGGGACCGTCGCGGCGGCTCCTCCGCGTGACTGTGTGGTCCAGCTCGTCCGTACCCGCTGTACGACGACGTCCATGAGCCGATCGTCGCAGGAGCCCGCAGCTCACCGCCATCAAGTTTTCAGCGTGGTTCCAAGCGCCACGTCTGGGGTTGCAGGTTGTTGCAGGTCCAGGTCGCAACGTTGGCGCCAGGGGTGGAAGAGCCGCCGGCGACATCCAGGCACAGGTTGCTGTTCTGGCCGATGAACTTGTAGTAGTTGCGGCCGACGTTGACGGCTCGCCAGCGTTGCCAGCCGCCGTCCTGGCAGGTCCATTGCTGGACGTTCGCGCCGGGGGTCGAGGAGTTGCTGGCGACTTCGACGCAGAGTTGCGAGTTCTGGCCGCGCAGCCGGAAGAAGCCGTTGCCCTCCGAGGTGAACTGGAAGTTCTGCGGGCCCAGGTTGTTGCAGGTCCACTGCTGGATGTTCCCGCCAGGCACGCGGGAGTCGGCAGCGACGTCGAGGCAGTGGCCCGACTGGGCGCTCACCAGACGGTACGTCGCATTCGCCACGCCCGCAGCATCCTGGGTGCCGATCGCAGACCCGGACGCGTAGTACGTCTTGCACACCGAGCCGTCCCAGTCGCTGGCCAGCTGAAGCACCCGCGAGCCGTCCGCGGACGGGACCAGCGGCGAGCTGTAGTTCGGGCAGAAGTTGTTCACCGGGTTGTTCACCGCCACCGGTGCCGGGATCTCGTACCAGAGACCGTTCGACCCCTCGGTGTTCACGAACACCGTCCGGCCGTTGTCAGCGGCAATGGTCCCGTTCGCGTTCTGCAGGATCTGCCCGACCAGCAGCAGCTTCCCGTTGGGTGCACCGGCGCTGGAAGACCACGCGAGCGTCGGCGCATGCGTGAAGTACTTCCCGTCCGGAGTCTGCGCCCGTACGCCGAGCGCCGCCGGCGACCCCCAGTTCCACCCGTCCCCGGACGTCCGCGTGTGCACCACGCAGTCGTACTGCCCGCCGAGCCCGCAGATCTCGTACACCATCACGTACGTCCCGCTCGGCTGCTTCCGTACGACGGGCATGCCGGGCCGGTGCCCGAACGTCGGCGAGGACACCGTCGGGCTCCGATCAGTCCACGTGATCCCGTCGACGCTGCGGGTCTCCATCAGCTTCTGGCTGTGCGCCGCATCCGTCTCGTCCGCGTAGTGGCACACCAACCGCCCATCGGAAGAAACGGAGAACTCCGGCTCCCACAACCCCTTGATGTTCGGCGCCGTGGCGCAGTTCGACAGGTACGACCAGCTGCGCCCGAGGTCGTTGCTCTTCCAGATCCTCAGCGCCATCGGCCGCGCGTCCGCGCCGACCGACGCGGCCCACAGCATCGTCCCGGCCGGCATCGCGCCGACCTGCTGCGGCAGCTCGTACAAGGTCGCGCAGCACAAGCCCTTCCCGCCGGCCGACCCCGGGTCGGCGACCGTTCCGACCTGCGCGAACGTCGCGCCGCTGTCGGTGCTCTCGTAGATCGCCCCGAGCCCGTTGTTCCCGCTGAAGGTCACGACGCTCGCGAGGATTCGCCCGTTCGCGGCGCCGTTGTGCTCGAGCCGTACGGCGCGCGGGAAGAGCCCGGTGTCGCTGCGAAGCAACTGCCCGGTCGCCTCGACCTGCGCGGAAGCGCTCGTCGTACCGACCAGAACGCCGGCCAGCAGAGCGATCGCCAGCAACAGGCGGCGCATCACCGGATCTCCTCGAGCACCACGTCGTCGAGCTGGAACCACACGTCCTGCCCGTGCCCGGTGAACCCGGCGTACACCTGCACCAACGACTCACGCCCGGAGTCGAACTCGACACTCACCTTCTCGTACGCCGGATGCGCGCCACCCGCCTTCGACGAAACAGCCCGCCCCGACAACGTCCGAACCCCGACCACCGTGTCCCGGTTGTTCTCCGCCGTCCGCACCCAGGCCGACAACCGGTACCGATGCCCCGGCCGCACCGCCACGTTCTGCTGCACCGAGTGCGCCCCGATCGAGTCCCGCAGATAGGCGTTCCGCGACCCGCTGTGCCCGAGATCGGTCGAGTCGATCCCACCCCGCCCGTTCAACTGCCACGGCGCCGACGGCGTCGCCCCCGCCTGCTCCTCGAACCCAGGATCCGTGACCAGGTTCGTCACCGACCCGTCGTCGGTCAGCTTGGTGTGCATCAGGAACACGTTGTACGGATCCCACTGCGACATCGTGAAGTACAGATCGGACCCCGACGACCAGGGATGCATGAACGTCCCGTAGAGCCCCGGAAAGTCGGTGCCCTTGACAACGACTTTCTCACCACTCCACGGCCCGGTCAGCGACGCTGCCGACCGCAGTACGACGGACGCCCGCTGCTCGTCCAGGTACATCATCAGCCACTTCCCGAGGTGCGCGTTCCACTGCACCGACACCTCGCTCACCGGCCCGATCGCGATCGGCGCGGCCGCGCTCTCCCGCGGCGACCACGACCGCCCGTCCCAGTACCGCCAGGCGCCCTTGTTCAGCACCTGCTTCTCCGGAACGCGCGCCAGGTGAGCGTTCCCGAACCGGCCGTTCGGCGTACCGACCATGTAGACGTAGCCCTGGGAGCGCACCAGCGCGGTCATCTGGAAGTTGCTCGACCAGGTCCTGTCGTTGACCCAGCGCGCCTTCGGATCCTTCGTCCAGGTTTCGCCGTTGTCGTCGGAGTAGGCGAAACCCGAGTAGTTGGTGAACCAACTGCCAGCCGGCCCCCAGTAGTTGACCGACATGTACTGCACGTACTGACGCTTGCCCACGGCAACACCGGCGGTCGGGATCACCGTGTGCTCGTCGCGGTCGATCTTCTTGCAGCCCAGGAACTCCTTGGCGTGCCCGGGCCGGTCCGCGGCGGCGCTGTCCAGCGTCATCCCGTCGGCCAGGTTGCGGTCCTTGCTGCGGAACAGCAGGTTGCACCGCCAGTCGATGGTCGCCGGGTCACCGACACCGCCGCCCGGACCGGTCCAGCCGCTCCCGTAGCTGTCGCCGAACGCGGTCAGGATCTCGCCGGACCCGTTGTCCCAGAGGATCCCGAGATCGGTCGCCTTCAAGGCGAACCGGGCCTCGGTGTCGTTGATCGAGCCGGGCCCGGTCAGCTTGGCGACCTGAGTCGCAGGCGCCGGTACGGCGCCGGCCAGCGCAGCCGGCGGAGAGGTGCCGGGCAGCAGGGCGGCGCCGAGCGCGAGTGGCAGGAGGAGGGCGAAACGCTTCGGCATACGGATCTCCTAGCGGGGGCGGACGCGAGAGAAATCGATTTCCCAGCCAACGTAACCGCCCACCCGCGCGAGGTCAACGGTTGAAGTCCTGGTGAAATCAGGACGCGCGTTCGATCGCGTCCGCGGTCTGTACGGCGGCCCGCTCCGCCCGCAGCTGCGCGCCGATCTCCGCCGCGCGATCCCGGAAACCCTCGGTGAGCACGGGTTCCAGCGCGTCGAGCAGCGTGAGCTCGGTCAGCTGCGTGAAGGGCAACGTCGTCCCCACGCCCAGGCGCCCGAGCTGCGCACCCCAGAACGGCTGGTCCGCGAAGATAGAGCACACGACCGTCGGCAACCCGGCGCGCAGCGAGCTGGCCGTCGTACCGGCTCCGCCGTGGTGGACGGCCGCGCGGCACAGCGGCAGCACCGCCTCGTGATCGAGCTCGGCGACCACGCGGACCTTGCCGTCGTCGGACGCCCCGGCCGCGACCTCGCTCCACCCGGCGCCGACCAGCGCGCGCACCCCGAGCGAGCTGCTCACCTTGCTGATCAGCGTCAGCGCGGCCTGCGGATCGAGCACCGGCATGCTCCCGAACCCGAAGTACACCGGCGCCTCATCCGCGGCGATCCACTCCACCAGCCCGTCGCCGGCCGACTGATGCAACGCAGCGCGCTGCGACGGCGAGGGCGTCAGAAACCCTGTGAGCGGGCGCCGTACATCCCACTCCGCCAACTCCGGTACGACGTACCGGCTGTACGCCTGCACCTCCAACGCGCCCGCCCGAGCAAGCCGCCGCGACGAAGTCTCCGAGGTGCTCGGCAGCCCGAGCTTCGCCCGCAGATCGTTCACGAACGGCGCGAACAGCGGCCAGCTGTTCCGCTCGACCTCGTCGTACGTCGCCAGGTTCTCCTCGGGCGAGAACACGTCGGTCGACACCAGCAGGTGCGGAAACGCCGCGTTCCGCCGCATCGGCGCGTGGTGCACCGCGACGTACCGCAGCCCCCGGCTCTCCGCGATCACGACACCCTCGAGCTCGGTCGCCGTCCCCGACACCAGCACGTCGGCGCCCTCGACGAGCTCCAGCAACGAAGCGTGCAGCTGGTCCGCGATCTGGTGCTTGTGGTCGATCAGCCAGCGCACGTACGACGCGACGTCCCCGGCCGCGAGCCACCGCCGCCCCTGCTCCGACTCCAGGAACTCGCGCGCACTCATCTCCATGTCGACGGTCGGTACGCCGAACGCCGGCCCGATCCAGGCCAGGTCCGACGACGTCGCCAGGACGACGTCGTGCCCGCGCCCCATCAGCTCGGCGGCCAGCACAGCCATCGGCTGCGCGTCCCCACGGCTTCCCATCCCCACCAAAGCGATTCGCACGAGCCCACCCCAGAGCCAGTCGGCACACGAATCACCGATGCTAGCCGTCTAGACCGGTTCAGTACGCCGGACTTCCGGCGTGGTTTACTGCTGCTGGTGCGATTCCAAGGTGTGACGGCGGGGAGCTGATCCCCGGCCCGTCGGCTCCGTACGGCGTACGGAGTGACCCGGTCCGACCGGGGCCACGCGGTGATACCCCGCTCTCGTGCTCGGACCCTGCCGGGTCCCTGGTCATCTCTGGACGCGGGAGCTGACACATGTTCACCGGAAGAATCGAGCGGACCGCGGTCGTCGCGGAGGTGGGCGCCGAGGCGCTCCGGATCACCGTCGACACCGACGTACCGCTCGCCGAGGGTGGTGCCGTCTGTCTGGACGGCGTACGGATGACGATGCAGGCGGCCGCGCCGGGCGCGCTGGTCGCGACGCTGACCGACGAGACGCGTCGGCGGACGACGTTCGACCGGGTCGAGGCCGGCGCCGAGGTGCACTTCGAGCTGCCGCTGGCGGCGGGCGACCGGATCGACGGGCACCTGGTGCAGGGGCACGTCGACGGCGTCGGCAAGGTGCTGCGGATCGACGACGAACCGGCCGGGCGCCGGGTGTGGATCAAGCCGGCCGACCGGCAGCTGGCCCGCTTGGTGGCCAAGTCGTCGGTCGCGCTGAACGGGGTGAGTCTGACCGTCGCCGAGGTGCTGAAGGATCGCTTCTCGGTGGTGCTGGTGCCGAACACGCTCCGGCGTACGACGCTCGGCAGGCTCGCGGCCGGGGACCGGGTGAACCTGGAGAGCGACCTGCTCACGCGGATGGCGCGGGAGGGGCACGGGCCGGAGCTGCTGCGGGCGGTCGCGCGGCTGCCGTGGGCCGGGCAGCTGAGCGGGGAGGTCGGCGTACAGAAGGTGGTCGCGCAGTTGGCGGCCGGGGGCGGGGTCGTGGTGTGGGACCCGACGCTCGAGGGGGAGGGGGACGTGGTGTTCGCGGGGGAGCGGTTCCGGCCGGAGGCGATGACGTTCCTGCTGACGCAGGTGTGTGGGCACACGACGATCCCCTGTGCGGCGAGCGTGCTGGAGCGGCTGGAGATTCCGCCGATGCCGGGCGAAGGCGATCGGCAGGGGACGGCGATGCATGTGCCCGTCGACCTCGCGTCGCTGCCCGGGACCGGTGTGAGCGCGGCCGATCGTGCGGCGACCATCAGACGGCTCGCCGCGCCGGATGCTGTTGCGGCCGACTTCCTGCGACCCGGGCATGTCTTCCCGCTGGCCGCGCGACCGGGCCTGCTCGCCGAACGCAAGGGGCACACCGAGGCGACCGTCGCGCTCTGTGAAGCGGCGGGGCTCGCGCCGGTCGGGGTGTGTTGCGAGGTGATGCGCCCGGACGGCGTGATGGCGGACGCGACCGACCTGGAGCAGTTCGCGCTGCGCTGGGAGCTGCCGATGATCGACGTCGACGACCTGGCCCGCTGGCTGTGACCGCGTTGTACGACGACCCGGACTTCCTGTCCGGCTACCGCGAGCTCCGCCGCAGCGGGCGCGGACTGAACGAGGACCTGGAGATCCCGGCGATGAACGCGCTGCTGCCGCTCGGCGGGACGCTCGCAGAGGCCGGTCGCGAGCGCGGGGGGCGGGGCGGACCTGAAGGAGCGGATCGACGCGGTCGGACCGGACGCGATCGACGTGGCGGGTTGCGAGTCGCGGATCTCGGGTGCGGCGAGGGCGAGCTCGCCCTGCGGCTGGCCTCGGCCGGTGCCTGGGTGGTTGCGGTCGACGCGTCGGCCGCCATGCTCAGCCGGGCCACCGAACATCCTCGGATCCGTTACCGGCAAGAGGATCTGGCGCGACTCGACCTGCCGGCGTCGTCCCTCGATCTCGTGGTGAGCAGCCTCGCACTGCACTACGTCGAGGACTTCACCGGCCTGGTCTCCCGCGTCGCCCACTGGCTGGTCCCCGGCGGCCGCTTCGTCTTCTCCGTCGAGCATCCCGTGATCACCGCACCGCGCGGCGCCGCCGACCTGCTCGTCGACGACTACGCCGATGAGGGCTCCAGGCAACGAACCTGGTTCGTCGACCACGTCGTCAAGTACCACCGCACGATCGGCTCGACCGTCGAAACCCTGCTCGGGCAGGGTTTCACGATCGAAGCCCTGCGGGAACCGCAACCAACCCGCGCGCAGGTGGACAGCAAGCCCCACCTGGCGATCCACCGCCGCCGCCCACCGATCCTACTGATCGGGGCGCGGCTGGTCAGTCCACCGCGAGCGCAGCCCGCGCTTTCGCGTAGCGGCTGAGCAGCAGCGGCCGCAGCCAGCGGACCGGCGCTGGGAAGTTGGCCATCATGATGTCGTAGCCCTGGGCTCGAGTGGGATTCTCCATCAGACCGAGCACCCACTCGGGCCCGGCCTTCGGGGCGCCGGCGACGATCGCCTTGCGGAGCTTGACGATCTCGTCGGCCGGTACGTCGGGGAACAGCTCGCGCAGGATCGGTTCCTCGGTGTCGAGATGGCCGGCGAGGACGTCCCGGACCTCGAGCGCGGCGGTCAGGATCGCCCCCGGCTGGGCAGGAAACGCTGACCGGCCGGCGGCAGCGGTGCCCAGAGCGACGGCCTGCGCCGAGAGCTGCTCCAGTGCCACGTCCAGCTTGTCGTGCTCGACCGACAGGGCGTCCAGTTCCGCGACCACCTCCGGAAAGCGCGCCCGCAGCAGTGGCCAGAACAGCTCGTCCTCGCTCTCGTGGTGATGGTGGATGAACCCGGCCTGCCAGGCGATCAGCTTGACCAGCGCCTTCACCTGCACCGGGCGGCCGGCGTCCACGGCCAGCAGTGCGTCCACGACCAGCGCGGTGCTGCGCCGCATGATCGTGTGCACCGCGATCAGTTCGTCGTACAGCCGCAGGCCCTCGTTCACGGTGACTCCAAATTCAGGTGAAGGTGTTTCTAATGATTTCTGCCAGCGTAGCCTGAACCCATGACGCCGCGGTCCTACCACTCCCCACGACGGCAAGAAGTTGCCGCCGGCACCCGTCGGGACATCGTCGACGCCGCCCGCCGGCTGTTCGCGGCGCAGGGCTACGCCCGCGTCCCGGTGACCGAGATCGCGACGGCGGCCGGGGTCTCGGTGAAGACCGTGTACGCCAGCGTCGGCAACAAGCCCGAGATCCTCGCCGAGATCATCGGCCTGAGCATCCAGGAGTCGGACGCGAGCGCCGTGCTGGACCGGGTGCGCGCGAGCGCGGACCTGCGGGGAGCGCTGACCGAGCTGGCCGCCGGGACGAGGCAGGCCAACGCGGAGCAGGAGGAGGCGGTCGACGTCATCTACTCCGCGCTGGGCGCGCACGAGGTCGCCGAACAGGCGTGGCGCGACAGCACCACGGCGTACCGGGCGGCCCTGAGAGAAGCGGCCGACCACCTGATCGCGCTGAAGGCGGTCGATCTGAGCGTGGAGAAGGTGGCGGACGTGCTCTGGCTGACGTTCGGCTTCGGCGCTTGGCGGACGCTCGTCCGCGACTGCGGCTGGACGTGGGACGCAGCCGAGGACTGGCTGCGGGAGCAGGCGTACGCCGTACTGGATCCCGGGCGCGGGTGACCCCCGGGCGGTTCAAGCGTTAGAGTTACCGACGGGAAACATCATCTGTGGCTCGGAGGATCGACGTGGCGTTTGGTAGGACGTCCCCCAGGGATCTGCCGTTGTTCGCGGACCTGTCCGGCCGTGAGATCAAGGACATCTTCCGGGCCGGCGAAGAGGTCTCGGTCCCGGCGGGCTGGTCGCTGATCCTGGAGCAGACGCCGCCGGACGCGGCGTACCTGATCCTGGCCGGCACCGCCTCGGTGCGGGTCAAGGGCGAGGAGATCGCCGAGCTCGGCCCGGGCGACATCGCCGGCGAGGTCGCGGTCCGGCAGAACCGCTTGCGCACGGCAACGGTCACGGCCCGGTCCCGGCTGCAGCTGCTGCACTTCACCCGGGAGAAGTTCGACGACCTGACCACTCGCCTGCCCAACTTCCGCGACGCCATCGACGCCACCATCGCCGAACGCCGTGGCCCCCAGCCCGACGCCTGAGCCCGCCGCGGCTCCGCCTGACCTCGGGGCGCTGGCGAAGGAGTTCGAGCGCACGCTGCTCGGTGGCGAGCGGACGTTCACCCGCCTGCAGGTCTCCGAGCGGGCCGGGATCTCGTACGAGCGCGCCGAGCGGATGTGGCGCGCGCTCGGGTTCGCGACCGTCCCGGACGACGAGGTCGCGTTCACCGCGGACGACGTCGAAGCGCTCCGGCTGGTCGCCGCGCTGGAGGACGACGGCTTCATCGACCCGTCGGTCGAGTCCTCGCTCGCGCGCAAGCTCGGCCAGACCCAGTCCCGCCTCGCGTCCTGGCAGTCGGCGATGTTCCTCGACTTCCTCGCGCACGCGAAGCTCCCGGCCGACGAGGCGATCGAGGTCGCCGGGATGCTGCTGCCCGCGATGGAGAAGCTGCAGACCTACGTCTGGCGGCGCCACCTCGCCGCTGCCGCGGGCCGTTCGGTGGCCGGCTCCGACGAGTTGGCCCGCGGGATCCGCGCCGTCGGGTTCGCCGACATCGTCAGCTACACCCGCCTGACCCGCCGCCTGACCGAGGCCGAGCTCGGCGAGCTGATCGAGCGCTTCGAGGGCATGGCCGCCGACGTCGTCGCGCAGAACGGCGGCCGGGTGATCAAGTCGATCGGCGACGAGGTCCTGTTCGTCACCGACACCGCTGCGCAGGGCGCCGCTGTCGCACTCGCTCTCCAGGACCACGTCGCGAGCGTCGAGGACCTGCCCGACCTGCGGATCGGCCTCGCGTACGGCGGGATCCTGATCCGCCTAGGCGACGTGTACGGCGAGACCGTCAACCTCGCCGCCCGGCTCACATCGGAGTGCAAGCCCGGCCGGGTCCTGGTCGACCGCGAGCTGGCGGCCGCGCTGGACGGCCACACGTCGTACCACCTGCGCCGCCTCCGCCGGGTGAGCGTCCGCGGCTACCACCACCTCACGCCGTACGCGCTGCAGCACAACCACTGAGTCGATCCCTGGTGGTTGTTGGGACAATGGTTGAGTGCGTGAAATCTTGAGCCCGGCGGAGTTGTCCACGGCCGCCGACGGCGACGCGAAGGTCCTGTGGGCCGCCCAAGGCCTCACCGACGGCAACCGGGCCTGGTCCGCCGGGGACGCGGTCGCCGTCGTGGCGCCCGACCTGTCCCGGCACGACCGCATCGTCGTCCACGGTCCGGTCGACGATGCGGCACCGCTGGTCCGGGACGTCCTCGGGATCGTCGGTACGGCGTACCGGCCGTTCGGCGACGAGGAGCTGATCCGCGGGCTCGTCGACCGCATCCCGGAGCTGAACCTGCGCGCGACCTTCGGCTGGATGGAGATCGACGAGGCACCGGTCGAGACCGTCACCGCGCGCTGGTTCTCGGACGACACCGGCGTCGCCGAGCTGCTCGAGCAGGCCTCGCCGACGTCGTACGCCTGGCCGGGGGACCGCGGGATCAACCGCTGGGCCGGCATCGAGGAGTCCGGCGAGCTGCTGAGCGTCGC
Source organism: Kribbella sp. NPDC104740 (assembly GCF_055583505.1). NCBI lineage: Bacteria > Bacillati > Actinomycetota > Actinomycetes > Propionibacteriales > Kribbellaceae > Kribbella > Kribbella sp. NPDC104740. Next base: position 74,289 of record NZ_JBVJNV010000005.1, on the reverse strand, counting down.
GGCCGACGCCTGGAGTGCGCCGGAGGTCGGATTCGTCGCCGGGGTCGCGACGCGACCGGCAGCGCGCGGCCGCGGGCTGTCGCGGCAGGTGTGCGCGTTCGTCACCACTGAGCTGGTGAAGCGGCACGGGCGGGTCGGGCTGATGGTTGATGGCGGCAACGAAACCGCGATCGGGCTGTACCGCAAGCTGGGCTACCGGTACCACCCGGTCGGGGCGGCGCACCTGTAGCCCAGCGAGACGTCAGCGGGTCGGCGGCGGGACGGTCAGCGTGACGCCGGTCGACGGCTTCGCGCTGGGGGTCGGCGTCGGCTTGGCGGTCCCGGAGGTCGGCGTCGGGTTCGGCGTCGGCGTCGGGTTCGCGCTCGGCCCACCGGTCGGTGCCGGGGTCGGCGCGGTCGGTGTCGCGGGCGCCGGCGGCGGCACGAACGGCGCCTTCGTGCTGTCCTTGCAGCCCATCTCCTCACCCGTGTCCGGGTTGTACTCCCCGGTCGGGGAGTCCGGCTCGATCACCGGCTGCGGGAACAGGTTGCTGACCGTGCTCCCGCCCCGGCCGTAGGTGTTCGCGCAGTCGCTCAGCGGCAGGTTGAGCGGCTGCCCGTTCTCCGTGTACAGCCGGACGCTGACCTGCCGCCCCTGCTCGTCGAACGGGTACAGGTTGTTGATCGGCTCGCCGTCGAGCACCAGCCCGTTCTGGTACGACGGGCCGCCGCTCCGGTCGTCGTAGGTGCGCAACGAGAACAGCCCGTTCGACGCCCCGACGAAGCTCCCGGCGAGGGCCGCCGGGACCGCCAGGACCGCGATCACGTTCAGCGGTACGACGTACCAGAGCCAGCGCCGGTCCTGCTGGCTGCGCCGCCCGATCCAGATCGACACCCCGGCGCCCGCGATCGCACCCACGACCGCGACGGCCCCGGCGCCGAACAGCGCGAAGAACCCGCCGCCGCCCATCGCGCCGCGGAACACCCACCAGACCGGCTGCCCGACGCTGACCAGCTCGGTCCGCACGTTCGGCGGGATCTGCGCGATCAGCCCGCGGACGAACTCCGCACCCTGCGCACCGCGCGGCGTGTCCAGCACCGCCCGCGGGCTGTTGTTGCCCAGGGCCCGTACGCCGAGGAACGCGGCGGCGAACAGCACCGCCAGCCCGATCAGCCCGAGGAACCCAGCCGGCCCCGGCGACGCGGTGAGCAGCCCGATCAGCACCAGGAACGGCCCGAAGATCCCCGCGATGATGCCCCAGCGCAGCGCCTTCTCGGCGGCGCTCTCGTTCAGCTCCGGCGGTCGCGTGGACGCCGGGTACCCGGCCGCGGTGCGCAGCTGGTCGGCGTACTGGCGAGGGGTGCCGAGGCGTTCCCACAGCTGACCCTCGGTCGGCTCCTGCTGGAACTCGGCCGCGACCTCGGTGAGGTGGCTCGCGACGTCGTCGAGCACGTCCTCGAGCTCACCCGGCGGCAGGTCGGACAGCTCCGCCTTGACCTGCGCCAGATAGGTCGCGATCGTCCCGGTCAAGGTGCTGTTCACGCTGCCTCCTCCTTGGTGGTCAGCAGGCCCGCCATCGTGCCGGCGAAGTGGTTCCAGGTCTTGGTGGACTCGGCCAGCAGGGTGAGACCGATCGGGTTCAGCCCGTAGTACTTGCGGTGCGGGCCCTCCTCGCTCGGCTGCACGTACGACGTCAGCGCGCCGGCCGCGAACAGCCGCCGCAGCGTCCCGTACACCGAGGCGTCGGCGACGTCCTCGAGCCCGGCGGCGCGCAGCCGCCGGAGCACGTCGTAGCCGTACCCGTCGGCGTCGCGCAGGACGGCGAGCACCGCCAGGTCCAGCACGCCTTTGAGCAACTGACTCGGATCCATCGGCCTCTCCCGCTCGTCCACGTCCGGCGCACCGCCGCCCCGGGCCCCTCAGACCGGACCGGCGGTGCTCTGCCGTTCACACTACTACACATCCCGCAGTAGTCCGCATCATCAACATCGGTCCGGTTGCGCAAGTTCGATCAAGTCCGTCCCGGCCTCCAGGCCGCACAGTGGACCCATGACCGACGTGTACGCCGACTTCGTGGCCGCCGTCGCGGAGAGCCTGGACGGCTCCGCCCCGGCGGCGACCGGTACGACGCTCGCCCGCCGCGCCTACCTGTCCCGGTTCCACTTCGACCGGGTGATCAGCGCGGCCGCGGGCGAGTCGCCCGCCGCGTTCCGGCGCCGGCTGCTGCTCGAACGGGCGGCGTACCGGCTGCTGGCCGAGGACGTCGGCGTGCTGGAGATCGCGGTCGACGCGGGCTACGGCTCGCACGAGGCGTTCACCCGGGCGTTCGCGCGGGCGTACGGGATGTCGCCGCGCAGCTGGCGCGGCGAGCCGTCCCGGGTGTTCTTCCTGGCCGCACCGAGCGGCGTGCACTTCCAGCCACCGGCAGGGCTCCGGCTGCCGGCGAGGAGAAAGGTGAGAGGGATGGACGTTCTGGTCCGGATGGTCGAGCACCACGCGTGGCTCACCGGTGAACTGATCGAACGCGGGGCCCGGCTCGACGCCGCGGCGCTGGACCGGCCGATCGAGCTGTCGGTCGAGGGGATCGACGACGACACCTCGATCCGGTACCTGCTGGACCGGCTGGTCTGGCAGGAGGAGATGTGGCTGGCCTCGGTCGAGGACCGGCCGTTCCAGGTGCCGGAGTGCGGCCGCGACGTGACCACGCCGATCCCGGAGCTGCGCACCCGGCACGCCGACGCCGGCGCCCGGTTCGTTGCCCTGGTCAACCGTCTGAACGACGAGGGCCGCTTCGACGAGAGCTTCGTCGACACCACCTGCGAACCACCCCGGGTCTTCACGTACGGCGGAATGGTCGCGCACGTGCTCACCTTCGCCGCGCACCGGCGCTGCGTCCTGGTCGGCGCCTTCCACAGCGCCGGCGTCACCGACCTCGGCTTCGGCGACCCGATGGAGTTCGTCGCCGGCTAGTCGCAGCGGGTAGGCGTGAACTCGTCGAGCGACGTGACGCGGTAAACGTCCTTGTAGTCGGGCGAACCCTGCTGTACGCCGTACCGGATCTCGCCGGGCTTGAGCGTCTTCAGGTCCTCCGGAGTGAAGACCGTCAGCCCGCCGAACGACTGGTGCTTCTCGGCCCAGCTCCGGATCTTGTACGACGTCCCCGGCCGTAACTCCGGTACAGCCGTGACGGGCTTCCAGCGCGCGTCGCCGGTCGCCAGTGGGAACTGCTGGACCGATTTCGCGCCCTTTGACGTTGTGTACTGGGCGATCGGCAGCTTCGTGTCCTTGCGGGACTCGTCGAACAGCTGCAACTCGACGAGCTCTCCCTCCTTGCAGTCCTCCAGGACGATCACCGGGCGGCCGGTCGTGTCCACGGTGAGGCCGACCTGGGAGGGGATGTAGCCGGGGCCGCAGCCGGTCAGGACCGCCGCCGTACAGAGTGTGGCGGCGACCAGACCGATCTTCAGCATTTCGTCAGCGTAGGACGCTGTGGGTCCAGCTGATGGAGCCGGCGACCGGTGCGCGAGGTCTAGGCGACGGTGATCCGGGTGGTCTCGCCCGGCTGGAGATCCAGGTCGACCAGCTCGTCACCCAGTCGGACCTGCTGCGGCGTCGAGCGCTCCGCGGCGGTGATCTCGGCTGCGGTGAGCTTCCCGTCCGCCCATGCGAGGTCGACCGTGTACCCGCCACGCGCCCGCAGTCCGGTGACGCTCCCGGTCGGCCAACTGCCCGGCAGCGCCGGCAACAGCTCGATCTCGGTCCCGGTCGACTGCACGAACAGCTCGGCCATCGCGCCGGTCCCGCCCGAGTTCCCGTCGAAGGCGTACACGTTCTCGTCGACCCCCGCGATGCCGGCCACGGAGTACGACAGCAGGTTCGCCTCGCTCGCGTCGGCGATCAGCGACCGGACGTGCTGCAGCGCGAGATCGCCCTTCTGCAGGCGCGCGTAGAACGCGATCAGGTTCGCCTCGACCCACTCGGTCTGCTCCCACCCGTCCGCGCCCTGCCGCCGGTCGATGATCACCTCGGCCGCCCGCGCGAGCTCCGGCGTCGTCCGGGGCGTGATCTGCCGCTCGGGGTAGAGCGCGATCAGGTGCGAGGTGTGCCGGTGGTTCGGCTCGGCCTCGTCGAAGTCGTGCAGCCACTCCTGCAGCTGCCCGTGCTTCCCGATCTGGAACGGCGGCAGCTTCGCGCGGGCCTTCGCGGTCTCGGCGCGGAAGTCCTCGTCGACGTTCAGCAGCTCGGACGCCTCACCACAGATCCGGAAGAGCGCGTCGATCAGCACCCGGTCGGTCGTGTTGCCCAGCGAAAGCGACGCCTTCTCGCCGTCGGGCGTCAGGTACCAGTTCTCGGGGGAGTCCGACGGTCCGCTGAGCAGGTAGCCGGTCTCCGGGTCCTCGGTCAGGTAGGCCAGGAAGAACTGCGCCGCGTCCTTCAGGACCGGGTACGCCCTGGTCGCGAGGAAGTCGAGATCGCGGTGGTACTCGAAGTGCTCCCACAGCTGCAGCGAGATCCAGATCCCGCTCGTCACGTGCAAGCCCCAGCCGAGCCCCCAGCCCGGCGCGCTGTAGCTCCACGCGTTCGACACGGTGTGCGAGACCCAGCCGGGTGCGCCGTACATCTCGGCGGCGGTCTTGCTCCCGCTCGCCCGAAGCCGGTCGATCAGGCCGAACAACGGCGGGTGACACTCGCCGAGGTTGGTGATCTCGGTGGCCCAGTAGTTCTGCTGGGTGTTGATGTCGAGGTGGTAGTCGTTGGTCCACGGGCCGCCGGAGGCGCGGCCGTCGTTCCACAATCCCTGCAGCGCAAGGGGGAGCGGTGAGTCGGCGCGCGACCCGGCGATCGTCAGGTACCTCCCGTACTGGAAGTACAGCGCGATCAAGCCCGCGTCTTCGTTGCCTTCAGCAAGTAGTCTGCGCCGCTCATCGGTCGGCTTCGGGTTGGTGTCGCCTTGGAGGTCGAAGCTCACCCGCCCCATCAGCGCCGCGTGATCCTCAACGTGCTCCCGCTTCAGTACGTCGTACGCCGGCACCTCCAGCAACGCCGCAGCCTGCGCCGGATCCGCCCCCAGCCAATCGGTGCCCACAGCAACCACAACGGTCACCGTGGTGGCGTTGCTGACCCGCAGTCCGTCCTCGTCCTCCTCGATCACCCCGTCGGTGATCACCCGAGCGTGGATCTCGACGGTCGCCCCGACCTTCCCGTTGCTGTGCAGCTCCTCGTACGCCTGCCCCCGCAGCACCAGCCGATCACCCTCGACGGTCACCTCAGCCGGAATCGCGTCCTCACTGAAGCCGACCCGATGACTCACCGGCGCACTGCTCGTCACCCTGACGACCAGCACCCCCGCGACGTTGCTCGCAAACACTTCCCGCTGGACGCTGTTACCACCCCGCCGGAACCCCGACCGCACGATCGCGTCGTCCAACTCCAAGGACCGCTCGTACCCCTCGACCTCCCCGTCGAGCCCGTGCTCGACCACCAACTCCGGCAACGCCACGTTCGTCCCGAACGCCGACGGCCGCCCCAGCAGATGCTCCCCCGCCAGCGCCTGCGCCTCGGCGTACTCACCTCTCAGCAGAAGCCGCCGAATCTGCGGCAGGTACTTCAACGCCGTCGTACTCACATCACTGTCCCCCGGCGCCCCCGACCAAGCAGTAGACGCCGACAACCGCACCCGCTCGGCGTCGACCCCGGAGAACACCATCCCCCCAACGCTCCCGTTCCCCACCGGCAACGCCTCGAACCACCGCTCCGCGGCCCGTTCGTACCAAAGCCGCCCCGCAGACTTCCCGGCACCCGCGACCCGCTCGACCACCTCACGCTTAAGCACCGCCACACCCTAAGCGCGCCGCTCGTGCGATGGCCGCAACCCCTCAGATCCTGGACTCCTGGTGCAGCGTCGGCCTGTAGATCAGCTCCTGGATGTTGCCGTCGAGCGTGTGGCTCTCCAGCAGCTCCAGATCGAAGTCCGCAGCGCCCGCGAACACCGGGACCTGGCCGGTCTGCCCGGTGAGCACCGGGAAGATCGTCAGCTGCACCCGGTCGACCAGACCGGCGGCCATCAGCGCAAGGTTCAGCGACACGCTCCCGTGCGAGCGCAGCGGTACGTCGGACTCCTCCTTCAGCTGCCTGACGACCTCGACCGCGTCCCCGCTCTCCAGCGTGGCGTCGGGCCAGTCGAGCGGGCCTTCGAGCGTGTTCGACACGACCGTCGCCGGCAGCGCCTTCATCCGTCCGATCCACTCGTCCATCCCGTCGGCCCCCGCGAGCATCGCCGCGTTCAACCGGTACGTCGCCGCGCCGTACACCATCCGCTGCGGTACGCCGTACTGCGCGGCCCGCCGCGCCAGGAACTCCGGCCCCTGCTTGCTCCAGTAGCCACCCCAGTCCCCGGTGTGCGACCCGAAGCCGTCGAGGCTGGCGAAGATGTCATAGGTGTAACTGACCGTCACTGTCGTACTCCTTGCGTCCGGCGGCCGTCGCTCGGCCACTCACCCCTCCAACGAACCCCGCACCCCCGATCCGACACCCGTCGCCGAAAATCCTTTGCTGGGGATCTCTCCCGTCCCCAGACTCGAAACCCATGGACGACGCCGAGCTGACCCTCATGCTGCGCAACGACCGCTACCCCCGCTCCGCCACCTACTCCGCCCGCTGGATGGTCGACGCCGCCATGGGCCCCAACCCCCTCTGGCAAGCCGAAGCCCTCACCTCACTGATGTCCCTCCGGCCGGGTCAAAGAGTCCTCGACCTCGGCTGCGGTACGGCGTTGAGCTCGATCTTCCTGGCCCGCGAGTTCGGCGTGGAGGTCTGGGCCACCGACCTCTGGATCCACCCCGACGAAAACCTCCACCGCATCACCGAAGCCGGCCTTGAGGACCAGGTCCACCCCATCCACGCCGAGGCCCACACCCTCCCGTACGCCGACGACTTCTTCGACGCCGCCATCAGCATCGGCGCCTACCACTACTTCGGCACCGACGACCTCTACCTCGGCTACCTCACCCGCCTCCTCAAACCCGGCGCCCAACTGGCCATCTCCCAACCCGGCCCGCTCGAGGACTACGAGACCTTCCCGCCCCCGCACCTCACGCCGTACTGGAAATGGGACTTCTGCGCCTGGCACAGCCCCACGTGGTGGCGCCACCACTGGACCAAAACCGGCCTGGTCACCGTCGACACCGCCGACCACCTCCCGAACAGCTGGCAAGACTGGCTCCAATGGAACGACGCCTGCGACCTCTACCGCGGCGCCCCCGACCAGGAGGAAGCCCAAATGCTCCGCGCCGACGAAGGCCGAACCCTCGGCCTCACCCGTGTCATCGCCACCCGGAACCCGGCGTGAAGTACCTCCTCGTCCCCGGCGGCTGGCAGGGCGCGTGGGCCTTCGACGCCGTCACTGCAGAACTCCGCTCGGCCGGCCACGAAGCAGAAGCGATCACCCTCGCCGGCCTCGACGACGACCGCCCACCCGTTCCGCCCAACCTGACCACGCACATCACCCAACTCACCGACCTCATCGCCGGAGTGGAAGGCCCCCTGACCCTCTGCGGCCACAGCTACGCCGGCCTGGTCATCGCAGGCGCCGCCGCCCGCCTCCCCGAACGCCTCACCCACCTGGTCTTCATCGACGCCTACGTCCCCACCGACGGCGACTCCTGCTGGTCCCTCACCACTGACACCTTCCGCAACCTCTTCATCACCGGCGCCCACCCCGACGGCCGCTGGGTCGCGGTCCCCGAGGGTATGGACCCAAGAGCCCGCCCCACCCGCTCCCCAGCTTCCTCCAGTCGATCACCCTGCCGCCGCCCACCACCCCGCCGTACGCGCGAACCTTCATCAGCGGCGGCGACTGGCCCGGCACCCCTTTCACCACCCTGGCCGCCCGCCTCCGCAACGACCCGACGTGGAACTTCCACGAGATCCCGGTGGGCCACAACATCGCCCGGCGGGATCCGAGCGCCCTCGCGGCCGTCCTCGATGCGTTGCCGCTCCACTGACCTCTGGTGGCGCGGCAGCGTGCGTGACGTGCTGAAGAGCAGAAGACCCGCGCTGATGCACGCTCCGCCGACGGCGAGGATCACCGGGCGGGACCCGGCGGCCGCGGCCAGGAGAGCGGCGCCGAGCGGGGCGGAGGCCTTGGCGACGAGGACCGGGGTGGCGAGTGCACCCGCGACGGTCGCCGTCGTGACGCCGAGGTCTCGGCTGATCGGACCGAGCAGAACGCCGAAGGCGTAGTACAGAACGCCGTACCCGACGGTCTGGGTGACGGCCAACGCTGCCACCAGGCGGCGAGGCACGCCGGAACGGACGCCGCTTCCGGCCGCGGCGACCGTCGCAGGGTGCATCAGCCGCAGCAGCCCGAGCTCGACGAGGCCGGCTGGTCGTCGATCACGGTCAGCAGGCCGCCGCTGATACCGGTCGCGAGGCCCCGCCCGGCCGGAGCGGAGCTTGCGGCGGCTTGTGGCGCCGGTCCGCAGCATCCGCCGGCGGTCTCCGCGGTGGAGTCCCCGTAGGCCAGGTTCGAGGAGCAGACACCGGTCTCGGGAAGGTCGAGCTGTACGTCGCGTGCCGCCGCCCAGTCCCCGGCGAGCGCGGCGACCACCGAGCGAGCCTGCTCGTACCCCGTGGCCAGCAGGAACGTCGGCGCCCGGCCGTAGGACTTCGCGCCGACCGCGTAGTACCCCGGTTCGGGGTGGGACAGCTGGTCGGCACCGTGCGGCGGGACCGTCCCACAGGAGTGCTGGTTCGGGTCGATGAGCGGCGCCAGAGCGCGCGTCGATCCCATGATCGGGTCCAGGTCCAACCGTAGCTCGCCGACCATGTCGTGATCGGGCCGGAAGCCGGTCGAGTTGACCACGGTGTCCGCGACGACGCGCTGCTCTCCGGCGGCCAGCTCGATCCTGCCGTCCGCCGTGCGGGAGGCGCTGTCGATGCGGAAGCTGCTCACCAGCTCGACGTGACCGGACCGGACGAGCTTCTTCAGCCGGCTGCCCAGAGCGCCGCGCGCGGGCAGCTCGTCGGCGTCGCCACCGCCGTACGTGCGCGCCTGGTCGGTGCCGCGGACGACCCACACGATCTCGGTGCCGGGCGCCTGCTCAGCCAGAGTCCCGAGGTCGAGAAGCGTCGTAGCGGCGGAGTGGCCCGCTCCGACGACAGCGGTACGACGTCCGGCGTACCGGTCGCGGTCGCGGCCGAGGACGTCGGGCAGCGCGTGGGCGATGCCGTCGGCGATCGCAGCTTCGCCGCGGGCCGGGATCCCGGAACCGCCGAGCACGTTCGGGCGCCGCCAGGTGCCGGCTGCGTCGATCACCGCGGACGCGAGGATCTCGGCACCGTCGGCCAGCCGGATCAGGAACGGCGCCTGCTCGCGTCCAGTGGTGCGGACCCGGTCGAAGCCCTCGCGGGTGACGGCGACGACGGTCGCGTCGTACCGGATCCTGTCGTTGAGCGCGGGGGTCTTGGTGAGCGGTTCGAGGTAGGAGTCGATCAGGTCGCCGCCGGTTGGCAGTGTGCCGAGGTCGGGCTGCACCCAGCCGGTCTGCTCGAGCAGGCGGCGGGCCGCGCTGTCGATGTCGTAGCGCCACGGGCTGAACAGCTTGACGTGCCGCCACTCGTCGACCGCGGCGGCGACTCCCGGTCCGGACTCGAGCACCAGGAAGTCGAGGCCGCGTTCGGCCAGGTGTGCGGCGGCGGCCAGACCGATCGGTCCTGCTCCGATGACCACGACCGGTCCCGCCGGCGACACGGCGGTGTTCTGCTCACTCACGATCCGTCCCCACTCTCGCTGTATCGAAGTTCATCTAATCAACGAGCCCCACCTTGCCTCTTGATTCGACAGGAGTCAAGATAGACGCATGTCGAAACAGAAGACCGCCTCGCCGTCGGCCGGTGGCTGCTGTACGCCGATCTCCGAGGCTGCGCTCGATCCGGCCAGGGCGGCCGAAGGGGCGGCTCTGTTCAAGGCGCTGGCCGACCCGATCCGCCTTCGCCTGCTGTCGATCATCGCCGCGTCCGACGGCGAGACCTGCGTCTGCGACCTCACCCCTCACTTCGAAGTGAGCGGCCCGACGATCTCCCACCACCTGAAGATCCTCCGCGAAGCAGCCCTGGTCGACTGCGAACGCCGCGGCACCTGGGTCTACTACTGGCCCGTCCCCGAAACCCTGCACCACATCGCGTCCCTGCTGACCATCCCGGCCAAGGCCGCCCGGTGACCAAGCCGGTCGTCCTCTTCGTCTGCGTCCACAACGCCGGCCGCTCCCAAATGGCCGCCGGCTGGCTCCGCCACCTCGCCGGCGACACCATCGAAGCCCGCTCCGCCGGCTCCGAACCCCGCGCCCACCTCAACCCGGTCGCCGTCGAAGCCATGCACGAAGTCGGCATCGACATCACCACCGCCGTACCCCAACTCCTGAAAACCGAGACAGTCCGCGACAGCGACGCCGTCATCACCATGGGCTGCGGCGACACCTGCCCGATCTTTCCGGGCAAGCACTACGAAGACTGGGCCCTCACCGACCCCGCCGACCAGCCGATCGAGGTGGTCCGCGAGATCCGCGACGAGATCCGGATGCGCGTCCAGACCCTCATCCACAAGCTCCAGCAGGGCTGAGCGCCGCTAGCTCCACTCGCGTGACGACGAGCGATCCTGGCGAGGCGCGACCCGGCGTCCAGGTGCCGGTACGTCGGTCGTCGGTGCAGGCCGACGGCGGGATGCCAGCAGTCGCTCCGCATGGACTGACAGCAAGCGGAGCTCGCCGTTGACGTCGTTGCCCCCGACAATGAGCTCGAGGGCGTCCTCGTCAGTGTAGTAGCGCCGGATCAGTTGCTCGAGATCGTCGGCCGTTGCGTTCTCCAGGTGCAGACGCCGCGCGAGCGAGACGATGTCGCCGGCGTCTTTGCGACGCTGAGCAATGAGCTTGGTGGCCAGGAGAAACTCGTCACTGGCGTACGTGATGCGCAAGCCAGGTTGTCGTTGTGGTGCAGAGCGCCTTCGGGCAGCGGCGGCATCCACGGCCCGGCTTGAGTGTTCAGCCAGTCCTCGGGCAACTTCCGGCTCTCGGCCATCGCACGAGCCTCGTCGATCACCGGCTGGTCGCGGGTGATCGCGTCGACATCCTCGGTACGGCGCGACGTGCCGTCCGCCGTGACGGCGATCGCGGCGCCGCCGACCACGAACACCGATGCTGTGACACCGCGTGCTTTCAGCCGCTGGTCGAGCTCCGTCAGGAGGTCGACGATCTCTGCGGCAGTGAACTCGCTCTGTCCGCTGCTCACGCGGTCACCAGGTCACGAGCGGGAACGAAGACGTTGAAGCGTGCGAGGTAGTCCGGCGTCTGCTCGACGATCTCGTCATGGTCCAGGAACGGATGCTCGGGAACCCACGGCTCTGGGAGAGCCTCGACGCTGCTCCACTCAGGCGGTTCCTCACCCGCTGCCTCGAACTCGCGCGCAGTCAGAACGGCGAGCAGTGTGTCGAATCCCGCCTGCCCAGTGGTCCCCGGCGCAGCCTCCCAGGCCGCGTCCGAGCCGTCGTGGCGACGCAACAGCAATCGCAGATGGTCCCGTCCCTGCAGCAACATCCGCCACGCCCATTCCTCATCACTCGCCTCACGAATCGCAGCCGCCGTGGAGGGTGCAGTCATGATCCGGTACTCATGCGCAGCGTGCAGCGCTCGAGCGATCCGACCTGCCCTGACGAAGAACTGGGCGGTTGGTTTCGTCTTCCCTGACCGATAGGTGGAGAAGCGGGAGCTGGACGTCCCGAGGGCTGTCGCGAACGCAGCTTGCGACAGCCCGCTTTCGGCGAGGGAGGCATTCAGTTGGTCGATGACCGCTTGGCTGTCTCTGTCCATCTCGCCACCCTCCCTTATCTGATCAGATAATACGCGAGGTGCTCCGGTTAGGCACCGGTGCGTGCCAGGATCGCCTCATGGACTCAGTGACGACCGCGGCGAGGCTCGAGTGGTGGGCGAACCGTTTGACGTGCCTGGGCGCGTTCGCGGTGTCTGTGAGCATCTCGGTCGACGAGCAGGGATGGGCGGCGACGGGAGAGCTCGCGCAGGCCGAGGAGTACGTGGAGGTCGCAGCCCTGTGCGAGTTCGACGAGGCGTTCGAGCTTCGCTTTCCGGATGACAGCACGGTGATGGTCCTGGTGAACGCGTTGACGCCTGCTGGGAGCTTCACGCTGACCGAGGTGCGGTAGACGCGATCGCCCGCTGAGGGCGGCCGGGCTGTGCTGCGCCAGCCGCCAGCGTCCGGCTACTCGCGCGCATCGGATTCACACAGGCGTGCGCCCACCTGCCGTCGCTTGAGGGCGCTAGCCCGCACTTGAAGGGCGCTAGCCCGCACCCCAGGGCGCTAGCCCGCACTCAGGGTGGGTGGGAGCGGGGTGCGTAGGTCGCGACGAAGGAGCGACCATAGCGCCCCGCGTGGGAATGAAACTAGCCGAGGGGATCGTGGAGGTTGGGTCGCTGAGTCGGCGTGGTGATGTCCACATCGAGGGGAACGACCTTCGAAGGCGCGGGGACCTTGCCTGCGGTGACAGGGAGATTCAACCGGCTGTGGGCGAGGTCGATGTCGACCGTCGCGCCCGTGTCGTTCGGAGTCGTCCACTCGGTGTCCGACAAAGTCACCGCGAGGCCGAGGGTCCGGCCCTTGGGGATGACCTCGTCCTGGGCGCGCAGCGGCACGGTGACCGTCGTCCACTTGCCAGGCACTAGAGGCTTGGGGTGGGCCAAAGAAGAGCTGTGGGCGGCATCAATCCAACCCCGGCTGACGATCCCGTGGTCGGACGGCGCGGTGAGCTTTTCCACGGTGAAGTAGCAGGAGTCGTCGTACTCGGTGCTTTCGCCTTCGCAGGTCGATTGAGACGTACGCCGGATGCCCGTGTAGCGCTCGGCGTCGCCGTACTCGATCAGGCGGGCGGTGACGGGGGTGGTCTCGGAGTCGGCCTTCACGCGGAGGGTGACGGTGGGCGTTCCGCTGAGGCGGATGGTTGCGGGGAGCGGCGCGGAGAGGAACATCTGGCGGCCGGCGATCTCCTCCGTCGGCGTCGCGACGATCGTGTCCTCCGTCAAAGAGGGATCGTCGGTGACGGTCACGGTTCCCTTGCCGTAGGCACCTAGTTTGCCGGCGGCCAGGGGGACGGGGACGGTCCGCGAGACAGCGGGCCAGGAAGCGTAGGAGCGCCACACGTCGGGGGCGACCTCCACGGAAGCCTGCGGTGAACGCATCACTCCGTTGGACAAACCCTGAAGCCAGTAGTCGAACCATGCATGCAGCTCGTCGACCCACTCGTCGCGCCGGAACTCGAAGGGATCGACATGGTCCTCGAGCCCCAGCCAGATCTTGCGCGGCACGCGGTTCTTGGCGAGAGCGTCCCACCACTGCGCGAAGTGGTTGGTCTGGACGTTGTAGTCGCTGAGCCCGTGGGTCACGAAGACCGACGCCTTGATGTTGCGGGCGTCCTTCACGTAGTCGCGTTCGGCCCAGAAGCGGGTGTAGTCGCCGGTCTCGTCGTCGTCGGACTCGCCGAGATCGGCCCGTACGGCGTCGCACGCGGGCGTGTCGTGGCCGACGTACGCGCCGAGCCAGGGCATGTAGTCGACCGAGTAGGGGACGCCGCCGGAGCGCGAGTAGTCGTACCAGGAGGAGATCGCCGAGATCGGCACGATCGTCTTCAGCCCCCGTACGCCGGTCGCGGCGACCGCGTTGGCCAGCGTCCCGTCGTACGACTTGCCGATCATCCCGACGGCGCCGGTCGTCCACGAGGCACGCACAGGCGAGCCATCAGCCAGAGAAGCCGTGTTGCGACCGTTCAGCCAGTCGATCACCGCGACGACCGAGTCGACCTCGTCCTCGCCGCCGACGTCGCCGCAGCCGGTGGAGCGGCCGGTGCCGACGATGTCGACACCGACGACGGCGTAACCGCGCGGGACGAAGTAGTTGTCGTAGTACAGCGGCATCTTCTGGATGACGCCGTCCGCGTCGTAGGTCTTCTTCTCGCTCTCGTTGCCGCGTCCGCAGCAGGAGTAGTACGGCGAGGCGTCCATGATCACCGGGATCCGGACGCCGGCGGCGTCGGTCTCGCGGGGGCGGACGATGTCGACCGCGATCTTGTCGTCGACGCCGTCGGAGTCGGTGTCCATCCGGGTGTCGACGTAGACCGACTCGCGGATCGCGCCGGCGTAGTCGTAGACCGGCTTGGTGCTCTTCGTCTTGGTGTCGACGTGCTCCGGTACGCCGCCGGCCAGGCTCGCCTCGAGCGCGGGCGCGGCGACGTCGGCGGACGGGCTGGGCGCTCCGTCGGGAGCCGGCGCGGCCGTCGAGGTACCGGTCACCGCAACGAGGCAGAGCAGGGTGGACGAGGCCAGGACGGTCACCCTGGCGCGGACGGTCGTCATGGCTCGGAAGGCTAGTCACTCGTCCGCCGAGAAGCCAGGCTCTGGCGACATTCCCAGGCACTTCCCGGGCACTCAGCGTGATCGACACCACTGGTCCGATAGGGTGACCGCCACCCGGGGGGAGCCAAAGGAAGGTGGGTGGCCAGTGAATCTGCGAGCGCCGGTGACATTGCTGGACGTCGCGCAGCGGGCAGGTGTGTCCGTCGCGACCGCCTCCCGCGTGCTGAACGGCGGCGACCGGGTGCCACGCCCGGAGCTGCAGGAGCGGGTCCGCGAGGCGGCCGCGGAGCTCGGCTACACGCCGAACGCGCAGGCCCAGGCGCTGGCCAAGTCGTCCACGAACGTGGTCGGCATCCTGGTGCACGACATCGAGGACCCGTACTTCGCGGCGATCGCGAACGGCGTGATGCGCGCCGCCGACGAGCGGCACCTGCTGGTGATGATGGCCAGCACGTTCCGCGACGCCGAACGCGAGATCGCCTACTTGTCGTCGCTGCGCGCCCAGCGGGCCCGCGCGGCGGTGATGATCGGCTCCCGGCGGACCGACGCCGACCAGCTGGCCCGTACGGCGAACGAGATCGAGTCGTTCCTCGGGTCGGGCGCGGGGCTGGCGCTGGTCAGTCAGGCCGGGATGCCGGCGCACACGATCGAGCCGGACAACCGGGCGGGCGCGGCGCAGCTGGCGCGTGAGCTGGTCGGTCAGGGCTGGCGGCGGTTCGGCGTACTGGCCGGGCCGGAGGAGCTGGCGACGGCGCGGGACCGCAAGGACGGGTTCGTCGCCGGGCTCGCCGAGGCCGGGCTCGAGCCGGTGGCGTCGCAGCCGGGTGACTTCACCCGTGACGGTGGCCACGCGGCGGCGACCGAGCTGCTGGACCGGGAGCCGGGGCTGGACTGCTTGTTCGCGGTGAACGACGTGATGGCGGTCGGTGCGATGTCGGCGCTGCGGCAGCGCGGGATCGACGTACCGGGCCGGCTCGGCGTCGCCGGGTTCGACGACATCGCGACGCTGCGGGACGTCTGGCCGGGGCTGACCACGGTCCGGCTGCCGCTGGAGCAGATGGGCCGCCGGGCGCTGGAGCTGGCGATCGAGGGTGGCGACCCGCGGACCGAGACCTACGCGCCCGAGGTAGTGCTGCGGGAGAGCACCACCAGGGCCTGAAATATGCTCGGCCGGGTGACCGAGCCCGTGAACGTCAGCGAGATCTTCGACCCGTCGGCGTGGAAGCAGGTCGACGGCTTCGACCTGACCGACATCACCTACCACCGCGCGGTCGACGCCGGGGTGGTGCGGATCGCCTTCAACCGGCCCGAGGTGCGCAACGCGTTCCGGCCGCAGACGGTGGACGAGCTGTACCGCGTGCTCGACCACGCGCGGATGTCGAGCGACGTCGGCTGCGTGCTGATCACCGGCAACGGGCCGTCGGCCAAGGACGGCGGCTGGGCGTTCTGCTCCGGCGGCGACCAGCGGATCCGCGGCAAGGACGGTTACAAGTACGCCGAGGGCACGACCGCCGAGTCGATCGACCCGGCGCGCGCGGGCCGGCTGCACATCCTCGAGGTGCAGCGGCTGATCCGCTTCATGCCGAAGGTCGTCATCTGTGTTGTCCCGGGCTGGGCCGCCGGTGGCGGGCACAGCCTGCACGTGGTCGCGGACCTGACGCTGGCCTCGGCCGAGCACGCGCGGTTCAAGCAGACCGACGCGGACGTGGCGTCGTTCGACGGCGGCTTCGGTTCGGCGTACCTGGCCCGGCAGGTCGGGCAGAAGTTCGCCCGCGAGATCTTCTTCCTGGGCGACGAGTACTCCGCCGAGGACGCGTTCCGGATGGGCATGGTGAACAAGGTCGTCCCGCACGCCGAGCTGGAGCAGGTCGCGCTGGAGTGGGGCAAGAAGATCTGCGCCAAGTCACCGACCGCACAGCGGATGCTGAAGTACGCGTTCAACCTGGTCGACGACGGGCTGGTCGGCCAGCAGTTGTTCGCCGGTGAGGCGACCCGGCTGGCCTACGGCACCGACGAGGCCGCCGAGGGCCGCGACTCCTTCCTGGAGAAGCGGCCCGCCGACTGGTCGCCGTACCCGTACGCGTTCTAGTTCTTGTACCACTTCTGGCGCGCCGAGCCGTTGCAGGAGCCCAGCGACAGCAGGGATCCGTTGCCGGTGCCGCCGGCGGTGACGCAGCGGTCGGCGGCGATGTTCACCAGGTCGTGGGCGGAGTTGAGGCGGAACTTCTGGGCCGAGCTGCCGGAGCAGCCGGAGTCCGTGATCGCGCCGCCGGAGACGGTCAGGCACAGGCCGAGCGAGCGGATCGTGCCGTCGGAGTAGAAGGCCCAGCGCTGGTTGCCGGTGCCGGCGCAGTCCCACAGTTGCAGGCGGGTGCCGGAGTTCGCGCGGGTGAGCGAGTCCTTCACGTCGACGCATCGGTTGGTGTCGTAGTTGCGGAGCTCACCCGTGCTGACCAGGGACACGGTCCGGGTCTGCACCGGGGGCTTGGCCGGCGGCTTCGGCGGGGTGGGCTTCTTCGGCGGGGTCGTGACGTGCTTCGGCGGTGCCGCGGGCTTCTTCACCGGCGGTCGCGCGGGCGGCTCGACGGTCCCACCGCCGCCGCCCGAGCCCACCTGGTGGCCGCCGCCTGACGGAAGCTGCACGTTCTGCACCGGCGGCGGCCCGGCCGGGGGAACCACCGGAGGCTTGGGCAGCTGCAGCACCGGCGGCTTGCCAGGCGTGACCGGGGGCACCTGCCCGTTGGTCGGCGTCGCCGGTGGCGCGTCCGCCTGCTGCCCGCCGGAAGGGTCGCTGGTGACGACCTGCGACACCGGTACGTCGTGAGCCGCCGCAGGTCGGCTGCCACCGTTGACCTGGCCGATCAACGGGACGGCAGCGGCCATCGCCGCGACCGCGACCGCGGCGACGGCACCGGTCGCGATTGCCCGCGCGGACGGCCGCGCGGCGTTCTCCGGCAGCTTCAGCCGTCCGCTGAGCCGCCGAAGGCGCTGGGTGAACTGGGCAAGGTGGTCCGATCGCACAACTGCTCCTGTGGGCGTGCGACGGGTCCCGACGACCCGCCGAGATGGTGGGGCACATCTCGACCATTGCCGATCGGATCGGTCCGGATCAAGCTGGAGGGCGGCGAGTATTCGACACCCGCCGAGGTGAACTCAGTTCTTCTTCCGCCACTTCTGCGACGACGTGCCGTTGCAGGAGCGCAGGGTGAGCCGGGCGCCGTTGCCGGTGCCGTCGGCGGTGACGCACTTGTCGGCCTGGGGGTTCACCAGGTCGTGCGCGCCGTTCAGCGTGAACTTCTGCGCCCAGCCACCGTTGCACTTCACCAGCTGGACCTGCGTGCCGTCGCTGGTGCTGGCCCAGGCCAGGTCCATGCACAGGCCCATCGAGCGGACCGTGCCGTCGCTGTAGAACGCCCACTTCTGGTTGGTGCTGTTGGCGCAGTCCCACAGCTGCAGGGCGGTGCCGTCCTTGGCCGTGCCGCTCTGCGCGTCCTTCACGTCGACGCAGCGGTTGGTGTTGTAGTTCTGCACCGGGACCGAGGTGACGCGCGGCGCGTTCTGGATCTGCGGCGGGTTGCTGGTCGCGGTCGTGCGCGGCGGCTTCGCCGGTGCGTCGGTCGTCGCGTCGGCGCCGGGCTTGGCCGGCTGGACCGGCTTCTGCGGCTGGTTCGTCCCGGCCTTGGTGGTCGCGCCGCCGCCGGGCAGCGTCGTGGTGACGTTCGCGCCGGGCTTGCCGGGCATCGTCACGGTCGCCGGCGGCTGGGTCACGGTGACGCCGGGGCGCTGCACGTACGTCGTACCGGGCTTGCCGGCCGGAGGAGCCGACGGTACGACGGTCGGCGTCGCCGACGGCGGCTTGTCGCCGCTCTTCTCGCCGAACGAGCCGCCGAGCTCCGGGCCGCCGGCCAGCGAGGACTGGTCGTCACCGTTGCCTCCGGCACCGTCCCCGCCGCCGATCCGGCCGAGCGCCGGTACGGCGACGACGACGCCGGCCGCGACGACGAGCGTCGCTCCGATCGCCGCCCAGCCGCGCACGCCCAGGCGCGCGAACTTCGGCAGGGTCGGGTTCCGGGCGAAGTTCCGCGCGAAATCGTTCAGGGACGGGTCGTCGGGCTTGTGGTCCGAACGCACGGTGGCTCCAGCAGGCGCGGGACGGACCCGAGATGGCCCGTCGAGATGGTCGTACGATCGCCGGTCGGTCCGGCGGATGTCAACGCGGGTCGGTGGCGAGAAACCGCCACGTTGCTTCAGGCAACTGTCAGTCGCGGTGCCACTTCTGGCCGGGGGCGCCGCTGCAGGTGCGCAGCACCAGGCGACCGCCGTTCCCGGCGTTGTCGGCTGTTACGCACTTGTTCGCCTGCGGGTTGACCAGGTCGTGGGAAGTGTTCAGCGTGAACTTCTGCGCCCAGCCGCCGTTGCAGTTCACCAGCTGGACCGTCGTCCCGTCGTCGGTTCTGGCCCAGGCCAGATCCATGCACAGGCCCATCGACCGGACCGTGCCGTCGGGGTGGAAGGTCCACTTCTGGTGCTCGGCGCCCGCGCAGTCCCAGACCTGCAACGGAGTGCCGTCCTGGCCGCGGCCGTCCTTGATCTCGATGCACCGGTTGGTGGTGTCGTTCCGGACCGGTACGGCGGCCGGCGCCGCCAGGCCCTGCGGCGGCAGGTTCTCCGAGGCCGGCGGCTTGGTGGGCTGACCCTCGGGCTTGCCGTTCGCCTTGAGGCCGGACTTGCCCGGATCGGCGGTGATCGTCGTGGTCGTCGTCACGGTGGCGGTGGCGGTGGCGGTGGTCGTCGACGTGGTGGTCGCGGTCGCCGTCCGGGCCGCGAGCGGCGGTGCGGTGATGGTTGCCGGAGGCAAGGTCACGGTCACGCCGGGGCGCAGGACGGTCACCTGACCGCCGGGCCGGGTGACGGTGACGGTCTTCACCACGGTCACAGTCGCCCCAGGAGAAGGCTTTCCGGCGTTCGCCGCCGGGGTCAGCGTCGGCGTGACCGGGCCGGCCGGCGTCCGGTAGGCGACCGGAACGTCCGCCACCGCGGTGCTTTCCGAACCAGGGTGACTGAGCAACGGAATCGCGATCGCGACCCCGCCGACCAGGCCGGCGGTCAGTGCGATCGTCGTCCAGGCGCGCCGGTCCGGCATCCGGGTGAGCTGCGGCACCCCGGGCCGGCGGGCGAAGGTCCCGGCGAACCGGGATGGCGAGATCTTGCCGTTCTGGCGAGAAACACCGGGCCTGCGCTGTGACCGCACGTAGTCTCCTGGGCTTGGGGACGGATGAGGAGCAAGACGGGCCCGCCGAGAATCCCCCCTCGCCGGGACGGAAGTCAACCACGACCGGCGTGCCGCTCATCTGTGACGATCGGCTGCCGAACTGTTACTTGCTGTTCACGGAACATCGTTGTCAGTAGTGGCGCCCTCAACTAACTTTAAGTCCTGAACTCAATCCCCGCAGCACCGCCCGGACGCCCGGGCCCCGCCCCGAACGAACTGTGAGGTCCGGTCATCGACGACGTCAGCCCGAGCCGGCTGCACGCGATCGAGCTCTGCCTAGCCGAGCGCGAAACGCTGCGTCGCTACGTGAAGAGCCTGGTCAGCTGGGACGCCTACGCCGTCGAGGACGTCGTCCAGGAGACCCTGCTGCGCGCCTGGCAGCAGGCCGAGAACCTGGACTGGGAGAGCCGGCCGATCCGGATGTGGCTGTTCCGGGTGGCCCGCAACCTGGTCGTCGACCTGCTCCGCCGGGAGAGCCGCGCGGTCCCGATCGGCCTGTGCCACAGCGAGTTCGAGACCACCGGCAGTACGCCGGACCCGGCCGACCACGTCACCGAACGCCGCGTCCTGGTCGACGCCCTGAGCCGCCTGACGACGGCGCACCGCGAGGTCGTCATCCGGGTGCACCTGGGCGGCCAGCCCGGCGAGGACGTCGCCACGGCGCTGGACGTGCCGCTCGGCACCGTGAAGTCGCGGACCCACACGGCCGTGCGCGCGCTGCGCGCCGACCTGTTGCGGCGCGGGTGGGGCGAGGCCGCTGCATGACCCCGATGGGTGGCGGCGGCGGTGTGCGCCAGATGCTGGGATACGCCGGCCTGGTGCTGCTGGCGCTTGTCCTGCTGAACCTGTTGGTTCGCCGACTCGGCGGCTGGAAGCGCCTGTTCCGGTGGATCGGCCGCGAGACCAGCCGGACGGTGCACGCGTTCACCGACCCGATCGCGGCCCGGGTCCGGTACCGGCGGCGGCTGACGTTCCTGGCCGGCGTACTGCGTGATCACTCGGCCTGGTCGGACGCGCAGCGGGCGATGAGCTACGCGGCGGGCCTCGAGGTCTCGATGGTGCCGTACGCGCTGGCGTTCACGAAGCGGCGGATCGGCGTACTGGTCGCTGGGCCCGGCTCCGAGCGGCCGCTGGCCTCGCCGTGGGAGCGCGACGAGTCCGATCCACGCCTGTGGTGGATCGAGCGCACGGATCTCGCCGGCTACACCGGACGGGCCGGGGGCGCCGACGCCCAGCCGCCGTTGCTGATCTGCGTCGGGGTCGGTGCCGACGGCAAGAGTGCGATCCTGCTCGACCTGCTGGCCGGCCCCTCGTCGCTGTCCGTGTACGGCGTACCGCGGACCGCGCGCGCTGTCGTCCAGGCGCTCGCCGCGCAGCTCGACGTCCGGCTCCCGGTCGGCGCGGTCGAGGTTGCCGACGGCATCCACCACAAGCACGACGGGATGCCGCTGACCGACGCGGTCCGGCGGCTAGGTGCCTGGTTCGTGGTCGGAGCGGAGCCGCTGGAGGCGCCGCTGCCGTCCGGGATCCGGCTGGTCAGCCTCGGGCTGGCCCGCGGCAGCTCGCGCCTGCTCGAGGCGACCGCCGACCAGGGGCTGCGGCTGCACGGCGCCGCGTCCTGGCTGAACATCGACCCGTTGCCGCTGGCCAAGGCCGTGGCCCGATCGGTCCGCCGGATGCCGCTGCACGACTTCGACCGGCAGGAGCCGGCCAGTCCCACGGCGACACCCACCGACGACCTGGCCGACCTGGACCTGCCGGTCGGGCTGGCCGGAATCTCGGTCCTCGACGACCGCCGGACCGACGTACCGACCGGGAAGGCGCCATCGTGGAACTGAACCTCACCACCGTGGAGGGACAGGACGAACGGCGTACCGACCGGATCGTGAAACTGCCCCGCGGGCTGTCCGTCGGCGGACTCGCCGAAGGCCTCGGCCGCCCCGGCCAGACCCTGTACGCCGGAAGCCGGCGCCTCGACGCCGCCGCGCCGCTGGCCGGCTCGGGCGTCCGCGACGGCGGCGTGCTCGGCATCGGCGCGCCCGCTGTGCTGCCGAACCTGCTGCAGCTGCCGGCCGGTCCGGCGCCCGTGGTCGTCGAGCTGCACCAGGTCTCCGGCCCGGAGGCCGGGCGGATCTGGCGGGTCGGCCCGGGCAGCCACGAGATCGGCTCGGACCCGCTCTGCACGATCAGGCTCAGCGGCACCGGCGTACCGACCGGTGGGTTGTGGGTCACCGTCGGCCCGGCCGGTGAGGTGACCTGGCACCAGACCGCGTCGACGCACGGCAAGGTGATGAGCCGGCGGATCGGCCCGCCCGGCGACGACGCCGCGACCAGCGCGATCCGGGTCGAGGACGTCGAGAACCCGTCGGCGACGGCGCCCTCTCCGGCCGTCGACCCGGGCGAGTCCCCGGTCGGCCAGGTCAACGAGTGGCCGCCGGAGGAGGACCTCTCGGTCGGCTCGGTCCTGCTGCGCTGCAGCGGGTCGCTCGAGGCGGTCGCCGCGGTTCGGCGGTCCGAGGACGGCTTCGGCCTCGACTACAACCGGCCGCCGCGGATCGCACCGCACCTGGACGACGAGAAGCTCCGGCTGCCGAATCCGCCGGCCCCGCCGCAGAAGCGGCCGTTCCCGTGGCCGGTCGTGCTCGCGCCGGTGGTACTCGGCATGGTGATGGTCGGACTGTTCAACTCCTACTACTTCCTCATCTTCACGCTGCTCAGCCCGATGATGATGGGAATGAACTTCTTCAGCAGCCGCAAGAGCAACCGGGCCGAGCACCTGGAGGCGATCCGCCGCTACAACGCGCGGAAGGCGGCCCTGGAGGAGGAGATCAGCGTCGCGGTCACCCGCGAACGCGTGATCCGCAACGTCACCGCGCCGGACCCGGTCCGGATCGCGCAGCTGGCCACCATGCCGGGCAGCCGGTTGTGGGAGCGCCGCCGCAGCGACGCGGACTACCTGCTGCTCCGGGTCGGGACCGCCGACCAGGCGTCGCTCAAGGAGCTCGACGACCAGGGCCGCGAGGAGAACCACCGGTCGATCCGCTGGACGATCCCGGACGCGCCGGTCGCCGTACCGCTGCGTGGGCACGGCATCGTCGGGATCGCCGGCCAGGAGGCCGAGGCGCGGGCGCTGGCCCGGTGGATGGTGATCCAGGCCGCGGTCCTGCACTCGCCGCGGATGCTGCGGATCGTCGTACTGGCCGAGCCGGACCGGATGGACGACTGGGCCTGGGTCCGCTGGCTGCCGCACCTGCGGCCGGCCGGTGCGCCCGCCGCCGTGATGATCGCCAACGACGAAGCCAGTACGACGGCGCGCGTGACCGAGCTGATCTCGCAGGTCCAGGGCCGGCAGCGCCGGATCGAGGCCGCCGGCAAGAGCCAGCCGCTGAACGACCCGGAGATCGTCGTGATCTCGGACGGCGCGCGCCGGCTGCGCGACGTACCGGGGTTCATCCAGGTGCTCACCGACGGGCCGGCGGTCGGCGTCTACAACGTCTGCATCGACCGCGACGAGCGGCTGCTGCCGGAGGAGTGCAGCGCGGTGATCACCACCGGGCAGCAGGTCCTGACCGTGAAGCGGCCCGGTCTGCCGGACCAGAAGAACGTGCGCATCGACCAGGTAACGGCGCAGTGGTGCGAGCAGATCGCCCGGGCGCTGGCGCCGATCCGCGACGTCAGCCCCGACCACGACGCCGGTCTGCCGAAGACGGTCAAGCTGCTCGACGAGCTCGAGCTGGAGCCGCCGACGGCCGACGTACTGCTGAGCCGTTGGCAACGCCGTCCGGCCAGTACGACGTTCGTCCTCGGCGCCGACTTCGACGGCCGGTTCGCCATCGACCTGGTCTCCGACGGCCCGCACGGACTGATCGCCGGTACGACGGGCTCGGGCAAGTCGGAGCTGCTGCAGTCGATGGTCGCGTCGCTGGCCGCGGTGAACCGGCCGGACGAGCTGACCTTCGTCCTGGTCGACTACAAGGGCGGCAGCGCCTTCAAGGAGTGCGCCGGCCTGCCGCACACGCTGGGCATGGTCACCGACCTCGACTCGCACCTGGTCGAACGGGTGCTGGAGTCGCTGGACGCCGAGCTGCGGCGCCGTGAACGGATCCTCGCCGCGGCCGACGCGAAGGACCTGCCCGACTACCAGGCCAAGCGCGCGGTCGACCCGTCGCTGGGCCGGCTGCCGCGGCTGGTGCTGATCATCGACGAGTTCGCCGCGATGGTCCGCGAGATCCCGGACTTCGTGCCGGGCCTGATCAGCATCGCCCAGCGCGGGCGGTCGCTCGGGATCCACCTGATCCTGGCCACCCAGCGGCCCGCGGGCGTCGTCACCGGTGACATCCGGGCCAACACAAACCTGCGGATCGCGCTCCGGGTCACCGACCAGGCCGAGAGCCAGGACATCGTCGACGTCAACGAGGCCGCCTCGATCAACTCCGCGATCCCGGGCCGGGCGCTGATCCGGCGCGGCCCGCGGCTGGCCGACCTGTTCCAGACCGGCTGGGTCGGCGCGGAACGCAACCGCGGCGACGACCTGATCGAGCAGGGCCCGCCGGAGCCGGCCAAGGTCGAGGTCACCGAGCTCGACTGGGAGTCGCTCGGCAAGGCCGTGGCCCGCGACGACTCTGTCGTTGCCGAAGGCACCAGTACGCCGACCGCGGTGGCCGCGACCGACCTGACCGCGCTGGTCGAGGCGGTCCAGGAGGCGGCGGCACGGCTCGAGGACTACGCCGTACAGCCGAAGCCCTGGCAGCCCGCGCTGCGCGCGCAGCTGCTGCTGGCGGACCTGCCGGACACGAGTCACCGCAAGCTGTTCGCGCCGTACGCGCTGGAGGACCTGCCCGCGCTGCAGCAGCAGCGGGTGGCGGGCGTCGACTTCGAGACCTTCGGGCATCTCTACGTGATCGGGGCGCCGCGGTCGGGGCGGACGCAGATGCTGCGCACGCTCGCGGGGTCAGCGGCCAAGAACCTGAGTGTCGCGGACCTGCACATCTACGGCATCGACGCCGCGGGTGGTGGGCTGGCGGTGCTGGAGACGCTGCCGCACTGCGGCGCGGTGGTCTCGCGCCACGACATGGAGCGGATGAGTCGCGTCCTGCGCCGGCTGAACCAGGAGCTCACCGAGCGCCAGGAGCTGGCCGGCAAGTACAACGCGACCGGGCTGACCGAGCTGCGCAAGCTGGTGCCGAAGGCCGAGCGGCCGGCGCACATCCTGGTGATGATCGACGGCTGGGACGCGCTGTCCACGATGCTGGACGACCACGACCAGGGGCAGCTGCTGCAGGACGTGATCCGGCTGCTGCGTGAGGGCGCCGGCGTCGGGATCCACGTGGTCGCGTCGTCGGAGCGGTCGCTGCTCGGTGGACGCTTGTCGTCGCACAACGACCACAAGCTGCTGCTGCGGCAGGCCGATCGCACCGACTACCAGGCGGCCGGACTGCGGCTGACCAAGGTGCCCGCGAACGTGATCCCCGGCCGCGGCTGGCACGTGCTGACCGGGACCGAGACCCAGATCGCGATCCTCGCCGAGGGCGGCGGCACCGAGCAGGTCGACGCGATCCGCGAGATCGCCGTCGAGGCGCGCAAACGCGACGCGAAGGTACCGGCCGACCGGCGCCCGTTCGCGATCGCCGAGCTGCCGTCGTCGGTGGAGTTCTCCGCGGCGTACGAGATGGTGGCGGCCGAGGACCGGCGTGCGCAGTGGGGGCTGATCGGGCTCGGTGGTGACGAGGGTGGCGCGCTGGGCGTCGACCTGGCCGGCGTCGCGTCGTCGTTCGCCGTACTGGGTCCGCCTGGGTCGGGCCGCAGCAACACGCTGTCCTGCTTGGCGGTCTCGCTGCTGGCGGGCGGTACGTCGCTGGTGCTGATCACGCCGCGCGAGACGCAGCTGCGGATGCTCGCCCACCACCCGCAGGTGGTGCTGCTCGAAGGCTCCGACCCCGGCGAGGACCTGCTCCGCGCCACCCTGGACCGGATCCCCGGCCCGAAGGTCGTGATGATCGACGACGCCGACCTGGTGATGATGGCCGCCGCCGACAAGCTGCTCAAGGAGATCGTCGTCTCCGGCCGCGACAACGGCACCGGCCTGGTCTTCGCCGCCAGCACCGACGGCTTCCAGACCGGCATGGGCGGCTGGCCCACAGCCGCCCGCCGAGCCCGCCGCGGCCTCCTGATCGAACCCCGCTCCATCGGCGACGGCGACCTGATCGGCGTCCGCCTCTCCCACAACATCACCCGGGCCACCCCGAAACAGGGCCGGGCCTGGACAACAGGCCCGGGCTCGACACCCCTAGCAGTCCAGGTCCCCCTGACGACATTGAGTGTCTGAGAACCAGAAACAGAACAAGGACAAAGACAAGACAACAGAGAAAAGACAAAGAGATAGAGTGGGTCGTCTGTGGCTGAGCTGGGTGCCTAGGCTGAGGTCGACGACCCTGCTGCTACTGATTTCGTGCAACGCTTGATGCTGGCTCTATCCTGGTCAGCAGCAAAGACTTCGGCTTCTTGCCCTCGGGTTCGTGAGTCAGGTTGGCCCTCGGTGTAGCTACGGCAGCCGGGGGTTTGCTGTTTCCAGGGCGGTTCGATGACGCGAGGCGCAAGCAACTCTGGCAGCCGCAGCAGGTGCTAGGTGCCCGGGCAGACCGCTGCCAGCGTCGCGGACTCGGAAATCGTGTCGGAGGCGATCAGTCCCGCTCGCACCGAGCGGTCGAACCGCAGCGGATCACGGTCGGGTTCGAGAACGACCACAGCCGCCATCACGTAGAAGCGCGGCCGGCCGTCGTTGCCCAGGTGGTAGGTCTCGTCGAGGTAGGCCACCGGACCTGGGCCGACGCGTTCGTAGTGTGCCTTGAGGACAGCGTGTTGTCCTGGCCCGCCCGGCGGTGTCTTCCCGCGATCTTGATCCATCCCGGGGGCGGGAGCAAATTCCGGTTCCTGCTGTTTCAGCAATTCGACAACCGGTGGTCGGGCACTTCGGTCACCACAGGCGACCTTCGCCACTGTATTTCTCTTCTTTTTGTTTCTTGTGCTTTTCTTGTCAACGATCGAGGGCCCCGGAGATCTCTCCGGGGCCCTCGATCGTTGCTTGGTGCTACTTCGACTGGTTCAGGCTGGCGCTGATGCCCTGGTCGAACTGTTCGGCGTTCTCCTTGATGGACTTGAACATGTCGGAGAAGTCCTGGATGCCCTTGACGGCGGCCTTCAGGGAGGTGTCGAAGTTGTTGTAGGTGTTGCGGATGACCTCGCTGGACTGCTTGAAGACCATGCCGTCGTCGACCAGGGTGTTCACCCGGGTGCGGAGGTTCTCGATCATCGGCGAGATCTGGTCGTGCGCGTTGGTCATCAGGTTGCAGACCTCGACGATCTTGCCGTAGTCGAGGTTGATGCCGTCGTACGCCATGGTGAGTCGCTTTCTGTTCGGTCGGGTGTGCTGGACGGGTCAGGCGATCTTGCGGCCGGAGCCGCCCCCGCCGGGCGGCGGGCGGTCCGCGGTGTGGTGGTCGTCGGAGCCGTCGGCCGGCTTCTCGACCTTCACCCACGGGGCGTTCGTGCCGCGCCAGTCGTCGGCGCCGCGGGTGTACTCCTCGGTGGTGCCGTCGGAGTTCGTCACCTTCTGGGTGCCGCTGCCGTCGGCGTTGATGCTGGTCTCGGTGGTGTCCTTCTTGCCGTCGGTGTCGGTGCTGGTCGACACGCTGTGGGAGCTCCCGTCCTCCTGCAGCTTGGTGTCGTTGTGCACCGTGCTGCCGTCGGGGTAGGTGCTGTCGGTGACGATCGTGTGCCGGTCGTCGGTGTACGTCGTGACCGAGGTGTACGTCTTGCCGTCGTACGTGACGGTGGTCTCCTCCTTGATGACGTTGCCCTTGTCATCGAGGGTGAGATGGGTGTTGATGTTGCCCCGGTCGGTGACGATGGTCTGGTCCAGCGGCGGTGCCGCACCGGGGTCGGTGGCGCTGCAGAAGTCCGGCTGCTTGTCGCCGACGCACTCGTCCTTGTGGGCCTGGTAGTGGTCCCACTGCGCCTTGTCACGCTGCCAGTTGGACAGCGCCAGGTTGCTGTTGGTGGCGCTCATGCCCTGCGCGATCTCGGCGTCGAACTGCAGGAACGCCTCACCGACCGAGCCGAACGAGTCGCCGAGCTTGGTCAGGCCGTCCTTGGCCTTGCCCATCGTGTACTTCGCGTTCGAGTGCAGGGAGTAGACCGCCGACGAGATCTCGCTGCTGCCCAGCACCGAGTCGCCGGTGCCGTCGCCGAGGTTCTGGAAGACCGCGTCGTCCATCGACGGGATCAGGTTCTCCGCGAGCTCGTGGAGATCCCGCTTGGCGTCGTTCAGCAGGTTGTAGTTCATCTTGAGTCTGTCCGGCATCGACCCTCCCGCGGTTCGATCGGTCTCACCCAGTCCACGCCGCAACCGCGCGGACGGTTCAGAAAAGTTTTCCGGGCCCCGAATCTGAACCTGGCGGCGCTCCCGTGCGTGGTCTGTGCGGAAGGACCACTGCGCCGCGAGAAGGGTTCACCGATGCCACGGCCGGGTGACTGGGACGCGATCGGACTCGGCGGGGACCCCACGCCGGGGGACCCCGAGCGGATCGCCGCGCTGGCCGAGGGCTTCCAGAAGATGGGCACCAAGGCCCGGGAGATCATCACCGCGATCGAGGCGGTGATGAACAAGAACGACGACAGCGTGTTCGTCGGCGCGACCGCGGAGGCGCTGCGCGGCAAGGTCGACGGGCGGCTGCGCGGGCACGTCGAGGACGTTGCCTCGGCGTTCGAGACCTCGGCGACCGCGCTGCGGGAGTGGCGCGGCGTGGTGGTCGAGCAGCAGGCCAAGGCCGACGCCGCGCTGAACGCGGGCCGCGGGCTGGCCGAGGACGACCCGGAGCGGGAGACCCAGAAGAACGCGGCCCAGGCCGCGGGCAACTACCAGAGCGAGCAGGCCGGGACGTACTCCGGCCGGATCAGCGGCGTCTCCGACATCCAGCTGCCGATCTCGGAGTGCGAGGCGTTCTGGGAGGCGTTCAAGTGGCTGGCGATCATCCTGATCATCCCGGCGCTGATCTTCGGCGGCCCGATCGCGCTGCTGGCCCTCGGTGTGAACCTGGCGCTGTTCATCAAGACCATCGTCGACGTCGCCAAGGGTGACGCCAGCTTCCTGGACCTGTTCCTGGCCGGGCTCGGACTGATCGCGCCGACCACCAAGGCGCTGCCGATCTTCAGCATCGTGAAGGCGATCGGCAAGGGCATCGGGGCCGGGGTCAAGGGCATCGCGAACACCTTCAAGAACGTGTTCAGCAAGGACTTCCTGTTCAACGGCCTGCTGACCGGCCTGAAGAGCATGCCGATGCTGGCCAACATCGCGATCAAGGAGACCGGGCTCTTCGTGGTGAAGAACCTGCGGAACTTCCCGATCGCGGCCGGGAACTTCGGCAGCAACTTCGGCAAGATCACCCTGAACGGCCTGCACAACCTCGGGACCGCGATCGGCAAGATGCCGGCCGTGATCGGGAACGGGTTCTCGGCGTTCGGCAAGGGCCTGGGCACCTTCCTGGTGAACAGTGGCAAGTTCATCCAGGCGCACTTCGGCAACCTGCAGTGGACCCGGATCTTCCTGCCGGTCGCCGGCGACGAGATCCGCGCCTTCAAGGCGCTCGGGATGTCGGACTTCGCCGCGTTCACCCAGGCGCTGAAGGTCGGCGTGATCGGCCGCGGTGTGATGGGCAAGGACGTCTTCGGGCTGCCGACGATCTCCGGGATCGGCCGCGGGATCAGCCAGATCCCGATCGACACCGGCGCCGGGCACGTGGTCCCGAAGAACAGCTTCCTGCAGAGCCTGATCACCCCCGAGGTGCGGATCCCGGCGATCCACGTCGAGGGCCTGACCAGCGCGACCGGCTCCGGCTTCAAGGGTGGCCAGGTCTTCAGCGCGATCGACGACATCAACATCAACGTCGGCAACGTCAAGGCCGGCGACTTCGGGATCAGCGTCAACCCGACCACCACCATCACCCCCGGCGGGGTCCACCTCCCGGCCAATGCCGGGAGCAACCTTCCGGCGGTCAACGTCGGGACCTCCATCCCCACTCCCAGCGTCGGTACGCCGGGACTGCCGACCGTGCTCACCAACGGCCTGCCCACTCCCCAGGTCGGTACGGCGGTGCTGCCGATCCACGTCGGCACCAACGGCATGCCCGCGCCGGTCCACGTCGAGACCCCGACCCTCGGCAGCGTCGGCGTGGGCTCGGTCTCGCAGCCGACCCAGATCGGTACGCCGAACATCGGCAGCCAGTCGATCACCAACATCACCACCGCGAACATCGGTACCGGCGCGACCGGCGTGCACGTCAACGGCATCAACATCCAGCCGCCGGCCGCGGCGCTGAACAACCTCGGCACGCTGCACACTCCGGCGCCGACCCACGCGACCGGCCTCAGCGACCTGTCCGGCTCCGCGATCCGCAACAACCCGCCGGCGGTCTCCGGCCACTTCGGCAGCCAGATCGGTGACGGCGCCGCGAACGGCTTCCAGGCCAACCACTTCACCAGCAGCATCGACGAGATCCTGCACTCGGCCACCGGCGGCACCTTCGGTGGCGCGCACGCCTTCACCCCGCCGG
This sequence comes from Kribbella sp. NPDC104740, assembly GCF_055583505.1. Taxonomy (NCBI): domain Bacteria; kingdom Bacillati; phylum Actinomycetota; class Actinomycetes; order Propionibacteriales; family Kribbellaceae; genus Kribbella; species Kribbella sp. NPDC104740. The sequence continues at coordinate 44,019 of NZ_JBVJNV010000005.1, read as the reverse complement.
CGGTCGACCGGATCAACGCGGCCCTGGACCTGCTGCACAACCCCGGCTCGACCACGCAGGGCGTCACGCCGCCGTCGGTGCACACCCCGAAGCCCGGCAGCGCCGACGTCAACGCGAACGTCCACCTCGGCTCGGCCGACCTGAAGACCCCGCCGCCGACCCTGAAGGTGGACAACCCGGGCCTGGCCGGGACACAGAACGTCCCGAACGCCCCGACGGTCACCGTGCAGCCGATCTCGCTGCCGCAGCGGGCGGCCGACCTGCACGTCCAGCCGACCACCGTCCACACCGGCGGCCAGAACGGCACGAACCTCCCCGGCACGAACCTCCCGGGCACCAACCTCCACAGCACGAACCTTCCGGGCACCAACCTCCACAGCACCAACCTCCCGGGCACCAACCTCCGCAGCACGAACCTCCCCGGCGACGCCGGCCTGCCCGCGCTCAAGGTGGGCGACCAGCCGATCCCGACCCACGCCGGGACGACGGACCTCGGCCAGGCCGGTGTCCCCGGAGCGAACGCGCACGCCGCCCAGAACCTCGACACCCAGCTGGTCCCGATCCGCCCGCAGCCCGCGCCGGCCGTGCACAACCCCGGCTACTCGCTGGCCAAGGGCGACGACATCGGCCGTTCCGGGATCGGCACCAACACGATCGCGAGCCGGGCCGAGATCCCGCTGAACGGCCTGCCCGACCGCCCCGGCGCGTACGTCGTGGTCGAGCGCACCGAAGGCGGCGTGAGCACCTTCAACCTGTACGGCGGCGGCCCGGACGGCCGGATGGACGTGCTGGCCGGCGGCAACATCCGCTTCACCGACACCGCGACCGGCCAGACGCTGCGGTTCGACAGCAGCGGCCTGAAGCTGGACGACGGGCTGCGGCTGACCAAGACCGACGGCATCCTGCGCGGCACCGACCAGGTCCTGGTCAAGGCGCCGGGCGGCGAGCTGCGGATCACCACGCTCACCGGCGACGCCGTACCGGGTGGGGTCACCGTCCGGCAGCTCGAAGGCGGCGGCGTACAGCTGGTCGACGCCAAGGGCGGCACGTTCCACTACAACGCCCAGGGCAAGCTGGAGAGCCAGTCGGTCAGCGCGGCCTGGGACAGCGACCTGGCGGCGAAGGCCGGGGCGTTCCGCAAGCCCGGCGACACCGACGCGGCGGTCAACGCCAAGATGGACGACTTCGGTCAGGTCCAGCGGGCGCAGGCGAACTTCGACACCGCGGCCCACAACGTCGACGTGCACGGTACCCGGATCGACGGTCCGTCGTCCGGGCCGGCGGTCGGCGACCAGGTGCACATCGACCTGCGGGCGGCCGACGCCGACCTGTCCGCGGCGAAGGCCTCGTTCGCGGGCAAGCACGGAATGGATGCCGACGGCATCCAGCAGCAGCTGGACGACGTCCTGACGGCCTCGCTGAAGGAGCGGCCGCGCCTGGTCGGCGCCGGTCGGGGCGGGCCGATGGACCTGCCGGGCGGCGGCGGTTCGAAGTTCGAGCTCAACGGCAGCCAGGTCAGCTTCTCCGGCGCGAAGGCCGACAACCTGACCGGGACGGTGAACGGCCGGGCGCTGACCATCGTCGAGTCCGCCGACGGCCAGATCGTGCACACCTGGAACTACTCGCTCGGCTTCGGCGGCCGGGCCAACCTGGTCGGCGAGTCCTTCCCGCTGCACGGCGGGTTGTTCGACGGCCGGTCGATCACGCTCGAGGGCCGGATGGGCACCTTCGACAAGGCCCTCGTCGACGGGCCGCAGGGCAGTCCGGTCGCGGTGAAGATCACCGATGACGGGTTCGTCGTGGGCTCGGGCGACGGCCCGCTGGTCTACACGAAGACCGGCGAGTTCCACGGCGCCGGACCGGCCGCGGCCGGGCATCTGCCGACGCCGGTCCCGCCGTCGCACCTGAGCGGCGACGCGCTGACCCGCTGGAACGCGCAGGCCGACATCTCCCGGACCCACCTGACGATGGCGGCCGAGAACAAGGCCGTCGAGAACCTGATGAAGGACGTCGCGGGCGGCTCGTTCACCTCCAAGCGCGGGTACGGCGGGTACGTGAACCCGCAGGCGCTCGAGGACGGCACCCTGATCGCCAAGGTGAACAACTTCGAGACCGTCGCCAAGGACCTGACCTTCCGCGGCCCGGAGAACGACGTCACGCTGTACCGCGGAATGTCGATGGACCCGGCCTCGATGAAGGCCGACACCTTCGTCGAGCGGCTGCCGATCTCGACCTCCAGCACGCCGAAGTTCCAGCAGGAGTGGGCCAAGAACGGTGCCCTGAGCAACCGGGTGGTCTTCGAGATCGACGTCCCGGCCGGGCACAGCAAGCTGTCGATGTCGTACCCCGACGGCTACAAACCTGGCGCCGGGGAGGCGAGGGCCTGGAACCAGGACCAGTTCGAGGTGACGCTGTCGCCGACCAACCTGGTCCGGACCGGTCCGAACCGGATGGAGAACGGGATGACGATCGTCCCGGTCCGGGCCGAGCAGATCCCGCCCTCGCTGTACGACGAGGTGATCACCGCCAAGTGGCCGGGGCTGTCCTCGGAGACCGCGTTCGGCGACTTCGTCAAGGCGTTCGAGACCAGCAGCCTCAAGCAGTTCCCGGACCTCGGTTCGGTCACCTCCAAGTCCGTGCTCAGCACCGACGGCCTGACCAGTACGACGATCGTCAGCAAGCCCGGTTTCGCCGACGACCTGACCATCACGGTGCTGCGCGACCCGAAGGCGGACTCGGTCCGGGTCACGATGAGCTCCGACGGGCTGAACAAGTTCGACCGGACCTGGAGCCAGACCGACTTCAAGCATCTGGCCACCGACCTGCGCGGCAACGTGCTGCACAACAACGAGCAGTTCACGAACCTGCCGCAGCCGGCCTCCTGGCAGGTCGCCGACGCGGCGGCCGACCTCAAGCTGGTCGACGTCAAGGGCAAGGGCAAGGCGGTCGAGCCCAAGTCGCTGGACCAGACCTGGGCCGACGAGATGGCGGCCAAGACCGAGGTCTTCCGCAAGTTCGGCGACCTGGACGCGGTCGTCACCGCCCGGATGGACGACTTCCGCGAGGTCCAGGTCGCGCAGGCCAACGTGAAGTCGGCCTTCGAGGACGTCGCGGTGCACGGCGGCCGCCTGGACGGTGCCTCGCTGGACGACCTCGTGGTCGGGCAGCAGGCCAACCAGGGGCTGCGCGCGGCGGAGAACGACCTGCAGACGGCGACCACGTCGTTCGAGGCCAAGCACTCGATGAGTGTGGACGGTCTCCAGCAGCAGCTGGACGACCTGACGATGGACTCGCTGAAGGATCGCCCCCGAGCACTGGGTGCTGGAGGCAACGAATTCCCGGTCCCGCAGGGCGGCGTCGCGTTCACCTTCGACGGGATGCACGCGAACTTCACCGGCTCCCGGGCCGGTGAGTACAGCAGCGTGCTCGACGGCCGGACCCTGAAGGTCTTCCAGACCGGTGCTGATGGCAACAACTTGCGCACGCTGACCTACGAGCTGAACCGGCTCGGCCGGCCGATGCTGACCCACGAGGAGCTGGTGCTGAAGGGCGGTGCGCTCGACGGGCAGCGGGTCTTCACCCAGATCGAGTCCGCTCTGCCCGAGAACGCGCTGATCCCCGACGCCGACGGCGGCAAGCTCGCGGTCGGCTGGTCGAAGGGCGAGTTCAAGGTTCCGTCGCCGACCGGGCCGCAGTTCTACGACCGGGCCGGCAACTTCCTGCGCGCCGAGCCGGGGGTCGCGGGCACGCTGCCGCCCGCCGTACCGGCGGCCGGGGTGCACGTCGACGACCTGGCCCGCTGGTCGGCCCAGGCCGACATCTCCCGCACGCACATGGCCGCGGCGGGCGAGTTCCCCGAGGTCCGGGCGATGATGCAGAGCATCTCCGAGGGCGCCTTCACCTCCAAGCGCGGCTTCGGCGGGTACGTCGACCCGGCGGTGCTGGCCCGCGGCGGCGAGGAGGTCCTGTCCGACGCGGTGCACCGCTTCAACCGGATCGCCGACGACCTGCTCGGCGAGGGCCCGATCGGCCGTACGACGGTCTACCGCGGCCTGGCGATGGACCCGAGCGCGGCCAACGCGACGCACTTCGTCGAGCGGCTGCCGATCTCGACGTCGAGCAACTGGGAGTTCCAGCCGCAGTGGGCCAAGGGCGCCGACCCGGGCAAGCGGGTGGTGCTGCAGATCGACGTCCCGCCAGGGCACGGCAAGCTGGCGATGTCGTACCCGGACGGGTACACCCCGAAGCCGCACGAGGCGCCCGGGCCGAACCAGGGCCAGTTCGAGGTGACGCTGGCGCCGACCGTGCTGCGGCGGACCGACGAGCCGCCGTTCCAGAAGGACGGCCTGACCGTCATCCCGGTCAGAGCCGAGCAGATCCCGTCCGACCAGATCGACGACCTGATCGGCGAACGCTGGTCCGGGATGCCGTCCGGTGAGGCCTTCGACGACTTCGCCCGCGCCTTCGACCAGGTGCACCTGCAGAAGTTCTCGAACATGGCCGACGTCACCGCGTCGTCCAAGGTGACCGGAAACCTCAACGAGATCACGGTCACCAAGCCCGGCGTGGCCGGCGAGCTGAAGATCACCGTCACCCGGGACCCGCACGCGGACTCGGTCCGGGTCACGGTCGACGTGGACGGCAGCACCAGGTTCAACCGGGCCTGGAGCCAGGAGGAGTTCGGCAACATCGCGACCGACCTCAAGGCCGGGACGCTGCACGACAACGACCTGTTCGTCGCGCTGCCGAAGCCCGCCGAGTGGAACCGGCAGCAGCCGTTCAACGCGCAGTGGGAGCAGGACCTGGCCGCCAAGCAGGCGGTGGTTCGCCGGCCGGGCGACTCCGACTCGATGGTCGACGTCAAGATGGAGGACGTCTCCCGGCTCAAGCAGACCGAGATGAACCTGCGCAACGCCGAGCTCAACGTGCAGTTGCACGGTGACCGCATCGACGGGCCGTCGTCCGACGTACAGGTCGGGCAGCAGGCGCGGATCGACCTGGACTCGGCGCGGGCCGATCTGGACGCGGCGAAGACCGGGTTCAAGCGCAAGCACGACCTGGACTTCGACACTGTCCGCGGCGAGCTCGACGACGCGGTCAAGCGGCCGAAGCTGGACGGCGCCGGGGCGCGCTCGTTCGAGGTCCCGAGCGGTGGCGCCTCGTTCCAGGTCGAGAACGGCGTGGTCAGCTTCACCGGCAGCCGGGCCGACGCGTTCACCGGCTCGGTCAACGGGCGTGAGCTGACCATCACCGAGGCCGGGGCCGGCCGGAGCTGGACGTTCCGGCTGGGGATCGGCCGGCCGAACCTCACCGGGCAGACGTTCCACCTGACCGACGGGCCGCTGGCCGGCAGCAGCGGTACGGCGCACGGGATGGCGGGTCAGCTCAACGGTGTCGTGGACGACATCAGCGGCACGCTCCCGGTCAAGGTGAGCGGTGACGACATCGTCGTGGCCGGGCCGGACGGCGTCTACCGGTACGACCGCAACGGCCACTTCCAGGGCGAGGTCGAGTTCGCGGGCGACGCCCTGGGACGCCCGAACCCGCCGAAGGGCCTGACCGGCGACGGGGTGGCGCGCTGGGACGCCCAGACCGACATCTCCCGCGCCCACCTCGGCGAGGCGGTGACCAACAAGGCCGTCGAGAACCTGATGAAGGACGTGATGGGCGGGTCCTTCACCTCCAAGCGCGGCTACGGCGGTTTCGTGAACCCGAGTGCGCTCGAGGGCAACGGCCTGGTCAGCAAGGTGAAGAACTTCCACACCGTCACGCAGGAGCTGCTCACCAAGGGGCCGGCCGACAACATCACCGTGTACCGCGGGATGTCGATGGACCCGGCCGCGATGCAGGCCGACCGCTTCGTCGAGCGGCTGCCGATCTCGACGTCGAGCACGATGAAGTTCCAGGACGAGTGGGCCAAGAACGGTGTGCTGAGCAACCGGGTGGTCTTCGAGATCGACGTCCCGCCGGCCCACAACAAGCTCGCGATGTCCTACCCCGAGGGTTACAAGCCAGGCGCGGGCGAAGCGAAGGCGTGGAACCAGGACCAGTTCGAGGTCACGCTCGCCCCGACGACGCTGGTCCGCACCGACGCGCCGGTCCGGGTCGAGAACGGGATGACCGTGATCCCGGTCCGGGCCGAGCAGATCCCGCTCGCGCAGTACGACGAAGTGATCACCGCCAAGTGGGAGGGGCTCGCGTCGGAGACCGCCTTCGACGACTTCGGCAAGGCGTTCTCGGCCGACGGGCTGCGCAAGTTCGACGGGCTGTCCGACGTCACCGTGAACTCGACGAAGAGCACCGACGGCCTGGTCAACACCATCGTCGTCACCAAGCCGGGAGCCGGCGAGCAGCTCGCGATCACGATCACCCGGGACGTCGAGGCCGACTCGGTGCGGGTCACCACCGGCCAGCTGGACAGCGCCGACCTGATCTTCGACAAGACCTGGAGCCGGACCGAGTTCGCGCACATCGCGACCGATCTGCGCGGCGGCGTCCTGCACAACAACGAGCAGTTCCTCGGCCGGATCGAGCCCGCGTCGTGGAAGGGCATGCCGCAGACCCGGACGCTCAGCCAGATCTGGGACGCGGAGAACGCCGCGCGGGTCGACGTCCTGCGCAAGGCCGGTGACACCGGCGACGACCTGACCACGCGGATCAGCGACTTCAACCACGTCCAGCGCACGCAGGACAACTACTTCAAGGCCGCCGCCAAGTACGACGAGTTCGGCGCGCGCACCGACGGACCGTCGACCGGTCCGTCGCTCGGCGACGACGCGTTCCAGAACCTGCAGCGCGCCGAGAGCCAGTTGCACATCGCGAAGGAGCTGTTCGAGGCCAACCACGGGATGCGGTTCGACGACCTGCGCGGGCAGCTGGACGACCTGCTGCAGGCGTCGATCCAGGACCGGCCGCGCCTGGTCGGCGGTGCGCCCGAGCGGTCGCAGGGCTCGGGCGGCGCGTACCGGACGAACCCGATGGCCGACACCTCGGTCAAGAACCACCACCTGCCGGCCGGCGTCGAGGTGTCCGTCCGGGGCAACGACGTGACCACCGTCGGCCGCCTGGACGACGTCGAGGTGATCCAGACCGGCGGCACGGTCTCGGTGACCAAGTTCGACAACGGCGGCACGGCGCACACCTGGGAGTACCAGGTGATGCGGCGCGGCAACCTCGCGCAGATCGGCGAGTCGCTGCCGCTGCAGGGCGGCCCGCTCGGCGGCCAGTGGCTGACCATGGTCGAGGACGGTTTCACCGGCAGCCTGTACGCCGGGAAGATGCACGACGGCCTCGGGGTGCAGTGGCCGGTCAAGGCCAACGGCCGCGAGATCACCGTCGCCTCCCCGGGCGGCGCGCTGAAGTACGACCAGACCACCGGCGCGTTCCTCCGCCTCGACACCGGCCTCGCCGGGTCGATGCCCACCCCGATCCCGCCGGGCGGCCTGTCACCGGCCGACGAGGCCCGCTGGCTGTCGTCGGTCGACCTGTCCCGTACGCACCTGAACGCCGCCGCGGCCGACGACTCGCTGCGCGAGCTGATGGACGACGTCGCCCAGTCGGCCTTCACCTCCCAGCGCGGGTACGGCGGCTACGTCGACCTGGCGCAGGTGCACAACCTCGACGACCTGGTCTCGAAGGTCGACGACTTCGTTGCCAAGACCAACGACCTGGCCTTCCAGGGCCCGAACGGCAACGTCACCCTGTACCGCGGGATGTCGCTGGACGGGCTGGCCGCGCAGGCCGACGAGTTCGTCGAGCGGCTGCCGTCGTCCACCTCGAACGGGTTCGACTTCCAAAAGACCTGGGCCGAGAACGGCGTCAAGGCGAACCGGGTCGTCTTCGAGATCGACGTACCGGGTGAGCACGGCAAGCTGGCGATGGCGTACCCGCCGGGCTACCAGCAGCTCGCCGACGACGCGGCCGCGGTCAACCCCACCCAGTGGGAGGTGACGCTGGCGCCGACGACGCTGATCCGGACCGGTCCGAACCGGGTCGAGGACGGGCTGACGATCATCCCGGTGCGGGCCGAGCAGCTGCCGCCGGGCCGGGTCGAGGAGCTGATCCGCGAGGAGTGGCCGGGGCTGTCCTCGCAGACCGCGTTCGGCGACTTCGCGACCGCGTTCTCCACCGAGGGGCTGCGCAAGTTCCAGGGCATGACCGACGTGACGTCGTCCTCGGTCGTGCAATCCAACGGCACGGTGAACGTGATCACGGTGGCCAAGCCCGGCGTACCGGGGGAGCTGGTGATCACGGTGACCCGGGACGTCCCGGGCGACGCGGTGTCCGTGCTCGCGCGGTTCGACGGGCAGCAGATCTTCAGCCGGGCCTGGAGCCGGACGGACTTCAGCTCGTTCGCGACCGACCTGCGGTCCGGCGTACTGAACAACAGCGACACGTTCGCGGGCAAGCTGCAGCCGCTGTCGTGGCGGCAGGCACCCGAGCCGATGGCGCAGACCTGGGGCGACGACCTCGCGGCCCGGGCGGAGCTGTTCCGGCTGCCCGGCGAGTCCGACGCCGTGGTCAACCAGCGGATGCTCGACTTCGTCCCGGTGCAGAAGGCGTACGACGACTTCGTGCTCGCGTCGAAGTCGGACGGGATCTTCGGCGGCCGCACCGACGGCCCGTCGGCCGGCACCGCGCCGGGCGACCGGCTGCACGTCAACCTGCAGACCGCGCAGGACAACCTGATCCACGCCAAGTACGTGTTCGACGCGAACAACCCGACCACCGCCGACCACCTGCTCGCCGGGCTCGACGACCTGCGCACCCAGTCATTGCCGGACCGGCCGCGGCTGGACGCGAAGGGCCGCCTGAACGACGGCACCGACGGCATGGTGGTCAAGGCCGGTTTCGAGGGCGACCGGTTCAGCCTGGCCGGGACGACCGAGCGGATCGTCATCCGCGACGCCGACGGCGCGTTCCACCTGGTCGGCAACGGCGCGGACGACTTCGCGATCCGGGCCCTCGACGACGGCGGCTTCCGGATCTTCGACGACAACGGGTTCGCCCAGCGGTACGCCGCCGACGGCACCCACCTCGGCGACGGCCGATCCGTTGTCAACAGCAACCACCTGCGCGGCGACCGGTTCGTCGAGATCGACGCCGGCGGCGGCGCGCGGCTGGTCGACGTCCAGGGCCGGACGATCACCGGGACAACGACGGACCTGCTGCCCGACGGCGGGTTCCGGGTCACCGGCGCGAACGGGCAGACCCAGCGGTTCGGGCCGACCGGCGTCCACGTCACCGACGGCCTGGCGCTCACCGACCGGCTGAACCTGCACGGCACGCTGTTCGCCGAGCCGAACCCGGCCGGCGGCCTCCGGATCCTCGACGGCAACGGCACGCCGGTCCCGAACACGCACGCCAACCGGCTCCCGAACGGGCAGCTGATGGTCGTCGACGACGGTCTCAACGACGTCCGCTGGTTCGGTGCCGACGGCATCCGCACCGGTACCGGCGGCCGGGTCCTGCACGCCGACTTCCCGACGCCGGTCTACCGCTACCGGACCGAGGGCGGCAACCTCCAGTTCGTCGACCACCTCGGGACCCGGCTGCCGCACCAGATCGACGTCCTGCCGAACGGCAACCTGCGGATCACCGACCCGGCCGGCATCGCCCGCACGTTCGACGAGCTGGGCGCCGGGCTCGACCGGCGGATCCCGATGCACCAGCCGGGCGTCGGCGTCAACGACCGGCTGGTCGTCGTCCACCACGCCGACAACACCCTGCAGCTGCGGACGCGCGCCGACGTACCGGTGACGCACCAGGTCGACCTGCTGCCGAACGGCGGCTTCCGGGTCGCCGACGACGGCGGCTTCCGCCTGTACGACGCCAACGGCGCGTTCGCGACCCGCGGCCACACGATGACGCTCCCGGGCGAGACCGGCTTCCTCGAGATCACCGGGAACACCGCGCGCCGCGTCGACGCGGACCACACGCCGGTGCCCGGCCGGACCGTCACCTTCGACGCGGAGGCGGGCCACTTCACGGTCGCCCGGAGCGCGGGCGGGCACGACGTGTTCGACCTGAACGGTGGACTGGTCCGCGAGGTCACCGACATCCGGCCGAACGCACTCGAAGGCGGGCTCACCCGCGTCGTGCGGCAGCCGGACGGAACGGTGCGGTGGACCGACGCGAACGGCGTACCGATGCGGCGTCCGCACGTGGTGACGATCGCCGACGACGGATCGGTGCGGCTGCAGATCAACCTGCCGGGGATGGCCCGGCACGGCGAGTTCCACACCTTCTCGCGGACCGGGGACCTGCTGCAGCAGGGCTTCCCGGTGGTCCGCAACGGGCAGCCCACGCGGTTCTCGTACGTCGTCGACCATGCGGCCGGGACCTGGTCGCGGGTCGGGGACGAGACGACCGGCGGCTTCCTGCACGGCAAGGTCGACGTCTCCGGGATCGGCAACGGGCGGATCAAGCTGATGAGCTCGACGGGGAAGCCGGTCGAGGTCTTCGAGCGCCGCTGGCTGCCGGACGGGTCGCTGCTCGACAGCTTCCGGCGTACGGACACGCTCGGCTTCGGCCGGTTCGACCGCAGCTCGACCTGGGTCAGCTACGCCCAGGACGGGGTGACGACGACCGGCTGGGGCAAGCGGCACTTCGACACCACCGGCGCCGGCTGGACCGACGTCCACAACGGCCGCACGATCCGCGAGTACCGCGAGGGGCTGCAGAAGTACAACAGCTCGACCGGTCACGTGCTGGCGACCAAGAACGGCGACGACTGGCACTGGTACAAGTTCGACGACCACGCGAACCCGGTTGCTGACGGCAACCGAGTTCGGGAGACCGTCGGTGACGGCTGGAAGGACACCGTCACCCGGACCGTGAACGACGTCGAGGTGACCGATGTCGCCCAGCAGAAGTGGGGCAACTGGCACGGCACCTCGTCGGCCGGCCAGTACCAGGAGTTCACGCTGGTCAGGACCGCGGACGGCGCGCTCGAACGGCCCGGTACGTGGGACCAGCTGTCCCGCCAGGGCCGCGAGTCCGGCGGCGCGCAGACGGTCACGGGCGACGGCCTGCTGACCGTCGTCCGCCAAGGCGAGCAGCGGCCGCCGGTCTGGGTCCGGGAGACGATCTACGGCAACCAGCGCCCGGTCGGCCAGGCCGCGCACCTGGCCGACGACGCCCGGTTCCAGATCTTCCGCTGGGAGCAGACCGGCCCGAACGCCGGCCAGGGCATCCGGTACGTCGGCAACGACGCCTCGGTCGTCGACGTCGCGCTCGACGGCAGCTTCGTCCGCTCGACCGGCAAGCTGCACGACGGCACCACGCTCAAGGTCGGCGACCACGCGACGCCGCCGACCACCGTGCACCCGTCGGGCGGCACCGCCTGGGAAGCGGGCCCGCAGCGCGGCTGGCGGGTCACCGCGGGCGACCGGTGGAGCGACGTCACCGAGGTGAACGGCGCCTGGGTGACGGTCCGGGAGGGCTTCCCGGGCGGCCTCGTCCGCGAGTTCCCCGAGCCGCAGAACCGCAACGTCTGGTTCGAGCGGGACGGGCACGGCAACCTGACCGGTGTCTCGCACAAGGCCCCGAACACGGCCGGCAACGGCCAGCGGTACGTCGTCGGGACCGGCGCCGCCGACTCGGCGCACTGGCGCTGGCGGGAGCTCGACGTGAACGGGACCGCGATCGCGGGCCGCGAGGGCGACCGGGTGTTCTTCCGCGGCTCGACCGACGACACGCTGTCCTGGGACGACTCGTTCCGCGATTTCGATGCCGCAGGCAACTTGATTCGGGACCGCCGGATGCTCGACGGCGGCCGGTACGTCGAGTCGTGGAAGCTGCCCAACCAGCACTGGCGCAGCGGCACCTTCGACAAGCTCGGCGTTCGCGTCGCCGGGGACCAGGACCTGGTCCGGATGTGGAGCACCGGCGCCGACTGGCAGCAGGGCTGGGTCCGCGGCTCCGACCACTTCGCCGACCTCCGCCCGGGCGGTGCGGCGGGTGACGACGTCATCCGCGAGGTGCCGCTGCACCTGAGCGACAGCCCGCTGCGGGTCCGGGAGTACCACCTCGACGGGGCCGGGCGGCCGGAGTACGGGCAGTGGAAGGAGTTCGACCACGGCGCCGTCGTCCGGGAGCGCAAGCTGTCCGGGACGAACTACCTGGAGACCGAGAACTGGCGCGGCCAGTGGAAGCTGTACGACCAGGACGGCCGGGTGATCGGCGAGCGTGGGCACGACGGCCTGGTCTTCGAGATGCGCGGCGACAAGCTCACGCTGACCGGCAGCGAGTACGACTTCCGCGGCGGCCTGACCGAGATGCGCGGCTGGGGCCGGCGGCTGCGCGAGCCGCAGCGGATGCCGTTCCTGACCGACAGCGACTGGACGCTCGGCCGCGGCAGCACGCTGCTGCCGAACGGCGACCCGGCGTTGCGGGAGGCGGCGTACGCGCCGTTCTGGAAGAGCGTCGGGCAGAAGGCGATGATCGAGTTCGGGCAGGAGTTCGTGCTCGAGTTCACCGCCAACCTGATCGTGAACGCGATCATCGCCGACGCGCAGGGCCGGTCGTTCACCGGCAAGGACGCGCTGAAGGCGCTGATGAACGCCGGGGTCTCGGCGACCATCAAGACCGGGATGAGCAGCGCGCTCAACGACTCCAAGCTCGGCGGCGCGCTGCGGCAGTTCCGCCAGGAGCAGGTCAACCTGGACGCCGGCAAGCACCTGAACCGGCGGCCGCTCAACCACGACCGGCTCTGGAACAACGAGTGGACCGGCAACGAGTCGGCGACCCGCTGGCGTGGTGGCACCTACGACTACGGCTTCAACTTCGGGCCGTCGCTGCTGTCCGGTTTCGTCAACGGCACCATGAACGCCTCGATCTTCGGAATCACCGATGCCGACGGCAACTCGGTCAAGCTGTCCGGGTGGGACGCGGTCGGCGACGGTGCGATCAACGCGGTCGCGACACTCACCACCGGTGTCAGCACGGCGTTGGTGAAGACGATCGGCACCAGCTTCGGCGGCAGCCGGTTCTTCCACCGGCAGGGCTTCGCCGACTTCTGGATCCAGATCCCGTTCCGGATGTTCGAGAAGTCCATCCAGGGCGTCTTCCTGACCAGCGCGATCCGGTCCTCGATCAACCCGAGCTGGTACGCCTCCAACGAGCCGGTGGGCGGCTCCTCCTCGCTGCTGGTCCTGCCGTCGAGTGTTAACGTGCCTGCGCTGCAGACCACCGCCTCGGGTCTGGTGCTGCCGCCAGGGGTGCAGGCGACGACCGGAGGACAGGGAGCGCAGTGACGACCAGGTATGTGGCCCTCAAGGGCGGGCGGGGGACGTTCCGCCGGATCTCCGACGCGGTCCGGGCCGCATCGCCCGGTGACGTGGTCGCGGTCGCCCCGGGCTCGTACCAGGAGCAGGTGGTCCTGGACCGCTCGATCGTCGTGATCGCCGAGCAGGGCCAGGGCAGCGTGGAGCTGACCGGTGTCGCCGGCAGCGGCGAGCCCGCGGTGGTCGTCGAGGGGCTGGAGTGCGCGCTGCGCGGCCTGGTCGTCCGGGCCGCCGACGACAGCGGGACCCCGGCGATCGGGGTCACCGGCGGGGCCGGGCTGCTGATCGAGGACTGCGCGGTGACCGGCAGCCGGATCCATGCCCGGGGCAACGAAGGCGGCGGGACCGACCTGAGCGGGTACGGCGTGACGTCGCTGCTCGTCCGCCGCTCGACCCTGGGCAACGGGCGGCTGGCCGCGATGCACGTCGCGGGCGCGGTCCGGGTACAGGTCGACGACTGCACGGTCGAGACGATCGACGGGATCGGCATCGTGCTGTCCGGTGGCGCCTACCTGGAGGCGAACCGGCTCCGGATGAGCGACGTCGCCGGGTACGGACTGCGGCTGCGGGGTGAGAGCCGGGTCAAGCTGACCGACTCGGTGCTGCGGCGGACGGGGATGGCCGGCGTACTGGTCGAGGACAACGCGGCCGGAGTGCTGCAGGAGGTGTCGATCGACCAGGCCGGGGCGGCCGCCGTGCAGGCTGCCGGTACGGCGAAGGTCGAGCTGGTCGACTGCCGGTTGCGCGGTGCGAAGGCCAGCGGGCTGGTCGTTCAGGACTCCGCGTCGCTTACTGCTCGAGGCTGCACGGTGCCCGACGCGGGGGCGAACGGGCTGCTGATCTCTGACGCGGCCGAGGCGGTGCTGACCGACACCCGGTTCGACCGTACGACGTACAGCGCTGTGCATCTGACCGGGACGGCGTCGGTGCGGCTGGCCGACTGCCTGATCCGTGGCGGCGCCGAGCACGGCGTGCACGCGACTGGGACGTCGCGGGTCGAGCTGGACGCGTGTGGCGTGACCGATGTGGGCCTGACTGCGCTGTCGGTCGTGGACCAGGCGACGGTTCGGGCCGAGGACTGCCGGATCACTGGTGGCGCGGTCGGGATCCACCTGGAGACGGCCGCTGCGACGACGCTGACCGCGTGCTCGGTGAGCGCGACGGCCGGGACCGGGGTCGAGTTGTCCGGGACCGGGCTGGTTCGGGTGGACGCGGCGCGGGTGAGCCGGACGAAGGCGGCCGGGATCGTGCTGGGAACCGGCGCCAGCGCCGAGATCGCCGGGAGCACGGTCGAGAGCTGCGAGGGATCGGGGCTGGTGGTCTGGTCCGGCGTCTCGCCGACCGTCACCGGGCTGCGGGTCAGCGGCGTCGCCAAGAACGGGATCTTCCTCGCCGAGAAGGCGGCCGGGACCTACACCGACTGCGACGTGGTCGGTACGCGCTACCCGGCGCTGCACCTGAGCAGCGGCAGTACGCCGGTCCTGCGGCACGTCCGGATCCGGGACTGCGAGGGCGCGGCCGGTCAGGACGACGGCGCGAGCCCGGTCTTCGAGGACTGCACGGTCGACGGCGTACCGATGGCTCCGGCCGCGGCGGTGCCGGCGGCCGCTGCCGGGGGAGCGCCGGCCGTGACCGAGCCGGTCGCGGCGCTGGACGAGACGATGCCGCCCGAGGACGAGACGCTCGAGGACGTGCTCGCCGAGCTCGACGCGCAGGTCGGGCTCGACCGGGTGAAGCGCGACGTGCAGTCGATGGTGAAGCTGATGCAGACCGTGCGGATGCGGCAGGAGGCCGGGCTGCCCGCGCCGCCGCTGAGCCGGCACCTGGTCTTCGCGGGCAACCCCGGTACCGGCAAGACGACGGTGGCCCGGCTGTACGGCCGGGTGCTGAAGGCGCTCGGGCTGCTGCGCAAGGGACACCTGGTCGAGGTCGACCGGACCGCGCTGGTCGGCGAGTACGTCGGGCACACCGGCCCGAAGACGACCGCCGCGATCACCCAGGCGCTCGGCGGCGTGCTGTTCATCGACGAGGCGTACTCGCTGGCCCCGGTCGGCATCGGCAACGACTTCGGCTCCGAGGCGATCGCGACGCTGGTCAAGATGATGGAGGACCACCGCGAGGACCTGGTGGTGATCGTCGCCGGCTACGTGAACGACATGGGCCGCTTCATCGGCTCCAACCCCGGTCTGTCGTCGCGTTTCACCCGCACGATGCTGTTCGACGACTACACCCCGGCCGAGCTGGTGGCGATCTTCGAGTTCCACGCGAACGAGCACCAGTACGAGCTCAGCGGCGACGCGAAGGCCGCCCTGTCGCACGTGTTCCAGGTCCTGCCCCGCGGCGAGGGCTTCGGCAACGGGCGCACCGCGCGGCAGATGTTCCAGCAGATGACCGAACGCCAGGCCCACCGCCTGGCCGAGATCGCCGCGCCGACCCCCAAGCAGCTGGTCTCGCTGGAGTCCGCCGACCTGCCGGAGACGTTCTAACAGAAAAAAGTGTGAAGTGAGCTGATGACAGTGTGAATTACTGCTCTTACGCTCACAGCATGAACCTTTCCCGCCGCGGTCTGCTCGGCGCGATCGTTGCTGCCGGTCTCGTCCGCCTCCCCGCCCCCACCGCCTCCGCCCACACCACCGCGCTGCCCGCCACCAAGCGGTTCAAGATGAGCGCGACCACCAACGAGTTCTTCCGGCACAAACCGCTCTGGGGCCCGACGGTCATGCAGTCGATGGCCTTCGACACCCCGAACAACCGGATCTTCACCGCTCAGCTGCGCTCCGGCACGGCCGCGAACAGCGGCACGCTGACGCTGAGCCAGTTGAACTTCTCCGGGACCGTGCTCGGGCACATGTACCTGACCGGCTTCGGGCACGGCGTCTCGATCGGCGCCCAGGGCGTCGGCAGTACGTCGTACCTGTGGACCGAGACCGACGTCGACACCGCGAACGGGCGTGGCCGGCAGATCTGCCGCTTCCCGTGGCAGAACGGCGCCACGCTGACCAAGGACTCGGCGTCGCTGACCAAGTGGAAACCGGTCGCGAACGGGTCGGTCTTCACGCCGGCCGTCGACCAGCGGTACGGGCGGCTCGGCGTACGGCACTCGCTGGCCGACGGGATGCACATCAACATCTACTCGCTGGCCGCGGCGCAGGCCGGCGACTACAGCAACGTGCTGGCCAGCTTCAAGCAGCCCGCCCTGACGCCGGGGATCGACTTCCAGGGCTGGGCGCTCTACGGCTCGTACTGCTACTTCTGGGAGGGCGAGGCCTACCCGGGCGAGCCCGACGAGACCAAGGCCAACTCGAAGCTGTGGTGCTACGACATCAACCGCGGTGAGCTCGTCGACTCGTTCCTGACGCTGGCCGGGAAGAGCCTGACCTACCGCGAGGCCGAGGGGATGGCCGTGTACGGCGCCACCGACGCGACCGCGCGGCTCTACTTCGGCTTCGCCTCCGGGGTCACCGGGGATCGCCGGGCCAACTTCTTCTACCGCAACACGCTCGTCTAGGAGCTACTGGGCGACGCCGTACAGGCGGTCACCGGCGTCGCCCAGGCCGGGGACGATGTAGCCCTTCTCGTTCAGGTGCGAGTCCATGCCGGCGATCACCAGCGTGCACGGGACGTTCAGGTCGGCGAGCTCGCGCTCGATCCGCTCGACGCCCTCCGGGGCGGCCAGCAGGCAGATCGCGGTGATGTGGTCGGCGCCGCGGTCGACCAGGAACTGGATCGCGACCGCCAGCGTGCCGCCGGTGGCCAGCATCGGGTCGAGCACGTAGCACTGCCGGCCGTGCAGGTCCTCGGGCAGGCGCTCGGCGTACGTCGACGCGGTCAGGGTCTCCTCGTTGCGGATCATCCCGAGGAAGCCGACCTCGGCCGTCGGCAGCAGCCGGGACATGCCTTCGAGCATGCCGAGCCCGGCCCGCAGGATCGGTACGACGAGCGGCTTCGGCGAGGTCAGCTTGATCCCCTCCGCCTCCGCGACCGGGGTCTGGACGGTGATCGGGCCGGTCCGCACGTCCCGGGTCGCCTCGTAGGCGAGCAGCGTGACGAGCTCCTCGGTCAGCCGCCGGAAGGTCGGCGAGTCGGTGCTCCGGTCCCGCAGCGTGGTGAGCTTGTGGGCGACGAGCGGGTGGTCCACGACGAGGATCTGCATGGCCGGAACGCTACCGCGTCGGCGATTCGTCCCGGGAAACCTCGGTCCCCGATACGGTTGGGGTGCAGTCGATTTTGGTTCGTGCCCCCGCCCGCCCCAGGGCGCTCCGACCTCAACCGACCCGGACGGACGTGCGCCCGTGACCGAGACCTCCGGTAAGTCGCCCGAGCAGCTGGACCGTCTGCGCCGCCGCGCGGCCTTCCTGCGCGAGTTGGAGGAGGCCAAAGCGCTCCGCGACCGGGTGCTGCCCCGGCGGGCCCGGATCCGCCAGATCCGGGCCGCGATGCGGCGGGCGACGTACCACCACTAACTTTTCGCCCCTGGCGTGCATCTGGCTGAGCAAGAGACCTTCTGCTCAGGAGCGACGCCATGAGAATCCGTTCGAAGCTGCCGGTCGCACTGCTGGCCGTCGCGAGCCTGGTCACCGCGGGGATGAGCGCCGCCGCGCTCGATGCCGACGCCGCCGACGACGAGTGTCTCTACAACCAGCCCACGATCAGCCAGGACACCTCGCCGGTCCAGACCATCGTGCTGGACGCGTCCGGGAGCGTGCCGATCGAGATGCACGCCAACCGCGACTCGCTCGACTGCAGCGGGATGGTCGCGTACGTCCAGAAGAAGGACGGCTCGCAGCAGCAGACGGTCGCCCTGCCGAACGAGGGTGGCCGGGGGACGCCGCCGAGCTGGACCTGGTACGGGTTCCTCCCGCTGACCGCCGCGACCGGTGAGGGTGACTGGGTGATCACCAAGGTCACCCACGGCGCGAACGTGCTGGAGACCAACGTGCCGTTCCACGTGTACCGCGGCAGCGTGCTGACGTTCGACCAGCCGGCGCGGACCAGCGGCACAGCCCGTACGACGCTGTCCGGCCAGCTGCGCCGGTACTCCAAGACCGGCGCGCTCGTCCCGGCCGCCAACACCACGGTCAAGCTGCTGCACCTGACGCAGGACCTCCTGGTCGCCACCGCGAAGACCGACGCGACCGGGCGGTTCCGGACCACCGTCGCGTTCACGCAGAACACCACGCTGCGGGCCTTCACCGCGGCCAGCGGCAACTACGTCGAGCAGATCACCGACTACCGGACCGCCCACAAGCTGATCGCGATGAGCTACCTGAGTGCGCTGCCCACGGCGTACGCGAACGGCTGGTGGAAGGTCTCCGGGTCGGCGTACCCGGGCAAGCTCGACGCGGATCTGCAGGTGTTCAACGGCAGCGCGTGGGTCACCACGCCGTCGTACGGGCCGATCCCGGCCAACGGCGTCTACTCGCGCTACTGGATGCCGACGAAGCCCGGGACCTACCGGCTGCGGGTGTGGGTGCGCGGCCAGCGGGTGGACAACTCGCCGTCGCGCGAGGTCAGCGTCAAGGTGATGGCGTTGCCGAAGGCTCCGACGTACATCGTCGGGGCGACGGTCGCGCCGACCGCGGGTCAGCCGATCCATCGGGACTCGACGATGTCGACGTACGGCACGCTGAAGTACCGGCGGGCGGACGGAACGCTCGGCCCGGTCTACAACCAGGTGGTCGAGGTGCACGCGCGCGAGGTCGGCCAGACCGGGTGGGCGCGGGTGGGCACCGCGCGGACCACCGTCAGCGGGTACTTCTTCACCCGCTGGGGAGTGAACGTCCAGCCCGGCCGGACGTTCCAGGTGATGCTCACCTATCCGGCCATGCTGCCGACCCTCGCCAGCAGTGCGACCGGTGTCGTCGGTCCGTTCGCCGTACAGCCCTAGGAGTTGTGCCATGCATCGCAAGCTGATCAGTTTCGCGGTGGGGGTGTTCGTCACCGCTGCCTCCCTGACGTACGCCGAAGCCGCCGCGGACCCGTGCCTGGCCGGGCCGCCGATGCAGTCCTACGGCGGGGACCCGAACGAGAACGTGCTCACCACCGCTGACCTGCGGGTGCCGGTCGAGATGCAGGTGCCGGCCCCGGAGTCCGTGGCCTGCGACGGGATGACCATCACCGTCGAGCGGCCCGACGGCTCGCAGCGGGTCGTGGTGCCGCTGACGGAGAAGGTCCACAACGAGTTTCCGACCATCGACACCCGGACGGGCTTCCTCACCGCGACTCTCGCCGGCGGGGCCGGCCGGTGGGTGATGACCAAGGTGACGCACGGCGCCGACGAGCTCGCCGCCGACGTGTCGTTCCAGGTGCAGCGCGGCGCCACGCTCGTGCTCGACCAGCCGGCGCGCACCAGCGGTACGGCGAAGACGGTGGTCACCGGACTGGCCCGCCGCTACTCGACCACCGGCGCGCTGGTCCCAGCGGCCGGCGTCACCGTGCGCATCCTGGGCCCGAACCGCGCGACCGTCCTGGCCACCGTCAGGACCGGCGCCGACGGCCGCTACTCCGTCCAGCTCGCCCTGACCAAAGCCACCGAGCTGTTCGCCAACCTGCCATCCGTGGGTGACTACGTCGAGCTGACCACAGCCCCGGCGGTCGCACACAAGCTGCTCTCGATGAGCTACCTGACGGCCTCCCCGACCGCAACCGTGAACAACTACTGGAAGGTCAGCGGGACAGCCTTTCCCGGGACGCTGTTCACCACCTTGGACTTCTGGAACGGCTCGGCCTGGCAGTCGACGCAGTCGTTCGGCAACACAGCAGCCAACGGCTCGTACGCGCGGTACTGGAAGCCCGACCGGCCCGGGACGTTCCGGATGCGGGTGTCGGTCTCCGGGGCAGGCATCGACAACTCGCCGTGGAGCCGGGAGACCACGATCACGGTCAAACAGTTGCCGCAGGCGCCGACGTACTTCGTGGGCACGGTGGTCGCGCCGACGGCCGGTTTGCCGGTGCTTCGAGACTCGACGTTGTCCAGCTTCGGGACACTCGAGTACCGGCGCGCCAACGGGACGCTGGGACCGGTCGGCAACCAGGTGGTGATGGTCTACGCGCGGCGGGTCGGGGAGACCTCCTGGACGGTCGTCAGCTCGGCGCGGACGGCGGTCAGCGGGTACTTCTACACGCGGTGGGGACACATCTACGACGTCGGCCAGAGCTTCCAGGTGATGCTCACCTACCCGACCAAGCTCCCGCAGGCCGCCAGTAGTGCGACCGGGGTTTTCGGGCCGTTCACCGTGCAGCCGTGAGGCGGTCGCGCAGCGTCGCCGTACGGTAACTGACGGGGCACCGATACCGGCTCGAGATCGGGGATCCCTCCCGCCGGACGCCTGATTCTGCGACGATGAGGCCGTGTCTGATCCCACGGCCTCGCCGATGACGACCACCGAGCTCGACTTCGCGCTCGCGGCCTACACCGAGGACGGGGTCTGGACGGTCACGCCACTGGTGCTGCGCGGCGAGCCGGATCTGTCCGCGCTGGTGTCGGCGCTGCGCCGCTACCCGGGCGAGTCCGGGGTGATCGGGATGATCTCGGTCGACGAGGACTTCTTCGTGCTGGTCCGGGTCGACGGCGGCCGGGCCCGGCTGCTGATGTCCGACGTCACCGCGGCGACCGAGTGGCCGCTGGCCAAGCAGGTCGTCGACGAGCTGGACATCCCGCTGGCCGAGGACGACGACGAGCAGGTCCCGGCCGGCGACCTGGCGATCGTGGCCGACCTCGGGATGACCGCGATGGATCTGGGCGCGCTGATCGACGACGTCGACCTGTACCCCGAGGAGATGCTCGAGGAGATCGCCGAGGCGCTCGGCTTCGCCAACCAGTTCCACGAGGCGATCGAAGCCATTGGCTGACCCGGCCCGCCGGGCCTGGGCCCGGCTGATGGAGCTCGCCCTGGCCGAGGCCGAGCAGGCCCGCGGCAGCGCCGACGTACCGATCGGTGCGGTGGTGGTGACCGCCGACGGCGAGGTGATCGGCCGTGGCCACAACGAGCGCGAGGCGACCGGCGACCCGACCGCGCACGCCGAGGTGCTGGCGATCCGTCAGGCCGCCGCGGCGGTCGGCGAGTGGCGGCTGACCGGCTGCACGCTGGTGGTCACGCTGGAGCCCTGCACGATGTGCGCGGGCGCCATCGTGCTGTCCCGGCTGGACCGGCTCGTCTTCGCGGCGTACGACGAGAAAGCGGGCGCCGTCGGCTCGCTCTGGGACGTCGTCCGGGACCGCCGGCTGAACCACCGGCCCGAGGTGATCGGCGGTGTGATGGCCGACGAGGCGGGCGCCCGGCTGCGCGATTTCTTTATTGGGCACAGGTCTTGATAGCCTCTGCGGCGGTGGCGTGTCCGAGCGGCCGAAGGAGCGCGCCTCGAAAGCGCGTGAAGGGTACCCCCCTTCCGAGGGTTCAAATCCCTCCGCCACCGCCAACCGGCTCCGGCCGGGAGTTACGCCGAGGACCCTGATGCTGTGTGATGCGTCAGGGTCCTCGTTCTTTGTCCGGCGAGATGATTCGTTGCTGATAGCTCCGGTCAATTAGGATGCAGCCCCCGACCCCGAGGGGCCGAGCCTGTGGACGTGCACGAACTCGACCGGATCCTGCTCGCCGGCGCCGCGGTGCTGCTGGTGGCGATCGTCGCCGTGCGGCTGTCCGGCCGGCTCGGGCTGCCCTCGCTGCTGATCTACCTCGGGATGGGCCTGCTGCTCGGCGAGTCCGCGCTCGGGATCCAGTTCGAGGACGCCGAGCTGGCGCACGCGCTCGGGTTCGCCGCGCTGGTGATCATCCTCACCGAGGGCGGTCTGACCACCCGGTGGAACGAAGTGCGCCCGGTGATGCCGCTCGGCGTCGTGCTGGCCACGCTCGGGGTCGCGGTGTCGGTCTCGGTGGTCGCCTGCGTCGCGCACTTCGTGCTCGGCGCGGACTGGCAGATCGCGGTCCTGCTCGGCGCGGTGACGTCGCCGACCGACGCCGCGGCGGTGTTCTCGGTGCTGCGCCGGGTCCCGATCAGACCACGGCTGCGCGGCGCACTGGAGGCCGAGTCCGGTCTGAACGACGCGCCGACCGTGCTGCTCGTCACGATCGTCAGCACCGGCTCGATCGGCGAGCACGGCGTACCGTACTTCGCCGGGCTGGTGCTCTACGAGCTGGTCATCGGCGCCCTGTTCGGTTTCCTGGTCGGCTGGGTGAGCGTCGGCCTGCTCCGCCGCGTCGCGCTCGGCTCCGCCGGTCTGTACCCGCTGGCGATCGTCTCGCTCGCCTTCATCTCGTACGCCGGGGGCACGGTCCTGCTGCACGTCTCCGGTTTCGCGGCCGTCTACGTGACCAGCCTGATCATCGGCCGCGCCGAGCTGCCGCACCGGATCGCCACCAAGTCGTTCGTCGACGGGATCGCCTGGCTGGCCCAGATCGGGCTGTTCGTGATGCTCGGCCTGCTCGCCTCGCCCGGCCGGATCGGCCTGGACGACGTCGTGGTCGCGCTGGTGATCGGGATCGCGGTCACCGTGGTCGGCCGGTTCGCGGCCGTCGCGCTGTCGGCGACGCCGTTCCGGATGCCGTGGAAGGAGCAGACGTTCATCGCCTGGGCGGGCCTGCGCGGCGCCGTACCGATCGTGCTGGCGACGATCCCGCTCGCCGAGCACGTGCCCGAGGCGGACCGGGTGTTCGACGTCGTCTTCGTGCTGGTGCTGTTGTTCACGCTCCTGCAGGGACCGTCGCTGCCCTGGCTGGCCCGGCGGCTCGGCGTACTGGACGACAACGCGGCGCACGAGGTCGACATCGACGTCGCGCCGCTGGAGTCGCTCGGCGCGGACATGCTGCAGGTGCAGATCCCGAGCGAGTCCAAGCTCGCCGGGGTCGAGATCGGCGAGCTGCGGCTGCCGGCCGGGGTGTCGATCTCGCTGGTGATCCGGGCCAAGCAGGCGTTCGTACCCGATCGCCGGACCGTACTGCGGGCCGGGGACGCGATGCTCGTGGTGACCCCGAACCCGCTGCGCGAGAAGACCATTCGCAGGCTGCGCGCGGTGTCGCGGGCCGGGCGCCTGGCTGGATGGTTCGGCGAGCGCGGCCGCGAACAGGTGTAGAGGGCAACAAAAAAGCAGCGAGACCTCGTCTCCCTGCAGTTTCAGGTTATAGCGCACCCCGGGGCTTGCCGCAAGACCCCGGTGATGGCGGAGAATCGGCGGCCGTCGTCACAATCCGTTTCTCCCGGAGGTCGCCGCAGTGGCTGTGCAGTACGTGCTGGAGCTCGAGGAAACCGATCAGTCGCAGCTCGCCTTGGTGGGCGGGAAGGGGGCCAACCTGGGTGGGTTGGCGCGGATCGAGGGGGTGCGGGTCCCGGCGGGGTTCTGCGTGACGACCTCGGCGTACCGGGAGGTCGTGACGGCTGCTGTCGACGACCGGCTCGATGCGCTGGCGGGGTTGGCCGCTGACGATCGGGAAGGGATCCGGGCGCTGAGCGCGGAGGTGCGGGCGGCGGTCGAGGGGGTCGACGTGCCGGAGGAGGTCGCGGCGGCGATCGCTGGGGCGGTCGTCGAGGGCGTGGCGTACGCCGTACGGTCGAGTGCCACGGCCGAGGACCTGCCGACGGCGTCGTTCGCCGGGCAGCAGGACACGTACCTGAACGTGGTCGGGGCGGCGGCGGTGATCGACGCCGTACGGCGGTGCTGGGCGTCGCTCTTCACCGAGCGGGCGGTGACGTACCGGCAGCGCAACGGGATCGACCACCGGGCGGTGCTGATGGGCGTGGTCGTGCAGCAGATGGTGTTCTCGCAGGCGTCGGGGATCCTCTTCACCGCCGATCCGGTGAGCGGGAACCGGAAGGTCGCGACGGTGGACGCCGGGTTCGGGCTGGGGGAGGCGCTGGTCTCCGGGCTGGTGAATCCGGATGTGTTCACGGTGCGCGACGGTGAGGTGGTCGGGCGGACGGTCTCGGCGAAGCAGATCGCGATCCAGGCGCTGCCGGGAGGTGGGACCGAGGAGGTCGTGCTCTCCGCCTCGCAGCAGGAGTTGCCGGCGCTCACCGACCAGCAGGCTGTGCGACTGGTCGCGCTCGGACGGCGGATCGAGGCGCACTTCGGGCGGCCGCAGGACATCGAGTGGTGCCTGGTCGACGACGACTTCCAGATCGTCCAGAGCCGGCCGATCACCACGCTGTTCCCGGTGCCGGAGACCGGTGACCAGGGCAACCATGTGTTCCTGTCGGTCGGGCACCAGCAGATGATGACGGACGCGATGAAGCCGCTCGGGCTGTCGGTGTGGCAGTCGACGGCGATGGCGCCGATGCTGGCGGCGGGTGGGCGGTTGTTCGTCGATTCGACGCCGCATTTGAGTTCGCCTGGGCGCCGGGCGGGGTTCTTGGACTTGGTGGGGAAGGGCGACCCGCTGATCCAGGACGCACTGCAGACGCTGCTGGATCGAGGGGACTTCATCCCGACGGTGCCGGACCAAGCGCCGGCCGCTGGTCGGGAGCGCGCGGCCGCCGAGCCGCCGATGCGCGGTGCCTCCGCGCCGCTTCCGACCGATCCTGCCGTGGTCACCGAACTGATCCGGCGCAGCCAGGCCGCCCTGGCCGCCTTGCGCGACGACATCGCCGCGAAGACCGGGCCGGCGCTGTTCGACTTCCTCCTCGAGGCGTTCGCCGAGCAGAAGCGGCTGCTCGGCGACCCGCTCAGCATGCAGGCGATCATGGCCAGCCACGACGCCACCTGGTGGCTCAACGACAAGCTGTTCGAGTGGCTCGGCGAGAAGAACGCGGCCGACACGCTGACGCTGTCCGCGCCCGGCAACATCACCTCCGAGATGGGCCTCGCGCTGCTCGACGTCGCCGACGCCGTCCGCCCGTACCCGGAGGTGCTGGCCTTCCTCGCCGACGCCGAGGACGACTTCCTCGACCAGCTGCCCAAGGTCGCCGGCGGCGAGGAGGCGCGCGCCGCGATCACGGCGTACCTCGACCAGTACGGCATGCGCTGCGTCGGCGAGATCGACATCACCCGCCCGCGCTGGATTGAGCAGCCCGAGACGCTGGTGCCGCTGATCCTCGACAACGTGAAGCTGTTCGCGCCGGGCGCTGCTGAGCAGCGCTTCGAGGAGGGCCGGCTGAAGGCGCTCGCCAAGGAGCAGGAGGTGCTGGAGCGGCTGCGCGCGCTGCCCGGCGGCGAGCAGAAGGCGACCGAGACCCAGCAGATGATCGAGCGGGTGCGGACCTTCATCGGCTACCGCGAGTACCCGAAGTACGCGATCATCTGCCGCTACGCCGTCTACAAGCAGGCGCTGCTGGCCGAGGCCGACCGGCTCGTCGCGGCCGGCGTACTGGCGGAGCGCGAGGACATCTACTACCTCACGTTCCACGAGCTCCAGGACGTCGTCCGCACGCAGCAGGCCGACGCCGGCCTGATCCAGCGCCGCAAGGACGACTTCCGGGTCGACCAGTCCCTCGTCCCGCCGCGCGTGCTCACCTCGGACGGCGAGTCCATCAGCGGTTCGTACCGGCGGGACGACGTACCGGCCGGTGCCCTCACCGGCCTGGCGGTCTCCGCCGGAACCGTCGAGGGCCGGGCCCGCGTCATCCTCGACCTGGCCAAGGCCGACCTCGAACCCGGCGACATCCTCGTCACCGCCTTCACCGACCCGAGCTGGTCACCCCTGTTCGTCGGCATCTCCGGCCTGGTCACCGAGGTCGGCGGCCTGATGACCCACGGCGCCGTCATCGCCCGCGAGTACGGCCTCCCCGCCGTCGTCGGCATCGACCACGCCACCCGCCGCATCCAGGACGGCCAACGCATCAGAGTCCACGGCACCGACGGGTTCGTCGAACTGCTGGACTGAGAGAGAAGAGAAGAGACAAAGACCAAGAGAAAGAACACAAGAAAGAGAAGAGAGAATTCAGTGGCAGGTGCCTGGCTGAGGTCGTCTGTTGGTGCGGCGACGCTGCCAGGAACCTGCTAGTGCTTCGAGACTTCCTCACGGATCCGTCGAATCAACTTCACCGCGGCCGCGCCACGTACGGCGGAGTCGGAGAGTCGCTCGAACGCCGCGCGATAGGCGGCGGTCTGCTCGGGGTCGGTGATGTCCACCTTGGCTGTCTCGAGTTCGATCTCTACCACATCCGGCTCCTCGTCGCGCTCGGCCAGCACTCGCCAACCGTGGTAGGAGAAGGCACCGGAGGGTGAGCTGAAGGGCACGATCGCGAAGTCCGCCGTGCCTTCGGCGGCCAGCAGCCCAAGACGGTCCAGCTGGGAGCGCAAGGCTGCCGCGGATTCCACTGGCCAACGCAGTGCCGTCTCACCGATCAGAAAGCGGATGGTCTGCGTGGAGTCGTACAGAACGGATTGCCGTGCCATCCGAGCCGCGACGGCGGCCTGCAGCTCCGGGCCGTCGGAGTACGCACAACGGAAGATCTCCCGCGCGTAGTCAGGAGTCTGCAGCAGACCCGGGATCAGTCGCGGATGCCACTCGAGGTTGAGCCGCGCGCCGGCCTCGGCGTCGGCGATCTCGTGCTGCAGCCGTGCGATGCCTCCGCGGACCCGACCGTGCCACGGGCGGGGATAGGCATCGGTGGCGATCCGCTCGGCGAGTCCGACGATCTCGGTCACACGCTCGTGGTCGACCCGGGCGATCTGTGCCCAGCGGCTCACCAGATCCACCGACGGAGCGGACTGCCCCAACTCGATCCGGGACAGCTTGGACTGAGAGATCCCCAGTTCTGTCGCGAGCTTCTCGCCGGACAGGCCAGCCAGCTTTCGGGCACCACGAAGCAACCCGCCGAGCTTGTGTTGCAGGGCGGGTACCTCACTGTCGAACGCGTACGTGTCTACTGTCGGTCGTCCTTCAGATCATCGATGAATTGCAGGAGCGGTGTGGAGCAGCCGATGGCGAGATCGCGGAACCGCCTGCACGCCGCGAGCGTCTCGGGATCGTCGTCGAGCTCCCAGCCGAGTTTGACACCGGTCTCCGCGTTGTAGCGGTACCAGACCACGGTGTCGTCGAACAGTGCGAACTCCGACGGCACGTCCCGGAGCCCTGGATGGGTGGAGCGCACCGCGATCCGGACGTCCTGGCCGGCCGGCAAGTTGTCGGCCTGATAGGCGGCGAACTCGTAGCGAAGGTAGTCGTTGACCGGCAGATCGATGACGTGGACCAAGGTGTTGGTACAGCCCGCCGCGATCTGGTCGGCGACGTCCTTCCACTCCTGGTCGGTCGAGGGCGCGACCGTCCCGGTCTCCCGCCACGAGGCAACGCGGTCCGCCTCGTCCGGCCACGCGTACGACTGCAGCAGCTCAACCCGGAAGACCGATTTGCGCGCGCCGTTGTAGAGATCGAGGAGTTCTCCGACGGCGAGCGGCCTGATCACCGTTGGGCTCGGATGGCGTCAGCCGCCTCGAGCAGCGTGTCCACGGGGAGGCGGCCCAGGAGCTCGCCGGGTGGGATCGAGGCCGGCGCGATCCGGTCGAGACCGTCGGGCGTCTCGTACAACTGCACCAGTACGTCGTCCTGGTGATCGTCATCGAGCCAGACGCGTGCGCACCCGGTCTGACCGGTGGTGCCTTCGGCATATTCGTGGGCGATCAGGCGCAGCGTCATGGTGTCCTCCAGGGTGGATGGGCGCTCACCACAATCTACCCAGATTCAACGGGTAACTGTCAATAGCCCATTTCTACCCGTATCGTGATGGGTAGAAATGGGTAGGATGTGTAGTGAGCGATTCTGGAAGGGGCGTGCCATGGAGGCATCTGCGACCGGTCGACAGGAGGTGCCGGCGTCTCACGACCCGGCTGACGAAGCCTGCGACGGTACGCATCCGGTCACGGGGCGGCCGTGCGTGCGGACCTGGCACAACGGCTTCCACCGAAGCGCGGATCAGCGGCAGTGGCTCGACGACTGAGAGGTCGTCGCAGGTCAGTTCGGGTTCTGGCCTGAGGGGATGGCTTGGGACGGGCGGACCACCGGGAGGCAGACGACGGAGTCGGCGGGGACGGCGATGCTGGGGACGCCCTTGGTGTTGAGTTTGGTGAAGCCGCTGCCGAGGACGATGTCGACGGTGTGGTCGGCGCGGGCGTCGGCCTTGGTGGCGGCTTTCTGGTTGAGCTGGCCCATCGCGAGCTTCACCTCGGGGCCGTCGGCGGTGGCGCCGCGGACCTCGACGGTGTCGACCTTGTCGCCGTTCGGTTCGTTGGCGATCTTGTTGATGTTGAAGCCGCGCTTCTTCAGGTCCTCGCCGAGGCGGGCGGCGGAGCCGGCGCGGGCGCCGCCGTTGTAGATGTTCAGCACGACCTGCTTGGGGACCAGCCGGTTGTTCTCGAGCTTCTGCTCGACGCAGTTCGGCTCGGCGCTGGAGTCGGTGAGCGAGTTCCAGCCCCACCAGAAGCCGCCGACCAGGATCATCAGCAGCACGACCATGGTGATCGGCGTCCGCCAGTGCAACCGCGAGTACGGCCTCGGCTGCGGGTGGAAGGCGGCCATCTAGCTCACGACCAGGACCCGGGCGTGCAGGACCAGACGCTGCTGCAGGGCCGCGCGCAGCGCCCGGTGCAGACCGTCCTCGAGGAACAGCTCGCCCTTGTACTCGACGACGTGCGCGAACAGGTCGCCGTAGAAGGTCGAGTCCTCGTCGAGCAGCGCGTTCAGGTCCAGGGTGCCCTTGGTGGTGACCAGCTCGTCGAGCCTGATCTGCCGCGGGGGCAGCACGGACCAGTCCTTGGCCTTGTACCCGTGATCGGGGTACGGCCGCTCCTCACCGACGCGCTTGAAGATCACCCACCGAAGTCTAGCGGGGCCGGAGGTCTCCGGAGAGGTCGGGAATGTCACCGCGGAAGGTCGAGACCAAGACTCAACCTTTCACCGCTCCCGGACGTCCACAGTGCACAGGGACTATCAGGGGGTAGACATGAAGGTACTGACCAAGCTGGCGGCGGGGGCGGCCACGGTGGTCGTCGCGGTCGCCGGGACCACGCTACCGGCCGACGCGCTGACCGTGGCCCAGAACAAGGCGGCCCAGACCCGTCTGAACGCGCTCGGCTGCTACGCCGGGCCGGTGGACGGCAAGATCGGCCAGATGACCCAGGCGGCGACGATCCGGTTCCAGGCCGCGAACAAGATGACCCAGAACGGCTCGCTCGGCGGTACGACGTACAGCCGCGTCCTGGCCGCCTCGGCCAAGCGCTGCGACGTCCGGGCGGTCCCGGCCAGCGGCGGCGGCAAGCGGATCGTGCTCAGCCAGGGCCAGAACTACCTGTGGCTGATCGACGCCAAGGGCAAGGTCGTCCGGCAGGGCCCGATCGTCGACAACCCGAGCTACCTCAAGCCCGGGACGTACACGACCGGCTCCAAGTGCGGGCGGGCGGCCCGGATCAAGAAGAACACCGACGGCGCCAGCCTCTACCTGAACAACTTCGTCCGGTTCGCGCCGTGCGGGATCGGGTTCCACCAGATCCCGACGTACAAGAGCAACGGTGCGCAGATCCACGGCGACTGGCAGCTCGGCACCAACCAGAAGGCCTCGCACGGCTGCATCCGGGTGCAGAAGTCGATGTCGGACGCGATCTGGGCCTTCACCACGGCCTCGACCAAGGTGGTCGTGGTCCGCTGACCAACGGACAGGGGGTGTCCGACTTCTGGTGGACGCCCCCGGCGGTGCCCGGCTCCTAGGGTTGTTCCCGACCATCGACGTCGGGGAACTGGGGAAGTCATGCCGGGCACCGTGCGGTTGCGGCCGCCGAACAACGCACTCGACCGCCGGGTCCTCGGCGTCTGGCGGGTGAACTCGGCGCTGGTCTTCGCGCCGCCGATCCTGACGCTGGTGCTGCTCGGGCTGCTGATCGCGCCGGCCCGGTTCTGGCTGCTGGCGCCGGCGGTACTGGTGGCTGTCTGCTGGCTGCCGTTCGCGACGGTGCTGCCGCTGTGGTGGTACCGGGTGCACCGCTGGGAGGTCACCGAGGATGCGGTGTACGTGCGGGCCGGGTACTTCTGGCAGGAGTGGCGGATCGCGCCGATGTCGCGGATCCAGACCGTCGACACGCTGCGCGGCCCGGTCGAGCAGCAGTTCGGGTTGTCGACGCTGGTGGTCACCACCGCGTCCGCCCGGGGTTCGCTGAAGATCCGCGGGCTGGAGCAGGAGCAGGCGGGGGAGCTCGCGGAGCGGCTGACGCAGGTCACCCAGGCGACGCCGGGTGATGCGACGTGAGCGTGGGTGGGGTGGAGGACGGCTGGCGCCGGCTCGACGCACGGGCTGTTGCCGTCGGCGCCCTCCTGGCAGCCGGCGTAGCTGTGGGAGCTGCGGTGCCGACGGCTGTCGGCGTGGCTTCGGGGACCTCCTGGAGTACGGCGCTCGCCTGGGTGGTGCCCTGTGGTGTCCTGCTGGTGCTCGCAGGAGCCCTGCTCGAGTACGTGCGCTGGCGGCGTACGGCGTACCGGATCGGTGCCGAGCAGGCTGAGCTGCGGACCGGCCTGGTGGTACTGCGGCGGCGGGCGTTGAGCCGGGAGCGGATCCGCAGCGTCGACCTGACGGCGAACCCGCTCCTGCGCGTGTTCGGGCTGGTGGCGGTGAAGATCGGGACCGGGGAGAGCTCCGTCGAGAGCACGCTGTCGCTCAGCCCGGTGACGCGCGCCGAGGGCGAGCGGCTCCGGCTGGAGCTGCTGCGCGGTGAGCAGCACGAGAGCGACGGGACGCTCGCTGTGCTCGATCCGGCCTGGATCCGGTACGCGCCGATCTCGTTCCTCGCGCCGACGCTCGGGCTCGCGGCCGGTGGTGCGGTGATGCAGGTGTCGCAGTGGTTCACGCTGCAGGACGAGCTGATCGACTGGGTCCAGGACCTCTTCAACGGTACGCCGTTGCTCGGCGTACTGGTGATCCTGACCGCGTTCCTGCTGGTCGTGGGCCTGGTCGGCTCGCTCGGGCTGTTCGTCGAGATGTGGTGGAACTACCGCCTCGACCGCGAGCCCGGCACCCTGCGCGTACGCCGTGGGCTGCTCACCACGCGCTCGATCTCGATCGAGGAGCGGAGGTTGCGCGGGGTCGACGTTGTCGAGCCGCTCGGCGCCCGCCTGGCCGGTGCGGCCCGCGTCGACGCGATCGCGACCGGGCTGGTGCAGCAGCAGGAGGACGAGAAGACCGACCACAAGACGTTGTTGCCTCCGGCTCCCAAAGACCTCGCCGACCGGATCGCGGCCGCCGTACTGCGGGAAGAAGTCGCACCCACGGCCGCGGCTCGGCTGACCCCGCACCCGCGGGCCGCGCTCGGCCGGCGGCTCCGGATCTCCGTCGCGGCCGCGCTGCTGCCGGTGCTGGTCCTGGTGGTGCTCGGGCTCCTGTTCACCGATGTACTGCTGCAGCTCGGAGGCCTGCTGGCCGTCGTACTGCTGCCGGTCGCGATCGTGCTCGCCCGCGACAACTACAAGGCACTCGGCCACGGGATCACCGGCAAGTACCTGGTCACCCGCTCCGGTTCCGTACGCCGATCAACCGCGGCGCTGCAACGCGATGGCGTACTGGGCTGGCGGGTCCGGCAGTCGGTCTTCCAGCGCCGTGCCGGCCTGGCCACCTTCAGCGCGATCACGGCCGCGGGCGGCGGCGCCTACTCGGCCCGCGACGCCGACGCCGACGAGGGCCTCGAGTTCGCCCAGGAAGCGGTTCCGGGCCTGCTGGAGCCGTTCCTCGTGCGCGGCTGACCCCCTCTGGTCGCCCGGCCGCACTAGCATGCCGAGCGCAGGGGTAGTTCCGTCGCGCGAAAGGCAGCGTTGAGATGGCCGAGACACCGGACGTCGTGGAGACCGTCAAGCAGGGGTACGCGTTCGAGGGGCCCGCGATCGAGCTCGGGTCGCTGCTGGTCGACGGTACGCCGAACCCGGAGGCGGCGGTCCGGATCCCGCTCTCGATGGTGAACCGGCACGGCCTGGTGGCCGGCGCGACCGGTACCGGCAAGACCAAGACCCTGCAGCTGATGGCCGAGCAGCTGTCCGCCGCCGGTGTCGCGGTGTTCGCCGCCGACATCAAGGGCGACCTGTCCGGCATCTCCCAGCCCGGTGAGGGCAACGAGAAGCTGCTCGCCCGGACCAAGGCGATCGGCCAGGAGTGGACCGGGACCGGCTTCCCGACCGAGTTCTACGCGCTCGGCGGCCAGGGGTCCGGCGTACCGATCCGCGCGACGATCACGTCGTTCGGGCCGGTGCTGCTGTCCAAGGTGCTCGGGCTGAACGACGTCCAGGAGTCCTCGCTCGGCCTGATCTTCCACTACGCCGACAAGCAGGGCCTGACGCTGCTGGACCTGAAGGACCTGCGCGCGGTCATCACGCACCTGACCAGCGACGAGGGCAAGGGCGACCTGAAGGAGCTCGGCGGGCTGTCCGCCGCGACCGCCGGCGTCATCCTGCGCTCGCTGATCGGGTTCGCTGACCAGGGCGCCGAGGCGTTCTTCGGGGAGCCGGAGTTCGACACCGCCGACCTGCTGCAGCAGCGCGACGGCAAGGGCGTCGTGTCGCTGCTCGAGCTGCCGAACCTGCAGGACCGGCCGGCGCTGTTCTCCACCTTCCTGATGTGGCTGCTGGCCGACCTGTTCCACGACCTGCCCGAGGTCGGCGACGTGGACAAGCCGAAGCTGGTGTTCTTCTTCGACGAGGCGCACCTGTTGTTCAACGACGCCTCGAAGGCGTTCCTGGACTCGATCGCGCAGACCGTCCGGCTGATCCGCTCGAAGGGTGTCGGCGTCTTCTTCGTCACCCAGACCCCGAAGGACGTCCCGGACGACGTCCTGGCGCAGCTCGGTTCGCGGGTGCAGCACCAGCTTCGCGCACACACGCCGAACGACGCGAAGGCGCTGAAGGCGACCGTCTCGACGTTCCCGAACTCGTCGTACGAGCTGGCCGAGGTGCTCACCCAGCTCGGGATCGGCGAGGCGATCGTGACCGTGATGAACGAGAAGGGCGCGCCGACGCCGGTCGCCTGGACCCGGCTGCGGGCGCCGCAGTCGCTGATGGCGCCGGCCTCGGCCGAGCAGCTGAGCGCGGCGGTCGCGGCGTCGGCGAACCACGCCAAGTACTCCGAGGTGGTCGACCGCGAGTCGGCGTACGAGAAGCTGGCGGCGAAGGTGCAGGCGGGCGCCGCGCAGGCCGAGGCCGAGGCGCAGGCCCAGGCTCAGCAGCCGGCGCCGGAGCAGCCGAAGCCGCGGGCGCAGAAGCCGGAGAAGTCGATGGTCGAGCAGGTGGTCGGCTCGTCGGCGTTCAAGCAGTTCGCGCGGTCGGCCGGGCGGGAGATCGTGCGCGGGTTGTTCGGGGCGGCGCGCCGCAAGCGCTGAGCGGACGACTCTTCCATCCTGCTGGAAGAGTCAGATAGTTGATCAAATCCTTACGACAGGTTCCTCCGGAACGCCGTACTGTTAGAGGATGGTTGCGCAGAGTAGGCGATCGGTCCGGAACTGGGCGCTGTGGACCCTGACGGTCCCGGCGTTCGGTCTCGTCGCGCTGGTCGACCTGCTCGCGATCGGGTACGGCGTGCGCTCGTTCGCCGAGCTGCCTTCCTGGAAGGGCCTCGACCTGGTGCTCGCGCTGACCGTGTCGGCGCTGATCTCGGTCGAGGGAGCGCGGCGGGTCGAGAACCGGCGGAAGTCCGGCGGCGCGCTGCACAAGGACCTGGCGCCGGCGTGGATGATCGCTGCGGCGCTGGTGCTGCATCCGGCGCTGGCGGTGCTGGTCGCGGTGCTGCTGCGGATCTGGTGGCGGATCCGGGCCGGGCGGTGCATTCCGTACCGGTGGGCGTTCAGTACGGCGGTGTGCGTGCTCGGCGTCGGCGCGGCGCATGCGGTGTTCGTGGGGGCTCGCGATCTGCTCGGTGGGTCTTCGCTGGCGCTCGTCGTGTCGATGACGCTCGCTGCCTTCGCGTACGTCGCGACTGATGCGGCGCTGTGTGGGCTCGCGATCGTGCTGATCGTGCCGGGGAGCAGTCGGCAGGAGGCGATCGGCGACAAGGACTCGCTCTGCGTGGACGCGACTGCGGCGACGCTGGGCTGCCTGCTCGCCGCGGCGGCGCTGGTCAGCCCGTGGTTCGCGTTCCTGGCGATCCCGATCTCGCTGACGGCTCAGCGGGCTTTGTTGTTCGCGCAGCTGGAGAGCGAGGCGCAGACCGACCCGAAGACCAGCCTCGGGCGGATCGACTGGTGGCGGCGGCGTACCGAGGAGATGTTGCGTACGGCGCGCGCCCAGCGAGAGCCGGTGGCGGTGCTGCTCGTCGACATCGACCACTTCAAGCAGGTCAACGACCGGCATGGACACCTGGTCGGCGACGAAGCACTGCGCGCCGTCGCGACGATCCTGCGCGGGGCGATCCGGGTGAAGGACGTGATCGGTCGCTTCGGCGGCGAGGAGTTCGTGATCGCACTCCCGGAGACCGACCTGGCCGACGCGACCAGCACCGCTGATCGCCTGCGCACCGCCGTCGCCGCGAGCCCACTGGCCGCGATGTGCGCCGGCGTCCTCGACGACCCCGACCTCGACCCGGACACGTTCCACCTGACCGTCTCCATCGGTGTCGCCGTCTCCCCGTCCGACGGCCAGACCGTCGACGAGCTCCTGCTCCGCGCCGACCGAGCCATGTACGCCGCCAAGGCAGCAGGAAGAGACCGAGTCCGAGCCGCCGCCGACTGCGCCCCGGCGGACCTGGCCCGGCTCACGCTCCCTCGCCCGGCCGTCCGGTCCAGCTAGCTCCCGACCGGGTCTCAGGTACCGACCACCGATCCGGTGGCCGGTACCTGAAAGGTGCTGGGCTGGTAGTTGCGAACCTGCGCAGAACCTTTCTCCGGCCTACGGCGTCTTGAGCTGTGGAAGGACGGAGACTCCATGGGGCGGACCGACGGGCGGGACGAGGACTTCACGGCTTTCGTGCTGGCCAGGTCTGCGCGGTTGGTGCACATCGCGCGGATGCTCTGTGGCGACCCCGCACTCGCCGAGGACCTGGTGCAGACCGCGCTCGAGAAGGCGTACCTGCGCTGGGACCGGATCGAGCTCGGGGACCCGTTCGGGTACGTCCGGCAGGCGGTGGTCAACCAGCACCTCTCGTGGGCGCGGCGACGGCCCTGGCGGGAGCGGCCGAGCGGGCACGCGGCCGAGCTGGAGCAGCAGCTCGACCTGCGGGGTGGCCGGACCGTGGCCGACCCGGCTGTCGCCGTCGACCGGCGGATCGCGCTCGCGGGCGCGCTCGCCACGCTGACCGCGCGGGAGCGGGCGGTCGTCGTACTGCGGTACGTCGAGGACCTGACCGAGGCGCAGACCGCCGCGACGCTCGGGGTCGCGGTCGGCACGGTGAAGAGCGCGACGAACCGCGCCCTGCAGAAGCTGCGGGCGACCCCGCAGCTTCTGGACCAGGTGTCGTTAGGAGAACGGCCATGAACGACGACTTCGACGAGGAGCTGCGCGCCGCGCTGCGCCCGGACGACCAGCTCCGCCCGCTCGACCCGGCGGCGGTGATCGCCGGCGCGCACCACCGGCGCCGAATGCGTGGACTGGCTGCCGCAGGGCTCGCGTCGGTCGCCGTACTGGCTGTTGCTGCTGGTGGGCTGCTGTCGTTCGGGAGCCCGTCGGGGTCGGCGCCGGCCGGTCCGCCGACGTTCGGCCTGCCGAGTGCCGGTACGCCGACCGCCGGGCCGCGGACGCGCCCGGACGGCGCCGTCCCCAGCGGCAAGTCGACCTTCGGCCCGACCATGTCCGGCACCCCGGGCGGCATCGGGAACACTCCGACTCCGGACTCCAGGGCTCCGGAGCAGCCGGAAGCGCAGTTCCTCGCGGAGTGCCGGACCGCCTTGCAGGCCGAGACTCCGCGGCCGGGACCGGCGGCGCAGCGCAAGGCGTCGCTCAGCGGCGCCCGTGGAGCGATCGCGATATTTGCCGGACGCAACTACTGGGGCGCCTGCGACAGCGGGTACGGCGACGAGGTGTCGCTGCGGCAGGCGACCTCCACCCAGCGCCCTTCGCGTGCGGACGTGGACGCGTTCGCGGTCGCCAACAACCAGGTGATCGAGGGCGGCACGCCGTACGAGTACTCGTGGGCGGCGGGGATCCTGCCGCTGGGGGTGTCCGGGGTGCGCTACCGGTTCCCCGAGGGTGAGGTGATGGGCGCGTCGGTCTTCGGGAACTACTGGCTGATGCAGTACCGCGGGTCGAGGCCGAGCCAGCACGACGGGCCGGACAGTCCGCGGATCAAGGTCGACCTGCTCGGCGCGAACGACCAGGTGCTGACCACGCACGAGCTGGTCTGGGGCAAGCACACCTGCGCGCAGATCAGCCACGGCTGCTGAAGAACCTTCCCCGGCGCGGTCGCGTCCTTCAGCCCGAAACGACAACTTGTGGAGGGCAACAGATGAGGAACCACCGGGTACTGCGCAACGGCGCCGCCGTCCTCGCGTCGGTCGCCGTCGCGGCGATCGCCGTCGCCGGCATCACGATCGCCCGAGCCGACCAGTCCACGACCGGTACGCCGGCAGCCGGCGGTCCTGGTACTCCGACGGCGAGTCCGAAAGCAGCCCAGCAGAAGACGGTCACCCGGCCTACCGTCCCTCCTCGTCCGAAGGAGTACCCCCTCCCCAAGGATGCGGTCGCCGCCTGCAAGCGCCTGTTGACCGACCAGCCACACCCCGGACGCTCCGCCAAACCAGTCGCCCGCCTCGACGGCGCCCCCGGCACGATCGTCGTCCTCGCCGACGCCTCCCACTGGGCCGCCTGCGACACGGCGTACGCCCGGCAGAACAACGAGGGCTCGCTCCGCGAACCGGCCCGCATCATCGCGTCCACCAAGCTCGCGGCCTTCGCCGTCGCCCACAACCTCATTCCGCGCGGCGGCAAGGAGTACAACTACTACTGGGCCGCCGGCGTCCTCCCCAAGGACGTCACCGCGATCACCTACACCTTCCCCGGCGGCGCCACCACCAAGGCGGTTGTCCAAGGCAACTACTGGCTGCTCCAGCACCAGGACCCGAAGCCCTGGACCCCCGGTAGCGAAACCACCCAGCGCATCATCGTGAAGATCAGCAAGTCCAACGGCACCACCAGGACCGAGAAGCTCGACTGGGGCACTCACACCTGCGCCCAGATCACCCACGGCTGCTGAGGAAACCGTGCCCGGAGAGTCCCGCCCGAGGCTCTCCGGACACGGTGGTTCAGAAGCCCCGCTCAGCAAGCACCGAACGAACCGGCGCTGATCCAGGCCTTGGCGACGTACATCCCGGAATGCACTCGCAACCAGATGTTCGACGTCCCCTGGGAACCGGAGACGCTCTGCCCGGTGACCTGGCACTCGACCGTGACCTGCGCGGACTTCCCGGCCATCCCGACGACGGCACCCGACGAGCTCGCCGAGTTGCGCACGTTGAGGTAGCCCGAGGTGATCGCGACCGTGCCGCGGCCGCCGTCACCGGTCCACAGGTACGTCGTGTCGACCCACGCGTTGTTGGTCAGGCCGAGCGCGTCCCAGAAGGTGCCGTCGGCGAGGTCGATGCCGGCCGGGTTGGCGACCGTGCGGCCGAACTGGTCCTTTCCGCCGTTGTACCCGTTCTGGTACGCCGCCTGCGACTCGGGCCGGCCCTGCGGGAGGTCCTTCCACATCTCGCGGGTGGCGCTCGGGTTCCAGTAGTCGTCCTTGGTGTTCCACGGGCCGACGTCCCAGACCGGTTCGAACGCGCAGCGGAGGGTGCCGGTCGTCGTACAGACCTTGACCGAGTAGTTGCCGGAGCCGTTGTTGGCCAGGCCGCGGCGCGACGGCAGCGCGACGAAGTGGTCGCGGCTGATGATGACGTGGCCGTTCGCGGTGGTGCCGCCGACCAGGCCTTCGCGGGTGGCGAAGACGCGCGACTTCAGCGGCGCGGCCTGCACCTTCATCGTGCTCGCGACGGCCTTGTCCGTGGGCTGCACCCGTACGTCGGCCACCCACGGCTTCGCGCCGGTCGGAGGCGCGACGACGATGATGCGCAGCTGGACCAGGTCGCTGACGCCGGGCAGCGCGGTCGGCGTACCGGCCTTGGCGGGTGTCCACTCCGACCAGCGGTCGTTGACGAGGGCGCGGACGTCGACCTCGGCGGTCGAGCCGTCCGGCGTACCGGTCGTGTAGTCGACGACGACCGCGGACGTCGCCGCGGGGAAGCGGACCGGGTCGAGGTTGCCGATACCGGAACGCTGCTTGATCTCGGCCGATCCCATCCGGACCGGGGCGTCGCCGAGGACGATCCGGCTGCCGTCGGCGACGACGTTGGTGGAGCCTTCGGCCGGTTGGCCGGCGACGGCGACCGGGTCGGTGCCGGCCGCCGTACTGGGCAGGACGGCGGCGGCCAGGGGTGCGGCGGCCAGCGCGGCGGCGACGCAGAGTGCGGCCGCGGACCTTCGGGTGATACGCATGGCGGTACCTCCGGGGCGGTGAGGCTGCTGTCACCGGGTGCGACACCCGGCTGACCGATCGTGACAAACAAACGCCGTACTTGTACAGCGACGGAAATAAATTTCTTCGGAACGGACAGAACCCAACCGGTGACTCACCGGGTTTGGACAGGTGTGACAGAGGCTGAGGAGAATCGATGACCCGGGCCGCGGACGCCGACTTCGAGCGGTTCGTGCAGGCGCAGTCGACGCCGCTGCTGCGGTTCGCGGAGATGCTGTGCGGTGATCGCCACACCGCCGAGGATCTCGTGCAACAGGCGCTGATGCGGTCCTACCCGAAGTGGCACCGGCTGGACGGCGACCGGTTGCGGTACGTCCGTCGGGTGCTGGTCAACCGGTTCCTCTCGCAAGCGCGCCGCCGCTGGTCCAACGAAGTGCCCAGCGATCCGGTGGACAACGACTGGGACGACCGGTCGGTGGCGGACTTCGCCGGCGAGGTCCAGACCCGGGACGCCGTGCTGTCAGCTCTCGGTGGGCTGACAGTGCGCGAGCGGACCGTGGTCGCCCTGCGGTACTCGCAGGACCTCTCCGAAGCGGAGACCGCCGAGCTTCTCGGCATGGCCGCCGGGACCGTGAAGAGCACGGCCTCCCGGGCCCTGGCCAAGCTGCGTCTGGCACCCGACCTGATCGAATCCGGAGTAGTTGGAGGAACAAGATGAGCGACGAGCAGCGGGTGCGCAGCGCGCTCGAGTACGACCTGGAGCCGTGGCAGCCCGACCCGGCCGACCTGATGCGCCGCGGCCGGCGGCTCGCCTGGCTGCGCCGCGGCCTGGCC
This sequence comes from Kribbella sp. NPDC104740, assembly GCF_055583505.1. Lineage (NCBI taxonomy): Bacteria > Bacillati > Actinomycetota > Actinomycetes > Propionibacteriales > Kribbellaceae > Kribbella > Kribbella sp. NPDC104740. The sequence continues at coordinate 4,567 of NZ_JBVJNV010000005.1, read as the reverse complement.
GCCGCCGGTGTCACCGCGCTCGCCGGCAGCGTCGCGACGGTGTCCGCCGCGATCGGCGGACCGGCCGACGTGAAGAACCTGCTCGCCGGTGGCGGTAAGCCCCCGGTCCCCGTCGAGCTCCCGGCCGGTACGCCGACCGCGGTGCCGACGGTCGACCCGACCTGCCTGCCGAAGGTGCCGAGCAAGGGCAAGATCGAGGCGTCGGTCAAGGTGAAGGTCGAGGGCGAGCTGCCGCAGGGCAAGCCGTCGCTGCCTTCGGTGCCTTCTGTGCCGGTCAAGAAGCCTTCGCTGCCGACCGTTCCGGTGCCGACCGGGAAGCCGTCGCTCCCGGGCAAGCTGCCGCAGGTCCCGACCGGTAAGCCGTCGCTGCCGAACGTGCCGACGGGCAAGCCGTCGCTGCCGGGTAAGCCCTCGCTGGCCAGCGTGCCGGTCCCCACCGGCAAGCCCTCCCTGCCGAACGTGCCGGTCCCGACCGGCAAGCCGTCGCTGCCTTCGGTGCCGGTCAAGAAGCCTTCGCTGCCGAACGTTCCGGAGCCGACGGGGAAGCCGTCGCTCCCGGCCAAGCCCGAGCTGCCGCCGTGCGTCACCGACCACGTGCCGACCGCGCCGCCGGTCAACGTCCCGACGACGCTGCCATCGCTCCCGGGCAAGCCGAACGTCCCCACCACCAAGCCGTCGCTGCCGGGCAAGCCGTCCCTGCCGACGATCAAGGTCCCGACCGTGAAGCCGTCCCTGCCGGGTCAGCCCTCGCTGCCGATCCCGACCGGAAAGCCTTCCCTGCCGGGCAAGCCGAGCCTTCCTCCCCTGCCCACCGAGCGGCCCACCGGGCTGCCGACTCATCGGTAGTTGGCCCTCCCCCTTCACACCGATGACGCCGTCGGCCGGCCCGCGGGCGGAACGGGCCGGCCGCCGGTGGGGTACTGACAAATCTCCATCAGCAGGAGAGGTTTTGGGGCCGCCCGCTCTGGACTGAGGAGAGAGGGAGCGAAGCGACCGAACGACGAGGGAAGAGCGGGCGAAAAGCCCCAAAACCCGCGGCGACGAAGTCGCCGCCAAAAGCACAGGATCAGCGCCCCGAAACGCATGGTCCTCAGCGGCTGCAGTTGATGTACACCGAGATCAACTGCGGTCCCCACCGGCGGGTGGGACCTCGGGGGTCCTACTCGCCGGTGGTCCCGTCCGCCAGCTCCCGTACGACGTCCAGCTGCCCCACGTGCCGCGCGTACTCCTGCAGCACGTGGAACAAGATCCACCCCAGCGTCGGCTTCACGTCCTCGCTCCCGAACCGGCCGCCCTCCGCCGCCCGGACGCCGAGCGCTCCAACGCCGACCACCCCGACCCCCTGCGCCGCCGCGGCCTCCGCCCGCACCACCCCCGCGACGATCTCCCGGGTCCGCTTCCCACCTTCGCGCAGCGCCGCCTGCAAGCCTTCCAGCGTGTCGCCTTCGTCCAGCCGCCACCGCTCGTCGGCGTCGCTGTCACCCCAAGGCTCCGACACCTGCTCCGCGGTGAACCCCCAGCGCAACCACCGCCGCTCCATGAACACCAGGTGCTTCAGCAGCTCCAGCGGCGTCCACCCCGACGGCAGCTGCGTCGTCCGCAGCTCCGTGTCGGACAGTCCGTCGAGCTTGCGCTGCACGGTTTCCCGGTAGAAGTCGAGCCACGCCAGCGGCAGCTCGACCGGGTCACCGATGCGTTGGTCGGGCAGCATCACACCATCTCCTTCAGGTACCGCGCGGTCGCCTCGTCGGCGGGGAAGAACTGCTCGATCATCAGTTCCGACACGGTCACGTCCAGCGGCGTCCCGAAGGTCGCGATCGTGGTCAGCAGCGACAGCTCCTGGTCCCCGCGCCGCAGCTTCATCGGTACGACGACCTCCGCGACCGGCCCGGCCGCGACGCGCTCGTCGCCGGCGTAGCCGCGCAGTTCGTCGTACAGGTCCTGCAGCTCGGGGTCGGCGGTGCTGGCGATCTGCCGCTGCAGCGTACTGAGCGCGCTGGCGCGGACCGCGGCGAGGTTGCTGATCCGCCGGCCGAGCCCCTCAGGATGCAGCGTGAGGCGCAGCGCGTTGATCGGCGCGGCGAGCAGCTCGGGCGCGACGTCCTCGGTGAACAGCGCGGCGGCGGCGTTGGTCTCGACGATGTTCCACCAGCGGTCGACGACCAGCGCGGGGAACGGTGCGTGCGCGTCGAGCAACCGGCGCAGCGTCTCCCGTACGGCGAGCATCGCCGGCGAGTGCAGCGACGCCTCGCTGTAGACCGGCGCGTAGCCGCCCGCGAGCAGCAGTTGGTTGCGGTCCCGAAGCGGTACGTCGAGATGCTCGGCCAGCCGCAGCACCATCTCGCGGCTCGGCTTCGACTTCCCGGTCTCGACGAAGCTGACGTGGCGCGTCGACACCTCGACCTGGTTGGCCAGGTCGAGCTGGCTGAGCCTCCGCCGCTCGCGCCAGCCGCGCAGCAGCTCACCCACCGGCCGCTGGAAGGTCTCCTCGGCGATCGTCATGCTCCCGACGGTAACCGCCGAGGTGTCCACCGACATGACCTCCGAGGTCATCGCCCGATCGCCGCGACCGGCCGCAAGGTTGTGGCAACCGATCCTGAGGAGAACACGATGAACCTGGCCGAGCAGTACTTCGCCATCTGGAACGAGACCGACGCCGAGCAGCGGGCCCGGCTGATCGAGAAGACCTGGACGCCCGACGGGTACTTCGTCGACCCGAGCTTCGAGGCCACCGGGTACGACGAGCTGAGCGCGATGGTCGGCACCGCGCAGGGGATGTTCCCGGGCCTGCGGTTCGCGGTGACGGGCAAGATCGACGAGCACCACGACCGGGTCCGCTGGACCTGGGAACTCGGCGCCGACGGCCAGGAAGCCGTTGCCGGGGGCACCGATATCGTCACCGTCGGTGCGGACGGCCGGATCCGTTCGGTGGTGGGCTTCCTGGACTTCGCGCCGGCCCACTGACCGGAGTGCCGGCGTTCACTTTCGCCTGTTGATCGTTCCAGCGCCGGGCCGCGACCCTTCCGGTTCGTAGCTTGGCCGCATGGTGATCAAGGGACTGCTGGCGCTGGGCCTGATCGGAGCGGGGCTGCTGCCCGCCGTACCGTCGAATGCCGCGCGCATCGACTGGAAACCCTGCGAGGAGGGGCAACCGGCCGAGTGCGCGCGGCTGACGGTGCCGCTCGACTACGCGAAGCCGGGCAAGGGGCAGACCGAGCTGCTGATCGCTCGCGTCCCGGCCCGCGACCAGGCGCACAAACTCGGGGTGCTGACCTTCAACCCGGGCGGTCCCGGTGGCCCCGGCGCCTCGATGCTGGCGGCCGGGATCGTCGGCGACCTGTTCGGGGAGGAGCTCCGCGACCGGTTCGATGTGGTCAGCTTCGACCCACGCGGAACGGGCGGATCCAGTCAGCTCGACTGCGGCCCGGTGCTGAAGCCCGGCGTACCGGTGTTCCCGGACTCGCGACGCTCGTACGACGCCATGGTCGCCGCCAGCCGCGAGCTCGGAAAGGCCTGCCTGGCCAAGAACGGCGACCTGATGCGGCACCTCGACACCCGGACCGCTGCGCGCGATCTGGACTCGGTGCGGGCGGCGCTCGGGGTGCGGAAGCTCAGCTACTTCGGGCCGTCGTACGGGTCGTACCTGGGGACGACGTACGCGCAGCTCTTCCCGCACCGGATCGACCGGATGGTGCTCGACGGGATCGTCGACCACGCCCAGGGCTCGACCGGCTTCGTGCTCAGCGAGGCCCGCGAGATGGAACGCGGCTTCGACCGGATGGCGGCCTGGTGCGCCGCGACGCCCGAGTGTGCGCTGCATGGGCGCGATGTCGGAAAGGTGTTCGACGCCGTGGTCCGGAAGGCCGACCGGCGACCACTGCCCGTGGGCAACACGACCGTGAACGGCGACCAGATCCGGATGGCGCTCCCGATGTTCCTGCCGACCCTCGGCGGCTTCGAGGGCCCGTGGACGGCGTTCGCGTCGGCGCTGGCCAAGGCTTCTGACGCGGGCGACGGGTCGGGTTTCGTCGGCAACAGCTACGTCGGCTTCCCGGAGTCGGCGTACGCCGCGGTGTCGTGCATGGACTTCCCGGGTGAGTTCCGTGGGTACGCCGACGTGCGTGCGCGGCTAGCCGTCGCCCGCGCGGTCGCACCACGAGTCGGCGCCGCCGTCGAGGGCTGGGTGATGGCCGCCGCCTGCTCCGGCTGGCCGATCCCGCCGACCAACCCGTGGAAGCCGACCCCGATCAAGGACGCACCGCCGGTGCTGATCCTGAACAACACCCACGACCCGGCGACGCCGCTGGCCGGCGCGGTCAGCCTCCAACGCCAGATCCGCGGCAGCCGCCTGCTGGTCAGCGACACCTACGGCCACACGTCATGGTTCAACAACGAGTGCGCCCGCAACCACGCGTCGACGTACTTCCTGACCGGAAAGCTCCCAGCCCGCGGGACCACCTGCTAGGGGAGGTAAGAACAGAGAGAAGAACAGAGAGAAGAACAGAGAGAAGAACAGAGAGAAGAACAGAGAGAAGAACAGAGAGAAGAACAGAGAGAAGAACAGAGA
>NZ_JBVJNV010000004.1:0-949435 GCF_055583505.1 Kribbella sp. NPDC104740 | reverse complement strand
GGGAGGGGGGGGGGGGGGGGGGGGGGGGGGGGGGGGGGGGGGGTGTACCCCCCCCCCCCCCCCCCCCCCCCCCCCCCCCCCCAACCCCCCCCCCCCCCCCCCCCCCCCCCCCCCCCCCCCCCCCCCCCCCCCCCCCCCCCCCCCCCCCCCCCCCCCCCCCCCCCCCCCCCCCCCGGTCCCGCGCGCCGACCCAGCGAGGAGTCAGGAAAGATGACGGCGACCGATGCAGCACCGGCCACGACCGACGACGTGGTCCTCGAGGCCGAGAACCTCACCAAACACTTCCCCGTCCGCCGCGGCCTGCGCGACGTGTTCACCCGCGGCCGGTACGCCGTGCACGCGGTGGACGACGTCCAGCTGACGCTCCGCCGGGGCCGGGTCACCGCCCTGGTCGGCGAGTCCGGCTCGGGCAAATCGACCGTCGCCCGGTTGATGGCGCAGCTGTACCAGCGCACCGGCGGCGACATCCGGCTGCACGGCGACTCGGTCACCGTGAAGGGCGGCCGCGCGTTCCGCGCCTACTGCCGCCGCGTGCAGATGATCTTCCAGGACCCGTTCGCGTCGCTGAACCCGGTGCACACCGTGCGGTACCACCTGACCCGGTCGCTGAAGATCCACGGCCGGGCCGGCAACGGCAGCGCCGAGCTGGACAAGAACCTGAACGACCTGCTGCTGCGGGTCCAGCTGACCCCGCCGGAGCGCTACCTGGACAAGTTCCCGCACGAGCTGTCCGGCGGCCAGCGCCAGCGGGTCTCGATCGCCCGCGCGCTCGGCGCCAACCCCGAGGTGCTGCTCGCCGACGAGCCGGTGTCGATGCTCGACGTGTCCATCCGGCTCGGCGTACTGAACCTGCTGCGGGACCTCAAGGAGCGCCTCAACCTGGCCATCCTCTACATCACCCACGACATCGCCTCGGCCCGCTACTTCGCCGACGAGACCCTGGTGATGTACGCCGGCCGCATGGTCGAGGGCGGCGACTCCGAGACCGTCACCCAGCACCCGGCGCACCCGTACACGCGGCTGCTGATCGAGAGCGCGCCCGACCCCGACCGCCTGGACCGGGTCGGTGACGCCAAGGACGCGCCCGAGGACGAGGCCGGCGGCGAACCGCCGAGCCTGATCGCGCCGCCGTCCGGCTGCCGGTTCCACCCGCGCTGCGTGCACGCGATGCCGAAGTGCTCCACCGACCTGCCGCCCCGGTTCGAGCTGCCGGTGGTCGACAGCGGCCAGGCCCACTGGGCGGCCTGCTGGCTCTACGAGGAAGGAGCGGCGAAGTGAAGTTCCTGCTGCAACGGATCGCCTTCTACCTGTTCACCGCCTGGGCGGCGATCACGATCAACTTCTTCATCCCGCGGATGATCCCCGGTGACCCGGTCACCTCGCTGATCAACAAGTTCCAGGGCCAGATGAGCACCGAGGCGATCAACTCGCTGTACGTGCTGTTCGGCCTGGACAAGAACGCCAGCCTGTGGAGCCAGTACGTCGACTACTGGCAGCAGGTCTTCAAGGGTGACCTCGGGTTGTCGTTCACGTTCTTCCCGACGCCGGTCTCGGAGATCCTCGGCCAGTCGCTGCCGTGGACGATCGCGCTGGTCGGCATCACCACGCTGGCCAGCTTCACGATCGGCACCAGCCTCGGCATCCTGGCCGGCTGGCGGCGCGGGTCCTGGCTGGACGGCCTGCTTCCGGTGACCACGTTCCTGTCCTCGATCCCGTACTTCTGGCTCGGCCTGATCGCGATCACGCTGTTCGCCGGCGCCGGCAGCTTCTTCCCGTCGTCCGGCGGCTACGAGCCGGGCCTGGTCCCGAACTGGGACAGCATCTTCATCGGCAGCGCGATCCAGCACAGCCTGCTGCCGGCGATCACGATCCTGATCTCCTCGGTCAGCGGCTGGATCCTCAGCATGCGCAACATGATGGTGACGGTCGCGTCGGAGGACTACATCACCGTCGCGCACGCCAAGGGCCTGTCCGAGCGCCGCGTGATGCTGTCGTACGCCGCCCGCAACGCGCTGCTGCCGAACGTCTCCGGTTTCGCGCTGTCGCTGGGCTTCATCGTCGGCGGCACGCTGCTGGTGGAGATCGTCTTCTCCTACCCCGGCATCGGCTACAACCTGTTCCAGGCCGTCGGCGCGAAGGACTACCCGCTGATGCAGGGCGTCTTCCTGGTGATCACCATCTCGGTGCTGGTCGCCAACCTGATCGCCGACGTCGCCTACCTGCTGCTCGACCCGCGCACCCGGAAGGAGAGCTGACCGATGTCCGCACCCACGAGCACCATCACCGCGGTCACGCCCGAGGGCCCCGAGGTCGAGGCGCCGGCCAAGCGCCAGCGGCTCCGGTTCGTCGCGAACCCGAAGGCCGCGACCGGCCTGGTGGTCCTCGCGTTCTTCTGCCTGATCGCGATCATCGGGCCCTGGATCGCGCCGTACGACCCGAGTGAGCGCAGCGCCAACCTGCTCCAGCCGCCGTCGGGCCAGCACTGGTTCGGCACCACCCACCTGGGGCAGGACATCCTGTCCCAGATCCTGGTCGGCACCCGGGGCGTGATGTTCGTCGGCCTGCTGGCCGGCATCGTCGCGACCGCGCTGTCGGTGCTGATCGGGGTCAGCTCGGGCTTCCTCGGCGGCGCCGCCGACGAGGGCCTGTCCGCGCTGTCGAACGTCTTCCTGGTGATCCCGGCGCTGCCGCTGATCATCATCGTGGCCTCGACGATCCCCGGCGCCGGCGACCTGATGGTTGCCCTCGTCATCGGTCTGACCTCGTGGGCCTGGGGTGCGCGCGTCCTGCGCGCGCAGACGCTGTCGCTGCGCCGCCGCGACTACGTCGAGGCGGCCCGGGCGACCGGTGAGAGCACCTGGCGGATCATCACCGTCGAGATCCTGCCGAACCTGACCGCGATCATCGCCTCCGGGTTCGTCGGTACGGTGATCTTCGCGGTGATGTCGGAGATCACGCTGGCCTTCATCGGGATCTCGACGATCTCGGAGTGGAACTGGGGCACCATCCTGTTCTGGGCGCAGAGCCAGCAGGCGCTCGCGCAGGGCGCGTGGTGGTGGTTCGTCCCGGCCGGTCTGGCGATCGCGATCCTCGGCACCGCGCTGTCGCTGGTCAACTTCGGCATCGACGAGTTCGTCAGCCCGCGGCTGCGCAGCAGCGGGCACACCCGGGTGAAGACCAAGGACGGCCACACGGTCCGGATGAAGGTCGGCTTCACCCCGGTTCTGAACACGACCGACCGCAAGGCCCCGGTCACCCCGGTGGTCCGCGCCGACGAAGCGAAGGGCACGGTCTGATGGCCAAGCAACCAGTCCTGGAGATCAAGGACTTCAACGTCGACTACGGTCTCGGCGACCAGGCCGTCCGCGCGGTCCGCGACGTCACGCTGACCCTGCACCGCGGCGAGGTGCTCGGCTTGGCCGGCGAGAGCGGCTCCGGCAAGTCCACCCTCGCGTACGGCGTCACCCGGCTGCTCCCGCCGCCCGGCGTGATCAGCGGTGGCTCGGTGGTCTACCACCCGCCGGGCGACCAGCCGTACGACGTGATGGCGCTGACCCCGGCCGAGCTGCGCAAGTTCCGCTGGGCCGAGACCTCGATCGTGTTCCAGGGCGCGATGAACTCGCTGAACCCGGTGCACAAGGTCTCCACCCAGATGCTCGACGTGATCCGCGCCCACGAGCCGCAGCTCAGCGCCACCGCGCGGATGGACCGCGCCAAGGAGATGCTCAAGCTGGTCGGCATCTCCGCCGACCGGATGGACGCCTACCCGCACCAGCTGTCCGGCGGGATGCGGCAGCGGGTGATGATCGGGATGGCGCTCGTACTCGAGCCGCAGATCGTGATCATGGACGAGCCGACCACCGCGCTGGACGTGGTGATGCAGCGCCAGATCCTGGCCCAGCTGGTCGAGCTGCGCGAGCGGCTCGGCTTCTCGGTGCTGTTCATCACCCACGACCTGTCGCTGCTGGTCGAGTTCTCCGACCGGATCGCGATCATGTACGGCGGCCGGATCGTCGAGGAGGCGCGCTCGGCCGACCTCTACAAGGACTCCCTGCACCCGTACAGCGAAGGGCTGCTGAAGTCCTTCCCGGCGCTGCGCGGCCCGCGCCGCGAGCTGAGCGGGATCCCGGGCTCGCCGCCTGACCTGCGCGGTATGCCCACCGGCTGCGCGTTCCACCCGCGCTGCCCGCACGCGTTCGACCGCTGCTCGACCGACATCCCGGTCCTCGGCGTCCCCGAAGCCAGGAACGACCCCAACCGCCAGGTCGCCTGCTGGCTGCCCGGCCGCGTCCCTGTCGCCTAACTTCTGCCCCGAAGGGAGTCAGTACGGCGCTCGCGCGCCCCGCCCACCGGCGGGCGCGCGGGCGTCGTACGGCCACTATGACCACACCTGCCCCCACCACCTCGGCCGACGCCGCGCTGATCGCCGGGCTGCCCACCGGTTTCCGCTGGGGAGTCGCCACCTCGGCGTACCAGATCGAGGGCGCCGTCGACGCCGACGGCCGGACCCCGTCGATCTGGGACACCTTCTGCCGCGTCCCCGGCGCCGTGCACGACGGCGACACCGGTGACGTCGCCTGCGAGCACTACACCCGGATGCCTTCGGATGTTGCCCTGATCAAGGATCTCGGGATGGACACCTACCGGTTCTCGGTGTCCTGGACCCGGGTCCAGCCGAACGGCCGCGGCTTCAACCCGGCCGGGATGGCCTTCTACGACCGGCTGGTCGACGAACTGCTTGCCCAGGGCATCGACCCGTGGGTGACGCTGTACCACTGGGACCTCCCGCAGGAGCTCGAGGACGCGGGCGGCTGGCCGGTGCGCGACACGGCGTACCGGTTCGCGGACTACTCGATGCTGGTCTTCGACGCGCTGAGCGACCGGGTCGACACCTGGACGACGCTGAACGAGCCGTGGTGCTCGGCGATGCTCGGGTACGCGTACGGCGCGCACGCACCCGGTCGTCAGGACTACCCCGCTGCCGTCTCCGCCGTACACCACCTGCTGCTCGGCCACGGCCTCGCGACCGAGCGGATGCGCGAGGCGGCACCGCGCAAGATCGACATCGGCATCACGCTGAACGCCGCGACGGCGTACCCGGCCTCGGACGCCGCGCCGGACCTGGACGCCGCCCGCCGGGCCGACGGGATGGGCGCCCGGCTCTACCTGGACCCGCTCGTCCACGGCCGCTACCCCGCGGACGTCGTCGAAGACCTGGCCGCTCAGGACATCCTCATCCCCGTGCAGGACGGCGACCTCGCCACCATCTCCGCCCCGATCGACGTCCTCGGCATCAACTACTACTTCAGCCAGAAGTTCACCGGCTACGCCGAGGACGGCAGCACCGTCGACCCCGCCGGCCTGCCGGTCGTCCGCAGCATCCCCCTCGGCCGGGACCGCACCGCGATGGACTGGGAGATCGTCCCCGAGGGCTTCACCGACCTCCTGGTCCGGATCAGCAAGGACTACCCCGGCCTCCCGATGGTCATCACCGAGAACGGCGCCGCCTTCGACGACGTCCCCGACGAGTCCGGCTTCGTCGCCGACGAGGGCCGCACGGCGTACTTCACCACGCACTTGGCCGCCGTCGCCTCCGCCATCGAGCAGGGCGCCGACATCCGCGGCTACCTGGCCTGGTCCCTCCTCGACAACTTCGAATGGGCCTACGGCTACGAGAAGCGCTTCGGCATCGTCCGCGTCGACTACGACACCCAGGAGCGGACACCGAAGCAGTCGGCGCTGTACCTGCGCGACCTCGCGGAGCAGCACCGCAACCGTTAATTCGTCGTATATCGAGCATGAATCCGCTGTGTAACCACACAGTGCACAGTCGTGGAACACCCGGCGCACCGGCGCCGGGTTTCCCCGTCTGGAGGCCCAGTGACCGCCGTACCCCACGCCATCGCCCGCCGTCCCCTCCCCCAGGACGTGAGGCACGAGGCAGCCGACTTCGTCGGGTACGTCGACGCCCTGCACACCCTCGCCCGCCGCTACGCCCCGAACGCCGACGCCGCCCGCCTGGTCCTCGACTACCTGCGGCACTTCGACTACGACTCCTACCACTGGCGCACCCTGGTCGGCCGCGTCGACGACGGCTTCATCGACTACGTCCTCCGCACCGGCCTCCCCCACATCCCCTGGTTCCGCGCCCCCGCCTTCGGCAGCGTCATCAAGGTCTCCCACCTCGCCGCCGCCACCGCCGGCCTCTACCTCCACGGCCGCCCCGACGGCCTCACCACCAACCGCGGCGACCTCGCCGGCTGGGCCGGCGACTGGCTCAACTTCTACGCGGAATGGCTGCACGCCGGTTCCGTCGCCCCCTTAATGCGCGACGACATCCCCAGCACCTTCCAACTGGGCGACCTCCTCGACGCCGCCGACGCCGACCTGATCGCCGCCCAACTCCGCAACTGGCGCAGCCTCCCCGAAGTCGTCGAGTACCTGTATCTGACGTCCACCCACCCCCGCATCAAACACTTCTTCACCGACCGCTTCGGCACCCACGCCGCCGCCCAGGCGATCGCCGCCGAGGCACTCACCCACCACGAAACCGTCCTCCTCGCACTCGGCCGTACTCCGGTGACGGGCCTTCCCGCCCGCCCGGCCGCGACTCTCCCCAACGAGTCCCTCCCCCGCGCCTTCGCCGACCGCTTGACGAACCTGATCGAGCTGGAGAGTGCACTGATCGTGTGATCTCCTGCTCGATGTGCCGACGTTGAAGTCCGAACTCCACGAGGCCCTGCTTGCCGCGCGAGCCACCAACCTGGAGAAGACCCGCGGATTGTCGGAGTACAACCTCCGCCGCCCGCTCACTGCCTCGGGTGCGAATGTCCTCGGCGTCCTCAAACACCTCGGCGGGATGGAGTACGGCTACCTCGGCGAAGCGTTCGGTCGCTCGTTGCCGCGGGAAATCCCCGGCGACGAGCACCAGCCCGGCGCCGCCGACCTGTGGGTCCGCGCCGACGAGCCGTCGACCTTCGTCCTCGACTGGTACGCGGAGGCCTGCGGCGTCGCCGACGAGACGATCGCGTCGCACGCCCTGGATGCCGTTGGCTGGGTCGAACACTTCGCCGAGGGCCACCAGACGACAACCCTGGCGGCCATGATGCTCCGAGTCCTGAACGAGGAACTGCGGCATGGCGGCCAGCTCGACATCCTCCGCGAGCTGATCGACGGACCCGCCCAGCCGGCCCGCATCGCCAGAATCCAGGCGGCAGCAGACCCCTTCAGACCGACTGAGTAGCCGGTTGGGCGGACGTGCACCACCCACTAACCCGCTTCATCGTCGTCCCCGCGAAGGCGTTCACGCTCAGCTCGTCGCCTCCGGCGGAGGTTGGTGGGTGGTGCACGTCCGCCCCGTCTACACACAACCCGCCCAACCAGCGAGCGGAGGAGCCCGCGTGGGGAAAGCTCAGTCGGCGAGGAGCCGGTTGGCCATGGCGAGGTCGGTGATGAGGATGTTGATCCAGCCGCCCAGGAGTGCCGCGCGGATGGCGGAGAACTTTCGGGTGCCGCCGGCTACGCCGATTCGGCGGGGGACGGACAACAGCTCCTTGGCGGTGACGCCGATGACTCGTTGGTCGAAGGTCGAGCGGACGTGGTTGCCGTCCTCGTCGAAGAAGCGGAAGCAGACGTCACCGACCGCTCCCAACCGACGCAACTCATCCTGATCGGCGACAGCGACCGCGTTGCCGCTGCGCTGCAATAGAGGCGATGGTTCGAGGCTGCCGATGCCGACGACCGCGTCGGTGAGCTGACTCCAAGTCCCCAGCACGTCCTGGACGGACACGTCGTTCATCATCGCCCGCCGCACGGCGGGAGTCCCGACCAAACCCGGCGCCGGCAGATACACGGGCATCGCGCCGGTGAGTTCGGCGAAGCGGGCGGTGAGGCGGGTGGCTTGCATCTGGACGGCGGCGTCGCCGAGGCCGCCGACGATCTGGACGACCTTGTCGGCGACGGGGACGCTCTTGCGGGGCATCCGGTCGACGGCGCTGATCAGGGTCTCGCTCCAGGAGGAGATGCCGATGACGTGGCCGCCGGTGAGGGTCATGTCGAGGTACGCCGCCGCGCCTGAGCCGAGTGCTGGGAGGACATCGTCGTCGGTGGTACCGACCGAAAGAGTGTCGGTGTCGACCACCACCGCGTCCCTCAGCCCATACCGGCCCTGCAGCTCGTCCTCCAGATCGCTGTGCACGCCACTCGGCATCGTCACCACCGTGTGCACGATCCCCACCTCGACTGCCTGCTTGAGCATCCGCGACACCCGGGCCTGCGACAGGTTCAGCTCGCTCGCGATCTTCGGCTGGCGGATGCCCTTCTCGTGGTACATGCGGGCGACCTTCGCGAGCAGGCGTAGTTCGTCCAGGCCGGGGCGGCGCACGCCACGATTCACGGTTCCCCCTTCAGACAGGTCAGGACTGGACTATAGGCAGATGTAGACGCGCGGTGCGCCACCCGGATCGGGCAGCGGATCGCCCGGCGTGTCTCGCCGGCCGGTGGCGACGACGGAGCCGTCGCGGGGATCGACGATGCGGTAGTCGAGCGGAACGGAGTCGTCGAAGACCATCACCGGGCCGCCGTGCTCGCGGTAGACGATCAGCAGGCCGTCGGCCCCGCGTAGCGCGCGGCCGGAGATCACGCGCGTCCAGTCCGGCTCCAAGTCAGCGACAGGCAGACCGGCCAGCACCCGACCCACCAGCCCCACGTACGTCGAACCGCCAAACCCCAGCGCCTCCCGCCACCCAGCGTCCGGCGCGATGAAGAAGGCAGAGTGCCCGGGCTCGGCAGCATGCAGCCGCCACTGCCACAAGCTCCCCGCGCCGTACATGACCCCCATCGTCCCGCCCGCGCACAGGTTGCTCCACGCCTCGTGCCCCTGCCACCACCCGCCGGCGACGTCCAGCCCACCATGCTGCTCGTACGTCGGCTCGCCGTTCGCCACGGCTCGCACCGGCTCGTTCCGCCACATGTCGGCGACGCGTTCGGCGACGTGCTCGCCGGTGTGCCCGGTCTGGCACCACTGGAAGTCGAGCCAGTCGGCGTCCTGGTGCGCCGAGGCGCGGATGTGCGGGCGGTAATGGATGCCGGTCGGCTGCTCGTAACAGTCGACGGCGTGCACCTCGGCGCCGCCGGCCTCGACCTGCGGCTCGCGGCCGGTTCCGTCGCCGCCGACGAGGTAGATCGCGGGCTGCGCGCCGTACCGGGCGACGAGGTAGCGGCAGTACGTCGCGTACTCGTCCGCCGGTACTACGGTGCCTGCGACGTCGAGGCCCTTCCAGCCGAAGCCCTGGAAGACCGGCTGCAGCACCGGGACGATCCCGTGCTCGACCAAGACCTCCAGCAGCTGATCGAGGTACTGGAAGTACTCCGCCCGAGGCTGCAGCAAGTGACCGTCGGGCAGGTCCTCGAAGGCGACGTCGAACCCCTCGTCCGCGGTGCGGTCGCGCGGGCCGACGGCTCGCATGTCGGGTTGGACCGACATCAGCAGTACGGCGTTGAAGCCCTTCGCCTGCCGGTCCTCCGCATACGAGCGGACCTGATCAACCGTCGCTCGCCAGGGCAGCGCCCAGGCGGTGTCGGCGACCAGCAGCGCGGGGGTGCCGTCCGCGTGGACCAGGCTCCGGCCGCCGGGGGACATCTGCCAGAACCCGTGGGCGTAGAACGGATTGGTTTCGCCGGCTGGTACTTGTGAAACCTCCAGCACGCCTGATGAGGAGCCGAACGCCCACTCCCACCGCCCCGCCAACGGCGGAGCGAACCGGACCCGCCACACCGCCCCGGCACCACCCTCCCCGGAGACCTCCCCGTCCCAGAACCCCGGCCGTCGCAGCCTCACCCCGCTCTCGTGCTCGAAATCGGCCCACACTTCCGCCCCGTAACCCACCGGAAGCGCAGCAGACAGCTCGACGGACCGCCAGACGACTGAGATGGACATGACACTCCCGGATCGAACGAGGACGGATACACTGCGAGTGAAGAACACACACGTGCTCTGGGGTCGGTGAAATTCCGAGCCGGCGGTTAAAGTCCGCGACCCGTACCTCCGCGAGGAGGTCCGGTTGACCTGGTGGAACTCCGGGACCGACGGTGAAAGTCCGGATGGGAAGACGCACGTGGCAGATTTCGCGACGCCTGTTCGGCGCGCGCCCAAAAGGCGTGCACACAGCCGACCGTCGCGGAGCTGTCGTTGCCCCGGAGTGCCAGGCCGAGAGGACAGCGACAGTGAGCAGCACCGTGACGACCACCCGTCTGGACACCATCGAGCACGCGATCGCCGAGATCGGCCGGGGTCGCCCGGTCGTCGTCGTGGACGACGAGGACCGCGAGAACGAAGGCGACCTGACCTTCGCCGCCAGCCTGGCGACGCCGGAGCTGATGGCTCTGCTGGTCCGCTACACCAGCGGCTACGTCTGCGCCCCGGCCGCGCCCGAGGTCCTGGACCGGCTCGAGCTGCCGCTGATGGTCCCGAACAACCAGGACAGCCTGCGTACGGCGTACACGGTGTCGGTCGACGCGAGCAGCGGCGTCGGGACCGGTATCTCCGCCGCCGACCGCGCCCGCACCGTCAACGTGCTCGCCGACGCGACAGCGCAGCCGCAGGACCTGATCCGCCCCGGCCACATCCTCCCGCTGCGCGCGGTCGCGGGCGGGGTCCGGCAGCGGCCCGGTCACACCGAGGCCACCGTCGAGCTGGTCCGGCTGGCCGGGCTGCCGCCGGTCGGGGTGATCGGCGAGCTGATGAACGACGACGGCACGCTGATGACCGGCGCCGACCTGCGCGCGTTCGCCGACGCCCATGACTTCGCGATGGTCTCGATCGCCGACCTGGTCAGCTACCTGGGCTGACCAGCCGACGGGCCGCGGCGGCGATGCCGTCCGCGGACAGCCCGTACCGGTCCAGCAAGTACGCCGCGGAGCCGGTCGGCGCGAACTCGGGGATCCCGAGGATCGACACCCGCGCCGGGTGATGCTGGACGACGGTCTCCGCGACCGCCCCGCCGAGCCCTCCCCCGCTGACCCCTTCCTCCGCCGTCACGATGCCGGCCGTCTCCCGCGCGGCCGCGATCACGGCGTCGGTGTCGAGCGGCTGCACCGTCGGCATCGACAGCACCCGCGCCGAGATCCCCTCGGCGGCCAGCTGCTCGGCCGCGGACAGCGCCCGCCACAGCACCGTCCCGTTGCTGATCAGCGTCACGTCGCCGCCGTCCCGAACGGTGATCGCGCGACCGAGCACGAACTCGTAGTCGTCGGAGTAGATCCGCGGCACGCTCATCCGGCTGACCCGGATGAACACCGGCCCGTCCGACGAAGCAGCCCACCGCAACGCCGCCGCCGTCTCGATCGGGTCGGCGGGCACGATGATCCGCATCCCGGCGATCGCGCGCAGCCAGGCGATGTCCTCGATCGAGTGGTGCGTCGGCCCGAGCTCGCCGTACGCGACGCCCGGGCTCATCCCGCACAGCTTCACGTTGGTGTGCGAGTACGCGACGTCGGCCTTGATCTGCTCCAGCGCGCGCCCGGTCAGGAAGCAGGACGCCGCCGAGACGAACGGGATCCGCCCGCCGTTGGCCAGGCCGGACGCGACGCCGACCATGTCCTGCTCGGCGATGCCGACGTTGATCAGCCGGTCCGGGAAGGCCTTGCGGAAGCTGTTCAGCTTGCTCGACCCGACCGAGTCGTTGACCACGCCGACGATCCGCTGGTCCGCGTGCGCCAGCTCGGCCAGCGTCTCGACGTACGCGTCCCGGCAGTCGTACCGCGGCTGGTCCGCGATCGAGGGACTGTCGGTGACCGTCATGAGAGCTCCTTGAGTGCTTGGTCGAACTCTTCGGCGTCGGGCACCCGGTGGTGCCAGGCGACGTTGTTGCTCATGAACGAGATCGGGTGCCCCTTGTGGGTGTGGGCGATCACGAAGGTCGGCTTGCCGGGCCGGAACGGTACGGCGGACAGCACGTCGAGCAGCTCGCCGTGGTCGTGCCCGTTCACCTCGACCACCGCGAACCCGAACGCGGCCGCCTTCTCCGGCAGCGGGTCGAGGTCGTTGGTCTCCTTGGTGGTCGCGCCCTGCTGCAGCCGGTTCCGGTCGACGATCACGGTCAGCCGGTCCAGCTGGTACTGCGAGGCCGCCATCATCGCCTCCCAGTTGCTGCCCTCCTGCAGCTCGCCGTCGCCGACCAGCACGTACGTACGCCGCAGCGACACGTCGAGCTTGGCCGACAACGCGTGCCCGACCGCGACCGGCAGCCCGTGCCCGAGCGGGCCGGTGTTCGCCTCGACGCCGGCCACCTTGCGCCGGTTCGGGTGCCCGTTCAGCGCGGACAGCGGCTTCAGGAACGTCGCCAGCTCCTCCACCGGCAGGAACCCGTACGCCGCCAGCGTCGTGTAGAGCGCCCCCGCGACGTGGCCTTTGCTGAGGATGAACCGGTCCCGCTCCGGGTCGTCGACCCGGTCCGGCGCGACGTCCAGCACCGCGCCGTACAGGGTCGCCAGGATGTCGATCGCCGAGAAGTCCCCGCCGATGTGCCCGGCCCCGGCGTGGTGGACCAGCTTGAGGTCCTGGATCCGGATCTGCCGCGCGACCTCGGCGATGTGCGCGACCTGCTCGGCCCGGCTGCTGTGCAGCTGCAGTCGCCCGAGCACGGGCATGGTGGTGTGCTCGACCGTCAGCGTCATGCCAGTTCCGCCATCGAGGACAGCAGGACCTTCTGGATCAGCCGCTGTGCGGCGAGCGCGTCGTGCGACGCCTGCGCAGCGGCCAGCGCCTCCTCGTCCAGTACGTCGAGCGCGTGGTGCACCGCCTTCAGGAACCGGATCGCCTGCTTGGCGGCCTCGACGCTGTCCTCGCGGAACGGGAACTGGTCGAGCTGCCAGACACCTTCCCAGTTGTTGCGGCGCAGCGTGTGGAAGAACTCGAACGTCTCGACGAGGTGCACCGAGCCGACCACCATGTCGTCGTCCCAGCCGCGCAGGTTGTCGTTGACGTCGATCGCGAACAGCCGGCCGTAGTCGATCGCGAGCTGCGCGGCGTCGGCGGGCGTCTCCTGCCCGTACAGCGAGTGGCCGAAGTCGAGCAGGATGCCGAGGTTGGGCAGGCCGATCTTCTCGATCCCGAGCAGGGTCCGGGCGACGTTGGGGAAGATGATCTTCACCCGCGGCTCGCGCGGCTTGTACTCGATCACGAAGTTGATGTCGGGGTGCGCGGAGACGAGCTCCTTCAGCCCGTCCAGCGCGAGGTTCCAGATGTCGTGGTAGTTGACCTGGAACGGGTAGTCCCAGCCGTCCTGCCCGGGCCAGAGCTTCACGTACGAGCAGCCGAGGTCCTTGGCCAGCTCGGTTGCCTGGTGCAACAGCTCCAGGGCCTGTTTGCGGACGGCGGGGTCGGGGTTGGTGAACGAGCCCTTGACGAAGTCGCGGGTGTAGATCTCGGGCGTGATCGCGATCGCCTTCAGGTTGTTGCGGGCGAGCGCGGCCTTCACCTCGTCGAGCGTCCCGTCGTACCCGGCGAACGGCCAGTTCAGGTCGACCACGGACAGGTCGCCGACCGCACCCGCGCGGTCGATCTGCTCCAGGAGGCCGACCGGGTCGCCGTACCCGTCGGTGGCGTAGCGGTCCTTGTAGGTGGCGAAGTGCCAGATCCCGGCACCGAACACCGGCATGTCAGTCATATGGTCCTAACCCTTCAGAGAGCCGGCGGTCAGGCCGCCGACGATGTAGCGCTGCAGGAGCGTGTAGGCGATCAGGATCGGGACCACGGCGATCAGGATGCCCGCCGCGAGCCCGGTGTTGTTGTTGGCGAACTGGCCCTGGAAGTTCAGCAGGCCGACCGGGATGGTCTTGTTCGCGTCGGAGTTGAGCAGGATCAGCGCGAACAGGAACTCGTTCCAGGTCGCCACCGCGTCCAGGATCGCGACCGTCACCAGGGCCGGCAGCGACAGCGGCAGGATCATCGTGAAGAAGACCCGCCAGTCGCCGGCGCCGTCGACCTTGGCCGCCTCGATGATCTCGTCGGGGATCTGCCGGAAGAACGACTGCAGCACCAGCACCTCGAACGGGATCCCGAAGGCCAGGTACGGCCCGATCAGCCCGAACAGGCTGTCGGTCGCGCCGGCCTGGCGGAGCATGATGAAGACCGGCACGATCGCGATGTAGATCGGGATGGTCAGCCCGAGGAAGACCCCGAACATCACCGTCCGGCGGAACTTCATCCGCAGCTTGGCCAGCGCGAACCCGAGCATCGCCGAGATCAGCACCCCGAGCGGCACCTTGATCAGCGCCAGCAGCGCGCTGTTCTTGTACGTCGTGGCGAAGTTGCCGATCCCCCAGGCGTCGGAGAAGTTCGACCAGGTGAACTGGTCCGGCCACGACAGCGGCCCGTTCCCGACGAAGTCCGCGAGCGGCCGGACCGCGGTGACCACCAGCAGTGCCAGCGGCGAGACCCAGAAGATCGCCATCACCGCGAGCACCAGCGTCATCACGACGCCGCGACGGCCCTTCGGCTTCTGCTGCACGGGTTCGGAGGCGACTGTCTCGGGCTCGAGCTGAACGCGAGCCGGGGCGAGCGAGGTCATGAGGCCTCCTTGGTCTGGGAGCGCACGTACGGGATGCCGACGGCAACGGCCACCAGCGTGATCACGACCGCGATCGCGGTGCCGTAGCCGGCCTGGTAGTACTGGAAGACGTTGAAGTACATCCATGTCCCCATCACCTGCGTCGACGTCCCGGGTCCGCCGTACGTCATCGCGTAGATCATGTCGAAGACCTTGAACGAGTCGATCAGCGACAGCGCCAGCACGATGTAGTGCGCCGGCCGCAGGCTCGGCATCGTGATGTGCCAGAACTGTTGCCAACGGCTCGCACCGTCGACGGTCGCCGCCTCGTACAGCTCGTTCGGGATGCCCTGCAGCGCGGCCAGGTAGAGCAGCATCGGGAAGCCGGTGCGCAACCAGATCGCCGGGACCATCACGGCCCAGAGCGCGGTCGAGTCCTGCCCGAGCCACGGCTGCGCGAGCCCGTCGAGCCCGATCAGCTTCAGGAACGAGTTGATCGCGCCGTACTGCGGGTTGTAGAGCCAGCCCCAGATGCTCGCGATCGAGACCAGCGGCAGCACGGCCGGGGTGTAGAAGACCAGCCGCAGGATCGGTTTGCCGTGCACCTTGCCGTTCAGCGCGATCGCCAGCGCCAGGCCGATCACGGTCGGGACGGCGATCGTCACCACGGTCCAGATCAGGTTGTTCCGGACCGCGGTGCCGACGACCGGGTCGCTCGCCAGCTTGGTGTAGTTGTCCAGGCCGACGAAGTCGTACGTCGCGCTCAGCCCGTCCCAGTTGGTCAGGCTGAAGAACAGCGAGGAGATCGCCGGGTACACCAGGAACCCGACGTACACCAGCACCGCGGGCAGGGCGAACAGCCAGGGCGACCAGCGGCCGCTCTTGACCTTGCCGGGTTTCGGCAGCGCGACGGTGGCCATCAGCCCTTGGCCCAGGCGGAGACGATCTCCTGCATCTTCTTCGCCGCGGCCGCGGGCGCCAGCGAACCCTGCAGCAGGTCGCTCTGGACGCTGAAGTACTGGTCGGCCTCCTTCTTCGGGAAGGCCTGATCCTGGATCGTGTAGAACGGGTTGCCCGCGTACTTCTGCGACCACTCCGCTGCCAGGGGCAACGTCTTCGGGTCCGGTTCGGCACCCTTCACCGTCGAGGCGGTGATCTGCATCGCCTTCTGCGCCTCGGGCTGGAGGAGGAAGTCGATCAGCGCCGCGGACTTCTCGGCGTTGCCGGACTTGGCGTTGATCATGTAGCCCTCGACGAAGCCCGAGTGCCGCGACGGCTGCTGGTCGGTCGGCAGCTCGAAGGTACCGAACGCGGTCGACGGCTTCTTGGCCGAGAGGATCGCCTGCGCCTCGGTCCACGGCCCGGTGATCGTGTACGCCGTCCGGCCCTGCACGTAGCCGGGCTCGATGTCGGCCGGGTCGAGGCCGAGCGCGCCCTGCGGGATCCACTTCTTGTCCTGCCACTTCTTGAACAGCGTGAACGCCTCGACCACCTCTGGCCGGTCCCAGCTCTCGGCGCCGGTCAGCAGCTTGTCGTGCAGCTCCGGGCCGGCGGTGTGCTCGAGCAGGTACTCGAACAGCCGCATGATGTGCCAGCCGTACTTGCCACCGGTCGCGAGCGGCGTGACGCCGACGGCGACGAGCTTGTCGTTGACCGCTTCCAGTTCGGCGTACGACGTGGGAGGCGCGCTCACCCCGGCCTTGGCGAACAGGGACTTGTTGTACCAGGCACCGATTCCGAGCGCGGTGAACGGGACTCCGGTCTTCACCCCGTCGAAGGTCATCCCGTCGATCGCCGAGCTGTTGATCTTGGAGTCCCAGCCGAACTTGGAGTAGTACGGCGTCAGGTCGAGCGCCTGCTTGGCCTTCGCGAACGGGCTGCCGATCTGGCCGCCCCAGATCCGCCAGACGTCCGGGCCCTTGCCGCCGAGCAGCTCGGTGCGCAGCTTGTCCGGGTACACCGCCGCGCCCGATCCGGGCAGGCTGTCGACGGTGGTCGTGGTCCCGTTCGCCTCGTCGAACTTCTTCACCTGGGCCTTCAGCAGGCCGATCGTCGTGTCGTCCTCGTAGGTGAACAGGCGCAGGTCGTTCGAGGCCGCGGCGGTACCGCCGCTGCTCGTCGTACCGGCTCCGGTGCAGGCGGTCAGGCCGGCCCCCAGCGCGGCCGCGGTGGTGAGGCCGAGAAAGCCCCGGCGGGTGTACGTCATGACTGGCTCCTCTGTCGGGCGAAGCGGCGGATCTTGGCGAACATGTCCTCGAGCAGGAAGCGGACGTCGACCTGCTCGCAGACGTGGATCGGGTTGTCGGTGCCGGGCAGGTACCAGCCGTCGACACCGAAGCGCGGCGCCGGCCGGACCCGCATGTCCCCGCTGCGTGGGAAGAGCATCAGCGCGATCGCCGGGGAGTCGCCGAGCGAGCGCGACTCGATCGGCTCGCCGTGGTGGATCGCGTTCCACTCGTGCAACTGCTCGATGAGGTACTTGCCGAGCGGACCGGCGTCGCCGATCTTCTCGTCGAGCTCGGCGTAGCTGACCGAGACCTTGGTGTAGACGTCGCTCGGGACCTGCCAGACCGTCATCCCGGAGCCGAACACGACGTTGGCGGCGTGGATGTCGTTGCTCAGGTTGAACTCGATCCCCGGGTACGACGTGTAACCGTCGTACCCACGACCGCCGATCCAGATCACCACGACGTCGCGGTGCACGATCTCCGGGTCGAGCAGGATCGCCGAGGCCATGTTGGTCAGCGGGCCGAGGAACGACACGAACAGCGGGTCGTCCTTCGTGGCCAGCTTGGACTCCTCGACGATGAGTCGCGCACCGGGCGAGTCCAGCGGGGTCTGCTCGTCGGGGATCCCGGTCGGGGCGCCGTTCGCGACCGGGACCTGACCGGTCAGGTCCATCAGGTCCAGCAGCAGGTCGATCTCCTCCCGGGACTCCTCCATGCTGCGGTTCGACCGCCGGGTCCCGAAGTGGGCGGCGATCAGGCCCCGGACGTCGAACGTCGGCGACAACAGTCCGTGCACGATCGCGAACTGGTCGTCGGCCTCGTTCTTGGCGTCGGTGTCGATGATCACCCGGCGTCTGCTCGGCTTCACGCTGCTGCCACCTCTTTGAATAGAAATTCACTAGTGCATAGCCTGTCGCCATGAGTGTCGCCACGGCGCTAGAGTCCCGTCAAGAGGTCGGTTGAAAGTTGTCGAACCCGTGGAGGTCGGTCGATGGTGCAAGCGGTGCTCGCGATCGACCAGGGCACGACGAACACCAAGGCGGTGCTCGTCGACGCTGTCGGTGGGGTGATTGCGCGGGCGTCGGCGCCGGTCGGTTTGTCGACACCGCACTCCGGTTGGGTCGAGCAGGACGCCGAGGAGCTGTGGGCGAGCGTGCTGGCGGCGATCTTCCGGCTCGGCCTGTCGGTGGACGTGGTGGGGATCGCTTTGTCGACCCAACGTGAATCTGTCGTCGGGTGGGACCGGCGGACCGGTGCGGCGGTCGGTCCGGTGATCGGCTGGCAGGACGTCCGGACGTCGGCCTGGTGCGCCTCATTGCCTGCTTCTGTCGACGCCCTGGTACGCCGCCGCACCGGACTGCGCATGGACGCGATGTTCTCGGCGCCCAAGCTGCGTTGGCTTCTGGACGCGACGCCCGCCGACCAGGTCGGCACTGTCGACTCCTGGCTCGTCCACCGGCTGACTGGTTGCTCGGAGCATCTAACGGACGCCGGGAACGCGTCCCGGACGCTGCTCTACGACATCGACTCGCTGGCGTGGTCCCCCGACTTGCTGGACGCCTTCGGCATCCCTGCGTCGGTCCTGCCCGAGGTCCGCCCCTCCGACGCCGGCTTCGGCGTGACCTCCGGCGTCCCCGGCCTGCCCGACGGCATCCCGATCCTCGCCGTCCTCGCCGACTCGCACGCCGCGCTGTACGGCCAGGGCTGCGTCCACCCCGGCATGGTCAAGGCGACGTACGGGACCGGCTCGTCGGTGATGACGCCGGTCGATTCCTTCGTCCCCGACGGCTGCACGCTGGCCTGGCTCACCGATCGTCCGACGTACGCGCTGGAGGGCAACATCGTCTCGTCAGGCGCCGCCCTCGCCTGGACCGCCGATCTGCTCGGGCTCCCCGACGTCGGCGCGCTGGTCTCTCTCGCCGGGACCGTCGCCGGCTCTGATGGCGTCACTCTCGTCCCGGCCTTCACCGGCCTCGGCGCCCCGCACTGGAACCGCGACGCCCGCGCCGCGCTCACCGGCATGAGCAGCTCGACCACGCGGGCTCACATCGCCCACGCCGCGGTCGAGGCGGTCGCCCATCAGATCTGCGACATCGCCGAGACGCTGCCCGCGGTCGACCGCCTCCGGTGCGACGGTGGCGCGACCGTTTCCCCGCTCCTCATGCAGACCCAGGCCGACCTCCTCGGCCGCCCGATCGACGTCGCCGACGTACCGGAACTCTCCGCCCTCGGCGCTGCCGAGCTCGCCTGGGCGTCACTGGGACAGCCAACCGATTGGTCGGTACGGCGTACGTACCGCACGTTCGAGCCCACCCTCAGCGCGACACGCGAAGCCCGCCGCGCAGAGTGGGCGTCGGCGATCCGGTCCGCTTCCACACCAGCGCCGCACTGACCGCGATCAGCGTCGTCAGCGCGAACTCCACCCACAGCCCGGTCGTGCTCAGCGCCGGAACGAGCTCCTCGGTCAGGTTCCACGCCGCGTGCACGAGGATCGCCGCCCACACCCCACCACGCAGCCGCTCGGAGACGAACAGAATCGTGTAGGTGAGCGGGAACAACCCGAGGAAGAACAGCAGCCCTTCGAGACTGATCAGCCCCTTGTCGTGCTGCCCCGTGCCCTCGAGGAAGAACAGCGGCAGGTGCCAGATCCCCCAGGCCGCGCCGATCAGCCCGGTCACCGCCACCCGCCCGTACGACTGCCGAAGCCTCGGCTGCAGGTAGCCGCGCCAGCCGAACTCCTCCGACACCGGCCCGGCGACCAGCGTGTACGCGAGCGCACCAAGCGGCCCACCCGCGCCGGCGATCACCGTCGACGCGTGGTGCGGAATCCCGTCGACTCCCGTCAGCAGCGCCGCCAGCAACGGCGGCGCTGCCCCCAGTACGACGGCCGCGATCGGCCAGTGCCACGCCCACGTCGTCTGCCGCGGCAGCCTGCTCCGGTAGCGCAACCACATCGCGAGCGCCGCCAACGAAGGGCCGCTGGCAGCCAGCCCGAAGACCAGCGCACCCGACCCTTCGTCGACGTTCGCTCCGGTCGCACCCAGAACGATCCACGGCGCCCAACTCAACGCGAAGCAGATCAGCAGGAACCGGCTCACCTGAGAACTCATAGCTGAATCCTGGTGTGGAACTTCGCTGACGCTGAGGGTGCCAGCCCGTCGATCGATGGTGGTGCTAGACCTACCCGATCGCCATGACCCGCGTGAGCGGTGCCGGGGTGAGGGTGCGGTGCGCCCTCAGGTAATCGGCGAAGGTCTCGTGGTCGGTGTTGTTGCGGACCGGATTGGTCGCGACCTTGAAGGCCGGGTAGCCGTCAGCACCGATCACCGTGTACGCGAGAGCCGCAACCCGGTACGTCTTGGCCGGATCGAGCGCGACGCCGTTGATCTTCACGTCTGCCGGAACGACCCGGTCGCCGACCGGCCGGCTGGCGTCGTACGCGTACTGGACGTTCCCGGAGACCGCCAGCGGCGCGAACTTCACCGTGCCGTTCGCCTGCGGCTGCCACTGCTGCTCCAGTACGGCGTCCAGCTGCGCGCCGGTCAACGACACGGTCAGCACCGGGTTGCCGTAGCCGTACGCGTCCCAGGACTCGCCGAGCAGCACCCGGCCGGGCGCATCCCCCGGCTTGTTGCTTGAGGCAACCAGCAGGTCGCCGCGGAGCGGCGTGCTCCCGACC
The DNA here is from genome assembly GCF_055583505.1 of Kribbella sp. NPDC104740. NCBI lineage: Bacteria > Bacillati > Actinomycetota > Actinomycetes > Propionibacteriales > Kribbellaceae > Kribbella > Kribbella sp. NPDC104740. The sequence goes on along the minus strand of NZ_JBVJNV010000004.1, from coordinate 928,979 downwards.
GCCGGCTGCGCGGCGACGATCCCGAGATCAGCCCGCCCGTCCTGGCGCGCCGTCCACAGGTGCACGTCGGCGGCGAGATCGGCGAAGGTGCTCTCGCCCGCGGCGTTCGGCGTACGGGTGAAGTCTGCGGTGACGGTCGCGACGGGTTCGGCGTACCGGCGATCACCGGCGGCCGCCCAGTAGTCGACGATCTTCTGGATCTTCGGGTCGGCCGGGACGTCCCGGGTGACCGCGTGGTTCGTCGAGGTGGTCGCCGACCGCAGCACCTCACCAGTCTTCCGGTCCAGCCGCAGGTTGATCTCGTTGATCAGCCGCCCGTGGTTGGCCGCCTCGACGACCGGCCGCGGGTTGCCCGCCGGGTCCGGCAGGCTGCAGTTGAACGCCGCGTGCCAGTGCCCGGTGACGATCGCGTCGATCGCCGGGCTGACGGTCTTCGCCAGCTCGATCGCCGGCCCGCTCGGGTTCACGCAGTCGTCGTACGTCGCCGACGCGTCGGTCCCGCCGTCGTGCAGGTTGAGCACGATCGCCTTCACCCCACGCCGCGTCAGCTCGGCGGCGGCCGCGTCAGCCGCCTTGACCGGATCCAACGCTTTCAGCTCCGGCTGGTACGACGTCGACCCGACGGGCGTGTCCGGAACCGTCATCCCGATGAACCCCACCGGGTACGACTTCCCGTGATCCTTCACCCACCGGATCGTGTACGGCGCGACGATCGTCCGCCCGCGCGCGTCGACGATGTTCGCCGACTGGAACTCGAAGTCCGCTCCCCTGAACCGCTTCCCGGTCGAGTCCTTGAAGCAACTGTCCACCCCGACCTTCCCGAAGCACTTCCCGTTCTCCATGTGGTCGACCAGAAAGCTCTTCGACACGTCGAGCTCGTGGTTCCCCACAGACGAGAACTCCACCCCCAACGCGTTCAGCACCTCGACGGTCGGCTCGTCCGCATGCACATCCACCTCGAACGGCCACCCCGAGAAGTTGTCCCCGTCCGTGAAGAAGATCGAGTTCGGCTTCCTGATCTGTTTGAGATGCGTCGCCAGGTACGCCGCCCCACCCACGGTCTGCACCTGCCCGTCCGGCCCGGCGATCGTCCCGCCGTCAGCCACCGAAGGCGGCCGCAAGTACCCATGAAAGTCCGTGATCGAAACCAACTGCACCCCCACCGACCCCTGCCCCGCATCCGCAGGCTGAGCCAGTCCCCCAACCACAACTCCAGCTGCCAGCACGGCAACAATCGAACGAATTCTGCGCATAAGTGTCTCCTGATGGGCGAAGTCAAGCACTTACCAGCACCCAGCAGACTGCCCGACAGCAAACGGAATGTCACTACCTCACGGCTTCCCAACCAACACCGCAAGAATCTGCCGCCCGACCCGATCCCGTACTACGGCGGCCCCGACGGCCCGATCGCCTTCGCCATCGTGCGAACTAGCGGCGATTCACCCGCAGTTCGTAGAGCGCGACCCCGAGCTGGACCACGCCGAAGCCGATCAGGCCGAAGCCGCCGCCGCGGATGGGCGCGTCGAAGAGGGCGGTGAGGGCAGCGCCAACAGCGATTGCACCGAGGGCGAACAGGAGGCGCTGGCGGGGGTTGCGTCGGTTCCTCACGGTGGACTGGTGCCCGCGGGGGTGGGGAAGCATGCCGGCGGGCGGAAGAGCCCGCGGGGAAAACCGGCGCGTGGGATTCTCGGAGAGTTGAAGATCTGATCAAATGGAACGAGTGGTGGCCGGTGTTCCCGCGAAGTCACCGGCCACCACGCGCTGAGCGCCGGACTTCGGGCCCGGCGTTCAGTGCTGTGGGGGGCTAGCCGTTCCAGCCGCTGCCCTGCTTGACGCGGGCACCCAGGGCGTTGGACTTGCCGGGGTAGAGGTACATGTCGCCGGCGGTGTTGGCGACGGTGATCAGGTCGGGGACCGCGTCGTCGTTCAGGTCGCCGAAGCCGGTGAGGGAGCGCATGCCGTTCCAGCCGCCGGTGCCGATCTCGACGCGGGAGGTTCCGCCGGCGAAGGTCAGGCCCTTGTAGAGCCAGAGTTTGCCGGTGGAGGTGTCGACGGCGGCGAAGTCGGGTTTGCCGTCGCGGGAGAGGTCGCCGATGGCCGCGAGCTTGGTCATCTTCTGCCAGCTGGTGCCGATCTGCTTGCGGGTGCCCAGGCCGTTGAGCTTGCCGGGGTAGACCCAGAGCTTGCCGGTGGACTTCTCGATGGTGACGAGGTCCGGGTGCGCGTCGCCGGTGATGTTGCCGATGCCGATCAGGTCGCGCATGCCGGTCCAGCCGGAGTTGCCGATCAGCAGGCGCGTCGTACCCGCCAAGGACGGCCCGCGGTAGAGCCACAGCTTGCCGGTGGACTTCTCGACGGCGGCGACGTCGGCGTTGCCGTCGCCGGTGAGGTCGCCGACGCCGGTCAGCTCGGTCATGCCGTTCCAGCTCGACCCGATCTTGACCGCGGCCGAACCGCCGTCGAAGGAGCCCTTGCCGTTGTTCGTGTACCGGTAGAGATCGCCGGTCGGCCGGTGCACCGCGATCATGTCGGGCAGTCCGTCACCGGTGAGGTCGCCGGCGTTGGTCAGGTCGGCGTCCGAGTGCCCGGCGACGTACGAGAGCCCGTAGCTCTGCATCGCGGCGTTCAACGTGGACGCCGCGATCGTGTGCGTGCCGCCGGTCGGCTTCCACGGGTCCCAGACGGTCAGCGTCTTCGCGGCCTGGTCGTAGCCGTAGATCAGGATCGCGTGCCCGAAGTGTCCGCTGAGGCCCTTGTTCCAGGGCAGCTTCTCCATCCAGACGCCGATCATCGGCGCCCGCTTCAGCGTCCCGATGTCGTACGCCGCCCAGTTGAGCAGGTTGGTCGGGTTGCCGGTGGTGTCGCTGCTCCAGATCGAGTACCCGAGCGGGTTGACGTACTTGTTGACCACCGGCATCGAGGTCCGGTTGTAGGTCCCCTCGGTGGTCGTGCCCATCTCCTTGGCGAGGGTTTGCTGGGTGACGCTCACGCCGTACGTCGCCAGCGTGACCTGGCTGGACGCGGGGACGCAGAAGTAGTTGGTCGCCTGGTAGACGCCCTTGATCGAGAGCTTGGCAGAGGCCGGTACGGCGGAAGCCGCGCGGGCGAGTTGTTGCGCCGATTGGGGGCGCGGGGCAACTGCTGGGCCGGCGGCGCTCGAGCGGGAGGTGGTGCTCGGGGCGAGGGCTTCGGCTTCCGAAGCCGTCAGGGGGACGGAGCCGGTGGCGGGTGGAAGACTTGAGGCGTCCGCGCCGGGCTGGTCGGCGATGCCAGTCTGGTCCGCGGCGCCGGGCTGGTCGGCGGTGCCGGCGGCGCCGGGCCGGTCGATGGTGCCGGTGTCGGCGGTCGCCATACGGGCGACGCCTCCCACCACGAGCCCGAGGCTCACCAGTCCGGCGGTGGCGAGCTTCCAGCGGTGACGCAGTTTCATGCAGGGGTCCTCACGACGTGCAGGCGGATACAGCGAGCACCACCCAAACACAGCGAAGGGGGCAGACCGGTCCGGTCTGCCCCCTTCAAGAAATCAACTCAGCAGGTGGCGGTCGGAGCCGCCCAGTCGGCGCGGTCGTTGTAGCCGCCGTCGCCGGCGTCACCCACGACCAGGTCGAGCACCCGCACGCCCGTCAGGTCGACGTCGACCTGCTTCGGGTCGTCGCGTCCGACGGTGCCGCTGTCGTACAGGACCTTGCCGTCACCGACGACCTGGAAGGTGGACGTGCCGCCTTCCGGGCCGACGTTGCGGACGGCGTCGTCGATGCCGACGGTCGCGGTGAAGCGCGAGCACTGCTGCCCGACGTAGTACCGGACCAGCGACGGCGACGCGACGCCGATGCCCGTCTCGTAGGTCTGGCCGACCAGGCTGATCGGCGACCCGCCACCGACCGACTGGTCGACGGTCGGCGACATCCAGCCGCTGGTCGCGGTGATCCAGTCGTGGTGCGACAGCGCGGCGGTGCCCGACGGCGGCTCCGGCGCGACGACGACCGGCGACACCGTGGTCTGGTTCTGCGCGCCGTACCCGATGGCCTCGTACGACGTACGCGCCGTCAGCGCCGCGTTCCCAGGTGCCGCGCCCGCCGGCAGTTTCGCGGTGAACGCGAACGTGAACTTCTGACCCGGCGCCAGCAGAACCGGGGCCTTGGTCAACGACTTGACGGTCCATCCGGTGCCACCGGCAAGCGTCGCGGCCGGCTTCAGCACCGGCAGCAGCCCATCGTTGCGCACGGCAACCTCGACCCGCAGCTCGTCGCCACCGGCAACCACCGGAGCGGCGTCAGCCGGCTGAGCGGCAGTGCCCACCTTGGTCACCGTCGGGATCCCCGCGGTGACGTGCGGGACGCCCGGCAGACCACGCGCCGCCGAGAGCCGGAACAGCGCCGCACCGTGCGCCGGAACAGCAGCGCTGATCGTGCCCGCGCTCTCGGTGACCTTGTTGGTCCACGCGTTCTTCACCGTGAACCGAGCACCGCTGAGACCAGCGGCCTTGGCGGTCGTGGTCAGCGTCTTCGCGCTGTCCCCACGGTTCAGCAGCACCACCGCGCGCCCACCGTCGGCAAGCCGCTTCACCCACGTCTCCGTCGTACCGGCCGCACCGACCCGCACGGCCTGAACAACAGCCTTGTCCTGGTTGATCGCCAGCACGTCAGGATCGGTCAGTGTCGCGATCGAGGTGTTGCTCAGCTTCCGGACGTCGCTGCCGATGATCAGCGGCGCGGCGGCCACCGCCCACAGCGTCATCTGCGAACGGAACTCCTCGTCGGACATGCCGAGCTCCGGCGCGAGGTAGTCCGGGTCGTTGTACGCACCCGGCCGGACGACCTCGGGGTGCCGCGCGTTCTGGTCGTAGTTGCGCAGCACGTCCTTGTACTTGATGTCGAACACGAAGCCGACGTCGGTGTAGGTGCGCCACGACTGGGCGATCTCCGGCGCGTAGCTCCAGGAGTTGGTCGACTGCTGCGACTCGGGGTAGTTGCCCCAGTCCGGCGAGGTGACCGGGTTGCACAGGTTGAAGATCATCGGCCGCTTGCTGGCGTTGTTGCGCAGCGCCTTGGCGAACTCGGTGAACGCGGTCTTCGGGTCGAGGTCGGCGGCGATCCCGCAGAGGAAGTCGACCTTGACCGCGTCGAAGCCGAGCGCGGCGAACTGGTCGGCGTCGCGCTGGTAGTAGCCGCCGCCGGAGCCCAGGCCGCACTTGCCCGGGATGTACGGACCGGCGTCGGTGTAGATCCCGGCCTTCAGGCCCTTGGCGTGAATGTAGTCGACCAACGGCTTCAGGCCACTCGGGAACTTGGCCGGATTGGCCACCAGTTCGCCGTTCTCGCCACGGGACTGGTCGGCCTGCCAGCCGCCGTCCAGCCAGACGATGTCGTAGCCGGCCTTGGCCAGCCCGCGGCTGACGATCGAGTCGGCGACGGACTTGATGGTGTCCTCGGTGAAGTCACCACCGAGCCCGAAGTAGGTGTTCCAGCCCTGGTACGGCGTGGGGCTGAGCACCGGAGCGGCCGCGGGAGCGGCGGGCGCCGCGGCGGCAGGGACGGTCGCGGTCACCAGCGAGGCGGACACCAGGGCCGCCGTCAGGAGACCGCCGAGCAAGGCGGAAAGTCGTTTCACGCTGTTTCCTTTGCTGTGCCGTGGATGTGACGGGCGGGTCAGTCGATCGGTTCGACGACCAGGCAGAGCGAGTCGGCGCCCTCGAAGGCGACGCCGACCTCCAGCAGGTAGCTCCCCGGGTGGGTCTTGTCGCCCACCCGGTAGTTCTTCGACGGGTCCAGCCCGACCAGCGGGACCCGGCGCTGCCTTGTCGGCAGGGTGCCGCGGACGTTGTCGTCGCCGGTGTCGTAGAGGAACACCACCGACTGGTCCGCACCGACGTACTGCAGTCCCCGGGACAGCCGGTGAACCTTGCTGTCGGCAACCGTACGGCGGATCTTCCAGTACTGCAGAACGTGGCGGCGGGCAACGACCAGCTGCTCGTCGGTCCACCGGGACAGGTCCGCGCCGATCCCGAGGCCGCCGGCCATCGCGACGTGGAAGCGGAAGTCCAGCGACCGCTCGCGGCCGTCGTGGGTGCCCTCGGCATCGGTCACCCACGAGCTCATCAGGTGCGGCGACCAGCCGGTCAGGAAGCCGTCCTGGATGCGCAGACGGTCGAGCGGCGCGGTGTTGTCGCTCGGCCAGAGCGTGTCGACCCGCGCGGCCATCCCGAGGTCGACGCGCCCACCACCACCGGCGCAGCCCTCGACGAACACCCGCGGGTGCTGCTCACGCAGCCGGTCCAGGATCTTGTACAGGTTCGCGACGACGAGCCCGTCGAGGTCCCGGCGCCGGTCCCCCGCGTCGAGCCGCGCCCGGTTCGCGTCCCACTTCAGGTACGTGATGTCGTACGACGTGAGCAACCGGTCCAGCATCGACCAGATCCACTCGGTCACGTCGTCACGGCTCAGGTCGAGCAGCCACTGGTTCCGGATCTCGATCGGTTCCCGCCCAGCGGTCCGCAGCACCCACTCCGGATGCTCCGCGGCCAGCTTCGACGACGGACTGATCGCCTCCGGCTCGACCCACAGCCCGAAGTCGAGCCCGAGCTCACCGAGGTCGGCGATGAACGTGTCGAGCCCGTGCGGGAACGCGGCCGGGTCGACCTCCCAGTCTCCCAGCGCCGACTTGTCGTCGTTGCGCCCGACGAACCAGCCGTCGTCGACGACGAACAGCTCGGCACCGATCCCCGCGGCCCGCTTCGCCAGCTCCAGCTGGTGATCGGCCCGGATGTCGAACTCGGTCGCGAACCACGAGTTGTAGAGCACCCGCCGCGGCAGGTCCCGCGCCAGCGACCGCTGGTAGGCGTGGAACACGCGGGCAAGTCCCTCGGGACCCGAGGTGCTACAACCGCCGACGGCCACCGGGGAGACCCAGGACGATCCCGGGGCAAGGACGAGGCCGAAGCTGGACGGAGCCCGGCCCGCCTGGATCCGGGTCTGCCCGGTGGTGTCGACGTCCGCGCTCAGCCGCCAGTCACCGGACCACGCCAGCTGCACGCCGTACGTCGTACCGGCCGGATCTCCGGCGTCGCTCACGGACAGGAAGGGTGAGTACGAGTGGCCGGTGATGCCCTGCCGGCTGTCGACGGTGAAGCGGCCACGCCGCAGCACCACCGACTCCTGCTGGAACTCGCTGTTCCACTCGCCCCACAGCGACCGGATCACCGCACCGTCCGAGGTCGGTACGACGAACGCCGCCGAGTCGTGCTCGTGCATCCGCAGCTCGTCGGTCCCGTCGTTGTGCACGGCAACCCACCGCTCGACCACGTCGAGCCCCGCGGGCATCCGGTAGTGCAGCACGACCCGCAGCGACCGCAGCGGATCGGCGAAGGTCAGCGCCAGCTCGTCCTCGTCCTGGACGGCGTTGACGAACACCGGCCGGCACTCGTCGCTGCCGTCCGGCCCGCTGACGACCAGCTCGGCCGGGCTCGTGTACCGCACCCCGCGGACGCCGTACTCGAGCGGCTCGACGTCGGCCCGCGGCAGGAAGTGCTCGGTACCCGTTGGCTCGGTCAACGACGGGCCGTCGGCAACGGCCTGCGGGCCCCAGGCAAGCAGCGCCGCCCACTCACCGTGCTCGGGCACGCCGACGACGTACGCCGTACTGGCACCACGCAGTGTCCATCGGGTCACTTGACCGCTCCGATCGCCAGGCCGCCGACGAAGTGCTTCTGGAAGCGCAGGAAGACCGCGACCGTCGGCACCGCCGCGATCACCGTGCCGGCCGCGATCACGTTCCACGACGACACGAACAGGCCCTGCAGGCCGAGCAGCGCCGGCGTCACCGGCATCTTGTCGCCGGACCGGATCACCGTGATCGACCAGAGCAGGTCGTTGAAGATCCAGGTGAACGACAGCGCGCCGAGCGCGGCCAGCGCGGGCCGGGTCAGCGGCAGGATGACGCTGGCGAAGATCTTGCCCGGGCCGGCGCCGTCGATGGTTGCGGCCTCCTGGATCTCCTTCGGCAGGTCGCGCATGAAGCCGTGCAGCACGAAGGTGTAGAAGCCGAGACCGAACCCGACGTGTACGGCGATCAGCGCGATCAACGTGTCGTAGTACCCGATCAGCTCGACGAAGCGGGCGATCGGGATCAGCAGGATCTGCGGCGGCAGCAGGTTGCCCATCAGCATCAGCAGCAGCACCGTGCGCCGGAACGGGATGTTGTACCGGGCCAGCCCGTACGCCGCGATCGCGGCGAGCCCGAGGCTGAGCAGCACTGCCGGGATCGTCACCAGCAGGCTGTTGACCAGCGCCCGGAACTCCTCGGCGTCCTGCCAGGCCTGCACGTAGGTGGAGAACGTGAACGAGTGCGGCAGCGAGCCCAGCCCGTTGGCCGCGACGTCGTCGAAGCTGCGGAACGAGATCACGATCACCCAGAGGATCGGCGCCACCCACAGCAACGAGATCAAGCCCATCGCGAAGTGGTAGCCGCCGGTCTTCAAGCCCTTCATGTCTCCTCCCGGAAGGCACGGATCAGGTAGCCGAGGATGACCGCCAGCGCGAGCAGGAAGATCACCACGGCGATCGCGGAGGCGTAGCCCAGCTGGGTGGACTGGAACGCGGTCGAGTACATGTAGGTGCTGAGCAGCTCCGAGGAGTGGTACGGGCCGCCCTTGGTCATCGACCAGACGATGTCGAACGAGCGCAGCGAGTCGATCACGATCACCGACAGCACGACCGAGTTGACGCCCTTGAGCTGCGGGATCGTCACGTACCGGGTGCGCTGCCAGGCCGACGCGCCGTCCACCCGGGCGGCTTCGTACAGCGCCGGGTCGACCGCTTTCAGACCGGCCAGGTAGAGCACCATCACGTACCCGATCTGCCGCCAGAGCGCGGGCACGATCACGGCGTACAGGGCGGTGTCGGGATCGGCGAGCCACGGGCGGATCAGGTTGCCGAGGCCGATGCCGTTCAGCACCGAGTCGACCAGGCCGTCCGGCTGGTAGAAGACGCGCCAGATCAGCGCGGTGACCACCAGCGAGAACACGACCGGGGTGAAGAGCGCGGCCCGGTAGATGCCGACGCCGCGACGTTCCTTCTGCAGCAGCAGGGCCATCCCGAAACCGCCGGCGACGCTCAGGCCGCCGAACAGCACCAGCCAGATCGCGGTGTTCTTCAGCGCGGTCTTGAAGATCGGGTCGGAGAACATGTCCCCGAAGTTGCCGAGGCCGACGAACGTCGGGGCGGACAGGCCGTCCCAGTTGGTCAGCGACAGCCAGAACCCCTGCAGGGCCGGCCAGAACACCCAGACCGCCTCGACCGCGAACGGCACGAAGACGAAGGCGAGGATCAGCGGTGAGACCCGGGCGGGCCGGCGCCTGGCCGACCGCGCGCGAGTCTTCACCTCGACGGCTGTAGCAGTCACGCCTGGAAGACCTTCGTCGCCGCGGCCTGCCAGTCCTTGAGGATCTGGTCGATCTGGTCCGGCTTGTCCAGGAACTTGGTCAGCGCCGCGTCCGCGGTCGGCTGCAGCGCGTCACTGGAGTCGCGGTTGAAGAACTGGGTCAGCTCGGCCGCGCCCTCGAGCATCGCCTTGCCCTTGCGCACGTACGGCGTGTCGGCGAACTTGCCGTCCGGGTTGGCGGGCAGCACGGTGCCGGAGGAGTTGTCGATGTAGATGTTCTGCGCCTCGGCGGTGGCCAGCCAGGTGAGGAACTTCTTCACCGCGGCCGGGTCCTTCGCCTTCTTGCTGGCGAAGTAGCCGTCGGTCGGCGCCTCCTCGGCCACCGGCACGTTCGGGTCGATGATCGGGAACTGGAAGAAGTCGATGTCGTCGAGAGCGTCCTTCGGAGCGCTGTCGGCGAAGAAGGTGCCGATCAGGAACATCCCGGTCTTGCCGCCGAGCAGCGCCGAGGTGGCCTCCTGGAACGGGAACGACTTGCCCTTCGGGTCGAAGTACGGGAGCACCTCGCGCCACTTGGTGAAGACGGCCTTCACCTTCGGGTCGGTGAAGTCGCCCTTGCCGGCCAGCAGGTCGCGGTGGAACGGGGCGCCGTTGATCCGGATGTTCAGGTAGTCGAACCAGGCCGAGGCCACCCACGGGGTGTCGCCGAGGCCGATGCCGATCGCCGGCACGCCCTGGGACTGGATCTTCTTGCAGACCTCGAGGAACTCCGCCCAGGTCTTCGGCGGGGTGACGCCCCACTTCTCGAAGTTCGACTTGCGGTAGTGCACACCCCACCAGTAGTTGCTGGTCGGCACGAAGACCTTCTGGCCGGCCGCGCTGGTGGACAGCGTCTGCAGCGACTTCGGGTAGTTGCCCATCGTCTGCCAGACGTCGGAGATGTCGAGCAGCAGGTCCTTCTCGGCGTACGAGTTGGCGACCGAGCCGGCGTACCAGGTGTAGACGTCCGGCGGGTTGGCCGAGGTCAGGTACGTCGGGAGCTGGGTGCGGAAGATCTCCGCAGCGACCGTGTTCAGCTTGACGGTGCCACCGCCGGTCTTGTTGAACGCCTCGACCAGCTTCTCGATCGCGGCCTTGGCCTGCTCGGCCGACAGGTTCGACTGCAGCGCGATCTCCCCGGTGGCCGCGCCACCGCCGCTGCTCGCGCTGCCGGAGGTCGAGGTGGCGCACCCGGGCACGAGGGCCGCGGCCCCGAGTACTCCGAGGCCTTTGAGGAACGTCCGCCGATCAGGTGCCATCACTGCTCCAGTGCCTTGAGTGGTCCGTTGTTTCGTTGCCGACGATCTTGCGGCGGCGACCTCTGAGGTGTCAATATTAATTCGTAAATTACGAGCAAATAGCTTGACGTGACAGGCTGCTCACGATCAACTGAGGCCTCGTTCATCGAAGGAAAGGACAGCCGCGTGGGTGTGATCGTGGTGACCGGTGCCGCCACCGGGATCGGTGCGGCCTGCACCGAGCGGCTGCTCGCGGACGGTGACGCCGTCGTCCAGGTCGATCTCCAGCCCTGCAAGGAGATCCCGGGGCGCGCGATCGGCGTCGTCGGTGACGTCTCGTCACCGGACACGTGGGCCGAGGTGCTGTCGCGGGGACGCGACGAGCTCGGGCCGATCTCCGGGCTGGTCAGCAACGCCTACACGATCGAGGTCCGGCCGGCGCACGAGATGGCACCGTCGTCCTGGCAGCGGCAGCTCGACGTGAACCTGACGGCCGCCTTCCTCGGCTTCCGGACCCTGTACGACGACTTGGCCGCCGCGCGTGGGTCGGTGGTGCTGGTGTCGTCGGTGCACGCGGTCGCGGGGATCCCCGGACACCCGGCGTACGCCGCGTCCAAGGGCGCGCTGGTCGCGCTGGGCCGGCAGCTCGCGGTCGAGTACGGCGCGACGATCCGGGTGAACACGGTGCTCCCCGGACCGGTCGACACCGCGGCCTGGGACCGGGTCAGCGCCGAGGGCAAGGAACAGAGCGCGCGGGCGACCGCGATCGGGCGCCTCGGGCGGCCCGACGAGGTGGCCGCGGCGGTCGCGTTCCTGCTGTCGGACCAGGCGTCGTTCGTGACCGCGGCGACACTCGCGGTCGACGGCGGCTGGACCGCGGTCAAGGACTCCGCGTGAGTGGCGGCGTCCGCGGGCACAGGATCGCCGGTGCCGTCCACCGGCGAGCGTCCGGCGCGAGGTGTGGTGGAGCGGGTATGACGTTGTGGACGACCAGGGTGGGGAGAACGGCGTGACGGGGATTCAACGCGGGATGTCGCGCGGTCTGCACGGGCAGATCGTCGAGGTGATGGCACAGCGCATCCTGTCGGGGCAGATCCCCGAGGGCGCGACGATCAACGTGCCGGACCTGCAGGCCGACCTCGGCGTCAGCCTGACCGCCGTACGGGAAGCCTTGAAGGTCCTGACCGCCAAGGGGCTGGTCGACGCGCGGCAGAAGCGCGGCACCTTCGTCCGCCCGCGCTCGGACTGGAACCTGCTCGACGCGGACATGATCCGCTGGCACTTCGACGACGACGTACGGCCGGAGCTGCTCGAGGAGCTGCACGAGGTCCGCGGCATCGTCGAGCCCGCCGCCGCGCGGCTGGCCGCGATCCGCGCCGACGACGCGAACCTCGCCGCACTCGACACCGCGCTGGCCGCGATGGCCTCGGCGACCGACGACCTCTCCGCGGCCGAGGCCGACCTGGCCTTCCACAAGGCGCTGCTGGCCTCGACCGGTAACGAGCTGCTGACCAAGATGGAGGTCATCATGGAGACCGGCCTGGCCGGCCGCGACCGGTTGGTGCACAAGGCCAAGCCGTCCGACGATCCCGTCCCCAGCCACCAGCGCGTCGTCGAGGCCGTCCGCGCGGGCGACCCCGAGGGCGCGGAGCTGGCGATGCGCGAGCTGCTCGCGAAGGCCGCCGAGGACCTGTCCGACGTCCGCGGTACCGGCGCGAAGAAGACCGCCCGGGGTCGCAAGTGAAGATCGAACGGATCGAGACGTTCCTGGTCGCTCCGCGCTGGCTGTTCTGCCGGATCGAGACGAGCGACGGCGTCGTCGGCTGGGGCGAACCAGTCGTCGAGGGCCGCGCCGAGCTCGTGCGGACCGCGATCGACGTACTGTCGGAGTACCTGATCGGCCAGGACCCGCTGCAGATCGAGCGGCACTGGCAGACCCTGAGCAAGGGCGGCTTCTACCGCGGCGGACCGGTGCTGAGCAGCGCCGTCGCCGGGCTGGACCACGCGCTGTGGGACATCGCCGGCAAGGTGTACGGCGCTCCGGTGTCGTCGCTGCTCGGCGGACGGGTGCGCGACCGGGCGCGGGTGTACGCGTGGGTCGGCGGTGACGAGCCCGCCGAGATCGCGGACCAGGTCGCCGAACAGGTCGCGGCCGGGATGACCGCGGTGAAGATGAACGCCAGCGGGCTGATCCAGCCGTCACCTTCGCGCGCGGAGGTCGCCGGGATCGTCGAGCGGCTCGGTGCTGCGCGGTCGGTGCTCGGGGACTCGCTCGACGTCGCGATCGACCTGCACGGTCGGGTCGGGGTCGCGGGGGCGCGGCGGATCTTGCACGCCGTCGAGGATCAGCATCCGCTGTTCGTCGAGGAGCCGGTGCTGCCGGAGCATCTGCGGCATCTGCCTTCGATCGTCGGCGGTACGACGGTGCCGATCGCGTTGGGCGAGCGGCTCTACAGCCGATCCGAGTTCATGCCCGCACTGGATGCCGGGGTCGCTGTCGTGCAGCCCGACGTGTCGCACGCCGGCGGGATCTCGGAGCTGCGGCGGATCGCTTCGCTCGCCGAGACGCACGGCGCGCTGTTCGCTCCGCACTGCCCGCTCGGTCCGATCTCACTGGCCGCGTCGCTGCAGGTGTCGTTCGCGACGCCGAACTTCCTGATCCAGGAGCAGAGTCGCGGCATCCATTACAACGTCGCGAACGACCTCACGTCGTACGTCGTCGACCCGGCGCCGTTCACGTGGGTCGACGGGCACGCGGAGTACAACCCGCTGCCCGGACTCGGCATCACGGTCGACGAGGCCGCCGTACGGGCTGCTGATCAGAAGGGTCACGCGTGGCGCAACCCGGTGTGGGCGCACGCCGACGGGTCCTTCGCGGAATGGTGAGAACGGACCTCGCCGACGGCGGGCGGTGGACGTCGCTGGTGCTCGGCGGGCGGGAGTGGTTGTGGGCTGGGCCGGGGTTGGTTTCGGAGCCTCGGACCGGAGATGTCGCATTCACCGACGCGGGCGGCTTGGACGAGTGCTTTCCTACTGTGCGGGGTGTCCCTGATCATGGTGGGCTGTGGAATCAGGAGTGGACGAGCGACGGATCGTGGGATTCGGTCGAGTGGGACGGGACGCTGCTGCGTCGGAAGATCGTTGCTGACCAGTTGACGGTGACCGCCGACTACCGACTGACCGCTCCAGCCGGGTACCGGTTTGTCTGGGCGGCCCACGCGTTGCTCGACTGTGCCGTCGACGCTTCGATCGACGTACCGAACGGCACTGCCTGTCGCCTCTACCTCGACGACTCCCCCTGGGCCGCCGATACCTGGCCCACCTCGCACGGCCTCGGGACCTACGGCCCCTCCGACGGCAGCGCCGTGGGCGCCGTACTCGACACCCCGTCCGCCTCGGTCCGCGATCGCGGCCGGCGCCTCACCTTAGACCTGAGTTGCCCAGGGCAACCAGTATCGACCGCCCTGTGGCGCAACCTCGGCGGCTTCCCGGCCGGTACGCCGTACCGGAGTCTCGGCGTCGAACCGATGCTCGGGCGGGTGTTCGGGCTGGACGAAGCAGGCCCCGGCGACACAGCCGTCGTCTCGGAGTCCGGGGAGCTGGAATGGCGGCTGACCGTGACCGCGGAGCCGGTCGGATAGCGTTGGGAGCTGGAGGAACACCATGGATCTGCTGGCAGAACTGAACCGTCGCAAGGTGCTCGCGATCATCCGCGCGGACGGCGCCGACCGCGCCCTGGAGTGCGTTCGCACGCTGGTCGCCGCGGGGATCGACACCCTCGAGGTCTCCCTCACGACGCCCGGCGGCGCCGAGGCGATCGCGAAGGCGCGCTCGGAGTTCGCGCCGTCGGTGCTGATCGGGGCCGGAACGGTGATCACCCCCGAGCAGGCCGACGAGGTCGCCGCCGCGGGCGCTGGCTTCGTCGTCACGCCGGCGATCACGCGCGGCGCGACGCGCAGCGTGCAGCTCGGGCTGCCGCTGCTGTGCGGGGCGCTGACGCCGACCGAGGTGGTCGGGGCGCTTGATATGGGCGCGGTTGCCGTGAAGATCTTCCCCGCGAAGGTCTACGGCCCGAGCTATTTCCGTGAGCTGCGTGCGCCGCTTCCGCAGGCGCCGCTGATCGCGGTCGGTGGAGTGGACGCGGTGACGACGCCGGAGTACTTGGCTGCGGGCGCGCTCGCGGTGGGCGTCGGCTCGCCGCTGCTGGGCGACGCCGGTACTGGCGGTTCGCAGGAGGCTCTTGCCGAGCGGGCCGCCGCCTTCCTGAAGGCAGTCGCGGATGTCTGACGCCGCCACCCGATCGGCAACGCGCTCCGCGACCGCTGACACGGGGGCGACCTTGCCCGCCGTTGACGTCCTGACGCTCGGGGAGACCATGGTCTCCCTCCGCACCCGCGCCGCCATGCGCCTGGGCGGCGAGGCTCACCTGTCCATCGCCGGCTCGGAGAGCAACGTCGCCATCGGCCTGTCCCGCCTCGGCCACGACGTCGCCTGGCTCGGTGCCGTCGGCAACGACGAGCCCGGCCGCCTGATCCAGCGCACGCTGCGCGCCGAGGGCGTCGGTACGGCGTACGTCCGCTTCTCGGAGAGCGACTTCACCGGCTTCATCGCCTTCGACCAACCGGCCCACGACATCACCCGCGTCAGCTACCACCGCCGCGGCTCCGCCGGCTCGACCCTCACCCCCGAGGAGTGCGTCACCGCTCTCGAGACCGCGGCTCCGCGCCTGCTCCACCTCACCGGCATCACCCCCGCCCTCTCCGACTCCGCCCGCGCCGCCACCCTCGCGATCGCCGAGGCCGCGAGCGACGTACAGGTGTCCCTGGACGTCAACTACCGCTCCCGCCTCTGGTCCCGCCACTCCGCAGCTGAGTGCCTCCGGCAACTACTCCCGTCGGTCCACACCGTCTTCGCCTCCGACGACGAACTCGACCTCCTCACCGACGCCACCGACCCCGTCACCGCCCTCCTCGACACCGGTATCCAAGAGGTCGTCGTCACCGCCGGCGGCAAAGGCGCCTGGTCCCACTCCCCCACCGGCACCCTCCACCAACCAGCCCTCCCCGTCACCGTCGTCGACAGCATCGGCGCCGGCGACGCCTTCGTCTCCGGCTACCTCTCAGCCACCCTCGAAACCCTCCCCGCCGAAGCCCGCCTGGCAAGAGCTACCACCTCAGGAGCCTTCTGCGTAGGCGGCTACGGCGACTGGGAATCCCTCCCCACCCGCGAGGACCTGACCCTCATCACCCACACCCACGGCACCGCTCTGCGCTAGGCACCCCTTCACCACAGCCGCCCAGCACCGCGCCCCACCCGGCACACCTCCCGACACCAGCACGGCGCCTGCCGCCCCACCCGGCACAACCACCCGACACCAGCACGGCGCCTGCCGCCCCCACGCGGAACAACCACTCGACACCCACCGCCCCTCCCCGCGCACCCCACGTCCCGCGCCGCCCTCTCCTCGCACGTTCATCGCCCGACTCCGGATCGAGCCTCACTTTGAGCACGATTCAGTCGCCATTCGCCGTCGATTCCGACTGCCCCGTGCACAAAGATGGACTCGGTGCCGAGCGACAAGAGGTGGTCGCCGCGGTTCTGGTCGCGGGTGGGGTTGCAAGGTGTGGGACTCAGGCGGATCAGCCGCCGCTGCGGAGACCTCCTGTCGGCCGGTACAGCCTCGATCGGCTGTTGCTACGCGGGCAGCGGGCGAGCGGCCGCGGGCTGCAGGCCGTCGAAGGTCAGCGCCAAGTACCGCTTCCAGATCTCCGGGGACTCCGGCAGCATCGGTGCGGCCGTCTGGTAGACGCCGGTCAGCAGCAGCATCACGTCCTGGCCGGTGATGTCGTCTCGTACGGCGCCCGCCCGGCGCGCCCGGTCGACGAGCGCCTCGACCGCTGACTCCAGGCGCGCGATCTTCCCACGAAGTACCGGATGCTGGCGTACGGCGGCGCCCGCCGCGACGTCGCAGAACGCCTGGTTGTGCACCTGCAGCTCGATCCCGGCGACCATGAAACCGCGCAGTCCCTCGGCCGGGTCGTCGGCGTGCAGCAGCTGCTCGGTGGTCGCCACGAGGTCGTCGACCATCTCGTCGACGATCGCGACCACCAGGTCGTCCTTGTGGGCGAAGTGCCGGAAGACCGTGCCCTTGCCGAGGCCGGCCGCCTGAGCGATCTCGGCGACCGACGCCTCGGTCCCGCGGACGGCGAAGACGTCTCGCGCGGCGCTCATCAGCAGCGCGCGGCTGCGTACTGCGTCTGCGCGCAAGGGGCGGCTATCCGCTCGTTCGTTGCTCACAGGACCAGCATACCTAAGTTGACCGCCCGGTCCGGTTAGGTGCTACGGTTGAACTAAACGGACCATCCGGTCAGGTTAACCCTCGAGAGGAACAGCAATGCAGTCACTGGAAGGCAAGGTCGCGCTCGTCACCGGAGCGTCGTCGGGGATCGGCGCGGCGGTCGCGCGAACGCTGGCGGGCGCGGGGATGAAGGTCGTCGCGGGCGCACGCCGTACCGAGCGCTTGGCGGAGCTGACCGCCACCCAGGAGGCCGGCGGCGAGATCGTCGCCGTGAAGCTCGACGTCACCGACGAGCAGTCCGTACGAGACGCCGTCGCCACGACTGTCGAGCGCTTCGGCCGGCTCGACCTGGTGGTGAACAACGCCGGCGTGATGCTGGTCGGCCCGGTCCAGACCGCCGACACCGCGGACTGGAACCGCATGGTCCACACCAACCTCCTCGGCAGCATGTACGTCGCGCACGCCGCGCTCCCCCACCTCCTGGAAACCAAAGGCACCCTGATCCAGACGTCGTCGACCTCCGGACGATCGGCGTCAGCAGGCAACGGCGTCTACGCGGCCACCAAGTTCGGCATCAACGCCTTCACCGAGGCCCTCCGCCAGGAGGTCACCGCCCAGGGCGTCCGCGTCGTCTCGATCGCCCCCGGCATGGTCGACACCGAGCTCGCCTCCCACGTCACCGACCCGCAGATCCTCGCGATGGCCGCGAAGCTCTACGCCTCCGTCCGCACCCTGAGCCCGGAAGACATCGCCAACGCCGTCCTGTACGCCGCCACGCAGCCCGACCACGTCACCGTCAACGAGCTCACCATCCGCCCGACCGACCAGGTCGCCTAGGGTTCCTCGACCGGGAAGAGGATCGGGCTCAGCAAATAGCGCCCCCGCTCGGGCGTCGCCTCATTCCCGAGCACCGGCAGGATCGCCGCCCGCAGGTTCTCGATCAGCGTGAGAAGCTCCTCCGGGGTCAGCCAGATCGCATGCTGCCGGTAGCCGACCAGATCGGCCACCGGATCAGCCGACGGCCGATCCAGATAGCCGTTGAACTCGGCAACCAGTACGGCCATCGCGGCGGCGAAGCCCTGCCGGTGGTCGTCAGCGGTCAGGGTCGCGATCAGCGCCGGGTCGATCGACGCGCGGTCCAGCCGCAGCCGGTACAGCCGCTCGACCGCGCCGCGCACCCGCCGCTCCTCGGCCACCTCCAATACGCCGCCCTCCACGAGCAGCTCGACGTGCCGGTACAGCGTCGCCTTCGAGACGTCCTGGATGTGCTCGCCGAGCGCGGCCGTGGTCAGCACCCGACCGCCGCGCAGCGCGTGCACGATCCGGAGCCGGACCGGGTGACCGAGCAGTTCCAGCGGACCCATGGCCCGACGATCTCACGCCGTGCTACCTTTCTCAAATACTGAGAAAGGTGAGACCGCGATGACCTGGACCCCGCCGCCGTACGCCCATCCGGACCGTTTCACCGAGCAGGACCTCACCCTCGACGTCGACGACCGCCCGACGCAGGGAACGCTCACGCTGCCGCACGACAGCACCGGGACCGGCGTGGTCCTGCTCACCGGCGGCGGCCCGTTCGACCGCGACGAGACCAGCGGCCCGAACAAGCCGCTGAAGGATCTCGCCTGGGGACTCGCCAGCCAGGGCGTCGCCGTCCTCCGGTACGACAAGCCGAGCTTCACCTACCCCGAGCTGTTCACCCAGCCGGGGTTCACGATGACGCAGGAGTACGTCCCGCACGCGGTCGCCGCCGTACAGATGCTGAGCAAGTACGTCGAGCAGGTGTACCTCATCGGCCACAGCATGGGCGGCAAGGCCGCCCCGAAAGTCGCCGCCGCGGAGCCGAAGATCGCGGGCCTGGTGATCATGGCCGGCGACACCCAGCCGATGCAGCATGCCGCCGTCCGGGTGATGAGGTACCTGGCGTCGATCGACCCGGCGATGGTTCCGGCCGAGCTCGTCGAGCAGTTCGAGCGCCAGGCAGCCGTCGTCGACAGCCCGGACCTTTCGCCGAAGACCCCGCAGTCCGACTTGCCGTTCGGCGCACCCGGTTCGTACTGGCTCGATCTGCGCGCCTACGACCCGGTCGCCACCGCGGCGAAGCTCGACGTACCGATCCTCGTCCTGCAGGGCGGCCGCGACTACCAGGTCACCGTCGAGGACGACCTCCCCGGCTGGCGGGACGGCGTACCCGCGGCGACGATCACCGTGATCGCCGCCGCCAACCACCAGTTCATCCCCGGCACCGGCCCCTCGACACCGGCCAACTACCAGGAAGCAGGCCACCTCGACCAGGACGCGCTGGAAGCGATCCTCGCCTGGTTGCCCAAAGCAACAACTAGATGAGGTCCGCCTGGGCCTCGATCTCCTGCTGCGGGTCCAGCGGTAGCACGATCTTGAAGACCGTCTTGCCCGGCTCCGACTCCACCCGCAGGTCGCCGTGGTGCTTCTTGACGACGATGCGCCACGAGATGTCGAGGCCGAGGCCGGTGCCCTCGCCGATCGGTTTGGTGGTGAAGAACGGCTCGAAGATGCGGCGCTTGATCTCGGCGGGGATGCCGGGGCCGGTGTCGCCGATCTCGACGACCGCGTAGTGGCCGTCGCGTTTCGTCCGCAGGGTGAGGGTGCCGGAGCCGTTCATCGCGCCGACGGCGTTGTCGATGATGTTGGTCCAGACCTGGTTCAGCTCCGCGGCGTACGCCGGGATCGCAGGCAGCTCGGGGTCGAACTCCTTGACCACCTCGATGCCCTGCAGCTTGCCGGACATCATCACCAGGGTCGACTTCAGCAGCTCGCGCAGGTCGACCACCTGGAACGGTGCCCGGTCGATCTGCGAGTACTGCTTGGCGGCGCCGACCAGGGTCGAGATCCGGGTCACCGAGTCGTCGATCTCGTTCATCAGCGACTCGGTGTCGATGGTGTACATCAGCCAGCGCACCGCGCCTTCGAGGTACGCCGGGCCGACCGTCGTCAGCACGTTCTCCATCCACGGCACGTCCAGCCCGGCCGCGGCCAGCACCGGCGCGACGTCCCAGGCGGCGTGCACGTCGTGGTCGTCGAGCCAGTCGGACAACGTGTCCTCGGCGTCGGACAGCTCCAGCGGCGAGACCTCCTTGCCGACGGTCTTGGCCAGCCGCTCGACCGCGTCGTCCTGCAGCTCGACGATCTTGTGCAGCTTGGTCGCATCCAGCGTGCCGTCGGCCAGCATCGCCAGCTTGGCGCGCATCCCGGCGACCCGCTGCCGCAGCGTCGCCGATGCCCGTACGGCGGCCGCCGCCGGGTTGTTGAGCTCGTGCGTCAGCCCCGCCGACAGCGAGCCGAGCGCGAGCAGCCGCTCCCGCTCGCCCATCGTCTCGTTGGTCCGCCGCATGCCCTGGACGAACCCGTCGATCAGGTGCACCGCCATCGGGAACCACTGGTTCATCATCGTGGCCATCGTGTCGGCGGTGATCACGAAGAACGTGGACGGCTCGAGCACCCGCATCGTCGCGTTGTACGACTTGCGCTCGTCGGCGCCGAGGAACGCGGTCACCGCACCGGCGTACACACCACGCTGGGTGCTGCGGTTGATCTCGACCTCTTCACCGTGCGACAGCTTGCACATCCGCAGCCCACCGGTGAGCAGGATGTAGCAGCTGGCGGCCTCGTCGCCCTCACTGAAGACGATGCCTTCCTCGTAGGCCTCGACGGTGCCCTCGCGGGACAACCAGCCGAGCTGCTCGTCGGTCAGGCTCTCGAACAGGAACAGCGTGCGCAGCTCGTCGATGCTGATCCGCTGCGACTCCGGAACCGCCTCGGCGCTCATCGAACCGTCTCCTTCTTCACAGCATCTCCAGGTATCGGTGCACCAGCGTCACGGCCATCGCGCCGTCGCCGACCGCCGAGGCGACCCGCTTGACCGACTCGGCCCGGACGTCGCCGGCCGCGAAGACGCCCGGCATCGAGGTCTCCAGGTGGTACGGCTCCCGCTCCAGCGCCCAGCCCGGCGGCTTGCCGCGCAGGTCCGGACCGGTCAGCACGAAGCCGCGGTCGTCGCGCAGCAGACCGCCCGGCAGCCAGTCCGTCCGGGGTGCGGCGCCGATGAACACGAACAGCCACTCCGAGTCCACCTCCCGCGTCTCTCCGGTCGCACTGTTCTGCAGGGTGAGCACCTCGAGGTGGTCGGAGCCCTTGCAGGACACCACCTGCGTGCAGGTGTGCACCTCGATGTTGTCGATCGCCTCGATCTGGTTGATCAGGTACGACGACATGGTCGCTTCGAGCGAAGCGCCTCTCACCAGCATATGCACGCGCTTGGCATGGCTCGCGAAGTAGACCGCGGCCTGACCGGCGGAGTTCGCGCCGCCGATGATGTAGACCTCCTGGCCGGCGCAGCTCGGGCCCTCGGTGGTCGCCGAGCCGTAGTAGATGCCGCGGCCGCACAGCTCCTCGACGCCGGGCGCCTGCAGCGTCCGGTACGAGACGCCGGTCGCCAGGATCACCGAGTGCGCGGAGATCTCGCTGCCGTCGGAGAACTTCAGCCGCCGGGCCGAGCCGGTGGTGTCCAGCTCGACGACCTGCCGGGCCGTCAGCAACTCGGCGCCGAAACGCACCGCCTGCCGCCGGGCCCGGTCGGTCAGCTGCGCACCGGAGACGCCGTCCGGGAAGCCCAGGTAGTTCTCGATCCGGCTGGACTGGCCGGCCTGGCCACCGGTCGCCAACTGCTCGACCAGCACTGTCCGCAGCCCCTCGCTGGCGCCGTACACGGCGGCACCGAGGCCGGCGGGCCCACCGCCGACCACGACCAGGTCGTAGAAGGCCTCGGCCGGCGAGGTGGACAGCCCGACCTTCGCTGCCAGATCAGCCTCACTCGGCGCGACCATGACCGTGCCGTCCGGGGTGATCACCACCGGCAGGGTCGTTCCGTCGACACCGGCGGCGTCGAGCAGCCGCTTGCTCTCGTCGTCGTCCACGCCGTACCAGCGGTAGGGCACGGCGTTGCGGGCCAGGAAGTCGCGGGCCGCGAACGACGGCGCGGACCAGCGGTGGCCGATCACCCGGGTCTCGTCGCTGGAGGGCTCCGGGGTCGTCTTCCACAGCTCCAGCATCGAGTCCACGACCGGGTAGAGCTTCTCCTCCGGCGGGTTCCACGGCTTGAGCAGGTAGTGGTCGAGGTCGACCACGTTGATCGCCTGGATCGCGGCGTCGGTGTCGGCGTACGCCGTCAGCAGCACCCGGCGGGCGAGCGGGAACAGGTCCATCGCCTGCTCCAGGAACTCGATGCCGGTCATCTGCGGCATCCGGTAGTCGGCCAGCAGCAGCGCGACCGGCTCGCCGCGCAGCTTGAGCTCGCGCAGCGCCTCCAGGGCCTGCATACCGGTCTCGGCCCGGACGATCCGGTGCTCCTCGCCGTACCGGCGGCGCAGGTCACGGGCGATCGACCGGGACACCCCGGGGTCGTCGTCCACGGTGATGATCACCGGGCGGGAAGTCGACGCTGTCATGCCTCTTTCATACCAGCGCCCGCCCGCCGGTGGGAGCGATTCATCCACAGGCGGACGAGCGGCCGGGCATCCGCCCAGGTCAGGGCAGGGCGGCGAGGTACGGCGCGTGGCTGTTCTGGAACTCCCAGTTGTAGTACTTGTCCCAGTTGATCGACCACGTCATCAGGCCCCGGAACGCCGGGCTGGCGCCGCCGCGGAGCGTGTAGCCGCCGCAGTTCTGGCCCTTGACCAGGCAGTCCAGCGCCTGGTGAACGGCCGCGGGGGCGGTGTGGCCGTTCCCGGCGCTGACGGCGGCCGGGAGGCCGAAGGCGATCTGGTCCTCGCGCAGGCCCGGGAAGGTCTGGCCGGTGGTCGAGACCGGGAAGCCGGCCTTGATCATGTCGGTCATCGCGATGTGGAAGTCGGCGCCGCCCATGTTGTGGTACTGGTTGTCGAGGCCCATCACCGGTCCGGAGTTGTAGTCCTGGACGTGCAGCACGGTCAGCGCGTCCCGCAGCGCGTGGATGACCGGCAGGTAAGAGCCGGTCCGGTTGTCGCCGGTCCCGTTGCCGCCGTAGAACTGGTAGCCGACCTGGACGAAGAACGTCTCCGGGGCCATCGTCAGCACGAACTTCGCGCCGTACCGGGCCTTGAGGGTCTTCAGCGCCGAGATCAGGTTCACCACGACCGGCGTGGTCGGGCTGCGGAAGTTGGTGTCGCCGGGGTTCAGGTAGAGCGAGTGGCCCTCGAAGTCGACGTCGAGGCCGTCCAGACCCCAGCGGTCGATGATCGAGCCGACCGAACTGACGAAGGCGTCGCGAGCCGCGGTCGTGGTCAGCTGGACCTGTCCGTTCTGGCCGCCGATCGAGAGCAGCACCTTCTTGCCGGCCGCCTGCTTGGCCTTGATCGCGGCCAGGAAGTCCGCGTCGCTCTCGACGTTCGGGCACTCCGCGACCGGGCAGCGGTTGAACCGGATGTCGCCCGACGTCACCGAGGTCGGCTCGCCGAACGACAGGTTGATGATGTTCCACTGCGACGGGATGTCGGCCATCCGCACGTAGCCCGAGCCGTTGGCGAAGCTGGCGTGCAGGTAGCCGATCAGCGCGTGCTTCGGCAGCCCGGTGCTGGTGCACCCGCTGGTCGTCGCACTGGTGAGCCCACTCTTGGCCGACTCCCCCTGCGTGTTGTACGCCGCCACCGAGTAGCTGTGGCTGGTGCAGGCGCTGAGCCCGTCAACCGTCGTACTGGTGCCGGTGACTGTCTTGACCACGGTTGAGCCCTCGTAGACCCGGTAGCCCGTCACCGTCCCGGTGGAGGCTCCCCAGCTCAGCCCGATCGAGCTGCTGGTCGTGCCGGTGACTGACGGCGTACCGGGCACGCTCGGCGCGCCCTGGGTCGGCGGGTTGCCACCAGGTCCATCCAGGCTCACGTCGTCCGCCTGGTACGCCGGCTGCCCGTACCAGCCGTGCAGGTAGATCTGCGCCGAGGTCTGCGACGCGGTAGTGGTGAACGAGACCGTCAGCTGCGTGTAGCTGCCGGCCGACGGCGTCCAGGTGGAGGCGCCGCCGGTCACGCCCAGGTAGACGTAGGAGCCACGGACCCACGCCGACAGCGTGTACGCCGTACTGGGCTGTACGGCGACCGTCTGGCTGCATTGGCCGAAGTCGGAGCTGGTCACACCGCCCTGCAGCGCGTGGCTGCCGGTGCGGACCGGGCTGGAGACCACCGAGCCGCCGGAGCAGGTCCAGCCGCTCAGCGAACCGGTCTCGAAGCCGGGATTGGTCAGGATGTTGGCGGCCTGCGCAGGGGACGCGACAGCGACCACCCCGATCAGGACGAGGGCGAGGAAGAGTCGGCTGCGCATGAGATAAGTAGAGAATCTTCAAAAGTCTTCGTCAAGACGCCGTCCTGTCGGATTCCCGACGCCCGGGAGTCACTGGCGGTTTCCCGTCAGTGGCTGGATGCAGCCAAAACCGTGTGCCGGCCGAGCAAGGTTGGCAGGATCTCGCCGACCAAGCCGCACCCTTGGAGGCCTTGCGTGAACCACCTGTCCCTGCGACGACGAACCGCCTTGATCGCGGCCGCCGTCCTCAGCCTGACCGCGTTCGCGGCACCCGCCGGCAACGCGGCGCTGACCGAACCGGCCGTCGGCACACCCCAGCCCGACAACCTGTCCAGCAAGCTCCAGCTGCCGAAGTTCGCTCCCGGCAAGTACGTCGTGACGCTGGCCGACAAGCCGCTGGCGACGTACGCCGGTGGTGTCGCCGGCCTGAAGGCGACCAAGCCCGCCAAGGGCAAGAAGGTCGACCCGGCCACGACCGACGCCAAGCGCTACGGCACCTACCTGCAGGGCCGCCACAACCAGGTCGCCGCCAAGGTCGGCGCGACCGCCAGCCGGCACTACACCACGGCGATCAACGCGTTCCGGGCCGACCTCACCGGCCAGCAGGCCGCGTCCCTCGCGAAGACGCCCGGCGTACTGGCGGTGACGCCGGACCAGCTGCACAAGACGCTGGACGACAAGAAGCCCGCCGACTTCCTCAAGCTGTCCGGCAACGCCGGCGTCTGGAAGGCGCTCGGCGGTAACGCCGAGGCCGGCAAGGGCGTCGTCGTCGGTGTCGTCGACACCGGCATCTGGCCCGAGAGCGCGTCGGTGTCCGGCCCGAAGCTCGGCGGCAAGCCCTCCGAGGCCGACCCGTACAAGCCGTACCGCTCCGGCGACAGCATCGTGATGCACAAGGCCGACGGCAACGACTTCACCGGGTCCTGCCAGGCCGGCGAGAACTTCACCGCCGACCTGTGCAACACCAAGCTGATCAGCGCCAAGTTCTTCGGCGACGGCTGGCTCGGCGCGACGCCGCCCGAGGCCCGCGACGACTGGGCCTCCCCGCGCGACGGCGGCGGCCACGGCACCCACACCGCGACCACCGCGGCCGGGCGGGCCGGCGTCGACGTCGCCGAGAGCGGCATCAACTTCGGCACCATCTCCGGGGTCGCGCCGGCCGCCAAGATCGCCGTCTACAAGGCGCTGTGGACCGGTAAGGACGATGTCGGCTCGGGTGGTTACACCTCCGACATCCTGGCCGCGATCGACCAGGCCGTCGCCGACGGCGTCGACGTGATCAACTACTCGGTCGGCTCGCAGTTCGAGTCCTCGCACGTCGACCCGGTCCAGCTGGCCTTCCTGTCCGCCGCGTCGGCCGGCATCTTCGTCTCGGCCGCGGGCGGCAACTCCGGCCCGTACGAGTCGACGCTGGACAACACCTCGCCGTGGGTGACCACGGTCGCGGCCAGCACCGTCGCGCCGTACGAGTCGACCGTTGTCCTGGGCAACGGTGAGAAGTACGCCGGGCTGAGCACCACGCTGGCCGGCTCGATCGCCGGCAAGCCGCTGGTCACCGGCGCGGCCGGCCGCACCGAGGCCAGCACCGAGTACGACGGCTCGCAGTGCCTGCCGAACACGCTGGACTCCGCGAAGGTGGCCGGCAAGATCGTGGTCTGCGACCGCGGCGTCGGCGCCCGTGTCGACAAGTCGGCCGAGGTCAAGCGGGCCGGCGGCATCGCGATGGTCCTGCTCAACCTGACCAACCAGGACATGGTCGCCGACTCGCACTCGGTCCCGACCATCCACCTGAACACCCCGGGCTCGCTCGCGGTCAAGACGTACGCCGGTACGGCGGGCGCCACCGCCCAGTTCACCGTCGGCAACCAGACCTCGGTCAAGACGGCGTACCCGCAGATCGCGGACTTCTCGTCGCGCGGCCCGTCGCTGTCCAGCAACGGCAACCTGCTCAAGCCGGACATCGCGGCGCCGGGCGTGAACGTGCTCGCCGCGGTCGCCCCGCCGTCGAACGACGGGCACAGCTTCGCCTTCTACTCCGGTACGTCGATGGCGGCTCCGCACATCGCCGGCCTGGCCGCGCTCTACCTGGCCAAGCACCCGGACTGGACCCCGATGATGGTCAAGTCGGCGCTGATGACCACCACCAGCGACGTCAAGAAGGCCGACGGCTCGGTCGACAACGACCCGTTCGCCCGCGGCGCCGGTGAGGTCCAGCCGTCGAAGATGCTCTCCCCCGGCCTGGTCTACGACTCCGGTGACGCCGACTGGCTCGGCTACCTGGAGGGCTCCGGCGTGAGCACCGGGACCGGCGTACCGGCCATTGCCCCGAGCAACTACAACGCGCCGTCGATCGCCGTCGGCCAACTGGTCGGCACGCAGACCATCACCCGCCGGGTGACCGCGGTGACCGGTGGTCTCTACCGGGCGACCGTCTCGGTGCCGGGCATGAAGGCGGTCGTCACGCCGTCGATCCTGAACCTGCAGGCCGGCCAGACCAAGTCCTTCACGGTCAAGCTGACCCTGGACAGCGGCCTCTCGAACGTCTCCACCACCGGCTGGCTGACCTGGTCGGGCGCTGGGACCTCGGTCCGCAGCCCGATCGTCGTGAAGCCGACGTCGGCGATCGCCCCGGTCGAGGTGAAGGGCTCCGGTGCCTCCGGCAGCGCGTCGTTCGAGGCGACCGCCGGGACGTCGGGCATGCCGGTCAAGGCGTACGGCGTGGTCTCCGCGCCGCTCGTCGCCGGTGACGTCCCGGCCGGTTCGGCCGACGCCGACCTGCCGAACTACCCGGTCACCGTCACGGCCGCGACCAAGGCCGTGCAGTGGAACATCAAGACCGTCGACCCGGCCGGCAGCATCTGGCTGGTGCTCTACAAGGTCGTGAACGGCCAGATGCAGGCGCTGTCCTTCCAGGGCGACGGATCCAACCAGGCCTCGGCGACGCTGTCCGCGCCGGAGCCGGGCGTCTGGGGTGTCCTCGCGATCACCCTGACCAACCCGCCGGGCGCCGACACCACGGCGTACACGATGCAGACCAACGTGGTGACCGGCGGCAGCTCGCTCGCCGTCACGCCGACGCGGGCGCCTGCGGCGGGGAAGCCGTTCCAGATCACGGCTTCGTGGGCGGGACTGCCGACCGATCAGCGGTCGACCGGGTTCGTCGAGTTCCCGAACCGTGCGGGGACGGTCGTGACGATCAACTAGTTCTTGTTCGCGGGACGGGCCCGGTCGCTTCGGCGGCCGGGCCCGTTGCTCTTTATCGCCAGGTACTGCGGTCGGAGGGACCACCCGGTATCGGCTCGAAGACCACCTCGTCCTCCGGAACCGCCGATCCCTTTTCGTCCACGAAGCCCACTGAGACCAGCCCTCCGCCGTGGGTGTCCCGCCGGAGCACGGTCGGGCCGTCGGCTCGCGGTACGTGCTTGTCTCCCCACTGCTGCAGCGCGGCCAGCACCAACTTCAGGTCCTCGCCCGCCTCGGTCAGGTGGTACGACGACCGGACCCGCTCACCCTCGTCGCGGTAGTCGCGCTTCTCGAGGATGCCGCCCTCGACCAGCGCGGTCAGCCGGCTGGTCAGGATGTTCGGCGCGATCCCCAGCACCTGCCGGAACTCCGCGAACCGGGTCGACCCGAACTGCGCCTCCCGCACGATCAGGAAGGCCCAGCGATCGCCCACGATGTCGACCGCGCGGGCGATCGAGCAGTTCGGGACGGGGCGGTCCTTGGTCAGCGGGCTCATCGCTTCAGCTCCTTTGCAGGGTGGACTTTTGCAGGGCCGGTACGACGCCGGCGACGGTCGTCACGAGCAGGGCCAGCGTGCCGATCACGATCGTGCCGAGCAGCAGCGCGACGCTCAGGCCCGAAGCGGTGGCCACGATACCGAGCACCAGCGCGATCGCGCCCTGCAGCACGTAGGCGACCAGGTAGACAGCGGCGATGGTTCCACCGCGGTGGTGGGCCGGCGCTTGGGAGTTGATCAAGCCGAGCCCGCCGGAGAACAGCAGGCCGTACGCGATCCCGGCCAGGCCGGTGGTGGCGAGGAAGACGGGCAGCGAGTGCGCGTTGGCGGCGTACTCGAGCAGGGCCAGACTCGCCAGCGTGACGACCGCGCCGACCAGGACCAGGCGGCGGGGCGGGAAGCGGCGGGCCAGGATCGCCGTCACGCCGATCATCACCGAGGTGATCGACAGGATCAGGCCGATGGTGAAGATGTTCCTGGTGCCGATCAGCTGCTGCGCGATCTGTGCGCCGAGGGCCAGGAAGACCGAGCCGAACGCGTACGCCGTGGTGACCGCCGCGGCGGCACCGGCGTACAGGGTGCGGATGCCCTGCGGGACCGAGATCGGGCGCGGGCGCCACTTGCCGCGGCTCTCGTCGCGGGTGTGCTTGGGCAGCCGCCAGACGAAACCGAGCAGGCCGACGATCACCGCGAGCAGGACCCAGAAGTCGAGGTGCAGCGGGAGCGGCGCGTACTGGATCAGGCCGCCGCCGACGATCGTGGCGAGCGCCAGACCGGCCGCTGTCGCGGCGGTGACGACCGAGGAGGCGCGGGACGCCTTGCCTTCGGCGCTGAACTCGACCGCTGCGGCGGTGGCCGCGGTCAGGGCCATGCCGACGCCGGCGCCCATCAGCGCGCGGCCGGCGTACACCCAGCCGACCGAGGGAGCGACCGCGAAGAGCAGCACTCCGGCGAGCATCGCGCCGACGCCGTACAGCATGGTGGCGCGGCGGCCGATGTAGTCGGAGAGCTGGCCGAAGACGAGCAGGAAGGCGACCAGGACGACCGGGTACACAGCGAAGATCGCAGTGGTGGCGGTGGGGGTCAGGTGCCACGTCTTGGCGTAGAGCGGGTACGCGGTGGTGGGGGCGGCGCTGGTCCAGAGGCTGATTGCGGCTACTGCGGCCGCGGTCCAGAAGCTGGCTCTGCGGCTCAGGGGTTTGGCTTTGCTGCGGCGAGCGAGGGTGGCGGGGAGTTCGAGAGTGGTCATGCTCTCTTGAACACCTCGGTAGCGAAATGCTATCCAGCTTCGCTGGTGATCTGCATCACTAGATCCAGCGGCGACGGGCCGCTTGTACGCCGGCCTGGAAGCGGGTCTGAGCACCGAGCGACTCCATCAGCGCGCGCACGCGGCGCTGCGTCGTCCGCGGGCTGATCCGCAGCCGGCGGCTGATCATGTCGTCGGTCGCACCGCCGGCGAGCAGCAGCAAGATGTCGCGATCATGCGGCCGCAGCCCATGGAAGTCACCGTCGAACGGCAGCGCCGGCATCGGGATCGCCAACGCCCAGAGCATCTCGAACGTCGCGATCAACCCGTCGAGCAGACCGGACGAACGAATCAGCAGATGCTGCTCCGACGGCGACCGCTTGGTCAGCCCGATCAGCGCGGTGTCGTCGTCACCGACCGCCATCTTCAACGGAATCTGCGCGAGCACCCGACTGCGCTCCCCCGCCGCCTGCAACTCGGGGAGGACCCCCATGATGTCCTCACTCTCGAAGACCTCGGTGCCGTAGATCGCCCGATAACCGATCCCCGCCTGCAACCGTTCGAGCTCCAACGCCTGCTGAGTCGACGGCGGCGTCACGTACGGCGGCCGATCAAGCACCCGAACCTCGCGGCGCGCATCCTCCTGCAGCTGCTCGTACGCACGCAGCAACGTCGGCCCGTCCTCGATCAGCTCCACCTGATTCCCCGTGAGCACCGGCTTCCCCCGCGACCCCCGCAACTCGTCCGCCACACTGCGCAGCCGAGCCAACTGCTCATCGAGCTCATCCAACGGATCGGTGCGAACCGGCGGCGACCCCTCCATCTGCTCCTGCACCACCCACACTCCTATTTCGTGCACGATCCGTCCCTGACAGCTCAGAGTAAACCGACGCCGCAGGCTGCTGACACCGTTGTCTCGTCAGAACCCACAGTCGAGACAGGGCCAGAGACCGTCGCAGCGGGTGCAGCGGCCGTCGGGGGTTGGTGCGGGGAGGTACGGGGGTGGGCGCCCGGGCGGGCGGTCCACCACTGGTTCTGGGTCCGCTGTTGCTGGTGGTTCACTCCAGCGCACCTCGGTGCTGCTGTCCCGGCCGTGCCCGGTCAGCAACGCTTCCAAGCCACCTGACCAGACCGACACAGCAGTCCCCTGCCCACACCACCTGACAGCCACCACCCCGTCTCCCCACAGCACACCTTCCGCCACCGCCCCACCATCGGGCTGCACCAGCGAGAAGGCCCGCGGCCCCTGCTGTGTCATCCCCTGCCGGTCCACACCACCAGCATCTCTACAGCCCCCTTGCCCCCACCAGGTGTGATCCGTGGGCTCCTGAAACAGCCCACAGCCCCCAGCAACTCCCCCTTTCTGTCGGTAGGCCCTTGTAGCGTCCGAGACACGCACCGCAACCACAGTGCGCACGCAGTGGGGGGAGGACCTGTGGCGGACACAGCACTGGAACCGTTCGGCGTACAACTCAGGAGGTGCCGCCAGGCAGCAGCCCTGAGCCTCCGCCAGCTAGCAACCCGAGTCGGCTACGACCACAGCTACCTGTCCCAGATAGAACGCGGCCGCCGCCCAGGCTCTGCCCACCTAGCCACCCTCTGCGACCGCGAGCTGAACACCACCGACACCCTCACCCGAGCCTTCCAGCGCTGCTCCCCTGTTACAGCCCAGCCGCGTCCCGGAGCGGTGCCGCAGCACGGCGGGGCGCCGGGGCCTGGCGAGCCGCGGCAGTCCGGCGCGATACCGCTGTCCGGCCGGGAGGCGCCATCGCAGTTCGGCCGGGTGGCACCAGTCGCCGAGGACCGCGCGGTGCCGAGCCGGATCCGGCCACTGCTGGCCGAAGCCGACCTGCTGGAGGCAGTGCGGCACGGGGTAGCCGGTTCCTTCGGCCGGTCCTCAGCAACGGCGGAGTGGTCCACCCTTACCGCGGCGCACGCACGCGACTTCACACTCACCCCAGCGGCGGATCTCCTGCCCACGCTGACCGCCGACCTCGACCTCCTCCACCGGTCGGCCGGTCCCGGCGCGAGTGATCTCGCCGTTCCCGCGGCCGAGCTCGGCATCCTGATTGCGCTGACGCTGTCGGCGTTGGGCCACTCTCGCGCCGCCGACCGCTGGTGGCGGACGGCTCGCACGACCGCCGACACCTGCGGCGCTCACCGGATTGCCAGCCAGGCGAGGAGCTGGCAGCTGCTCAGTACGCCGGTCGCTGCCGCAGCCGACCGCTCCGACGAGCTGCTGCGCGCGGCTGTTGACGCGCTCGAGCTGGCGGCGCACTCCCCCGACCGAGCACACACCCCGACAACGCAGCCGTCCGACCGAGCGCGTGTGGTGGCAGCGCAGCCGCCCGCCCTGGCAGAGCAGGCGTGCAGCAGGGCACGCGCCCTGGCAGCACAGGCTCGGCTGCTGGCGCTGCTCGGGCGCGGCGAGGAGGCGCTCACCGCCGCGCGGCTGCTGCCGGCGGAGGACCACAACGCGTCGTCGGTGTTCGGCTGGGCGGCGTACGAGGCAGCAGGTGTGGAGAGCTTCGTTCACACCGTTCTAGGCGACACCTGTTCGGCGTACCGGGCGCTGGATCGCGCGCTCGGGCTCTGCCCGGTCGAGCGGCAGCGAGAAGGAGCTGAGCTTCGGCTCCTACTAGCTGAGTGTCTGGTGCGCGACGGCGACATCACCACCGGACTGGCGATGGCCATGGCCACGCTGGTCGAGCTAGACGACCCCTGGCACACCCCCGCCCTCTACGACGCCGGCGCCCGCGTACTAGCCGCCCTACAAGGCGATGCCCTCACCAGACCAGCAGTGCGCGACTACCGCGAGCTCCTCCGACGACGGCCCTTTGCGGGTCGGAGTGTGGGCAGCGGGTCGAGTGGTGGGGATGGGCAGGGGTAGCGTGCCGAGGGTGACAACGGCGGAGCATGGAGTGGCGATGACAGACGCGTGGGAGTTCCAGTTGGAGCTGCGGAGCGACCCGGCGAGTGCGGCGGTGCGGACGGCGGTGCTGGACAAGCCTGGGTTCGGGCAGGCGTTCACCGACCACATGGTGGTGGCGAACTGGTCGGCTGATCGCGGGTGGTTCGACCAGCGGGTGACGGCGTACGCGCCGCTCAAGGTGAGCCCGGCGGCCGCTGTGCTGCACTACGCGCAGGAGATCTTCGAAGGGCTGAAGGCGTACCGGCACGAGGACGGGTCGGTCTGGTCGTTCCGGCCTGAGCTGAACGCGGCGCGCTTCCAGCGGAGTGCTCGGCGGCTCGCGCTGCCGCAGGTCGAGGAGCAGGACTTCATCGCGGCGCTGCGTGCGCTGCTGACCGTCGACGAGGCTTGGGTGCCGGCCAGCGAGTCTGGTGAGAGCAGCCTGTACCTGCGGCCGTACATGATCGCCACCGAGGCGGCGCTGAGTGTGCGGCCGGCCAACGAGGTGCTGTTCGGCGTCATCGCTTCTCCCGCCGGTGCGTACTTCGAGACCGGTCCGAAGCCGGTGTCGATCTGGCTGACCACCTCCTCCATTCGCGCCACGCCGGGCGGCACGGGCGCGGCCAAGTGCGGCGGCAACTACGCCGCCAGCCTCGCCGCCCTCGCCGAGGCGGTTGCGAACGGCTGCGACCAGGTCGCCTTCGTCGACGCGGTCGAGCGCCGCTGGCTGGAGGAGATCGGCAGCATGAACCTCTTCTTCGTCCACGCCGACGGCACGATCGTCACCCCCGAGCTCTCCGGCTCGATCCTCGAAGGGGTCACCCGTACGTCGGTCATCGACCTGGCCCGCGACCTCGGCCACACCGTCGTCGAACGCCGCGTCTCCGCCGACGAGTGGCGCGAAGGCGTCCGGTCGGGTGACATCACCGAGGTGTTCGCCTCCGGGACCGCCGCCGTCATCACCCCCATCGGGCGTCTCGCCTGGCCCGAGGGCGACCTCGTCATCGGCAACCCGGAGGTCAACCACGGCGTCGGCCCGATCACCGCGACTCTGCGGAAGACCCTCCTCAACCTCCAGTACGGCCGGATCCCCGACGACCACGGGTGGTTGACGCGCCTGGTCTGACGGCCGGGGTCGGGCCCTCGCCGCGGGTCGGGAACTGGATGGCGTCGACATGCAGCACTGATCAAGCGCGCGGTGGGCTGGAATTTCGGGTGCGGCTGGGCGGGCAGGCGGCGGGGTCGACAGTGGTTGGTCAGTGGTGGGTGTCGGTCGATCAGCCGGCGGACGTGCAGCACTCAGTAACCCGGCGCCTGACCGGCGTCTGCCGCCTGGGGGCGCGCGTGCGAGGTGGGTTGTGACGGGTTGGTGAGTGCTGGATGTCCCCTGGGGCGGTTAGGTTGGCGGTATGGCTGAGTCCTCGGCGGGGTCTAAGGGTGGGGCGAAGAAGGCTGCGAAGAGCAAGTCGCCGGCGATCGAGCTGGAGGTTGGCGAGCGGGTTGTGCGGATTTCCAATCCGGATCGGGTGTACTTTCCGGCGCGGGGTGAGACGAAGCTCGATCTGGTGAAGTACTACCTGGCGGTCGGGGACGGGATCGTGAACGCGTTGCGGGAGCGGCCGTGCATGCTGCACCGGTTTCCCGAGGGGGTCGCGGGCGAGAAGGTGCATCAGAAGCGGTTGCCGCACGGGGCTCCGGAGTGGATGGAGACCGTGCGGGTGAAGTTTCCGCGGTACAACCGGACGGCCGACGAGCTGTGCGTGACCGAGGTCGCGCATGTTGCTTGGGCGGTGCAGATGTCGACGGTGGAGTTCCATCCGTGGAACAGCCGGCGGGCTGACACCGAGAAGCCGGACGAGTGGCGGATCGATCTGGATCCGATGCCGGAGTGTCCGTTCGATCGGGTGCGCAAGGTGGCGAACGTGACGCGGGAGCTGTTGGCTGAGCTCGGGGCGGATGGGTATCCGAAGACGTCGGGTGGGTCGGGGCTGCACGTGTACGTGCGGATCAAGCCTGAGCACGGGTTCTCTGATGTACGGCGTGCCGCGCTGGCCTTCGCGCGGGAGGTGGAGCGGCGGGCGCCGGAGGATGTGACGACGACCTGGTGGCGTAAGGATCGCGATCCGAAGAAGTTGTTCGTGGACTTCAATCAGAATGCGCGGGATCACACGATCGCGGCCGCGTACTCGGTGCGGGGGAATCCCGAGGCGACCGTGTCGACGCCGATCCGGTGGGACGAGGTGGACGACGTGGAGCCGCGGGAGTTCACGATCGCGACGGTGCCGGCGCGGTTCGCGGAGCTCGGGGATCTGCACGCGGCGATCGACGACAACCCGTACACGTTGGACACGCTGCTGGAGTGGGCGGACCGGGACGAACGGGAAGGCGCGGAGGAGCCTCCGCCGCCGGAGGACTGATCAGCTGCCCGCCAAGCCGTGGTGCAGGAGGTCGGTCAGTAGGTCGACCGCCTCGTCCTCGGCGATCGTGCGCCCGTCGGCGGCATTGACGACCAGCCACTGGTAGGCGAAGCCCTCCATCAGGGCGTTCATCGCCGAGATGTGATGTGTCGGGTCCGCGGGTGGGTTCGGCAGATGGGCGAAGTGCTCGACCATGTGGGCGTCGTCGTCGGCCATGAGTTGCTGGAGCCGCCGGGCCAGGACCGGGTCGACCATCGACGCCTGTTTCAGCGCGACCATCTCCGGCAGGTGCGCCTGGTAGAACCGCCAGAACATCGCCACGTGCCACCGGATCGCTGCCCGGTCGCTGAAGTCGGCTGAGTGCTCCGCATCGTCCAGTACGACGGTGTCGGCCTCCGCGAGCATGTCGGTCAGGAGTGCTTCGAGCAGCTCCTCCTTGCTGGCGAAGTGGTTGTAGAACGAGCCGGTCGCGCGGCCGGCCGCCGCGGTGATGTCGGTGATCTTCGTGTTCAGGTACCCGCGCTCGGCGAACACCTCGCGCGCGGCCTGCTTCAGCGCGGCCTCGGTCCCGGCCGCCTTCTCCTTGCGGCTACCCGTCAGCATCCCGACCACCTCCTTGACAGCGAACACTAGCGACGCGCACACTGAATTCAGATTCAGTGAATCATAATTCAGCGAAGCGGAGAAGACATGAACGTACTGATCGCCGGCGCCGGCCCCACCGGGCTCGTCCTCGGCATCGACCTGGCTCGGCGCGGGATCGCCGTCCGCGTGGTCGATCAGGCCACCGGCTACTTCGAGGGCTCCCGTGGCGACGGCCTGCAGCCGCGGACGATGGAGGTGTTCGAGGACCTCGGCGTGCTCGACGAGGTGCTCGCTCAGGGAATCCCCGCGCCGGCCATGAAGGTCGTGATCGACGGGAAGTTCATCCAGGAGCGCCGGATGGCGCCGATCGTCGAGCCGACCGCCGACTCGCCGTACCCCAACGCGCTGATGCTCGGTCAGTCGAGGACCGAGGCGATCCTGCGCGCCAAGCTCGCCGAGTACGGCGTCCAGGTGGAACTCAGTACCGGCCTCGACACCTTCACCCAAGATGAGGACCAGGTAACAGCGACGTTGTCCACCGGCGAGATCGTCACCGTCGACCACCTGGTCGGCGCCGACGGCGGCCGCAGCACCGTCCGCAAGGTGCTCGGCATCCCGTTCACCGGCGTCACCGACGAGTCGGTCCGGATGCTGCTCGGCGACGTCGCGGCCGACGGGCTCGACCACGATTTCGGCTACTGGTTCGCCCAGGGCACCAACCCGATGAGTGGCGTGATCATGACCCCGCTGTCCGGCGGCGACCAGTTCCAGTTCGGGACGCCGCTCGACGACGACCAGCTCGACCCGACCCTGGAGACCCTGCAGGAGCTCGTCGACCGGTACGCCGGACCAGGCGTCGCCAAGCTCCGCGATCTGACCTGGTCGACGATCTGGCGGCCGAACATCCGGCTCGCCGAGCGGTTCCGCGACGGCCGCGTGTTCCTGGCCGGCGACGCCGCGCACGTGCACCCGCCGACCGGCGGTCAAGGGCTGAACACCGGCGTCCAGGACGCGTACAACCTCGGCTGGAAGCTTGCCAGCGGCAACGAGGAGCTGCTGGCGTCGTACGAGACCGAGCGGCGGACCAACGCCGAGCGGGTGCTGGGGATCAGCACCGGGATCATGAAGAAGTACCAGGACGGCGACGAGGGCGCGCACGAGCGCGGCCGGGACACCCAGCAGCTCGACATCAGCTACCGGGACCCGGGCGATCCCGCGCGGCTCACCACCGGCGACCGGGCGCCGGACTCACCGATGGTCGATGCTGAGGGCAAGCGGACACGGCTCTTCGAGCTGTTCCGCGGGCCGCACGAGACGCTGCTCCGGTTCGCACCCGATGCTCCGAGCAACCACCCGCACACCGTGGACGTTGTCCGGGGCAACCCGACCGGCACCGCGTACGCCTCTCCCGAGGCGTTCCTCCACTACGACGCCGACGAGGGTGACGAGCTGCTCGTCCGGCCCGACGGCTACCTGGGCGCCGTCCTACGATGACCGGATGCACTTCACGGAGTACCACACGCGGCTGGCGGCGTACGCGGTGATCGTGGACGACAGCGGCCGGATCCTGCTCACCTGGTT
The DNA here is from genome assembly GCF_055583505.1 of Kribbella sp. NPDC104740. Lineage (NCBI taxonomy): Bacteria > Bacillati > Actinomycetota > Actinomycetes > Propionibacteriales > Kribbellaceae > Kribbella > Kribbella sp. NPDC104740. The sequence goes on along the minus strand of NZ_JBVJNV010000004.1, from coordinate 892,242 downwards.
CAACGGCACCAAGCGCGACGCGCCGTGCTGGTCGCTGCCGGGCGGCGGGGTCGAGTACGACGAGACCGTCGAGCAGGCTGTCGTTCGCGAGGTGCTCGAGGAGACCGGGTACGACGTGGTGCTGCACGAGCCGCTGGTCGTGCACTCGTTCACCGCGCCGAGCGAGCCGGACCGGCCGCTGCCGTTCAAGTCGGTTCGTGTCGTCTACCGCGCGACGATCACCGGCGGCACCCTCGGCACGCTCGAGGTCGGCGGCTCCACGGACTTCGCGGAGTGGAAGCCGCTCGACCTCGACCTCAGCGAGCCGCGTGCGGACATCGTCGACGTGGCAATCAAGGCTCACCGCGCCCGGTAACGCCGCATTGCATGATGCAACGTCTGGTTGACCACCCCAGGCAGCGTCAGCTCCCACTCCCCCAGCGTCTCGACCACATCCCCACCGGTCCCGAGCTTCCACCGCAGCAGCCCGTACTCGCGCCGCTCCGGATCGAGACAGTCCGAGATCCCCCGCATGTCGTAGTACGCGGCACCGTGCTTGAAGGCGTCCTGCATCATCCGCCACTGCAACGCATGACTCGGTCGTACGTCGCGACGATGGCTCGCCGACGCACCCGTCTGGTACCAGACCCGGCGCCCGACCACGTTCATCGTGTGCGCGGCGAGCACCTCGCCGTCGTACGACGCCAGGTACAGCCGCATCCGGCCGGGCGCTTCGGCGTTGAGCGCGCGGTACTGGCGCTGGTAGTAGCCGAGCGTCCGCCCGAGCCGGAAGCCGTTGCGCTGCTCAGTTGTCTGGAGCAACTGGTAGAACGCCGGTAAGTCGCCCTCGGCACCTATCCGCGTTTCGATGCCGGATCGCACTGATTTCTTCAGGTTTCGTTGCCACTCGCTGTTCATCGCGGTCAGCACGCCGTCCAGCGAGGGCAGCGGAACCTGGAAGACGAACCGCGGCTGAGCGTCGCCGCCGTCCTCGCAGCGCGCCCAGCCGAGCGACCGCAGCCGGTCGCTCACCGACGACCCGACCGGCTCGACGAGATCGGGCAACACGTCCCCGATCCGCAGCGACGGACCGGCTGCGGTCTTCAGCGTCGCAGCCTTCCACCGTCGGAGCGCCGGCGGCGGACCGAGCCGTACGGCGAACGCGCCACCCTCGACGAGATGCTCGATCAGCGGCGTCAGCCAGCGGTCGAGCGCCGGGTCGGTCCAGTCGATGTCCGGGCCCTCCGGCAGGTACGCGAACGACCGCCGTACGCCGGGAACGCCGCGGTGCAGCACCAGCGCCGTACCGACGATCTCGCCGTCGGCGTCACGCCAGGCGAGCAGCTCCGGGCGCCAGTCGGGCTTGACCTGCGCCCAGGACGGGTTCTGCAGGAAGCTCCGGCCGCCGTACAGATCACCGGCGGCCAGGTACGTCGCGGCGTCGACAGCTCCTACTGTCAGCCGGGCTTGTCGAGTTGGACTCAGAGTCGTGGCGAGCACAGCGCACCTCCGGGTCGGTTGATCGGCATCCCTTGTAGACAAAGACGTAACGACCGCCCGAAAACGTTCTGTCCGCCTCTGCACTGTTCGACGCCACGGACCAACCGGAGTGTCACAGCTCAACTCGTTGCGCAAAGTCCCCCCGCGCCCGGCGGCCGGATCTAGGATCTGGGGATGCGCTCCCTCGACCCGCTCGCCGCCCGCCACCGCGCCGCCGAGCTGGCCTCGTCACCTGAGCGCGCGATCCTCGGCATCACGGGCGCTCCTGCTGCCGGTAAGTCGACGTACGCCGAACGCCTGGTCGCCGAACTCAGCGCGGACGGGGTGCGGGTCGCGCTGGTGCCGATGGACGGGTACCACCTCGCGCAGTCGGCGCTGGAGGCGCTCGGGCAGGCGGAGGTGAAGGGGGCGCCGCAGACGTTCGACGCCGGTGGGTTCGTGGCGCTGCTGCGCCGGCTGAAGGAGCGCGACGGGACGACGGTCTGGGCGCCACGCTTCGACCGCCGGCTCGAGGACTCGATCGCCGCGAGCATCGGCGTCGGGCCGGAGATCGACCTGGTGGTGACCGAAGGCAACTACTTGCTCCTCGATCAGGAGCCGTGGGCAACTGGTCGCTCACTCATCGACGAGGTCTGGTACATCGACCTCCCCGACAAGGTCCGCCATTCCCGCCTCGAAGCCCGTCATCGCCGCTTCGGGCGCTCACCTGAGGAAGCACACGCGCGCACGTTCGGCTCGGACGAGCACAACGCGCAGCTGATCGCCGCCACCAAACCGTCGGCGGACGCGATCCTTCAGCTCTAGCCGCAGGTGCGCTCGATGAAACCCGCGACGCCGTCCAGGTAGAGCTGCAGGCCGAAGTCGAAGTCCTCGTTGTCGGACTCTTCGTAGGTGATCTCGGTGTCGAAAACCCCCGCGGCGAGGACTCGAGCCAGGGCAGGGAGGCGCTGGGGATCGACGACGGCCTTCAGGACCGCGCCGTACCGGCTGAAGAGCTCGGGCTTGTCGGCGAAGCCTGCGGCGAGGTCGAGGGACAGGCGGATCTGACCGTGGACGTAGGTGAGCAGGCCCATCACCACACCGACCTTGCCCTCCTCGGACAGACCGGTGTCGGCCAGAACGGACAGCGCGGAGTCGAACCAGGCCAGGTTCTTCGGGCCGGTGGGCGGACCCGACAAAGTGAGCTGTGAGTACCAGGTGTGCCGGCGCGTCACGGTCAGGACGTTGTCGGCCCAGAACGTCAGGCCGGTGCGCCAGTCGACGCCTTCCGGCATCGGTTCGGGGTGCTCCAAGGCGGCGTCCGACATCAGCGTGAGCAGGTCGTCCTTGCTCTTCACGTGCCGGTAGAGCGCCATCGTCGAGTTGCCGAGGCGTTCGGCGACGCGGGCCATCGAGACCGCGGCCAGGCCCTCGGCGTCGGCGAGCTCGATCGCGGCCTGGGTGATGTCGTCGACGGTCAGCGACGGCTTCGGGCCGCGCCGGGCGGTGTCCTTCAGCCCCCACATCAGCACCACGTCCGCGGGCAGCTCGCTCATCTCCACCTCGCCAGTCTAGAAACGACTACTGCGTACCTGCTACGCTAATTAGCGTAGATGATACGCAGTAAGGGGATGATCATGATCGTCGAGGCGACCGGCCTGACCAAGACGTACGGCAGTACCGAGGTGTTGAGCGGGGTCGACCTGGAAGTAGAAGAGGGCGAAGTGCTCGCCCTGCTCGGCCCGAACGGCGCCGGCAAGACCACCACCGTGCGGATCCTGACCACGCTCACCCGCCCGACCGCCGGCACCGCGTCCATCGCCGGGTACGACGTGGTGCACGCGGCGGCCAAGGTCCGCGGCGTGATCAGCCTGACCGGCCAGTACGCCGCGGTCGACGACAACCAGACCGGGCGCGAGAACCTCGTCATGGTCGGCCGCCTGATGCATCTCGGCCGCGGCCAAGCGAGGCAGCGGACCCAAGACCTGCTCGAACGCTTCGGCCTCACCGACGCGATGGACCGCCGGGTGAAGACGTACTCCGGCGGCATGCGCCGCCGCCTCGACCTCGCGATGAGCCTGATCGGCCGGCCGCGGGTGATCTTCCTGGACGAGCCGACCACCGGGCTCGACCCGGCCAGCCGGCTGACCATGTGGGAGGCGATCGGCGAACTGGTCCGGGACGGGACCACGATCCTGCTCACCACCCAGTACCTCGAGGAGGCCGACCGCCTGGCCGACCGGATCGTGCTGCTCGACCACGGCCGGATCACCGCGGCCGGGACCGCGGACGCACTCAAGAGCCAGGTCGGCGGCGAGCGGATCGAGCTCTATTTCACCGACCCGGTCGACGCGCAGAAGACGGCGCAGGCGCTGAACGGCCTCGCGGACGGCGTACTGGTGAACCTGCCGTCGGACGGGACGGCCGCGCACCTGCACGCCGTACTGGACGATCTGCGGGCGCAGGGTCTGCAACCCCAGCGTGTCTCGTCGCACCGGCCGACGCTCGACGATGTGTTCCTCACCCTGACCGCCAAGGAGACCGCATGAGCCACGAGGGGTTCGCGGCCGCGCTGAGCGACACCGCGACGATGATCGACCGCAGCATCCGGCTCAGCCGGCGCAACGTGGACACCCTGTTCGTGTCGATCCTGCTGCCGTTGCTGATGATGATGCTGTTCGTCTACGTGTTCGGCGGCGCGATCGAGACCGGTACGGCGTACATCAACTACGTGGTGCCCGGGATCCTGCTGCTGACCACCGGGTACGGCGCCTCGAACACCGCGATGGCGGTCGCCGACGACATGACGAAGGGCATGATCGACCGGCTCCGCTCGTTGCCGGTGCGCAGTTTCGCGGTGCTGACCGGGCACGTCACCGCGAGCGTGGTCCGGAACGCGGCGTCGACCGCGATCGTGCTGCTCGCGGCGCTGGCGATGGGCTTTCGGCCGAACGCAACACCGCTGGAATGGCTGGGCGCGATCGGCCTGCTCGCGCTGTACGTGATCGCGCTGTCCTGGCTCGCGGCCGGGCTCGGCGTGATCGCGAAGACGGTCGAGTCGGCGAGCACGCTGAGCTTCTTCATGCTGTTCCTGCCGTACCTGAGCAGCGCGTTCGTGCCGCCCGAGACGATGCCGGGCTGGCTCCGCCCGATCAGCGAGCACCAGCCGATCACGCCGGTGATCGAGACCGTGCGCAGCTTCCTGACCGGTACGCCGCTGGGCAGCAGCGGCTGGATCGCGCTCGCGTGGTGCGGCGGCCTGCTGGTCTTCTCGGTGACGTTCGCGTCGCTGCTCTACCGGCGCAGCGGCAGCAGCTGAAAAAACGAGTGCCCCGACCTTGGATCGGGGCACTCGCCCGTGCGGGTCCCGGGGGGAGTGGGACCTCCACACGTGGGGGGGACCTCGAATCTATCGCCTCCGAAGGGTCAGACCGGAATCGAGACGGCGATTCTCGTAACCCTGTCCGCTGAGCGGTCGATCGGTGCGCCCAACGGTCGATGTTTGCCTTGACAACGTTTGACCTGGAGGTCCGGAGGTTCGCCTTGTCCGACGACGAGCAGCGTTGTCCGGCCCCGCTCGAAGATTCTCCTCCCCCCGATGTCGATTTCGGGAGTTCTGGTCCGACGTACCAGTGAGAGCGAAAAACAAGGGAGAGGGTCAGCATGAACGGGAACAGCGCCAACCAGATGATCGTCAGCATGCTGGCCGAGGGGAACCCGGTCTGGTACGTGGCGGCGATGGTGAACATGCGCAGTCACGACGTGTACGTGATCGGGCAGGCCGCCGGGTACCCGGACAAGGCGAAGTTGCGGCGGGCGGTGTGGGCCGAGCAGAACCGGGCCCGGGCCGCCGCGTGAGCGCGGCGCCAGGAGCAGTGGGGCGGGGCGGTGCACCCAGGGCAGGGACCGGGTGCACCGCCGGCTGAGCGGGGCGGGACGTCAGTACGTCGTACGGATCAGGCCTTGGCCGCCAGCAGGCCGGCCATCCAGCGGGTGACCGTGGGGAGCATCGCGCTGCCGGAGTGAGCGGCGCCGTCGACCATGTCGAAGGTGACGTCGAGGCCGTGGGAGCGGTAGTTGCGCTCCAGGGTGCGGAGCCGCTCGATGCGGGTGCTGCCGGTCTTCTCGACGCCGTCCATCCAGTTCGACTCGCCGGGGTTGTTGATCTCCCAGGTCTCGACGTCCTCGGTGCCGACCACCATCTGGATCGGCACCCGGCGCAGCGCGTCGAAGTCGATCTTCTGCCCGAACTTCTGCTCGAACCCCTTCGTCCCCAGCCACCACTCCAGCGTGTCGTCGAGCTGGGTGATCCGGCCCGGCGCCCCGATCGAGGCCGCCGCGAGCCGGTCCGGGTGCAGGTACAGGAACCGGTGCGTGAACTGCCCGCCGCCGGAGAACCCGTGCAGGTAGAACTTGTCCGCCGCCACCGGGAACCGCTCGGCCACCTCGTCGACGATCGACAGCAGCATGTGGTCGAAGCGGATGCCCTCGTACTCGATGAACTTGAAGTTGTGCAGGTCGTTGGGGTCGATCAGCCCGGCCGGGAAGATCGGCGTCAGGATCACCACGCCGTACTCGTCGGCGAAGTCCTTGAGGTTGTCGCGGTACTTCGCCGCGGTCCGCGCGGTCCCGTGCTGGACCACCAGCAGCGGCGCCCGGTCGTCGTCCTGCAGCTGCTTGGGCACGTAGAGCAGGTAGTGCAGCCGCGGGTCGGCCTGGGAGGCGAAGATCGGGATCGACCCGCGCTGGTAGAACGCAGCGGTAGGGGCGACCTGCTGGGTGTCGGTCATGAACGTCCTTCGGTGAGTGCGAATGCGGCCCGCAGTTCGGCCACGCGTTCCGGCTGCCAGCCGGGCGCGGGGGCCGAGGAGAGCAGCATCTGGGTGTAGGGGTGCCGGGGCCGGCGGAGCAGCTCGGCGGTGGCGTTCTGCTCGACGTCGTCGCCGCGGTACATCACCAGGATGTGGTCGGTGACCTCACCGACCACCGCGAGGTCGTGGCTGACGAAGACCAGCGCGATCCCGAGCGCGTCGCGGATCTCGTTGAGCAAGGCCAGGATCTTGGCCTGGACGGAGACGTCGAGCGCGGAGACCGCCTCGTCGAGGACCAGCACCTTCGGCCGTACGGCGAGCGCCCGCGCGATCGCGACCCGCTGCCGCTGGCCGCCGCTGAGCTCGTGCGGCCGGGACGCGGCGAGCTTCGACGCGAGCCCGACCTGGTCGAGCAGGTTGCCGACCTCGGCGGCGACGGCCGCCTTGGCCAGGTCCGGCCGGTGCCGGTTCAGTACGTCGCGCAGGCACGACTCGACGCTGAGCCGGCGGTCGAGCGAGGTGTAGGGGTCCTGGAAGACCATCTGGATCTCGCGGGCGCGCCGCAGCCGGGCGGCCTTGCCGCGCTCGAACGCCTTGGTCTCCCGGCCGTCGACCGTGACCGTGCCCTGATCAGGACTGGACAGCCCGACCAGCATCCGGGCGACGGTGGTCTTGCCGGAGCCGGACTCCCCGACGACACCGAGCGAACCGCCGGCCTCGACGGAGAAGCTGATGTCCCGGGCCGCGACGACGGGAGCGGCGCCGCGTTTGCCGTGGAAGGTCTTACAGAGCTTGTCGACCGCGAGCACGCTCATCGGGTCACCACCTCGTCCTGCTCGGGCAGCGTCGGGACGGCCTCCGACAGCTGCCGGGTGTACTCGTTGGTCGGGTTCTCGAAGATCGTCGCCCCCGGCTGGTGGTCGACGATCAGCCCTTCCCGCATCACGTACACCCGGTCGCAGTACGCCGCCGCCAGGTGCAGGTCGTGGGTGATGAACAGGACGCCGAGGTCCCGCTCGCCGCGCAACCGCTTGAGCAGGGCAAGCACCTCGGCCTGCGTCGTCACGTCCAGAGCGCTCGTCGCCTCGTCGGCCAGCAGGAGCTTCGGGTCGATGCTCAGCGCCGCCGCGATCACGACCCGCTGCAGCATCCCGCCGGACAGCTGGTGCGGGTACTTGCGCAGCAGCGACTCCGGGTCACGCAGGCCGACGTGCTCGAACAGCGTGAGCAGCTTGGACCGCGCGGCCTTCTTGTTCAGCCCGTGTACCTGGACCAGCCGCTCGGTGGCCGAGTCGCCGATCCGGCGGACCGGGTTGAGCGCCGTACGAGGGGCCTGGAAGATCATCGCGGCGTCGTTCGCGCGGATGTTCTGCACGGTCGCGTCGTCGGCGGACAGCACGTCCACTCCCCCGACGCTGACCCGGCCGCCGGCCTGCGCCTCGTCCGGGAACAGCCGGAGCGCGGCGCGGGCGGTCGTCGACTTGCCCGACCCGGACTCACCGACCAGCCCGACCGTCTCACCGGTCGCGACCTGCAGCGAGATCCCGCGCAGGATCTCCACCGTCGGGACCCGCAGCGTCAGGTCCTCGATCTCGAGCAGCATGCTCATTTCCTCACCGCCAGCTTGTCGGCCAGCCGGACGCCGATGACATTGGTCGCGACCACCACGATCGCGATCGTCAGACCGGGGATCAGGGCCGGGCCGACGATGCCCTGGATGACACCGGTCCGGCCTTCCTGCACCATCAGGCCCCACTCCGAGCTCGGCGGCTGCGAGCCGAAGCCGAGGAAGTTCAGCGAGGCCAGACTCATCAGGCCCTCGCCGAACAGCACGACCAGGTAGCCGACGAGTGTGGGCATCAGGTTCGGCAGCAGGTACTTGCCGCACAGGACGGCCCCACCGACTCCTTGCAGCCGGTAGGCGTCGACGTACGGGCGGGCCATCTCCTCCAGCGCGATCGCGCGGGTGAACTTCGCGATCGCGGGCGCGTAGGCCAGCGCCATGCCGAGCACCGAGGTGAGCTGACCGCGGTCGAACACCGCGATCACCAGTACGACGAACAGCAGGCCCGGGAAGGCGAACATCACGTCGGTCACCCGGCTCAGCGCCGTGTCGACCCAGCCGCCCTTCCAGGCGGCGGTGATGCCGATCAGCACACCCATCACGGTCGCGACCGCGAGCAGCGCGATCGCGCCGAGCAGACTCGGCCGGGCACCGTGGATGATCCGCGACAGGATGTCGCGGCCCAGCTGGTCGGTACCCAGCCAGTGCGTCGCGCTCGGCGGCTGCCAGAGCGCGCTGAAGTCGGTCTGCGACGGGTCGAACGGTGACACCAGCGGCGCGAACACCGCGGCGATCACCGCCAGCGCCAGCACGCCGGCGCTGAGGTAGAAGGGCCACTCCTGACGGCGGCGGGTCGCCGTCGCAGTCAGGACGGGCGCGGACAGGTCAACGGTCATGAGGTGCTCCTGGCCAGAACCCTTGCATCGAGCAACGGATAGATCAGGTCGACGATCACGGTGACGGCCATGTAGGCGATCACCATGTAGAGCAGGATGGCCTGCACCACCGGGAAGTCGTGGGTGTTGATCGCCTCCACCAGCAGGCTGCCGATCCCGTTCAGCCCGAAGACCCCCTCGACCACGACCGTGCCGGCCAGCATGCCGGCCAGGATCAGCCCGCACATCGTCACGATCGGGCCGAGGGAGTTGCGCAGCACGTGCCGGGTGACGGTCTTCCGGGACGCGAGACCGTACGACCGGGCCGCCTCGACGTGGTCGAGACTCTGCTGCTCGACCATCGTCTGCCGGGTGACCCGGCTGACCACCGCGATCGCCCCGAGGGCGAGCGCGATGGCCGGCAGGGTGAGGTGGTGGATCCGGCCGAGGAACCCCTCGCCCGGACCCGACACCGAGAACCAGCGCAGTTTCACCGCGAACACCGAGATCAGCACCACCGCGACCACGAAGTTCGGGATCGAGGTGGCGAAGGTGGTGACGCCGGTGATCAGCGCGTCGAGCGCGGTGCCCTTGCGCAGCGCGGAGACCACGCCGAGCAGGACACCGATCACGATGAACAGCACCCCGGCGTACGCGACCAGGGACAGGGTGACCGGCAGCCGGCTGCCGAGCAGATCGGTGACCGGCAACTGGTAGACGAACGACGAACCGAAGTCGCCGTGCAGCAGGTCCTTGGCCCAGATCAGGTACTGCTGCAGGAACGACTGGTCCAGGTGGTACTCGGCCCGCACCGCGGCGATCCGCTCCGGTGTCATGTTCTCCGGGTTGCCGATCAGGAACGCGACCGGGTCACCGGGCGCTGCGTACATCCCGGCGAAGATCACGAACGAGCTGATCACCAGGGTGAGCACCATCGCGCCGAGGCGCCGCAGTGCGACCATCGGTCAGGCCCCCTTGGTCCCGAGGTCGGCGGCCCACGGCGAGTAGCGGTAGCAGCCGCTGGCCGGGACACCGGTCACCTTCGACGACAGCGCCACCGTGCTCGGGCTGTCCACCACCGGGATCCACGGCATCGCCTCGGCCCACTTCTGGGCCAGCTGGATCGCGATGTCGGCGCGGGCACCGTCGTCCAGGGCACCACGGCCCTTGTTCACCAGCTCGTCGTACGCCGGGTCGTTGAGCAGCCACTGCACCGTCGAGGTGCTGGCGCCGTTCTTGTAGAAGCCGACCGGGTCGTTCTTGGAGATGAAGTAGTCGTCGGTCAGCACGTCGACGCTCTTGCGGATCGCCTCGTCGTACGGGTCGTACTGCGCGGTCGGGATCTGCGTGATCGAGGCCTTCAGCCCGATCTTCTGGGCGGCGTCGACGAACGCGTTCGCGATCACGTTGCGGACCGGCGAGCCGTCGCTGGCGATGATCAGCGGCTGGGTCTGGCCGACCTCGCCGACCAGCTTCTTGGCGGCGTCGAGGTCGCTCTGCGCGGGCTTCGAGGGCAGGCCCTGCAGGGCGTCGTACGCCGACTTGAACTTGTCCTTCTCGTAGCCCCAGGCACCGGAACCGACCGGCTCCTTCCACGGCTGGCCGAGCCCGGAGAAGGCCGCCTTGGCGATCCCCTCCCGGTCGATCGACATCGCCAGCGCCTTGCGCAGCCGGACGTCGCCGAGACCGCCGCGGTCGGTGATCATCATGTTCCAGACCCGGGTGTCCGGGCCCTGGCTGACGGTGGTGGTGCCGCCGGAGGCCAGCTGGGTCGCCGACGACAGGTTCTCCAGGTACGAGCCGGTCGCCTCACCGGTCTTCAGGGAGTTGACGATGACATCGTCGCTGCCCCACTTGAAGGTGATCTCGTCGGTCTTGGCCGCCTTCTCCTTGTTCCAGAAGTTCGGCGCCTTGGTCAGCGTGATCGACTTGCCGGACTGCCACTCCTTGAGCTGGAACGGCCCGGTGCAGGCGTCGGTCCCGCTCGGCGTGCCGTACTTGCTGCCCTGCGCCTCGACACCCTTCTTGCTCAGGACGACGCCGGCGTCGCCGGCGATCGCCTCGACGAACACCGCGTCGGACTGCTTGAACTTGACCGTCACCTCGTTCGGGCCGGTCTTGCTGACGCCGGTCACGTTCACGTACTCGTCGGACTCGGCGGCGCCGTCGGCGCGGTGCCGGTCCAGGCTCCACAGCACGTCGTCCGCCGTCATCGGCGTACCGTCGTGGAAGGTGACGCCCTGGCGGATCGTGAAGACCAGCGTGGTCGCGTCCTTCCACACGTACTTCTCGGCCAGCCCCGGCTTCAGGGTCAGGTCGGGCTGCAGCTGCAGCAGCCGGTCGCAGACGTTGGACAGGATCAGGTCGCTCTGCGAGTTCGCCGCGTCGTTGTCCAGGTCGAGGGAGCGCGGCTCCTTCGGCATGAACCAGATCGCCTTGTCGAGCTGCCCGGCCGCGGCCGGGGTGCTGTTGACCAGCTTGATCTGGTCCAGGGCCGGCGACTGCGCGGGGCTGCTGCCGTCACCACAGCCCGCGGCGACGAGCAGGCCGGCCGCGGCCAGCGCCGTACCGGTGGTGAACCTCTTCAAGGAGGTGGCGGACATGGGTACTCCTAGTCGTAAAGATTGAAGGGCACGAGCTCGTAGTCGTGCTCGCACGGGGTGCCTGCTGCGACGCGGTAGTCGCCGGTGGTGAGATCGACCAGGCTGGACAGCACGGTCGACCATTGGCTCAGCGGGCCGAGCCGGTCGTCGGGATGGGCACAGAGCGAGTCGGGCTGCCCCAGGTGGTCCGACATCGCGGTGCGGACTGCTTTCGGTACGTCGGTCGTACGCGCTGCCTCCTTCAGCCCCTTCCGGGCCTGCGGCACCCGGAGCAGGGAGTCGGGAGACATCGGGCGGTGCTGTGCCGCCAGCTGCGGCGGCACGAACGCCTGGTAGTGGTTGCCGTGCACAAGCAACCCGTCGGCGGCCGGGTACTCCCAGCCGTGGGCGCCGGGAGTCGTCTCGAGGTCGATGCTGAAACCGGATCGGTCGGTCAGCAGCGCGTTGCTCGCGATGTGCGCCTTGGTGCGGATCAGCACCTTGAGCGCGTCGGAGATGGTGGTCGAGTCCAGGACGAGCCGGCGGATCACCGTCTGCGGTACGCCGACCGTCTCGTCGAAACGGCCGCCGAGGCCGTTCGCGTTCAGGGCGAAGCCGTTGCTGCTGGCACCGTGCCGGCCGATCTGGCCGGCCTCGGTCTGGATGATGATGGTGGGTTTGGGCGGCTGGACCACCTTGAGGACCACGACGGTGTCCTTGACCGCGTGCCGCCAGTCCCAGTTCTGGCCGGCGTAGACGTGGCCGTCGGCCGCCGCCTCGCCGGTCAGCGAGAAGGAGGTGCAGCCGTCCGGGACCTCGTCGGTGGTCTTCCGGTACACGGCGGCGTCGTACACGATCTCGCCGCGGCAGTTCAGCACGACGATCTCGCGGACGGCGACACCCGATCCGGCCGCGATGCCCCGCATCTCCTCGTACAGTTCGGGGAAGTCGGTGCCGATCAGTCGTTCCCACGGCGCGGACAGGGTCTGGACCTCGGTCCAGGTGCGGCCGAGCTGCTGCTCGAACGCGGCGCGGTAGTAGTCGATCGACGCCGCGACCAGGTCGGCGGCTGCGCGACCGTACTGCAGTCCGCGATCATAGGCCGACGGACTCGACACCTCGATGATCCTCATCAGGACGGAACTCCTTGTGGGGACTTACCATGGCATTACAGGGGACCGTCTTTTGAACGGTTCGTTACAGGCTCGATGGGATCGGATGATACACAGATGACCGATGAGGTAACAGGGGTTACGGCAAAGAATCCGGCGATCGCGGAGCTGCGGATGCGAATTCGTGACCATTGGGACGAGTTCACCCCGGCCGCACAGGCCGTCTGCCGGTCACTGTCGGAGATCTCGCCGGAGCGGCTGCTCTACCTGTCCGCGGCCGACCTGGGCGTGGAGAGCCGGACCAGCAACGCGACCGTGATCCGGACGCTGCAGGCGCTCGGGTACAAGGGCCTGGCCGAGCTGAAGGACAAGGTCGCGTCCCCGTTCGGCACCGCGCAGCGCGAGCAGCGGCTTCGAGACCGGATCACCTCCACCGGCGGCGACCCCAAGCACGTCTGGGACAAGGTGATCACCGAGGCCGTCGAGCGGATCGAGTTCCTCAACGAAGGCTTCCCGCTGGACGCGTACGCCGAAGCGGTCCGCCTCCTGCTCGACGCGCGTGAGATCGTCTCGTACGGCTTCGGCGCGAACTACGTCGCCGCCGAGCACCTCACCCTGAAACTCCGCCGCCTCGGCCGCCCGGCTCGCGCGATCACCACCTCAGGCTTCCGCCTCGCCGACGACCTGCTCGCCATCCAGCACGGCGACGTCGTCGTCGTGATCGCCCCCGGCCGCCTGATCCTGGACGCCGAAGCCGTCATCGCCCGCTCCCGCGCGGTCGGCGCCCACATCATCCTGCTCAGCGAACAGAAAGTCGCCGAACGCCTGGCCGGCGACGTCACGGTCGCCATGCACGTCCCCAACACGGTCACTGGTATCACCGCCGAGGTCCTGACGTCGATCGTCGTCACGGATGCGCTCGCGCAGGCGGTGGCGGCTGCCGACACCGAGCACACGCTGGAGTCGGCGCACACTCTCGCGACGATCCGTCAACAACTCGGCTTCTGACCTAGCAAGGAGCTACCGCATCCAGCCGCACACCAGTGGCCGCGCTTGACGTTCCATCCGGCGGCAGAGTGGCAGGACGCCCGACGGCAGCGCCAGCTCCGGTGGAGCAAGGAGCTACCGCATCCAGCCGCACACCAGTTGCCACGCCTGACGTTCCATCCAGCGGCAGAGTGGCAGGACGCCCGACGGCAGCGCCAGCTCCGGTGGAGCAAGGAGCTACCGCATCCAGCCGCACACCAGTTGCCGCGCCCTGACGTTCCATCCGGCGGCGGAGTGGTCGAGCGGGGCAGGACGCGCGGACAGCTCGCCACCACCGTGTCCACCCCGATCTGGGGCAAGCTGTCCGACCCGGGTAGCGCCGGCTGCTGCGGACAAGCTCGGCCCGCGCGCCCTCCTCAGCCCCATGCGACCTCGTCGGCGGCACCACCCCGCACACCGGCAACGACTGGGCCGGTCGAGCGCTCTCGCTAGCGCGCGTGCGTCGGTAACATCCCATCCATGATCTTCATCACCGCGAAGTTCCGTGTCCTGCCCGACGACGCCGACAACTGGCCCACCATCACCGCCGACTTCACCGCCGCCACCCGCAACGAGCCCGGCTGCCTCTGGTTCGACTGGTCGCGCTCGGTCGACGACCCCACGGAGTACGTTCTCGTCGAGGCCTTCGCCGACGACGAAGCAGCCACCGCCCACGTCACCTCGGACCACTTCAAGACCGCCCAGACGTCCCTCCCACCCCACCTCGTCGAGACCCCGCGCATCGTCAACTTCAAACTCGACCAGAACGAGTGGTCCGAACTCGGCGAACTAGCCGTCAAGCGCTGACCCAGCTCACCGGAACTGCCGAACCTGCGCTGCCCGGATCGACCCCGCGACGTCATCCGGGATCCGCACCACGCAGATCTCCACCCCGAGCTCACGGATCGCCTGCCCCTGCCAAGAACGTCCCCGGAGATGCTTGACCGCGAGCTCGTCGCTCACGCAGAGCACCAGCCGGCGGGTCGCCGACATCGGTAGTGATTGAGCGATCCAGTGCAGCTTCACCGCGTCGTCATCAACTTGTACTTCTGAGCCACCTTGGCCGTTCCCTGATGAGCCCAGCACTCGGCCAACACGGACCGATCAGGGCTCACCCCGTCCACCTCGACCCGTGTCCCACTCGGATGCAGGATGCGCGCAGGCGCCAGCGGCACGCCGAGCAGGCTGCTCAACTCGCGCAGCATCACCGCCTCAGCCATCCGCTGCTCCCCCGAGCTCCCCGGCTCCGGGACCAGGGCGGCAGGCTCGACCGCCACAATCCCGTTGCCCACCGCAGTCTCGTTGGCTACCGGCGCCGAGTCGGCCGTGGACTCCTCGACCCAGCTCACCAGCTTGCCGCGCGGGCCGGTACCTCGACGGATGACGCCGTCCGCGGCCAACTGCCGGCAGATCTGGTTCACCGCCTGCCGCGGACTGATCCCGGTCACCTTCGACAGTTCGTCGTCATCCATTGGCATGGCTCGGGACCGGATTGCCCGGAGGATGCGCTCGCGATTGGTCTCCGTGCCTCGGCCCCCCGGTGGCGATTCGTCGTTGCCCGGACTGAAGTGCGCGGGCCCTTCATGCCTACCACTCGGGGTGACTGTGCACGATGGTTCAGACCTGAGGATCTCCCCTGCTATTCCGCAACGACGATCGTGTTCTGCGCGGCGGCGATGCGCCAGGTGTTGTTGTCCTTGGCGAGGACGTAGACGGGGGTGCCTCGGTCGAGGTGGCCGGTGCGGTGGATGTAGGTCTGGTTGACGTTGAGGACGGCGATGTCGGGGCGGACGAAGAGGAGGTGGTCCGGTTCGTACGTCGCGTAGGACTCGGTGGTGGCGCCGGGGAGGACCTGGCGGGTGAAGGCTTCGATGGTGGGGCGGCCGTAGAGGCGTTTGCCGTGGCCGGTGACCCAGAGGGCGTCCTCGCGGAAGACCTCGAGGAAGGCGTCGGGATCCTCGGTGCGCTGGGCGTGGTCGACGGTGGTCAGCAGGGCGAGGATCTGGTCGACGTCGTCCTGGCTCGGGATCGTTCCGGTGATGTCCATGGGACGATCCTCGGAGTTGAAGTTTGGTTGAGGTCAACTGCGGAAGTGCTTGACGAGGTGGGCGATGTCCTCGTCGGAGGGTTCGGGGTACGACGTGAGGCGGTCGTGGACTGCTCGGGCGATGGGGAGGTCGCCGGCGCGGGCTGCGAGGTCGACGTCCTTGGCGGCGAGTTTGACCTGGTAGAAGGCGTTCCCGGCCGCGGCTCGGGTTGCGAGGCCGGCCAGGGGTGAGGTGGCGAGGGACTGCTTGATCAGGTCCTCGGGGAGGCCGTAGGCGTCGGCGAGCTGGTACGCCTCTGCTACCAGGGCGACGCCGTTGACGATGGCGTTGATCATGACGATCTTCAGGGCGGCGCCGGTGCCGACCGCGCCGGTACGGCGTACTGATCCGAAGAGCTCGAGGAGCGGCATGACCTCGTCGGCGTCGCCGCCCACGAGGAGGTTGAGCTCGCCGGCGGCGGCTTTGTCGACGCTGCCCATCACGGGGGCGTCGACCAGGGTGATGCCGGCGGGGAGCAGGGCGGCGATCTCGTGGACGGCTTCCGGGCCGATGGTCGACGCGTCGATCAGTACGGCGCTGGGCTTCAGCTCGTTCGCGATCGCGCCGACGACCTCGCGGACGGCGGCTGGGTCGGACAGCATCGTGATCACCACGTCGGCATCGCTGACCGCCTGGCCCGACGTACCGGCGACGTCGGCGAAGCCGTCGGACTTGCCGGCGGATCGGTTCCACACCGTCAGCGGATAGCCGGCCTCGGCCACGCGCCGGGCCATCGGGGCGCCCATCGATCCGAGGCCGAGGAACGCGATCTTGCTGTTCTTGTCCATGCGACCAACCTAGGCACGCGGCGGACGGCGGACCAGCACCCTCTTGTATTAGTCAGAGACTCGTACCATCCTTGAAGCGAGCTTCAAGGGGGAACCATGGGCACGACAGAGCAGGTCCTCGCGGTGGTCATCGGCGTCATCCTGGTCGCCGTCTGCGTTCTCGAACTGTTCTTCCACAACCATCCGCGGTTGCGTTTCATGTTCCTGATCGAACCCGAGGACGAGGCCGCGGTTCGGCTGTGGCGGATCAGCATCGCGTTCTTCAACCTCACCACGGCGGTCGCGCTGTTCGTCGGTGCCTACCTGCTCGACACGAGCCATCCCGACGCCGGCAAGGCGCTGATCGTCTTCACCGCCGCGCAGCACATCTTCCTGGCCGGCGTCATGCTCGTCACGCAACCGAAGCTCTGGCTCAACTCGGTGATGGAGGCGACGCCGAACATCATCCTGCTCGCCTTCGCGCTGACCTGACGCGCCGGTCGTCCCCTGATCGACCGGCGCGCACCGGTCGGTCAGCGGCGCCGACCCCACTTGGACGACGAACCGACGCCGGCCAGGTGCAGCGCGATGCAGAGCAGGCCGGCCATCAGCAACGTCTGCGGCGTGAACGCGTCGCTGACACTGGCGTTGGCCCAGTCCAGAATCAGGGCAAGACCGAAGATCACAGCGGCGATGATCGCGAACATCTGGTGCTCCTTAACGGATGAACAGCGGGCGGAAGGTCGCTCATCTAACTCCTCCGGCTGGTACCCGCACAAGGCTTCGCTGACACGGTGCCGCCAACGAAGCGAAAGTTCAGTTGAACTTCGCGTTTCTCACCCGAACGCCGGCCGGTCGAGCAGCGGGATCACCGCGGCCGGCGGGAAGTCCGGCCAACTGGTCGGTGCTGCCTCGCCGGGGGTGCGGAGGTGCCGGTCGACGAAGCGCTGGGTGTTGCGGAGCACCTTGCCCGCAACGCCCGCGTCGATCGTCCCGGCCTCCAACGCGTCCGCCAACTCGTCGAGGTCGAGTACGTCGTACCGTAAGACGCCCGGCGGGATCAGCAGGTCGACGTAGAGGTCGTGGACGACCAGGCGGTTCGGGTCCCGCTCGTCGAGCTCGATCAGGTCGATGTACCAGCCGCCTTCGTACGCGCCGGTGAAGGTGTTCGGCTTGGTCAGCTGGACGCCTTCGTCGGGGAGGACGAAGCAGCGGTCGGTGGTCGGGCGACCGGGGGCCTGGTACTGCGGGAGGATCGGTACGTCGTACGCGATCACGTTGTCGGCGGTGCGGATCGCGGGGCACCACTGGCCGGTGCGGTGCAGGACGGTGATCATCGGCGGACGGTGAGGGTGAAGTCGTCCTCGTCGGTCTCGAGGTGGGTGACGGTCAGGCCGGCTTCGGTGCACAGGGCTTGGATCGAGGCCTCTGTGTGCCAGTGGATGATCCAGTCGCGGGTGGCCGACTCTGGTGGGGCGTCGGGAGAGTGGCGTTCGTAGCGGACCTTGGTGGTTCGGGTGCGGGTGGGCTCGTCGTAGGTTTCCGAGAGGGGCGTGTAGGTGAGGGTCGCGCCGTCCGGGTCGACGGCTTCGAGGGTTACGCCGAGGTCCGCCTCAGGTGTGGGGTCGGGGATCCAGAAGGGGATCAGGGCTTGGCCGTCGGGGGTGAGGTGGTTGCGGATTCCGCGGAGGGATTGGAGGGCGGTGGCGTCGTCCGGGAGCAGGGTGAACGTCGGGCCGGCCAGGTAGATCGCTCGGTAGGGGTGTGGGAGGTCGAGGTCCTGCATGCGTTGGTGGTGGAGGGTGACCTCCAGGCCGAGGGCGGCGGCGTTGGCTTGGCAGCGCTGCAGCATGTCGGCGGAGGAGTCGAGGCCTTCGACGTTCAGGCCGGCTTGGCGGAGGGCGAGCAGCGGTTCGCCGTCGCCGCAGCCGATCTCGAGGGCTGGTTCGCCGGCCGTCGCGACGAAGTCGGCGTACGGCGTGGGGTCGAAGGTTGACGACTTCAGCTTGGCGTAGGCGTCGACGACGATTCCGGTGTAGAAGTCTGCGGTGTCCATTGGTCCGGAGCCTAGAACTCGATGGCCGCGGTGGGCCAGGCGATTTAGAGGGCTGCTCTCGTACGGACGGATGCCGCGGTGGTCGGTGGAGTGCCGAGGGACTCGACGGGGAGGTCGCGGGCCGGGCGGGTGGTGAGCGTGGCGCGCTCGATGCGGTCGAGGCGGAACCAGCGGATGGCGTTGCGGTTCTGGCAGTGGGCGACCAGGTACCAGTGGGCTTCGGTGAAGGTGAGGAGTTGCGGGTCGACGGGGCGGGTGGAGACCTCGTCGTTGCGGTTGCGGTAGTGCAGCGAGAGGACCTTGCGTTCCTGGAGGGCGCGTTCGATCGCCTTGCGGTGGCGTGGAGCCGTCGGCTCGGGGTGGTCGATCCAGATGCGTTCGGTGAGAGTGTCGACCTGATGGCGGGCCTGAGGGTCCATCACGGCAAGGACTTTGACGAGCGCGGCGCGGGCCTGCTGGTCGAAGGGCTGGCCGTGGTGGGCTGCGATCGCGGCGGCGAGAGCCGCGGCTTCGGGGGCGGTGAAGTTGACCGGCGGCAGCGTCGCGGACGGGTCGACGACGTACCCGCCGATCCGGCCGGTGCGGGCCCAGATCGGGAAGCCCGCCTGCTGCAGGGCCGAGATGTCGCGCTTGACGGTCCGGACGCTCATCTCGAACGTCGTGGCGAGCTGCTCGGCGGTCCGGCCGCGCGGGCCGGCGCGGCGGAGCTCCTCGCGGATCGCGTACAGGCGGTCGGTGCGATTCATCCCTAAACGGTGCCATAAGGGTGACATCGACACCAGCCAGAATCGGACCATGAGACAGGGACCGATTCTGTTGGTGAGTGGCGCCGGACTGGCGAGCTGGATCTGGGACGACGTCCGTAAGGAGCTCGACCGGCCGACGGTGGTCGCGGAGCGGCCGCAGCACGAGGGCGCGACGCTGAGGCAGTACGCCGAAGCGGCGCTGGCGTCCGCGCCGTGGGAGCGGTTCGCGGTGGTCGCGCACTCCAGCGGTGGCGCTGTTGCGGCGGAGATGATGGCGGTCGCGCCGGAACGCGTGAGCGCGCTGCTCGCGGCGTCGGCGGTGGTGCCGAAGACCGGCGGAAGCTTCGTCTCCTCGATGCCGTTTCCGCAGCGCGCGGTGTTGAGCGTGGCGATGCGGCTCGCGGGGACGCGGCCGCCGGACAGCGCGATCCGGCGCGGTGTGGCCGGGCGGGTCGACGAGAAGACGGCCGATCGGATCGTCGCCGACTTCACGGCCGAGTCGCTGCACCTGTACCGCGACAAGCCCCGAAACACAGGCTTTCCGGCGCATCGCGGCTATCTCACGACGACGCAGGACGCCGAGCTTCCGGTGGGACTGCAGCGCCGATTCGCAACCAACCTCGGTACGGCGTGGAACGAGTCCCTCGAGACCGGCCATCTGCCGATGCTCGAAGCACCGGAAGCTCTCGCTCGCTGGATCGAGCGGTTTCTGACGGCGTGAGCGCAACCGGCCCGGACAGCGCGGTCCGGGCCGGCCGGGCATCAGCTCTCTTTGCGCTCCGGGTAGACGCGACGAATCTCGTGCGGCCAGCCACAGGCCGCGGCGATCTTCGCGCCCCAGAACTTCGCCGCCTCGTCGTCGGGGACGTCAACGATCGCGAAGCCGCCGAGGAACTCCTTGCTCTCGACGTACGGGCCGTCGGTGATCAGGACCTCTTCGCCCTGGGTCGGGTCCGCGCTCCAGCTCTGGCTGCGTTCCTCGAGCCCACCGGCGAAGACGTAGACGCCGGCCGCCTTCATCTCCTCGACCGCCGCGGTCGAGAACTCACTGCGCGCGGCGAACCACTCCTCGGGGTGATCGCCCACCCACTGCTGGTTGAAGTAGAGGAGGTACTGGGCCATGACAGCTCCTTCGGCTCGGGCGGACCCGCGTCCGCCTCCACCTACGCTACGAACAACCCGCACCGAATCCGACAGACCCCACGCGACAAAAAGAAGGCCCGGACCAGTTGGTCCGGGCCTTCCGAAGTAGCGGGGGCAGGATTTGAACCTGCGACCTCTGGGTTATGAGCCCAGCGAGCTACCGAGCTGCTCCACCCCGCGCCGCTTCAAAGCTCCGCCAGTCTAGGCGACGGCCGGTACGCAACCAAATCCGGTCCCATCACACCGACGGCGGCTAGCTTTTTAGGTAAGGGTTACCTAATATTTCGACCCATGACCACGACTCCCCTGCGACGGCGCGGCGCGGCCCTGACCGCCGCGATCCTGAGCGCCACGCTCGTCCTCACGGCCTGTGGCGGCGGCGACGACACCGCCGACGGCAAGACCGGTGACACCGTCGCCGCGACCCGCACCGTCAAGGCCGGCAACGGCGACATCACGATCCCCACCGAGCCGAAGCGGGTCGTCACGATCGGCAACACCGACCTGCCGTTCATCGACATGGGCGGTGAGCCGGTGGGCGTCACCGGGGTGGCCGACTCCGAGCTCGGTCTGCTGCCGGAGGAGCAGCAGGCGACCTTCAAGAAGGCCACGAACCTCGGCGACGAGGTCGACCTCGAGAAGGTCGCGGCGCTCAAGCCGGACCTGATCCTGGTCCAGATCCCCGACGCCGAGTTCAAGAAGATGGAAAAGCAGCTGACGACGGTCGCGCCGACCGTCTTCTGGGGCCTCGACACCGAGTGGAAGGCACTGGCCGAGGGGCTCGCCGAGGCCGGCAACGTGAAGGACGCGCTGTCCAAGCAGAAGGGCGACTTCGAGGCGAAGATCGCCAAGATGAAGGAGACCTACGCGGGTCTCATCTCGAGCACCAAGTTCGTCAACCTCGACCGCTACTCGAACTCCGACCCCGGCACGTACGTCGTCGCCGACATCGGCTGCGTCGAGATCGCCCAGGACGACATCGGCCTGAACTTCCCGAAGGCGCCGGCCGGCAAGGACCCGCTGGCCTACGAGGCCCTGCCGTTCGAGCAGCTGTCGAAGCTGTCGCAGTACGACGTGATCACCTACCCGGCCGACGCCAAGGGCCAGCCGACCGAGGTCTTCGCGCCGGTGGTCGCCACCAACACCTGGAAGGCGCTGCCGATCGTGACGTCCGGCAAGGCGCTCGGCGTCTTCTGCCCGGGGAACAACTCCTACGGCTCCGTCCTGCGCTACCTGGACTCGCTCGACAGCGCACTGGGGACCCTCCCCGACGCCAAGAAGTGACCACTCTCTCCCTGCGACGATCCGACGATCCGGGCACCGTCACGGTGTCCGGATCGCGGCGTCGGCTGATCGGTCTGCTCGTCGCGCTCCTGGTGCTGCTGGTCCTGCTGGTGGCGAGCGTGCTGATCGGGTCGACGGCCATCTCCCCCGCCGTGGTGTGGAAGGCTCTGTTCCATCCCTCGCCGGACATCGACCAGTTCGCGATTCGGGACTTCCGGCTGCCGCGGACCGTCGTCGGCCTGGTCGTCGGTACGGCGCTCGGCGTCTCCGGCGCGCTGATCCAGGCCCTGACCCGCAACCCGCTGGCCGATCCCGGCATCCTCGGCGTGAACGCCGGCGCCTCCTTCGCGGTGACGGTCGCGGTCGGGCTGCTCGGCGTCCGCGACATCCAGAGCTACATGTGGTTCGCGTTCGGCGGAGCGCTGATCGTGACCCTGATGGTGCTCGCGCTCGGGTCGACCCGGCGCGGCCAGTCGCCGGTGATGATGGTGCTCGCCGGGGTCTGCGTCGGCGCGGTGCTCGGTGGTGCCGGTTCGGCCCTCGAACTGACCAACCCGGACGCCTTCGACGCGATGCGGTCCTGGAACGCCGGCTCGATCGTGAGCCGCCCGCTCGACCTGCTCTGGCCGATCCTCCCGTTCTTCGCGATCGCGCTCGTCCTGGCCTTCGTCATCTCGGGCCCGCTCAACGCGATGGCCCTCGGGGACGAGCTGGCCGTCGCGCAGGGCGTCCGCCTGGTCCGGACCCGGATCCTCGCGATCATCGCGCTGACCCTGCTCGCCGGCGGCGCCACCGCGATCGCCGGGCCGATCGGCTTCGTCGGCCTGATGGTCCCGCACGTCGCGCGCTGGATCGTCGGCCCGGATCAGCGCTGGATCTTCGCCTACAGCGTCGTGCTGGCGCCGAGTCTGCTGCTGGCCTCCGACATCCTCGGCCGGGTCGTGATGCGGCCCGGTGAGATCCCTGTCGGCATCGTGACCGCGTTCGTCGGCGCCCCCGTGCTGATCGCGTTGGTGCGGCAGAAGAAGGCGAGCGGGCTGTGAGCAGACTCCATCCGTACGCCGCACCGACGCGCCGCGTCGACTTCGGGCGACGGCTGCTGGTCCTGCGGCGCCGGCGGTTCGCCGTACGGCTCGATTGGCGCTCGGTCGTCATCTGCTCGGTCCTCGCCCTGGCCGTCGCCTGTACGGCGGTGCTCGCGCTGATGACCGGCTCGTACCAGCTCAGCCCAGGACAGGTCGTCTCCGCGCTGACCGGTCAGACCACCGGGCTCGTCCGCGACATCGTGGTCGAGTGGCGGCTCCCCCGCGTGGCCGCGGCGGTGGTGTTCGGCGCCGCGCTCGGGGTGAGCGGGGCGATCTTCCAGTCGACGCTGCGCAACCCGCTCGCCGACCCCGGCATCATCGGCTTCTCCCAGGGCTCCTACACCGGGGCCCTGATCGTGATCCTGCTCGTCAACGGCACCTACTGGCAGTTGGTCGGCGGCGCCCTGATCGGCGGGATCGCCACAGCCATCGCCGTGTACCTGCTCGCCTACCGGCGCGGCGTGCAGGGGTTCCGGCTGATCATCGTCGGCATCGGCATCTCGGCGATGCTCGGCTCGACCAACACCTGGCTGATCCTCAAAGCCGACCTGGACCAGGCGATGGCCGCGGCGACCTGGGGTGCCGGGTCGCTGAACGGCGTCTCCTGGACGCAGGTCGCCATCGGCGGCGCCAGCATCGGCGTACTCCTGCTGCTGGCGGCGCTGTCGAGCCGGCCGATGCGTCAGCTGGAGCTGGGTGACGACGCGGCCGCCGCCCAGGGAGTACGGGTCTCGCCGACTCGGCTCGGGCTGATCGTGCTGGGGGTGGCGCTGACGGCGACGGTCACCGCCGCGTCGGGCCCGATCGCGTTCATCTCCCTGGTCGCACCGCAGATCGGACGCCGGCTCACCCGCAGTGCGGGCATCACCCTCGCGCCCGCCGCGTTGGTCGGCGCGTTGCTCTGTCTGGCGGCGGACTACCTCGCCCAACACGTCGCCCCCACCCCGTTGCCGGTCGGCATCGTCACCGTGATCCTCGGCGGCGGCTACCTCGGCTGGCTGCTGATCACCGAAGCCAGGAGACGCCTGTGAGCACCCAAACCACCACCGGCGACGGCCTGACGGCAGCGGAAGACGCACCGATGCCCACTCCACGACTCCACGTGGAGTCCGCGACGATCGGTTACGACAAGCGCGTCATCTCCCGGGACCTGTCGGTGGCGATCCCCGACCAGTCCTTCACCGTGATCGTGGGCCCGAACGCGTGTGGCAAGTCCACCCTGCTCCGCGGGCTGTCCCGGCTGCTGAAGCCGTCGGCCGGACAGGTCGTTCTCGACGGCGCCGACATCAACTCCTTCAAGACCAAGGAGGTGGCGAAGCGGGTCGGGTTGCTGCCGCAGAGCTCGATCGCGCCCGACGGCATCACCGTGGCCGACCTGGTGGCCCGCGGCCGGTACCCCCATCAGGGGTTCGTCCGGCAGTGGACCGAGGCCGACGAGCAGGCCGTACTGCGGGCGATGGACCAGACCTCGGTCACCGACCTGTCCGGCCGGCTGGTGGACGAGTTGTCGGGTGGTCAGCGCCAGCGGGTGTGGGTGGCGATGGCGCTCGCGCAGCACACCGACATCATGCTGCTCGACGAGCCGACCACGTTCCTCGACATCACCCATCAGATCGAGCTGATGGAGCTGTTCACCGACCTGCACCACGTCGGGCACACCCTGGTCGCCGTACTGCACGACCTGAACCACGCCGCCCGCTATGCCACCCACCTGATCGCCATGAAGGACGGCCGGGTCGTCGCCGAGGGCCCGCCGGCCGAGATCGTGACCGCCGAGCTGGTGCACGAGGTCTTCGGCCTGCGCTGCCTCGTCGTGCCCGACCCGGTCGCCGGTACGCCGTCCGTCGCGCCGCTGGGCCGCGACCGAAGTGGGAGCTGAGCGCATGGAGCTGACCGCGAGCCAGCGGGGCAACTGGGTGGCACGCAACCTCGCACCCGAGTCCTCCGTCTTCAGCGCCGGCCAGCTGATCTGGCTCGACAGCTCCATCGACCCCGCCGCTCTTGCGTCCGCAGTGAGTACGGCGTTCGAAGAAACCGACGCGCTCCGCGTCCGCTTCGGCGAGGACGACGGCGTCCCGTTCCAGTACGTCGACCCGACCACCACGCTGCCAACGACGGTCGTGAACGCCGGCCACGGCGACGAGGAGATCCGGGCCTTGGCCCGCGAGCACCTCAAAGGCACAGCGGAACCGGCAACGAGCTCGACGCTGGTCCGCCGCGACAACGGCGACTGGGCCTGGATCCTCGTCACCAACATCCTGCTCGTCGACGGCTACAGCATCTCCCTGTTCATCCGCCGCGTCACCGAGATCTACCAAGCCGCCGGCCCGGTCCCCGACCGCTGGTTCGGCAGCCTGAAACCCGTCGTAGACCTCAGCTCCGACGACGATGTCGCGTACTGGAACGGCGTCCTCGGGATCGACGGCGCCGACCACTCCGAAGACCTCTCCGCGGTCTTCGTCTCCTCCACTCGGTCGGTCGTCGTCCCGACACCCGAGGACACCTACGCGAGGGTTCAGCAGTTCGCCCGCGCGGCTCGGGTCTCCTGGACCGATGCCCTGATCGCCTTGTGGGGCGTCTACACCGCGCTGGCCGAGGTCCGCGAGTACGTCGCGGTCCGGGTCCCTTTGATGCTGCGCGACGACCGCGAGTCGCTGAAGACCCCGGGTGCGCTCTCGCGAGCGATCCCGCTGGTCACCGAGATCAGTCCGTACGACACCTTCGGGCAGGTCCTCGGGGTCGTCGCCGAGCAGCTGAAGACCTCCCGGCGGCACACCGCGGTCGAGGATCACCAGATCGCCCGTGCCTGGCCGGCTGGTCAAGCGTCGTACCTCGGGCTTCCGACGATCAACATCCGACTGTTCGAGTCGCCGGCCGGTCTGGGCGAGTCCGAGACGATCAGCACCGGGCCGGTCGGATCGCTCGATCTCGCGGTCTACCGCACGCCGGACACCGGGATCCGGCTCGAACTGTCCGCGGGCTCCGCCGACAGCGATCCCCATCGGCACGCCGAACAGTTCGGCCGCTTCCTCGACACCGTCCTCGACGGACCGCTCGACCAGATCCTGCACGAGCTCGTACCGAGTGCCGAGGCCCCGGAGTCGCGCGGCGAGCTGCTCGACGTTCCCGACGCGACGCTCGACGAGTTGCTGCGCCGCCGGACAGCCGCGAGCCCGGACGCTGTCGCGATCGTTGCCGACAGCATCGAACTCACGTACCGCGAGTTCGACGCGCGGGTCAACGCGCTCGCCCACCTCCTCGTCGACCAAGGCGTCCAGGTCGGCGACCGGGTCGCGATCACCATGGACCGCTCGGTGGACCTCGTCGTGGCCCTCGCGGCCGTGCTGCGGGTCGGCGCGGCCTACGTGCCGATCGATCCGGGCTATCCCGCGGAGCGCATCCAGCACATCCTCGATGTGGCCGCACCCAGCCTCACGATCACCGCCGAGCTACTCGCTGAACAACGGCACGAGCAAACCGCCCCGATACTGTCCAGGCCACTGAACTCACTCGACGCCGCCGTCGTCATCTTCACCTCAGGAACCACCGGCAAACCCAAGGGCGTCACCCTCACCCACCGCGCACTCGTCAACCGCCTCGCCTGGGGGCAACAAGTACTGGGCTACACCGCAGACAGCGTGGCGCTGTCAAAGAGCGGTATCGGCTTCGTCGACGCCGTCACCGAGCTGTTCGGCCCGCTCATCGCCGGCACCCGAGTGGTCGTCGTACCGGCTGAAATCGCGCAAGACCCGGCCGGCCTGCTCGACACCATCGCCCGCCACAAGGTCACGCACCTGCTGACCGTCCCCAGCCTCGCCGACGTTCTGATCCGCCACGACACCACGGCGCTGGCCACGATCCAGCATTGGATCTCCTCCGGCGAAGCACTCACCGCAGGCGTCGCGAAGACCATGCAGGCCGCCGCACCGCAAGCAACCCTCCACAACTTCTACGGCTCCAGCGAAGTCACCGGCGACGGCACCGCGGCCATCGGCAACACAACGATCGGTACGCCGGTCGCGAACACCACCGCCCAGGTCCTCGACCCGTGGTTGCGCCCGGCGCCCGTCGGAGCAGCAGGTGAGCTCTACCTCGGTGGCGTACAAATCGCAGACGGGTACCTTCACCGTCCGGGTCTGACGGCCGCCCGATTCGTTGCCTCCGACAACGGCACCCGGCTGTACCGCACCGGTGACCTGGTCCGCCGGACCGTCGAAGGACAGCTGGAGTACCTCGGCCGCAGCGACGACCAGGTGAAGATCCGCGGCCACCGCGTCGAACCGGGCGAGATCCGCGCGGTTCTCGAACAGCACCCGGCGGTATCAGGTGCCGCGGTCGTCGCGCTGGATCACCCGGCCGGCGGTCAGTATCTCGCCGCCTATGTCACGACGGCGGCCGAGGGGGTCGCCGACGCTGCACTGTTCGAGCATCTCGCCCAGTCGCTGCCGGACTACATGATGCCCACCGCCCTCGTGCGGCTGGACGAACTCCCCACCACGCCGAACGGGAAGCTCGACCGCCACGCACTCCCCCAACCAGACCTCGCCGCAACCGCGAGCGACGGCCGGGCACCAGAGACCGCCACCGAGATCGCCCTCGCCGGCATCTTCCGCGACGTCCTCCACCTCGACACCGACCCCGGCGTCGACAACGACTTCTTCCGCCTCGGCGGGCACTCGCTGCTCGCCACCCGCGTCGTCGCCCGCGCCAACGCACAGCTCGGCACCGCGCTGACCCTGCGCGACGTCTTCGACCACCCCACCATCAGCCAACTCGCCCGGGCGACCACAACCGCCAAAGCCCTCCGGCCACGGATCGGCGATCTCCACCGCCCGGCCGTCCTCCCCGTGTCCTACGGACAGCAGTCTCTCTGGCTGATCGATCAGCTCGGTGGGCCAGGCGGTCGGTACGTCGTGCCGGTGGTGCTGCGTCTGCACGGCGAGCTGGATTCCGCCGTGCTGAGCACAGCGGTCCGGGACGTGGTCGCTCGTCACGAGGCACTGCGCACGCTCCTGGTCGAGGACGACGGCGTGCTCTGTCAGGTCGTCGTACCGGCGAACGAAGCGGCCGACCGCGTCGAGTTGCTCGTCGAAGACACCACAGACGCGGACGGCCGCGTGAGCGCGGTGATCCAGACCGGGTTCGATCTCGCGGTCGACCTCCCGATCCGGGTCGCGTTGTTCCGTACCGGCGACGACGACCGGGTGCTCGTCGTCGCCGTCCACCACCACGCCGTGGACGAGTGGTCGTTCCCGTCACTGCTCGGTGACCTGTCGACCGCGTACACAGCGCGGGCCGCTGGGCAGGAGCCGACCTGGACGCCCTTGCGGGCGCAGTACGCCGACTACGCGCTCTGGCAGCGTGAGGTCCTGGGTACGGCGTCGGACCCGACGTCGTTGCTCTCCCAGCACCTGACCTACTGGCGTGAGGTCCTCGCGGACGCCCCCGACGAGTCCACGATCACGCTGGACCGGGCCCGGCCGGTGGCACCGACCCACCGCGGTGCGGATCTCCGCTTCACCGTCGATCCGTCGGTGGCGAACGGCCTGCGCCGGGTCGCGGACGCGCAGGGCGTGAGCATGTTCATGACGCTCCAGGCCGCGACCGCGCTGACCGTCTCGATGCTGGGCGCCGGTACGGACGTCGTGATCGGTTCACCGGTCGGCGGGCGTACCGAAGACGGCCTGGAAGACCTGGTCGGGTACTTCGTGAACACGCTGCCGATCCGCCACCGCCTGTACGCCGGGGACTCGATCGCCGACGTACTGCAGCAGACCCGGCGTACGGTGCTCGACGGGTTCGAGCACCAGGCCGCGCCGTTCGAGGAGATCGCCCGCGCGCTCGGCACCGAGCAGTCCGTCGGCCGCAACCCGCTCTTCCAGATCATGCTCACCCACCGCGTCATCGAGAACCGCGCGGGCGGCCTGCAGATCGGGAACACCACGACGACCCGGGCTGCCGCGGCGGTCGGCGCGGTCAAGACCGATCTCGACCTCGACCTCTTCGACGCGCCCGGCGAGCTGAGCGGGAAACTCGCCTACGCGACCGATCTGTTCGACAGCGCCACGGCGGAGCGGTTCGTTGCCGTCTTCACCTCGGTGCTGAAGGCAATCGCCGCCGGCCCGGAGGCGCGGCTCGGTGACCTCGACCTGTTGGAGTCGCCACAGGTCGACACCTGGTCGCGTGGCGAAGCGGTCGACGTTCCCACGACGACTCTCGACGAGCTGGTACGCCGCCAGGTCGCGGCGACCCCGAACGCCGTCGCGGTCGTCGCCGACAACGGCACCGAGCTGACGTACGGCGCGTTCGACGCACGGGTCAACGCACTCGCCCACCGGCTGGTCGAGGAGGGCGTGCGGGTCGGCGATCGGGTCGCGGTCGCTCTCCCGCGCTCGGCCGACCTGGTGGTCGCGCTGGCCGGGGTGATCCGCGCCGGGGCGGCGTACGTGCCGATCGATCCCGACTACCCCGCCGAACGCGTCAAGCACATCCTCGAGGACGCCCAACCGCGGGTGATGGTCACCGAACGGTACGCCGATCATCCGGTGCGCACCCTCTGCATCGACGACGAGACCGTGCGGCGACGTCTCGCCGCCGGTGTGGTCGACCCACCACGACCATCGCGTCCGCTGCTCCCGACCGACCCCGCGTACGTGATCTTCACCTCCGGCACCACCGGCCGCCCCAAGGGCGTTCAGGTCACCCACGAAGCGATCGTCAACCGCCTGCACTGGATGCGCGACGACTACCAGATCGGCGCGCAGGACCGGGTGCTGCTGAAGACC
Source organism: Kribbella sp. NPDC104740 (assembly GCF_055583505.1). Taxonomy (NCBI): domain Bacteria; kingdom Bacillati; phylum Actinomycetota; class Actinomycetes; order Propionibacteriales; family Kribbellaceae; genus Kribbella; species Kribbella sp. NPDC104740. The sequence goes on along the minus strand of NZ_JBVJNV010000004.1, from coordinate 862,861 downwards.
CCGTTCACGTTCGACGTGTCGGTGTGGGAGTTCTTCCTGCCCCTGGTCACCGGCGCGACGGTCGTCGTGGCGCAGGACGGCGGCCACAAGGACCCGCAGTACCTGCTCGAGGTGATCGATCGTCACGCGGTCACAGTCACCCATTTCGTCCCGTCGATGCTGCAAGCCTTCCTCACCTCGAACCCGGACGCGGCGTCGGTGACTTCGGTACGCCGGGTCTTCTGCTCCGGCGAGGCACTTCCCGTCTCCCCCGCGGCCGGCGCCCTTGCCCTGTTCAAGAGCGCGGAGCTGCACAACCTCTACGGGCCGACCGAGGCCGCGGTGGACGTGACCGCGCACCCGGTGGTTCAGGCCGACCTCGTCGATGCGGTGGGAGTGCCGATCGGTGCCCCGGTGGCGAACACGACGACGCGGGTTCTCGACACCTGGTTGCGTCCGGTGCCGGTCGGCGTGGCGGGTGAGCTCTACCTGGGCGGCGCGCAGCTCGCGGACGGCTACGTCGCTCGCGCTGCGCTGACCGCCGGCCGATTCGTTGCTGATGACAACGGTGCCCGGTTGTACCGCACCGGCGACGTGGTGCGCTGGAACGCACAAGGACGGCTGGAGTACCTCGGCCGCAGCGACGACCAGGTGAAGATCCGCGGGAACCGGATCGAGCTCGGCGAGATCGGCGCGGTCCTCGAACAGCACCCGGCAGTCTCGGGTGCGGCGATCGCCGCCCTGGATCATCCCGCAGGCGGGAAGTACCTCGCGGCGTACGTCGTCACCGACGCCGACGACGCCGTACTGCGGGAGTACCTCGCCGAGTCGCTGCCGGACTACATGGTGCCCGCGGTCTTCGTGCACCTGGACCGCTTCCCGGTCACGGCGAACGGAAAGCTCGACCGCCGCGCGTTGCCGCAGCCGGAGCTGGGGGCAGGCGCGGCCGACGGCCGAGCGCCCGAGACCGACACCGAGATCGCCCTCGCCGGCGTCTTCCGCGACGTGCTGCAACTCGATCAGGGCGTCGAGCTCGGCGTGGACAACGACTTCTTCCGCCTGGGCGGCGACAGCATCTCCGCGGCCCGCCTGGTGGCCTTCGCTCGTGAGCACGGTCTGACCTTCAAGCTGTCCGAGGTGTTCGTGGGACGGACGATCGGCGCCCTCGCGGCGCTGGTCGAGCCATCCGCCGCCGTCACGTCCGTGCCGGTCCTCGTCCCGACCTCAGCTGCTCTCGAGCGCCTGCGCGAGGCGGACCCTGCCCCTGACGAGTACGTCTTCACCGAAGTCATCCGCAGACCGGTGAGCGAATCGTCCTTCCGCGAACTCGTTGCCACCACGGACGCGCTTCGCCTGTCGGTCGACACCGGCAGCAGGCGGCTCTGGTTCACCCACCTGCTGCCTGCCGAGACGGTCGAGCCACCAACCGTGGAGCTAGCCGGCGACGTCGACGCACTCAGAGCGGCCGTCGTCGATCTCGTCGACATCTCGGCCGGTCGTCCGGCTGCCCTCGCCTACTCCCTGACGGAGGCGGTGCTCGCCGTCCACGCGGCGATCGTCGACCGGGCGTCACTGCACCGGCTGGCGGAAGCCCTTGGGCAGGACGAAACGTCCCGCCCATCAGCGCTCGTCCCTGCGCTCGAAGCCATCGAAGCAGCCGGCGACGCGGTCGCCACCGACAGGCTCGATCGCTGGAAGGACCTGCTCGCCAAAGCGCAGACCGACGACGTACAGGTGTTTGCTGCTGGCAACATCTTCAGGTTCGACTGGGACAGCTGCCTCGCTGAGGACGTCGTCAGCAAAGCCATCCGCAACGCGCTGCACACTGCAGGAATCAGCGTGGTCGACGAAGAGGTCTCGCTGACTCCCGACAGCACCGCGATCGGTCCGTTCACCGCCACCGTCGCCCTCGACGAGACCGAGTCGGCCCGAACCACCGAGCTGGCGCTGCTCCGCTACCACAACAAGGTCGGCCGCAGAGCCTTGCGGCGTATCCCCTCCCCCGCGGTACTCGTCACACGGATCTACGACAACGGATCGCCTGCCCCAGAAGGCACCGAGCAGCTGTACCGCGCGGTGATCCGGTACCGCCTCGCACCGACCAGCACCACGATCACTTTCCTCGGCTTCACCGACCAGGCGGTCACCGACCTCCGCGAAGCCGTCGCAGACGAGTTCAAGGCCAACGAATGAGGAGTCAGCGTGCCGCGTCGTGCCCGCCCGTCCGTCGTCCACACCATCGTCCTGCGCGAGCTGGAGGTGGCGCGGGTCGTCGACATCACGCCCGGCCTGCGCCGGGTGACGGTGACCGGTGACCAGCTGGGAGCGTTCACCGCGAGCGACGGGACGGCCTTCCCCGCGTTCTCGGCCGACGGTTTCGACGACAGTGTCCGGCTGATCTTCCCGTACCCCGGCGAGACCGACCCGATCCTCCCGACCTACAAGGACGGCAAGTACAAGTGGCCGGCCGACCCGCCGTCGCTGTGGCGGGTCTACACCGTCCGCCGGTACGACGCGCAGACCCGTGAGCTCGACATCGACTTCGTGAAGCACGGCGTCGGCGTCGCCACCACCTGGGCGTACCGGGCGAACCCCGGCGACCGCATCCACGTCGGCGGCCCCTCGGTCACCTACGGGCAGCCTGAGGGGTACGACTGGTTCCTCGTCGTCGGCGACGACACGGCCATCCCGGCGATCGACCGGTTGCTCACGGAACTGCCCGCCGACGCCCAGGCCGAGGTGTTCATCGAGGTGGCCGAGGAGGCGCACCGGATCGAGTTCCCGGCTCGCCCCGGTGTCCAGGTGACCTGGATCGTGCGGAACGGACAGGCGGCGGGCGCGGAACCCTTGCTGCTGCGGGCGGTCCGGGACGCCGGCCAGCGCGAGGGCTCGATGTTCGCCTGGCTCGCCGGCGAGCAGTCCGTCGTACGGGACCTGCGGCGGTACCTCATCGAAGAGCGCGGGGTCGACAAGGCCGACATCGACTTCACCGGCTACTGGCGGCGCGCGGAGGTCGTCGCGCTGGACGAAGACCCCTCGCTGCCGGACCCGGAGCGCAACGACGAGGCCTTCGAGAAGTTCCACGAGATGTCCGAACTGCTGCCGCCGCTGGCGATCCGGGCGGCCGCGAACCTCGGCATCGCCGACTGCATCAGCCGCGGCGTACGCACCCTGCCCGCGCTCGCTCAGCACACCGGCGCGAAGGAACGCTCGCTGGCGAAGTTCCTGCGGTACCTCGAGGCGATCGAGCTGGTGGAACGCGTCGGCGACGAGTACAAGCTCACCGAGACCGGCGAGTTCCTGACCACCGAGACCGTGCTCGACCACCTGCTCTCCACCGGCGTCGAGGCCCGGATGTCGCAGGCGTTCTTCGGCGTGGAGGCGGCGGTCCGCGACGATCAACCGGTGCTGGACTCGGTGACCGGGAGGGACTGGGACGCCCTCCGCGGCGACGCGACGTTCGAGCACAAGTACCTGGAGAACAAGTCCCGGTTCGTCCAGGTCCTGGCCGGGCCGCTGGCGAAGTCACCCGCCCTGGCGGGTGTCGGCGAGGTGGTCGTGCACGCGACCGGCGCCGGCGTCCACGCCGATTTCCTCACCGCCGAGCACCCGGACGCCCGGGTGACCGTCGTGGCGCTGCCGACCGCGGCCAGGTGGTTCCGCGAGGACCTTCCGGTCAGCATCGCGGACGCGAGCCGACGCGACCGGATCCGGATCGTCGAGCAGTCGGTGTTCGAGAAGACCGAGCCGGCGGACGCCGTACTGGTCATCGAGACGCTCGGGCAGTACCGGGACGCGGAGGCGAGTCTGATTCTCCAGCGGGCCGCCGCGAGTCTGCGTCCGGGCGGCCGGGTGCTGCTGGTCGAGTCGACGTTCGATCCCGACGAGCTGGACGAGCACGACGCCGAGCTCGACATCCTGCGGCTGACACTGCACGGGTCCGGCTACCGCACCGCGGACGAGCTCGAGACGGTCATCGCCGACGCCGGGCTGCGGTTGATCGAGAAGTCGGTCGTGGGCTGGGGCAACACGCTGCGCGTGCTCGCGCCGTGAGCTGAAGTACCGGCCGGGTCGTCCACGACGACCCGGCCGAGCGCTCCACCGCAGGGTCAGGAAGCGACCTCTTCGCCGTTCTGGAGCTTCTCCATGACCTCGACCCAGTGCTCCAGCCGCGAGTCCTCGGCCAGCGTGATGAAGTCGATCCGCTCCACACCAGCGGTCCGCCAGCGCTCCACCAGGTCCATCAGCCGGACCGAGTCCATCCCCTGGTCGCGCAGGCTCAGCTCGTGATCGATCTCGGCCGGCTCGACGTACAGGACGTCGGCGATGTCGGCGATCATCTGCTCGCTGGACAGTCTCATCAGAACTCCTCGTTCGTTGTCACGGTGGCGATCAGCACTTCCTCGCCGCTGTAGGGACGCAGGCCGTCGGACCGGCCCGCGAAGTAGCGATCGGCCAGGCCGGTCGCGGAGATGTGCTCGACCTCGGCGAAACCGGCCTGACGCGTCAGTTCGACGGCCTGGCCGGGGGTGTAGAAGCTGATGAACGGCGTACCGGAACGCCGGGCGCCCTCCCGGGAGGCTCGGCGGATCGCCACGTCCTCGGGCCGGAGGTCCTCTAGCGGAAGGAAGAACGTCAGGATCAGCGAGGAACCGGCCGGCAGACTCGCCACCCGCTTCAGGGTCGCCGTCGTGGCCTCTTCGGTCAGGTACATGGTGACCCCGAGCCAGGAGACGACCGCGGGACGCGAGGGATCGAAGCCGGCCTCCTGCAGCCGCTCCCACCAGTCGTCGTTGGCTTCGAAGTCGACCGGGACCAGCCGCAACCGGTCCGGGAGGTCCTGGCCGAGCTCGATCAGCCGGTTCCGCTTCCAGCTCTGCGTCTCCGGCTGGTCGATCTCGAAGACGGTCATCGTCGTGTCGGGATGACGCTGGGCGTAGGTGTCCAGACCGGCGCCGAGGATCACGTACTGGTCCACGCCGCGGGCCGCAGCCTCCGCCACCAGGTCTTCGGTCAGCCGGGCCCGCCCGACGATCGTGGCGCGCTTGCCCCGGGAGCCGGCCGGGACCATGTCGCCACGCTCGCGCCAGCCGTCGTCGTCCTGCGCCAGCCGCGCGCCGAGCACGTCGTCGAGGACGTGCGGCGCCTCGTCGACCTGCGTGTGCAGGGCGCGCCACAACGCGGTCCGCACCGCCGTGTTGTCCGGTGTGCCGACAACGTTTCCCGTCATGACCGAGTCCTTCCTGAGTTGTTGTTCGTGCTCTGTCCGGCCTCCCACGCACTCCAGAGGCCGCCGTACACACCGCCTGCCGCGACCAGCTCGTCGTGGGTTCCGGTCTCGATGATCCGGCCGTGCTCCATGACGACGATCCGGTCGCAGGTCGCGGCCTGGGACAGGCGATGCGCGATCACCAGCCCGGTGCGTCCCCGCAGTACTGCGTCGGCTGCACGGTCGAGCAACCCGGCGTGGGTGGAGCCCGCCTCGGCGGTCGCTTCGTCGAGAATCGCCAGCTCCGGGTCGGCGAGCAGGAGCCGCGCGAGCGCGACCTGTTGAGCCTGTGCATCGGTCAGCAGCTGACCGCCGGTACCGATCGTCGTGTCGAGACCGTCCGGCAGCAGGTCGATCAGACCGGCTGCTCCGGTGGCGTCCAGCGCCGCGTGGATGTCATCGTCGGTCGCCCCGGGAGCGGCCAGCGTGAGGTTGTCCCGCAGCGTGCCGGCGAACACGTGCGTCTCCTGGGTGATCAACGTCGTACGGCCGGGCTGAGCGACTGTTCCGGCATCGGGCAGATGGATGCCGGCGATGACGGCGGCGAGCGTCGTCTTGCCGGCCCCGGAGGCACCGACCACAGCGACGCGCTGGCCGGCGGGGACGTCGAGGCTGAGGTTCTCGAACAGGCGCGGGCCGTCGCCGTACCGGAATCCGATGTCCTGGAGTCGTACGGCGACGCCCGGGTCCGCTGTCAGCGCCGGCTCGTCCGCTTCCTCCGGGATGGTGGCGACGCCGACCATGCGGTTGAGCGACGCCAGCGCCGACTGGAGATCGTCGACGACGAACACGAGCTCGTTGACCGGTCCGAGCAGCCGCAGGACGAGCAGCATCGCGGCGGTGGCCGCGCCGACGGTCGAGGCGTCCGCGTCGATCAGGACGAAGCCGACGACGAGCACGGTGACCAGGCTCAGACACTCGCCGAGGTTCAGGCGCAGACTCAGCATGACCTGGACGGCGCGCGCCCGAAGCGTCCAGATCGCGACGCCCCAGGACGCGGCCATCACGGTCTGGTGCCGCTGCTCGGCGAGGCCGAGCCCGAGCACGGTCGCGTAGCCGCGCTGCGACTCGAGGATCTGCTGCGCCCGGGCGCTCATCGCCGCACGTTCCGCGCCGTACACCCGCGGGCCGATCCGGAGGTACCAGCGCATGACGAGGAAGTAGACGGGCAGGACGACGGCGAACGCGACGGCGTACGGCCACTCCAGCGCCGCCAGGCCGCCCAGCGACACGACGATGGTGAACGCGGTGACGGTCAGCGCGGGGATCACCGCGGGGGCGGCATCGGCCACCGCGGTGACGTCGTCGCTGGTCCGGGAGATGAGGTCGCCGGTACCGGCGCGTTCGACGAGGTGCTGCGGGAGCGTCATCGCGCGGGCGACGAGTTGTTCGCGCAGCGCGGCGAGGATGGTGTGGTAGACGCGGGTGGCGAGCACGATCGTCACCGCCGTACCGGCCGCGCCGAGCACTGCCGAGAGGATCATGACGGCGGCGACGATGAGAACGGTGCCGACGTCGGCGGTACCTGCCCGCACCCGGTCGACGAGGAACCCGATGATCACCGGCGGGATCACGTTGACGCCGGTGCTGACGATCCCGAGCACGCCGACGGTGGCGAGCCGGAGCCGGTGCCCGCGGCTGAGTCGCCATACTTCCTTGGCCGTGTCCCTGCCGCTCGCGACCGGCAGCGCGTGCCCGGTCACCGCGCTGTCCCTGCGGGCACCGGCGCGTTCACGAGCAGGTCGACCACGCGGTCGCAGCTGCTCAGCAACGCGGGAGACGAGGTGATCAGCAGCGTCGAGCGGCCCGATCGCAGGTCGCGCATTCGCTCCGCGATCTTGTGCTCGGTGACCGAGTCGACCGCCGTGGTCGGGTCGTGCAGCACGAGCACCGGTACGTCGCTCGCCAGGGTTCGGGCCAGCGCGAGTCGCTGCAGCTGACCGCCGGAGAACCGGTTGCCGTCCTCGCCGACCGGAAGGTCGAGGTCGGCGGCGAAGTCGTCGCAGGCCGCGGCGCGCACTGCGGCGGTGAGTAGCTCGGGGGTCGCCGCGGTGGCGGTGAGGTTGTCGCGGATCGTGCCGCCGAACAGGACGACGCGGTGCGGTGTGAAGGTGACGCGCGAGCGGTACTCGTGGGCGGTCAGCTCACGCGCGGCGATGCCGTCGAGGCGTACGGTCAGCTCGCCGGACTCACGCGGATCGAGCAGCGCCTCCGCAAGGCGGGCGGCGGTCAGGTCGTCGGTGCGCAGTCCCACCAGTTCACCAGGCTCCACCCGAACGGTCATGCTGTCTGCTGAAATCTCCAGCACTGGCAGCTGCGATACCTCCGGCCAGGTCGGGTCTTCAGACTCAGGCACCACCGCCACGCCGATTTGCACCGCTTCGAGGATTCGCGCGGCCGAGGCGTGAGACCCCGCGAGATTGGGAATGGAGTCGTTCGCGATCGACTGGATCTGCGGCAGCAGAGCCTGCGCGAGCCCGACAGCAGCGATCAGCTCGCCAACGCTCAGCTGCCCGTCCACGGCAAACCAACCCGCGAGCCCCATCACCGCCGCAACGAAGACCCCGGTGACCACACCGGACCCCATCAGAAATCTCCCCAGCAACCCCGCATTGCGCTTGGCCCCGACGAGCGTCTCCTGACTCGCCTGCCGGTACCTCCTGGTCGCCTCGGTCTCCGCGCGAATCCCCTTGACCACCCGATACCCCGCCACGACATCCGTCGCCATTCCAACGGTGGTCGCCAGCAACCCCTGGTACTCACGCGTGTCCCGCGACAGCCGCTCGCTGAGCACGCCCATCAACCACACAGCGACCGGCGCCCCCACCAGCACCGCCAGCCCGAGCAGCCAGTGCGTCGTCAGCAGTGACACCGCGATGAACCCGATGGTCGTGATCCGCGCGACCGGCATGATCACCAGCTGCACCCCGTTGGACATCCGGGCGACGTCGTTGGTCATCACCGAGACGACCCCGCCGTCCGGCGCATGGGCGCCACCGCCGACCGGATGCAGTACGCCGGTCGAGAGCGTGCTCCGGAGGCGGTGCTGCAGCAGCTGGATCGCGTACGCCGTCAGCTGGGTGGCGATCTTCGCCGCCCCGGTCAGCGCGACGTACAAGCCCACCAGGACGCCGATCCACAGCACCAGCTGGCCCGCGTCACCAGTGGCCAGCGCGCGGTCGATCGCGATCCCCATCACCACCGGGACGGCCGCCTCGCCGACCTGCCACACGACCGCTGCCAGCGCTGCCGGAACGGTGATCCGCCGTACGGAGAGGATCACGCGGACCAGGAACCGGCCGGCCGTGGTCCCCGCGCCGGCCTCGAACGGCTGGACCTCGGGCGGCTCGGTCGGGGCCTGGAAAAGCACCGGCAACCAGCGGGTCAGAGGTCCCCGGCCCAGCCCTGAAGGGTCGGCGGCTGCACCTCGCTCGGGCGGTGGGATGGGTGGCGGCACGGGGCAAGGTTAGCCTAACCTTCGTTGGTGTTGCAGTGACCTGGTCCACGAGATGTGAGGGTGCTTCCGTTGACGGCTTTTGATCGTGTGGAACTGACCGCGAGCCAGCGGGGCAACTGGGTGGCACGCAACCTCGCACCCGAATCCTCGGTCTTCAGCGCCGGTCAACTGATCTGGCTCGACAGCTCCGTCGACCCGGCCGTCCTCGCGTCCTCGGTCAGTACTGCGTTCGCGGAAACCGACGCTCTCCGCGTCCGTTTCGGCGACGAGGACGGCGTCCCGTTCCAGTCCGTCGACCCGACCGCGACGCTGCCGACGATGATCGTGGACGCCGGTCAGGGCGACGACCAGATCCGCGAACTGGCCCGTGGACAGCTCGCCGCCACAGCGGAACCGACCACCAGCTCGACCCTGGTCCGCCGCGAGAACGGCAGCTGGGCCTGGATCCTGGTCACCAACATCCTGCTCGTCGACGGCTACAGCATCTCGCTCTTCATCCGCCGCGTCACCGAGATCTACACCGCCACCCAGGCCGGCGAACCCGTCCCGGAGCGCTGGTTCGGCGACCTCAACCCCGTGACCGGCATCAGCTCCGACGAAGACGTCGCGTACTGGAACGGCATCCTCGGGATCGAGAGCGCCGCCCACAGCACCACGGACGACCTCTCCGAGGCCTTCGTCTCGTCGAGCCGTCCGGTTCTCGTCCCGCTGACCGGCGACGCCTACGCACGGACCCAGCAGTTCGCCCGCTCCGCACGCGTTTCCTGGACCGACACCCTGATCGCCGCCTGGGGCGTCTACACCGCGCTGGCCGAAGGCCGCGACTACGTCGCCGTCCGGGTCCCGCTGATGCTGCGCGACGACCGCGAAGCGCTGAAGACACCGAGCGCGATCTCCCGCGCGATCCCGGTCGTCACCGAGATCAGCCCGTACGACTCCTTCGGACACGTCCTCGCGGTCGTCGCCGAGCAACTCAAGAGCTCCCGGCGTCACATCACCGCCGAGGACCACGAGATCGCCCGCTCCTGGCCCAGCGGCCAGGCGTCGTACCTGGCGCTCCCGACGGTCAACATCAGGCTCTTCGAGTCGACACCGAGTCTGGGTGAGTCCGAGACCATCAGCACCGGCCCGGTCGGATCGCTCGACCTCGCGATCTACCGCAGCGCGGACACCGGGCTCCGGCTCGAACTCTCCGCAGGCTCCACCGCCGATCCGCAGCCGCACGCCGAACAGTTCAGCCGCTTCCTCGATGCTGTCCTCGACGGATCCCAGAGCCTGTACGAACTCGCCCCGGCCACCGACGCCCCGGCGTCGCGCGGCGAGACGCTCGAGGTTCCGGACACCACGCTCGACGACCTCGTACGCCGGCGCGTGGCGACGAGCCCGGACGCGGTCGCGATCGTTGCCGAAGGCACCGAGCTCAGCTACGCCCGGTTCGACACCCGGGTCAACGCGATCGCTCACCTCCTCGTCGACCGGGGCGTGCGCGTCGGGGACCGGGTCGCGATCGTCATGGCCCGCTCGGTGGACCTGATCGTGGCCCAGGCCGCGGTGCTGCGCGCGGGAGCGGCGTACGTGCCGATCGACCCGGCCTACCCGGCCGAACGCATCAAGTACATCCTCGACGTCGCCGCACCCAGCCTCACCATCACCGCCGACCTACTCGCTGGAACACAGCACGAACAGACCGCCCCGGTCCTGTCCAGGCCACTGAACGCACTCGACGCCGCCGTCGTCATCTTCACCTCAGGAACAACCGGAAAACCCAAGGGCGTCACGCTCACCCACCGCGCACTCGTGAACCGTCTCGCGTGGGGTCAGCAAGTCCTGAACTACACACCGGACAGCGTGGCCCTGTCGAAGAGCGGCGTCGGCTTCGTCGACGCCGTCACCGAACTCTTCGGCCCGCTCGTCGCCGGCACCCGCGTCGTCGTCGTGCCCGGGCAAGATCCAGCCGCTCTGCTGGACAGCATCGCCCGCCACCACGTCACGCACCTGCTGACCGTTCCCAGCCTCGCCGAGGTCCTCGTCCGTGAAGACACTGCGGCGCTGGCCACCGTCCAGCACTGGATCTCCTCCGGCGAAGCACTCACCGCGGGCACCGCCGACGCCATGCGGACCGCCGCGCCCCAGGCAACGCTGCACAACTTCTACGGCTCCACCGAGGTCACCGGCGACGGCACCGCGGCCATCGGCGACACCACGATCGGCACCCCGGTCGCGAACACGACCGCGCATGTCCTCGACACCTGGCTGCGTCCCGTCCCAGCGGGTGTGACAGGAGAGCTCTACCTCGGCGGAGTGCAACTCGCCGACGGCTACGCCGGACGGCCCGGCCTGACCGCCGACCGATTCGTTGCCGCCGACAACGGCACGCGGCTGTACCGCACCGGCGATGTGGTCCGCTGGAACGCCCAGGGACAGCTGGACTATCTCGGCCGCAGCGACGACCAGGTGAAGATCCGCGGCTACCGCATCGAACCCGGCGAGATCCGCGCGGTCCTCGAGCAGCACCCGGCGGTGTCGCGCGCCGCGATCGTCGCCCTGGATCACCCGGCCGGCGGAAAGTACCTCGCCGCCTACGTCACCACGAACGCCGAGGACGCCGTACTGCGCGAGCACCTCGCCCGGTCGCTGCCCGACTACCTGGTGCCCACGACGTTCACGCGACTGGACCGCTTCCCGGTCACGGCCAACGGCAAGCTCGACCGTCAGGCACTACCGCAACCAGACCTGACCGGTACGACCGACGGCCGCCGGCCCGCGACCGGGACCGAGATCGCCCTGGCGGACATCTTCCGCGACGTACTGAATCTCGACACGGACCTCGGCGTCGACAACGACTTCTTCCGCCTCGGTGGACACTCGCTGCTGGCCGCACGGGTCGTCGCCCGCGCCAACGCTCTGCTGCACACCGCGCTGACCCTGCGCGACGTCTTCGACCACCCCCGCATCAGCGACCTGGCCCGAGTCGCCGACGCCACCACGGCCGCGGCACCCACGTCCCGGGTCGGCGATCTGCCGCGCCCGGCTGTCCTCCCCGTCTCCTTCGGACAGCAAGCCCTCTGGTTCACCGAGCAGATCGCCGGGCGCCAGGTCTACCGGACCGAGATCGTGCTGCAGGCAAGCGCCCGGCTCGATCTGGAGGCTCTGGAAACAGCCGTACGCCGGATCGTCGCGCGGCACGAGATCCTGCGCACGATCCTCGTCCCGGACGAGGACGGCTCGTCGCTGCGCCAGGTGATCTGCCCGGTCCCCGACCAGGTCCTGGAGGTCGAGGACGCCGGCACCGAGCCGCTCATCGAGAAGATCGCCCAGGTCGCCGCGCTGCCGCTCGACTTCACCACCGAGTTCGGGCTGAAGTTCCACCTGGTGCGGCACGCCGACGGCGACGTACTGGTTGCCTACGGCCACCACATCGTGACCGACGCGGACTCCTTCGGGACCCTGGTCCACGAGCTCAACGCGTTCTACCTCGAAGCGGCGACCGGACATCCCGCCGAGGTAGCGCCGTTGGCGACCCAGTACGCCGACTTCGCGGTCTGGCAGCGGCACGTGCTGGGTGACCGGAAGGACCCGGACTCCCGCTACCAGGCGGACCTCCAGTACTGGCAGGACCTGCTGTCGGACCTCCCGACCGAAACCGTCCTGCCGCTCGACCAGGACCGTGACGTCACCGAAGAACGAACGATCCGACCGGCGACGACGGCCCTCACCGCCGACGAGACCGCCACGGTGGACGAGTTCCTGGTCGACCACAAGGCGACACCGCTGCAGGCATTGATCGCCGCCTTCTCCCTCGCGCTCTGGGACGAAGGAGCCGGCGACACCGTCCCGATCGGTACGCCGGCCAGCCTGCGCGACCAGCCGGAGCTGCACGACCTGATCGGGTACTTCGTGAACACCGTCGTGGTCCGCGCCGACATCGACGCCGAGGCCGGGTTCGCGCAGACGCTGCTCCGGTGCCGCGACCGCATGCTCGAAGCCGCCGACCACAAGCTCGTGCCGTTCGAGCACGTGGTCGAGGCGGTGAACCCGCCGCGCCAGGTCGGGATCAGCCCGCTGTTCCAGGTGATGGCGGCCTACGTCGATCGCGGCGGCGACTCGGACGCGGACGCGCCGCTCACCAACTACGTCTCGACCACCGCCGACGGCCCGCTGGCGTCGCAGCCCTCCCTGTTCGACCTCGTGTCGAGCATCGAACGACTCGGCAGCGGGGCGTTCGGGATGAACCTGAACGCGGCCCGCGAGCTGTTCTCGGAACAGACCGCCGCCCGGTTGTTGCGGAGTACGGCGCGCTTCCTGGCGCTCGGTTCCCGGTACCCCGACCTGACGGTCAGGCAGCTCGCTCAGCTCGTTCGAATCGGCGAGACCGAAGCTGCCGAGAACACCGGCAACAGCAGCTTCCGGTTGCCGCTCGCGGACTTCGACATCAGCGTGGACTCCCTCTGGCGGGCGGCGATCGAGCATGTCGGTCAGGCACTGTCGGTTCCCAGCCTGCGCTTGGCGATCCGCGACGACGGCACCGGTGAACTGGTCGCCGAGACCGGCAACCCCGAGCTGCTCGACGCGGTCCGGGCGAAGCTGACCGAGCTGGTCACGGCGTACCAGGCGAAGATCCCGATGGTCGTCACGCCCGCTCGGCCCGCGGCCGGCTATACCGACGACGAGCTGACGGCTGTCCTCGACGATCCGTTCTGGGAGGACTGGGTCGATCAGCTCGCCGATGCGGAAGCAGGTGAACAACAGGCTCCCGCCACGGCTGAAACGTCCCTCCGGTCCGTCGTGCTGACGGCCGTGGCGAAGGCCTTGGCCGGGACCGCCGAAGCTGACGTGGTCGTGGAACTCCGCGAGTCCGACGGTCCCCTGACGACGCGGAGGTTCCCGGTCCTGCTCGACGATCACGCCGTCGTACTGAGCCCCGAGCAAGCGGCCCAGTACGCCGCCCTGGTCGGGCACCCTCGGTTCAGCCGCTTCTTCGACGACCTTCCGGTCCCCCGGATCCGGGTCGGGGTGTTCCGCAGCGACGCGGAGTTGGTCACCGAAGCTGTGCCAGAGGACGGACTCGACATCCACGTGCTCGTCGGGGACGTCGTCCGGGTCCGGGTGCCGTCGACTGACGAGCTCGACACTTCGGCGCTGGCCGCCGCGATCACCGAACAACTCGCTGGAATCCCTGCCGCCGACCGCCGGGAGGCCTTCACGCTGCGGCGCGCCGACCGGGTCACGTTGACGCCTGCCGAGGAGAAGGCGATCCGGGCCCGCTACGGAAACGACGCCCAGATCCTTCCGCTCGCGCCGTTGCAGCGCGGCTTGTTCTACCACCTGCTGCGGTCCCGTGAGTCCGACGACCACAACACCTACGTCTCGCAGATCACCCGGCGGCTCGAGGGCGATCTCGATCCCGAGCGGATGACGACCGCCATCGCCCACGCGATGGACAGGTACCCCAACGTCCGCGCGGCGTTCGTCCCGCCCGGCGACGTCCAGGTCATCCCAGCCGGCGTCGAGGTCCCGGTCCGGGTCGTCCGCCTGGACGAGTGGGCCGGCCTCGGGGTCGACGTGGAGCAGTACCTGACGGCCGAGCGCGGTGAGCCGTTCGACTTCGAGGTCCCGCCGCTGATCCGCTTCACGCTGCTCGAGCACGACCGCGCGACGTGGACGCTGGTGATGAGTTTCGAGCACATCCTGCTGGACGGCTGGTCGATCAACGCGCTGCTCGCCGAGATCCTCAGCATCTACGCCGACGCCGGGTACGTCGATCGGGTGCCGGCCGCGTCGTTCCGCTCCTACCTGGACTGGGTCGACGACCAGGATCCCGACAGCGCCTACCGCGCCTGGGACGACTACCTCGCGGACCTGTCCGGCCCGACGCTGCTGCGGCCCGACTTCGTCGACCGCGGCGACCGGCAGGGCGAGACCGGTGAGCTCCACCTCGACCTCAGCCCGTCGGAAGCCGCGACGGTCTTCAGCGCCGCCCGCGACGCCAAGGTCACGGTGGGCACCTTGCTGCAGACCGTCTGGGGGATCGCGCTCAGCCGGCTCACCGGCAGCAACGACGTCGTCTTCGGCAACACCGTCTCCGGCCGTCCGCCGGCGTTGCCCGACGCCGACCGGATCATCGGGCTGATGTTCAACACCGTCCCGATGCGGGTGCAGGTGCCCCCGTTCGCGACGAACCGGCAGGTCCTGGCCCGGGTCCAGTCCGAGCAGTTGCGCGTCATCGACCATCCGCAGGCGTCGCTGACCCAGATCCAGACCAACGCGGGCGCTCCGGTGCTGTTCGACACGCTGTTCGTGGTGCAGAACGTGCCGGTCGGCAAGCGCGCCGGCCAGGACACCGGCGGGCTGGAGGTCGTCGGCGCGAAGGTCGACGACTCGACGCACTACCCGGTGACGTTCGCGGTCGACCCGGAGGAGCTCGACGGCGCGGCGACAGTGCACGTGCGCCTGTCCTACCGCCAGGACATCTTCGACGCCACTACCGCGGAGCAGCTGCTCGAGCGCTACGTCCAGCTACTCGTTTCGCTCACCCGCCGGCTCGACGAGCCCGTCGGCACGCTGTCCGCGCTGCTTCCGGACGAGACCACCCCGCACACGGGTGTCGCCGCTGACCTTGTCCGCGAGGTCGAAGCGGTCACGGTCGCCGAGCTGCTGGACCGGCAGGTGCTCGTGTCCGGGGCAGAGACCGCGCTGGTCGCCGGCGACCGCTCGTTCACCTTCACGGAGTTCTCCGCCGAGGTGAACCGCTACGCCCGCCTGCTGCTGGCCGAGGGAGTACGACCGGAGCATCGGGTCGCGCTGGTGCTTCCGCGCGATGAGCGCACGGTGATCGCGATGTTCGCGGTGTTCGCCATCGGAGCGGCGTACGTTCCGGTGGACTGCGAACTACCGGACGAGCGGATCGGCTACATGCTCGAGATCGCCGAGCCGACCGTCACGCTGGTGACCGACCGCGACGCGGACCGGCTCACCGGTGCCATCGGCATGGTGGTCAACCTCGACTCCGGCACGACGGCAGATCAGCTCGCGCAGCTCGACACCGCGCCGATCACGACCGCGGAACGCGGCGGGGAGGTCTCGCTCGACAACCTCGCGTACATCATCTTCACCTCGGGAACCACCGGTCGCCCCAAGGGCGTCGCCGTCGGCTACCGCGGCCTGACCAACATGTACGTCAACCACGTCGAGAAGATCTTCGACCGGGTGGTGGACCACCAGCGCGGGCGCCGGATGAAGATCGCGCACACGACGTCGTTCTCCTTCGACGCCTCCTGGGAGCAGCTGTTCTGGCTGCTGAACGGGCACGAGGTACACGTCATCGACGAGGAGATGCGGCGCGACCACCAGCGGCTGCTGGCGCACTACGACGAGGTACGGATCGACGGGTTCGACGTCACCCCGTCGTACGGGCAGCTGCTGGTCGAGGAAGGGCTGCTGGAGCGCGATCGGCCGGCCGGTCGATCGGTCTCGAACGACGCGCCCGGTGTCGTCTTCGTGTCGCTCGGCGGCGAGGCCGTGCCCGACCGGCTGTGGCAGCAGCTGCGCGACGCCCCCGGCGTCGAGTCGTACAACCTGTACGGGCCGACCGAGTACACGATCAACGCGCTCGGCGCCGACCTCGCCGACAGCGCCACCTCGAGCGTCGGTACGCCGATCTTCAACACCCGCGCCTACATCCTCGACGAGAACCTGCAGCCTGCGCTGCCCGGTGTCGCGGGCGAGCTCTACCTCGCCGGCGAAGGCACCGCGCGCGGGTACTGGGGTCAGGCCGCGATGACCGCCGAACGGTTCGTGGCCTGTCCGTGGGAGCCGGCCGAACGGATGTACCGCACCGGGGACCTGGCCCGCTGGAACGACGCCGGGATGATCGACTTCCTCGGCCGCGCCGACGAGCAGATCAAGATCCGCGGCTACCGGATCGAACCGGACGAGATCCGTGATGTGGTGCAGGGCTTCCCCGGGATCACCCGCGCCGAGGTGGTCGCCTTCGAGCACGCCACGGGGAAGCAGCTCGCGGCGTACTACAGCACCACTTCGGACGGCGACATCAGTGAGTCGCTGCGGAGCCATCTGGCCAAGTACCTGCCGGACTACATGGTCCCGGCAGCGCTGGTCGCGGTGACGTCGTTCCCCCTCACTCCGACCGGGAAGCTGGACCGGCGAGCGCTGCCTCCGGCTGACGTCGCCGCGTCCGGACTCGGCACGGGCCGGGCGCTGGAGACGGACACGGAGCTGGCGGTGGCGGCGATCTTCCGGGACGTGCTCGGCCTCGACGAGGAACTGGTCCTGGGCGCCGCGAACGACTTCTTCCGCCTCGGCGGGCACTCGCTCGCGGCGATGCGGCTCGCCTCGCAGCTGAACCGCAAGTTCCCCGCGGAGATCGCGATGCGCGACGTCATCACCGCCTCGACGATCGGCGAACTGAGCGCGGCCGTCGACGCGAAGCTGCGGCAGGACGGCGACACCGAGGTCGGCATCAGCGCGATCGCGACCCGGTTCACGCCGTCCCGGAACGGCCGCACGCTGTTCTGCGCGCACCCGAAGTTCGGCGCCTCGTCGATGTACTCGGAGCTCGCGGGCTACCTCCCACCCGGCGTCGGGCTGGTCGGTCTCGACGATCCGGCGATCGTCGGCCTGGACGTCGAGTTCGACGACCTGGACGACCTCGCCTCGACGTACGCCGACGTCATCCAGGAGCTGCAGCCCAGCGGACCGTACGAGCTGCTGGGTTGGTCGTACGGCGGCCACATCATGTACGCCGTGGCGCGCCAGCTCCTCTCCCGGGGAGAGCGCGTCGGCCCGCTGGTGATCGTGGACGCGATGCCGGCCGGCGCGAACGAACCGGCGGCGCCGGACTCCCCCGAGGCGATGCGCGAGGAGATGCTGAAGGCGTTCGGCGAGGAGGCGTACCAGGAGTTGCTTGCCGACAGCAAGCAGCTGAAGGCGGTCGAGACGGCCGGCCGGCGGTGCGACGTCCTGACGTCAGCGCCGACGCTGGGCAGCCTCGACGTCGAGGCGCTGGTGGTCGCGTCGTCCGCGACGCACACGCCCCGAGTGGCGGAGCTGGGTCGCGAGGACTCGCTGGGATGGGACGGTCACCTGACCGACTTCTCGTTCTTCGTGGCCGAGGACGAGGACCACCAGTCCATCGTCGAACCCCACTCCGGCCTGCCGAAGTGGGGTCCGCTCCTCACGAAGTTGCTGATCAGGTAACGGCGGCGGCGTCGTGCAGGCTGTCGAACAGTGCTGCACGACGCATGTACGCGCGCGCGGTGTCGAAGTTCTCCGCCGTACGGCGTAACGCGTCGAAGTTCTGCCGGCGTACGTCGGGGTCGCGCTCCTCCAGCAGCCGCTTGTTGGCGATCGTCTGGGCCTGCACGTAGTTCACCGCGGCATGACGACGCTGGCGGCTGTACAGGTCGAGCACGTCGTCGGAGGCCGCACCGGCGATCACCGTCGCGAGCTTCTCGGTCAGGTTGATCGCGTCGTGGATGCCGCCGTTCATCCCCATCCCGCCGATCGGGTTGTTGACGTGCGCGCTGTCGCCGGCGAGCAGGATGCGCCCCCGGCGGAAGGTCGCGGCGACGCGCTGGTTGACGCCGTACACGTCGCGGTACTCGACGTCGTACGGGCCGGTCTTCGGGAGGAATTTCTGCAGCCGCTGCTCGACCCGCTCCGGCGACAGCGCGGTCGCGTCGTCCTCGTCGGCGCCGATCGGCAGGATCACCCGCCAGAGCCCCCCGGGCGATTCTCCGCGCACCTTGAAGACGTTGGCCCACTCGTCGGGGTCGGAGAAGTAGTTGCGGAACGACAGCCCCGGCCGGACCGTCCTCAGGTCGAAGCCGGTCGCGATCTTGATGAACCGCTCCGGGTAGGTGAACCCCTCGAAGTCGATCCCGGCCAGCTTGCGGACCGTCGACCGGCCGCCGTCGCAGCCGACGACGTACGCCACCCGCAGGCGCTCGGCGCCCGCGGGTGAGGTGATCTCGGCCTCGATCCCGCTCGCGGTCTCGGTCAGACCGGTCAGCGTGTGCGAGAACCGGACGTCGAAGTCGGACTCGTTCGCATACTCCGCGGCGATCGCCGCGGTCAGCTTGTACTGCTCGTACTGCAGCACGTACGGGAACCGCACCTCGCTCGCGAGCCGGCCCAGATCGAACTCCGCCACCACGTCCCCGGTCTGCCGGTCGTGGAAGCGGTAGGTGCTCGACACCAGGCCGTGCGGCCGGATCTTCTCGGTGACGCCGAGGTCGTCGAGCATCTCCAGGGTGCTTGGATGGATGCTCGCCGCGCGCTGGTCCCGTACCGGCGCCGGCTCGGACTCGACGACGGTCACCGGAACGCCCAGCCGGTTCAGCGCCAGCGCGCAGACCATGCCGACAGGGCCGGCGCCGACGACCAGGACACGTGTGCTCTCGGTCGGCATGCGGCTAGTTCAGCTCACGCTGCAGCCGCTTGCTGACCTTGCCGACCGCGGTGTACGGGAACTCGTCGACGACCTCCACGACATCGGGCAGCTTGAAGGTGGCCAGGCCCTTGTCGCGCAGGAACTGGCGCAGCTTGCCCAAGGTCAGCTCGGCCGCGCTGTCCGGGGTCCGGGGAATCAGGTACGCCTTGACGCGTTCGCCGAGCACGTCGTCGTCGATGCCGACCACCGAGACGTTGTGGACACCGGCGTGCGAGATCAGCGCGTTCTCCAGCTCCTCCGGCGCGATCTTCTCGCCGCCGCGGTTGATCTGGTCCTTCGACCGGCCGACGACCCGGATGAACCCGCGCTCGTCGCGCTCGACGATGTCACCGGTGCGGTAGAAACCGTCGCTGGTGAAGGCCAGCGCGTTCTGCTCGGGGTTGCGGTAGTAGCCGCGGATCACCGACGGTCCGCGGGTCAGCAGGTGACCGGGGGCACCGGGTGGCACCTCGTTGCCCTCGTCGTCGATGACCAGGATCTCGTCGGCCGCCGAAGCCGGACGGCCCTGGTAGCGCACGCTGGTCGCTCGGTCGACGTCGGCGGGATTGCTGACGACCAGGCCCTCGCCCATCCCGAAGCTCTGCGACAGCTGGACGCCGAACTCCGGCTCGACCCGGCTCGCCACTTGCTCGACCAGCTTCGCGCCGCCGCACATGATCGTCTTCAGGCTGGACAGGTCGTAGGACTTGCG
Organism: Kribbella sp. NPDC104740; assembly: GCF_055583505.1. Taxonomy (NCBI): domain Bacteria; kingdom Bacillati; phylum Actinomycetota; class Actinomycetes; order Propionibacteriales; family Kribbellaceae; genus Kribbella; species Kribbella sp. NPDC104740. The sequence continues at coordinate 842,994 of NZ_JBVJNV010000004.1, read as the reverse complement.
CAGCGAGGAGTTCAGCCAGGCCAGCAGGATCGGCGGGACCAGCGATACCCGGGTCACCCCGTGCTTCGCGATCATCGGGAACGTCGTGTCGGGGCTGCCGTTCGGAGCGATCACGATGGTGGCGCCGACGCTGAACGCCCCGAGGAACCCGGGCGAACGCGTCGACATGCTGTGGCAGATCGGGATCACCAGCAGGTGCACGGTGCGCTCGGTGATGCCGCGCTCCCCCACGCTGCGCCGCAGCGCGTAGCCGTACGTCTGGTGGGTGTGCGGCATCAGCTTCGGGACGCCCGTCGTACCGCCGGACATCTGCAGCAGCGCGACGTCCTGCGGGTTGCAGCGGCGGGCGTGCTCGAGCTTGTTGTTGGACAGCAACGCCTCGTACTCAGCACCGCCGCCGCCGCGTTCCAGTACGACGGTGTGGTCCAGCTGCGGCCACTTGGCCTTCAGATCGGCCGCCATCGCCGCGAGATCGGTACCGCTGTCCGAGGCGACCGTGATGTAGGCGCGCGCCTCGGCGATCTCGACGAAGTGCTCGATCTCGGCCCGCCGGTGCGCGATCGGAGCGACGACGGGAACCGCGCCGAGCTCCCAGAGCGCGAAGACGAAGACGATGTACTCGTGGATGTTGGGCAGGTGGACGACGACCCGGTCGCCGCGGTTCAGCCCCAGCTCCTGCAGGCCGGCCGCGAGGCGCAGGACCTTGTCCGTGAGCTCCGCGTAGGCCAGCTGGGCGTTGCTGTCGATGACGGCAAGCTTGTCGGGAAGGCGCTCCGCGGTGGCGAACAGCAGCTCCGGAAGGGTCTGATCGCGCCAGTTCCCCTCGGCGAGGTACTTGGCCGCCGTCTCGGGCGGGAACGGAACGACCCCGTCAAGGGCCAGCGGTTCGATGCTCATGGGTTTCCAATCTCGTCTGCGAGGAAGTCGAGGATCAGCTGGTTGACCTGCTTCGGCTGCTCCAGGTAGCCGAAGTGGCCGGCGTCGGGAATCTCGGCGTACTCCGCACCCGGTACGGCGTCGGCGACCTCACGGCAGAGGTAGGTCGGGACGACCCGGTCGTCCGCGAAACCGATGACGAGCAGCGGCCTCGTGACCGCGGCGTACGCCGTGAGCCGGTTGTCGAGCTCGGCGGACAGCTCCAGCTGACTGCGTTTGCCGGCGTCCATCGGGCCCGCCGAGTAGGCCAGGACGTCGAGCCAGTCCCGCGCCTTGGCGGTGTCGCGCAAGGTCGCGGGAGACAGGTTCACGATCGCGTCGACCGCGGCCTTGTACTCCGCCGGGAGCACCACGGAGGTGTCGAACAGCTGCCGCTCGCCGGCGCTCAGACGCCGGGTCACCTCGTCGAGGCGCCCGTGCGCGGCCATCGCCACCGCACGCCGTACGAGGTGCGGGCGACTCAGCGCCAGCTCCTGGACGACACGGGCACCCAGCGACGTGCCGACGACGTGCGCGGGGCCTCCGAGGTGCTCGACCAGCTGCGCGACGTCGTCGACGAGGTCGTCCATCGTGATGCGGGGAAAGTGGGTGTCCGCCGGCCGGGGCGTCGGGCTGATGCCGCGGGCGTCGAAGGTCGCCACCCGGTACCCGGCGCCGACCAGCGCCGGGACCTGGTGCAGAGTCCAGACGTTGCCCTTGGCACCGGTGCCCATCACGAGGACGACCAGGTCGCCCTCGCCGGCCACGTCGTACGTCAGCTCCAGGCGGCGGACCGGCAGAACCGGCATCAGCACTCCTTGTTCACAGGCTGATGCCTGTCGTTGCTTCGGGTCAGCCCAGCTTCAGGACGGCGTCGAGACCGACCGTCACCCCGGACAGCTCCGGGACGGCGCGGAGCGAGGTGAGCACGCCGGGCATCAGGGACTCGCGCGTCACCGAGTCGTAGCGCAGCCGCAGGATCTCGCCGTCGACCCCGAGCAGCACCTCCTGCGACGACATGAACCCACGGACCCGGACCGAGTGGACCGAGACGCCCTCGATCCGGCCGCCACGCACGCCGTACGGGTCGAGGTAGGTGGCGTCGGGCGACTGGGCACACCCTGCTTCGGTGCGCGCGCGACCGACCAGCTCGGCGGTGTGCAGTGCCGTTCCCGACGGGGCGTCCACCTTGCCGGGGTGGTGCATCTCGATGATCTCGACGGACTCGAAGTACGGCGCGGCCTGGGTCGCGAACTTGGTCATCAGCACCGCGCTGACCGAGAAGTTCGGGACCACGAAGACGTTGACCTCGTCGTGGTCGACCAGCGCGGCGCGGATCCGCTCCACCGCCGCCTCGTCGAAGCCGGACGTCCCCACCACCACGTGCTTGCCGTGCTTGATGCACCACTGGACGTGCTCGTGGGCGACGTCCGGCGGCGAGTAGACCAGGACGACGTCCGCGTTGTTGTCGACGATGTCCTGCACGTCGTCGTCGATGTCGATCTCGGCGACCACGGTCAAATCGGAGCTGGCCTCAATGGCGCGGACCGACGCGACGCCCATGCGTCCGCGGGCCCCCAACACAGCAACTCGAATCATTTGGATAGCCTAACCTAAGTTGACCGCACGGCTCCAGTGTGCAAAGTCTCACCGGGTGAGACCCGCACCGGGTGCGGAGATGGATGCCGGCGGGCGATCACCGGCGCGCGGCGCGGGCTCAGCCCAGCCGCGCGGACAGCTGATCCTCGGCGCCGGGGACCGGCTCGGCCAGGTCGTTGCCCAGGGCAATGATGCGGTTGGCGCCGTCGACGTGCACGACCTTCGGCTGGTACCCGATCAGCTCGGACTCCTCGGCCTGCACGAACGACATGATGATCACCAGGTCGCCGGGGTGGACCAGATGGGCGGCCGCGCCGTTGATGCAGATGTCACCGCCGCCGGCCGGGCCGTTGATGATGTAGGTCTCCAGGCGGGCGCCGTTGGTGATGTCGACGACCTGCACCTTCTCGCCCTCGATCAGGCCGGCGGCCCGGGCGAGGTCGACATCGAGCGTTAGCGAACCCACGTAGTGCAGGTCGGCCTGGGTGACGGTGGCGCGGTGAATTTTTCCGCCCAGGACTTCGCGAAGCATGTCCGGCTCCTCCAAGAGTTGGTCGTACAGGGGTTGGGGTGGTGCGGGATCAGGTGACGGTGCTGGTCTGCGCCTCGGACCGGGCGATGTGGTCGCGCAGCGACTTCGGGCGGATGTCGGTCCAGTGCTCGTCGATCCAGTCGAGCACCTCCTGACGCGGCTTGCCGCCGGGTTCGCCGTACGCGATGCTCCAGCCGGTCGGGACCGGCTTGAACGTCGGCCAGAGCGAGTGCTGCTCCTCGGCGTTGATCAGCGCGTAGAAGAGACCGTTGTCGTCGTCGAACGGGTTCTGGGCCATTTCTGCTCCTCGTCCTGCTGGCGGGGTCGGCCGAGCGGGGTTGGTCCTAGCGGGGGTCGGTCCTAGCGGGGGTCGGTGTGGACCGCGGCCGGCAGTCGCTGTGGGCCGGTGGAGTGCTCGGGCTGCTCGTCGGTGATCGCGCGCAGGATGTCGGCGGCGCGGACCGCGACGTTCGACAGCAGCGACGACGTCAACCCGTGGCTGTGCTGAACCCCGCCATTGAGGAAGATCCGCTCGGGAACACTCGGCAGCCGCAGCCGGTAGTCGCGCTCGACGACCGGGAGCTCGCCCTCGAACGACGACGACGCGTCGATGCCCGGCCCGAGCATGCCGCGGGTGTCCGCGGCCCGGAACCCGGTGGCGAAGACGGCGGCGTCGACCTCGAGCGTGGTGCTGCCCCGGTCCCCCAGGTCACGGATCGTCGCGGTGACGCCGTCGGGGCCCTCGGTCAGCTGCTCGACCTCGGTGACGCGGTGCACGACCAGGCGGCGTACGCCGCGAGTGCTCTCGTCGTACTCGCGTCGGTAGAGATCCTTGATCAGGTCGGCGTCGACGGCGGAGTAGTTGGTCTGACCGTGGTAGTCGAGCAGCCGCCGCTTGAGCTCGGGCGGTGCGGTGAAGAACTCGTCGACGGCTTCCGGATCGAAGATGCGGTTGGCGTACGGGGTGTCGTCGGACGGGGAGTAGCCGAAGCGACGGAAGGAGGCGTGCACCTCCGCGTCCGGGTACGAGTCGTGCAGGTAGGCGGCGACCTCTGCGGCGCTCTGCCCGGAGCCGACGACCAGAAAGCGGCCGTGCGGGCGTGAAGGTAGCTCGGCGAGGCGGTTCAGGAGTTGGTGGTTGTGGAACACGCGGGGGCCGGGCACGATCCCCGCCGGCAGGACCGGACTGATGCCGGAGCCGAGGACGACATGACGGGCCGCGATCTTCGTCACCGCAGCGCCGTTGGCGACCGACTCGAGCGAGACCTCGAAGGTCTCGCCGTTCCAGTCAATGCTCGTCGCCCTCGTCCCATACGAGACCGGGATGCCGATCCGGTTCGCGGCCCAGCTCAGGTACCCGTGGAACTCACGCCGGGTCGGGAAGAACGTCTTGAGGTTGATGAAGTCGGTCAGCCGGCCCTGCTCCTGCAGGTAGTTCAGGAACGTGAACGGGCTCGTCGGCGTCCGCAGCGAGACCAGGTCCTTGAGGAAGCTGATCTGCATCGTCGAGCCCGGCAGCATCATCCCGTCGTGCCACCCGAACCGCGGCCGGGCGTCGACGAACCGCGCGGTCAGCGGCCGGCCGTCCCGGCGCTGGTCGTTGAGCTCCTCGATCGCGATCGCCAGGCTCAGGTTCGACGGCCCGAAACCGATCCCGAGAACGTCAACCGCACCCGAACGGTGGTCCCCGCCCTCGACCAACTCATCCATCGTCATCCGGTAATCGGCCCCTCTTGGCACGAGACATGAACGGCGCAACGACCGGCCGTCCCTCATCGAGGGGAGACCTTAGCACCAGGAACTTAGGTAAGGCTAACTTTAGTTTCGCGGCTCAGGCGAGTGTGCCCGCGCGTCGCCCGATCACCGATCCGGCGATCAGGCCGGCGCCCGTCGGGTAGTTCCCGCTGAACAGCCCACCGAGCGTTTCGCCGCACGCGAAGAGCCCGCGAATCGGCTCCCCCGCCCGATCGAGCACCCGCCCGTCGACGTCACCGCGCAGACCCCCGAAGGTGAAGCTGATCCCGCACGTCACCGGGTACGCGTAGTACGGCGCCTTGTCGATCGCCGCCGCCCAGTTGCTCTTCACCGGCTGCACCGCCGCGAGGCGGCCGTCCTTGACCGCCGGGTCGAGCGGACGCGTGGTGTCGATCGAGGAGTTGAACTCCTTCACCGTCCGCACGAACCCGTCGACGTCGATCTCCAGCGCCGCGGCGAGCCCTTCGACACTGTCGGCGACCACCGGGACGATCCCCGGCATCTCGTACTCGTACGCCGCCAGCCTCGCGCGCGCGTTCGCGTCGAACACCTGGAACGCGACCGACCCCGGTTGCTCTAGGATCACCTTGCCGTACTTCGCATACGTGTAGTTGCGGAAGTCGGCGCCCTCGTCGAGGAACCGTTCACCCCGGCGATTGACCACGATCCCGAGCGGATAGCCGTACCGGCTCAGCCTGTTGGTCAGCGCACGATTGCTCTCGTTCTCGGGAAACGACGCATCCCACGGAACGCTATGACAGGTCGCCCAGTCACCACCCCGATCGGCACCGATCTCCAGCGCCGCTTGGATCAGATCCCCGGTGTTGTACGGCGTACCGCGCACCTTCGCGTGCTGCCAGCCGTCACCCAGATAGCGCTGACGCCACTCGGCGTTCGCCTCGAAACCACCACTGGCGATCACCACGGATTCCGCTCGAAGCTCCTCGTCGCCGACCCGAACGCCGACGACCGCACCGCCGTCGACGATCAGCCCGGTGACCGCGCAGCCGTAGCGCACCTCGACCCCGAGCCGCGCCGCGACTTCCTCGTGAACCGCCATCAACCCGGGCCCGCCGCCGACGTTGCGCACGTGCGACCCACCCCAGAACTCGAAGGTCCCATCGGGTTGCTCGTGCGCCTGCCGCTCGTACATCAACTCGAACCGCAGCCCCAACCCGTGCAGCCAGCGGACAGCGTCTCGCGACCCTTCGACGACGACCTCGGCAAGCTCCTTGTCACCGCGCCCCTCGGTGACTCGCTCCAGGTCGGCCAGGAACTCGGCCTCCGTGTACGGCGGGACTTCGGTCCGCGCGTGCCGCTGATCAGGCTCGAGAACCTCGAGCAGATCACCGAGCCCGTCGTGCACCATGCGGGTCGAACCGAGGGTGTAGTAGCTGTTCCCGCCGGCGCCACTCTTCGGCGCCTTCTCCAGCAGCAGCACCCGCCGCCCCCGCTCGGCTGCCGCGTGAGCCGCGCAGTAGCCGGCGTTCCCTCCGCCCACCACGATCACCTGAGGATCGCCCACGTCCGCCTCCCACGCTTCAGTCTGCGGGGATGAGCTTAGCCTTACCTAAGTTGATTGGTCATGTGGTGTGGCCCACTGATTGGACAGCACTGAATCCGGGAAGCTGCGGTGGCGGCGTCGACCGTGCGGCGCCTTTAGTTGCTCCAGGCCCCTATATCCGAGTGGCATTCGAAGGAGAATAAAAAAAAATCCTCTGACTGGACATGTCCAGTCAGAGGATTTCTCAGAGTAGCGGGGGCAGGATTTGAACCTGCGACCTCTGGGTTATGAGCCCAGCGAGCTACCGAGCTGCTCCACCCCGCGCCGTTGTGTCTTCAGTTTAGGGGATGGGTGGCGGTAGAACCAAATCGGCGTCGGCGGGAAAACGGGTGTGGGGTGGGCAGGGTCGGGAGTACGGTGCCGGACATGAGTGCTGTGGGGGTTCGGGAGTTCGGGGCCGGGGATCTGAGCGGGGCTGCGCGGGTGCTGGCGGAGCGGCATCGGCGGCATCGGAGCAGGCATCCGCTGTTGCGCGGGGACTTCGAGGATGCACGGGTCGCGCTGGGGGCGGTGACGGAGGCGTGGGAGCTGGAAGGGGCCTCGGGCGCTGTTGCCGTCAGCGATGGCGAGGTCGTCGGTTACTTGCTGGGGGCACCTAAGGGAGCGGTGTGGGGGCCGAACGTCTGGGTGGAATCGGCCGGCGTGGCTGCCACCGACGCGGAGGTCGTGCGGGATCTGTACGCCGTCGCGGCCGCACGATGGGTCGAGGAAGGACGGACGGCGCAGTACGTGCTGGTGCCGGACGACGCCGGGTTGGTGGATGCCTTCTTCCGGTTGGGTTTCGGGGCTCAGCATGCGCACGCGATTCGCGCACCGTTCGACGAGAAGGCAACAACACAGGCCGCGGGCAAGGCTGCAGGCCAGGCCGAGACACAGGCCGCAGGCCAGCCCACAACGCACACCGCCGCGCAGCCCGCTGGCCAGGCCACAACCCAGCCGGTCCCGCAGGCCGCGAAGCAAGCCGCGGCTGTGCGGCGGGCGGAGCGGCGCGACATACAGGTGCTGGCTGAGCTGGATCTGGTGCTGCCGCGACACCAGGGAGCGTCGCCGGTGTTCTCGGCGGGTGAGATTCCTTCGCTGGAGGAGGCAGTCGCGGACTGGGAGGAGTCGGTCGACGATCCGGAGTACGCGACGTTTGTTGCCGAGGTCAACGGTCGGGTGATCGGGTCGGCGATCGGGTGCTCATTGGAGAAGTCGAGCGCACACCAAGGGCTGGCGCGGCCGGACAACGCCGGGTTTCTCGGGTTCGCGGCGGTGTTCCCGGAGGAGCGCGGGCACGGCGCCGGTCGCGCACTGGGTGAGGCGGTGCTGAAGTGGTGCGCGGACAGCGGCTACGACTCGGTGGTGACGGACTGGCGGGTGACCAACCTCCTCTCCTCGCGGACCTGGCCGCGGCTGGGTTTCGTTCCGACCTTCCAGCGGCTGCACCGGCTGATCGGGTACTAGTTCAAACAAACGCTCTGCGTAGTTGCGGAACTACAGCGAGCTATTGCGGTCGCTCACCGCGCATGCTTGCATCGGCTGGGTAATCGGTTCTCAGAGGGGGGATCGCGATGCTCAGACTGTCCTTGCCTGCGCGGATCGTGGGCTGTTTGTTGATGCTGGCAACGTTCTTGGTGGTGGTCAGGCCTGCCGAGGCCGCCGTCCCGGACCGGAAGGCGTGGGTGCTGTGGAACCAGACCAGTGGAACGGTCACGGGGTACGGGACCTGGCCGGCGCCGACGACCGTGACGGTAGTTGGGGTCGGTCGGTACCAGGTGAAGTTCCCCGGCCAGGGTGCGCCGAACGGGGTCGTGCACGTGACGGCCGTGAACAACGCGCCGCACTGGTGCCAGGCGGAGAACTGGTTCCAGTCCGGCGCTGACGAGATCGTCAACATCCGCTGCTACCGGGTCGGTGGTGCGCTCGACCCGAGCAGCTTCAGCGCGTTCTTCGTGCGCGCTTCGGGTGGGCCGGCGCCAGGCCCGTACGGGTACGTCGATTCGGCGGCCTCCGGTGCGTTGGTGAGTCAGTACAACTCGGTCGGTGCGCCGAACTCGTCGACGCCGGGCGGGGTCGGGCAGTGGTTGGTGCGGTTCCCCGGGCTGGTGACCGGTGGACCGCTGGACGGCAGCCTGCAGGCGACGGCGGTCAACGCCGCCACCGGGGCCCGGTGCAAGGTCGGCAGCTGGTCGTCGAACGCGGGCGGACAGGACGTCAAGGTGCTCTGCTTCAACGCCGGTGGAGCACCGCTGAACACCCGCTTCACGCTGACCTACCAGCACAAGGTGTCCCTGTACGGCGCGGCCGTACCGCCGAAGTACTACGGCTACTTCCTGTTCCAGCCCGGCGTCGGCCCGGCCACCACCAACCTCAACTCGGTGCTGGGCCTCGGCGCGAACACCGTGATGGGCGCCGGACCAGGCTTGTTCCTGGTGACGTTCCCCCGGATCGCGTTCCCCCAGAACACCGTCCAGGTGACGGCGTACGGCGCAAACCCGAACTTCTGCGGCCTCAACACCGGCTGGACGAACAGCACGTCGGGCCCCGACCTGTTCGTCCGCGACGTCAACTGCTTCACCAACGCGGGAGCCCCGGTGACCGCAGGCTTCACAGTCAGCGCCAACTCGATCCTCTGAAGTGCACCCTGGGTTCTCCCACCCTGCGGTCGGGAGAACCCAGGGAAGGGAAGGAAGGCGGAGTACTCAGAGCCGAGCGGGCTGCGCGGGCTTGGCCAGCGCAACCAGGCGCTCGGCGTCGACGGTGTCACCGATGTCGGTGACGAAGGCCAGGCGGACCGCCTCGGCGGTCTCGCCCGGGCTAGCCGGCTCGGTCACTCCGACGATTCGGCGGACTCGGCCGGCTCCGCGCACTCGGCGAGCGCAGCGCACTCGGCGGGCCGGGCGAACTCGCCCGCTCAGTCGGCCGGGCTGGCTTAGCTCAGGTTGGTTCGGGGTGGAAGCCTGCCGCGGTGGTCAGTAGCTCTTCCTGGGGAAAGCGTGAGCGGTTGATGGTGATCTCGGCGGCCAGGCCTGGTTCTACGAACCAGAAGGCCTGGCCGTCGGTGACGTAGCCGCCGTAGGAGCCGAGCTCTTGGGGGGTGAGGTCCCAGGTTGCTGGGTCTTTTTCGTGGTACTCGGTGAGGAAGGTGCGGAGGGACTCGAGGTCGGCGATGCGGTCGCCGCGGAGGGTTTTGAGGGTGAGGTCGACTGTGGTCGCGTCGCCGGTGGTGGTTTCCCAGACTCGGCTGTGGAAGGTGACGTCCTCCCACTCGTACTCGAAGTCGGACGACGCTCCGACGTTGGCTGGGACGTGGGTGATGGTGAAGCCGTCCAAGGTGCACACCTCCGGGTGGGGGAAGAGTCCGGCGAACAGGGCGATCAGTACGAGAGGGATCATGCAAGGAAGATGCCGTCGAAGTACCCAGGCGCGGCGGACGAAAAAGCGGCTGTGGACAAAGTGAAACGGCGGCCTCCCCGAAGGGAAGCCGCCGTTCACGGGCTCAGCCGGTTGGTGACGTCGGTGGACTCGTCGGTGTCGGGTTCGGCGTCGGTGTCGGTGTGGGCGTCGAGCTCGGCAGTTGCGCGCCGGCCGCGATCGCTCGCGCCACCGCCGCCTGGGCCTTCTTGACGTTGGTCTGGTACCCGCTCAGATCACCGCGTCGCAACGCCGCCTCGGCGTCGGCGAACGACTTGTCCGCGTCGGCCAGCGCCTGCTTGATGGTCTGGTTCGCCGGTGGCTGCTGCGGCGGGTTCGGGTCCTGCGGTGTCGGGTCGTCGGGCGTTTCCACCGAGGTGTTGAACACCTTGGTCAGCGCCTCCGACAGCGTCGAACCGAACGCGACCCGGTCACCGAAGGAGACCAGCACGTACCGCAGTACCGGATAACTACCGGGGCCGGACGTCCGCACCGAGTAGACCGGCTGCACGTAGAGCAGACCGCCACCCAGCGGCAGCGTCAGCAGGTTTCCGAACTGGGCTCTCGCGCCGCTGCTCGGCTGGTTGATCGGCAGCAGCGCCGTTCTGATCCCGTCGTCGGTCTGGAACTTGTTGTAGACCTGGCCAGGACCGGGGATCTGCAGGTTGCCCGGTAGTCGCAGGATCCTGAACTGCCCGTAGTCCGGTGACGACGCCTCCGCGTCGACGGCCATGAACGCGGTCAGGTTCTCCCGTTCGGCGTTCGGCACGTAGACCGAGGTGAGCGAGAACTTCGGCGAGTCCTGACCGGGCATCCGCAGCGACAGGTAGAACGGCGGCTGGTTCTGCACCGGGGAGTCCGCCGTACCGGTACCGGTCGGGTCGGCCGGGACGCGCCACAGGTCGCTGTTCTGGTACCAGGTGCCGGCGTCGGTGACGTGGTACTTGGCCAGCAGGTCGCGCTGCACCTTGAAGATGTCCTCGGGGTAGCGCAGGTGCGACATCAGCGCCGGCGAGATCTCCGAGCGCGGCTTGACCGTGTCCGGGAAGGCCTTCATCCAGGTCTTCAGCACCGGGTCCTTCTCGTCCCAGGCGTACAGCTCGACCGAACCGTCGTAGGCGTTCACGACGGCCTTGACCGAGTTCCGGATGTAGTTGATCTCCTCGCTCGGCTGCGACGCGATCGCGCCCCGGCCGGTGGTGGTGTCCCGGGTGCTGTCGTCGAGCGCGACCTTCTGCGAGTACGGGTAGTTCGCCGAGGTGGTGTAGCCGTCGACGATCCAGACCACCTGGCCGTCCACGACGGCCGGGTACGGGTCGCCGTCCGGGGTCAGCCACGGCGCGGCCTTCTCGACCCGCTCGCGCGGGTTGCGGTCGTAGAGGATCTTCGACTCGGAGTTGACCCGGCTGGACAGCAGCAGGTTCGCGTCCCGGAACTTGGTGGCGTAGAGCAACCGGTTGAAGAACGACCCGATCTGGACGCCGCCCTTGCCCTCGTAGGTGTTCAGCGTCGGGTCGCCGCCGCTCTTGCCCTCGGGGGTGTCGAGCTCGACCGACGGGGCGCCCTTGGGCGCGCCGACCACGGAGTAGTCCGGCGACTGCTCGCCGAAGTAGATCCGCGGCTCGTACTCGCCGAAGTCACCGGTCGGCGGCAGGTCCTTGGAGGAGAACACCGGCGTACCGTCGGCGGCGCGCTGGTTGCCGTTCGCGGCGACGACGCCGTAGCCGTGGGTGTAGACGGTGTGGTCGTTGTTCCAGTTCCGCTGGCCGGCCGGGAGCCGGTCGACCTGGACCTCGCGGACCGCGATCACCGTGTCGCGGACCTCGTTGCCGATCTTGTACCGGTCGACGTCGAGGTCGGTCGGGAACGAGTAGAAGCCACGGACCTGCTGCAGCTGCTCGAAGGTCGGGCCGACCACGCTCGGGTCGATCAGCCGGATGCCGGGGAGCACGTCGGCGTCGGCCTTGAGCTCGGAATCGCTGGCGTCGGTCTTGGCCGCGTAGTTGTCGACCTTGGTGCCTTCCAGCCCGTACGCCTGCCGGGTGGCCTCGATGTTCTTCGTGATGTACGCCGCCTCGCGGACCGGCTCGCTCGGGCGGACCCGGAGCTGCTGCAGCGCCGCCGGCCAGAGCGCACCGAGCAGCACGGCCGAGAGGATCAGCACGACGGTGCCGACCCCCGGGAGCAGCCAGGTACGCCGTACGACGTTGGCGAAGAACAACCCGGCGCACAGCAGCGCTATGACCGCCAGGATCTCCTTGCTGGGCAGGACCGCGTTGTCACCGGTGTAGGAGATACCGGTGAACAGGCGGCTGTCCGAGGTGGTCAGCCCGTACCGGTCGAGCCAGTAGCTGAACGCCTTGAGCAGGACGAGCAGACCGAGCAGCACCGAGAACTGGACCTGCGCCGCGCCGGAGGCCTTCTGGCCCTTGGCGGACGGGCGGAAACCGCCGTACAGGTAGTGGGTGATGATCGCGGCGACCAGCGACAGCAGGACGATCGAGTACCCGAAGCCGAGCAGGACGCGCAGCCACGGGTAGTCGAAGACGAAGAACGCGATGTCCTTGTTGAAGTGCTTGTCGGTGACGCCGAACGGCGTCCGGTTGCGCCAGGCCAGGAAGACCTTCCACTCCCCCGACGCCGCGGAGCCGCCGAAGACCAGCATCAGCGTGCCGAGCACGCCGACCGCGATCTTGCCGCGCGACTGCAGCAGCTCGCCGTACCGCTCGAAGCCCGGGCTGGGTGATGGCGCGAGCGCCACCCGCGGCCTGGTCCGGTACGCGACCACCACGTTGGCCACGACGGCCACCGCCATCAGCAGACCGACCACCACGAACAGCAGCACGCGCGTGCCGAGCACCGTCCCGAAGACCGAGCCGAGGTCGACCGAGCGGTACCAGAGGCGCTGCGTCCAGACGTCGGTGAAGACGCTGAAAAGAATGAGCAGGACGATCAGCGTCGCGATGGTGGGCAGCAAGGCCTTGGGGCGTTGCCCCGGAGTTCGCCGCGACCGACGCGGCTCCTCCGGCATGTCGTAGACATTGTCACTCATGCTTACTGCTCCTCGCCGCTGGAAGGCTCGAATGTCAGAGACAGTACTTGGCAGAGGGTAGGAACCAAGTCGCTGCCGGTCAGCACCGCACTGTCCTCGTCGTGAGTGCGCAGCCGGACGGCGCCGAACTGCTGTCCGTCCCGCAGTACGGCGGCCACCATCCGCACCTCGTGCCGGCGCGGGTCACTGGCCGCCATCCGGGCCAGCTCGGCGTCGGACTCGGCGTCCGGCAGGCCTGACTCGACCGAAGCCGGCAGGACGACGCGCTCGATCGCCAGCGCGCAGCCGGAGACGCCCTCGGGCCACTCGATCTGACCGAGCACCTCGGCCAGGTCACCGTCCTCGACGCCACCGGGCAGCTCGCCCTGGGCCACCGGCGTCAGCGGCTGGGCCGCGTCGTCGGCACCGAGCTCGGCCGCCAGCTGCGGCTCCGCGGCCAGCAGCTCCTTGGTCGGCACCAGCGCGAACAGCTGCGCGGGCTGGTCCCAGCCCGCGCTGCTGACGTGCTTCTCGATCTCCACCACCGCGCGGCTCAGGGCGTCGGCGGGCAGGTTGTCTATCGCGTGCATGCGGGGACGTCTCCAGTTCCGGCGGCCAAAGCCTTGAGGGCGCCGATCGCGTCGTTCAGGGTGCTGATCTTGACCAGCTGGATGCCGTCCACACCGGCGTGCAGCGCGGCCTCGCAGTTCGGGGCGGGGACCAAGAAGACGGTGGCGCCGTCGTTCTTGGCGCCGGCGATCTTCTGCTGGATGCCGCCGATCGCGCCGACCTGGCCGAGCGCGTCGATGGTGCCGGTGCCGGCCACGTGCTTGCCACCGAGCAGCGGGCCCGGCGTGAGCTTGTCGTAGATGGCCAGGGCAAACGCCGTACCGGCGCTCGGGCCGCCGATGTCCTGGCCGAGATTCACACTGACCTTGACCGGGGAGTCGACGCCGATCGTGATGCCGACCATCGGGCGGGTCGCGTCACCGGGCGTCGCCGCGGCCTTGATCACCACGGTCTGCTCGGCGCCACCGCGCCGGATCAGGAAGGTGACGTTCTCGCCGACCTTGCTCTTGCGGACCAGCTCGCCGACCTGCGGGACCTGGGTGGCGGCGACGCCGCCGACCTTCAGCACCACGTCACCGGGCTTGAGCTTGCCGTCGGCCGGGCTGTCCTTCGACACCGACGCGACCTTCGGGTGGAACGGCACCTTGGCCGCCTGCAGAGCGGCGGCGACCGCGCTGTCCTGCGAGCCGGTCATCTCGGCGGTGTTCTGCTCCTCCACCTGGTCCGCACTCTGCTCGGGCGGGTAGATGATGTCGCGCGGGAACAGGTCGTGGTGCGGGTCGAGCCAGTTGCGCATCGCCTGCGGCAGCGTCAGGTCACGGTCGGGCGAGGTGACCGAGACCGTGGTCAGGTCGAGCTGGCCGGTGGTCGGGAACGTCTCGTGGCCGGTGATGTCGATCACGGCCTTGCCGTTCGCCGTACCGAGGGTGTCCTTGACCGGGCCCGGGCTGAACGAGACGAACGGCACCGGGAAGACGGTGACCAGTCCGAGCGAGAAGACGAGCACGATGATTGCGGTGACCAGCGTGGCGGTACGACGTGTCACGAACCCTGCCCTTGCGGTTTGAACTTGTGGACCAGGCCGCGCAGCCCCGAGCGCGGTGCGGGAGTGGCCCGGGGGCCGGGCGCGGCGAGGGCGTCGGTGAAGCGGCGGAAGTCCTCGACCGAGGCGAAGGCACCACCGGTACGGCGGGGGCCGCGGGTCCGGCCGCGCCAGGCCGCCCAGCCCATCGCCAGGACGGTCGCGGCCAGCGGGAACGCCAGCCAGGCCAGGACCCTCATCCGGTCACCTTCGCAGTCATACGGCCCAGCGTACGGGTCAGCAGGCGCCGACCCACTCGCTCGCACCATCGGTGAAGTGCTGGTGTTTCCAAATCGGGACCTCCGCCTTGAGGTCGTCGATCAGCCGGCGGCAGGCCGCGAAGGCGACGTCACGGTGTGCGGCGGCCACGGCGACGATCACGGCGGCGTCGCCGATCACCAGCGGGCCGGTCCGGTGCACGGCGGCCAGCGCGGTGACGGCGGGGTCCTCGCAGATCCGCTCGGCGACCTTGCGCAGGTGCTGCAGCGCCTCGGGGTGCGCCTCGTAGGTGAGCTGGTCGACCGGGCGGGCGTCGTCGTGGTTGCGGACCGTGCCGATGAAGAACGCCGTACCGCCGGCGGCCGGGTCCGCGACCGCGGCCAGGACCTCGTCGCTCGACAGCGCGGTGTCGCGGATGTCCAGCAGCCTGATCGCGTCGCTCATGACCTTCCTCGTCTCCGGAGTTCGTACACAGTATCCCAAAGCCACTTCCCCGGCGTACGGTGAAACCGTTCGCCCCTGGAGGAACGGTAGCCCGCCACCGGTACGTTGGAGTTGTACGCCCCGTCTGCAGAGGAAGGCCACCGAGATGAGCGACGAACCGGACAACCCGTTCAAGGGAACTCCGTTCGAGGCCATGTTCCAGCAGTTCTCCGGCGCGGCCGGGCCGGGCGGCACGCCTGATCTGAACGCGATCTTCGCCCAGGTCCAGCAGCTGCTGAGCGGCCAGACCGACGGCAAGCCGGTGAACTGGGACCTGGCCAAGGACATCGCCCGCAAGACCGTCGCCGCGAACGGCGACCGCTCGGTCACCGCGACCGACAACGACCGCGTCGCCGACGCGGTCCGGCTGGCCGAGCACTGGCTCGACCAGGCCACCTCGTTGCCCGAGGCCTCCACCACGTCCGCGGCCTGGAGCCGTGCGGAGTGGGTGGAGAACACGTTGCCCACCTGGCAGACCGTCGTCGACCCGGTCGCCGAGCACGTCGCCGGCGCGATGGGGTCGGCGCTGCCGGCCGAGGCCCAGCAGCTGGCCGGCCCGATGGCGGGCATGCTCCGCCAGCTCGGCGGCTCCGTCTTCGGTGCGCAGGTCGGCCAGGCGCTGGGTGAGCTGGCCGGTGAGGTCGTCAGCTCGTCCGACATCGGTCTGCCGCTCGGCCCGGCCGGTCAGGCGATCCTGCTGCCGGACAACGTGGCCAAGTTCTCCGAAGGCCTCGGTGTGACCGACGAGGACGTCCGGCTCTACCTGGCGCTGCGCGAGTGCGCGCACCAGCGGCTGTTCGCCGGTGCGCCGTGGCTGCGGCAGCACCTGTTCTCCCACGTCGCCGACTACGCGGCCGGGATCCAGGTCGACACCGGCAAGATCGAGTCCGCGATGACCGAGGTCGACATGCAGAACCCGGAGGCCCTGCAGGCCGCGCTGGCCGGTGGCATGTTCGAGCCGGAGGACTCCGAGCAGCAGAAGGCGGCGCTGGTCCGGCTGGAGACGGCGCTCGCGCTGGTCGAGGGGTGGGTCGACGACGTCGTACG
The DNA here is from genome assembly GCF_055583505.1 of Kribbella sp. NPDC104740. NCBI lineage: Bacteria > Bacillati > Actinomycetota > Actinomycetes > Propionibacteriales > Kribbellaceae > Kribbella > Kribbella sp. NPDC104740. The sequence continues at coordinate 826,802 of NZ_JBVJNV010000004.1, read as the reverse complement.
GGAAGCCACCAAGGACCGGATGCCCGCGGCTGTGCAGCTGGCCGAGACCGTACGCCGCCGCCGCGCGGCCGGTGGCCCGGCGGAGCAGACGTTCGCGACGCTGGTCGGTCTGCAGCTGCGGCCGCGCCGGCTGCGGGACGCGGCGAACCTGTGGGCCGCCGTACGGGATGCGCGCGGGGCGGAGGGGCGCGACGCGCTCTGGTCGCACCCGGACCTGCTGCCGACGACGGCGGACCTGGACGACCCGATCGGGTTCGCCCAGCAGACCACCAGCGGCGAGCTGTCCGACTCGGACATCTCCGCCTTCCTGGACGAGGCCGCCAAGGACGACGAGGGCCCGAAGGACCAGTGACGCTGCACGAGGACGCCACTGCCGTACTGACCAGCTGGACTCCCCCGGACGCGGAACAGGCCGCGCTCCGGGAGCACTACCTGCGCTATCTCGCTGAGCACGAGGACGGGATGTGGCGGAGCAGCCGGCCGGAGCACCTCACCGCGTCGGCGCTGGTCGTCGACGCCGGGCAGGAGCGGGTGCTGCTGACGCTGCATCGGCTGGTCGGGCGGTGGTTGCAGCTGGGTGGGCACTGCGAGGCTGGTGACACCACACTGACCGGGGCGGCGCTGCGGGAGTCGACCGAGGAGTCGGGACTGACCGATTTGAAGGTCGGTGCGGAGCCGGTGCAGTTGTCGCGGCATCTGATCGAAGCCGGTGGCTGCAAGGGCGCGTACCACCTGGATGTGCAGTTCTTGGTGACAGCCACCGCCGGGACCGAGTACGTCGTGAGCGAGGAGTCGCACGACCTCGCGTGGTTCAGCTGGGCCGACCTCCCGGCCGACCTGGACCACAGCGTGTCGGAGCTGATCAGACGGGCGGGGTGTGCGGGCCGGTCCCTGTGATCCGGCCCGCACACGTCTGTCCGGGGTTCGTCGCTCCCCCCTTCGCCGGGACCCGCCGGTTTCACCGCCCCTGAACGGCACCGACGGGCTGCCCCGGTTGCGGCGAACAGCCCTGGTGGACACCCCCATGTCCCCGCTGTCTGATCAAACGACGCACCGGGCGGAAGGTGACGCCTCAGCTAGTTACTTTCCGCGGAGAAGTGCGCGGGTGGCGTCCCAGCCCTCCAGGCCGGGGTCGAGCCGGGCCAGGTCGGCGGCCGAACGCAGCCGGTGCCAGCCCGGTCCGAGGGCGACGGCGTGCCGCCGCGGCTTGACGTGTTCGAGGGTCCCGAGCGCGGTGTCGAAGCTCGGGTCGACAGCGGCGACCCAGGGGGCGACCGGCTGCTTCACACCGATCGCACAGAGCGAGCCGTCCTCGGCAGGGGTGACGGCAACGTCCGCCGACGACAGCGCACGGAACAGCTTGCCGATCAGCAGACCAGGCAGATCCGGTACGTCGTGGCTGACGGCCACGACCGCTACCGCCGGGCCGGCCTTCTCCACCGCGTCCAGCACCGACAGCGCCGAGTAGACCGGCGTACCGGGCCAGGTGAGCGCAGCGATCTCGGCCAGCGCAGCGTCGTCCGCACCGATGACGGCGACAGCGACGTCGACCAGGTCGAGCGCGGCCAGCACCTCGTAGGTGTCCTCGGCCAGCGCCAGGCGCAACGCCTCCGGCTCCCGCCCCGGCGGAGCCCAGGTGCCGGCTGCGGGCACCACGAGCACCACCACACGTCGGTCGACCACCGGCTGAGCTTAACCGTGCAGCGTGCGGAGCAACCGCAGTGCCACCTGTACGTCGAGCGCCCGCTCCGGGTCCTGCCACCCGTCGCCGAGCAGCGCGGTGATCCGGTCCAGCCGCTGCTGGACGGTGTTCGGGTGGATGTGCAGCGCAGTCGCCGCGCGCGTCGGGCTCTGCCCGGCGGCGAAGTACGCCTCCAGCGTGCCGACCAGATCGGTGCCGCGCTGCGTGTCATACGCCGTGACCGGCCCGAGCACATGACCCACGTGCGCCTTCACGTCCACCTCAGCGGCGCCGACCAGCCCGGCCACGCCCAGGTCGTCCGGTGTCGCAGCCTGGCCGACCTTGCCGAGGCGAACCATCGTCAGCGCCAGCCGAGTCGCCTGCTGGTAGGCATCGACGAGTGACTGGCCCCAGCGGGCCGGGCCGGTGACGGCGATCGTCAGACCGCAGCGGCTCGCCACATCGTTCAGCGCCCGAGCAGCATCGACCACATCGGGCAGTGCGAGCAGCAGCACCAGGTCACCGGCGTACGGGCCGGCCAGGACGAGGCGGAGTGCCGCAGGCAGCCGAGCCAGTACGCCGGTGTGGTCGCCGCGGCAGACAGCGACGACCAGCTGCGTCGGCAGCCGACGCGCTGGGTCGAGCAGCCGGAGCCGGTCGGCCAGCGCTCGTGGGTCGGCGGTACCACTGACCGCATCGGCCAGCAGGTCGGCCTGGGCTCGCTGCGACTGCTCAGCGGCCTGGCGACGGAACAGCAGCACCAGTGCGGTGACCACAGCCGCCCGCTCGACGATGCGCTGGTCGGCGGCGGACAGGTCGTCCACTCCCCCGACCACCAAGGCGCCGAGCCGCTCGCCCTTGGCAGCCGCAGCGACGACCCAGCAGTCGCCAGTACGCACCAGGCGACCACTCACCGACGCCACCGCCGCGGTAGCAAGCTCCAGCGAGACAGCACCGGCAGCGGCGAGCTCGTTGCCCTGCGCATCGAACAGCACGACCCACACGTCCAGCAGCTCGGCCAGCGCGGCAGCGATCGCGTCGACGTCCCCGCCGGACAGCACGATGTCGGCGAACCGGTCGTGCGCTGCTGCTGCGTGCTCGACTCCGGCGTGAGCCTCCGACACCTGTTCCAGCGCGGCCGCGGTCTCGGCGGCCGCCCGGACCTGAACGATCGTGACCGCGGCCAGTGCGGCCAGCGAGCCGAGCAGCGACACCTCGTCGCGACTGAAGGGCCGAGCGGTTCGGTTGGACGCGAACAGTACGCCGACGAACGCGCCGTCCACGATCAGCGGCGTACCGAGGATGGCGATCAGCCCCTCCTCGCCCACCGCCGAGTCGATCTCGCCGGTGTGCCGGAAGCGGTGGTCGCCCGGGTAGTCCGCGGTCCAGTACGGCTTGTGGGTCTCGGCGACCAGTCCGCCCAGTCCGGCGCCCAGCGGGAGGCGGACCTGCTGGAAGGCCGCCGAGATCGACCCGTCGGTGGCTCGCATGTAGGTGTCGCCCTGCGCCGCGTCGTACAGGGTCAGGTAGGCGACGTCGGTGCCGATCAGCGTGCGGGCCCGGTGCACGATCGTGTCCAGGACCCGGCCGGGGTCGCGGGCGGACGCCAGCTCGAGAGCGATGTCCACCAGAGCGGTGAGCTCGGCTTCCCGCTTCCGGCCGGCGTCCATGCTGCTCCTAAACGTGGGCGAGGTCCCGCTTGCTGGTCTCGCCGTAGCTGAGCACCGCGGCGAGCGAGATCACCGAACACACTGCCACGTAGATCGCGATCGCGTAGCCCGAGTCGTACGCCTTGAGCAGCGCGACCGCGATGAACGGCGCCAGGCCGCCGGCGATGATCGAGGCCAGCTGGTAGCCGACCGAGACCCCGGAGTACCGGACCCTGGTCCCGAACAGCTCGGTGAAGAACGACGCCTGCGGCCCGTACATCGCGCCGTGCAGGACCAGCCCGACGGTCACCGCCAGCGTCGCCAGCGCGAAGTTCTTGGTGTCGACGAAGGCGATGAAGACGAACGCCCAGATCCCGACGCCGGCCGCACCGAACAGGTAGACCGGCTTGCGGCCGACCCGGTCCGACAGCGCACCCCACAGCGGGATCGCGCAGAAGTGGATCGCGGCCGCGATCAGCACCGCGTTCAGCGCGAACGACTTGCCGAGCCCGAGGTGGTCCTTGGCGTAGGTCGCGATCACGATCGTGAAGATGTAGTAGCTGACGTTCTCGGCCATCCGGGCGCCCATCGCGGTCAGGATCTCGCGCGGGTACTTGGTGATCACCTCGACGAACGGGATCCGCTCGCTCGGCTGCTGCTTGGCCCGGGCCTGCTTGAACAGCGGCGACTCCTCGATCTTCAGCCGCACCCACAACCCGACCAGGACCAGTACGGCGGACAGCAGGAACGGGATCCGCCAGCCCCACGAGTTGAAGGCGGCGTCGCTCTGGAAGGCCGCGAGCCCCGCCAGTACGCCGTTCGCGATCAGCTGGCCGGCGGGCGCGCCGGCCTGCGGCCAGGACGCCCAGAACCCGCGCCGCGCCGGGTCGCCGTGCTCGGAGACGATCAGCACCGCGCCGCCCCACTCGCCGCCGAGCGCGAAGCCCTGGATCAGCCGCAGCACCGTCAGCAGGATCGGCGCCAGCGCCCCGACCTGCGCGTACGTCGGCAGCAGGCCGATCGCGAACGTGGCCAGGCCCATCATCAGCAGCGACAGCACCAGCAGGTTCTTGCGACCGATCCGGTCGCCGAAGTGGCCGAACACCACGCCACCGATCGGCCGGGCGAAGAACCCGACCGCGAAGGTCGCGAAGCTGAGCAGCGTGCCGGTGAGCTGCTCGCCCTTGGGGAAGAACAGGTCGCCGAAGACGACGGACGCGGCGACGCCGTACAGGAAGAAGTCGTACCACTCGACGGTGGTGCCGACCAGGCTGGCGCCGACCACCCGGGCGATCGGGGTCCGGGAGCGGACCGGTTCAGTTGAAGTCGACATGCTTGGCTCCTTAGTGGGCGGTCCAGCCGCCGTCGAGGACGAACGAGCTCCCCGTGAGTGAGGCCGACGCGGGACCGCACAGCAGTGCGACCACCTCGGCGACCTCGGCCGGCTCGATCAGCCGCTTCACCGCGACCGGTTCGAGCAGGATCTTGTCCAGCACCTCCGCCTCGCTCAGGCCGTGCACAGCGGCCTGGTCGGCGAGCTGGGCAGTGACCAGCGGCGTCCTCACGTACGCCGGGTTCACGCAGTTGCTGGTGACGCCGTGCGCGGCGCCCTCCAGCGCGACCACCTTGCTGAGGCCCTCCAGCCCGTGCTTGGCCGCGACGTACGCCGCCTTGAACGGGCTGGCGCGCAGGCCGTGCACCGAGCTGATGTTGACGACCCGGCCCCAGCCGGCGCCGTACATGTGCGGCAGCGACTGCCGGATCAGCCGGAACGGCGACTCCAGCATCAGCCGCAGGATGTAGCCGAACCGCTCCGGCGGGAACTGCTCGACCGGAGCGACCAGCTGGACACCGACGTTGTTCACCAGCACGTCCACGTCGGTGGGGAGGTCCGGAAGCCGATCGAGGTCGGACAGGTCGGCTTGTACGGCGTCGATGCCGTCGCCGGCCACCGCCTGCAGCCCGTCGGCGTCGTAGTCGACCGCTACCACCCTCATGCCCTCAGCGGCGAGCCGGTGAGCGCAGGCCGCGCCGATCCCGGAGGCGGCGCCGGTGACTAGAGCGCGACGTGGTGTGGTCATGCGAGGACTGTAGGAAGCCCTTTAGCGTGCAGCCATGGGCTGGCGGCACACACCTGCGCCGCCAGCCATGTGGTGTCAGCGGATGAGCGGCACCTTCGCCCAGTCGATGTCGGAGCCCAGGTAGAAGCCTGTGTAGGAGGGCTGGTTGTACGTCGTCTGCTGCCGCGCCACCTCGACCCGGTACTGCGGGTCGTGCATCAGCGTGTACAGCTTCCGGTCGGTGCGCTCGGTGCTCAGGTAGATCCGGATGGCGCTGCTGTCCGCCGTACGGACCAGGAGCTCCTCGCGCCAGTCGCCGAAGATGTCGGCGACCAGCGACGGGTTGCCCTTGGTCCCGTTGTTGCTGAGGGTCCCGGTGGCGGTAAGCAGGGTGCCGCGACGCCAGTCCTCGATGGCCGGCGTTGTGCCGTTGACGATCTGCGTGGTCATGTCAGCCGCCCAGCGGATGCTCTGGTTGGTGCCGGGCATCGCCGTGCCCAGCGCGTCGCCGTCTGCTGTCCGGAGCCGCATCGCCCACGTCTCCAGCCCCGGCTCCTCCGGCACGATGTCGCCGACCATCCCGCGACCGGTGTCGCGGCCGGAGTACTCGCCGTACAGCACCTCGCCGGTCCTGGCGTCCCGCAAGGCGTACCCGTACGGCGCTGAGGTGGCGCCCTCGTGCACCGTGAAGATCTCCTTGCCGGGCCGCTGCGGGTGGATGTCGGTCACGTGCATCGCGTCACCGTGACCCAGGCGGGCCAGCGCACCAGGGTCGGCGCTGCCCGGCGGCAGCACGTCCTCCGAGCTGTAGAGCACGCTGCCGTCGTCGTCGAGGGTGGCCGAGCCGTAGACGATCTCCTGCTTGCCGTCGTCGTCCACGTCCGAGGCGCTGAGCGAGTGGAACCCCTGCGTGGTGATCGACCCGTACGTCGGGTCGGTGCCGTCGCGGCCGTGCGGGCTGTCGTTGAACGGGTTGGTCATCGGCGTCCAGCCGCTGTCGATCGCCCAGCCCTTGGTGACCCGGTGGCCGTTCCAGCCGTACGTGGCGAGCGTCGTACGGGTGTAGTAGCCGCGGGCGAAGACCGCTGACGGGTGCTTGCCGTCCAGGTAGGCGACGCCGGCCAGGAAGCGGTCGACGCGGTTGCCGGGCTCGATCCGGGCCATCGCGTAGTCGCCCCAGCGGAGCCCGTCGTCGGTGCGGCCGGGCTCGTAGCGGATGGTCTGGAGCTCCTTGCCGTCGGAGCCGCGGAAGACACTCAGGTACTCCGGTCCGCTGAGGATGAAGCCCTCGAAAGCCCTCAGCTGGTTGCGGGCACTGCGCGCCGGGGCATAGACGTCCATGAAGTAGTCGACCAGCGCTGAAGCGTCCGGACGCGACAGCGGATAGCTGTACTTGTCCGGGATGCCGAAAGCCGCCTCAAGCGTGGCCGGCCACTGGCCGCTCCTCACCTCCGGCTGCTGCTTCCACTGGAGGAACAGGTCGACCAGGTGGTCGTAGTAGTCGGCCTTGCTGACCCGGTAGTCGTCCTGGTTGCTGTAGCCGGCCCGGCGATCTGCTGCGGGCATGGTGATGTAGCGCTGGGACTTGACCCGGCCGGAGCGGTCGTACGTCGTCAGCTTCGTCCCGGGCGCGGTCTTGAGCATCGTCTCCGAGCGACCGTCGCCGTCGAAGTCGTAGACCAGGAACTGGGTGTAGTGGGCACCGGCCCGGATGTTCACACCCAGGTCCAGCCGGTGCAGCAGCGTGCCGTCGGTCTCGTAGGTGTCGACGTAGACGTTGCCGGTGTAGCCGACCTGGGAGACGTCCTTGGCGTTGGAGGGGTTCCAGACCACGACGTACTCGTACTGGCCGTCGCCGTCGACGTCACCGACGCTCATGTCGTTGGCGGCGTACGTGTAGGTCTCGCCGGCCGGGGTGACGCCGTCGGCGGGCTTGCGCAGCGGCAGCTCGGTGTAGCCACCGGTCCAGGGCGTGACGGTGTCGCTGCGGTCGCGTTCGCGGCCTTTGACGACGGAAGTGACTCGACCCGGGAAGTCGGGGTACCGGAGGGGTCGACGTAGTTGGTGCTGTCGGTGACCAGCGCGATCCGGCGGCCGTCGCGGTAGACGGCGAAGTCGGTGCCGGTCAGGCCGTGGTCGGAGTGGCCGGTCGCCTCGGGACCGAGCAGGCGCCAGCTGAGGAAGACACCCTCGCTGGTGGTGGCGGCGACCAGGCCGCGGTCGAGGCGTTCCAGCTGGGGGCCGGAGTGAGATTCAGCACTGGCCTGGGTCGCAGGAACGAGCAGCGCGAGCGAGGTGAGCAGGACGGCGAGTTTCGAAAGCATGCGCGGATCCCTCGGGCGGAGTGGTGGCGGCAAACGCTTTCCTCCGCACGCTAGAGCGGCCGCCACGAGCCTGTCGAGACTTCTGTCCGCTATCGGCCGTCACCTGACCGCAACCACAGCGACGCCTATCACCAACGCTCGTTCTCATAGAAAGATTTATGGTTGAACCATGGTCGACATCGAACAGCCGAAGAAGAAGGCGGCCGGCGTTCCGGCCGTGCTCTCGTCGTTCAAGTTCGGGTTCCGCGAGATGGGCCCGGCGCGGACCGGCAAGGTGTTCCTGAAGATGAACCAGGACGGCGGCTTCGACTGCCCGTCCTGCGCCTGGCCCGATCCCGACCACAAGCGCAAGCACGCGGCCGAGTTCTGCGAGAACGGCGCCAAGGCGGTGGCCTGGGAGGCGACCCGCAAGAAGGTGCCGCGGGCGTTCTTCGCCGAGCACTCGATCGACGACCTGAACCGGATCTCGGAGTTCGAGCTCGGCAAGCTCGGCCGGGTCACCGAGCCGATGCTGCTGCGGGCCGGCGCCGACCACTACGAGCCGGTCGGCTGGGACGAGGCGCTGCACGTCGTCGCCCGGCACCTGCGCGCGCTGGACGACCCCGACGACGCCGTCTTCTACACCTCGGGCCGGACCAGCAACGAGGCCGCGTTCCTCTACCAGCTGCTGGTCCGCGCGTACGGGACGAACAACCTGCCCGACTGCTCGAACATGTGCCACGAGTCCTCCGGTACGGCGCTCACCCGCGTGATCGGCAGCGGCAAGGGCGCGGTGACGCTGGAGATGCTCGAGGAGGCCGAGCTGATCGTCGTGGTCGGCCAGAACCCGGGCACCAACGCGCCCCGGATGCTCAGCCACCTGGAGATCGCCAAGAAGCACGGCGCCGACATCGTCTCGGTGAACCCGCTGCCCGAGCCCGGGCTGATGAACTTCAAGAACCCGCAGCGCCCGTCCGGCTGGGTCGGCAAGGGCACCGCGCTGGCCGACCAGCACCTGCAGATCCGGATCGGTGGCGACCAGGCGCTGTTCCTCGCCGTCGGTCACCTGCTGCTGGAGGCCGAGGCCGCGGCGCCGGGGACCGTGCTGGACAAGGACTTCATCGAGCAGCACACCAGCGGGTACGAGCTGTACTCCAAGCACAACGCGGAGCTGGACTGGCCGGCCGTCGAGCAGGCCACCGGGCTGACCCGGGCCGAGATCGAGGAGTTCACCGACCGGTTCCTGAAGTCCAAGGCGACGGTGATCTGCTGGGCGATGGGCCTGACCCAGCACCGCGAGGCGGTGGCCACGATCACCGAGATCGTCAACGTCCTGCTGCTGCAGGGCAACATCGGCAAGCCCGGCGCCGGGCCGTGCCCGGTCCGCGGCCACTCCAACGTCCAGGGCGACCGCAGCATGGGCATCTGGGAGCAGATGCCGGCCAAGTTCCACGACCGGCTGGACGCGGAGTTCAACTTCACCTCGCCGCGTGACCACGGCATCGACGCGGCCGCGACCGTGCAACGGCTGCGCGAGAACGACGTCCGGGTGTTCTTCGCGATGGGCGGCAACTTCGCGATGGCGACGCCGGACACCGAGGTCGTGCACCGCGGTCTGCGCGAGTGCGACCTGACCGTGCACATCTCGACCAAGCTGAACCGGTCGCACACGGTCCCCGGCAAGGAGGCGCTGATCCTGCCGACGCTCGGCCGGACCGACCACGACCGGACCGTGCTCGGCCCGCAGTCGGTGACCGTCGAGGACTCGCAGGGCGCCGTCCACCTGTCCACCGGAAACCTGCACCCGCCGAGCCCGGACCTGCTCTCCGAGGTCGGCATCGTCTGCGCGCTCGGCGAGCTGCTGGTGCCGGAGGTCGGCGAGATCCCGTGGGCCGACTTCGCCAAGGACTACAGCCTGATCCGGCAGCGGATCGGCCGGGTCTGCGACGGGTACGAGGACTTCGAGGACCGGCTGCGCGCGAACGAGGGCGGCTTCCTGCTCGCGCACGCGGCCCGGGACAGCCGCGAGTTCCACACCTCCGACGCGCGGGCGCAGTTCAGCGCGAACGACCTGACCTGGCTGCCGACCGGCAGCGGGCGGCTGCTGCTGCAGACGATGCGCAGCCACGACCAGTTCAACACCACGATCTACGGGCTCGAGGACCGCTACCGCGGCGTGCACGGGACCCGCGAGGTGGTGTTCGTGAACCCGGACGACCTGGCCGAGCTCGGGCTGACCGACGGGCAGGTCGTCGACATCGTCAGCGAGTTCGCCGGGGTGGAGCGGCGGGCGTCGGGCTTCCGGCTGGTCTCCTACCCGACGGCGCGTGGTTGCGTTGCGGCGTACTACCCGGAGACGAACGTGCTGATGTCGGCCGACGACCTGGCCAAGGGCAGCAACACCCCGGTGGCCAAGGGGCTCACCGTGCGGCTGGAGTCAGTCGCCTCCTGAACCAGGGCTGCAAGCTCGCCAGTACTGCGGCTGTCGCGGCGCTGGCGAGCCACAGGCCCTCCGGACCGGTGCGCTCCAACAGTTGCGTCGCGGTGAGTGGTGCGACGGTTGTCGCGATTCCCCAGCTCAGGCCGAAGACGGCCAGGTAGCGGCCGCGCGCATGCTCGGGAGCGAGCCCGGACGCCTGGGTGAGATAGCGGGTCAGCAGGAACAGCTCACCGAGGCTCCAGAGCACTGTGGCGACCAGGAAGACCGCCAGGCTGTGGGCGAACGCTGTCACGACCAGCCCTAGGGCGAGCAGCCCGTACCCGATGGCGATCGAGCGGAAGTCGTCGAGGCGCTGCACGCGGAGCAGGCGCTGAGCGAGGATCAGCGTGACCGCGGAGACGGCCAGGATGATGCCGGTGCTGGACTCCGGCAGGCCCTGCTCGAGCAGGGTGAGCGGGATGCCGATGACCAGCTGCATGTAGAGCGTGGCGAACACCGTGCCGCTGAGCAGCAGCAGGAGCAGCCGCCGGTCGCGCCACACCACAGCCCTCGCCTCCTGCGGCTGCTCACGTCGTACGTCGGCAGGAAGCGCCACCGCAACCAGGACCGCGCAGGCCAGACAGGTGATCGCGTCAGCCACGAACAGCCAGCGCAGGTCGACATGACTCACCGCTGCCGCCAGCAACCCAGCCAGTACGCCGGCCGCCGCCATCGCCGCCCCCAGCAGCCCGTACGCCGCCGGCCGGTCGGCAGGCTCGGTGACGTCGGCGATCGTCGCCTGGCTCGGCGGCTCGTAGATCTCGAAGGCCAGCCCCAGCAGCACTGCGGCCAGGACGGCCGACCAGAGCACCGGACTCAACGCGATCCACAGCTGCGCGACCGCGCAGCCGCTCAGGCCGAGCACGATCGTCCGGCGGCGCCCGAGCAGCCGGGACGGGATCGTCGCCGCGCCGAAGACGGCCAGGATCAGGCCGGTCTGCGCGAGGGACGCGCCGAACTCGACGGTGAGCACGACGCCGAGGAACGGGAGCGTGAAGGCGCCGATCCGGTTGACCGCGCGGGCCACGACCAGGATCCAGACCGCCCGGGAGAGCTTCCGGGCGACCGTGGGTTCGTGACTGTCTAAAGCGGTATGGTCGGTCACGCAGTCGACTGTACGAAGGAGTGGCGTGACCGGTCAAGTGTCTTTTGATAGTCATACGAAGAGCGTGCTCGCGGCGTCGGTCGAGTACGTGAACCGGCTGACGCCGGGCTTCTCCGGCGGCGTACCGGTGGATGCGCCGGCCGACGAGGCGCAGGCCGTGGCCGATGCTCTCGCGGCGATCGGATACCCGCGGCCGTCGGTCCGCGCGGCCGACGCGCGGCGCCTGGCCGTGCTGGCCGGGCGGATGCGGATCGTCTTCGAGGCGGCGCACGGCGGCGATCTCGATCGCGCGGCGGGCGAGATCAACGCGCTGCTGCTCGACACCAACGCGCGGCCGCAACTCGACCGGCGGGAGAAGGGCTGGAGCCTGCACTTCCACGGGCCGGACGACGGGCTCGTCAACGGCTGGGCGGCGGGATGCGCGGCCGGGTTGGCGCTGGCGGTGGGTAGTGAGCTGGCCGGCCGGCTGGGCGTGTGTGCGGCGCCGCAGTGCGACCGGGTGTTCGTGGACACCTCGCGGAACGGGCAGCGCCGGTTCTGCTCGCCGCAGTGCCAGAGCCGGGTCAAGGCCGCCGCCCACCGCGCCCGCCAGACAGACTGAGGGTCCTGTCCACCAGGACAGGACCCTCAGAGCCGTAGAACGTCAGCCGACCGGCGTCAGCTCGCGCTCCTCCTCCGGCGCCTGCGTGACCGCGTGCTTGGCTGGCTTGTGGCGCAGCCACTTCGGGGCCCACCAGTTCGCGTCGCCGAGCAGCGTCATGATGCTCGGCAGCACCACCGCCCGGATGATCGTCGCGTCGATCAGGATCGCGACCGCCAGCCCGACGCCGAGCTGCTTCATGTCCAGCGTGCTCAGCGTCGCGAAGACCGCGAACACCCCGATCATCACCGCCGCCGCGCTGGTCACCACACCGGCCGAGCCGGTGATGCCCTCGGCCACGGCCTGCTTGGTCGGCACTCCGCGCAGCACCGCCTCGCGGATCCGGCTGACCACGAACACGTGGTAGTCCATCGACAGCCCGAACAGCACCACGAACAGGAACAGCGGCAGCCAGGACACCACCGCGCCGTTCGACCGGAAGTCCAGCAGCCCTTCGGCCCAGGTGTTCTGGAAGACCGCCGTCACCACGCCGTACGCCGCCCCGGCGCTCAGCAGGTTCAGCCCGATCGCGGTCACCGCGACCACCACGGACCGGAACGTCACCATCATCACGATCATCGTCAGCAGCAGCACGAACCCGATCACCAGCGGCAGCTTCGACCGGGTGTGCGCCGCGTAGTCGACGTCGGCCGCGACGAACCCGCCGACGGCGTACTCCGCCCCCGGTACCTTGCCGACGGTCTGCGGGATCAGCTCGTTGCGCAGCTTGGCCAGCGAGTCCCGCGCCTGCTCACTACCGCCCTCGTACGGCGTCGCGACCTCGGCGACGGTGACCCGCCCGTCCGCCGACACCCGCGGCTTCTCCAGCCCGTCGGCGGCGTACAGCGGATCCCCCTCGGTCCGCTTGGCCAGATCCGTCAACGCAGCCTGTACGGCGGCCTGCTGGCCGGCCGGCGCCCTGACGGCGACCTGGTGGCTGGTCCCCGTGCTCGGGAAGGCCGCGGTCAGCCGGTCGTACGCCTGCATCACCGCGGTGTCGCGCGGCAGGTCCTCGGTGCCGGGGAACTTCAGCGTCATCCCGAGCGCCGGCGAGGCGACGGCGAGCAGTGCGACGACCGCGACGGTCAGCGTGGCGACCGGGTGCTTCAGGGCCGGCTTCAGCACGGCCGGCCAGAACCGCGGCTCCGACGTACGGGCCGTGAGGCGCCACAGCAGCGGGATCCGCGGGCGGTCCACCCAGCGGCCGAGCTTGGCCAGCACCGCCGGCAGCACGGTCAGCGAACCGGCGACCGCCACCGCGACGACCAGGATCGAGCCGACCGCGAAGGACGAGAAGACCGCGTCGCGAGCCAGGAACAGCCCGGCCATCGAGATGATCACCGCCGTACCGGAGACGACGACCGCGTGCCCCGAGGTGGCGGCGGCGATCTCGACCGCGTCGACGTGGCCGCGGCCCTTGGCCCGCTCCTCGCGTTCGCGACGCAGGTAGAACAGCGAGTAGTCGACGCCGACCGCCATGCCGATCAGCAGGATGACGCTGTTCACCGCGTCGACCGCGGGGATGAACTGGGAGGCCGCGGCGGCGAGCCCGATCGCGGCGGCGACCGCGGACAGCGCGAGCAGCAGCGGCACGGTCGCGGCGATCAGCGCGCCGAAGGCGACCAGCAGGATCGCCAGCGTGACCGGCAGGCTGAACATCTCGGCCCGCTTGAAGTCCTCGCCGAGCGTCTCGTTCAGCGCCTTGCCGATCGACTCCCCGCCGACCTGCTCGACCCGGAGCTCCGGGTGCTCCTGCTGGACCTTGGCGGTGGCGTCGAGCAGCGGCTGGACCCGGTTCTCGTCGTCGCCGTCCTTCAGCTCGACCCGGACGATCAGCGCGTTCTTGTTCGGCGCGAGGATCGGCTGGGCCACGTCCGCGACCCCACCGAGGGCGCGCATCCGTTCCGTGACGACCGTCGCGACCTGGTTGGCCGCGGCCTGGTTCAGCGACCCCGAGGTCGGCGTGATCAGCACGCTCTCCACGTCCGGGTCGTCGAAGTTGCCGGACTTGACGATGTCGTCGGCCCGGGTCACCTCGCCGATGTCGCCCTCGTTGGTGGACTCCTTCACGCCCGTCACGTTGCCGAGCGCGAAGCACGCGACGACGACGGCGAGCCACAGCCCGATCGCCCGCCACGGGTGGGTCGCGCTCCAGCGTGCCGCCCGGACCGTCAGCGGTCCCCGGCCGCCGGCGTGGCTTGTTGTCTGGCCCCTCATCAGATTCCCTGCCCCTCTGCGCCCCCTCAGGCGCACCGTGCAGCAGGGCCCTCCGCCTCGCCGCCGATGGGCAAAAGCCTCCCGTCGATCAGGGGGTCGCCACCATGCAGGTAACCACCGACTCCACCCTGGGGCCTGCCCCACCCCCACCCTGGGGAAAACCTCAGGGCACCCCTCGGAGCGGCACTTCCCGTACGCCGTACGAAAGGCGGCTAGAAGTCGTCGAGATCCAGCCCGGCGGCGGCCGAGACACCCTCCAGGTACCCCTCGGCGCGCTCGGCCTTGGGGAAGCGGTGGACCAGGTCCCAGAAGGCCGCGTTGTGGGCCGGCTCGACCAGGTGGGCGAGCTCGTGGACCAGCACGTAGTCGACCACCCAGGCGGGCATCGACTGCAGACGGTCACTCAAACGGATCGACCGGTCCGCCGGAGTACACGATCCCCACCGTCTGTTTTGGTTCGAAACCCACCTCACCGACGCAGGTTCGGGCACCTCGGGCAGGTGACGACACGCGAGTTCGTGTGCTCTGGCCAACAATTTTTCGTCCGACACGCGGGACCGGCTGCGCTGCCGCTCGAGGCGCTGGAGCATGGTCTCGACCCAGCGCGCCTCCTCCGCCGCGGAGAGCCGGTCGGGCATCAGCACGACCACCCGCTCACCGTCGCGGTACGCGCTCACGGTCCGCTTGCGCCGCTTGCTGCGCCGGATGTCGACGTACGGCGGGATCGGGCGCGGTGGGGAGTCGGCCATAGGGCAAACGGTATCGCCCGAATCCGCCGACTTTCTTGCGTCCACATCCTGTGTACGGACGTTTTCGCAGGTCAGACGGGTTCCGGCGGGTTCGTGGACGTCCGTTGTTCACACCCTGTTCCCCCGCTCGTCCACAGTGCCGCCCGGCGCGTCCCACAGCTTGCCCACAGAGTTATCCACAGGGGTGGACAACGTGGGCTTGTCAGCGTGACGACGGCCTTCTAGCGTCAGGTCCAACAGGCTCCCGGACCGCCTCCGGAGCCGCTCGGAGGGGAAGCCGAGTGGTTCCGCAGGCGGACCCCCGGGAGCCTGTTCCGTGCCGGGACGGATCTCGGAAAGGGGTTTCCCAGCGGCACGCTGGCCACGGGGTGCGCTTGAGCCACGCTCAGCCTGCCGTAGGGTGAATCCCGACTGGGCCGAACGGCCTACGGCAGGACGGTCTGCCGTTAGCATCCACGACGGCCAGGGGCTGAGGCCCCGGCTGGTATTCAGAGCAAGGAGAGGGCCCTCATGGCAGAGACCTGGAGCGGCGAGTTCTACTGCGTCAAGTGCAAGGCCAAGCGCACCGCCGACGGCGAGGTCAAGGTCAACGACAAGGGCACGCGCATGGCCAAGGCCAAGTGCCCCGAGTGCGGTACGAACCTGAACCGGATCCTCGGCAAGGCCTGACGCACCAAGTCGTAGGGGGTGGTGGCCGGACCTTCGGGTCCGGTCGCCACCCCCTTCGTCGGTTTCGTACCGGTTCGCGACGCGCCGCCCACCCCACCGGGCCGGGGTTTGCGTGAACCGACAGAATGGGAGCGTGTCCGACCTCCCCCGCAAGGCGCTCAGCCGCACCGCGAAGCTGGCCAGCCTGCCGCTCGGTGCCGCCGGCCGCGCGACGGTCGGGCTCGGCAAACGGATCGGCGGCGCGCCCGCCGAGGCGGTGATGGCCGAGTTCCAGCGCCGGACCGCCGACCAGCTGTTCTCCGTCCTGGGCGAGCTCAAGGGCGGCGCGATGAAGTTCGGGCAGATGCTCAGCCTGATGGAGTCGGCGATGCCCGAGGAGCTGGCGGCGCCGTACCGGGCGACCCTGACCAAGCTCCAGGACTCCGCACCGCCGATGCCGATCGCGACCGTGGACAAGATCCTGTCCGAGGAGCTCGGCAAGCGCTGGCGGAGCCGGTTCGCGGAGTTCGACGACAAGCCGGCCGCCGCCGCGTCGATCGGGCAGGTGCACCGCGGTGTGCTCACCGACGGCCGCGAGGTCGCCGTCAAACTGCAGTACCCGGGCGCCGCCGAGGCGCTGCGCGCCGACCTGCGCCAGCTCGGCCGGTTCGCCCGTACCTTCGGCACGCTGGTCCCCGGGCTCGACATGAAGCCGCTGATCGTCGAGCTGCAGGACCGGATCGGCGAGGAGCTCGACTACGACCGTGAGGCGCAGGCCCAGCAGCAGTACGCCGACGCCTTCAAGGACCACCCGGAGTTCGTCGTCCCGCGGGTGGTGAAGCACTCCCCCACGGTGATCGTGTCGGAGTGGATCGAGGGCCGACCACTGTCGAGCTTCATCACCGACGGCACCAAGACCGAGCGCGACGAGCTGGGCCTGAAGTACGTCCGGTTCATGTTCAGCGGCCCGCGCCTGGCCGGTCTGCTGCACTCCGACCCGCACCCGGGCAACTTCCGCGTCCTGCCCGACGGGCGGCTCGGCGTGGTCGACTTCGGGCTCTGCGCGCGGCTGCCCGACGGGCTGCCGCCGGCGATCGGCCGGCTGCTGCGGATCTCGCTGGACGGCGACGGCGAGGAGGTCCTCGCGGGGCTGCGCGCCGAGGGCTTCGTGAAGCCGCGGATGGAGATCGACCCGACCCAGCTGATGGACTACCTGGCGCCGTTCGCCGAGCCGGCCCGGACCGAGACGTTCCAGTTCAGCCGCGCCTGGATGCGCGAGCAGGCGAACCGCACCGGCGACTTCCGCTCGCCGAACGCCTCGCTGGCGCTGCGGCTCAACATGCCGCCGTCGTACCTGCTGATCCACCGGGTGTGGATCGGCGGCATCGCGGTGCTGTCCCAACTGGAGACCGAGGCGCCGTTCAAGTCGGTGCTCGAGGAGTTCCTGCCGGGGTTTGCGGACTAGCGATTCACCACCAGGCGCTGTCGAGTTTGCCTTCGATGCTGCGGACGTTCTCGCGGGCGCAGCGGTCGCAGTAGACGAGGCTGCGGCCGTTCTCGACCGAGGTCATCCAGGTGATCGGCAGGTCCTCGGTCTCGGCCTGCTGACCGCACAGCGCACAGGTCGGGCGGTCCATCTCAGGTCCTCGCCAGCGCGTCGTCGAGCAGGCGCCGCCGGCCGGTCAGCGTGTCCAGGGTGAACCGGTCGGGGTCGGCGTCGTACAGGGCCTGGCCCAGCTCCGAGGCGATCGCCTCCCGCGGTACGGCGGTCGCGCCGGCCGGGACGAACTTGCGCACCTCGTCCAGCGCCGCGACGGCCACCTCCAGCGCCGACCGGCCGCGCGCGACCGCGTCGTCGTCGGTCTCCGCACTCAGCCGGAACGCCTGCTCGGTGGCGCGATCGCTGTACCAGAGGAACTCCCCCGCATCGACGATCTGCGACGGCTCCTCCCCGCCGTACGCCGGCCCGGCCACCGGCTCGGCCGGGAGCCGGAACTCGAACCGCCGCGTCCGGCCACACGCCGGGCAGTCGCCCTCGTAGACCGCCAGCGCCTCGCCGTCGCGCTCGACCACGCTGAACGTGAGCTCGCCGGCCGCGCCGCACTCGCACGGGCGGAGCTCGACGTAGAGCCCGGCTTCCTGCAGGGATCGCGCGATCAGCATCCCGTGAGTTTACTATTCGGCGGTGATCGAGCCCGCCGTCCACAGTGCCGAGGCCGAGGCGGTCCGTACGACGGCGGTTCAGCTCTGGCCCGCCCTGCTGCGGACGCTGAACGCCGCCCGCCCGCTGACCTCCACCGGCCTTGATGCCGTCCGCAACCACACGTTCGGCGCCGTCGACGAGCACGGGCGCGCGCTGACCGTGCGGCTGGACGGGGTGCCGCTCCCGGCGGGTGAGCGGGTGCGGGTGTTCGCGAACACGACGTCGGACAATCATGTGATCCAGCTGTCCGACCAGCTGACACCCGAGCAGGTCGGCCCGATGCTGGCGTGGGGCGCGGCCGAGCTGATGGCGGTACGGCGGCGCGCGGACGCGGGTGTCCCACCGATCCGGCGCGATCTGCTGGACGGCGCGGTGGTCGGCGTCGAGGGCGACCCGGCGCAGGCGCTGCTGTCGGAGAGGGACTACGCGGCGCTGGGCCGACTGGACTGGCTCGCCGGCCAGGCTGCTGGTGCCGCCGAGCCGGAGCAGGTGGCTGCCCGGGACGCGTTCTCCGCTGAGCTGGACCGGATGGGGTTGCGCCCGGAGGAGCAGGACGCCAAGCAGCGGGCGTACAGACTGCTGGTGGTCGACGCCCGACTGGGTGCTGCTGGACGCCGGCTGCTGCACCAGCTGAGCCGGCCGCTGGAGGAGCTGTCCCCGGCAGACGCGGACGCTCTACGCCGCCACCGCGCCGAGCAGGCCGTCGGCCGCAGCACCAGCGAGCTGGCTGCACCAGGCGTGCAGCGCCCGGAGGCGACTCGAGCAGCGCTCAGCGCTGAGGAGCTGGCTGTAGCGGCCCGGCAAGCGGCAGTGGCTCGCGACCAGCACAGCGTGCGGACCATCGAGTCGTTGCGGAAGTTCGCGGCTGACCTGCCGAGCGGGCAGCTGCCCAAGGTCCGGCTCATGATCGGTGGCGGCGCCGCTCTCGCCGGGCGTGAGGCCGACGTCCTGCTGGTCGACGGCCGCGGCCGCTGGCACGTCGACCCGATCCCCGGGATCGTGCAGTCGGCGGACCAGGTTCGCCAGCTGCGCAGCAGCGGGCTCGGCGACCCGTACGACGTCACCGGCCCCCGCGAACGCGTCCCGCTCACCGCCATCCAGCTCTGGGAAGACCAGGCCGCAGCCCGCGGCCCGCTCATCGACGGCACCGCGCAGCTGGCCGTCGACGCGAACGGACGCCTGGTCGCGGACATCAGCCCGCTGGACGGGTCCGCGCCGATCCGGATCGAGGTCGACGGCACGCCCGTGGTGGCGACCGGCGTACCGGCGGAGATCATCCCCGGCGTCTCCCGCTGGGTCCCGACCGTCCCCGAGGCCCTGACCGCCATCGACGGCTACCTGGCGACCGCACAGGCTCCCCACGCTGAGGAGGCCCGCCAAGCGCTGAGCGGTCTACGAGACACCCCGGGCACAGCAGCCGCCGCGCTCGCACGGCTGGAGGGTGTCTCCGAGCTGACCGACCTGCGCAACGCCGTACGGGCCGGTGGGATCGTCGGCGCCTCGCTGGACGAGGCGCTGACGACGCTGGAGGCCACCGCAGCCTGGGACGACGCCCGGCAGCAGCTGCCCGGGCGGGTGCTGATCGGTGACGAGATCGGCGACGGCGACTACGACCCGCAGGCCGGGCGGCGCTGGCTGATCGCGGGGATCGGCGGCGGCGCGATCGCGAACGCCGAGATCATCCTGGCCGGCAACCCGGACGCCGAGGTGGTGATGGTCGGTGGCGAGGCGCCCTGGGTGCTGCAGAACGACGCGCAGTACACGGCGATGCGCCAGCAGCATGACAAGGACTTCAACCCGGAGGCGTCCGGCCGGCTGCAGACGATCTCCGGCAAACGGCTCGGCGCGGTGGCGACCGCCCGCACGGACGACGGGCGGACCGTCGTACGGATGCTCGACTCCCGCGGCCAGGTGCTGCGCGACACCGACGGGCAGCCGCTGCAGGGTGACGTGTACGTCGGGTGCCTCGGGCGGGTCGCGCGGACGCCGCGGGTGCTGGACGGCCTCCGGGCCTGGGCGCAGGAGACGCGCGGCGAGCTGCGGTTCAGCAGCGACCGGCAGTACCTGGGCTACCAGGTGGAGATGCGCAACGGGACGTCGGTGGTCGACGTGGAGGTCACCGGCGCGGCCTCCCGGCTGCTGCCGGCTGACCTGTTCGACGCGGCGACCGCCTCGATGGTCAACGAGCACGGCCTGGTGGAGGCGCCGCCGGAGAGCGGCAACGTGTCCGCTGGGTTCATGGCCACGGCGCTGCAGGCCAAGCACCGCACCGACGACCGCAGCCGGTCGAGCAGTGCCAGAGAGCTGGGCTGACCTGTGCAGTGGTTGATCCACAGCGAGGAGGACGCCTGGCGGAGCCCTTGGCTCGCCGTACGGCGGCTGCAGGTCCAGCGGCCCGACGGCGAACAGGTCGAGTACCACGCGATCCGCGCGAGCGACGTCGCAGCAGTAGTGCTGACCGACGAGCAGCGAGTGCTGCTGCTCTGGCGGCACCGCTTCCTCACCGACACCTGGGCCTGGGAGCTGCCGATGGGACTGGTCGAGCCAGGTGAGACACCGGCCCAGGCGGCAGCCCGGGAGCTCGAGGAGGAGACCGGCTGGCGCGCCGGCGACCTGCAGGAACTCGTCTACGCGCAGCCGGGAGCAGGGATCATCGACTCCGCGCACCACGTCTTCCGGGCGACCATTGCCCAGTACGCCGGGGCGCCGACCGAGCGGAACGAGTCCGACCGGATCGAGTGGATCCCGCTGGCCGACGTACCGGCAATGATCAGCCGGCGCGAGATCGTCAGCAGCATCACGCTGGTCGGGCTGCAGCAGGAGCTGATGACCCGGTGGCCGCTCGAGGGGTGACAGCGGCCACCGGGTGGCTCATCAGGACTGCGGCTGGGTCTGCAGGACGATCCGCAGGTTCGCCTTCGGCTGGTGCTGCCAGGCCTCCTCGGCCTCCTCCAGCGGGTAGGTCTCGATGATCGGGCGAACGCCCTTCAGAACGGCGAAGTTCAGGGTGTCCTCGCCGTCCTGCGAGACACCGCTGTACCAGCCCTTGACCACCCGCCGGCCTTCGGACAGGTCGTGGCCGCTGACCTGGATGGCGTCGCTGCCCTCCAGCACGATCAGCGCGCCGTTCGGCCGCACGCCCTTGAACAGGACGGTCTGCAGCTCGGCCCGCGACACCGTGTCCAGGATGGCGGCCGCTCCACCGAGCGCTGCCAGCGCCTCGCCGGCGTCACCCTCGGTGCTGTCGATGTACTCGTCGGCGCCGAGCTCACGGGCCAGCTTCTCCTTGTCCCGGCCACGGTTGATCGCGACGGTCCGGAAGCCCATCTTGTCGGCGAACTGGATCGCCAGGTGCCCGACCCCGCCGACGCCGTGGACCGCGACCAGGTCGCCCGGACCGGCCGGCGCGTGCCGCAGTGCGTTGAACGAGGTGATCCCGCCGCACATCAGCGGCCCCGCCTCCTCGAAGGTCAGGCCCTCGGGGATCCGGGCCACCGCATCCTGCGGCGCGACCATGTACTCGGCGTAGCCACCGTCGTACGACGTACCGACGATCCGGTGCTGGACGCAGTTGGTGAAGTCACCGCGCCGGCAGAACTCGCAGGTGAAGTCGACGCCACCGGACCAGCCGACGCCGACCCGCTGGCCGACCTCCCAGACCGTGACGCCCTCGCCGACCGCGTCCACCACGCCGGCGATCTCGTGCCCGGGGATCCGCGGCAGCACGGTCCCGAACAGCGCGTTGCGCGGGATCGCGTCACCGCCGCAGATCCCGCAGGCGTACACCTTGATCCGGATCTGCCCGGCCTTCGGCTCGGGGATCGGTACGTCGGTCACCACGAAGGGCCCGCCGGCCTGCTGGACCTGGGCCGCACGCATCGTTGCAGTCATGTGTTGGGTTGCTCCTCAGTGCATTCCGCCGTCGGCGACCACGTTCTGGCCGGTGATGAGTCCTGCTGCGTCGCTCGCCAGGAAGGCGGCGATCCCTGCCACGTCCTCGGCCGTGCCCAGGCGCCCGATCGGCACCATCGCGACCAGGCTCTTCTTGTACTCGTCGTTCGCAGGGTCGGTGAAGATCCCGGCGCCGTCGATCGGGCCCGGGACGATGCTGTTCACGGTGATGCCGCGCGGGCCGAGCTCGAGCGCGAGCACCCGGGCCAGGTAGCCGGTCGCCACCTTGCTGGTGCCGTACAGGCCGACGCCGACCTGCGGGACCGTGGTGGTGTTCGACGAGATGCTGATGATCCGGCCGTTGTCGGCGATCCGCCGGGCCGCCTCGCGCAGGACGAAGTACGGGCCCTTGGTGTTGACCCGGAAGAGCAGGTCGAAGTCCTCCTCGGTCACGTCGGTGACGGGGATGTTGACCTTCTCCATGCCGGCGTTGGCGACCACGATGTCGATCTGCCCGAACGCCTCGGCGGCCGCGTCGAAGACGGCCTCGATCCCGTCCACCCGGGACACGTCGGCGGCGACACTGATCGCCCGGACGCCGAGCTTCTCGGCCTCGGCCCGGACCTCGTCCGCGGCGGCCTGGTCGTGCGAGTAGTTGACGACGACGTTCGCGCCCTCCGCCGCCAGCCGGAGCACGATGGCCCGGCCCAGCCCCTTCGACGATCCCGTGACGAGCGCCGTTCTCCCCTGCAACGTCATGCTTTCTTTCTCCCATCAAGTGGACCTGGTTCCGATCGTCGGACGTGATCGGACCGAACGGAAACAGAGACTCGTTGGCGCGGTCACAAGCAGCCGTTGTGGCACCATGACTAGGTGGATCTCAGCTTGCGGCTGCTGCAGGCACTGGTGGCGGTGGCTCAGGAAGGCAGCATGACCAGGGCCGGTACGCGCCTGAACCTCACCCAGCAAGCGGTCAGCAGCCAGATCCGACAGCTCGAACGGGTCGTCGGTACGGCGCTGGTCGAGCGCCAGTCGTCGGGGATCGAGCTGACCCCGGCCGGGCAGGTCGTGCTCAAGCAGGGCGAGGCCCTGCTGTCCTCGGCCGAGGCGATGGTGGCAGAAGCTCGCCAAGTTTCCACCGGTCGGCCGGAGCCGTTGCGGATCGCGTTCAAGGCGCAGAGCACGGCGCACTTCATGCCCGCCGTCGAGGCCGCGCTGTGCCGGCAGGCGCCGGACCTGCGGGTCGAGCCGATCGCCGTGCACACGCTGCCCGACGAGCTCGCGGCGGTCGTCGAGCGCCGGGCGGACGCGGCGTTCCTGTGGCTGCCGATCGGCGACGACCCGCGGTTCGCGATCCACCCGCTGCTCAAGGAGGAGCGCTGGGTGGCGCTGCCGCCCGGGCACCCGCTGTCCTCGCGGTGGTCGCTGACGATCGCCGACCTCGCGGACGTCCCGGTGATCGGGCCACGGGACAACATGCCGGACGCCGTCGTCTCGTTCTGGTTCATCGACCCGCGCCCGGACGGCCGCCGGGCGATCTTCGGCCCGCAGGCCCGCACCCCGGAGGAATGCCTGCACCTGGTCGCCGCCGGTCACGGCTGCTGGATCGCACCGGCGTCGACGGTCACGTACTTCGCACACCCGCGCCTGGTCTGGCTCCCGCTGGTCGACGCACTACCGAACGAGCTGGCAATCGTCTGGCTCCAGGACAACCCGAACCCGTACCTGAACCTGCTGCTGCAGGAAACCCGCAAGGTAGCGGTCGCCGCCGACCCCCGCGGCTGAGCGCGGGCACTGGCGCGTCGGTGGCGCGCGGGCGCGGGGAGCGGGAGCGCGGGGAGCGCGGGGAGCGGGTGCGGGGAGCGGGTGTGCTGGTGCGGGGAGCGGGCGCGCGGGTGCGGGCCCGCGGGTGCGGGGAGCGGGTGCGCGGGTGCGCGGGTGCGGGGAGTGCGGAAGTGCGGCGGGGCACGAGGAGGGGAAGCGGGAGCGCGGCAAGCGCGAGTGAACATGCCGAGGGGCGGCATCCTCGTGGATGCCGCCCCTCGGTGCAGCTTCGCTGGTCTGGGCCCCTGCTCCGCAGACCGCGGTCAGCTGCTGGTCGGGCTGGGCGCGGCGCCTGGAGATCGGCTCCGGCCGCGTCAGCCGGTTGTACTAGGGCGCCGGCCGGCCGGACCGTGCGGTCCGGCTGGTGGATCGGCGTCCGGGTGGATCAGACCAGACGGGCGAGGGTGAGGCGCGCCTTTGCGCTGGCCCTCTCCGCGCGCCGGGTGGCCCGCTCGGCCTGCTTCTGCGCCCGCGCGACCTGCGTCGCGAGGCGGAAGCGCCGGTTCTGCTCGGCGTCGTTCAGCAAAGAACGACAGTGGGCCCGAGCGAGATCTTCCTGAAGTAAGTTCATCTGAGTGCTCCTGTGAGTGCGGTTCGGGTTCATGGTTCGAGTCTCGATTCGGATGGGTGGGTCAGGCGGCGGTCACGGTGTCGCTCTTGCGGGGACGTCCACGGGGACGCTTGCGCGGCACGACCACCCCCTGGACGAACAGCTGGCCTCCCCACACCCCCCAGGGCTCGGAGCGCTCCAGCGCACCGGCCAGGCACTCGGCCTGCAACGGGCAGGTCGTGCAGAGAGACTTCGCGTACTCCACGTCCGACGGGGACTCTGCGAAGAAGAGTTCTGGCGCGTAGGACCGACAGGGCAGGTCCTGCGACGTTGCCACCTCGGTGAATGCATCGAGGAAGCTAACGCTCATTCCGGTCACCTCCTAGTGACTGTCTTGCTGATCTCTTGTCGTCCGAACCGACCACCGGTTGGTGGCCGGCAAACTGTGGGCTGACAAACAAAAGGGCCGCGGGACCCTTGGTGGGTTCCGCGGCCTCGGAGGTGCCGGCTGACTTCGAGAGTCAGACCGGTGGACTCCAAGATCGAGAACCCGAACCGCCACGCTTCACATCACCGACAGCTCCGCCCTGGATCGGGGCGTAGGCCTTGGCCGTGAGAACAACGGTCTCGACGTGCAGACGCGAAGCGGCACCCGGGATCAGGGCGCACGGCAGCGTGCTACCGACGAACTTCGGCTTCATCGTCATGTTCGTGATCATTTCCCAGGCACCTCCTCTCGTTGTCGCGAACGGGCGGCAAGCTCGATCGCTGTAGTTTGAAGTTTTCGGCCACACCGGTGACCGCAGAAAGAACAGTACGCCGAGGCGCGCGAGCCCCGCAAACTATTTAACGGCAGTTTCTGACATTGGCCGGAAGTTGCCGCCGCGAGGCCCCGATGTCACCGCTCGGGCCCGCTCGGCGGCACGCTCCGGCGCGCCGTCCGCACGCTCCGAATTCGTTGCCTTGGTCATCCAAGTGCGCAGCTGTCTGCTCTCGGCAGAAGCACCTCGTCCAGGGTGCGCCGCGGACCCCCAACCCTGCAACAGAATTCAACTACTGCCGGGTGCAGATCACGATCACCGGTTCGCCGTACTTCGTCAGCTTGGTGCGCCCGATACCCGGGATCCGGAGCAGCTCGCGCTCGTCGGTGGGCCGGGCCTCGGCGATCGCGGTCAGCGTCGCGTCGGTGAAGATCACGAACGCCGGGACGCTCTCCTGCGCGGCCCGCTCGGCGCGCCAGGCCTGCAGCGCGTCGTACAGCTGCTGGTCCATCGTCGACGGGCAGTCCTCGCAGCGGCCGAGCTTGCGGGCGCCGGCGTCGAGCAGGCCGCGGCCGCAGACCCGGCACTTCGGGATCGGCTTGTCGGAGCGCTCCCGCCCGGTCCGGCCGTTCGGCTGCCACTCCTGGGCCGCCGGCCGGGAGGACCCGCGGACGCCGATCGGGTCGAGGAACCGCGTCGGTCCCCTGGTCCCGCGGCCGCCCGGCGAGCGCGACGTCGACCAGCTGACGAACAGCTGCTGCTTGGCCCGCGTCACCCCGACGTAGAAGAGCCGCCGCTCCTCCTCCACCTGGGCCGGGGTCTGGGCGTAGCTGATCGGCAGCGTCCCCTCATGGGCCCCGACGATGAACACGCACTCCCACTCCAGGCCCTTGGCCGTGTGCAGCGTCGCCAGCGTGACCCCCTCGGCCAGCGGCGCGTGCTGGATGGACGCGCGCCGGTCGAGCTCGGTCATCAAGTCGACCAGCCGGGCCTCCGGATGCGCCTTGGCGAAGTCGGCCGCCATCGTCACCAGCGCGCTCAGCGACTCCCAGCGGTCCCGGACCGCGCCCTTGCCGGCCGGCGGCTCCAGCGTCCACCCGGCACCACCCAGTACGCCGCGGACCGTCTCCTGCAGGTCGTCGCCCGGGTCGCCGCCCTTCACCTGGCCGCGCAGCAGCATCGCCGCCTGCCGGATCTCCGGCCGCTCGAAGAACCGCTCCGCGCCCTTCAGCACGGCCGGGATCGTCCGCTCGGCCAGCGCCTGCTCGAAGTTCTCCGACTGGGCGTTGGTCCGGAACAGCACCGCGATGTCGCGCAGCGCGACCCCCTCGTCGGTGAGCCGCTGGACCGCCCGCGCCACGGCGTCCGCCTCGGCGACCTCGTCGGAGTACTCCCGGTAGACCGGCGACGGCCCGGGCTCGAGCTGCGAGCGCAGCGTCACCCGGCCGGGCAGCCCGGCCGGCCCGGCGGCGTCGAGGATCTTGTTCGCCACGTCGACGACCTGCGGGGTGGACCGGTAGTCGCGGACCAGCTTGATCACGTTCGCGTTCGGGTGCTTGGAGGCGAAGCGGACCAGGTTCTCCGGATCCGCGCCGGCCCACGAGTAGATGGTCTGCGCCGGGTCGCCGACCACGCAGACGTCGTCGCGGCCGCCGAGCCACAGGTCGAGCAGGCTCTGCTGCAACGGGCTGACGTCCTGGTACTCGTCGACGACGAAGGTCCGGTACTGGCGGCGGATCTCGGCCGCGACCCGCTCGTCCTCGGCCAGCAGCGCGACCGCGCAGAGCAGCACGTCCTCCAGGTCGATCCGGCCGCGCTCCAGCTTCACGTCCTCGTACGCCGCGAAGACGCGCGCGATCGTGGCCGGGTCGAACGCGGCCAGCGCGCGCCCGGACCGCGGCGCGATCCGCGCGTAGTCGTCGGGGCGGACGTTGCTGACCTTGGCCCACTCGACCTCACCGGCCAGGTCGCGCAGCGCGGGCGTGTCGACGCGGACCCGGCAGCGCCCGGCCGCCTCGGTCAGCAGCGGGAACTTGCGGTCGGCGATCGGCGGCAGCTCCGAGCCGTACACCTTCGGCCAGAAGAAGCGGGCCTGGCGCAGCGCCGCGGAGTGGAACGTCCGGGCCTGGACGCCGTCGGCACCGAGCTGGGCGAGCCGGCCGCGCATCTCACCGGCCGCGCGCTGGGTGAAGGTCACGGCCAGCACCCGGACCGGGTCGTAGGTGCCCGTCCGTACGCCGTACGCGATCCGGTGCGTGATCGCCCGGGTCTTGCCCGTCCCCGCTCCGGCCATCACCACGACCGGGCCGTGCAGCGCGGTGGCGACCGCGCGCTGCTCGGGGTCGAGGGCCGCCAGCAGCTCGTCGGCCGAGCGGCTCGCAACGGCTCGTGTGATGTCACTCACGCGCTGAGACATGCGGGAACAGGACCCCTGACGTCGTGGTTCTCCGATAGGACGGGGACAACCCTAGACGGGACGACTGACAAGTCGCCCACGACAGAGACGGAGCGGGCCACGATGGCGGCATTCACGATGTACTCGACCCCTTGGTGCGGTTACTGCCACCGCCTGAAGGGCCAGCTCAAGCGGGCCGGCATCGAGTTCACCGAGGTCGACATCGAGCAGACCCCGGGCGCGGCCGAGATCGTCGAGAAGATCAACAACGGCAACCAGACCGTTCCGACGGTGGTGTTCCCCGACGGGACCGCGATGACCAACCCGAGCCTCGCGCAGGTCGCGGAGAAGCTCGTCGCCTAGCCGGTGCGCGCCGGGCGCTGGTCACCAGCTGCCCGGCAGCTCCTCGCCGTACCAGCCTTCGATCAGGCGGCGGGAGATGGAGATGTTGCCCGGCAGCGCCAGCGTCTGGTCGGCGATCTGCGCGGCCAGGTCGGCGCGGCTGAACCAGCGGGCGTCGACGATCTCGTCGTCGTCCACCTCGATCGCGAAACCGGTCGCCTTCGCGTAGTAGCCGAGCATCAGGCTCTGCGGCAGCGGCCACGGCTGCGAACCGGCGTACTCGACGTCGTCGCCGATCACGACACCGGTCTCCTCCAGCACCTCACGCCGTACGGCGGCCTCGAGCGACTCGCCCGGCTCGACGAACCCGGCGAGCGTCGAGTACCGGCCCTCGGGCCAGTTCTCGTTACGGCCGAGCAGGGCGCGGTCCTGGTCGTCGGTGACCAGCACGATGATGGCGGGGTCGCTGCGCGGGAAGTGGTGCATCCCGCAGTTGGGGCACTCGCGGACGTGGCCCGCGTTGGTGACGACGGTGTGCTCGCCGCAGTTCGAGCAGTGCGTGTTGATCGCGTGCCAGTTCGCCAGGCCGACCAGGTTGACCGCGATCCCGGCCTCGCGGTCGTCCAGCACGCCGCCGATCTCCCGCAGCCCGCCGTACGCCGGCTCCGGCTCGCCCGGGACCAGTACGCCGAACACGGCGCGCCCGTCGGCCGTCCGCCCGGCGCCGGCCTCGCGGTCGATGCCGAGGAAGATCCGCTGACCCTCCGGCGCCGCCTCGGGCGCCACCAAGCTGAGCGCCGTACGGGCCTCGTCGAGCGCCAGCCGGTCGCCCATCAGCAGCGCGACCTGGGTGTCCGGAGCGGCCCACGCCTTGGCCAGCCACTCGTCGTCGCGCCGGCGGTCGGCCGCCCGGTCGAGCACGGAACGGGACAGCGCGAGCGAAGCTGGATCGATCGAAAAGGCCACAGCTTCAACCTATCCCGGACGGCAACCGTGAGAGCATCCCGGCATGAGTATTCACATCGCCGCCGAGAAGGGACAGATCGCTCCCCGCGTGCTGTTCCCCGGTGACCCGCTGCGGGCGCAGTGGATCGCCGAGACCTACCTGACGGACGTGATCCGCTACAACGAGGTCCGGAACATGTTCGGCTTCACCGGGACCTACAAGGGCGAACGGGTTTCCGTCCAGGGCTCCGGGATGGGTCAGCCGTCGGCCTCCATCTACGCCAACGAGCTGTTCGCCGAGTACGACGTCCAGACCCTGATCCGGGTCGGCACCTGCGGGGCGCTGACCGAGAAGGTGAAGATCCGCGACGTGATCGTCGCGATGTCGGCCAGCACCGACTCGCAGATGAACCGGCTGCGCTTCCACGGCATCGACTACGCGCCGACCGCCGACTACCAGCTGCTGCGCGCCGCCGCCGACGCCGCCTCCGCCGCGGGGCTGAACGTGCACGTCGGCCAGGTGTTCTCCGGCGACCTGTTCTACAACGACCGGCCCGACCTGGTCTCGCGGACCGCCGAGTACGGCGTCCTGGGGATCGAGATGGAGGCCTCGGCGCTGTACACGCTGGCCGCCAAGTTCGGCCGCCGCGCGCTCGGCATCATGACCGTCTCGGACCACCTGATCACCAAGGAGGAGACGTCGGCCGAGGAGCGCCAGACCACCTTCTCCGAGATGATCACGATCGCGCTCGACGCGGCCGTCGAGGTGCCGGTCTGAAGCGGTACGCCGTCACCTTGGTGAGCACTGCCCTGCTCATCGGTACCACGGCCTGCTCCAGTGACGACAAGACGTCCGGTGAGGCTCCGGCTGCTGCGGCGGTCGGTCAAACGAGTACTGCCCCGTCGGCCACGGCCGACATCCCCGCTGCGGAGGTGGTCGCCGGTCTGACCGGCGCCGGCTACAAGTGCGGCCGCGACGGCGACTACGCGATCTGTACGACGGGCCCGGTGGCCGTCTGGGTGCTGACCGGCGACCACAAGCGGGCGCCGGTGATCTCGCTGCACTCGCTCGGCAGCGCGGCGACCGCCACCAGCGAGATCGGGAAGGTGCTGCCGAAGGCGCTGGAGATCGCGCACGTCGTACCGGCTGCGCCGATCGTCGAGTGGTTCGGTCAGCAGTCGGGGAAGACCACCGCGCAGGTCGTCGAAGGCGACTGGCAGGTCGAGCTGTCGGTGGAGGTGGACACCGAGGAACCTGGTGCCCACCTGTCGCTGATGGACCGGCTCTGCAAGGCCGACTGCACTGCTGAGTAGACCTGTGGGGTGCCACCGCTTGGTGGCACCCCGCTCGGCTTCACCTCGCTCAACGCGTGCGCGGCTCAGCTGCTACCGGACGCCGCCGCTGTCGACGCGGCAACAATGCTGGCCGTCACAGCAGCCTGCATCTCCTGCACAGCCCGCCGTACGGCCTCAGCGGCCCACTCCGACTGAGCGATCTCCTTCGCCCGCCGCTTCAACGCCCGCTTGTCCACCGCATCGGTGACCACCTTCGGCACCACATCCAGCGCACTCAGCAACGCGATCAGCGCCCCGGTCCGCTCATCCGGCTGAGTGCCGACCTTCAGCACCTGCTCCAGCGCGGCCCGCACCTCCGCCTCGTGCCGAGCATCCTTCGCCGGCCACCGCGTCACCGGGAACAACCCGAGCACCTTGGCGTCCTCAGCCTCCAGAATCCCCCGCTCAGCCAACCGCCGCAGCAACGGCTCCCGCAGCTTCTTGGACACCTTCCCCATCGCGTCCTTCGGCTTCTTCCCCGCCTTGTCCACCAGCACCGCAAGCCGCTCGTCCAGCACCGCGTCCCCGGTCGGCGAGGAATCCAGCACCTTCAACCGCCCCGGCTTCCCGCCGTCGCGCTCCGTGGTGATGTCGACCTTCCCCATCAACGTCAACTCGACCACCACCGCCCCCGCCAGCCCGTAGTCCAACCCCGGCGACCCAGCCAACGGCTTCCCGGTCACGTCGTCGTACAGCAGCAGCAAGAGATCCTCGGCGATCAACATGCCCCCAACGTAAGACCTCGCCCGCTCCCCCAACATCAGCCGCGCGGCTGATCCACCTACACCTTCGGTAGTAGTCCCCGCCTGCCCCGGGGGCATCCCGGGGCAGATCAACCGCTGCCCCGCCTCGGCGTCACCCGATGCTTGACCGATGACCATCTACCCGCTGGCCCTCACCGCGCTACTCCGCGAACTGATCGCCGGCCGCGACGTCGAACGAGCCGTCGCCAAGGGCAACGAGACCTCCACCACCGACCTGCCGTTCGCCGTACAGATCATCCCGAGCGAACGCCTGCGCTCGGCCAATGGAACCTGATCCGGGGCAACCCGGGGCAGATTGCGATCTGGCCTCCCCAGGAGCGGTCGGAGGCCCCACCGTTGACCCATGAGCGACGGTTCGGGGTGTGGGTGGGTGCCTGCGGGTGATCGGTTCGCGGCAGCTGACCTGGGGAAGCTGCCGGGGGCCTTGGTGTGCGAGTTGGTGGATGGGGTTCTGGTGGCGGCGCCGCATGGTGGGGCGGCGCAGCGGGCAGTAGTACTGGAACTGGGTTTCCTCCTGCGCCGCAACAGCACGGCGCAGTTCCAGGTGATCGTGAGCGCGCAGTACCAACCCACCCCTCGAACCGTCCTCCAACCAGACGTGCTGGTCTGCCACGCCGGCCAGATCTCCAGCGGGCCGGTCAGCTCCACGGTCCAGCTGGTGGTGGAGGTGACCTCCGAGGTCACCCGCACGATCGACCACACCCTCAAGAAGACCCTGTACGAAACCGCAGGCATCCCCGCCTACTGGCTCCTCGACCCCGAAACCCAGACGCTGACGGTCCAAGAACTTGCCCAAGGCAAATACCAGAACCCCACGGTGATCGGCCCCGACGAAACCTACGAGACCAGCAAACCGTTCCCCGTCACCGTCGTCCCCTCCGACCTCTTCCTGAAACCACAGCCCAGGGTCTGACGCCAAGCCAGCCGCCCGTCCGACCTTGCGCGGGGACGGGCCTCGGGAGGGCTCGGCCGTCGCAGGGGAGCGGCCGGGCCACCTCCGGTCAATGCGTCAGCACCCGGCACAGACCTTCAAAGGTGCGATACCGGCAGCGGTAGAAGCCGACACGGCTCGTGGCAACTCCCGGCGGGCTCACCGCACTGCCGCGGGGCGTTCGTGCGCAGGTGGGGCGACAGCGCCGAGGGGCGCTGGGTGGGGTGAAACGCCGGCGTGCGGCACCGGGTGGTGTGAAACACCGGCGTGCGGCACCGGATGGTGTAGAGCGCCGGTGTGCGGCACCGGGTGGTGTGGAGTGCCGGTAGGCGTAGTTCTTGCACCTGCTTCGGCAGGCGCGCGCCCCGACGGCTCGCGGTGCGCCCGCCCGCACAAGCTCGTCGGCGTCCGGGTCAGGCGTTCAGGAGGTCGATCAGCGCCTCGCGGGTGGGCAGGTTGTCGGGGCGTACGACGTCGCCGGTGCGGACGTAGTAGAAGGCTGCTCCTACCTGGTGGAGGGGGAGGCCTACCAGTTCGGCCCAGGCGACTCGGTAGATGGCCAGCTGGAGGGGGTCGGCGGTTTCGGTGCGGCTGGTTTTCCAGTCGATGACGTCGTAGCCGCGGGAGCCGTCGGGGCGGACGGACTGGTAGACGGCGTCGATGCGGCCGCGGATGACGCGGCCGCCGATGGACAGGGCGAAGGGGGCCTCGATCTCGTACGGGGCGCGTTCGCCGTACGGGCCGACGCGGAAGGCGTCCATCAGTTCGGTGAGGTCGGTGTCGTCGACGATGCCCTCGTCGGCGGCGCCGGGGAGGTCGTCGGGGTCGATCAGGAACTGCTGGCCGAAGTAGCTCTCCACCCAGGCGTGGAAGCGGGTGCCGAAGCGGGCGGCGCGGTTGGGTTTGCGGGGCATCGGGCGGGCCAGTTCGGAGGCCAGGCCGTCGGGGTCCTTGGCGAGGCGCATGACCTGGGTGGCCGAGAGCGAGCGGGGGAGCTCCACGTCGTACGCCTTGCGGCTGCGGCTTTCCCGGGCCTCGGTGAGCAACCGTTCGATCTCCGAGTCCCAGCGGGCGACGGTCGCCTGCTCGTCCAGGAACAGCGACTCCTCGGCGTCCGCCGAAGGGCCCTCGGAGCGCGACAGCTGGACCAGCGCCGCACCCTCCAGCCGTCGCTCGTACGCCGGGCGGTCGTACGGCGCCGGCCACGCGGCCTGGGTCTGCTCGGCGAGCTCCGGATTCTCCTCCGAAAGCTCCGGTTGCGAGGCCCACGAGACCACCCGCTCCCCCGCGTGCTGCTTCAGCACCTCCAGGTACGCCGACGGCCCGCGCGGCCGCTTCTGCGTCGGGCCCCACCAGTGCCCGGTCGCGATCAGCACCTCCTTCGCGCGCGTGAACGCGACGTACCCGAGGCGCCGTTCCTCCAGTGCGTTGACCTGCTTGCACTCCTCGGCGAATGCCTTCAGCCCGGCGTTCGACAGGTCGTGGAAGTCGGGCAGCGTGTCCGCGTCGCCGCGCAGCGGCCAGGGCAGCACCTTGGCGTTGGTCGTCCACTTGTCGCGCCCGCGGTCGGACGGGAACACCTTGTTCACCAGCGTCGGCACGAACACGACCGGCCACTCCAGGCCCTTCGACCGGTGCGTGGTGAGCAGCTTCACCGAGTCCGCCTCGCTCGGTACGGCGAGGTCGAGGCCCGCGGCGTACTCCTCCTCGGCGGCCAGGTAGGCCAGCAGCCCGTCCAGCGACCCGTCCGACTCCGTCGACACGAAGTTGCCCACGGCATCCAAAAACGCGGCCAGGTGATCACGGCGCCCGGAGTCGACGTGGTCCGGTGTCGCGGTCAGCTCGACGTCGAGCCCGATGGTGCTGATCACCCGGCGTACGAGGTCGAGCAGCGGCTCGCCCGCGTGGGCGCGCAGCTCCCGCAGCTCGGTCGACAGCTCCAGGAACCGCTCGAGCGCGTCCGCCGAGTACCCCCACGCGGCAGGTCCCGGATCGTCGACCGCCTCCGCGAGCGAGATCACCTCGGTCGAGTCCATCCCGGCGACGGCCGCATCCAGCGCCGCGACCAGGTCGTCGGCCGCGGGCCGATCGCCGCCGTCGGCCAGCACCCGCGAGCGGTTCGCCAGCAGCGCGAGATCCCGGTGCCCGATCCGGAACCGCGGACCGGTCAGGATCCGCAGCATCGCGGCGTTCGCGGTCAGGTCGTTGACGGCCTGCAGCGTCGCGACCACGTCGACGACCTCGGGCAGCGCGAGCAGGCCGCCGAGCCCGACGACCTCGACCGGTACCTTGCGCGCGATCAGCGCCTCGTGCACGGCGGACAGGTCGACGTTCGTCCGCATCAGGATGCCGATGTCCTTCCACTTCCGGTTCGGCAGCTTGTGCGCGGCGACGATCGAGTCGGCGATCCACTCGATCTCCTGCGAGCGGGTCTCGAACAGCCCGACCGTGATCGCGCCCTCCGGCGCACCCTCGGGCGCTTCGAGCGGGATGACGCCGGGGTGCTGCTCGTACAGCTCGGTCGCGTGCTGGTTCGCGGCGGCGAGGATGCGGCTGCCGCAGCGCCGGTTGACGCTCAGCACGTACCGCTGGGCGGGCGAGCCGTCGGCCTGCCGGAAGTGCTCGGGGAACTCGTCCAGGTTCGCGACCGAGGCGCCGCGCCAGCCGTAGATCGCTTGGCAGGGGTCGCCGACGGCGGTGACCGGGTGACCGCGGCCGGTCGACGGGTCCGCGCCCGCGAACAGCGCGGTCAGCATCCGTCGCTGCGAGACCGAGGTGTCCTGGTACTCGTCGAGCAGCACCACCTTGTACCGGCCGCGCTCGATCGCCGGGACCTCCGGGCACTCCTCCGCGAGCCTCGCGCCGAGCGCCATCTGGTCGGCGAAGTCGACGACCCCGCGCTCGACCTTGTACGCCTGGTACTCCTCGACCAGCTGCACGATCTCACCGCGCTTCAACGCGGTCTCGGCGAGCTTCTTCACGTCGACGGTCTGCTTGCGCGCCGCCGCGACCTCCTGCCGGACGGCCTCGTCGTGGTCGCGGATGTCGTCGGCGCGCAGCAGGTGGTCGGCCAGCTCGCCGTCGAGCGCGAGCAGGCTGTTCACCA
Source organism: Kribbella sp. NPDC104740 (assembly GCF_055583505.1). Taxonomy (NCBI): domain Bacteria; kingdom Bacillati; phylum Actinomycetota; class Actinomycetes; order Propionibacteriales; family Kribbellaceae; genus Kribbella; species Kribbella sp. NPDC104740. The sequence goes on along the minus strand of NZ_JBVJNV010000004.1, from coordinate 792,224 downwards.
GCGTCGGTACGTGGTGCGACGCGTGCCGGATCGGCCCGGCCGAGCGCCGTACGACGCGGCCGGCGAGCTGGAACCGGGTCGCGTCGGCCAGCACGCGCACGTCGGGTTCGAGCCCGAGCCGGAGGCCGTGCTCGGCGATCAGCGTGCCGGCGAAGGCGTGGTACGTCGAGACGACCGGCTCGCCGGGCTCCTCGGGCTCCCAGTTCGGGACGTTCTTGCGCAGGTGGGCGGCGAGCAGCGGATGCTGATCGGGCGGCAATGTCGAGCCCAGTACGCCGGCCTTGGTCAGGTCCTCGCGGATCCGCACGTCGAGCTCGTTGGCCGCCTTCTTGGTGAAGGTCAGCCCGAGCACCTCCTCGGGCTTCACCTGCCCGGTGCAGATCAGCCAGACCACGCGCGCGGCCATCGCCGTCGTCTTGCCGGATCCGGCGCCGGCGACGATCACCCCAGGAGCCAACGGCGCGGTGATCGCCTCCAGCTGCTGGTCGCTGAACGGGATCCCGAGCAGCTCGACCAGGTCAGCCGTAGTTTCCAGCTTGGCGGCAGCCATCAGACGATCTCCCTGCCTTCAGGCTGAATCGGACACAAACCCCGTACGTCGCACCGCGTGCACCCGTCGTTCCGCTTCGCGGTGAACTCCTCCGAGCGGACCATCGCCTCCGCGTTCTCGACCGCCTCGTCGAGCCAGGTGCGGCCGTCCTCGTCAGGCTCCAGCGGCGCCTGCCCCTGGACCTTCGGCAGCCCGATGTCGTCGTGCCGCAACTGCACCAGCTCGGCACCACCGCTCTCCGCGTCCTCGCCGAGCAGCTTCAGCTGGCGGGAGGCGATCGCGCGCTGGTAAATGGCCAGCTGGACGTGACGCTCCAGTGCAGGCTTCGTCGGCACGGTCCGACCGGTCTTCAGGTCGATGACCCGGATCTTCCCGTCGCCGTCCTGCTCGATGCGGTCCATCCGGCCCTTGACCTGGACGCCGGGCTTCTCCTCGTCCGGCAGCATCACGCTGAAGTCGACCTCCGAGCCGACCAGTCGCCGATCCGGGCGGCCCTGGTGCCACGCGACGAACCGCCGCAGCGCCTGCTCGGCCTCGACCCGTTCGCGGTCCGAGATCCACGACGACTCGAACTCGAGCTGCGTCCACACCTTGTCGAGCCACCCGTTCAGCTCGTCCGCATCGGGCGGCAGCGTCCCGGTCGCGACCGCGTCGGCCAGCGTGTGCAGCACCATGCCGAACCCGATCGCCGACGTACTCGGTGTCTCCCCGCCGGCCTTCCGCTGCAGGAACCACCGCAGCGGGCAGTCCACGATCGTCGTCAGCGCACTCCCGGACAGCGGCACCGGCTCGTCGTCGACCGCGATCGGCACCTCCGACCGGGTCCGCTCACGCACACCCCACCAGCGCTCCGGCTCAGCCGTCGGGACCAGCGCGTACCCCCGCTCGTCCTCCGCATCAGCCAACACAGCAAGCCGATCCGCCGCGACCCGCTTCAACGCAGGCGACGACGCCGGATCGGCCAGCACGCACCGCAGATCAGCAACCAGACCCGGCAGCGACAACGGCCGCCGCGGCCGGCCGGCGACCAGTTTCAAAGGAATGTCCAGCTCCGCCAGCAACCGCGACGGCTGATCTCCATCCGCCTCCGGCGCCTGCACAGCGGTCACGATCAGCCGCTCCCGCGCCCGCGTGATCGCGACGTAGAACAACCGCCGCTCCTCGGCCAGGATCGCCCCCGCCGACAGCGGTTCGACCAGCCCGTCCGGCCCCAACCGGTCCGGCTCCAGCAACGACCCGCGCCGCCGCAGGTCGGGCCACTGCCCCTCCTGCACACTCGCGACGACGACCAGCCGCCACTGCAGCCCCTTCGACCGGTGCGCCGTCATCAGCTGTACGCCGGCCTCCCGGTAGGTCGCGTCGTACCGGTTGTCGGCCGCGATGTCGAGGTTCTCCAGCTCGCTCAGGAACGCCGAGACGCCCTTGAACCCGACCTGCTCCTCGGCCCGCCCGGCCGCGTCGAACAGCGCGCACAACGAGTCGAGGTCCCGGTTCGCGGCGCGCGCGACCTCGCCGCCGCTGTTCGCCTGGCCGCGGAGCCGGCGCAGCCACGGCGACTCCGACCACAGCGACCACATCACCTCGTCCGGCGCGGCGCCGGCGTTCACGATATTTCTTGCCTTGAGCAACCTCTCGCCCAGCGCGACGAACCGCGCCTCGGCCGGGGACGCCTGTTCGTCGAGCAGCAACGGGTCGAGCATCGCCTCGCGGAGCAGCTCGTCCGACGACCGCGGCAGCCGCTGACCGCCGGCGATCTCGCGATCCCGCTTCCGCAGGACGCGCGCCAGCCGCCGCAGCTGCCCCGCGTCCATCGCCCCCAACGGCGACAGCGCCAACGCCCGTACGACGTCAACAGTCAACGTCGAAGGATCAGCGACCGCGCGCAGCGCCAGCAGCATCGGCCGTACGGCGGGCTCCCGCGACAGCGGCAACTCGTCACCGGCCACGTCCACCGGGATCCCGGCCGCCGCGAGCGCGCGCCGCAGCGGCGGAATCGAGATGCTCCCGGAGCGGACCAGCACAGCCATCTCGTGCCAGCCGACGCCGTCCTGCACGTGCGCCCGGCGCAGCAGGTCGGCGATGTGCTCGAGCTCCGCGCCGCTGGTCGAGTACAGGTTCGCCTCGACCTTGCCCGGGCCGAAGACGCACCCGCTCGCATCCGGGTTGCGGAAGCGGTCGAAGGTGTCGCGGTCCAGCGTGCCCGGGACGCCGAGCCGGTTCACCACGTTGCGCGAGACGCGCAGCAGCGTCGTACCGAATCGTCGCGTCGTGGCCAGCGCGATCTGCGCCGCGGGCTCGCCGGACGCCGTCGGGAACTCCTCGGTGAACCGCAGCAACCCGCGCACGTCGGCCCCGCGGAACGTGTAGATCGACTGGTCCGGATCGCCGACGACGACCAGGTCCCGGCCATCGCCCGCGATCGCCTGCAGCAGCTTGGTCTGCCCGGGATCGGTGTCCTGGTACTCGTCGACGAAGACGACCTTGAACTCCTCGCGCAGCTTGGCCTGGACCTGCGGCTGCTGGGCCAGGATCACCGCGCGGTGGATCAGCTCGGAGTAGTCCAGCACCTGCTCGTGGTCGAGGATCTGCAGGTACTCCTCGAAGAAGTCGCCGACCGCGACCCACTCCGGCCGGCTCGCCGACTGACCGATCGCGGACAGGTCCTCCGGGTCGAGCCCGAGCTGGCGCGCCTTGCCGATCACGGCCTGCACCTCGTCGGTGAAACCGCGCGTCTTGAGCGCCGGGTGCAGGCTCGACGGCCAGTGCACGACACCGACCTCACGGCTCCCGCCGAGCACCTCGCTCAGCCGCAGCGACTGCTCCGGTCCTGACGGCAGCCGCAGCGGGACGTCGAACGCGTCGGCCGGCGTGAACCGGCGGAGCAGCGCGTAGCAGAACGAGTGGAACGTCATCGACGGCATCACGCGCGTGGTCTTGCCGAGCCGTCCGGTGATCCGGTCCCGCAGCTCGGTCGCGGCCTTCCGCCCGAACGTCAGCACCAGCACCTGGTCGGGGCTCAGCCCGCGGTTGGCGACCCGGTCGACGACGGCCTCGACCAGCGTCGTCGTCTTCCCCGTCCCCGGCCCCGCCAGCACGAGCAGCGGCCCACCCGGGTGATCGACCACCGACTGCTGGTCAGCGTCCAGAACCGGCGCAGGGGAAGGCCCTTCCGCTCGCCCTGCCGGCTTCACCAGCCGATACCGGGACCCTGTTCTGCTGACCACTCCCCCATCCCATCAGACGCCACCGACAAACCCCGCAACACACCCCGAGCGCAGGCGACGACGGTCGCTCAGCGGACGGTGGATTCAGTGCTGCGCGAGCAGTTCGCGGATCTCGGCGGTCCGCGCGTCTCCGGCCGGGAACAGCGCCAGCGCCTGCTCACCCAGGGCCGCGGCGTCAGCCGATCGACCGGCCCGTACGGCGATCCGGATCCGCAAGGCGAGCGGCTCGAGCGTGGCCGTCGGCGCGCTGTACCCCTGCAGCCGGTCGAGCGACTCGGCAGCGTAGAAGTCCGCGGCCAGGTCGTCGTCCTTGGCTTCGTACAGTTCGGCCAGGTTGGACAGCGACTGCGCTTCGAGCATCCAGTCGCCGCAGGCGCGGGTCTGCCGGATCGCCTCCTCGGTGTGCACCTGCGCGGCGTCCAGCCGGCCGAGCAGCAGGTTGATCCCGCCGGCGATCATCTCCAGGTGCCCGCGCTGGAACCTCATCGGCTCGGCCGACGGTTCCCGATAGTGCTCGGCGCGCGCGGCGGCCGCCGTCACCTCCACGAGAGCACCGGGCAGGTCGCCGCCTTCCCAGCGGGCGACCGCCAGGTTCGTCCGGAAGATCGACTCGGCCGCGACGTCGCCACACCTCGCCGCGATGTCGATCGCCCGGCGTACGCAGTCCTCGGCCGCAGCCGGCCGACCGGCCCGGTACTCCGCGCTGCCGAGCACGTTCCAGGCCAGGTAGCACGGCCTGGGCTCGCCGAGACGCTCCGCGGCCTCCACCCCCAGCCGGGCGGTCTCCAGCGCGTCGTCGACGAAGAACCCGATGTCCAGGAAGGCCCGCATCCGCCAGGCCAGCCGCCAGACGAGCTCGTCGAACCCGCTGCTCACCGCCGTCTTCACCCAGGGCACCAGCGCGGTCTGCTCGTCCTGCATCCACCGCATCGCCGCGGCCGTGTCCACGAACGTCAGCGGCTCGTGAGGCGACTGGACGAGGAACGCATCACTGGCGTCGGGCACCACACCCCGCTGAGCGTTCTGCGCGGTGTGCAGGAACCAGGTCAGCGCCCTCTCCAGCGCGGCGTGCCGCTCTGCCTCGCTGTCCAGCTGCATCGCGAGCTCGGCGGCGTAGGCGCGCAGCAGGTCGTGCAGCTGGTAGCTGCCGCGTTGGACGGAGCTGACCAGGTTCGCTGCCACCAGCCGGTCCAGGTGCCGCTCGGTCGTGCGCAGGTCGAGGTCGGCCAGCGCCGCCGCGACCTGGGCGCGGATGGTCGTTGCCGGGTGCAGCCCGAGCAGACGGAAGAGCCGCGCCGTCTCCGGCTTCAGCGCTTGGTAGGACCAGGAAAGAACGCGACGGAGGTCCGACTGCTCGTCGTCAGGATCAGCCAGTACGTCGAACCTGTGCTGCACGTCCTGCAACGCACTGACCAGCTCGGCGAACGGACTGCCGACCGACCGGCGGGCAGACTCGGCGGCAACGCTCAGCGCAAGTGGCAGGCCTGCACAGATCCGCGCCAGCTCCTCCACAGCGTGCGGCTCGGCCGCTACCCGGTCGGCGCCGACAGAGGCGGCCAGCAACCGGATCGCGTCCGCAGCGGGCAGCGGCTCGAGCATGAGGCGTGCTGTGCCGAGCCGGGCCGCCAGCGACCGGAGCTGGTTGCGGCTGGTGATCAGCACGAGGCAGCCGGAGGCGGGGATCAGGTCGCGGACCTGATCGGCGTCGCGGGCGTTGTCGATCAGCAGCACGAGCCGCCTGCCGGCGGTGACGGTGCGGAACAGTGCGGCCCGCTCAGCACGGTCGGCGGGGATGGTGTCCGCCGGTACGCCGAGCGCCTGGAGGAATCCGTGCAGCACAACAGCCGGAGGCACCGGCGCATCGGCCGCGAATCCCCGCAGGTTGGCGAAGAGCTGGCCGTCCGGGTAGTGCTCGCTGACCTGGTGAGCCCAGTGGACGGCCAGACTGGTCTTACCGGCTCCGCCGGCGCCGGTGAGGGTGATGATCGTCGGCCGGTCGGCCGGCGCGTTGTCGAGCAGCTTGCCGAGTTGCTCCAGCTCCTCCGACCGGCCGGTGAAGTGCCGGACGTCGAGCGGCAGCTGTCGCGGTGTGCCCAGCGGACTGGTCTCGTCGACACCGCTGGACAGGTCTGGGTCCAGCAGCAGCGCGTACTCCTGTTGCAGCGCAGGCGAAGGATCCACGCCGAGCTCGTCGGCGATGGCTGCCCGGACCAGCGCGTAGGACTCCAGCGCCTCGGCACTCCGGCCGGTCAAGCGCAGTACGGCGATCTGCCGCTGCCAGAGGGACTCCCGGAACGGGTGCTGCGGGGTCAGCTCCCGCAGCAACGCCGGCAGGCCGTCGTACTGGCCGGAGGCGAGGTCGAGATCGACTCGGCGCTCGACGGCCGACAGGTAGAGCTCGGTGAGCCGTGCGGTCTCACCTGTCGCCAGCCAGCCCGACGGTGACCCGACGAAGGGCCTGCCCCGCCACAGATCGAGTGCCGTGGTCAGCAGCTCCCGCTGACGACTCGGCTCGCTCTCCTGACCTGCATCACGCAGTACGGCGGCCAGGTGCAACGCGTCGACCCGGTCCGGTTCGACGCGGAGCAGGTAGCCCGCCGGGTGAGTCTCGAGCGCGCTGTCGCCCAGGTGCTTGCGCAGCCGCGTCGCGTACGTGTGCAGCGTCGACTTCACCGACTGTGGCAGCCGCTCACCCCAGAGCCGGTCAGCTAGTACGTCGAGCGGAACCGGCCGGTTCGCCGACAGCGCCAGCAAGCTGGTCAGCGCGACCAGCTGCCGGCCCGGGAGCGTCACCGGTACGCCGTCCCGCCGGACCTCGAAGGGGCCGAGCAGCCGGATCTCCAGCACGCGTTCCCCTCTCGACGGGCTCCACCGACAGCCTAGTGATCACTGGTCGCACAGGGCCGCTACCAGCGCGTGGCTGAGCCAGCTGGTGTAGCGGTCGAGCGGCCAGCCGCGGTTGAGCACCAGCAGCTCGTAGATCTCGACGGAGATGTAGGTCCACAGCAGGTCGCCCACCTCCTCCACCGACAGCTCCGGGCGGAGCTGACCGGTCGCGTGCAGGTGGGTCGCGAGCATGGTCATCCCGGTCAGCCGCTCGGCGAGCAGGTTCTGCCAGATCTCCTCCAGCGACTCGTCGACATGCCGGCCGTCGCGGATCAGGATCTGTACGCCGGCCGAGCGGACCTGGCGCTCGACCACTCCCCCGGCGTACAGCTCGAGTTTGCGGCGGACATCGGGCTCGGCCTGGATCGCCTTCGCCTCGGAGCGTTCGACGATCGGGACCGGCTCGTCGTCACCGGCGATCACCCGGTCGAAGACCGCCTTCGCCAGCGCCGCCTTGGTCCCGAAACCCTTGTAGACCGACTCCGCCGAGACGCCCGCGGTCCGGGCCACCGCGGCGATCGTGGTGGCCCGGAAGCCGTCGCGGGCGAACAGCTCCTGGGCCGCGGCGACCACCGCGCGGCGCCGGGCCGCGGCCTGCTCGCGGCGGCCGGACGCGTCGTACGACCTCTTGACTTCGGCCATCGGGTGGTTCCATCCTGATTTGGGGACAGTGAGACTGTATCTAATTTGGAGGGGACATGAACAGCACCGTGTCGAGCGACGCCAAGGCCCTCGCGGTCCGCAGCATCCTGATGATGGCCGACGGCGAGCGGGCGGAGTTCGACCAGGTCGTGCACCCGGCGGCGGTCAACCGCGAGGACGACGCCGAGCCGCCGGCCGCGCGGACGCCCGGACCGGAGGGGTTCTGGGCGACCGCGGTCTGGCTGCGGACGGCGTTCGCCGAGCTCGGTCACGACATCCACGAAGTCGTTGCTGAGGGCAACATGGTGGCGGTCCGGACGACGATGCGCGGGCGGCACGTGGCGCCGTTCGTGGTGCACGCCGAGGACGGGTCGGTGGACACGGTGTTCCCGCCGACCGGCCGGACCTTCGCGGTCACCCAGTCGCACTGGCTGCGGATCGAGGACGGACTGGTGATCGAGCACTGGGCCAACCGCGACGACCTCGGCCAGGCGCAACAGCTCGCCTGGGTGCCGCCGACGCCGCTCTACCTGTTCAAGATGGCCCGCGCGAAGTCGAAGGCCCGCCGGGCGGCCTGACGCAGGCCGGATCCGCGAGCTGGTCAATCCTCCGGGAGCTCCGGGTCCCAGCGGACCTGGCGCAGGTTGACCTTGCCGTTGGTGACCCGGACGCCGTCGCCGCGCAGCAGCTCCAACTGCTCGCCGCCCACCTCGTCGGCCGGTACGCCGCTGGCGCGGATGACGCGCCACCACGGCACGCCGCCGCCGTACTCGCGCATGATCGCGCCGACCTGCCGCGGGCCGCCCTGGCCGACGTACACGGCGATGTCGCCGTACGTCGCCACCTGGCCCGGCGGGATCGACTCGACCGCCCGCAGCACCGCCTCGACGTACTCCTCCCGGTCCACGGGCGACACGTTATCGCCCGGGACCGACAGGTTTCAGGCCAGCGGGGCCAGCGCCTTCGCGAGCGGCTCGAGGACCGACGGCGGGGCGTCCAGCGGGAGGTTCATCACGACCAGGTCGACACCGGCCTCGGCGTACGCCGCCGCGCTGGCGACGGCCTCGTCGAGCGGCTTGTCCGGGTCGATCCGGACGTTGACCGAGCAGGTGATCTCGTTGACGTCGCGGCCGAGCTTGTCGCAGTGGTCGACCAGCACCTGCTTGAGCGGCGTCCACTCCTCCGGGCCCGGCACGATCACGTTCCACTGCTGGGCCCAGCGCGCGACCGCGCGCAGCGTGCGCTTCGGGCCCTTGCCGCCGATCGTGATCGGCGGGTGCGGGGTCTGCACGGCCTTCGGCTCGCAGTACGCGTCGGTGAGCTTGACGTACTGACCGTCGAAGTTCGCGACCTTCTCGGTGAGCAGCGCGACCATCGCCTCGACCCCCTCGTCGAACCGGTCGAAGCGCTCCTTCAGCGGCGGCAGGTCGATCCCGTACGCCGCGGTCTCCATCTCGTTCCAGCCCGCGCCGACGCCGAGCTCGAGACGGCCGCCGGAGATGATGTCGGTGGTCGCGGCCATGTTCGCCAGGACGGCCGGGTGCCGGTAGATCATCCCGCTGACCTGGCAGCCGACGCGGATCCGGCTGGTCGCCTGGGCGAGCGCGGCCAGCGTCGTCCAGCCCTCGAGGTTCGGGCCGGCCATGTCACCGGTGAGCGGGTAGAAGTGGTCCCAGTGCCAGGCCGACTCGAAGATCTCGAACTGGTCCGCGGCCACCCAGACGTCCCGCATCTGCTGCCATGTCGTGTGTTCAGGCCGGGTCTTGATCGCGAACCGCATCGCACGCCTCCACTGGGTAAGGGCTTACCGAAGCTGCAACCTACCCCGGAATCGTGCCGGTCAGACACCTGCCCGAGCCAGACCTCACGCCCGGGCACCGTCGCGGCGAGCGCGGGGTGAGTGAGCGCGCGTGCGGTGAGCGCGGGGTGATTGAGCGTGGGTACGGCGAGCGCGCGGTCAGTCGAGGCCGAGGCGGGCCCGCACCTCCGGGCGGCGCAGCGGCGGCACCGTCTGCGGCGGCACCCGGCGGGCCGGCATCTCCTCCAGCAGCGCCTCGGTGATCCGCGCGACCTCGGCCGCGGCGCGCTCGATCGGTTCCAGGGTGGTCGCGCTGAGCGAACCGACGCCGGTCACCTTACGGACGTACTGCAGCGCGGCCGCGTAGATCTCCTCGGAGGTCGCGGACGGCTCCAGGCCTCTCAGGACAGTGATGTTTCGGCACATGCTCCGACGGTAGCCGGAGCCAGGGACAACCGGGGCGGTCGCGGTTACAGTTTTGTGATGGAGCTGGTGCTGTTCGTCCTGGGCGGCGGAGGGGTCGCCGCGGCCGGGCGGTACCTGTGGGCCCGGCACAGCACCCGCCGCCACCGTGCGGCGGAGCTGGCGGACGCCCGGCGACGGGCCGACGAGGACGTCACGCAGTACGGCGAACAGCTGGCCCGCCTGGGCGAGACGCTGACCGCGCTGCAGCTTGACAGTGAGACCCGAGCGGACTACCAAACAGCGCTTGATCTGTACGAGCAGGCCGAACGTGCAGTTCCCAGATCGGAACTGGATGCCGTCGCCGACGCGCTGGCCGACGGCCGATACGCCGTCGCCTGCGTCCAGGCCCGCGTCACCGGCCGCCCGCTCCCCGAGCGCCGCGTCCCCTGCTACTTCAACCCCCGCCACGGCCCGTCGACCACCGACATCGTCTGGACCCCGGCGTACGGCGGCACCCGCAAGGTCGCCGCCTGCGCCCAGGACGCCGCCCGGATCGCCGCCGGCGACGAGCCCAGCCAGCGCTTCGTGAAACCAACCGAGATCCAGCTCGCCTTCTGGGAGCCCTACGACCGCGACAAACCGTTCGTCTTCGGCTTCTGGGACATCGCCGGCGCCCGCGCCGCCAAGATCAACCTCCGCCTCGAACCGATCGCGATGACCGGCCGCGGCCGCCGCGACCCCACCATCGACCGCGAGCACTGACGTCGAGATCTTGACAACCTAATACCGTTAGGTTTTCCTCAGATCATGAGTACAGCACCCTCCTTCGACCGTCGCGCCCGCCGTCGCGAGCAGACGATCGACGAGATCCTGGCCGCGGCCGTGCGGTTGATGGAGACCGAGGGGGTCGCCGGGCTGAGCTTGTCCGCGGTCGCGCGTGAGGTGGGGATGCGGCCGCCGTCGCTCTATCAGTACTTCCCGTCGAAGATGGCGATTTACGACGCGTTGTTCCGGCGTGGGGCGGAGGCCTTTCGCGACGTTCGGCGGGAGACGGTCCGGACGGCGGCGGCCGCGGATCCGCTGGAGCTGGAGCGGATCTGCACCATCGAGTTCGGCCGATGGTGCATGGCGAACCCGATCCACTCGCAGCTGTTGTTCTGGCGGACGGTGCCCGGGTTCACGCCGAGCCCGGAGGCCTACGCGCCGGCGCAGGAGACGATGGAGGACCTCCGCGGCAACCTCCGGGCCGCGGTCGCGGCCGGGCTGCTGCACCCCGACGCCGCCTCCGACGAGGGGATCGCGCTCTACACGTCCGTCACCGCGGGCGTCCTGTCCCAGCAGCTGGCGAACGAACCGGACGCGTCGTACGACGACGGCCGCTTCACCCGGCTGCTTCCTGCCGTGCTGGAGATGTTCCAGCAGCGGTACGCACCACCCAGGGGGTAACGATGATCGCAGTACAGGCACAGGGGATCACGCGCGCGGACCGGCAGCGGTGCCGACTGCACCGCGACAGTGAGATCGGGACCTGGCGTGAGTTCCTGGCCACGCTCGACGGCGACGACTGGCACCGGCAGACGGTCTGCGACGCGTGGGACGTCGCCGACGTGGTCGGTCACCTGTGCGGCCAGGCGGAGGACGTGATCCGCCCGTGGTCGTTCCCGCTCCGCTACCGCAAGGCCAAGCGGGTCTACCCCGACGTGGTCCGGCTCGACGCGCACATGATGCTCCAGGCCGACGCCCACCGCGGTACGCCGCCCGACGTGCTGCGCGCCCGCTTCGACCGGCTGTGGTCGAAGGCGACCCGGACGATCAGCCGCAACCCGGCGCTGGTCCGGCGGATGACGATGTCGATCGAGGGCATCCCCGGCTTCGAGTCGATCGAGCTCGGCTACGTCCAGGACATCCTGCTCGCCCGGGACCTGTGGATGCACCGCGACGACGTCTGCCAGGCCCTCGGCCGGCCGTTCGACCCCGGCCCGTACGCCGGGGAGCTGATCGCGCAGGTCGCGCTCGACCTGGTCGACGGCCCGTTCTGGGGCGACCGGCCGGCGGTCGTCCTCGACCTCACCGGCCCGGGCGGCGGCGTCTACCAGGTCGGCGCCGGAGCGCCGGTGGCCACCGTCCGCACCGACGCGGTCGGCTATATGCGCACGGTGTCCGGCCGCGACGACCACCCGGTGGTGGAGCTGGTCGACGGCGACCAGGCCGGCGCCGAGGCGGTCGCAACCTGCCGGATGCCGTTCTAGAACGCAGACCGGCCCCCGCCGTACCGAAGTACGACAGGGGCCGGAAGCAACTAACTCAGTACGACGGCTGCGACGGGTCGATCTGGTCGACCCACGCCACCACGCCACCGCCGACGTGCACGGCGTCGGAGAACCCGGCGCCCTTGGCGATCGCCAGCACCTCGGCCGAGCGCACGCCCGACTTGCAGTGGAAGACCAGCTGCTTGTCCTGCGGCAGCTTCTCCAGCGCGGCACCGGTCAGGAACTGGTCCTTCGGGATCAGTACCGAGCCCGGGATCTTGTTGATCTCGTACTCGTTCGGCTCCCGGACGTCGACCAGCAGGAAGTCCTTCTCGCCGTTGTCCTTGAGCTTGATCCACTCGCTGAGCTGCTTGACCGAGATGGTCGCACCGGCGGCGGCGTCGGCGGCCTCCTCGGTGATCGCACCGCAGAAGTTCTCGTAGTCGATCAGCCCGGTGACGGTCGGGTTCTCGCCGCAGATCGCGCAGTTCGGGTCCTTGCGGACCTTCAGGGCGCGCCAGTTCAGGTCGAGGGCCTCGTAGATGTTCAGCCGGCCCAGCGACGGGTCGCCGATCCCGGTCAGCAGCTTGATCGCCTCGGTCACCTGCGCGGCGCCGACCGACGCGCACAGCACGCCCAGCACGCCGCCCTCGGCGCAGGACGGGACCATGCCCGGCGGCGGCGGCTCGGGGTAGAGGCAGCGGTAGCAGGGACCGTTCTCGGCCCAGAACACGCTGACCTGGCCGTCGAAGCGGTAGATCGAGCCCCAGACGTAGGGCTTGCCGAGCAGGACCGCGGCGTCGTTGACCAGGTACCGGGTGGCGAAGTTGTCGGTGCCGTCGACGATCAGGTCGTACTGCTCGAAGATCTCGAAGACGTTGTCGTTGTCCAGCCGGGTCTCGTGCAGGACCACGTTGGTGTACGGGTTGGCCTCGAGGATCGACTCCTTGGCCGACTGCGCCTTGGACTTGCCGACGTCGGACTGCCCGTGGATGATCTGGCGCTGCAGGTTGGACTCGTCGACGGTGTCGAACTCGACGATGCCGAGCGTGCCGACCCCGGCCGCGGCCAGGTAGAGCAGCGCCGGGCTGCCGAGGCCGCCCGCGCCGATCACCAGCACCTTGGAGTTCTTCAGCCGCTTCTGCCCGGCCATCCCGACCTCGGGGATGATCAGGTGCCGCGAGTACCGGCGGACCTCGTCGATGGTCAGCTCGGCGGCCGGTTCGACCAGCGGTGGCAGTGACACGGGGCGCTCCTCGTCAGCGGGAATGTCGGGGGATTTCCGGGTTCAACCGTCCGTCCCTCTCCCATGTTCCCGCACCGGCTCAAGCCGCCGGTCAGGAGTCCGCATTCCGGTACATCAGTCTCACCGCGAGCGCCGACGCGAGCGCGACCAGGCAGACCAGCGCGGGCGCGGTCCAGCGCTGCCCGGAGGCCTGCCCGAGGTCGTCGACCCGCCCGACGAGCGGCACCACCACCGCCGAGACCGTCCCGGCGAACAGCCCGTTGATCCCGTACGCCGCCGCCACCTGTCCGGGCGGAGCCAGCGCGGCCGTCAGGTCCTGGATCGGCGGTACGGCCAGCGCGTTCCCGGCGGCGATCGCCACCGTCCCGACCAGCAGCAGCCCGATCGGAACCAGCTGACCACCTCCCGGTACGACGTCGTCCGGCCATCCAGCCCTCGTCGCCACAACGGCCGCGAAGCCCACCGCAGTCAGCGCCACCCCAGCCGCAGCAGCCCGGATGGTCCCCAGCCGCCGCTGCAGCACGAGCAGCCGCACCTGCAGCGCCACAGTGGTCACCGCGATCAGCACGAACACCGTGCCCGTCCCGACCGCGGCGTACCCGGTCAGCCGGGTCGCCTCCAGTGGCAGCAGCAGGAACGCGCCGTTCCATACGGCGTACTGGCCGCTGGCGCTGGCGCTGAACAGGAGCAGCCGGCGGGAGCGGAGGATCGCCAGCACCGCCTGCTTCAGCGCCGGTGCCGTTGGAGTCGGAGCTGGTGGCAGCACGCGGAGCTGACCGACAGCCATCGCGGTGAACACCAGGGCGGCCAGCAGGCAGGTCGTCCGGAAGCCCAGCGGCGAGGCAGCCACCGCGATCAGCGGGCCGATCGCAGAGCCCAGCACCGAGGCGCTGTTGAACAGCGCGAACGCCTCGCTGCGGCGCTCGCCGGCAGCCACACCGAGGTAGGCGCGGGTGGACGGCGCGATGAGCGACCCCGCCAGCCCGAACACCGTGATGGCGACCAGCAGGCTCCACAGCTGCTCGGCGAAGGCCAGCATCACCAGTGACACCGAGCGGGCGGCACTGCCGATCAGCAGTGCCGCCCGAAGACCGATCCGGTCGGCGAACAGCCCGGCGCCGAACATCAGCCCCTGCTGCGAGAAGGTCCGCCAGCCGAGCACGAGCCCGACCGCGGCGCTGCTGATGCCCAGCTCGACCGTGCCGCGGGTGGCCAGCAGCGGGACGACCAGGAAGAAACCCAGCCAGACCCCGAACTGGTTGACGACCAGGAAACGCGCCGGACCCGAGAGGGTTCCCCAGATCTCGCGCCGGCGCATCCCTGGACTGTCGCAGACTCCCGTGTCAGTCGTTGTCGGTGATCGTCCCGGTCACGCTGGCCGGCACCTTCAGGTCGGCGCCCATGACGTCGGTCACGGTCGCCGTGAAGGTCTCGGCCGGCTCCTTCACCTTGTCGTCGACCAGCCGGACCTGGATCACGCCCTTGGTCTGGCCGGGTTCGATGTAGCCGTAGAACGAGCGCGCCGGCGGCTCCTCGTCGACCGTCTTGAAGTCCTTCCCGAGCACGGCGGTGCCGTCCTTCAGCTCACCCTGGATCGACACGTACTGGTCGCTGGCCGCGCTGAGCGTGATCGGGAACTCCAGCACCTCGGCACCCTCCTTGGCCGTCGCCGCAACGATCTTCAGCGCCGGGGTCGGGTCGTCGTCGGTGACCAGGCCGTGCCCGAACGACTCGTCGAGCAGTCCCTCGCGCGGCACCGACAGCACCAGGCTGAAGGCCAGGTCCGCGCTGTCGCGGGTGTTCGCGGTGATCGGGACGGTGATCTTCTGCCGGGTCCGACCGGGCTTGAAGACCAGCTTCTTCGCGACCTGACCGACCGAGGTGCCGAGGTCGCCGTTCGTCTCGGCGTACACGCTGACCGGGCGGATCGACGGCCGCGACAGCGTCACGAAGAAGTCGACGTTCCTGGTGCCGGTGTTGCCCTCGACGACCTTGACGTTCGACGCGGACAGCTTCGGCAGCAGCACCGCCGGGGCGGACGTGCCGACCCCCGGCCGCGAGAACGACAGGTCGCTCAGGAACACCGCACCGCTCGCCACCCGGTCGGTGCGCAGCTCAACCGCCCGCACGTCGCTCAGGTCGATCCCCTTCAGCTGCGCGAGCGGCAGCCGGACAGTCCGGAGCAGGTGCTTCGGCAGCACCTCACCCGGGCCGGGAAGTCGCACCAGCGCGTCGCCGAGAGTAGAGGCCGGTACGGCGGCCGCCCGGCCGTGTCCGTCGACCACCCGGATGCTCAGGTCGGTCCGAGGCGCTCCCACCGCGTCAGGCGACGCGCGGAACGTCAGAGCGGCGTACTGGCGGACGTCACGCTGCCCAGCGGCCACCGGGACACGCAGTACGCCGTCCTTGCCGGTCCAGCTCAGCTTGGTGACGGCCAGCGTCGGTGTCTTCTCCGCGAACGCCGCAGTGATCCAGTGCGGCGTCTGACTCGGGTCCTCGGTCTGCACGCAGCCCGACGAGCAGACCGTCGCCTTGGCCTTGCCGGAGACCGCTCCGGCGGGCAGCGGCTGGTCGAGCGCGGACAGGTCGCGCCTGTCGGCCTTGGGAGCCTGCGCAACCACCCGTACGACGGCCTTGCCCGCCGAGACCGCCCGGCCGTTGGAGCCGTCGAGCAACGGCAGCAACTGCTTCTCGTGGCCCAGCTGCAGCCGGAAGAAGCCGGCCACGTACGCCGTACCGACCGCCTGCTGCTGCAGAGCTGTCAACCGGCCCGCGTACTTCGGGCCGCACGGCGACTCGGCGCCTTCCTCGTACCAGTCGTCGTTGGACGGCGCGACGGACTGGCCGGGCGTCCACTCGGTGTTGAAGAAGTTGTGGTTCGCGCCGAGCACCGTGACGGTCGAGCGCGGCGCGTTGTCACCGGTGACCGAGTAGCGGGTGTCGTCGTAGAACTTCTGGCCCTGCAAGTCGGAGACGTCGCCGTCGCAGTACGGCAGCACGACGCTCATCGCGACTCCCGGCACGGTCGCCCGGGCGAAGTCGGTCGGCGCCAGCGGGAGCACCGCGCGGATTCCGTACTTGCCGCCGCGGTCCGCGTTCAGCACGGCCGCGCGGGCCACGCCCTCGCCGCCGCGCGAGTGGCCCATCAGGCCGACGTTGCGCAGGTCGACCTTGCCGACGAACTTGCTCCCGAACGGGCCGCCGCCGACCGTCGCCCACTTCTTCCACAGGTCGAGGTGGTCGAGCACCAGCTCGGCGCGGGCCTGGGCGCCGGCGTCGTACGCCTCGCTGTCCCAGGCGTTGATCGCGTTCGCGCTGATCGAGACGACCTGGTAGCCGTGGCTGGCCAGCGCCTCGGCCGGGCCGTCGTACCCGCGGTAGCTCGGGATCGACTTCCAGACGCCGGTGCACGGCCAGGGCTTCTCGGGGTACGGGCCGTTCTCGTCGCCGCCGTAGCAGACCTGGTGCCGGCCGTGCAGGAAGACGACCAGCGGACGCGGACCGGTCGCGCCACGTGGCGCGTAGACCTTGCCGCGCAACTCGGCCTTCTGCTTCAGACCGGGCAGGTAGATCGCCTCGTCACCGAGGTCGTACTCCGACGTCTCGACCACGTACTTGCCCTTGGCACCGGGGTCGTCGGCCAGCGCCGGACCCATCTTCGCCTTGAGCCAGTCCGCGTCGGTCGGTCCGGCGGTGGTCTTCGAGCGGTCCTGGTCCGGATCACCCGACCAGGTCAGCTCGACGTCGCGAGCTTTCAGGACCGCCGGGTCCTTGCTGACCAGCGAGACGCTGCGCCGGTCGGGCGACTCCTTGGCGACGCCGACGGCGCGGCCGTCGACCGAGAGCACCGGGAGCGCGTCGCGGAGCGGGACCGGCCGGTCCAGCGCGAGCTCGATCCGGTACCCACCGGCCACCGGCTCGATCCGCCAATCCTTGCCTTGAGCAACATTCGGGGGCGGTGGTGCCGGTGCCGCGGACGCGGCCGGTACCAGTCCCCACCCGAGCAGTGCGACCATCCCCAGCGACAGTGGTTTGCTGCCGATCAACCGCACGAGGTTCCCTTCGTCGACGAACAGGTCGTCCGTCTGACCCCCGACGCGGCGGATTGGTTGTCGCGGTCAACGGATCGGGACGAAGATCATGCCACGGTCCGAGCCGGGTTCATGCCACAGTCTGACGCCGCAGCGACCTGCGTGTGCTGGTCAGCCGACGAGCTGCCGGAACGCGCGCTCGACCTCTTCGGGGTGCTCCATCTGCGCGACGTGACCGGACTGCGGCAGGTAGAGCGACCGGGCGTCGGGGAACGCGGCCTGGGCCTTGGTCCGGATCTTGGCGTCGACGAGCTTGTCGCGGCCGCCGTACACGAGCAGGACCGGGCAGGTGATACTCGCGGCGTCGGCCCACAGCGAGCGGCGCGGCGGAGCCAGCGACGACAGCAGGATGCTGCGGGCGCCGTCCAGCGTGGCCTGCGCGCCCCACGGCTGGGTGTCACGCCGGTGCAGCTCCTCCTCGTACGCCGCCCGCACCTCCGGCGGCAGCGTGCGCGGGTCGCCGAACACCATCGACAGCGACGCCTGGAAGCGCCGCTCGAACGGCAGCTTGCGGGTCCGCTCCATCACCATCGGCCCGATCCGCGGTGTGGCGAGCGCGGTGAACCAGAGGGCGCTGGCCGAGGCCCTGGGGTGCGGCAACGCCGGGGAGATCAGCGTGAGGGAGGCGATCCGCTCCGGCCTGCGCGCGGCGAGCGCTACCGCAGCGGCGCCGCCCATGGAGTTGCCGAACAGGTGCACCGGCCGATCGCCCAGCTCCTTGTCCATCAGCTCAGCCAGTACGTCGGCCTGCGCGCCGATGCCGATCCGGCCGACCGGCGGCGTCCGGCCGAAGCCGGGGAGGTCCGGAGCGATGCCGCGGACGGTGTCGCCCAGCAGCAGGCCGAGCGCCGTCCAGTTGAGCGACGACCCGCCGAGGCCGTGCACGTAGAGCGCCGGCGGCAGGTCCTCCGCCGCGTCCGGCACTTCTCTGACCAGCAGGTCCACACCCGCGACGGGCACGGTCCGGGCCGGCCACTCCTGCGCTCCCAGCGGCGCCGACGCGCCGGTTACTCCCCCGTAACTGTCCACGAAGCCATGTTAGAACCCCGCCGAGGCTGGACACTGGGAACCATGGCGGCCGGACAGACCCAACTGACCACCGAGGTCGACGGGCAGACGATGAAGCTCACCAACCTCGGCAAGGTGCTGTACCCGCAGACCGGGTTCACCAAGGCCGAGGTGATCGACTACTACCACCAGATCGCCGAGCTGCTGCTCCCGCACCTGTCGGACCGGCCGCTGACCCGCAAGCGGTGGCCGGACGGCACCGGAGCGTCGTACTTCTTCGAGAAGAACGCACCGCGCGGTACGCCGAGCTGGGTGCGCACCGAGACGCTGCCGACGCCCGGCAGCTCGACCGGGCGGGACGAGGCGTCGTTCGTCGTCGCTGACGACGTACAGACCGTGGTGTGGCTGGCCAACCTGGCAGCGCTCGAGCTGCACGTGCCGCAGTGGCGGATCGGGCTGTCCGACGGCGGCAAGGATCCGCAGGCCGACCTGGTGGTTTTCGACCTCGACCCGGGGCCAGGAGCGAGCATCGTGGAGTGCTGCGACGTTGCGCTGGCCCTGCGCGAGCTGCTCGGGCACTACGGGCTGGAGGGCTGGCCGAAGACCTCCGGGAACAAGGGCATGCACCTGTACGTGCCGATCGAGCCGACGTCGTCGCGGACGGCCAGCGCGTTCGCCAAGCAGCTGGCCGAGCAGCTGGCGGAGGCGCTGCCGGAGAGCGTCACCGCGACCATGACCAAGGCGCTGCGGCCCGGCAAGGTGTTCATCGACTGGAGCCAGAACGCCAGCGCGAAGACCACGCTCGCGCCGTACTCGCTGCGCGGCGCGGAGGAGCCGCGGGTCTCGACGCCGATCGACTGGGACGAGGTGGCCGCCGCGACGTCGCAGGCCGAGCTGACGTTCCTGCCGCACGAGGTGCTGGCGCGGGTCGAAGAGTACGGCGACGTGCTGGCCGGGCTGTACGACGACCCTCAGCCGCTGCCGGAGTGATACCAGTCGCCGTACTGGTCCGATGAGAAACGCACCAGTTGATCAGGGAAGGGAACGGGAGTGACTACCGCTAGGTAGGATTCGCACGGTATACACCGCCGGGGTCAGCCCGGTACCGCACCACCGTAAGGAGCCGATGTGTCGACGACACCGGAGACCGCACCGAAGCGTGGCAGTCGCCTGCCCCGGCTGGCTCGCCGCGCGCAGCTGCTCGAGGCCGCCCAGGAGGTTTTCGTCGCCAACGGCTACCACGCCGCCGCGATGGACGACATCGCCGACCGGGCCGGCGTCTCCAAGCCGGTGCTGTACCAGCACTTCCCCGGCAAGCTCGAGCTGTACCTGGCGCTGCTGGACAGCTCCTGCGAGGCGATCGTCGCGTCGGTCCGGGACGCGCTGAAGTCCACCGAGGACAACAAGCAGCGGGTCGCGGCGACCATCCACGCCTTCTACGACTACGTCGCCAACGCCCAGGGCGCGTTCCGGCTGGTCTTCGAGTCCGACCTGACCAACGAGCCGGCCGTCCGCGAGCGCGTCGACCGGGTCACCCAGGCCTGCGCCGAGGCCTGCTCCGAGGTGATCAGCGCCGACGCCGGCCTGAACAAGGAGCAGTCGATGGTGCTGGCCGTCAGCCTGGTCGGCATGGCCCAGGTCAGCGCCCGGTACTGGCTGGCCTCCGAGAACCCGACCCTCGCCCAGCAGCAGGCCGCCGACCTGGTCGCCAGCCTGGCCTGGCGAGGTATCCGGGGCTTCCCCCGTACCGAGGGCTGATCTCCACTTTCCGTTTTCACCGCTGACTGGTCAGGTGGGAGTTCTGCTGTCGGCGGACTGGTGAGAGCTGGGGATCGGCAGCGGATAGGCTCGTGGCGTACCGGCGAGACGCGCCGGTCGGAACGTGCCCGGGAGGGTTCCGTGGAGGTCAAGATCGGCGTGCAGCACGCCAATCGTGAGTTGGTTCTCGAGAGCGAGCAGACCCCGGAGGAGGTCCAGTCGGCCGTCGCCGAGGCGCTCACCGGGAAGACCGGGCTGTTGACGCTGGTCGACGAGAAGGGCCGCCGGGTGATCGTGCCGGCCGAGAAGCTGGCCTACGTCGAGATCGGCGAGTCCGAGATCCGCAAGGTCGGGTTCGGCGCGGTCTGAACCACCGGCGGGGCTCCGCGCGGGGACACCGCGCGGCCACGGTCCGGGATCGGTCCGGACTCGATCGCGTGTCCCGGTTGCGGAGCGCCACGATCGGGGCACGATGAGGATGAGACCTGCGTTCAGGTGGTCTGACGACGTACCCGTTTGACCCCGGGCACTGGACAGGCGCAGGTCAGCCATCCCTCTCGAGGAGGAACCGTGGGATTTTGGGTCTGGATGATCATCGTCAGCCTCATCGCCGGAGTCATCTTCGGGCCACTGGCCCGTCTGGTGCTGCCGGGCAAGCAGAACATCAGCCTCGGTTGGACCATCCTGGGCGGCGGCATCGGCGCCTTCCTCGGCGGTCTGATCGCCTACTTCCTCGGTGTCAAGGACACCTCCGGCCCGGACTGGATCCAGTACCTGATCCAGATCATCTGCGCCGCGATCGTGGTCGCGTTCATCTCGTCGCGCAACAGCAGGGCGAGAGTCTGACCTGATCGAGCAGGACCTGGCGGCCGCCACCCCACCCGGGGCAGGCGGCCGCTTCGCGTTCCAGGGCCGGTACGCCGGCCGCGTGAGCGCCGCGGCGCAGCCTGTACGCCGTACTTACGGCTGCAGCCCCAGCGCGGTCATCCGCGCCGTGTGCGCCTCGGTCAGCCGGGTGAACATCCGCCCGATCGCCGCCAGGTCCAGCCCGGGCCGGTCCACCGACCCCGCCAGCAGCGCCGCCAGCGAGTCCCGGTCGGCGGCGATCCGCTGCGCCTGGCTCAGCGCCTCACCGACCAGCCGCCGCCCCCACAGCGCCAGCCGGCCGCCGAGCTTCGGGTCCTCGTCGATCGCCGCCCGGACCCGGTCCACCACGAACTCGGCCTGCCCGGAGTCGGCGAACACCTCCAGCACCAGCGCCCGGGTCTCGCCGTCCACGAACGACGCGATCTCGCGGTAGAAGTCGTTGGCCAGCCCGTCACCGACGTACGCCTTGACCAGGCCCTCGAGCCAGTCCGACGGCGCGGTGTGGTCGTGGAAGGCGTCCAGCGGCGTCACGAACGGCTGCATCGCGTCCATCGGGTCGACGCCGAGCTCGACCAGCCGGTCGCGCAGCTGCACGAAGTGCCCGAACTCGGTGGTCGCCAGCTGCGCCAGCTGGGCCTTGTCGTCGAGGGTCGGCGCCAGCTTGGCGTCCTCGGCGATCCGCTCGAACGCGGTCAGCTCGCCGTAGGCCAGCACACCCAGCAGGTCCACCGCCGCGGCCCGGTAGGCGGGATCGTCGAAGGCCGTCGTTTCGGTCATGGACCGCACCATATCGGCCCCGGAGGACCTGGCGGGGAAATCGGGCTGGACGGCATGGACGCCCGCTCGGGTTACACTGGCTGGTGTTTCGCCGGTGACGCGCCCAGATGGGCAGCTGGTGCGAGCCGCTTGCACAGTGTCCCGCGCCTCACGATGAAGGACGCCGGGTGTTCAACCGAAGGACACCGGATCCTGGCGCCGGCCCTGTGCATTCTGTCCGTACAAGCATGTTGAGAGGCGATCAGCCTGACCACCTTCCGAGAGCTCGGGGTGCTCCCCGAGATCTGTGACGCGCTCGACCGCGTCGGCATCGTGGAGCCGTTTCCGATCCAGGAGATGACGCTCCCCGTCGCACTGATGGGCACCGACCTGATCGGTCAGGCCCGGACCGGGACCGGTAAGACCCTCGGGTTCGGCATCCCGCTGCTGCAGCGCACGATCTCGCCGGGCGAGCCCGACTACGAGGAGCTGGCTGCCCCGGGCAAGCCGCAGGCCCTGGTCGTCACCCCGACGCGTGAGCTGACCATCCAGGTCGCCAAGGACCTGACCACCGCCTCGACCGTGCGCACGGTCCGGGTGATGACGATCTACGGCGGTGTCGCGTACGAGCCGCAGCTGGACACCCTGAAGGCGGGCGTCGACGTCGTCGTCGGTACGCCGGGCCGGCTGCTCGACCTGGCCAACCGCGGTGTGCTGGACCTGTCGCACATCAAGGTGCTGGTGCTGGACGAGGCCGACGAGATGCTCGACCTGGGCTTCCTGCCCGACGTCGAGCGGATCCTGCGCAAGACGCCCGAGCTGCGCCAGACGATGTTGTTCTCGGCAACGATGCCGTCGGCGGTGATCGGGCTGGCCCGGACCCACATGCGGCACCCGCTGAACATCCGCGCGGAGTCCCACGAGGACACCCAGATGGTCCCGACGACGGCCCAGTTCGTCTACCGGGCGCACGATCTGGACAAGCCCGAGGTGGTCGCCCGGATCCTGCAGGCCGAGGACCGCGGCCGGGTGATGATCTTCTGCCGGACCAAGCGCGAGGCGTCCCGGCTGACCGACGAGCTGACCGACCGCGGCTTCAAGGCCGCCGCGATCCACGGCGACCTGAACCAGCAGGCCCGCGAGCGGGCGCTGACCCGGTTCCGCGGTGACAAGGTCGACGTGCTGGTCTGCACCGACGTCGCGGCCCGCGGCATCGACGTCGGCGGCGTCACGCACGTCATCAACAACACCTGCCCCGAGGACGAGAAGACCTACATCCACCGGATCGGCCGCACCGGCCGGGCCGGTGCGAGCGGTATCGCGGTGACGTTCGTCGACTGGGCGGACCTGGTCCGCTGGAAGACGATCAACAAGGCGCTCGACCTTCCGTACGACGAGCCGCAGGAGATCTACTCCACGTCGCCGGAGCTGTACCACGACCTCGGCATCCCGACCGACGCCAAGGGCCGGATCAAGCCGGTCCGCGAGGAGCGCGCCGAGCGCGACCGCCCGCCGCGCCGCAACGAGGGCGAGTCCGGCTCCGCGCCGGCGTCGGGCGAGCGCCCGGGCCGCAAGCGGAACCGCAACCGCCGCCGCACCCGCAACGGGCAGGCCGTCGAGGGCGTCGAGCAGAAGACCGACGCCGATGTGACGGCGAAGACCCAGGTCCCGCCGACCGCGGCGACGTCCACGGAGGCGGCCGAGCACGCGCCGGTCGAGCGCGGCGCCGGCGAGCGCAAGCCGCGTCAGCGGACGCGCAGGCGCCGCGGTGGGGACTCGGGTGAGAGCACCGAGTCGCTCACGCCGCAGACCACGCCGGAGGCAGCACCGGTTGAGTCCAAGGCCGCTCCGGCCGAGGCGAATGCCGCACCGGTTGAGGTGACTGAAGAAAAGCCTCGCCGTACTCGCACCCGTCGGCGCACCGAGTCGACGGAGGCTGCTCCTGCACAGGAGACAGTCGAGGCACCGGCAACGGTGGCTGAGGTGGTCGACGCTCCTGCTGAGGAGAAGCCGGCTCGGCGTACGCGCACTCGGAAGACTGCCGAAGCACCGGTTGCTGAAGAGGTCGTCGAGGAGAAGCCCAAGCGGACCCGTACGCGGAAGGCTGCCGCGGCTGCGCCCGTCGAGGAGGCTCCCGTCGAGGAGAAGCCGAAGCGGACGCGCAAGAAGGCCGTCGCGGCGCCTGAAGAGGCTGCTCCGGTGGCCACGGAAGAGGCTGCTCCCGTAGCGAAGAAGACCGCGGCCAAGAAGGCTCCGGCGAAGAAGGCTGTCGCCAAGAAGGCCGTCGCGAAGAAGGCGGTGGCGAAGAAGGCCGCCGCCGAGCCTGCTGCCGACGACGCGGAGAAGCCGGCCAAGCGGACCCGCAAGAAGGCGGCCCCCGCGGCGCCGACCTTCACTGCGCCGGAGTAAGCAACAAATCAGCGAAACCCCGCCCAGAATCCTGGGCGGGGTTTTCTGTTGCCCGACCGTGACCAGCACCCCGCAACGCCCTCCCCCGCCCGGCCGTCCCAGCTCGACAGATCGTCGAGGGGAAAGAGGGTGTGGGCGATGGTGAGAACGCGGTTGACCGCCGCGGCAGCGGGTGTGCTGCTGACGGCTCTGGTGATCTCGGGCTGCAGCGGCGGAGGCGACAGCGGTGACAGCACCGCGGGCGGCGCGGTGGCTCCGGAGTACAGCGGTCCGCAGGACAAGGCCGGCCCGCAGGCGGACACATCGGCCGGCCAAGGCGGTAAGGGCGCCGCCGCGCAGCCCTCGCTGACGCGAGCGATCGTGAAGACCGGCTCGCTGACCGTCGAGCACGAGGACGTGGACAAGCAGCGCCAAGCGGCGATCGGCGTCGTGGCGGGCCTGCGCGGGCAGGTCGCCTCGGAGGACACCGGCAGCGACGCCGACGGCAAGATCGCCCGCGCGAACCTGGTGCTGAAGGTCCCGACAGCGTCGTACGAGACCGCGATCCAGCGCTTGTCCGAGCTCGGCAAGCGGACCGCGATCCACCAGGAGTCGACCGATGTCACCGAGCAGGTGGTCGACGTCGAGAGCCGGATCGCCTCCCAGCGGGCGAGCCTCGGGCGGATGCGCGCCCTGCTGGCCAAGGCGAACACGATCGCCGAGATCGTCTCGGTCGAGTCCGAGCTGACCCGCCGCGAGGCCGATCTCGAAGCGCTGCTGGCCAAGCAGAAGGCGCTCGCGGGACAGACCGAGCTCGCCACGCTCACGCTCGTCATCGCCGAACCGGGCGAGGCGCCGGTCGTGGCGAAGGACGACCGCGGCTTCCTGGCCGGCCTCCAGGGCGGCTGGAAAGCCTTCACCACAACGTTTTTCGCGCTCGCCACGGCCTTCGGCGCGCTGCTCCCGTTCCTGGTCGCGCTGGCGCTGATCGCTGTGCCGCTGTGGCGCTTCCGCCACAAGCTGCGGCGCACCCCGGCACGGCAGCCTTAGAGCAGCGCCTTCGCCAACTCCCGGTACGCCGAGGCGCCCGGACTCGCCGGCGCCGTGGTCAGGATCGTCTGCCCGATCGCCGGCGCCTCGGCGAACCGGATCGACTTCGGGATCGGCGGGTCGAGGACCGGCAGCTCGTAGGTGCCGGAGATCGTCTCGAGCACGGTCCGGGCGTGGGTCGTGCGGCCGTCGTACAGGGTGGGGAGGACGCCGAGGATCTCGAGCCCGGGGTTGGTCAGCTGCTGGACGTCGTGGATGGTGTCCAGCAGCTGGCCGACGCCGCGGTGCGCGAGGGTCTCGCACTGCAACGGGATCAGCACCTCCGACGCCGCGGACAACCCGTTCACCGTCAGCAGCCCCAGTGTCGGCGGGCAGTCCACCACGATCCAGTCGTACGACGCCGCCAGCGGCCGCAGCACGGTCCGCAGCGCCTGCTCGGCACCGGAGTCGCGCGACAGCCGCACCTCGGCGGTCGCCAGCTCGATCGTCGCCGGGATCAGGTCCGGGCCCTCGTCGAGCGTGATCACGATGTCGCGGGCCTTCGCCGTCCCGAGCAGGACGTGGTGCAGCGAGGTGTCGAGGTCCTCGGGGTCGACGCCGAGCGAGAACGTCAGGCAGGCCTGCGGGTCGAGGTCGACGAGCAGCACCCGCTGCCCGAGCTCGCTCAGGGCAGCGCCGAGCGACGCGACGGTGGTGGTCTTCGCCACCCCGCCCTTCTGATTGGCGACAGCCAGCGTCCGCGGCACCCGGCCATTGTGCCGCACCGTGGAACCCGGCGCCTGCCGGGGCACCTGTTGACTTAAAGCTTCGTTGAAGTTTCAGGATGTTCGGCATGACGACTCTGGAGACGACACCCCGCGCCGGACGCCGGGAGTGGCTCGGCCTGGCCGTGCTCGCCCTGCCCACCATCCTGATCGGCCTGGACATGACGGTCCTGCACCTGGCCGCGCCGCTGCTGACCACCGATCTGGGCCCGAGCAGCTCGGAGCTGCTCTGGATCATCGACGTGTACGGTTTCGTCGTCGCCGGGCTGCTGATCACGATGGGCACGGTCGGCGACCGGATCGGCCGCCGCCGGCTGCTGATGATCGGTGCCGCCGGGTTCGCGCTGGCGTCGCTGCTGGCCGCGTTCGCGACCAGTGCCGCGATGCTGATCGGCGCGCGGGCGCTGCTCGGTCTGGCCGGGGCGACGCTGATGCCGTCGACGCTGTCGCTGCTCAGCAACATGTTCCGGGACCCCCGGCAGCGCCAGCTCGCGATCGCGATCTGGATGACCAACTTCATGGTCGGCGGCATCGCCGGTCCGCTGGTCGGCGGCGTACTGCTGGAGAACTTCCACTGGGGTTCGGTGTTCCTGATCGGGATCCCGCCGTTGCTGCTCCTGCTGGTGCTGGCACGGCCGCTGCTGCCCGAGTTCAAGCACCCGGGTGCCGGCCGGATCGATCTGGCCAGCGTGGTGCTGTCCACGGGCGCGATCGTCGCGGTCGTCTACGCGCTGAAGGAGACCGCCAAGGACGGCGTGCACCTGGTCAGCGTCGTCGTACTGGTCGCGGGCCTGCTGGCCGGCTACGTCTTCGTACGGAGGCAGCTGACCCTCACCGAGCCGCTGGTGGACCTGCGCCTGTTCCACCGGGCGTCGTTCAGCGTCTCGCTGGGCGCTCAGACCTTCGGCCTGTTCGTGCTGGCCGGCATGGGCTTCCTCTCGGTCCAGTACTTCCAGCTGGTGCTCGGCATGGCGCCGCTGGAGGCCGGTCTGTGGTCGCTGCCGCCTGCCGTCGGCGGCATCCTCGGCACGCTCGGCGGACCGTTCGTCGCCCGCCGGATGCGCGCCGGCGCCGCCATGACGCTGGGCTTCCTCATCGCCGCCCCCGGGCTGGCGCTGGTCGCACTGTCCGGTCGTACGGCGATCGTCGCGGGCCTGGTGATCGCCAACTTCGGCATCCAGCTCGTGTTGGCCCTCACCTACGACTTGGTCGTCGGCAGCGCACCGCCGGAGCGTGCTGGAGTCGCCTCGGGCATGGGCGAGACCGGCACGGAGCTCGGCATGGCGCTGGGCATCGCCGTGGTGGGCAGCCTGGTGACGGCGGTCTACAGGAGCGAGGTGACGCTCCCCGCCGGCGTCTCCAGCGAGGCACGCGACACGCTGGGCGGCGCTGTCGCCGTAGCCGAGCAGCTGCCGCAGCCGCTGGCCAAGGAGCTCCTGGAGCTGACCAGAGCGGCGTACACGGACGGTGTGCAACTGGCGGCTCTGGTCAGCGTGGGCATCGTCGCCGTACTCGCTGTGGCGACCGCCACCCTGCTGCGGACACGTCAGCGGGATACCGTGGACTCGTGAGTACGCCGCGCACGCTGACGCTCCCGGACAATGTCTCTCCCGTCACCCTCGAGACCGACCGTGGCGACTTCGCCACCTTGCAGGCGGTGCCCGACGTCGGTACGCCGCTCGGCACGGCGCTGCTGGTCCCGGGGTGGACCGGCAGCAAGGAGGACTTCGCTCCGCTGGTCGACCACCTCGCCCGCTTCGGCTGGCGCACGGTCGCGGTCGACCAGCGCGGTCAGTACGAGACGCCCGGCCCGGCCGACGCCTCGGCGTACACGCTGGACGAGCTCGCGCTCGACGTGGTGGCGATGAGCAAGGCGCTCGGCGGCTACAGCCAGCTGGTCGGGCACTCGTTCGGCGGGCTGGTCGCCCGCGAGGCCGTGCTGGCCGACCCGTCGGTGTTCTCCACGATCACGCTGCTCTGCTCGGGCCCCGGCGGCTTCAGCGACGAGGCGAAGGTGCAGGGGCTGCAGATGCTTGCCTTCGGCCTCGACAACCTGCCGATCGAGCAGGTGTACGACCTGAAGCTCGAGCACGACAGCAAGGAGCCGCGGTACGTCGCCCCGGCGACCGAGATCGCGGCGTTCCTGCGCAAGCGGTTCACCGGCAACGTGCCGGTCAGCCTCTCCGAGATCACCAAGCGGCTGATCGACGCCGAGGACCGGACCGACCGGCTGGCCAAGTCCGGCGTCCGGGCCCAGGTCGCGTACGGCGAGACCGACGACGGCTGGCCGCTCGCGGTCCAGGACCGGATGGCCGACATCCTCGGTGTGAAGCCGCAGGTGATCGCCGACGCCGGCCACTCCCCCGCGATCGAGCAGCCGGCCGCGACCGCACGCATCCTGGTCGATTTCTGGCACGACCGTCACTGACCGGATGTCGATCAACTGACGACTGGCTGTCTATCGGCGCTGCCTAGCGTGGCTACCATGACAACCACGCCTTCTGCCCGGTCGGGCATCGTCAACGGGACGCTGTGGCGCCTCGCACTCACCAGCGGACAGGTCGTCCACGGGCGGCACCGGCGCCCAGGTCCGGTCGACTCCGAGTTCCCGGGCCTGCGCGAACTGCTCCACGGGGATCCGCTGGCCGGCCGCGCCCGGCACCGCGCCGGGACGCACCTCACCGTCGCTTCCGAGCCGACCCGCACGTCCGAGCAGACCCGTACCTCCGAGCCGAACGCCGCTGCCTGACCGAGCTGTCCCTCGGCCGTCGTCAGGACCAGGCCTCACCCTGGTCCCTTGCGGACAACGGATCCCGGCTCGTCCATCGGTTGCCGACCGGGTGTCTATCCGGACTTCCTAGCCTCGAAGCATGACAACCGAAAGCACAGACCGCTCCAGCGCGGTCGGTCGCCGCAGCCTGATCGGTGGCGGCCTCGCAGCCACCGTCGCTGCCTCCACTCTGACTTCCGCCGGTACCGCGTCCGCCGCGCCGGCCACGACCACCACGGTCGTCCCGCCGGCCGAGCTCAAGGGCTACAGCCTCCCGCTCAGCGCCCGTGGCACCGCCAACATCGTCGGCGCCCCGCCGTGGCACTACGTCGGTGACCTGATCGGCGCCGAGTTCTGGACCAACCAGGACGCCGCCAAGGCCGCTCTCCCGGCCGGGCTGACGCTGGACCCCGCGAGCATCGGCCACGGCTACGCGCTGTTCATCGACTGGCAGTTCTCCGGCGACCACCAGGAGTACCTGGACCCGGACCGCAGCCTGTACTCGGAGTTCCTGATCCTGCTCGACGCCCAGTTCAAGGGCCAGCCGGTCGCCTGGTGCCCGTACATCTACGTCGACAACGACCAGGCGCTGGCCCGCGGCTGGTTCCAGGGCTTCCCGAAGAAGCTCGGCACGATCAAGCAGACCCGCGCGTTCTCGGTCGCCAGCGACGCGGCGCCGGTGGTCGGGCCGGGCGGGACCTTCGCCGGCGCGATGTCGTCGGCCGGCCGCCGGCTGGCCGAGGCCCGGGTCACCCTCGACAAGCCGATCGCGACCATCCCCGCGCTCGGCCGGCCGATCGTCAACCTGCGGTACTTCCCGCGGCTGACCGCCGGGAACTTCAACAACCCGAGCGTCTACGAGCTGACCCAGTCGATCCTGGAGAACGCGAAGGTCGCCAACACCTGGGGCGGGACCAGCGACCTGAACTTCCTGCCCGCGCCGGGTGAGGAGCTGGCCGACCTGAAGATCGTCCGCAAGGGCATCGGCTTCCGCGGCAGCCTGTCGTACACGGTCCGCGACCTGAAGATGCTGACCGGGCCGGACGCCACCAGCTGATCCGGGCGCCCTCCCGGACGGGCGTTCGTCCGGGAGGGTTCCGCGTCAGCTGACCGGGCGGATGTACGGCTGCAGGTCGATCGTGTCGATCCCGATCGGCCGCAGCGCGTTCAGGAGCTTCTCGTCCACCATCCGCAGCTCCACCCGGACCGGCCGGTCGCCCACGCCGATCCCGACCGACGTGATCCCGTACTCCGCCGTCGGCAGCGCGTCGACCGCCTGGTGCTGCGCGAGCGCCTCGGACTGGCTCACCTTCACCTGGGTCACGCACAGGTTGCCCTTGACCAGCGGCTGCAGGTCACGGCGTACGGTCGCGAGGTCGCCGTGGGCGACACCGATCATCAGCACGCTCGGCTTGGTCGGGGACGTGCCCGGCGTCGTCTCGGTCGGGAAGCCCTCGGGCCAGCCGATCCACGGGTTCTGCAGGGCGCTCGCACGGCTCTTCACGTACTGCTCGACCGCCGGCGTGAGCGACTCGCTCGCGTCGCCTGCCTTCCAGCCGCCGGCCGGCGGCGCACACGGCACCGCCGGTGCGGCGTCGCCCGGCTCGACCGGGGGCGGCGCGCTCTGCTGCTCGACGGCGATCGATCCGGCCTTCCACACCCCGACCAGCCGCGCGTTGCCCGAGGTCACGCCGCCGATGACGTTCAGCCCGACGAGCCGCGTCAGGTCCACACCGGTCAGGTCGACCCCGGCCCCCGGCGCACAGGCCGGCGGCTTCTGGGCACCGGACTCGAGCGGCGCCGTCGTCGGCACCGGCAGGCAGTACCGCACCGGTACGCCGGGAGCCGCGATCACCTCACCGGTGACCTCGACCTTGTCGCCGTCGCGGACCTGCAGCGGATGCTCCTTGCCGTTGCCCGGGGCAACCACTGGCTCGTCCCGGTGCGGCAGCACGATGATCGCCGCGGTGGCGATCACCGCGACGCCGGCCGCGGCGAGCGCCGGGACGACCCAGCGCCGCGGCGGTTTCCGGGTGATCCGCTCCAGGTCCGGCTCGGGTGGCGAGGGCTGCTCGGAACGCCACCGCGAGCCCGCCTGCCGCAGCAGCTCGTCGATCTCGTCGGTCGGTGTCATTCGCTGACCTCCAGCAAGGACCGCAGGCGCGCCCGCGCGTCGGAAAGAGTTGATTTGACGGTGCCCTCGGAGCACCCCATGACCGCCGCCGTGTCGGCCACCGACAGGTCGGCGAAGTAGAAGCAGTCGACGGCCAGCCGCTGCCGCGCCGAGAGCGATCCGATCGCCTGCTCGACGTCCACCCGCCCCTCGAGATCGCCGCGCGTCTCCACCGCGTCGGTCTCGACCAGCTCCGCGACCGGCCGCACGCGCCGCGCGGCCTTGCGCGCCTGGTCGGCGGTGATCGCCAGCAGCCAAGCCGACGCGGAGCCGCGGTTGGCGTCGTACTGGCCGCGTTTCATCCAGGCCCGCGCCAGCGCCTCCTGGACGATGTCGTCGCGATCGGCTCCCACCCCCAGCCGCCCGGCCACTCGTGCCATCGCCGGCAGGTGCGGCCGCACCCACCCCACGAACCCAGCTCCGTCCGCCGGAGGCACCACCACCCCACCCCGCTCGGTCATCGTCGTAGCCACACCCTGTCTACCCTCTCCGCCCCACGTCCGGTTGGGTCCCTCCCTCAATCCCCCAACGAACCCGACCTGATCCGGTCACACAAGACGTGGGTCAGCCGGCGGCGTACAGCTTGGTGATGATGGATTCGATGGTGGGTTCCTGGACGGACAGGTCGACCAGCGGGTAGCCGGCGGCGATCTGAGCGACCAAGGGGGCGGCGGAGGTGGTGGGTGGGAAGGAGAGCCACTGGCGGGGGCCGTCGGTGCGGGTGACGGTGGCGCCTTCGAGGGTGATGGGTGGGTGCGGCGTGGCGAGGTCGACGACCAGGGTGCGGGGTGCGGACTGGGAGTTGCGGAGGCCGGTGAGGGTGCCGTCGTAGACCTGGTGGCCGTGGTCGATGACCATCACGCGGGTACAGAGCGCCTCGATGTCGTCGAGGTCGTGGGTGGTGAGGATGACCGTGGTGCCGCGGTCCTGGTTGAGCTGGGCCAGGAAGGAGCGGAGGCGGGTCTTGCTGACGACGTCGAGACCGATGGTGGGCTCGTCGAGGTAGACGATCTCGGGGTCGTGGAGCAGCGCGGCGGCGATGTCGCCACGCATCCGCTGGCCGAGCGAGAGCTGACGGACCGGGACGTCGAGGAGGTCGCCGAGGTCGAGCAGCTCGACGAAGGTCGCGAGGTTCTCCGCGTGCCGGGCCCGCGGTACGCCGTACATCTTCTGCAGGACGGCGAACGAGTCCTTCAGCGGGAGGTCCCACCACAGCGTGGTGCGCTGGCCGAAGACGACGCCGATCCGGCGGGCCAGCCGGGTGCGGTGCCGGGACGGGTCGACACCGGCGACCCGGATGGTGCCGGCGGTCGGGACCAGGATGCCGGTCAGCATCTTGATCGTGGTCGACTTGCCGGCGCCGTTCGGGCCGATGTAGCCCATCACCTCGCCGGGCTCGACGGTGAACGACAGGTCGTCGACGGCGCGCACCTCGCGGTGGGTGCGGCGCCAGCCGGTGCGGGTGGAGACGGTGAAGGCGCGGGACACCTGGTCCAGCTCGATCACGGGCACGACGAATCAGCTCCCTGTACTGCGGTAGCGCCGGAGTCCGCCGCGCCAGGCCAGCGCGGCGATCCCGGTCATCACGGCGGCGACGACCGGGGCGAGCAGGCCGATCCAGGACGGCAGGCCCAGCGGGGCCGGTTTCCCCAGCACGTAGAGCACCGGGTAGTAGTTGACGAAGGCCAGCGGTACGACGAACGTGACGGCGCGGACGATCTCCTGGCCGAAGATCGCCAGCGGGTACTGGGTGAGCTGCTGGCCGCCGTACGTGAACGAGTTGGTGACCTCGGCCGAGTCGATCGAGACGAACTGGAACGCCCCGCCGAGCACGAAGATCGCGCCGAAGATGACCGCGCCGCTGAGCAGCGACACGACCAGGAAGACCACCTTCAGCGCCGTCCAGTCGATGCCCACGGCACCGATCCCGAGCCCGAGGACCATCCCGGCCTGCAACGGGCGGCCGAGCCGCCGGAGCGCGAAGTTGTCCGCGATCGCCTGGACGAAGGCCGGCACCGGCCGGACCAGCCAGACGTCCAGGTCGCCGCTGCGGATCCGCTGCCCGATCCGCTCGATCGACCCGGTGATCAGGTCGGCGATGCCGAGCGTCATCGACGCGGTCCCGTACAGCAGCGCCATCTCGCCCAGGCCGAAGCCGCCGAAGCTCTCCAGGTGGCTGAACATGATCAGCACCGCGACGAAGTCGGTGACCGTGATCAGCGCGGACCCGACCAGCATCAGCACGAACGACGCCGGGTAGGCCAGCGACGACCGGATCCACATCAGCACCAGCATCCAGTACTGACCCGGTGCCTTGCGCAACGAGATCTCAGCCACCCTGGATCACCACCTTCCGGGTCGCCAGCGTGGTCGCGAGCCGGCCGGCGAGCAGCAGCACGACGATCCAGCCGAGCTGGAACCCGAGCGCCGCGGCCGGCGCCGTCTGCCCGAGCCAGACGTCGATCGGCACCTGCATGGTCGCCGCCCACGGCGTCGCCCGGGCGAACTCGCCGAACCAGCCCGGGAACACGACCAGCGGCAGGATCGTGCCGGAGAAGAACAGCGACAGCACCAGCGCGAACCCCTCCAGCCCGCGCGAGTCGGTGATCCAGAAGCCGGACAGCGCGACCAGGTACCGGATGCCGAAGCTGACCAGGATCCCGAACAGCAACGCGACCCCGACCGCGAGCCCCTGCAGCGGCGACGCCGGGAAGCGCAGGTCGAACACCAGCGACCCGACCAGCAGCGGGACGCCGCCCCGGGCGATCAGCTCGAACGACGCCCGGCCCAGATCCATCGACAGCCACCACAGCATCAGGTGCGTCGGCCGGTACAGGTCGACGGCGATCGCGCCGGTCCGGACCCGCTCGCCGAGCTCGATCGTGGTGCTCGCGCCGAAGATCCCGATCGGCACCAGCAGCCCCTGCTGCAGCCAGACGAAGGTGAGCGCGTCGGTCACGTCGTACCCGCCGAGGTTCGGCCGCTGCCCCCACAGGGTCAGGTAGACGCCACAGAAGATGAACCCGAACACGGTGTTGGTGAACGCACCCGACGCGGTGGCGATCCGGTACGTCGAGAACCGCCGGAACGACCGCGTCGCGATCGCCCAGTAGACGCCCACGGCAACCTCCTTTCGTCAGCCGAAAGTGGTGTCCGTGAGCACAGCGGCACGCTGAACAACCCCGGATCCTGAGGGACCCGGGGGTTCGGACACCACTGTGCCGGCACGCGCGAGCATGCCGTTGTCAAGACAAGAGCAGCGACGGTACGCCGGACGCCCGCGGAGCGTCAACCTGAATTGTCGCGACCGGGCGGGTCAGCTCTGGTCGGACTCCAGCAGCCGGTGCAGCAGCGTCGCGAACGGCACCGGGTGCGAGGCGTACCCGGTGTGCCCGCCCGGGAACGTCACCACCGGCCACCCGATCGTCTCCGCGATCACCCCGATCGGCCGCGCCGGCAGATGCTCCACAGAGTCCGCCCCGGCAGCAGGCACGATCTTCCCGGCCACCTCACGCAGCGCCGCCAGGTCAGGCCGATAGCGGGTGAACGGCAACAACTTGTGCGCGAAGAACGTGTCGGTGTTCCCCATCATCCGCTCCAGCGCCTGCCGGTACTCCGGCCACAGGTCCTCCGGCGCCGGCGGCTCGTCCTCGTCCAGCCCCAGCCCACCCGCGAACAACCGCAACGCCGCGCTCACCCCGTCCTCGGCGAACGTGTTGTGCACGTCCTCGAAGAAGGCATGCGCGGTCTCGGCGTCCGGCAGCACCCCGACCACCGGCGGCTCGTGCGCCACCAGCATCCGAACCCGCTCCGGCCACCGCGTGATCAACTCGATCCCGGTCACCGCCCCCGACGAACTACCGAACACGTACGCCGCCCCACCCCCGACCGCGTCGACCACCGCCAGCGCATCCTCCGCCGACTGCTCGACCCGCTCGTCGACCGCGGCCCCGTCGTACGCGCTCCGCGAGTTCCCCCGCGGGTCGTACGTCACCACCGTGTAGTCCGCCGCCAGCTGCCCGACCACCGAGTCGAAGATCCCACCGTCGGTGAATCCCCCGGCCACCAGCAGCAGCACCGGCCCGCTCCCGGTCACCTCGTAGTGCAGCGTCGCCCCAGGCACAACCAACTTGTTCACGGTCTTCGTCGTCATGCCCCCACCCTGCGCGCGCCCACTGGCACGCCACGCACACGGCGCTGGTACGGCGCTCAGCCGGCCTTGATGAAGTCCGAGACCGCGTCGGCGACCAGCTGGACGGCGATCGCGCTCAGCAGGAGACCCGCGATGCGGGTGACCAGGAGGACGCCGTTCTCGCCGAGGATGCGCATGATGACGCCGGAGAAGCGCAGCGTCAGCCACATCACCAGGTGGATCAGGACGATGCCGACGGAGATCGCCACGACCTCGGGGAGGGAGCCGTCGGCGCGCTGGACGAAGACCATGGTGGCGACGATGGCGCCGGGGCCCGCGAGCAGCGGGGTGCCCAGGGGGACGAAGGCGATGTTGACGTTCTTCGTCTGGACCGGGTCCTCGGCGGTGTCGGTGAGGAGTTGCAGGGCGATCAGGAGCAGCAGCAGACCGCCGGCTGCCTGGAGGGCGGGGAGGGTGATGCCCAGGTTGTGCAGGATCTGCTGGCCGAAGGCGGCGAAGACGACGATCACGCCGAAGGCGACCAGGACGGCCTGCCAGGCGGCCTTCTTGCGGACGGCGCGGGACTGACCGGCGGTCAGGGAGATGAAGACCGGCACCGTGCCGGGCGGGTCCATGATCACGAACAGCGTGACGAAGACCTCGCTGAGCAGGCCGAAGTTGATCACGGAGTTCACGGCAGGTACGCCTCGGGGACCTGGGCGGCGCTGGCGGCCGCGTTGACCTTGGCGACCTCGAGCAGCCGCTGGAACTGCTCGGGATCGGTCGAATTCACCCCGAGCTCGTGGTTCACCTTGCCGAGGCCGTGGTGGTCGCTCGACCCGGTCCAGATGATGCCGAGCTCCTCGGCGATCCCGCGCAGCGTCTCCCGCGACTGCGGCGCGTGGTCCTGGTGGTCGACCTCGATCCCGGCCAGCCCGTGCTCGGCGACCAGGCGGGCGATCGTCTCGGCGGTGATCACCTTGCGGCTGGAGCGGCCCCACGGGTGCGCGATCACCGGTACGCCGCCGGCCTCGCGGACCAGGTCGATCGCCCGGCCCGGCTCGATCGCGTAGTGCGAGATGTGGCCCGGGCGGCCGTCGGCCAGGAACCGGTCGAACGCCTCGCCGCGATCGGCGACGACACCCTTCGCGACCAGCGCGTCGGCGACGTGCGGACGGCCGACCGACGGCGTACCGGTCGCCTGGGCGAGGACGTCGTCGACGGTGAGGTCGACGCCGAGCCCGTTCAGCCGGGCGACGATCGAGGGGATCCGGTCGGTGCGGCCGTCGCGGACCAGCCGCAGCTCGTCGGCCAGCGGCTGGTACGACGGGTCGGGCAGGTAGGCGAGCAGGTGCACGCCGATGCCCTGCAGCTTGCAGGAGATCTCGATCCCGGGCACGAAACCGATCCCGAGCTCCTCCGCGGCACGCCGGCCCTCGGCCCACCCGTCGGCCGTGTCGTGATCGGTGAGCGCGATCACGTCCAGGCCGTCCCGCTTCGCGTGCGCGATCAGGACGTCGACCGGGTCGGTGCCGTCCGAGCGGTTGGAGTGGGTGTGCAGGTCGATGCGCACGGGTGATCGGGATCCCTTCTCTGGACAAACTCTCGACGCTGATGGTATCCGGACCGGCCTGCTCTCCTTACTGTTATCCACATGGAGCGTGACCGGATCGACTGTGTCGGGGCCCTCGTGTACGACGACCAGCGCCGCCTGCTGCTGGTCCAGCGGGCCAACGAGCCCGGCCGCGGCCTGTGGTCGCTGCCCGGCGGGCGGGTCGAGCCCGGTGAGGACGATCCGACCGCGGTGGCGCGTGAGGTCGCCGAGGAAACCGGTCTCCAGGTGGTCGTCGGCGACCTGGTCGGCGAGGTCGAGCGGGAGGCGCCGGGGCAGCGGCTGTACGTGATCCGGGACTACGAGGCGGAGCCGGTGGGCGGGACGCTGAAGGCGGGCGACGACGCCGACGACGCGCGGTTCGTGAGCCTGGACGAGTTCCACGACCTGCCGACGGCGACGCTGCTGGCCTCGACGCTCGCGCAGTGGAACGCGCTGCCTGGGTGAGGTGGGCCAGGGTCACGCGGCGCCTGGGCGACACGGCCCGGCGGAAATCGGGGTGACCGTCCTGCGGCCGGCGAGCAGACTGAGGCGATGGATCTGATCCGGGCGGTCGAGGACAACCTCGCCGGGCTGCTGATGCGGATGGGTGCGGCCGGCGGCGGCGTTCAGCGGGACGACGGGCGGGCGCGGTGGACGATCGGCGGGTCGCCGCTCGACTACCACAACGCGGTGGTCGGGGTGGATCTCGCCGAGGCCGACGCGGTGATCGCGGAGTCGCTGGCGTTGATGCGGGAGCACAACGTCCCGGGGAGCTGGCACGTCGGGCCGTCGCTGCGGCCGGAGGAGCTGGGACCGAAGCTCCTTGCCGCTGGGTTCGAGGATGGCGGAAGCGAGCCTGCGATGGCACTCGAGCTCGACGAGTTGACGCAGGAGCCGTTGGGGCCGGCCGGGTTGGAGATTCGTGAGGTCGACTCTCAAGACGAACTAGTTGTGTGGGCGGAGACGCTGGCACAAGGGTTCGGCGAGGGCAAGCTCGAGGCGGACTGGGTCGCGGAGATCTACCGGCGGGAAGGCTTCGGCGATCCCTGGGCGCACTACCTGGCGCGGCTCGACGGCGAACCGGTGGCGACGGCAACGATCTTCCGGACCGGGGACGTCGCCGGGGTGTACTTCGTGATGACCGTGCCGGAAGCCAGAAGACAAGGGATCGGCGCCGCGATCACCCAGCATGCTGTCCGCAGCAGCAACACCCAGTACGCCGTACTGGGTGCGTCGTCAGCCGGAAAACCTGTCTATGAACGGCTCGGGTTCCGAACCGTCGGCGAGATCAGGATCTACGAGTTCCACTGATGGATCGCGGGTGATCCCCGCTCCCAGCCGAGGATCGAGACCGTCGCCGTACCGAGCACGAAGTGCCGGCCCTCGGTGACGTCCAGCTCCAGCCACCGCGCCGTCAGCGCGCGCAGCGCGTGCGAGTGACCGAAGACCAGCACATCCCCGTCGACGGCCGCGATCCGCGCATTCACCCGGTCGAGCCGCGCCGCGACCTGCGCGGGGGTTTCGCCGTTGGGTACGGGATTCGCCCAGACCGTCCAGCCGGGCACGGTCTCGCGGATCTGCGCGGTGGTGATGCCTTCGTAGTCGCCGTAGTCCCACTCGACCAGGTCGTCGTCGACCTCGGCGTCCGCGAAGCCGGCCAGTTCGGCCGTACGCCGGGCGCGCTGCCGCGGGCTGGTCAGCACCAGGTCGAACTCGTGGCCCTGCAGCCGGTCGCGCAACTCGCCCGCGATCCGCTCACCCTCCGCGGTCAGCGGCAGGTCCGTGGTCGACGTGTGCTTGCCCGACCTGCTCCACTCGGTCTCGCCGTGGCGGACCAGCCAGAGCCGGTCCTTCCGCTCCCCTGACGCTGCGTGTGTGGTCACCGATCCATCGTCTCAGACCGCGGATCGAGCAGCCCCGAACCCTTGACCAACCACCCCGGGACAAGGCAGGGTCGAAAACTGTAAGCGCTTCCAATTCACCCCGAAGGAGCTCGTGATGGCCTCCGGACCGACCGGCCGGCCGGCGACGATCTACGACGTCGCCGCGCTCGCGCAGCTGTCGATCGCGACGGTCTCGCGGGTGCTGCAGGGCACCGGACCGGTGTCGGCGAAGGCGCGGGCCCGGGTCGACCAGGCGGCGCACGAGCTGAACTACGTTCCACTGCGGGCCGCCCGAAGCCTCGCGGTGCAACGGCACGAGGCGCACGGGCTCGTGCTGCCCGACCTGGCCGGCCCGTTCTACGGCGACCTGCTGATGGGCTACGAGCGCTGGGCCGGCGAGCACGGGCAGAGCGTCGTCCTGACCGTCACGCACGGGAACCCGGATCCGTCGCGGACGGTGCGCGACCTGGCCAGCCGGGTCGACGGGGTCGTTGTGCACGGCAACGCTCTCGGGCTGGAGGTGATCCGCGACCTGAGGCGGGCCAACGTGCCCGTGGTGGTGGTCGCGCATCCGCCGGTGACCGGATGCGACTCGGTTCGCACCGAGAGCGCGGCGAGTGCGGAGGAGCTGACGGCGCGGTTGCTCGACCACGGGCGGCAGGACCTGCTGTTCGTCGGCGACCCGGCCAGCTCGTACGACGTGTCGGAGCGCTACGCGGGGTTCGCGAAGGCGATGAGCGCCCGAGGTCTGAGCGCGCCGGAACCGGAGCGGGTGCCGCTGACCGAGGCGGCGGGAACCGCGCTGGCCGGGGCGTTGCTCAAGGCAACCGGTGGCGCCGGGCGCGGGGGGCGGCCGGAGGGCCTGGTCTGCGCCAACGACGAGCTCGCGCTCGCGCTGCTCAAAGGCCTGCGGGCCGGCGGTATCGCAGTACCGGACGACATCGTCGTCACCGGCTGGGACGACGTGATGGCCGCCCGCTACGTCTCGCCCGGTCTGACCACCGTGCGGCAGCCGATGGCCGAGCTCGGCCGGCTGGCCGCCCAGCGGCTGCACGAACGCGTGACGGGTGAACGCACCCGCGCGCGCAACGACGTACTACCGACAGAACTGGTGCTGCGGGACTCCTGCGGCACCGCACAGGGGGACGGCACGGCAACTGCAGTACACAACTGAGGAGACGAGCATGATCACCCAGAGCACCCGTCGCCGGCTGGTGACCGGCGGCGCCGTACTCACCGCCGCGGCGCTGGCCCTGGCCGGCTGCGGCCGGTCCGAGGACTCCCCCGAGTCGCAACCGCAGGCCTCCACCAGCATCGGCAGCGACCCGGCCACCGGCGAGCTGACCGTGTGGGCGATGGGCACCGAGGGCGAGAACCTGCCCAAGCTGACCGCCGCGTTCGAGCAGGCCAACCCGGGCGTCAAGGTGAAGGTGACGCCGATACCGTGGGACGCCGCGCACAACAAGTTCACCACCGCGATCACCGCGCAGTCGCTGCCGGACGCGGCGATGGTCGGCACCACCTGGATGGGTGAGTTCGCCGATCTCGGCGCGCTCGACCCGACGCCGTCCGGGATCGACACCGCGAGCTTCTTCCCCGGCGCGCTGGACACCACCAAGGTCGGCGACGTCGGCTACGGCGTGCCCTGGTACGTCGAGACGCGGGTCGTCTACTACCGCAAGGACCTGGCCGCCAAGGCCGGCATCACCACTCCCCCGACCGACTGGGACGGGCTGAAGGCGATGGCCAAGGCGATGAAGGACAAGGCCGGTGCGCAGTACGGGATCAACCTGCAGCCGGGCGGTCAGGGCTCCTGGCAGACCGTGATGCCGTTCGCGTGGTCGGCGGGCGCGAGCATCACCAGCGACGACGACAAGCAGTTCACGCTGGACACCCCGGAGGTGCAGGAGGGGCTGAAGTACTACCAGTCGTTCTTCACCGAGAAGCTGGCCGGGACCGATCTGCCGCCGAACCAGACCGAGGCGCAGTTCGTCAGCGGCCAGGTGCCGATGTTCATCTCCGGGCCGTGGATGGCGGGCTCCATCGCCAAGCTCGGCGGCGACAAGATCAAGCCGAACATCGGCGTCTTCGAGCTGCCGAAGAACAAGACCTCCACCTCGTTCGTCGGTGGCAGCAACTTCGTCGTGTTCAAGGCGAGCAAGAACAAGGACAGCGCCTGGAAGCTGGTCAAGTGGCTGTCCGACGGCAAGACCCAGGCCGACTGGTTCAAGCTGTCGACCGACCTGCCGGCCGTCCAGGCCGCCTGGAAGGACCCGAGCATCGCCAACGACCCGCTGCTGCCGGTCTTCGGCAAGCAGCTGGAGACCGCGAAGGCGCCGCCCGCGATCGTGAACTGGGAGCAGGTCGCGACCGCCTTCGACGCCGAGGTGGAGAAGCTGGCCAAGTCCGGGCAGTCGCCGGAGGAGACCGCGAAGGCGATCCAGACCAAGGCCGCGTCGATCGGCACCGGTAGCTGACCGATGCGATCGCTCAGGCGAGAAACCACCGCCGCGTGGATCCTCGTCCTGCCGTTCGTGGTGCTGTTCCTGGCCTTCACGGCCGGACCGGTGCTGGGCTCGTTCGGGATGAGCTTCACCGACATCAAGCAGCGTGACCTGCGGACGCCGTTCGCGGTCGAGGGCGTCGGGCTCGACAACTACGTGAAGGCGCTGTCCGACGAGACGTTCCGCAAGGCCGCGTTCAACACGGCGTACTTCGTGATCGTCGGCGTCCCGGTGACGCTGGCGGTCGCGCTGGCCGCCGCGGTGCTGCTGGACCGCGGCATCAAGCGGTTCCAGGCGCTGTTCAAGGTCGGCTACTA
This sequence comes from Kribbella sp. NPDC104740, assembly GCF_055583505.1. Taxonomy (NCBI): domain Bacteria; kingdom Bacillati; phylum Actinomycetota; class Actinomycetes; order Propionibacteriales; family Kribbellaceae; genus Kribbella; species Kribbella sp. NPDC104740. The sequence continues at coordinate 751,169 of NZ_JBVJNV010000004.1, read as the reverse complement.
CCTGCCGGTGGTGACCTCGATCGTCGCGATCGCGGTGATCTGGCGGTTCGTGCTGGCCCCGGACGCCGGTCTGCTGAACACGGTGCTCGGCTGGTTCGGGATCGACGGCCCGAACTGGCTGGCCTCGAAGACCTGGGCGATGCCGTCACTGATCGCGATGGCGGTCTGGCGCAACTTCGGCTCGGCGATGATCATCTTCCTGGCCGGGCTGCAGGGCATCCCGCAGACCGTCGAGGAGGCCGGCCAGATCGACGGTGCGGGCGCGTGGCAACGGTTCCGGTACCTGATCCTGCCGTTGCTGCGCCCGACCGTGCTGTTCACCAGCGTCACCACCGGGATCGGCTACCTGCAGTTCTTCGAGGAGCCGCTGGTGATGACCCAGGGCGGTCCGCTGAACTCGACGCTGTCGGTGTCGATGTACACCTACCAGCAGTTCGGCTTCGGCAACTACGGGCTGGCCACGTCGATGGCCTACATCCTGTTCGTGGTGATCGCCGTGATCACGTTCATCCAGTTCCGGCTGCTGAGGGAGAAGTGATGCGCCGCACCTGGTGGATCTACCTGATCGGCGTGCTCGGGCTGGTCGCCGTCGCGGCGCCGTTCGTCTGGATGCTGCTCGGCAGCTTCAAGACCCAGGGCGAGCTGCTCCGGGTCCCGCCGACCTGGTTGCCCGAGGCACCGACCACGCAGAACTACGACGACCTGTTCGGCAAGGCCAACTTCCCGCGCTACTTCCTGAACTCGACCGTGGTGGCGCTGGCGGTGACGGCCGGCAACCTGGCCTTCTGCTCGATGATCGGGTACGCGCTGGCCAAGCTGCGGTTCAAGGGCCGCGACGCGCTGTTCGTGCTGGTGCTGGCGACGCTGATGGTGCCCGGCATGGTCACCTTCGTGCCGCTGTTCGTGTTCGTCACCAACGCCGGGCTGGCCAACAGCTACCCGGGCCTGATCCTGCCGTTCCTGGTCTCGCCGTTCGGCGTGTTCCTGATGCGGCAGTTCTTCTCCGGGCTGCCCGACGACCTGATGGACGCCGGCCGTGTCGACGGTACCAGCGAGCTGGGCATCTTCGCCCGGATCATGCTGCCGCTGACCCGGCCCGCGCTGGCCACGCTCGGGATCCTGACCTTCCTCGGCTCCTGGAACAACTTCCTCTGGCCGCTGGTGATCGCCCAGACCGAGGACAAGTACACCCTTCCCGTCGCCCTGGCGCTGTACTCGACCGGGCAGAACGCGCAGAACTACGGCCTGCTGATGGCCGGCGCGGTCGTGGTCGTCGTACCGGTGCTGGTGATGTTCCTGGTCTTCCAGCGGCACGTCACCAAGGGCATCGCGATCACCGGACTCAAATAGGAGGCAAAGATGACCGCCAACATCAGTCGCCGAACACTGTTAGCCGCCACTGGAACTGCCGCGCTCGTGGGAACAACACTTCCTGCGTACGGAGGAACTTCTTCACCAGCTGATCAGTTGAAGGGCGGCTGGAAGCCCAACCGGCACGACAAAGCCCTGGTCGGGCGCTGGGCGCGCGACACCTGGCGCAGCCTGGTCGCGATGACCGACGAGAGGACCGGTCTGCCCGCCGACAACATCGGCGCCTCGGTCACCGACCCGGTGCGCAGCAAGTACACCTCGCCGACCAACATCGGCGGGTACCTGTGGAGCACCGTGGTCGCGAAGGAGCTGGGGATCATCTCCCCGCAGGAGTCGCTGCGGCGGCTCACCCAGACGCTGACCACGATGACCCGCGTCGACCACCACGAGCCGAGCGGCATGTACTTCAACTGGTACGACGAGGCGACCGGCGAGGTGCTGCACGTCGATCCCGACGGCACCCGGGAGATCACGCCGTTCGTGTCGAGCGTCGACAACGGCTGGTTCGCGGCCGCGCTGATGGTGGTCCGCAACGCCGAGCCGCGGGTTCGCCGGCTGGCCGACGGGCTGCTCGGCAAGATGAACTTCGCCTACTACTACAACCCGGACGCGCGCCCGGGCGTCGGTGCCGGGCTGATGCGCGGCGGGTTCTTCGAGACGCCGCCGCCGGACGAGGAGACCGACCAGGGCAACCACGCCGGCACCGGGCCGGACGTGTACTACCGCAAGTTCCACTACGACACCTGCAACACCGAGGCGCGGATCGCGCCGTACATCGGGATCGCGCTCGGGCAGGTGCCGCCGCAGCAGTACTTCGCGACGTACCGGACGTTCCCGGACTCCTGCGACTGGTCGTGGGTCGAGCAGCGGCCGGTCGGCGTGACCCGGACGTACCTCGGGATCGACGTGTTCGAGGGCAGCTACTCCTACCGAGGGATGCGGCTGGTGCCGTCGTGGGGCGGCGACATGTTCGAGTCGCTGATGCCGGACCTGTTCGTGCCGGAGGGTCGCTGGGCCACTCGCAGCTGGGCGATCAATCACCCACTGACGGTCCGAGCGCACATCGAGCACGGGCTGAGCGAGGCGAAGTACGGCTACTGGGGCTTCTCGCCGGCCTCCAACCCCAAGGGCGGTTACAGCGTGTACGGCGTGGACGCGATCGGGATGGACCCGAACGGCTACCCGTCGGACCTGGAGGCGACCAACTTCGACGCCGGTTTCGAGGGGTGCCGGGACGGCGTCAACCCGAACCCGGCGTACGGCGACGGCGTGGTCACGCCGCACGCGGCGTTCCTGGCCATGCAGTACGCGCCGCGGCAGGCGATCGACAACCTGGCGCGTATCGAGTTCCGGCTGAAGGCGTACGCCGGGGGCGGGTTCTACGACTCGGTCGCGGTGAAGTCCGGCACGATCGCCAAGCGCTACCTGTCCCTCGACCAGGCCATGGTGATGGGTGCCATCGGCAACGTCTTCGGCAACGACGTGATCCGGCGCAACTTCAGCCGCGGCGCGGTCGAGCGGCACGTCAAACCGCTGATCGCGATGGAGAAGTTCACCGCCGGTCTCGACTGACCTACTTTCACGGGAGAAGCATGCAGAACGACGCCAAGGCCGACTGGGACGCGCGGATCGCGCTCCGCAGCGACGAGGACCGGGAGTTCACCTTCCCGGACCTGGACCCGCCGAAGGAGGTGAGCGCGGTCGGTGGCGCCGGCCAGGTCACCGTCGACTGGTCGCTGGTGCCCGGAGCGGTCGGGTACCTGATCCTGCGCGGCACCGAGGACGGGCCGCTGGAGCCGGTCGACCACCACAGCGGCGACGTGCTGTCGGTGCCGCTGCCGCCGTACGTGGACACGACCTGCACGCCTGGTACGGCGTACAGGTACGCGGTGGCGAGTGTGCCGGAGGTGACGGTCGCGGGGCGCGCCAGCGAGGTGGTGGGCGCGGTACCGCTGGTTGCCGACGGGACGATGCCGGTGGTGCGAGTCGCTGTCGACGCGGTGGCCGAGGGGGTCGAGCTGCCGCGGCCCTGGGTGCCGATGGTGGGTAGCGAGCGGCTGAGCCAACTGCTGTGCACCGACCTGAGTGGTGGTCGCGAGATCGGGCCGGAGCTGGAGCGGGCGCTGCAGCGGATGCACGACGAGATCGGCGTCCGTACGGTGCGGGCGCACGCGATCTTCCACGACGACACGCGCGTCTACACCGAGGTCGATGGTTCGCCGGTCTACGACTTCACGGTTGTGGACAAGATCTACGACAAGCTGCTGGGGCTGGGGCTGCGGCCGGTGGTGGAGCTCGGGTTCATGCCGCGCGATCTGGCGTCGGACCCCACGAAGACGGTCTTCGAGTACGGCGCGATCATCTCGCCGCCGCACTCGTACGAGCGGTGGGGCGCGCTGGTTTCCGCTCTGGTGCAGCATCTGGTCGAGCGGTACGGGCTGGACGAGGTGCTCGGGTGGGACTTCGAGGTGTGGAACGAGGCGAACCTCGAGGTGTTCTGGTCCGGCACCAAGGCGGAGTGGATGCGGCTGTACGACGTTTCGGCCGCTGCCGTGAAGGCTGTCGACCCGCGGCTGGCCGTGGGTGGGCCGTCGTCGGCTGCCGCGGGCTGGGTCGACGACCTGCTGGCGCATGCCGCGGCGGTCGGGTCGCCGGTGGACTTCGTGTCGACGCACACGTACGGGAGCCCGCCGCTCGACGTACGGGCCTCGCTGGAGCGGCACGGCTTCGGGGACGCGCGGATCCTGTGGACGGAGTGGGGGGTGACGCCGACGCACTTCAACCCGATCAACGACTCGGTGTTCTCCGGGGTGTTCCTGCTGCGCGGGATGAAGTCGGCCGCCGGGCGGGTGGACGCGCTGGCCTACTGGGTCGCGTCGGACCACTTCGAGGAGCTGGGCCGGCCGCCGCGGTTGCTGCACGGGGGCTTCGGGCTGCAGACCGTCGGCGGACTGCCGAAGCCGCGGTTCCACGCCATGTCGCTGCTGAGCCGGCTGGGGCCGGTGGAGCTGCCGGTGGTCGTTGAGGGTGACGGCGCGGGGAGCCTGGTGGAGACCTGGGCGTCGCGGGACCGCGACCGGGTGGCGGTGCTGGTGTGGAACCTGACGCTGGACCAGACGAAGGCGACAGGCGCTGAGGAGCTGCAGCGGATGGTGGAGCTGTCAGTTCCGGGTGTGGACGACAGCTGGACAGCTACTGCGACCTACCTGACTCCTGAGGGTTCAGGAGACCTGGTGGCCGCAGCAACTGCACTGGGTATTGGCGACTGGCCGACTGACGAGCAGTGGAGCCAACTGGCAGAGCACTCGGTACTGCGGAGCGAACGCGTTGCCAGAGACGGCGACTGCGTACGACTGACGCTGGCGATGCCGTCCGCCGTACTGCTCGAGTTCCGGCCGGTCTAGCTGAGAGGCGTGGGGCGGCCCGGCTGTTCGCCGCCTCGCGCCTCCAGGTAGGAGTTCTTCGGGACCATCACCTTGCGCTTGAACAGGCAGACGACGGTGCCGTCCTGCTTGTAGCCCTTGGTCTCCACGTGCACGACGCCGCGGTCGTCCTTGGACTTCGACTCCCACTTGTCCAGCACCACGGTCTCGCCGTAGATGGTGTCGCCGTGGAAGGTCGGGGCGACGTGCCGCAGCGACTCGATCTCCAGGTTCGCGATCGCCTTGCCGCTCACGTCCGGGACCGACATCCCGAGCAGGATCGAGTAGATGTAGTTGCCGACCACAACGTTCTTGCCGAACTGGGTGCTGCCCTCGGCGTAGTGGGTGTCCAGGTGCAGCGGGTGGTGGTTCATGGTGAGCAGGCAGAACAGGTGGTCGTCGTACTCGGTGACCGTCTTGCCGGGCCAGTGCTTGTACACGGCCCCGACCTCGAACTCCTCGTAACTGCGCCCGAACTGCATCCGTGCTCCTTCCGTTCCGGCCCATGCTGCCGGTCCGGGAGCATCCAGCGCAGCCCCAACACCCAGTGGCGTTGGTCTCAGTTGGTCTGTTCAGGCAGGCGCGGCGTGACCTCGCCCTTCAGGGCCAGCTTGGCCAGGTGGTTGCGGGCCTCCTCGGCGAACTTGAAGTCGCAGAGCACGTCGTACGTCGTCGCGACGACCGCGGTGCGGGAGGTGAAGTCGCGGCGGCCGCCGAGCTGGGCGTAGCCGATCGCGCCGAACGCCATCCCGAAGATCGCGCCGAGCACGACGCCGGTGAGCAGCGCGGCCAGCCAGCCGCCGTCGCTGGTGAACAGGCCGAGCAGCACGCCGACGAACAGGCCGAACCAGGCGCCGCTGGCCAGGCCGGCGGTCAGCGCCCGGGCCCAGGTCAGCCGGCCGGTGATCTTCTCGACCTGGCGCAGGTTGTTGCCGACGATCGTGGTGTGCTCCACCGGGAACTTCTCGTCCGAGAGGTAGTCGACCGCTCGCTGCGCCTGCAGGTAGGTGTCGTACGTGCCGATCGTCAGCCCCGTCGGGCGGGGGTCCATCGAGGGCATGCCCTGGGTGGTCATCGTCGTTCCTCTCCGCTGTTGCTTCCGTCCCATCATTGCCGACGCTTGGTAAGGACAGCGCGGCAGCCACACCGGCGGGGCGTTGATAGCCTCGCGTCGATGACCGGACGAAGGTGGGACATGGGCGCGTCACGGCGCGTCGGACGGGTGTTCGCCCGCCGTCCGGCGGCTCCCGACGCCCCCGCGTTCGACCTGGTCGCCAGCGGGAAGCTGGACGGCGCTCTGATCGACTGGGCCTACTACCGCGACGGCCGCCGGGACACCCGCGACGGGAACTACGTGGACGCCCTGCAGCGGGCCCGGCGCGGTGACGGGTACGTCTGGATCGGCCTGTTCCAGCCCAACGAGCACCAGCTGGCCGTGATCGGGCAGGAGTTCGGGCTGCACCCGCTGGCGCTGGAGGACGCGACCGAGGCGCACCAGCGGCCCAAGCTGGAGCGGTACGGCGACACACTGTTCGCCGTACTGAAGACCGTGCGGTACGTGCCGCACGACGACCTGACCGCGACCAGTGAGGTGGTCGAGTCCGGTGAGGTGATGGTGTTCTGCGGCCCCGGCTTCGTGATCACTGTCCGGCACGGGGACCACGGCGAGCTGGCCGGGCTGCGGCAGCTGCTGGAGGAGAAGCCGAAGCGGCTGGCCGCCGGGCCCGGCGCGGTGCTGCACGCGATCGCCGACCACGTGGTGGACAGCTACCTGGCTGTCGCGGACGCGGTCCAGGCGGACATCGACCAGATCGAGATCGAGATGTTCAGCCCGCGCGGCTGGCGGCACATCGACCGGGTGTACCAGCTGAAGCGCGAGGTGCTGGAGCTGAAACGGGCGGTGGCGCCGCTGACCGGCCCGATGCGGGCGCTGGCGACGCTGCGGCACCCGATGATCGCCGACGAGACCCGGGACTACTTCCGCGACGTCGACGACCACCTGCTCCGGGTCAAGGAGCAGGTGATCTCGTTCGACGAGCTGCTCAGCTCGATCCTGCAGGCCGGTCTGGCCCAGGTGCAGGTCTCGGAGAACGAGGACATGCGCCGGATCTCGGCCTGGGTCGCGATCATCGCGGTGCCGACGCTGATCGCCGGGGTCTACGGGATGAACTTCGAGAACATGCCGATCCTGACCACCAGTTACGGCTACTACGTCGTACTCGGCGTGATGCTGGTCGCCTGCACGGTGCTGTACCGGTTGTTCCAGAAGAACAACTGGTTGTAGCTGTTGTGCTACCTCCCGTGTTTTTGGTTCAATGCCAAGAGCGTCTGCTGGGGAGGGGCACGTGCTTCGCATCCACTTCACTCCGCGCGACCTGGCCCGGGTGACGATCTCGACCAAGCCCGCTCCGCTGTGGGAGATCCTGCTCAGCCTGCACATGCTGCAGCACACCGACGGCCGGCTGGTCTTCGACGACTGGCGGCGGCACGTCCGGACCAAGGTGGCGCCGGACCAGATGCGGCTGCTGCTGGAGCTGATGCCGGCCCGCGGCTACTCCCCCGACTTCCTGACCCCGGCCGACTGCCCGGCCGACTTCGACAGCGCGCTGGAGAAAGCGCTGTCCACGCCGCAGCAGCAGGTTCGCTCCGAGCTCGACCTGCTCAGCAAGTACCGCCCGGGCTCGCCCTGGACGCGGGAGCTGGCCAAGGGTGACCGCGCCGCGATGCGCAAGCTGGGGCACGCGATCCGGACCTACCACGACGCCGCCATCGCGCCGTACTGGAAGTCGATCGGGACGCACGTGGCCGCCGACCAGGCGCACCGCGGCGACGCGCTCGCCCGGCACGGTGTGGACCGGCTGCTGTCGTCGCTGCACCCGCGGGTCCGCTGGGTCGCTCCGGTGCTGCAGGTGCTGGACATGAACGACCGCGACTTCTACCTGGACGGCCGCGGTATCGAGCTGCAGCCGTCGGCGTTCTGCTGGCAGGTCCCGACCAAGCTGCGCGACCCGGGGCTGAAGCCGATCCTGGTCTACCCGATCCAGCACGCACCGGGCATCCTGCGCCAGTCCTCCGACGGGTACCGCCCGTCCGACGCTCTCGGCTCTCTGCTCGGTACGACGCGCGCTGCCGCGCTGGAGGCCGCAGTCGAGGGCTGTACGACGACCGAGCTGGCCAAGCGCTGCAAGATCTCCCCCGCGGCGGCCAGCCACCAGGCGACCGTGCTGCGGGAGGCCGGGCTGATCACCACCCGCCGGGCCGGTGCCTCGGTGCGGCACGAGGTGACCCAGCTGGGCATCTGGCTGCTCGCCGGGTACGGCTCCGGCGGCCTGCGTCACGACAACCGCCCTGCTGTCACCTCCTAGCGAGCAGGCCTTCCACCTCGGCCCGTACGTCGTCCAGCAGGCCCTGGCCGTGGTCGTCGATCAGCTCCAACGCGTAGATCCACGCCTGCTCGGCTGCAGCGTCGTCGGTGCCCTGCCATGCCTGGCCGAGCCGGATCTGCGAGCCGACCGCGGCGACCGGGCTGCCGAGCTTGAGGTTCAGCGTCACCGCCGCGGCGAACCGCTCGGTCGCGAGTTCCACCTCGCCGAGCCCGACGTACGCCTGGCCCAGCGTGTCCAGGACGAAGCAGAGCGGCCGCTGGTCGACCAGGTCCTCGCTGATCCGGATGCACTCGATCGCGGTCAGCCGCGCCTCGGCGTACCGGCCGGACTCGTTGTAGGTCATCGCCAGGTTGTTCAGCAGCCCGGAGGTCGCGTGGTCGTCGCCGTTGGCCCGGGTGATCTCCAGCGCCGCCCGCTGGTGCTCGACCGACTCGTCGTACCGGCCCTCCAGCTGGCGCAGGAAGCCGAGGTTGCCGCGGATCAGCGCGACACCGGCCTGGTTGCCGATCTCGGTGAACATCCGCAGCGCCTTGGCGAACTCCGCGTCCGCCTGCTCGAGATCGCCCTTGGCGCCGTGGCTGGTCGCCAGCTGGTTCGTCGCCAGCGCTGCGAGCATCGGGTGGCCGACCACGCGTGCTGACTCGGCTGCGACTCGCTGGATCGCCAGCGCCTCGTCAGGACTCACCAGCCGCGCCAACGCGTTCCACAGCAGCAGCGCGAGCCGGGCTGCCTGTGCGTGCATCCCGCGGGCGGCGCCGCCGGTCACCATCGCCATCAGCCCGCGCAGCTCCAGGTCGAACCAGGCTCGGGCGGCCGGCTGGTCGGCGAACGTGAGCGTCACCGTCCCCGGCAGCGGGTCCTCGACGTAGTGCAGCTTCTGCGGCTCGCCGAGCACCAGCCGCCCAGCGACCGCTGACTGCACCGCCCAGTCCAGCAGGCGCTCCCAGGCCGCGTCGACGTCGTCGGTGGCCTTCGCCAACTCCTCAGCGGCGTACGCGCGGAGCAGGTCGTGCAGCTGGAACCTGTTCGCGCTCGTCTCCACCGCGAGGTGCAGGTCGGCCAGGCGGCGCAGCAGCTTGCCGGCGGTCCGGTCGTCATGACCGGTGAGCGCAGCCGCGGCCTGCGGGCCGAACCGCCGCCACGGGTAGATGCTGAGCATCCGGAAGAACCGTGCAGTCTCCGCATCGAGCGTCCGGAACGACCAGGAGAACACCGCCCGCAGGTCGGTCGCTGGGTCGTCGCCGGCATCGAACGCGTCCAGCTGGTGCTCGGTCAGCTCACTGACCAACTCAGCCAGCGCCGAGCCCGATCGCCTGGCCACCTGCTCTGCCGCGATCACCAGCGCCAGCGGCAGGTGGTTGCAGCGCTCAGCCAGCTGATCGAGCAGCTGCACGTTCCCGGTCTCCGGCAGACCAATGCGGCCGGTCAGCAAGCTCCTGGCGTCAGCTGCTGACAGCTGGTCGATCGCTACCTGCCGAGCGCCCTCCCGCGCGACCAGGCCGCGCAACCTGCTCCTGCTGGTGATCAGCACGACCGCACCCATCCCCGGCAGCAGCGGCCGAACCTGCTCCGCGTTGAGCGCGTTGTCGAGCACCAGCAGCACCCGCTGACCGGCGAGTGTCGACCGCAGCAGCGCACTGCGTCCGCCCACCTCCGCCGGGATCTGCGAAGCCGGTACGCCGAGAGCATGCAGCAGGTACCCCAGCGCCACCGACGGATCCACCGGGGCGCCCGGCCCGTAGCCACCGAGGTCCACGAACAGCAGCCCGTCCGGGAACTGCTCCGCGACCAGGTGACTCCAGTGCACCGCCAGGCTGGTCTTCCCGGCTCCACCCGGGCCGTGCAGCACCACTGCGACCGTGCTCTCCGGATCGCGTCCGGCCAGTACGTCGTCCAGCTCGGCCAGGAGCGCCTTGCGGCCGGTGAACGCGAGCACGTCCGACGGCAGCTGGCTCGGCGCGACTCGGCGGGACGGCCTGCTCCGGGCTCCGGTCAGCTCGTCGAACACGGCCCGCAGCTCGGCGCCCGGGTCGACACCGAGCTCGTCGGCGATGCGGCCGCGCATCTCTTCGTACAGCTCCAACGCCTCGGCCGTGCGGCCGCTGCGGGCCAGCAGGCGCAGGAAGCGCGCCCAGAGCGACTCCCGCAGCGGGTACGCCGCCGTGAGCCGGCGCAGCTCGGACAGCTCCTCGCCACGGTTCTGCGGCGAGCGGTCGAGCGAGCGCAGGTCGAAGCGGCGCTCGACAGCGGCCAGGTACTGCTCCTCCAGGCGCGGCAGCTCGATTGACTCCAACCAGTCCGACCGCACGCCGCTGAACGGGCGACCGGTCCACAGCGCCAGCGCCGCGTCGATCGCCGCCCGCTCCTGCGAGCGCTCGATGGACTGGGCAGCGGTCCGCAGCAGCCGACCGAACCGCAGTACGTCGACCTGCTCGGGCTCGACGCGCAGGCTGTATCCGGTCGGACCAGTGGTCACCAGATCGGCTCCGACCGCCCGCCGCAACCGGGTGACCAGCGTGTGCAGGCTCGGCGCGGCGTTGGCCGGCGGCGCCTCGCCCCAGATCCGTTCGACGAGCAGCGGCGTCGGCACGCTCTCCCCGGCCGTCAGCGCCAGGATCGCCAGCAGCGACCGCAGCCGGTCGCCACCCAGCTCGACGCTGCGTCCGTCCAGCCGCACCGCCACCGCACCGAGCAGCTGCACGTCCGTGCTCACACCGCGTCCCGGCCTTCCGCTGCCGTGCCAAGTCGCCTGAGGATCTCATCGCGCTTGAAGTACGTCGATGGTCCGTACAGGTCGGACGCCTCCAGCGCGCGCTGCCAGGCGTCGACGGCGCGGTCCGGCCGGTGGCACGCGTCGTACGCGTCCCCGAGGCTGATCAGCGTCGGCACCTCGAGCGCACCGAGCTGCAGCTCACCGCACATCCGCACGGCCTCTTCCAGGCTCGTCACGGCCTGCTCGAACTCGCCGGCGGCGAGCTGCGCCATGCCGAGCGAGTCCAGCGCGTCGGCCTCGCCGCGGGCGTGGCCGGTCCGGCGGGCCAGCCCGATCGCCTCGCGGGCGGCGGCGATCGCCTCGTCGTACCGACCGAGGGCGTAGTAGGTGGTGGACAGGTTGTTGTAGGTGCCGCCGATCGACGTCACGTCGTCGTTCACCGTCAGCCCGGTCCTCAGGTGCTCCAGCGACAGCTCCAGGTCACCGAGACGCTTGTAGGTGATGCCGAGGTTGCTGTGCACCTTGGCCATCCCCGACCGCTCTCCGAGGATCGTGAACAGCTCCAGCGCGCGCAGGAACTGGTCCCGCGACTCGGCGTACCGGCCGGACATGCCGAAGCTGACCGCCGACTGGTTGGTGACCACCGCCTCCAGCAGCGGCTCGCCGGTCCGCACAGCAGCCTGTACGGCGATCTCGTGCGCCGCGACCGACTCAGGACTGGGTGAGCGGCCCTGATCGAGGTAGTCCCAGAGTGCACTGCCCAGACAGGCCACCAGGCGGTCATGCCCGCGCTCTGCCCCGGCGAAGATCGCAGCGACCATCGTCGGCCACTCCCGGTCGAACCACGCCAGCGCATCGGCGTCCGCCACGAACTGCACCGCCCGTACGCCGGGCAGCGGGTCGAGCAGCACCCTGCGGGCCTTGTTGCGGCGGGTGATCTGGGCGGACAGGGCGCTCTGCGCCAGCCAGTCCAGCGACCGGGCCAGGGCGTCCCGGCTCTCCTCGGAGTCGTCCGCGAGCCCAGCGGCGTACAGCCGCAGCAGATCGTGCAACTGGTAGCGCCCGGGCTCGACCAGCTCCAGCAGGTTCACCTCGACCAGGTGGTCCAGCAGCCGCTCAGCCGTCACATCGTCGAGCGCAGCCAGCGCTGCGGCCGCCGCTCGGTCGAAGACCGCGCCGGGGTAGACACCGAGCAGCTGGAACAGGCGGGCGACCTCAGGTGCCAGCGCCTGGTAGGACCAGGACAGAGCGGCCCGGACGCTGCTCAGCTCGTCGTCGGCGATCTCCAGCTCGTCCAGCCGGTCACCGGTCTCCGCGAGCTGCCGGGTGATCGCCGCGAGGTCCGAGCCCGCGCTGCGACCGGCCCGCTCGGCAGCGATCACCAGGGCCAGCGGCAGCCGCCCGCACAGCTCGGCGAAGGCGGTCAGCTCGGTCACGTCGTACGGGCGACCGGCGACAGCCATGGCCAGCAGGGCTGCGGACTCCTCGGCGGACATCGGACCGAGGCTGAGGCGTTGCGCGCCCTCGCGGGCGACCAGACCGCGCAGCTGGTTCCGGCTGGTGACCAGTACGAAGCCACCGGCCCCCGGCAACAGCGGGCGGACCTGGGCGACGTTGCGGACGTTGTCGAGCACCAGCAGCATCTGGCGGTCGGCGACGAGCGAGCGGAACAGGGCCGACCTGGCCTCGACGTCCTTGGGGATCTCGCTGGCCGGTATCCCGAGACCGTGCAGCAGCTGCTCCAGCGCGTTCTCCGGCTGGAGGAGACCGCCCGCGCTGTAGCCACGCAGATTCACGTACAGCTGGCCGTCCGGGAAGTGCGCGCGAGCGCTGTGCGCCCAGTGCACGGCCAGTGTCGTCTTGCCGACTCCACCGGTCCCGTCGATCGCCACGACCACAGCAGCCTCGTCCGGATCCCACCCAGCCAGTACGCCGTCCAGCTGCTCCAGCGACGCCCCACGACCCGTGAAGCCCGGCACGTCGGCCGGCAGCTGCCGCGGCACGACCTTCGGCGGCGGCGCCACTGGATCGCTGTCCAGCAGGGCGGCGTACATCGAGCGCAGCTCGGTACCGGGATCCACACCGAGCTCCTCGGCGATCCGGACGCGCACCGACTCGTACAGCTCCAGCGCCTCCGCCGTACGGCCCGCTCTGGCGAGCAGCCGGAGCAGCCGGACCCACAGCGACTCCCGCAACGGGTACGCCGCCGTCAGGTCGAGCAGCTCGCCCAGCACCTCGCCGTACTCGCGGTCGTCGACCCGGAGATCGACCCGGCGCTCGACAGCCGCCAGGTACTGCTCCTGCAGCCGCGGCCCCTCGCTGGACTCCAGCCAGTCCGACCGGACCCCTTCGAACGGCCGCCCGGCCCACAGGCTCAGCGCCTCGACCAGTACGGCGGACTCCCGCTCCGGGTCGTCGCTGTTCACGGTGCTGCGGACCAGGCTGACGAAGCGCAGCGCGTCGACGTCGTCCGGGGTGATCCGCAGGCTGTAGCCCGCCGTGCCGCTGACGACCAGGTCGGCGCCGATCGCCCGGCGCAGCCGGTTGGCCAGCGTGTGCAGGCTCGGACCGATGTTGGCCGGCGGGTCGTCACCCCAGACCCGCTCGGCCAGCGCGGGGGTCGGCAGCGGCTCGCCACCGGCCAGCGCGAGGACCGCGAGCAGGGCACGAACCCGCTCCCCACCCACCTCGACCGGACGGCCGTCGAGCCGTACCGAGACAGCACCGAGCAACCGGATGGCGACCTGCGGCCGCTCCAGCTCTCTTGCCGTCATCTGTCTCCGCTCCCCAGGTGCCCGGAGGATAGCGCGTGGGATCGATTTCCAACCATTCTTCGCCACCCTCGGTGACGAGCGGTGACAAGCGCTTTCCCGCACAGGTTGCCCGTTAGCGCACCGAACAGGGGCGGCACGACCGGTGACAGGAAGTTGACAGGACCCTGCTTGCACGATGGGTGGTGGAGAGAGGAGTACCTGTCGTGCTGCGGATTCACTTCACCAGTCAGGACCTGGCTCGAACCACTGTCGCCGAAGAACCGGACCCGCTCTGGGAGGTCCTGCTGAGCCTGCACCAGCTGCAGGTCCAGGACGGGACGGCCCAGTACGGCCACTGGCGCGACCGGGCCCGCCGGCAGCTGCCCAGGCCGGCGACCAAGCTGCTGCACCTGGCGCCTCCGCGCGGCTACTCCCCCGACTTCCTCACCCCGGCACACCAGTCCGGGAGCTTCGAGGAGGGCGTGGAACGCGTCCTGTCCACCTCCCGCAACCGCTTCCAGCGGGAGCTCGAGCTGCTCGCCGTACGGCGGCCCGGGTCGAGCTGGACCCGGGAGCTGATCGGCGGACGCACCGAAGCGGTCAAGGGCCTCGGCCAGGCCATGCACACCTACCACCAGTCGACCATCGCGCCGTACTGGGAGTCGATGCGGTCGATGGTCCGCGCCGACCACCAGCAGAAGGTCAGCCACCTGTCCGGTGCCGGAGTCGACCAGCTGCTCGGCCACATCCACCCCACTGTCCGCTGGGAGTCCCAGGTCCTCACTGTCGACGGCCTGCCGGACCAGGACCTGCACCTGGAAGGCCGGGGGCTCCGCCTCCAGCCCTCGGTGTTCTGCTGGCGTACGCCGACCAAGCTGCTCGACCCGAACCTGCCGCCGGTCCTGGTCTACCCGGTCAAGCACGGCCCTGGCGCACTGCGCCGCGGCCTGGCCGAGCAGCGCTCGCGTCCGCTGGCCGCTCTGCTCGGCAGCACCCGGGCAGCGGCCCTGGAGGCGATCGCAGACGGCTGCACGACGACCGAGCTCGCCCAGCGCTGCAGCATCTCGCTGGCCGGCGCCAGCCGCCAGGCGGGCATCCTGCGCGAGGCCGGGCTGATCACCACCCGCCGGGCCGGCCAGGCCGTCCGCCACGACCTGACCACCCTCGGCCGGATGATCCTCGACGGCTGCGGGACACCGATCGGATGATCAGGCCGGGTCCCGCCGCCTGCGGGTGGTCAGAGCTTGTAGTCCTCGAGCAGCCGGCGGCCGATGATCATCCGCTGGATGTCGGCCGTGCCCTCACCGATCAGGAGCATCGGCGCCTCCCGGTACAGGCGCTCGATCTCGTACTCCTTGGAGAACCCGTAGCCGCCGTGGATCCGGAAGGAGTCCTCCACCACCTGCGCGCAGTACTCGCTGGCCAGGTACTTGGCGACCCCGGCCTCGAAGTCGTTGCGTGAGCCGGCGTCCTTCTTGCGGGCCGCCTTCACCATCAGCTCGTGCGCGGCCTCGACCTTGACCGCCATGTCGGCCAGCCGGAACAGCACCGCCTGGTGGTCGGCGATCTTCTTGCCGAACGTCTCGCGCTGCTGGGCGTAGGAGATGCCCAGCTCGAAAGCGCGCCGGGCGACCCCGCAGCCGCGGGCGGCGACGTTGACGCGGCCGACCTCGACGCCGTCCATCATCTGGTAGAAACCCTTGCCCGGAACGCCGCCGAGGATCTGGCCTGCGCCGATCTCGTACCCGTCGAAGATCAGCTCGGTGGTGTCGACCCCCTTGTAGCCCATCTTCTCGATCTTGCCCGGCACGCTGAGGCCCTTGTCGACCTCGCCGAAGCCGGGCTCCTTCTCGACCAGGAACGTGGTCATGTTCTTGTAGACCGAGTCCTGACCCTCGTCGGTCTTCACCAGGACGGCGACCAGGTTCGACGAGCCGCCGTTGGTCAGCCACATCTTCTGGCCGTTGATCGTGTAGCTCTCACCGAACTTGGCGGCCTTGGTCTTGATCGCCGACACGTCGGAACCGCAGCCCGGCTCGGACATCGAGAACGCGCCGCGCACGTCACCGGTCGCCATCCGCGGCAGGTACTTCTGCTTCTGCTCGTCGGTGCCGTGCTGCAGCAGCATGTAGGCGACGATGAAGTGCGTGTTGATGATGCCGGACACGCTCATCCAGCCGCGGGCGATCTCCTCCACGCAGAGCGCGTAGGTGAGCAGCGACTCGCCCAGGCCGCCGTACCCCTCGGGGATCATCAGGCCGAACAGGCCGAGCTCCTTGAGGCCCTCGACGATCTGGGTGGGGTACTCGTCCTTGTGCTCCAGCTCGGTGGCGACCGGCAGGATCTCGGCCTCGACGAAGGCCCGGACCGTCTTCAGGATCTCCTCCTGGACGTCGGTCAGTCCCTCGGTCTGCTGCAACCTGCTCATCTCGGCGGCTCCTCGGCTCGGCTTACTCGCGAGTATCGCGACTCACCAGCATCCCGGTACACCCCGACACCCGCTGTGACACCGACCACCTGAATCCCGTCAGGTGCCTCACGCCCAGTACGCCGACTGGTACACCCGCTCCAAGTAGTCGCCACCGAAGCCCGCCCTCGTTTCCCGAGGCAGCCTCGGCCTACTCGTCGGAGTCGCGCTCGTCCTCGTTGTCGCCGCCGCCCTGGCCGTAGCCGGCCCGGCCGAGGTCGCGGTTGATCGCGGCGATCAGCACGAACTCCTGCGGCGTCGGCTGCCACTGGTTGCTCCGCTGCGCCGTACCCAACCTGCGCAACGCGCTGCGGTACTGCTCGCCCGCCTGGCCCTCGTGCCCGTCGCCGAGCGCCTTGGCCGCCTGGTCGAGGTCCTTGGCCGCCTCACGGACCGGCCGGCTGACGTGGTCGCCCTGCCGGAGCAGCTGGGCCAGCGAGCGCAGCTGAGCCATCGTGCCGGTCTCCACCGGCGGCTTGGGGGTCTTCTTCGGCGGCTTCGACGGAGTCGGCGTGGGCTTCGGCTTCGGCGTCGGTGTGGGAGTCGCCTTCGGCTTCGTGGTCACCTTCGCGGCGACGGTCGGGGTGACCGTCGGCGTACCACCTGCCTGTGCCGGCGGCTCCTGCGAGACGCCCTCACGCAGCAGCGCAGCGGCCATCACACCGACCACCAGTACGGCGGCGCCGACCAGGACCTTGGTGAGCAGGGAACGGTCGCGCGGGGCAGCGTGGGCCGCCGTCGGCGGCTCGCGGTCGTCGTCGACGGGGTCGCCGAGCAGCTCGGCGTCCAATGCAGGAACAGGTGCTGCTGCGGCAACTCCGGGAACAGCTCCTGCCGCGAAGGGCAGCACCTGGGTGGAGTTGCTGACCTGTCCGTTCAGCAACGCCAGTACGTCGGCGGACGACGACGGGCGCTGCGCCGGGTTCTTGGCGAGCATGCGCTCGACCAGCGCGGCCAGACCGGGGACCTCGTCCGTCGGCCGGACCTCCGGGATCGGAGCCTCCAGGTGCTGGCGCAGCACGCCCTCGACGCTGTCCGCGACGTACGGCGGGACGCCCTCGAGCAGTTCGTACAGGACGCAGCCGAGCGAGTACCAGTCGCTGGCGGTCGTGGCCGCGCCGCCGGTGACCTGCTCCGGGGAGATGTAGGCCGCCGTACCGAGCAGGACCTGGCCGGTGGCGCCGTTGAGCTCACCGGCGTGGGCCAGGCCGAAGTCGGTGATCTTCAACGTGCCGTCGGCGGCCATCAGCAGGTTGCCGGGCTTCACGTCGCGGTGGATGATGCCGGCGCCGTGCGCGGCGTCCAGCGCGCGGGCGCCCTGGACGGCGATGTCGGCGACCAGCTTGGTGCCCGGCAGGCCCTTGCTGCGCATCAGCTGGGCCAGGTCGGTGCCGGTGACCAGCTCCATCACCAGGAACACCTGGTCGTCGGCAGCGCCCACGTCGTACGTCGCGACGACGTTCGGGTGCTGCAGCCGGGCGGCGGCCTGGGCCTCGATCCGGAAGCGCTGCACGGCGTCCATGGGGTCGCCGTCGAGCGCGCGCAGCAGCTTGATCGCCACCGGGCGCGCGAGCACCGTGTCCTCGCCCCGCCAGACCTCACCGGCACCACCTCGCCCGAGCAGGCTGAGCAAGCGGTAACGCCCTGCGAGTACCTCGCCGTTCACAGAAAACCTCACAACAGTCAGCTTCGGGCCGGATCGCCGCCCTACCTTAGGTGCCCGCGGGCGTTGAGGCGAGCCGTCGGACGCCGTACTGGACGGTCTTAACCTGCTCCTGCCCGGTTTCCGGGTGCTCGTGGCGACGGCGCGTACTAGGTTGATCGCATGAAGCGATCACTTGTCCCTGCTTTGATCGCGACGACCTTGCTCGCCGCGACGCTGACCACGACGCCTGCCTTCGCAGCGCCCGCCGGCCGCCCTTCGGCCCCGACGGTGAAGTGCGAGTTCACCCCGACCCCGGAGAACCCGGCCGCCAAGCCGGTCACGGTGCCGAAGGCGACCGCGAAGGCCAAGGGCACCGTCGACGTCTTCTTCGTCACCAACTACGGCCCGTTCGTGGTCCGGATGAACCGCGCGACCGCGCCCTGCGGCGTGCACAACTTCGTGCACCTGGTGCAGAGCCGGTTCTACGACCGCACCCAGTGCTTCCGGCTGACCAACTCGGCCCGCCTCGGCGTCCTGCAGTGCGGTGACATCTACCGCCAGGAGGAGGGCGGCCCGGGCTACAAGTTCCCCGACGAGGTCGACGGCACCGAGACCTACCCGCGCGGCACCGTTGCCTACGGCAACCAGGGCCCGGGCACCAACGGCAGCGAGTTCTTCGTCGTGCACTCGTTCGCCAACATCGACCCGAACTACACCGTGCTCGGCCACGTCACCTTCGGCATGTCCACCTTCGACCGGATCCTGGCCGCCGGCATCGCCGACCCCGACCAGGACGGCCCGCCGAAGCGCCCGGTCCGGATCCTGAAGGTCCTCACCCTCGGCTGACGCAGTCCGCGGTACGCCGTACGACGAACGGCCCGGCCCGGAGCACTCCGGGCCGGGCCGTCGCACGTTCTCAGTCGGCCGGCGGCTGCCAGACGTTCGTGCGGGTCATCGCGGCGGCGCGGCCCTTGGCGGAGATCACCAGCGCCATCTTGCGGCTGGCCTCGTCGATCATCTCGTCGCCGAGCATCACGGCGCCGCGAGCGCCACCGGCGGCGGAGGTGAAGTGGTCGTAGGCGTCGAGGATGTTCTCGGCGTGGTCGTAGTCGTCCTGGCGGGGCGAGTAGACCTCGTTGGCGGCGGCGATCTGGTCGGGGTGCAGGACCCACTTGCCGTCGAAGCCGAGCGCGGCCGAGCGGCCGGCGACGCGGCGGAAGCCGTCGACGTCCTTGATCTGCAGGTACGGGCCGTCGATGGCCTGCTTGCCGTGCGCGCGGGCCGCCATCAGGATCTGCATCAGGATGTAGTGGTAGGCGTCGCCGACGTCGTAGCCGGGCGGCTGCTCGCCGACCACCAGCGACTTCATGTTGATCGAGGCCATGAAGTCGGCCGGGCCGAAGATGATCGTCTCCACCCGCGGCGAGGCGGTGGCGATCGCGTTCACGTTGGTCAGGCCGAGCGCGTTCTCGATCTGCGCCTCGATGCCGATCCGGCCCGGCTCGAAGCCGTGCACCTTCTCCAGCTGGGTGAGCAGCAGGTCGAGCGCGACCACCTGCTCGGCGGTCTCCACCTTCGGCAGCATGATGCAGTCCAGGTTGGCTCCGGCGCCGGAGACGACCTCGATCACATCGGCGTAGGTCCACTCGGTGGTCCAGTCGTTCACGCGGACGACCCGGACCTTGTTGCCCCAGCCGCCCTCGTTCAGCGCGGCGACGATGTTCTTGCGGGCGTCCACCTTGGCGATCGGCGCGACCGAGTCCTCCAGGTCGAGGAACACCTGGTCGGCGTCCAGCCCCTTCGCCTTGGCCAGGAACCGCGGGTTCGACCCCGGTGTCGCCAGGCACGACCTTCTGCTGCGCAGAACCTGCTCGGACATCTCGACCTCCGCCTTGGTTACTCACCGGTCACCGGCAGCGTACGGCGAAACCCGCGCGCGGCGCCCGGTGACATCGCTCACTGTGACACCCTGATGCGATGACGCGCGAGGAGGCTGTGACGGAGATCGCGGCCGTGATGAAGAAGGCCGGACTGGTCTGGCTGGCCTGGGACGGGCGCAGGGCGGTCCCGGCCTGGTTCGCCGCGGTCGACGGCTCGTACGTCGTACTGGCCGACCGCGACGGCAGCGCCGAGCAGCCGCTGCCCGGGCTGGTCGACGCGACCGCTGTCGAGGTCGTCGTACCGGCCAAGCCCGCCACCAGTCGTCTGTCGGCGTGGGGCGCGACCGTACGCCGTCTGGAGCCCGGCAGCGAGGAGTGGACCGCTGCTGCGCTCGTACTGCGCACCGAGCGCCTCAACGCGGCCGGTCTGGGCAACCAGCTGGACCGCTGGCAGACCCAGACCGACCTGCTGGTGCTGGAGCCGACCGGCGCCATCACCAGCACGTACGACGACGCCCACCCCGCGGTGACTCCGCCGGAGACGTCAGCAACGACCAGAGGCAAGCGCCCGATCACGTTGCACCGCCGAGCGAGCCGCCGCCCCAAGCTGAGCTGAGGCGGCGGCCGGCCCTACTAGCTGAGGCCGAACGCGCGGTCGACCGTCTGCACGACGCTGTTGCCTGCCGTGTCCCGCGCGGTGGTGCGCAGGGTGACGTACCGCGCCTTCGACGGCGCGTCCAGCTGCGCACGCCAGGTCGTGCCCGAGCGGTCGGTCCGCAGCGTCCGCCAGCTCGCGCCGTCGTCGTACGAGACCTCCAGCGAGGCGCTGCTGATCTTGCTGGCTCCCACTGCGCCCGGCAGGTGCGACGGCGTCACCGACACGCTCGTACGCCGGTGCGCCCGGCCCGACACGTCAGTGGCGACGCTGTAGTCCAGCTGGATCAGCGGGAGCGTCTCCAGCTGGGTGTAGTCGCCCTGCGCCGAGAGGAAGCCCCACTCGGTGTGCGTCTTCGGCGAGTACGGCCGGGTCGGCAGGACGCGACTGCTGTCCACGTCAAGCCGGTACGGCAGGCGCTCCGGCGTGACCTCGGCGAACAGGAAGTCGGAGCCTTCGCTGACCAGGGTGTCGCCCTGGTACAACGCCGTCTTCAGGGTGAGCTCCCCGAACGCGGTGCCCTCGTGAGCACCAGTGCCCCAGGCAGGCAGCCCGAAGACGTTGACGAGGTCGCCGATCCGGGACGGCGGTGTCGACATCGGGTTGTCGCTCAGCAGCCGCGGCCGCCGGATCCCGGCGAACCAGGTCTCCTTCGTAGTACTGCGAGCCGGGTAGGCCCGCGCGGTGCCGAACTCGCTGAGGTCGCCCGGTACGACTGCCTGCGTCAGCCACTTCACCTTCGGCCCGGCGGTCACCCACACCGTGTGGTCGCCCTGCGCCAGGACGACGGTGCTCGCCGGACCGACCGCCCAGGTGCCGTCGGGCGACAGGTCGTAGCGGACGTCCAGCGCCTCGCCCGGCATGACGTCGCGGTAGGACATGTCCAGCCGGGCCAGGTCCCGCGTGCTCGGCCGGTAGCCGGGGTCGCGCGGGATCGCACCCTCGTGGTGCTGCACCAGGTCGTACAGGTACTCCGGGTACGGGTGCGACGTCAGCTTGACTGTCCGGGAGCCGTGCCGGAGCTCCGACAGCAGCCGCTTCCCGGCGTCGGTCGGCAGCGAAGCGACCGGCAGCGTCGGCGCATCCTCCAGCGGCAGGTCGGCCCAGGCGTCCAGCACGCCGTAGCCGTCGTGGATGATCAGCAGCTGCTTGGCGCCGGCCTTCGCCGCCGCCTTGGCCTGGTCCACGGCCGCCACCTGGTCGTTGCGGAGCACCACTGCGACCTTGCCGCGGACGGAGGTGCGCTGGAAGTCCTGCGTCGTTCCCTTGCCCAGGTAGACCAGCGTGCTCGCACCGTTGCTCGCCTTGAGCTTCGGCGACAGGCTCTGCACCTGCGGCGTCCACGAGTGGTTGCCGGAGGCAATCGTCACCGCGGGCTGCTGCTCGCGCCAGCGGCTGGTGAACGTGTACGACCCCTGGGTCACCTTGCGGGTCGGCGTCGCCCAGACACTGTCGTACCGCCACCACTCCAGCTGGTAGCTGTCGAAGAACTCGTGCAGGTCCGGGTAGCTGCGGTACTGGTCGATCCGTACGCCGTTGTTGATGGTCGGCTGCGGCGCGACCGCGCCGACCTTGCGCAGCGCGGAGGCGTCGAAGGTGAGCGTCCGGTCCTTGCTGAGCACCAGCTCGGGCTCGCTGAGCAGGGCCCGGGCCAGCGAGTGCGGTCCGTCGAGCCCGGCGACGTCGGCGTACATCCAGACGGCGTACGTGCTGGGACGGATGCTCAGGTCCAAGCGGCCGGTGTCGTCGACCAGGTAGGCCTTCGGGACGGTGTCGCGGAGGACGTCCTTCATGATGACCACACCGGGCAGTGCCGAGCGGTCGCGGTCCTTGCCGTTGATCGTCAGGTTGACGCGCTCGCTCTGCTTGCTGACGCCAACTGGCGTGTGCAGCTCACCAGCAGGACCAGTAGCGGTCAGCATCGCGCTGTAGCCGGCGTCCTCGACAGCAACGTCCAGATGCGCCTGTACGCCGACCGTCGCGGTCCCGTGCGCGGGCACGGTCACCTGCGACGACGTGAGCGTCAGCAGCCCGGCAGGAACGCCAGGAGCGGTCACTGCCAGGTTCAACGTGACCGGCTCGGCAGCTGTGTTGGTGTAGACGACGTCCTTGGTCTGCACGCCGCTGGACGGATAGGGGAACTTCGCGAACAGGAAGGCCGATCCGGTGGCGAACACCGTGCTCTTGACCGCGTTGGCGACGTCGAGGCGGCCGCTGCCACCGGCGTACGGGCTGATGGCGGCGGTCCGCTTGGTGGTGCTGACCAGTGCGTCCTTCAGCTGCACACCGGTCCAGTCGGGGTGCACCTTGGCCAGCAGGGCAGCCGCACCAGCGACGTGCGGCGTCGCCTGGGAGGTGCCACTCATGGTCAGGTACGACCCCTCCCCCTCCGGCGCGTACTGCGACCGAGCGGCCAGTACGTCGACGCCCGGAGCGGTCAGCTCCGGCTTCAGCGCCGAGTCACCGAGCCGCGGCCCGCGGCTGGAGAAGGAGGCCAACCGGTCGGAGGTGTCGACCGCGCCAACCGTCAGCGCGGCGTCGGCCGCGCCAGGAGCACCGATGCTGTACGGCGCGGGCCCGGTGTTGCCGCCGGCGATGACGAACAGCGCACCGGTCTCGGCGCTCAGCCGGTTGACCGCCTGGCTCAGCGGGTCGGTCCCGTCGGACGCGGCCTCCGAGCCGAGGCTCATGTTGATCACCTTGGCGTGCTGGTCGCGGGCGGCCCACTCCATGCCCGCGAGGATCCACGAGTCCTGGCCGCCGCCGTCGTCGCCGAGGACCTTGCCGATCCGCAGGCCCGCGCCGGGCGCGACGCCCTGCTCCTTGCCGCCGGAGGCCGCGCCGGTCCCGGCGATGGTCGACGCGACGTGGGTGCCGTGGCCGTGCCGGTCGGTGACGTCCTGCCCCGGTACGAAGCTCTCCGACGCCTTGATCTGCCCCGCGACGTCCGGGTGCTGGGCGTCGATTCCGGTGTCCAGCACGGCGACGTCGACGCCCTGGCCGGTGTTGCCGCCCTGCCAGACCTCCGGCGCACCGATCTGCGCGGTGGTGTCGGCCAGCGACGCCTTCACCTTGCCGTCCAGCCAGACCTTGGCGATCCCGGCCGACTTGCTGGTGACAGCGGACCAGAACGACTCGCTGCGGTCGGCCTCCAGCGCGGCGCCCTGGATGCTGCTCAGGGCGCGCGTACGCCGGGCACCGGGCGGCACCGCCTGCTTGCGGGCGGCAGCGTCGGTGTAGGAGACGATCAGCGGCAGCCGGGTCGTCTTCGCGTCGTCGTAGCCGTCGGCGATCAGGTCGGAGACGTTGAACAGGCCCTCGTCGAGCACACCGGAGGCGACGTACGGCATGGCGGCGTCGGGGTAGACGTAGGTGTCCTTGCCGACCGTCATGATGTGCGCGCCGGCCGGGCCGCCGGTTGGCTTCTGGACGGTGGCGGTGGTGTGGCCGTCGGCGGTGGTGGTCGCGGTGACCTTGTCGCCGGTGATGAGGGTGACGGTCCGGGTCTTGCCGGTGCTGCCGCTCTTGGTGGCGCTGGGCTGGGGCGAGCCGGTCTGGGCAGAGCTGGTCTGGGCGGAGCTGGTCTGGGCAGCTCCAGCGGGCGCCGGCCAGGCCGCGGTCAGCAGCACGAGCGTGGCGCCGACGGCGACCACACCGCGACCGCGACCGCCGCTGCGGGCGAAGTACTGGGACAAGGGGACTCCAAGGGGTGCAGGGGTTCCCCGCATTACACGCGCGGCGCCCCGCCCGCTGCCATCGATCTGCCCTGGCGCAAAGCTGACACGACCAATTCGGACAGGTCGTCCAGCAACTGGACAGCCGTCAGAGCCAGCCGCGGTCCCGCGCGTGCCAGCCGAGCTGCAGGCGCGAGCGCGAATTGGTCCGCTCCATCAGCAGCTGTACCCGGCGCGCCACCGTCCGCCGGCTGATCCCCAGCCGGACGCCTGCCGCGTCGTCGGTCAGCCCGGCCACCAGTAGCGACAGCAGGTACCTGTCCTCGGCCGACATCGGGTCCTCTGCCGAGAGCGTGTCCTCGGCCGTCACGACGAGCGGACTGGCCCGCGACCAGACGGTCTCGAACAGGGCGACCAGTGCGTCGAGCAGGCCGCAGGGGTGCACCAGCAGCGCAGCGTCCCGTGCTGGCGTTGCCCAGTCGAGCGGCAGCAGCGCCAGCTCCCGGTCCGCTACCGCCAGCTTGGTCGGCAGGTCGTCGACGATGCGCGCCTGCTCGCCAGCACGCACGTGGCTGACCGCGCTGGCCGACAGCAGCTCGTCGGTGAGCGCTGAGCTGTCGTAGACGACCCGGTACGCAACGCCCTCCGCCTGCCGAGCGAGCTGGGTCCTGTTCACCTCAGCCGTCGCGGCGTACGGGGGTGCCACCAGCTCGCGCACCTGCTCCCGCGCCGCCCGCTGAACCCGGTCGAACGCCAGCCCGACCGCTGTCTGCCCGGAGACGATCTCGATGAGCTCCTCGGTCCGCCGGTCGCTGGCCAGGTTGTACGCCGCCGCCGTCAACCGGTACGCCGCCTCGCGGACCCGCTCGAGCTCCTCCTCCTGGCGCTGGACCAGTTGCTCCACCGCCAGGTCAGGCGGCACCGGTACGACCAGCTCCCGCGGCGGAGGCGTGCGGTGCACGAACCCCTCCCGCTGCAGCGCGTCGACGGCCCGCAGTACATCCGCCTCCGACAGCCCGACCCGGTCAGCCAGCTCGGACGGGGTCGCCGACCCCTGGCGCACCAGCGCCAGGTACGTCGCCTCGTTCTCGGTCCCCAGTCCAGTGGATCTCAGCATGCCCGCCCCATCCGCCCACGACTCAACCGACCGATGACAACGATGTACCGGCCCGGAGGAATTCTAGAAACCGTTTGCCGATTCGGCACCCCGCCGTCCAGGAGCCGACACGCCCCCGTCGCCGAGGCAACCTGTTCGAACCGGGTCCCGTACTTGTGATCGTCAACTGATCCGGCGACGACGGGAAACGCAGATGCTGGGCAAACACCGGCGGGACCAGGAGTTCTCCGAGTACGTCGCGACCCGGCGGTCCCGGCTGGTCGGCACCGCCTACCTGCTCTGCGGCGACCGGCACCACGCCGAGGACCTGGTCCAGACCGCGCTCGCCAAGCTGTACGTCGCGTGGCCGCGGGTCCGGCGTACGGACGGGGCCGACGCCTACGTGCGGCGGATCCTGGTCAACGCCGGGATCGACGCCAGCCGGCGGGCCTGGCGGCGCGAGCAAGCCTCCGGCGAGCTGCCGGAGCGCGCTGTCGACGAGGGGCTCGGGCTGGAGGACCGCGACGAGCTGATGGCCGCGCTGAGCACGCTCGCCGCGGGGCAGCGGCGGGTGATCGTACTGCGGTTCTGGCTGGGGCTGTCGGTCGAGGAGACCGCGGCCGACCTGCAGATCACCGCCGGCACGGTGAAGAGCCAGTCGTCGAAGGCGCTGCACAACCTCAGGGGTCAGTTGGCCGACTCCCGACTCGCAGAACTGATGGAGGACGCCTGATGAACGAGAACGACCTGCACGAGCAGCTGCGCCGCAGTACGGCGTGGACCGAGACCTTGGCGGCCGATCCCGGTGCCGACGTCGTCCGGGGCCGCCGCCGGCTGCGGCGCCGCCGGGCGGCGATCGGCGCGGGGAGCGCGTTCGCGGTGGCGCTGGTCGCCGGCGGGGGCAGCCTGGCGAGCGCTCACTTCGGCGGTACGGCGGAGCCCGGGGTGGCTGGGGACGTGTCGGCTCCGGGCGGCGGGAGCGTCCAGCTCCGCGCGGACGGGAGCTACGTGATCCAGCCGACGCCCGGCGGGCCGTCGTACACGTGTCCTCGGGACGGCGCCATGCCGCCCGCTGGTCTGCCCGGTCGCCCGAAGCCGCCCCCGTCGAACCACCTGGACGTCTTCGCCGCGCACGCCGACCCGAACCGTGAGCACCTGGTCGGACGCTCGACCAGCTCGGTCGTCAAGGCTTCGACCATCCCCTGCCACAGCACGGTCGGCCGGGCCGGAGCCCGCGCGGACTGGACCGAGGCCGGCGGCGTCGGCTGGGTCGCGATCGCCGTGATGCCGAGGGCCGCCCACGAGCCCCCGAACGGCAACGGCATCCCGCACCCCCGCGCCGACACCTGCGGCCTGATGGACGACAACTCGAAGTTCACCACCTGCTGGGTCACCACCACCGCCACCGGCGAGCAGGTCCGCGTCGGCACCCGAGGCACCCAGGCCTACTGGGCCAGCTACGTCCGCCCGGACGGCCAGCTCGCCATCGCCACCGTCGAAGGCGACGGCCGCCGCGCCAACCCCGGCATCTGGAACGCCCCCGTCCCGATCACCACTCCCCCGGTCCAGCACCCGAGCGTCACCCTCGCCGAGCTGATCGCCACGGTCACCGACCCCACCCTGGACACCGCCGGGTAGTCAGCCCCCAGCTCGCCCCGCTCCCGCCAGCGGGGCGGGCTGGGCGCTGCCCCCTGGCCCCGCGGCGATGCGGCCGACAAGGTCGGCACGGGCTGGGGCCCCACCGGCCGGGAACAACCGGAGTGCCTCGCCCCCGCCTTCGCTGCGCTCGGCGGCGATGGGACGGGCAGGGCGCCGCTCAGTCCTCTTCCCCACCGGCGGGCAGGCACTTCACAAGCCCGCAGGCGGACTCTTCCCCACCGGGCGGGTGAGCTCCTCAGCACCAGCGGGGGGCGGACTCTTCCCCACCGGGCGGGTGAGCTCCTCAGCACCAGCGGGGGCGGACTCTTCACCATCGGGCGGGTGGGCTCCTCAGCACCAGCGGGCCGACTCTTCCCCACCGAGTGAGCGGACTCGACACAGCACCCTGCCGACAGCTGGTGAGAGGGCTGGACGGGTTGGGCGGTTAGCCTCGGGGCATGAGCGGATCTCCGGCGCGTGTGTACGTGGCCCGGTTGGCCGGGTTGCCCGTGTACGACCCGAACGGGGACCAGGTCGGCAAGGTGCGTGACGTCGTGGTGATGCTGCGGCAGGACACCCAGCCGCCGCGGGTGCTCGGGCTGGTCGTCGAGGTGTTCACCCGGCGGCGGATCTTCCTGCCGATGACGCGGGTGACCTCGGTCGACGTCGGTCACGTGATCACCACCGGGCTGCTGAACATGCGCCGGTTCGAGCAGCGGGCGACCGAGGTGCTGGTGCTCGGCGAGCTGCTCGACCGGACCGTGACGATCCGCGAGACCGGCGCCTCCGCGGTCGTGTTCGACCTGGCGATGGAGCAGTGGCGGACGCGCGACTGGGTGCTGTCCAAGGTCGCCGTCACCGAGGGCGCCAAGCGGTTCCGGCGGCGCGGGCAGTCGCACGTGCTCGACTGGTCCGACGTCAGCGGGTTCGCGCAGACCGAGGAAGCGCAGGGCGCGACCCACATGCTGGCGGCGATGGACACGATGAAACCCGCCGACCTGGCCGGCGTACTGCACGAGCTGTCGCCCAAGCGGCGCAAGGAGATCGCGTCGGCACTGAACGACGAGCGGCTGGCCGACGTACTGGAAGAGCTGCCCGAGGACGACCAGGTGGAGATCCTGGCCGGGCTCGACACCGAGCGGGCCGCGGACGTGCTCGAGGAGATGTCGCCCGACGACGCCGCCGACCTGATCGCCGAGCTGCCGACCGAGACGGCCGAGCGGCTGCTGACGCTGATGGAGCCGGACGAGGCCGAGGACGTACGCCGCCTGCTGACGTACGAGGAGCGGACGGCGGGCGGGCTGATGACGTCGGAGCCGGTGATCCTGCCCGCGGACGCGACCGTCGCCGACGCGCTCGCGCATGTGCGCAACGCGGAGCTGAGCCCGGCGCTGGCGGCGATGATCTACGTGTGCCGCCCGCCGCTGGAGACGCCGACCGGGCGCTTCATCGGCATCGGCCACATCCAGCGCCTGCTGCGCGAGCCGCCGTCGGCGCTGGTGTCCGGCGTGCTGGACACTGACCTGGACGGGCTGCGGCCGGACGACGGGCTGCAGGCCGTCAGCAAGTACCTGGCGACGTACAACCTGGTCGCCGCTCCCGTGCTCGACGACGAGGGCCGGCTGCTCGGCGCGGTCACCGTCGACGACGTACTCGACCATCTGCTGCCCGACGACTGGCGCGGCTCCGCACAGCAGGAGGTGGACCGGGATGCCCCGTGACGACCGCGACGACCGCCGTACCGGCCGGTCCCGCCAGGACGGCCGCTCCGGCCGCTCGGACGACCGCCGGCCCGCGCGCTCGGAGGAGCGCCGGCTGACCCGCCCGGCCGCCGACCGCCTCGACGTCCCCCGCGAGCTGCGCCGCACGCTGGTCCGCCGCCGCGCGTACGACGCCGACGCGTTCGGCCGGCTGTCGGAACGCATCGCCCGCTTCCTCGGCACCGGCCAGTTCCTGGTCTACATGACCGCGACGATCCTGTTCTGGGTCGGCTGGAACATCTTCGCGCCGGAGAGCCTGCGCTTCGACCAGTACCCGTTCATCTTCCTCACCCTCGCGCTCAGCCTCCAGGCGTCGTACGCCGCCCCGCTGATCCTGCTCGCCCAGAACCGCCAGGAGGCCCGCGACCGCGTCCAGTACGAACGCGACCGCGACGTCGACGCCCGAACCCGCGCCGACATGGAGTTCCTGGCCCGCGAGATGGCTTCGCTCCGCATGTCCGTCGGCGAGGTGGCCACCCGAGACTTCCTCCGCTCCGAGCTCCGCTCCCTGCTGGCCGACCTCGACAAGGACCGTGAGGACGACCGGGTCTAGTACGGCGTCCGCGCGACCAGGCACTGCCCGGTGAACTCGGTCGACGGGCCCAGCCGCAGCGGATCCACCGAGTACGCCGCGGCGATCTCCGGCGCGAGGTCGAACCGGATCGACTTCCACTCGTCGGGGTCCTCGTCCGCCAGCCTGCTGACCTCGAGCTCCACCGGCTCCCCGATCGTCAGCAGGTCGTCCCCCGGCTCTCCCCTGGCCACGAACCGCCGCCGCACGACGCCGTCCTCCGCCAGCAACCACGCCGACCCGTCGGCCTGCAGGCCGAAGAAGTACGCCTGCGCCCGCCCGTACGTCGTACTGAGTTCCTCGCACACCCGCAGCACGTCAACGGCCCGCTCCTCGTCGTCCGGCGCGCACCAGCGCCCGAACACCAGGACCCACCCGTCCAGCGCCGGCGTCACCACGACGTGCTCGTACACGGCGTCCCCGTCGAGGTGCGCGTGCTCGTCGACCAGATCCGCGGCTGTCGCGAAGTCGATCGGGGCGGCGGCGGTCAGGTCGAGCGCTGCCAGCACACCCGCCTGGTCCTCGGTCGGGACGGCGATCCAGTGCAGCCAGCAGGGCTGGAAAGGTACGGGGAGATCGGTCGTCACGAGGGTCCTGTCGGTCGGTCCGGGGGCGCCGGCTATCGCTCGGTGGACGGATCATAGTTCAAGCCTTACTTAGGGTTGCCTTGCCGGAGCTACGTCACACGGACCGTGGTGGGAGGGTTGTGGAGCACCACGTAGCCTGTGTGCATGGCTCCCTCTGCTGACCAGGTGACCGCGGCGCTCGGGTCTGTGATCGACCCCGAGATCAAGAAACCGATCACCGAGCTCGGCATGGTCGAGTCCGTGGTGGTGAAGACCGACGGTGTGGTCGCGGTGAAGATCCTGCTGACCGTCGCCGGGTGCCCGATGAAGGACACGTTGCGGCGGGACACGATCGCCGCGGTGAGTGCGCTCGACGGCGTCACCGGGGTCGAGGTCGAGCTCGGGGTGATGTCGACCGAGCAGCGGGCGGCGTTGCAGACGCAGCTGCGCGGCGGGGTCGCGGAGAAGGAGATCCCGTTCTCGCGGGCCGACTCGCTGACCAAGGTGTTCGCGATCGCGTCCGGCAAGGGTGGCGTCGGCAAGTCGTCGGTGACGGTGAACCTGGCGGTCGCGATGGCCGCGAAGGGGCTGTCGGTCGGTGTCCTGGACGCCGACATCTACGGGCACTCGGTGCCGGCCATGTTCGGGGTCGCCGACGAGCGGCCGACCGCCGTCGACGACATGATCATGCCGGTGCCCGCGCACGGCGTGAAGGTGATCTCGATCGGGATGCTGAAGCCCAAGCGCGACCAGGTGGTCGCCTGGCGCGGCCCGATCCTGGACCGGGCGCTGGTGCAGATGCTCGCCGACGTCTACTGGGGCGACCTCGACGTCCTGCTGCTCGACCTCCCGCCGGGCACCGGTGACATCGCGATCTCGGTCGGCCAGCGGCTGACCAGCGCCGAGGTGATCGTCGTGACCACCCCGCAGGAGGCCGCCGCCGAGGTGGCCGAGCGGGCCGGCACGATGGCCCAGATGGTGCACCAGCGGGTCGCGGGCGTGATCGAGAACATGTCGTTCCTGCCCTGCCCGCACTGCGGCCCCGAGCACCGGATCGAGATCTTCGGCACCGGCGGCGGCCTGCGCGTCTCCGAGACCCTCTCGGCCCGCCTCGGCTACCCGATCCCCCTGCTCGGCGAGATCCCCCTCGACGAGCGCCTCCGCAGCGGCGGCGACCTCGGCAAGCCGCTCGCCGTCGCCGACCCGGACACCCCGGCCTCCAAGGTCATCGCCGACATCGCCCAGCGCCTGGGTGGCAAGCCCCGCGGCCTGCTCGGCCGCCAGCTGGGTCTGTCACCAGTCGGTCGCTGACCCCCGGGAACCGCTTGAAACCTCCCCCGGCGGAGTTGGCCAACGTCCGCCGGGGCGGAACCATCGCGTGCCGTCCAGCACTTGTAGTGATCGTCCGATCCACTACAAGTGAGGATTCACGTGGCGAACAACTACGACGTCGGCCGCCGGCGTCTTCTGCAGGCGTTCGGTCTGACCGCCGCGGCCGGGCCGTTGGCGATGGCGAAAGCCGATCCGGTGCTGGGCGCTTCGCTCGGGTACGACGAGAGCAAGGGCGTCGACCCCACGGCGTACCGGGCGCCGACCGGTCTCGCCCTGAGCAGCAGCGCCAAGACCACCGCGCTGGCCTGGCTCGACGCGAACAAGGCCGAGGTGATCCGCCTGGCCGACGACATCTGGCAGTACGCCGAGCTGTCCCTGCGCGAGTGGAAGTCGTCGCTCGCGACCGCGGCGCTGCTGCGCAAGTACGGGTTCACCATCCAGTGGGGCGTCGGCGGGCTGCCCGCCGCCTTCGTCGCGACGTACGGGTCGGGTGGACCGGTGCTGGGCTTCAACGCCGAGTACGACGCCCTGCCGGGCCTGTCGCAACAGCGGGGTGCCAGTAGCCACGACCCGCTGGTCTACAACTACGACGCCTACGGGCCGACGTACGGCGCTGGTCACGGCGACGCGCACAACCTGCTCGGCGCGGGCTCGACGGCCGCGGCGATCGCTGTCAGCCAGGCGATCCGGGCCGGTGGGCTGAAGGCGACCGTGAAGGTGTTCGGGACGACCGGCGAGGAGCAGCTGGTCGGCAAGCCGTACCTGGTCAAGGCCGGCGTGTACGACGGGCTGGACGCTTTCCTGGACTGGCACCCGTTCAACAACTCGCTGGCGTTCTGGAACACCACCAGCGCACTCAGCTCGGCCACCTTCACCTTCCTGGGCGCCGCCGGGCACGGCGCGAACCCGCTGGGCAACAAGAGCGGGCTGGACGCGGCGCTGCTGATGGCGACGATGACGGAGTACCTGCGGGAGAAGAACGTGGCCGCGTCCGGCCGGTTCCACTACGCGGTGATCAACGGCGGCGGGGCGCCGAACGTCACCCCGGACATGTGCTCGATCTGGTACTTCGTCCGCGAGGGCAGCCCGGCGCGGGTGCAGGTGCTGTACGACAAGATCGTCGAGTGTGCGAAGGCCGCCGCACAGGCCAGCCAGACGAAGCTGGCGCACAAGTTCCACTCCGCGACCTGGAACACGCTCGGCAACAAGGCCGGCGCCGAGCTCCTCAACGAGAACATGCAGCAGCTGGGCGCCCCGGTGTTCAGCGCCGCCGACCAGGAGCTGGCCAAGGCACTGCAGCGATCGGTCGGGAAGCCGGAGGCGGGGCTGCCGACCGGGCTGGTCCCGCTGACTCCCCCGGCGCCTGCATTCGGCGGCGGGATCTCCACCGACACCGCTGACGTGAGCTGGCGGACGCCGGTGGTGACAGCACTGGTCACGACGTTCCCGACCGGGCTGCCGAACCACAACTGGACGGTGACGTCGACCGCCGGCAGCTCGATCGGCCACCAGGGCATGCTGTCGGCGGCGCGCTACCTCGCTGCGACGGCCGTCGACCTGATTCAGCAGCCGGAGCGGCTGGCCGGGCTGCAGCAGGAGTTCGCGGACCGTACGGCGGGCATCCAGTGGGCGAGCCTGATCCCGGACAACCAGCAGCCGCCGGTCTACGAGCCGCCGGCCGACTTCCTGGCGGCCACCGGTCTGCACTGGCCGCCGCCGAGCATCCGCTGGCCGGTCCCCGAGGTGGTCGCGGCCGAGCAGTTGGGGACGACCGGCCCGAACCTGGCTCCGGTCACCTGAGCGGGCGGCCGGTGAGCCGTCGTGAGTTGCGGAACGCGGTTGCCCGGTTGCGGAACGTGCCGAAACTCTTGACGCGGCGTGTGACAGTCCGGTATTTCTTGCTGACAACGATGTCACACCGCCCGTGACAGCGCCGTCCTGACCGTAGCCCTGCCCCGCTCGGTCGTACGCCGTCCGCCGCCCTGGACGACGTGCGCCGGGCGGGGTGCGGCCGCGTGGGGTGGGGTGCTGTCCCGACGTCGAAGGACCGCCCGTGAAGAAGTCGCGTCGTACTGCCGCCGTTCTGGCCGGCTCACTGATCACCGCACTGGTCTCCACCGCGCTGGCCTCGGCAGTACCGAGTCCGTCTCCGCAGTACGACGGCCGCCCGACCACTGAACCACCGAGCACGGCACCGCCGGGGCTCAGAGCGCAGGAGGCTGTCGGACAGAGCAGAATTACCAGCAGCTCACCGGATCCCACCGAGCACGTCGACCCGCTCATCGGCACGTCCAACCTCGGTGACGTGTTCCCCGGCGCGGTCATGCCGTTCGGGATGTTCTCCTTCAGCCCGGAGACGAGCCGCGGCAACCAGTTCCGCACCGCAGCGCCCGGCGGCTACCTGTACGACGCCACGCGCATCCGCGGCTTCAGCCTGACCCACATGTCCGGCACAGGGTGCGCCGGCGGCTCCGGCGACATCCCCATCTTCCCGTACACCGGCGCGGTCACCACCTCCCCGCAGACCGACGCCAAGGACGAGGTGTACGCCAGCACGTTCTCCCACGCCAACGAGATCGCCAAGCCCGGCTACTACAAGGTCGGCCTCGACTCCGGTGCCACCGCCGAGCTGGCCGCCACCACCCGTACCGGCGCAGCCACCTTCACCTTCCCCGCTGACAAGGCCAAGTCCCTCCTGTTCCGTACGGCGAACTCCGAGGTCGGCTCCAGCGACGCCCAGGTCACCATCGACCCGGTGAAGCGCACTGTCACCGGCTCGGTGACCAGCGGCAACTTCTGCGGCTACCTGGCCTCCGTCGGCCAGCGCAGCTACTACACGCTGCACTTCGTCGCCCAGTTCGACCAGCCGTTCGCCAACCACGGCACCTGGAAGGACACGACGGTCAGCCCGGGCAGCACCTCGGCCACCGGCGGTACGACGTACGGGACGGACGGCTGGATGCCGGCAGGCAAGGGCTCCGGCGCCTACCTCGGCTTCGACAGCAGCACCGTGAACATGCGCATCGGGATCTCCTACGTCAGCAAGGCGAACGCAGCAGCCAACCTGGCCAAGGAGAACCCACGCGGCCAGTCGCTCGCCAAGACCGCGGCCATGGCCAAGCAGGCCTGGCGCGACCAGCTGAACCGGATCGAGGTCACCGGTGGCGCCACCGCCGACCGGACCACCTTCTACACCGCGCTCTACCACGCGCTGCTGCACCCGAACGTCTTCAACGACGTCAACGGCCAGTACTGGGGCTTCGACCAGAAGCCGCACCAGCTGAGCCGCGGCCAGCACAACCAGTACGCCACCTTCTCCGGCTGGGACGTCTACCGCTCGCAGGTCCAGCTGCTCACCCTGCTGGAGCCGCAGCGAGCAGGTGACGTCGCCCAGTCGCTGCTGAACCAGGCGCAGCAGAACGACGGCATCTGGGATCGCTGGACGCACGCCTCCGGCAGTACGGCGGTGATGACCGGTGACCCGTCAGCGCCCGCGCTGGCCGGGATCCACGCGTTCGGCGGCACCAACTTCGACGTACGGGCCGCGCTGAAGTCGCTGGTCAAGGCGGCGACGGTTCCGACCGCGAAGGACCTCAGCTCGGCCGGCAAGCCGGTGATGTCGATCGGGCAGCGGCCGTCGCTCGACAAGTACCTGGCCCTCGGCTACATCCCGACCAAGTCGAACGCCTGGGGCGGCGCGGTCGAGACGCTCGAGGACACCACCGCCGACTTCGCGCTCGCCGAACTGGCTGCCGCGGTCGGCGACCGGAAGACCGCAGACAAGTTCGTGAAGCGCTCGCAGTACTGGCAGAACGTGTTCAACCCCGAGAACGGTGGCTACATCCAGAACCGCGACGAGAACGGCGCCTGGCCGGCCTTCACCCCGGCGACGCAGGACGGCTTCGCCGAGGGCAGCAGCGCGCAGTACACCTGGATGATCCCGCACAACCGCGCCGGGCTGTTCGACGCGATGGGTGGCAAGGACGCGGTGAACCAGCGGCTCGACGCGTTCTTCAAGGATGCCGACGGCAACTGGGCGCTGACCAGGTCCGGTGACCTGCACGCCGAGATGGACAACGAGCCGTCGATCAACACGCCCTGGATCTACAACTACAGCGGGCAGCCGTGGAAGGCGCAGGAAACGTTGCGTCAGGCAATGACTCAGCTGTGGAACACCAGCACCGGCGGGATCCCCGGCAACGACGACCTGGGCGCGATGTCGTCTTGGTACGTGTGGACCGCGCTCGGCCTGTACCCCGAGGTGCCGAGCCGCGCCGAGCTGCAGGTCGCGGCACCGCTGTTCCCGCGCGCTGTGATCCACCGCGACAAGGGCCGCACGATCCGGATCAACGCGCCCGGCGCCTCGACGGCGGCGAAGTACGTGCACAGCCTGCGCGTCGACGGCCGGTCGTCCTCGAAGCCCTGGCTCACAGAAAGTTTCGTCCAGCGCGGCGGCACGCTCGACTTCAAGGTCGCCGCGACACCGAACACCGCCTGGGGCGCGGCCGCGAAGGACGCACCGCCGTCGTGGCGGACCGGTGAGATCCCGTTCCAGACCTCGACCGACATCGGCCGGCTTGTCGTCGCACCCGGCACGACGTCCGAGCCGGTGACGATCAAGGCGCACCGACTCAGCGGAACGGCGACCAGCGTCTCGTACGCCGTGACAACCCCCGCGGGCCTGACCGCGTCCCCAGCGAGTGGCAGCTTCACGGTCGACCAGTCCGGCGGTGCACCTGTGCGCATCACCGCAGCCCCCGGTACGCCGGACGGCCGCTACCCGGTGACCGTCGCGCTCAAGGCGGCCGACGGGACGGTGCTGCCGCGACTGGGCTTCACCGTCGTGGTGGGGCTGCCCAACTCGTTCTCCGTACTCCGCGAGGGCGTGGCGGCCTCCGACGACGCCGGTGACCACACCGAGGCGGACTACGACGGCGGCGGCGTCAGCTACTCGCGGCAGGCGCTGGCCGCGGCCGGGCTCACCCCTGGTGGCACGGTGACGAAGGAGGGGCTGACGCTCACCTGGCCCGGCGTACCGGTGGGTGAGCCGGACAACGTACCCGCTGACGGGCAGCAGCTCGACCTGGCGCTGCCGGCCGGCACCACGAAGCTGTCGTTCGTCGGCAGCGCGGTGAACGGGAACCAGCAGGCGACCGCGACGCTGCGGTACGCCGACGGCTCGACCAGCGCGATCGACCTGTCGTTCAGCGACTGGACGCTGGGCGGTGGTGGCGACACCGTGCACTTCGGAAACCTGGTGGTCGCCTCCACGCCGTACCGCAACGAGTCGGGCGGTGGACGCGACAACGTGGCCACCCACATCTTCGCCACCACGCCGGTTCCGGTTGCCGCGGACCGGATTCCGGTTAGCGTGACGCTGCCGGAGAATCGCGACCTGCGGATCTTCACGCTGGCCACCGGTTGATCCCGAAACGCCCTGGAGGAGAACCACGATGAGAGCCACCAGCGTCATCGCCTGCGCCGCGCTGAGCGTCGCAGGCCTGCTCGCCACCACCGGTACGGCGCTGGCCGCCGTACCGGCCCCCGCCCCGGCGCCTGCCGAGGCCCCGCTGCAGCTGGGCGTCCAGCCCGGCTCGGCGCCGGCCGAGGTCGCGCCGGCCCAGACTGCCGCGCCCAGCGGGACCACGACGGGTCCGTGCCAGTACACCGCGACGCCCGACGACCCGTCACCGCGCCCGGTGTCGCTGCCGCCGGACCCGACACCGACGCCGTCCAAGGGCGTGGTGAAGGTGCTCGTGGCGACGAACCAGGGCCCGATGCTGCTCACCCTGGACCGCGCCAAGGCGCCGTGCACTGTGCAGAGCTTCCTCCACCTGGCCAAGAGCCGGTTCTACAACTTCACCACCTGCCACCGGCTCACGCTCTACCCGACCCTGAAGGTCCTGCAGTGCGGCGACCCGACCGGCTCCGGTGAGCGCGGCCCCGGCTACAGCTACAAGGACGAACTGCCGGTCGGCCTCCCGATGTACCCGAACGACCCGCCGACCAGCCCCGCCCGCCTCTACGCCCGCGGCACCCTGGCGATGGCGAACGCCGGCCCGAACACCAACGGCAGCCAGTTCTTCCTCACCTTCGGCGACTCCCGCCTCCGCCCCGACTACACGATCTTCGGCACCATCGACCCGCTGGGCCTGAAGGTCCTCGACCGCGTAGCCGCCGCCGGCACGGTCGTCACCCCCGACAACCCGGACAACCTCGACGGAGCACCGGTCCGCAAGACGGACATCCTGATCGCACAGCGGCTGGGCTTCTGAGCAAACAGCCCCACAGCTGATGGCTGTGGGGCTGTTTCATGCCCTGCGCTTGGGGACGTGCGGCCTGTACGGCGAAACCGTCGGGTCGTCCGGGATCCAGAAGCGCCAGGGGTTGTCGGCGGCTTCTCGCAGGCCTACTCGGGGACCGGTGGACGGGACGCCCTCGAAGCCGGGGCCGGGGAGGAGTTGGACGGCGGACGACTTGGCGAGCAGGTCGGTGCCGTTGGGGGTGCGGTCGGTGATGCCGAGGGCGACGCAGAGGCGGGCCGGGCCTCGGGCGAGGTCCCGGTCCGGGTTCGGCGTACGGCGGGTCGGGCGGCCCGGGGAGCGGCCGGGGGTCGCCTGGTTGAACTTCGCCGAGGGCTCAGGAGCGCCGCGGCGGCTGCGGGCCAGCTCGATGCCTTCGATGACCTCGCCGGCGCGGATCAGCGCGGCTGAAGGCTGGCCGTCGGGGCCGAGGACGACGTTCATGCAGTAGTGCATGCCGTACGTGAAGTACACGTACAAGAACCCGGCCGGGCCGAACATCACCGCGTTCCGCGGGGTCTCGCCGCGGAAGGCGTGCGAGCCGGCGTCGTTGGCGCCGTCGTACGCCTCGACCTCGGTGATCCGGACGGCGACCGTGCCCTCCTCGGTGGTCCGGCGTACGACCATGCCGAGGAGTTTGGGCGCGACCTCGAGGACGGGACCGGCCAGCAGAGTACGGCGAACGGGCATGCCAGGACCCTACTGGCCGATCAAAAGCCTGGTCAGCCGAGGCGCTCGGTGAACTCGGCAGCGCGCGAACGCAGCTCGGCGAGCTGCTCGGCGACGCGCTCCCCCGCGGTCCCGCCGCGGGCGTTGCGCGACGCGACCGAGCCCTCGACCGTCAGCACCGAGCGCACCTCCGGCGTGAGATGCGGCGAGATCGCCGCCAGCTCGGCGTCGGTCAGATCCCACAGCTCGATCCCGCGCTTCTCGCACTCCTGGACACACGCGCCGGCCAGCTCGTGCGCAATCCGGAACGGCACCTTCTGACGGACC
This sequence comes from Kribbella sp. NPDC104740, assembly GCF_055583505.1. NCBI lineage: Bacteria > Bacillati > Actinomycetota > Actinomycetes > Propionibacteriales > Kribbellaceae > Kribbella > Kribbella sp. NPDC104740. Next base: position 712,942 of record NZ_JBVJNV010000004.1, on the reverse strand, counting down.
AGCCACTCGGCGATGTCCGTCGCCAGCGAGAACCCCTGCGGCGCCAGCTCCTCCAGCCGGGCGGTGTCGAACACCAGCGTCCGGATCATCCCCGTGAACGCCGGCAGCAGCACCTCGAGGGTGTCGACGGAGTCGAAGACCGGCTCCTTGTCCTCCTGCAGGTCGCGGTTGTACGCCAGCGGCTGCGCCTTCAGCGTCGCCAGCAGGCCGGTCAGGTTCCCGATCAGCCGGCCCGACTTGCCGCGGGCCAGCTCGGCGATGTCGGGGTTCTTCTTCTGCGGCATGATCGACGAGCCGGTGGAGAACGCGTCGTCGAGCCGGACGAAGCCGAACTCCTTGGTCGCCCAGAGGATGATCTCCTCGGCCTGCCGGGACAGGTCGACGCCGATCTGCGCGGTGACGAACGCGAACTCGGCGACGAAGTCGCGCGCCGAGGTCCCGTCGATCGAGTTCGGCGAGGAGTTGGTGAAGCCCAGCTCGGTCGCCACGAACAGCGGGTCGAGCCCGAGCGAGGAGCCGGCCAGCGCACCAGCCCCGTACGGCGAGTCGGCCGCGACGCGCGCGTCCCACTCGGCCAGCCGCTCCAGGTCGCGGATCAGCGGCCAGGCGTGCGCGAGCAGGTGGTGCGAGAGCAGCACCGGCTGCGCGTGCTGCAGGTGCGTGCGGCCCGGCATCGAGACGCCCAGGTGCTTCTCGGCCTGGTCGGCGAGCGTGCCGACCTGGTCGAGCACGAGCCGCGCGATGATCCGGCCGTGCTCGCGCAGGTAGCTGCGGAAGAGCGTCGCGACCTGGTCGTTCCGCGAGCGACCGGCGCGCAGCCGCCCACCGAGCTCGGCGCCGAGCCGGTCGAGCAGCCCGCGCTCCAGCGCGGTGTGCACGTCCTCGTCGGCCTCAGCCGGCAGGAACGCACCGGACAGTACGTCGGCCAGCAGCTCGTCGAGCCCGCGCAGCATGCCCTCGAGGTCGTCGTCGGTCAGCAGCCCGGCGCGGTGCAGCACCTTCGCGTGCGCCTTCGACCCGGCGATGTCGTACGGCGCCAGCCGCCAGTCGAAGTCGGTCGACTTGCTCAGCGCCGCCAGCGCGTCCGCCGGCCCGCCGGCGAACCGGCCGCCCCACAACGCCGCACTCTCTCCCGTACTCATCCAGCAATCCTCTCAAAGTTGCGAGCAGCAACTAGCTCGGGTCCTTCTCCGTGCGCGCGGCCAGGCTCAAGAATCGCGCCGCCAGCGCCTCACCACCCACCGGGTTCCGCGACACCACCATCACCGTGTCGTCCCCCGCGATCGTCCCGAGCACATCGTCCAGCCCCACATGGTCGATCGCCGACGCGAAGTACTGCGCGGCCCCCGGCGGCGTCCGCAAGATGACCAGATTCGCACTGCCCTCCGCGGAGACCAACAGCTCGGACGCGACCCGCGCCAGCCGCGCCTCGAACGCAGCCGCCTCACCAGCTCGCGGGCTCCGATCGCCACCTTCACCCGGTACGGCGTACACGAGCTGCCCGACCGCGTCCCGCACCTTGACCGCGCCGATCTCGACCAGGTCGCGCGACAGCGTCGCCTGACCGACCCCGAGGCCGGCCTCGCCGAGCAGCTCGGCCAGCTCGGTCTGCGACCGCACCGGCTGGCGGCCCAGCAGCTCCACGATCCGTTGCTGACGTGCGGTCTTCGTGGTCGGTGCGATCAGCGTGCGCGGTTCGGCGCCGGCGGTCACCGGGTGGTCCGTGTCGTTCGTGGTCATGAGGAGAAGTTTCGGGCCAGCAGCCAGGACAGCAAAGCCTTCTGCGCGTGCAACCGGTTCTCCGCCTCGTCCCACACCACCGAGTCCGGCCCGTCCAGGAAGACCGCGTCGATCTCCTTGCCCCGGTACGCCGGTAGGCAGTGCAGCACGATCGCGCCGGGATTCGCCTTCGCGACCAGCTCCTCGGTCACGGAGTACGGGACGAACGGCGCCTCGCGCAGCTCGGCCTCGGCCTCCTGACCCATCGACACCCAGGTGTCGGTCGCGACGACGTCCGCACCGGCGACAGCCTCGGACGCGTCGTCGGTCCAGCTCACCGAACCGCCGGTCTCCGAGGCGATCTCGACCGCCTTCGCGAGGATCGCCGGGTCCGGCTGGTACGCCGCCGGCGAGCCGATCGCGACGTGCATCCCGGCGGTCGCGCCGCCGAGCAGGTACGAGTGCGCCATGTTGTTCGCGCCGTCGCCGAGGTAGGTCAGCTTCAGCCCGGCCGTCCGGCCCTTGTGCTGCCGGACCGTCATCAGGTCGGCGAGGATCTGGCACGGGTGGAACTCGTCGGTCAGCGCGTTCACCACCGGCACCCGGGAGGCGCCGGCCATCTCCTCGATCCGGGTCTGCCCGGCGGTCCGCCACACGATCGCGGCGACCTGCCGGTCGAGCACCCGCGCGGTGTCGGCGATCGGCTCACCGCGCCCGAGCTGCGAGGTCTGCGCGTCGATGATCAGCGGTACGCCGCCGAGGTCGGCGATCCCGACCGCGAACGAGATCCGGGTCCGGGTCGAGGTCTTGTCGAACAGCACCGCAACCGTCTGCGGCCCGGCCAGCGGCTGGTGCGCGAACCGGTCCTTGGCCAGCTGCTCGGCCAGCGTCAGCACCTCGTCCTGCTCGACCGGACTCAGGTCGTCGTCCCGCAGGAAGTGCCGGGTCATCTAAACCTCCACCTTGTCGAGGAGCGCCGGGAGGGCGGCCACGAAGCTGTCCACGTCCGCCCTGGTCAGAATGTACGGCGGCGCCAGGCGCAACGCGTCCGGAATCGGGTTGTTGATGACAAATCCCGCGTCGAGCGCCAGAGCGGCGATCTGGTCGGAGACGGGCTGGGTGAGCTGAACTGCCAGCAGCAGACCGCGGCCGCGGACGCCGGCGATCAGTGGGTGATCGAGAGCTGTGAGAGATTCGGTGAGGTAGTTGCCGACAGCACTCACATTCGCGAGCAGGTCGTCCCGCTCGATCACCGTCAGCACCGCCAGCCCGGCGATCGACGCGACCGGGTTCCCGCCGAACGTCGTCCCGTGATTCCCCGGCTCCAGCAGCGACGACGCCGCCCCGAACCCGAGGCACGCCCCGATCGGGATCCCCGCGCCCAGCCCCTTCGCGACCGTGACCAGGTCCGGCACGATCCCCTCGCGCTGGAAGGCGAACCAGTCCCCGGTCCGCCCGACGCCGGTCTGGATCTCGTCGATCCACAGCAGCGCGCCGTGCTCGGACGTGATCCGCCGCGCCGCCTGGAGATACCCGTCGGGCGGTACGACGACGCCGTTCTCGCCCTGGATCGGCTCCAGCACGACCGCGGCGGTCTCGTCGTCGACGGCCGCCTCGAGCGCGGCCGCGTCGCCGTACGGGACGAAGGTGACGTCACCGGGCAGCGGCGCGAACACCTCCCGGTACGCCGGCTTCCAGGTGATCGCGAGCGCGCCCAGCGTGCGGCCGTGGAAGGCGCCGACGGTGGAGACGATCTTGGTCCGCCCGGTCTTGCGGGTGATCTTGAACGCCGCCTCGTTGGCCTCGGTGCCGGAGTTGGTGAAGAACACCTTGCCGTCGGGGGCGTCGATCAGCGAGAGCAGCTTCTCGGCGAGCGCGATCTGCGGCGCGGAGGCGAAGAAGTTCGACACGTGGCCGAGCGTGGTCAGCTGACTCGTCACCGCGGAGACGACGAACGGGTGCGCGTGGCCGAGCGAGTTCACCGCGAGGCCGCCCAGCAGGTCGAGGTACTTCTTGCCGTCGGCATCCCACAGGTAGGCGCCCTCGCCGCGGACCAGCACCCGCTTCGGCGGCCCGAAGGTGTTCATCAGCGAGTGCGTGTAGCGCTCGGTCAGCGCCGCGCCGGTGGCGGTCAGGTCGCCGATCTCAGCAGGCATGAGTTCAGTCATGACGGGATCACCTGGGTTCCACTTCCGGCGTCGGTGAAGATCTCGAGCAGCAACGAGTGCGGCACGCGGCCGTCGATGACGGTCGCCCGGGAGACCCCGGACTGGACGGCGCGCAGGCACGCCTCCATCTTCGGGACCATGCCCGAGGCGAGCGAGGGGAGCAGCTCGGCCAGCTCGGCGGTGTCGATCTGGGTGATGATCTCGTCGCTGTCCGGCCAGTTGCGGTAGAGCCCCGCGACATCGGTCAGTACGACGAGCTTCTCGGCGCCGAGCGCGACCGCCAGCGCGGACGCGGCGGTGTCGGCGTTCACGTTGTGCGCCTGGCCGTCCTCGTCCGGCGCGATCGTCGACACGACCGGGATCCGGCCGGCGTCGATCAGGTCGATGACCGCCTCGGGCCGGACGTCGACGACGTCGCCGACCAGGCCGATGTCGACCGCCTCGCCGTCGATCACCAGGCCGCGCCGCTCGGCGGTGAACAGCCCGGCGTCCTCACCGGACATCCCGACCGCGAACGGCCCGTGCGCGTTCAGCAGGCCGACCAGCTCGCGGCCGACCTTGCCGACCAGGACCATGCCGACGACGTCCATCGCCTCCGGCGTGGTGACCCGCAGCCCGCCGCGGAACTCGCTGTCGATGCCGAGCCGGCCGAGCATCTCGCTGATCTGCGGGCCGCCGCCGTGCACGACGACGACCCGGACCCCGGCGTACCGGAGGAAGACGATGTCCTCGGCGAAGGCCCGCTTGAGCTTCTCGTCGACCATCGCGTTGCCGCCGTACTTGACGACGACGGTCTTGCCGTGGAACTCCTTCAGCCACGGCAGCGCCTCGGTCAGGACCGCGGCCTTCTCGATGGCCTCCTCGGAGCTGCTCACGAGCTGTAGGCCGAGTTCTCTTCGACGTACGCGTGCGACAGGTCGGTGGTGAGCACGGTCGCCGACGCGTCGCCCGCGTGCAGGTCGATCACCACGTCGATCTCCAGCCCGGACAGGTCCGCCTCGGAGCGGTCGACGCCCTTGCCGCCGGCAACGCAGATCGCGGCGCCGTTCAGCGTGATGTCGAGCAGCTGCGGGTCGAACGCGGTCGGCGCGTTGCCGACCGCCATCGCGATCCGGCCCCAGTTCGGGTCGGCGGCGAAGAAGGCGGTCTTGCAGAGGTTGTCCTCGGCAACGACCTTGGCGGCGGCGACCGCCTCGGCCTCGGTGGCCGCGTTCTTCACGGTGATGCTGACGTGCTTGGTGACGCCCTCGGCGTCGGCCTGGAGCTGCTTGACCAGGTCGCCGGCCAGCGCGGTCAGCGCGGCCTCGAACTCCTCCGGCGTCACCGTCACCCCGGACGCGCCCGAGCTGAGCAGCAGCACGGTGTCGTTGGTCGACGTTCCCCCGTCGACGTCGAGCCGGTTGAAGGTCTTGCCGACCGCGTTGCGCAGCGCGTGGTCCAGGTGCGGCTGGTCCAGGACGGCGTCGGTCGTGATCACGCTCAGCATCGTGGCCATGTTCGGCGCGCACATTCCGGCGCCCTTGGCGAACCCGCCGATGCTCCAGCCGCCCTCGTGGGTGAGGAACGCCTGCTTCGGCACGTTGTCCGTGGTCATCACCGCGGTCGCGGCGGCCAGGCTGTGCTCGGCGGTGTCGCCGAGCGCGCTGACCGCGGCCGACAGGCCCGGCAGCAGCTTGTCCATCGGGAGCCGCTCACCGATCAGCCCGGTCGAGCAGACCCCGATCTCGCCCGCGCCGACGCCGAGGATCGACGCCAGCTCCTCGGCGGTCTTGTGGGTGTCCTGGAAACCCTCCGGCCCGGTGCACGCGTTCGCCCCACCGGAGTTCAGTACGGCGGCCTTCAGCTTCCCGGCGGTCAGCACCTGCTGCGACCAGAGCACCGGCGCGGCCTTCACCTTGTTCGTGGTGAAGACGCCGGCCGCGGCGTACTCCGGGCCGTCGTTCAGCACGACGGTCAGGTCCGGCTTGCCCGCGGGCTTGATCCCGGCGATCACCCCGGCCGCGCGGAAGCCGGCCGGCGCGGTGACTCCGGCGCTCCGATCGACCGAGGCGGGCGGGGTGACGGTTGCGGTCACGGGGCTACTCCTACCAGGGGAAGGGCCAGGGTCTCGTCGAGACCGGCGGCCAGGTTCATGCACTGCACGGCGGCACCGGCGGTGCCTTTGGTGAGGTTGTCGAGAGCGGCCACGACGACGACGCGGCCGGTGCGCTGGTCGAGCGCGACCTGCAGGAGCACGGTGTTCGCACCCAGCGTGGACTGGGTCTGCGGCCACTGGCCCTCGGGCAGCAGGTGCACGAACGGCTCGTCGGCGTACGCCTGCTCGTAGACGGCGCGGAGTTGCTCGTACGTCGTACCGTCGGTGACCGGCGCGCTGGCGGTGGCCAGGATGCCGCGCGGCATCGGCGCCAGCACCGGGGTGAACGAGACGCTGACCGGGCCGTCGGTGTGCGGCGCCAGGTTCTGCTCGATCTCCGGGGTGTGCCGGTGCACGCCGCCGACGCCGTACGCCGAGACCGAGCCCATCACCTCGGCGCCGTGCAGGTTCGGCTTGGGACCCTTGCCCGCTCCCGACGTACCGCTGACAGCGACCACCACCAGTTGGGCGCTGTCGACCAGTCCGGCCTGAACGGCGGGGAGCAGGGCAAGGGTGGACACGGTGGGGTAGCAGCCCGGGACGGCGACCCGGTTGGCGCCGCGCAGCTTGTCCCGCTGGCCGGGGAGCTCGGGCAGCCCGTACGGCCAGTGGCCGGCGTGCTTGCCCCCGTAGAACTCGATCCAGGCCTCGGCGTCGACCAGCCGGAAGTCCGCGCCGCAGTCGATCACGGTGACGTCGTCGCCGAGCTGCTCGGCGATTTCGGCGGACTGTCCGTGCGGGAGCGCCAGGAACACGACGTCGTGCCCGCTCAGCGTCGCCGCGGAGGTCTCCTCGAGCACCCGGCCGGCCAGCGGCGTCAGGTGCGGGTGGTGCTGCCCGAGCGTCGACCCGGCGTTACCGCCCGCGGTCAGCGCTCCGATCTCCACCTCCGGGTGCGTCGAGAGCAGCCGGAGCAGCTCTCCCCCGGCGTACCCACTGGCCCCTGCGACCGCGACCCTCAGCGTCATGTGAATGAGTATGTCAGACAACGAATGAATATCCAACCCGTTTCCATGTCACACTCGCCGCCGTCGCGCGTGTCAGGCAGGTGAGCGGAGGAGGATCACGATGGCACGGATCGGGTTGGAGCACCGGCGGACCGGGCTGGTGCGGGTGATGGAGTGGTACAGCAAGCGTAAGTACGGAGCGGTCCTCGACCCGGGCAAGGTGGCGCTGCACCACCGGGGTGTCCTCACGACCATGCTGGTGATGGAGGGGTCGGCAGCGCGGTGGAAGGGGCTCGACCCGACGCTGAAGGCGCTGGCCACGATGGTCGTCTCGGCCGAGATCGGGTGCAGCTGGTGCATGGACTTCGGGTACTTCGAGTACCACCACCAGAAAGTCGATCGAGCGAAACTGCGCGATGTGCCAAGGTGGCGCGACAGCGACGTCTACAGCGACCTGGAGCGTGCGGTGATGGAGTACGCGGTAGCGGCGACGGCGACACCGCCGGCGGTGACCGACGAGCAGGTGGCGCGGCTGCTGGAGGACCTGTCCGAGGCCGACCTGGTCGAGCTGACGGCGCAGGTCGCGCTGGAGAACTACCGGTCCCGGATCAACGCCGCGCTCGGGCTGACCAGCCAGGGCTTCAAGGAGACGTGCGAGCTGAGGCCGGCGTGAGCGACTCGGAGCTGGCGGCGGAGTTCGCCGAGCACCGGGCGGTGCTGGTCGGGGCGGCGTACCGGGTGGTCGGGAGTGTGACCGACGCGGAGGACGTCGTCCAGGAGACCTGGTTGCGGTGGTCCGCCGCGGACCGGTCAGAGGTGCGCGAGGTGCGGCCGTACCTGATCCGGATCACCACCCGGCTCGCGCTGAACCGGCTGCGTCAGCAGAAGTCGCGGCGTGAGCAGTACGTCGGGCCGTGGCTGCCGGAGCCGATCGTCGCGACGCCGGACGAACAGGACCCGGCGGCGATCGCCGAGGTGGCCGACTCGGTGTCGATGGCGATGCTCGTCGTACTGGAGACGCTGTCGCCGCTGGAGCGGGCGGCGTTCGTACTGCGGGAGGTGTTCGACCTGCCGTTCGCGGAGATCGCGGACACACTCGGGCGCTCGGAGGCCGCCGTACGGCAGCTCGCGCACCGGGCGCGCGAACACGTGCACGCCCGGCAGCCGCGGCACCGGGTCGACAAGGCGCGGCACCAGGAGCTGACCAACCGCTTCATGGCGGCGGCCGGCTCCGGGGACCTCGACGACGTGGTGGCGATGCTCGCGCCGGACGTCGAGCTGGTCAGCGACGGCGGCGGCAAGCGCAAGGCCGCACTCCGGCCGATGTACGGCGCCGACAAGGTCGCGCGCTGGCTGGTCGCGGTGGTCTCGGCGCCGGAGAACGCCGGGATGACGTTCGGCACCACCCAGCTGAACGGCGAGATCGCGTACCTGGCCTACGCCGGTGACGAGGTCGACACCGCGGGTTTCCTGCAGCTCGACGAGCACGGCCTGATCAGCCACATCTACGTCGTCCGCAACCCCGACAAGCTCACCGGCGTCCCCAGCCGCGACCAATTACCCTAGGTGCAAATCAGTCGCATCTGGAGGTTTGTGGTGGAGTACGTCGTGATCGAGGCCGACGCGGTCTCGGAGCCCGGCCTGCGGGCGGATCTGCTCGACACCTGGATCGCCGCGACCGACGCCGGCGGCAGCGTCGGCTTCACCGCCCCCGCGCCGGTCCACCAGGTCGCCGAGACGCTCGACCTCGCGCTGGAACGGGTCGCAGCCGGACGCGACCTGCTCGGCGTACTGCACAACGGGGAGCGGTACGTCGGCATGGGCCTCCTCGTCGCGAACTCCGGCAGCCTGAGCTCGCACTGGCGCACGGTGCTCCGCGTGATGGTCCACCCCAAGTACCAGGCCGCCGGCGCGGGCCGCCTCCTGATGACGGGCTTGCGAGGCTCGGCCGAACAACTCGGCCTGGAGCAGCTGATGCTCACCATCCGCGACGGCAGCACCCTCGACGCCTTCTACACCAAACTCGGCTACCGCATCGTCGGCACCCACCCCCGCGCCGTCCGCGTCACCGAGACCGACTACCGCGACGAGATCATGCTGATCACAGACCTGACCCGCTGATTCTGTCGAGGACCGCCGCTCCGCCTCGACGTCCCGGCATCAACCGACTCGAAGGAGCTGCGCGATGCGCGATCTCATCGTCACCCAGAACATCACCCTCGACGGTGTCGTCGAGGCGACCGAGGACTGGTTCCAGGTCCACACCGACGACACCGGCGACCTGCTCGAGGCGAGCCGGCAGCACAGCGCCGCGGCCGACGCGTTCCTCGTCGGCCGCGAGACGTTCGAGGCGATGCGCGGCTTCTGGCCGGCGCAGACCGACGACCGGACCGGGATCACCGAGTACCTGAACACCGTGCAGAAGTACGTCGTGTCGAGCACGCTGCAGGATCCGGGGTGGGAGCCGACGACCGTACTGCGTGGGCTCGACGAGGTGGCTGCGCTCAAGGAGCAGCCGGGGCGGGACATCGTGCTCACCGGGAGTATCGGGCTGGCGCAGGAGTTGGCTGAGCTCGGGCTGGTAGATGAGTACCGGCTGTTTGTCTACCCGGTGGTGGTTGGGCGCGGGCGGCGGTTGTTTGTTGATGGGCGGGCGTTGCGGCGGTTCGAGTTGGTGGAGGCGCGGCAGTTCGCGGGTGGGGTGGTGCTGCTGACTTACCAGACCGGGCCCCGCTCCTCAGTGGGGCCCGGTCCAGAGCGGGGGTCAGCCTCGGCGGCGGAGGAGTGAGACGCCGAGGGCGGCGAGGAGGGCGCCGAGGGTGAGGAGCATGGGGGACGGGCCGCCGGTGTCGGGGAGGGCCGCGGTCGGGGCGCCGCCGCCGGCCGGGCCCCCGCTGCCGGTCGGGCCGCCGCCGGTCGGGCCCCCGCTGCCGGTCGGGTCGCCGCTGCCGGTTGGTTGTTGCGCGGGGGGCTGGCCGCCGACGACGATCTTGAGCTGGGACTCGACCGTGGTGGCGTCGGTGTCGGTGACGCGGTAGGCGGTTTTGGCGATGCCGCTGAAGGTGCGGTTGGGGATCAGGCGGATCGTGCCGTCGGGGAGGACCGTCCAGGTGCCGGCGGCGTTTGTGAGGGTCCGCACACAGGTGGCGGTCCCGGTCGCGAGGCAGACCGTCGTGGGGATCCAGGACGCGCCCTCGGTCGCGGTGTCGTTCAGGAGCGGGTTGACGACGACCGGGTTGCCCGGGGTGGACGTCCCGCCATCCGGGAGCGCCTTCGCGGTCAGTGGCGCGGTGACGGTGATCTCCAGGCGTGCGGTGTCCGAGGTGCCGTTCTTGTCGGTCACCCGGTAGCCGACCGCGCGCGTCGTACCGCTGAAGCCGCCCGCGGGGTTGAACGCCACCGTCCCGTCCGCGGCGACGGTGAACGACCCCTCGCCCGGGATCGTCACGGTCTTCTTGTCCTTGCCGTCCGCCGGGTCCCGCACGACGACCGACGCCGGATCGAGCGGCGCCAACGGATCGCCCGCCTTGTCGTTGTCGAGCACCGCGACGACCACGATCTTCCCGTACGCCGTACTCGCGCTGTCATCGACGGCGACCGGCCGCACCGGCTGCACCGTCACCGCCACCGTCGACCGCGCCGCGTTCCGGTTGCTGTCCTTCACCTCGTACCGCGTCGGTTTGCTCGTCCCCGTGAAGGCCGCCGCCGGGCTGAACGTGATCTTGCCGTCGGCAACAACCAGCGCACCCTGTCCCGGGATCGTCACCTTCTTGACCAGGTCACCGTCAGCCCCGACCAGCAGCAGCGACGCCGGATCGAGCTTCGCGCCCGGACCGGGTTTGTCGTTCGCCAGCGGATCGAAGACCACCGGCAGCCCCTGCTTCGTCTTCTCCCGGTCCGGTTGCGCGACCGGCCGCGCGTCGACCGTCACCGTCAGCGTCGCCGTGCCGGTGCTGCCGTTCTTGTCGCTCACCTGGTACGTCACCGGAGTCGCCGCACCGGTCAGCCCGTCCGACGGCACCAGCCGTACTCCCCCGTCAGGTTGCGCCGTCCACATCCCCTGGCCGGCAACCCGCAGCGACGACACCGGATCACCGGTCGCCGGGTCGACCACTCGCACCGATTCCGGCACCAGCGGCGCGCTCGCGTCACCCGCCTTGTCGTTGCCGAGCACAGCCACCGTGATCGCCGTGTCGTACGCCGTCGTCGCGGTGTCGTCGACGAGCACCGGCTCGATCCGGCTCACCGTCACGGTCGCCGTCGACGCGGCCTTGTTCCCGCTCGTGTCGGTGACCTGGTAGCCGATCGCGCTCCGCCCACTGAACGTCGGCACCGGCGTGAACTCGATCTCGCCGGTCACCGCGTCGGCCTCGAACGTGCCTTGTCCGGCGATCGTCACCTTGCGGTCCCAGGCCCGGATCGCCGAGGTGCCGAAGATCTGCACCGACGACTTCTCCAGCTCGGCCGCCGTACCGGGCAGGTCGTTGGCCAGCGGGTTGAACGTCACCGCGCCGTTCTGCTTGGTCGTGACGCTGTCCGGCTTCGCCTCCGGTCCCTTGCCGACCGTGAGGAAGAGCAGCCCTTCGGCCGTCGTCCCGTTGTCGTCGGTGATCCGGTACGTCGCCGGCGTCGTCACGCCCTGGTAGTCCTTCACCGGCGTGAACGTGACCCGCCCGGTCTTGTCCGCGACGTACGTGCCCTCGCGCGGCTGCGTCACCGTCGCCCGGTACTTGCCGTCCGCCGGATCCTTCAGCAGCAGGCTCGCCGGTACCAACGGCGCGCTCGCATCGCCCGGTTTGTCGTTGGCCAGCACGTCGACGGTGATCGCCTGGTTGTACGGCGTGATCGCCGAGTCGTCGACGGTGAACGGGTCGATCGGCGTCGTGCTCAGCAGCAGCGTCGCGGTCGCTGTCGACTTGTTGCTATCGGCAACGCGATAGGTGATCGGCTTGCCCTTGCCGCGGAACGTGGGCAGTGGGTCGAACTGCACCGCGCCGCTGTCCTGCACGGTGTACGTCCCCTGCCCAGCCACCGTCAGCGTCTTCCCCGACGAAGTCCGCTCACCACTGAGTACGACCGACGCCGGATCGAGCTTCGCGTCCGTCCCCGGGCTGTCGTTGCTCAGCACGTTCACCATGACCGTCACGTCCTGCAGCGTCGACGCCGTGTCCGGCCGTGCGACCGGTGGCGCACCGACAGTGATCCGCACGACCGCGGTCGCGAGCGTCCCGTTGTCGTCGGCAACCTGATAGGTCAGGTCGTTCGCCGACCCGCTGAACCCGACGGCCGGGTCGAACACCACCGCACCACCCCGCGCGGTGTACACCCCCTGCCCCTGCACACTCACCGACGGCTTGAACACCCCGTCCGCCGGGTCCTCGAGCCGCAGACTCCCAGGAAGCAGCGGCGCCGTCACGTCCCCGGCCTTGTCGTTGGCCAGCACGCGCACCGTCGCCGTCACGTCGTACGGCGTCGCCGCGCTGTCGTCGGTCGCGACCGGCGTCACCGGCGTCACGGTCACCGCGATCGTCGACCGCGCCGCCTGGTCGAACCAGTCCGACACCCGGTAGGTCAGCGTCGTCGCCGTCCCCGTGTACGCCGGGACCGGGTCGAACTCGACCGTCCCCAGCGGGTCGACGCTCCACCGCCCCTGCCCCGGGACGGTCACCGCCTTGCGCAGCGACCCGTCGGCCGGGTCGATCAGGACCACGCTGAGCGGGTCGAGCCCGGTCCCCTCGCCGGCGAGATCGTTGGCCAGGGCATCGATCCGGAGCGGGACGTCCTGCGCCGTCCGGCCGGTGTCGGGTTTCGCGACCGGCGGTGGCGGTTTCGCGATCGTGACGGTCAGCGCCGCCCCCGCGGGCGTCCCGTTCACGTCGAGCACCGTGTACGCCAGCGACGTCAGGACGCCGGTGAACGACGGCAGCGGGTCGACCTCGACGGTGCCGTCCGGCTTGGCGGTGAAGGTCGCCTCGCCGTCGACCACGACCACCTGGCGCGGCACCTCGCCGACCGGGTCGATCAGCCGCAGCGTCGTCGGGACCAGCGGCAGCGCCGGGTCGCCCGCGGTGTCGTTGGCCAGCACGCGGACCGTCACGTTCGTGTCGTACGCCGTACTGGCGGTGTCGTCGGTGGCGTCGGGCTGCACCCGGGTCACCTCGACGCTCAGCGTCGCCGCGCCGACCGCTTTGTTGCCGTCGGCCACCTGGTACCGGACCGGGGTCGCCTGGCCGTGGAGCGGGCAGCGGCTCGAACAGGATCCGGCCGTCCGACCGCGTCGAGTACTTGCCCTGTCCCGGCACGACCAGCGAGGTCCCCGGCTCGGCCCGCCCGGCCGGGACCAGCCGCACGCTCTCGGGATCGAGCTCCGCGCCGGTCGGACCGGGCTTGTCGTTGGACAGCACCGACGCGTACGCCGGGGTGCCCTGCAGCGTGGTCAGGGTGTCCGGGTTCGCCACCGGCGGCCCGGGAGCGTCGACGCTGACCACGAGCTGTGCGCGGGCGGCGGTCCCGTTCTTGTCGAGCACCTGGTAGCCGAGCGGGGTCGTGCTGCCCTGGAACCCGGTCGCCGGCGCGAACACGATCTTGCCGTCGGCGACCTGGAACTCGCCCTGGCGCGCGAGCACAACCTTGTTCACCAGCTTGCCGGTCTTCGGGTCGACGAGGGCCAGTGAGGCCGGGTCGAGCGGTGCGTCCGGCGAGCCCGCCAGGTCGTTGTCGAGCACCGCAACCACGGCGTTGGTGTCGAACGGCGTACTCACCGAGTCGCCGAGCGCCTTCGGGACGACCGGCGTGACCGTGACGGCCAGCGTCGACTCGGTGAGCTGGCCGGTGCTGTCGGCGACCCGGTACCCGATCGTGGTCGCGACGCCGGTGAACCGCGGCAGCGGGACGAAGTCGACGCCGCCGTCCGGTTTGACCGTGTAGCTGCCCTGGTTCGGGACGACGACCTTCTTCTTGAACGCCGGGTCGGCCTGTGCGGTGCCACCGGCCGGGTCGCGCAGCTCGACCGTCTTCGGATCGAGGCTGACGCCGGGCGCGGCCTGGTCGTTGGCCAGCGGGGTGATCCCGAGGCTGACGTTCTGCGCGGTGGTCGCGGTGTCCGGAGCGGCGACCGGCTTGGCCGGCAGCGCGACGGTGACGATCAGCCGCGCGGTGGCCTTGGCACCGTTGCTGTCGGCAACGCGGTAGGTGACCGGCTCGGCGACGCCGACGAAACCCGGCACCGGGTCGAAGTCGATCCGGCCGTCCGGCTTGGCGACGTACTTGCCGCGGCCGACCACGTTGAGCATCTGGCGACAGGCTGTCCCGTCGACCAGGCACAGCGAGCTCGGCTGCAGCGGCGTGCTCGGGTCGCCGGCCTTGTCGTTGCGCAGCACGTCGGTCGTGACACCGGTGTCGTACGGCGTACCGACGGTGTCGTCGACGGCGACCGGCGGAGGCGGCGGCACGATCGTCAGCGCGTAGTCCTCGACCTCGCCGGAGTCGGTGGCACCGGTCGGTTTCCCGACCTGGGCCGACGAGTAGCCGGCGCGGATCCGCGCGGTCGTCGGCCCGGCCGGGCCGAGCTCGGCGAACTTCGCCCAGCTCAGCGTCGTCTCGCCCTGCCCGGCCGCGAACGTCGAGCAGGCCCGCTCGGCGGCCGCGAAGCTGCCGTTGCGGTCGAGGTCGATCCAGCCGCAGACCTGGCCCGGCTTCGAGGCACCGGTCAGCGCGACCGGTACGGCGTACGACGTCGCGCTGGTGAGCAGCGGGCCGAAAGTCACGCCGTCGTCGCCCTGGTCGGCGGTCGCCGGACCGGTCGTCGCGTTGGCGGTGGTCGCGTTGTCCTCGGTCGCGTCGGCGCCGATCCGCAGGTCGCTGAGCACCGACCAGGCCGCGCCGTACGACGCGGCGGCGTCGCCGAAGTCCTCACCGACCGAGGCGACCACCGAGAACGCGTCGGCCGAACTCTTGGTGTTGAACGCCGGGAGCTTCGGGTGCTTGGTGAAGACCGCGGTCAGGTCGAAGCTGAGCGTGGTGGCGACACCGTTCACCTGGACCGAGCCGCAGGCGGCGGTCGCGCTGGCGTCGAGGCCGTCACCGGTGTCGGTGTTCACGCAGTTCGGGCCGGCATCGTGGTTGGCCGCGGTGACCGTGTCGCTGGTGACGGCGAGATTGTTGCCCTGACCGACCTTGCGCAGACTGAGTCCGGGGGTGCCGAGCTTGAGCACCGTGTGCAGCTCGGACTGGCCGCGCGGCTGACCGTTCACGGACTGCGTCGACGAGCCGCCGATCCCGGCGAAGTGCAGGACCGGGTTGCGGACCGGCTGGGAGAACGTGATCGTCAGCGTGCCACGGTTGCCGCAGCTACCGACCGCGGCGCAGTCGCCGGTGTTGACGAGCAGGTCCTGCGCGGGGGTCGTCGAGGCGACGGCGGGCTGGTAGGTGCTCGCGGCGAGGCCGCGGACGCCGGCGGTCGTTGCGTCGAGCAACTCGGTGCGGCCGGTGACGGCGATGGTCTGGGTCAGGCCCGAGCCAGGCATCGTGGCGGTCGCCGTGGCGGCCTGGGTGAACGGTGCCGAGGGCACCTGGTAGCCGGCGGCCGGCGTACCGGCCAGGAGCACAGCAAGGATCAGCAGAACCGCCAGTACCGGCCGGGTTCGCCCCCAGGTCCTGCCCACTCTTCCGCCCCTCCCCATGACGCACGTCCTGCATCGCGTTGGCACCGGGGCGAAACGGGCCAGCGCAGAGACAACGCTCCACGCGGAGTAGATGTTACGCGGGAATCATCGCCTCAGTTCGTAAATCTGGACGTGCTGCTCGCGATGTCTGAGGTGGGCCAGGTGCGCCAGCCGCGGGGACACCGGGCCGTCGTACAGGTCGGCGTACAGCCAGCGCACGGAGTACTGATCACGGAGACGGCGCAGGACCTCCGGCGTCGGGGCGTCGAGCGCCTGATTGGTCAGCTGGACGCGGTCGGGCCACGGCGACGGCTGGTTGGTGTAGCGCTTGCCGCCGACGCCCTGCCTGCTCATCGCCTGGCCGGTGTAGGCCCAGCCCTCGATCAGCGCCCGGCGGCCGGCGATGCCGCTGACGATGTAGCCGCGCGCGTCGCAGCCCGGTCGTTGCGGCCCGGCCGGACGGCACCAGGTGTTGGTCGCGACGACGTCGTCAGGGCGCGAGTTGCGGGCCAGCCAGAGCGCGGCCCGGGCTTCGTCGGGGTGCACCCGCCACTGGGCGGAGGTGAACGACTTGGCCTGGTCGCTCGCCGACGCCCGGACGCCGATGGCGAGCGTGCCGGCCGCGGGAATCGCGAGGATCGTTGCCAGGACAACCACTCCCCCGAGCCCGGCCAAGCCGGCTAGTCGCTTGGCGGCGACCGGCCAGAGGAGTGTCAGCACGACGGTGATCGCGAAGACCGCGATCAGCGGTCGGGCGACCAGGACGACCCGGTCAAGCTGTTCGCCGGTCGGTCGGGTCTTGGACAGGTGGAGCGCGGCCGCGTAGACGAAGCCGAGTCCGGCAGCCAGCACTCCGACGGTGATCGCTGCCCGTCGTCGGTCCTCGACCTGCTTGAACCCGAGCGCGGCCAGCCAGGCGATCGCGGCCAGGCTGATCGGGACGACGCTGCGGACGAAGTACGACTCGCTGGCGGACGGGTGATCGACCAGGAGGTACGCGGCCCAGCCGGCGACCAGCCCACCGAGCAGGAACCAGCCGAGCGGATCCTGTCTGAGCTCACGGCGTCCGAGCAGGCCGTAGCCGGCCAGCGCGACCGACTGGGCGATCAGCATCAGTGCGAGCACGACCAGTGCGCCGACGATCGACAGGAAGCGGCCGGAGGTGAGTGCGGGGAGGATGAGCCCGCCGCCACCGGCTGGAGTCGCGTCGCCGGTTGCTGCTCGGTAGCCGGCCTGCAGCTTGACGATGGCGAGCAACTGGAGACCGGAGCCGCTGGTGCTTCCGGCAACGGTCAGCAGCGTGCCGACGGCAGAGGCGACCAGTACGGCGCCCGCTGCGACGAAGCGCAGCGGCAGCTTGCGGTCGCGGATCAGGACGAAGAGAGCGGACAGGCCGACCGCGCCGACGAGGATCGGCAGGATCGTGGGCTTGGAGCCGCCGCCGACGACGGCGACCGAGAAGGCCAGCACCCACAGGCCTTTCGGCTGCCGGCCACGGAAGAGCAGCTCGACGAGGAACACGGCGGCCGCCGTACCGGCGAGCATGCCGAAGGTCTGCGACGGGCTGATCAGGCTGAACGGCGGCGCGAGGTCCACACCGTTGTCGATCAACAGCGCGAGCTGCGGCGCGGCCACGGCGACCGCGACGAGCACACCGGTCCACCAGGCGCGGCTGACCGTGCGGGCCAGAGTGGCGAAGACCAGGAGACCCACGACGAGCAGCGGCAGCAGCCAGAGCCGGTAGAGCACCAGGATCGGCGACAGCCGGGTGATGTCGACCGCACCGGCCATGTCGGCGTTGGCGAACCAGTGGTAGTCCAGCTGGAGCCCGGCCACCTGCGGCAGCTGCGGCGGCACTGACCGGGTCAGCTCGTTCACCATCGACAGGTGGAACAGCAGGTCCGGGTAGTACGCCGTACCGGCTGGGGGCATCGGGTGGTACGCGTAGACGCCGAATGTCGCGCCGCCGAGCATGACTGCTGCGGCTGCAGCCAACCCCCACGTCCAGGTCAGCGGGAGCGGCTTGGGCTCGGCGATCCGCCAGTGCCTGCGCAGCCCCGGTACGGCGGCGAACAGCGCGAGCAGCAGCACCGGCCAGACCACCAGGGCCTGCTGCCAGCCGACCAGGGTGAACAGGGCCCAGCCGAGCAGCTGATAGGTGAGGCCGACGACAGCGCCGAGGCCGAGGTCCTCGGCCCAGTTGCCGGTGCTGCGCCAGAGAGCACGCAGCAGGAGCACACCGGGCAGGGCCACGCCGGCGGCGAAGTAGACGGCGTACCGGAGGATCGCAGTGACCGGTACGTCGACCGACAGCAGGCCGACGACTGCGACGACCAGCGGAAGCAACCACGGCAGCAGCCGGGTCATCGGTCGGGCGGGGCGTTCCGTCAGACCGGCGGGCGGAAGGTCGACGAGGGTCAAGTTCTTGCTGGTTCGCGTTCCAGGACCTGGTGGCCGGCGTCGTCCAGGCTGTCGTAGCCGACCAGGAACTGTGGTCGTTTCTGACTCGACTGGAACAGGCGGGCGACGTACTCCCCCAGGAGACCGAGGCACAGCAGCTGGATCGCGCCGATCACCGCGACGGCCAGCACCGTCGACGTCCAGCCGGGAATGCTCTGGCCGGTCAGCTTGATCACCAGCGCACCGATCACGAACGCCACCGACAGCAGCCCACCGAACAGGCCGAGCCAGGTCGCGAGCCGCAGCGGCGCGGCCGAGAACGCGGTCACGCTGTCGAACGCGAGCCGGAGCATCTTGCGCAGGTTGTACTTCGTGACACCCGCGGCGCGTTCGGCGCGCACGTACGCGACCTCGGCGCTCGGGAATCCGAGCCACGGAATCACCAGCCGGAACACCCGCCCGTCCTCGGGCAGCGCATTCACGGCGTCCACCACCCGGCGCGAGACCAGCCGGAAATCGGCGGCGTCGAACGGAATGTCCTTGCCGACCAGCCGGCACATCAAGCGGTAGTACATCCGCGCCGTGGTGCGTTTGGCCCAGCTGTCGCTGGAGCGGTCCGAGCGGACGCCGTACACGACGTCGACGTCCTTGTCCCGCGCGGTCGCCAGCAGCTCGGCGATCACCTCGGGCGGGTCCTGCAGGTCGGCGTCGATGGTGACCAGATGGTTGCCGCGGGCCCGCCGGAAGCCGGCCGAGATGGCCGCCTGGTGGCCGGAGTTGCGGAGCAGGCGGACCAGCCGCAGCTGCGGCCAGTCGGCCGCTGCCGCGAGCAGCATCGCCGCGGTGTCGTCGCGGCTGCCGTCGTCGACGACGAGGAGCTCGTAGCTGACGCCGAGACCGTCCAGCAGCGGGCGCATCCGGTCGAAGAAGATCGGCAGCACCTCTTGCTCGTCGTACATCGGCACGACGACGGACAGGTCAGGAACCTGCGCGCCCATCGGTGCCACCCCCCAGCAGAATTCTGTTCACATCAGATAAGAACGTCCGAAGATGAGAAAAAGATGCTTCCGTCAGGGAATTGGCAGCTACTTGCAGGTGATTCGTGACACCCGTCGGCGTGTCTCGCGCCGAAGTCACGACTCCGAGACCGCGACGGCACCGGTCCGGCGCGGATCACCGACCGCCTGCAGGCCGGTCTCCGGGTCCCAGAACGCGGCCGCGACACCGCCGAAGTACATCGAGTGCGGCGGCATCGGGCGGATCGGCAGGCTGGTGGTCGCGCCGGTGACCTCGAGGTCGTCCTCGTAGTCGACGACGACGTCCGCGCGGACCCGGACGTGCAGCCGCGGGTGCTCGACCGCCTCGTCGAGCGGCAGCCCGCCGTGGGTGTAGAGCGCGTAGGTCTGAGCGATCGCGGTCGGGATCCGGTCCGAGCCCGGCGAGCTGATCGCGAGCACCGCGCCGTCGCGGTCGCGACGGGCGACGCTCGGCGCCATGTTCGAGGTGAGCCGGGTGCCGGGCGCGAGGCTGTGCGGGCCGCCGGCCAGCAGCTCCTGCTCACCGAGCGCGTTGTTCAGCCAGATGCCGGTTCCGGGGGTCATCACGCCGGAGCCGTAGCCGGACGAGACCGTGATGGCGCAGGCGTCGCCCTCGTCGTCGACGACCGAGACCGTCGCCGTACTGGGTGAGGTCAGCGCGCGGAGATCGCCGGCCGACGCGAGGTCGAGCAGCTTCTGGCCTTCGAGGCGGCGCACGTCCTCCTCGTCGAGCTCGGCCAGGCGCCGACCGAACACGGCTTGTTGGACCTCGACCAGGCGCTCGAGCTCGGCCGGGTTCCACCCGCCCTGCACCGGTACGCCGTCGAGCAGCGCCAGCATCGCGGCGACCGCGACCCCGCCGACGGCCGGCGGTGGGTTGGTCGCGAGACTCCAGCCGTTCTGCTTGACGACCAGCGCCGGGCGGACGATCGCCTCGTACGCCGCCAAGTCCTCGGCGGTCAGGATGCCGTCGTTGGCGTGCATGTCGTGCACGAGCAGGCGCGCGAGCTCGCCGGTGTACATGGTCTCGGCGCCCTCGGCCGCGATCAGCTCCAGCGCCGCCGCGAGCTCGGGGATCACGACGGTGCTGCCCGCCTTGATCACCTCGCCGTCGCCGTCGTGCACGACCCCGTGGCTCGGCTGGTGCCAGCCGAAGATGATGTCGTGGGTGTAGCCGAGGTAGTACCCGGAGGTGCGGCTCAGCGTGAACCCTTCCCGGGCGACCTCGATCGCAGGCCTGACGACCTCGCGCCAGGGCGCTTTGCCCGAGCGCCGGTGGGCGAGGTCGAGCGCCTTCATCCCGCCCGGTGTCGCGACCGATCCGTGCCCGACGGTGGTCGTCGTCCCACCGCCGTAGTCGGTGGTCACGTCCCAGATCCCCCGCCCGAACCGCTCGTCCGGCAGGCCGCGCCCGGGCATCTCCACCCAGCCGTCGATGGTCACCGGCTCGCCGCCCGCGACCTGCAGGGTGACGAACCCACCGGAGGCCGGCGAGACGACCCCGATCTCGTTCACCATCGTGACGAGCGTGGCGGCGATCGCGGCATCCACCGCGTTCCCGCCTTCAGCAGCAACCCGCACACCCGCGTCAGCCGCAGCCTTGTTGGGAGCTGCGACTGCCACGCGGGGATGCGAACTTTTCATCTTCGTGTTGTTGTCAGCCGACGCGCTGCACGGCGTCGAAGCGGTCGACGGCGACCTGCACCGCCGCCTGACGGGTGTCGGCGACCTCGTTCTCCTTCAGCGTCCGGTCCGCGGCGCGGAAGCGGAGCGCGAAGGCGAGCGACTTCTTGCCTTCGCCGATCTGCTCGCCCGTGTACACGTCGAACAACCGGATCGACTCCAGCAGCTCGCCGGCACCCTCGACCAGCGCGGCCTCGACATCGGCCGCCGGTACGTCGGCCGCGACGATCAGCGCCACGTCCTCCTTGGCCACCGGGTACGACGAGAACGGCTGCGCCGTCACCGACGCCGGCCCGGCCGCGATCAGCGCGTCCAGGTCGAGCTCGACCGCGCTCGACCGCTTCGGCAGACCGAACGCCTGGCACACCTTCGGGTGCAGCTCGCCGGCGTACCCGATCACCGTGCGCCCGGCCTCGGCGGAGCCCGTCGTCGCGATCGACAGCTCGGCGCAGCGACCGGGGTGCCACGGCGCGCGCTCCGCGTTGCGGACGTCGACCTCGACGCCGATCGATGTCGCGATCGCGCGGGCGACCTGCACGGCGTCGGCCCAGCTGACCTGCTCGCCCTTGCCCCACCAACCGGTCGGCGTCCGCGCGCCGGTCAGCACGACCCCGATGTGCAGCGGCTGCTCCGGCAGCGCGGCGTACAGGGCCTGCAGCTCGTCCTCGCTCGGCCGCTGCGCGACCGACGGCAGCGGCGCCGCCTTCGCGTCGGCCTTCGGGAGGAAGACCAGCCCGGTCTGGAAGATCGCGAGATCCGTCGACCCGCGCCCGACGTTGCGCTCGGCGGTGCGGAGCAGCGTCGGCAGGAGCGACGTCTGCATCGACGGCTCCTCGTCGGACAACGGGTTGACCAGCTTCACCGTCGTACGCCGTGCGTCGTCGGCGGCCAGCCCCATCGCGTCGAAGTCCGCGTCCCCGACGAACGGGTAGGACACGACCTCCGTCAGCCCAGCACCGACGAGCGCCGTGGCAACCCGCCGACGCCGCCGCTGCGACACCGTCAGGCCCTGGCCACCCGGAGCCGGCGGCAGCACCGACGGCACGTTGTCGAATCCGAACAGCCGGATGACCTCTTCGGCGAAGTCGTTGGGGTCCCGCAGATCCGGCCGCCACGACGGCGGCGTCACCGTCACCAGCTCGGCCGAAGAATCCTTCGCACCAACAGCAAACGCAGCCGGTACGGCGTCAGCACCAGCTGCCGCAACCTCGCACCCGACCGACTCCAAGTGCCGCGTGCTCTCCTCGACCGTGATCGCCGCCCCCGCGACCCGCGCCGCATGGTCGGCCCGGAAGGTCACCGAAGGCGACGCCGGGTGCGTGTCGATCAGCGTCTCGTCGGCAACGATCGTCCCGCCCGCCAGCTCGGCCAGCAGATCAGCGACGCGCTGCGCGGCGTACCGCGGAAGCTCCGGGTCGACCTCGCGCTCGAAGCGCCGGGACGCCTCCGACGACAGCTTGTGCCGTCGCGACGCCCGGGCGATCACGATCGGGTCGAAGTGCGCGGCCTCGATCACCACGTCGGTGGTCGAGTCGGAGATCTCCGTCGACGCGCCGCCCATCACACCGGCGATGCCGATCGGGCCGGAGTCGTCGGTGATCAGCAGGTCCTCGGGGTCCAGCTCGCGGGTCTGGTCGTCGAGCGTCATCAGCTTCTCGCCGGCCGTCGCCCGGCGGACGACGATCTCGCCGCTCAGCCGGTCCTTGTCGTACCCGTGGATCGGCTGGCCGAGCTCGAGCATCACGTAGTTGGTGACGTCGACCCCGATCGAGATCGGCCGCATCCCCGACGCGACCAGCCGCTGCTGCAGCCAGCGCGGCGACGGCGCCTTCGGGTCGATCCCGGTCACCGTCCGGGTGACGAACACGCTGCACCCGTCCGCGTCGTCGACGCGCACCGGGTAACCACCGTCACCCGACCCGTTCAGCGCCAGCGCGGCCGGGTCCTTCAGCTCCACCCCGTACGCCGTCGCGGCCTCGCGGGCCATCCCGCGGATCGACAGGCAGTACCCGCGGT
The DNA here is from genome assembly GCF_055583505.1 of Kribbella sp. NPDC104740. NCBI lineage: Bacteria > Bacillati > Actinomycetota > Actinomycetes > Propionibacteriales > Kribbellaceae > Kribbella > Kribbella sp. NPDC104740. The sequence continues at coordinate 690,175 of NZ_JBVJNV010000004.1, read as the reverse complement.
CGGGCGTGACGGCGATGTCGAGCACGTCGTCGCGCAGCGACAGCAGCTCGATCGCGTCGTCGCCCGGCGTCGCCTCGCCCGGCTGCAGCACCACGATGCCGTGCGTGCCGTCGTCGCCGAGACCCAGCTCGGAGCTGGAGCAGATCATCCCCGAGGAGACGTGCCCGTAGGTCTTGCGCGCCGAGATCGCGAACCCGCCGGGCAGCACCGCGCCCGGCAGCACGACCACGACCAGGTCGCCGACCTCGAAGTTGCTCGCACCGCAGACGACCCACTGCGGCTCGTCCTTGCCGATGTCGAGCGAGCACCAGCGGATGGTCTTGCCGTTCTTCTGCGGCTCCGGCTCGTAGCTCAGCACCTTGCCGACCACCAGCGGGCCGGTCAGGTCGGACTCGACGACGGTCTCCACCTCGAGCCCGGCCCGGACCAGCTTCTCGCCGACCTCGCGACCGGTGACACCCTCCGGCAGCTCGGCGTACTCACGAAGCCACGACAGTGGGACCCGCATCAGATCTCCATCCCGAACTGGCGGCTGAACCGCACGTCACCCTCGACCATGTCCCGCATGTCCTGCACCCCGTTGCGGAACATCAGCGTCCGCTCCAGGCCCATCCCGAACGCGAAGCCCGAGTACCGCTCCGGGTCGATCCCGCAGGCCTGCAGGACCCGCGGGTTGACCACGCCGCAGCCGCCCCACTCGATCCAGCCCTCGCTGCCGCAGGTCCGGCACGGGCGGTCGGGGTTGCCGACCGAGGCGCCGCGGCAGACGAAGCAGAGCAGGTCGACCTCGGCCGACGGCTCGGTGAACGGGAAGAAGTTCGGCCGCAGCCGGGCCTCCAGGCCCTCGCCGAACATCGACACGACGAAGTGGTCCAGCGTGCCCTTCAGGTGGGCGAGCGTGATGCCCTCGTCCACGACCAGGCCCTCGACCTGGTAGAAGACCGGCGTGTGCGTCGCGTCCAGCTCGTCGGTGCGGAACACGCGGCCCGGGCAGATCACGTAGATCGGCGGCTTGCGGGTCAGCATCGAGCGGGCCTGCACCGGCGAGGTGTGGGTGCGCAGGACCGTCCCGGAGCCGGCCGGCTCGACGAAGAAGGTGTCCTGCATCTGCCGCGCCGGGTGGTCGGGCTGGAAATTCAGGGCGTCGAAGTTCAGCCACTCGGCCTCGACCTCGGGGCCTTCGGCGACGTCCCAGCCGAGCGCGGTGAAGACGTCGGCGATCTGCTCGGAGATCAGCGACAGCGGGTGCCGCGCGCCGGGCTGCGGGCTGGTCCACGGCAGCGTCACGTCGACCTGCTCGGTGGCCAGCATCCGCTCCTCGTGCTCGGCCTCGAGCACGGCCAGGCGGCCGGCGTACGCGTCGGTGATCAGCTTGCGGGCCGAGCCGATCCGCTGGCCGGCCTCCTTGCGGCCCTGCGGCGGCAGCGCGCCGATCTCGCGGTTGGCCAGCGCGATCGGGGACCGCTCGCCGAGGTGGGCCAGCTTGGCCTCCTGCAGCGCCGCCAGGTCGGCCGCGGTCCGGAAGGCGTCGAGGGCCTCGTCCCGCGTCCGTTCGACCACGTCGGCGTGCAACGGAGTCACCTCGACGGGGTCGTAGTTCTTGTTGGGACCGGACATGGCTCACTCTCGGGTCGCTGATTCCTAACCTGCTGCTGGCAGTCTAGGAACCCGCGGCGCCGGAGCGTGAATCGGTTGTCCACAGCGGGCACAATCGGAGCGTCACCCGCCGACTACCCGCCTGCCCAGCAGCCGAGCCGAAAGCAGTCCCGTATGACGAGCGCCGACCTCACCACGACCGCCACCGAGCCCGGATCCGACACCCCGCCGGCGCTGCGCTGGCTGCTCGCCGCCGGCGGAGCGATCGGGTTCCTGGCCGCGTTCGTGCTGACCGTGGAGAAGTTCCACGTGCTCACCGACCCGAACTACACGCCGAGCTGCAGCATCAACTCGGTGCTGTCCTGCGGCTCGGTGATGTCGACCCCGCAGGCCGCGCTGTTCGGTTTCCCGAACCCGCTGCTCGGCATCGGCGGCTTCGCGATCGTCACGACCCTCGGCGTGCTGCTGGTCAGCGGTGTCCGGTTCCCGCGCTGGATCTGGCTCGGCCTGCAGGTCGGCGTGACGGCGGCCGCCGTACTGATCCACTGGCTGATCTACCAGAGCATCTACTCGATCGGCGCGCTGTGCCCGTACTGCATGGTCGTGTGGGCGGTGACGATCCCGACGTTCTGGTACGTCACCCTGCACAACTTCCGCGACACCCGCTGGGTCCGCTCACTCAGCGGCTACCACGCGGTCGTGATCGGGGCCTGGGCCCTGTTCGTCACCGGCATCATCCTGACCCGCTTCTGGCTCGGCAACGGCTGACCTGCGCGGCAGCACGAACAGCGCCACCAATGCACCGGCGGCAGCGCCGACCAGGCCCGCGGTCATGGCGATCGACATCGCGTCGGTGAACGCCTCGCGCGCGACCTCGACGTACTGACCGCCCAGCGCCAGCGTCTCCGCGATCGAGTCCCGCGCCGGGACGTCGTCGGGCAGAGCAGCCGAGTACGCCGCCGCGAGGACGCTGCCCAGTACGGCGACCGACAGCGCGGCGCCGGTCTGCTGCACGGTGTCGTTCATCGCCGACCCGACGCCGCGGTGCTCGGCCGGGACCGCCTGCATGAGCAGCGTGTACGCCGCCGGACCGGCCAAGCCGCCGCCGATGCCCATCACCATCAGGCCGACGATCAGCAGCCCGTACCCCGTGCCCGTGGTGACCTGCGTGAGGATGCCGAACCCGGCCGCGATCACCACCAGCCCGCTCGCGATCAGGGTCCGGTCGGCGAACTTCTTGCCGAGCGTCGCGCCGATGCCGTTGAACAGCATCGCCGAGACGGCGTACGGGATCAGGGCGAGACCGGCCTTCAGCGGGCTGTAGGCCAGCACGAACTGCAGGTACTGCGTGAGCGCGAGCAACAGGCCGCCCGCGGTGAACGACAGCAGCACGATCGAGAGGCTGGTGCCGCTGAAGTTGCGGTCCCGGAAGAGCTGCAGCGGGACCATCGGGTGCGGGGTGCGCCTTTCCCACCAGGCAAAGGCGATCAGCGCGACGACGCCGATGGCGAGGCCGCCGAGGACGCGACCCGAGCCGAGACCGTCGACCGGGATCGAGATGATCGCCCACACCACGGCCGACATCCCGACCACCGACAGCAGCGCGCCGAGCGGGTCGACCGCGCGGGCCGGGCCCTTCGACTCCGGGATCAGCGCGATCGTGCCGGCGATCGCGAGCACCGCGATCGGCAGGTTGATCAGGAAGATCGAGCCCCACCAGAAGTGCTCGAGCAGGACACCACCGATGGTCGGACCGGCGACCACGCCGACCATCGCGACCGTCGACCAGGCGGCCATCGCCTTGCGCTGTTCCTGCGGCGGGAAGACCGTGAACAGCAGCGACAGCGTGCTCGGCATCAGCAGCGACCCGCCGACGCCCATCAGCCCACGACAGGCGATCAGCTGCCACGGGTTGGTCGCGAGAGTGGCCAGCACCGACGCGGCACCGAAGACCACCAGCCCGATGATCAGCATCCGGCGCCGGCCGAACCGGTCGGACAGGCTTCCGGCGGTCAGCAGCAGGCCGGCGAACGCCAGGATGTAGGCGTCGATGATCCACTGCACGTCGGCCGGGGTGGCGGACAGGTCGCGCATCAGCGACGGGATGGCCAGGTTCAGGACGGTGTTGTCGACCACCAGCACCATCACGCTCAGACACAGAATCAGCAGGATCCACCAGCGCCGGGGGTGCCCCGTCTGGCTCCACTCGAACGATGTACTAGTCACTCGCACACTGTACGACGAACTAGAACAGTGTGCGAGTCGGATTAGACTGGGCGCCATGGAATCGATCTGGACCCGGCAACGGACCGCCGCGCCGGCCCGCGAGACCCTGAGCCGCGACCAGATCGTCAAGGCGACCATGGAGCTCCTCGACACCGACGGCGCGGCCGGCCTGAGCATGCGCAAGCTCGCCGCCCGCCTCGACTCGGGCGCGACCAGCCTGTACTGGCACGTGCAGACCAAGGACGACCTGCTCGACCTGGTCATCGACGAGGTGTACGGCGAGATCGACGTCCCCGACGCCGACCTGGCCGGCTGGCGGGCCGGCGTCCTGCTGCTCGCGCACAACCTGCGCGCCGCGGTCCTGCGGCACGGCTGGATCCCCGAGGTCATCTACATCCGGCCGAGCATCGGCCCGAACGCCGTGAAGATGGGCTCGAGGGGACTCGCCCTGTTCGAGGCCGCCGGCTTCACCGACAACGAGATCGACTACGCCCTCGGCGCCGTCCTGGCCTTCGTCTTCGGCAACGCCAACTCCCAGGCGGCCTGGCGCGCCTCGCTACGCCGGGCCGGCACCACCGAGGACGAGTGGAAAGCCGTCGTCCTGAAGGAAGCCGACCAGGTCACCACCGGCCACCAGGAGATGCGCGACTCGATCGACCGCCGCCGGGTCCTGGACGCCGAACGCCTCCAGAACGAACAGTTCTCCTACGGCCTCGACAGCCTGCTCGACGGTCTGGAGAAGCGCCTCACGCGCTGAGGTGGATCGGGTTCGTCCAGGCTCTGCGGCCGTTGGCGTCCTCGACGGTGACGCGGCAGTGCAGGCCACGGAAGAGCTTCAGGGGCAGGGCGCACTCGGTCAGGTCGGTGCCTTGGACGACATCGGCGCCGGGGTGGCCGCCGGTGAGCAGAATCTTGGTGGCGGGTGAGCAGCTGACGACGACGTGGTCGTCCTCGAGACGTACGTCGTACAGCTCGGGGCCGGTGCTGGAGTAGTAGTGGCCGGCTTTCAACGCGGTCAAGAGGCTTGCCGGGTCGAGAGACTCGGCGCGGACGTGCACCCAGGCCTGGCAGGGCGGCGGGTCCTGGGGTTGCAGGTGCGCGTCGTCCGCGGCGTACGTCGTGAGGCGGTGGCCGCGGTTGAGGAGGACGTCGGTGAGGTGCCAGCTGTCGCCGCGGTTCTCGCGGTCGGCGAGGGCGTTGTAGACCTCGACGGCGTGCGCGGCGTCGAGACTGACGGCGTCGTCGGCGGTCAGGAGCGAAGCCGCGGGGTGGGCCAGGCCGACGAAGGCGCCGGCGTCGCGAGCGCGGCGGGCGATCTCGGGACCGGTCTCACCCTTGATCGGCGGCGCGAAGTCGAGCGGGAGGCCGGCAGCGACGATGTGCCACTGCGGACCGGCCTCGGTACGTGGTGCGTGCAGCTCGGCGCCGATCAGGGTGGTGAATGTGTCCGCGCGGAGGTCCCGGGTGTCTGTCACCGGGTAGTCGTACTCGGCGCGGAAGTGATCGGTGATGGCGACGAAGTCGTAGCCGGCGTCGCGGTAGACCTGCGCGGTCTCGTACGGCGTGAGCGCGCCGTCGGAGCGGTTCGAGTGGGTGTGCAGGTTGCCGCGCCAGAACCGGCCGGCCAGGTCGAACGGGAGACCCGAGGCGGACGCCGAGGGCTCGCCTGCAGCGGAGCTCACCGGCGCTGGGCGCGGGCCGAGGCGTACAGGCAGACGGCGGCGGCCGTGGCGAGGTTGAGGCTCTCGGCGCGGCCGTAGATCGGGACCTTCACCGAGCGGTCGACGATCGCGTCGTAGCCGTCGGGCAGGCCGTGCGCCTCGTTGCCGAACAGCCAGACCGTCGGCTTGGCCAGCGTGCCGTCGTCGATGCACTCGTCGAGGTCGAAGCTGCCGTAGCCGTCGGCGGCCAGGACCTGGATGCCCTGCTCGCGCCACGCCTTCGCGGCGGCCGGGACCTCCACGTCGAGCGAGATCGGTACGTGGAACAAGCTGCCGACGCTCGCCCGGACAGCCTTCGGGTTGTGCGGGTCCACGGACTCCGCGGACAGCACGACGGCGTCCGCGCCGGCCGCGTCGGCGGTGCGGATCAGGGTGCCGACGTTGCCCGGGTCGCGGACCTGCACGCCGACGGCCACCAGCGACGCCGTACGCCGTACGGCGTCGTCGAGCGACACGTCGACCAGCGAGCACACGGCGACCACGCCCTGGGACGTGACGGTCTCGCTGAGCGCCTCGACACCGGCCCGGTTCACCTCGAACCAGGGCACGCCGGCGACCGTCGCCAGGTCCCGCAGGTCGCGGTGCCGGGTGGCGACGTCGGGCTCGGCGTACACCTCGATGACGAGCTCGCGGTGCTCGAGCGCCTCGCGGACGGCCTGCGGGCCCTCGACGAGGAAGCGTCCGGTCTTGCGCCGGAACGCGCGAGTGGCGAGCCTGCGGGCCTGCTTGATCCGCACGGACTGTGCGGTCAGCAGACCAGGGCTCGCCACTCGAGTGCTACTACTGGGAGCGGTGATGCTCAGGCCGCGGTCGACGGCGCGTTGACGTCCGCCGGCAGGGCAGCCTTGGCCACGACGACCAGCGCGCTGAACGCGGCCGGGTCGTTGACGGCCAGGTCGGCCAGGATCTTGCGGTCGACCTCGACCTCGGCCAGCCGCAGGCCCTGGATGAACCGGTTGTAGGTCAGGCCCTCCGCGCGGGTCGCCGCGTTGATCCGCTGGATCCACAGCTTGCGGAAGTCGCCCTTGCGCGCCTTGCGGTCACGGTAGGCGTAGACGAGCGAGTGGGTGACCTGCTCCTTGGCCTTGCGGTACAGGCGCGAGCGCTGACCGCGGTAGCCGCTGGCCTGCTCGAGGACGACCCGGCGCTTCTTGTGGGCGTTGACTGCCCGCTTCACGCGTGCCATGAGGTGTTACTCCTTGTATTTCTGCGCCGGAGAAGTCGATCCACTCGGCGGGGATGTTCGGGGGTGGGGAAGAAGGACTCAGATACCGAGGAGCTTCTTGGCCTTCTTGACGTACGACGGCGCGACCTCGACGGTGCCGGACAGGCGGCGCTTGCGCTTGGACGACTTCGCCTCGGCGAGGTGGCGGACACCGGTCTGCTCGCGGCGGATCTTGCCCGAACCGGTCACCCGGACGCGCTTCTTCATCCCCGAGTGGGTCTTCATCTTCGGCATGGCTGTTTGCTCTCTCGTTTCTTCGTTGACTCGATCCGGTGGACCGGCTCCGACCCGCGAGGGCCGGAGCGACGGATCACTCCGGGTCGAGGTTGTCGGCCGGACCCTTCGGCTTCTTGGTGGCGCCGGCGGCGCGCTCGGCCTCGTGCTGCTGGACCTGCTCGGCGCGTTCGACGCGCTCGGCTTCCTGCTCGGCCTCGCGCTCGGCGACCTTCTTGGCCTTCTCGGCTTCCACGTCCACGCGCGCCTCGGACTTCTTCTTGTGCGGTCCGAGCACCATGATCATGTTCCGGCCGTCCTGACGCGGCGAGGACTCGACGAAGCCGAGCTCGGTGACGTCTTCGGCCAGCCGCTGCAGCAGCCGGAACCCCAGCTCGGGGCGGGACTGCTCGCGACCACGGAACATGATCGTGATCTTCACCTTGTCACCGGCACGGAGGAAGCGGACGACGTGACCCTTCTTGGTCTCGTAGTCGTGCGGGTCGATCTTCGGCCGCAGCTTCATCTCTTTGATGACGGTGTTGGTCTGGTTCCGGCGGGACTCGCGCGCCTTCTGCGCGGTCTCGTACTTGTACTTGCCGAAATCCATCAGCTTGCAGACCGGCGGGCGTGCCGTGGCCGCAACCTCGACCAGGTCGAGATCGGCTTCCTGTGCCAACCGAAGAGCGTCTTCGATCCGGACGATGCCTACCTGCTCACCGTTCGGTCCGACCAGACGCACCTCGGGAACGCGGATGCGCTCGTTGACGCGCAGTTCAATGGTGATGGGTCCTCCTGGGTTGTTCGAAACTGGTGCCACCTGCTGATCGCCCCGGGGACTTCCGCCAGGAACGACGAAGGCCTCCGTGCGCGATCCACACGAAGGCCCAATTCCCAGATCGACGGCCCGCCAGCCCCGGCCTGCGGGGTGGTACGCCGTACGATCGCCGATGGTGCTCCGGCGGTGAAGCCGGGACCTCGGCGTGACCGGGACCCGCCGACTCTTCGTCGACTGGGTGGGAGGTGGCCCTCCGCTTAGACCTGAACCGCTGGATCGCTCTGAGTATTCCGCTCAGGGGTCACCGTCGGACCGGGTCGGTCGCCATGCAAGAGTAGCAGCATGACCGACCCGATCTCCACTTCGCCCGACGCAGCCACCGACTCCCCCGCCGTGGAGGAGTCCCGGGTGGACCCGATGTCGACCGTCTCCCGCGACATCGCGGAGGTCCCGAGCGTGGAGATCATCTCGACCGCGGCACTGCACCTGATGAGCGCCGCCGCGGTGAACCTCGGCCTGGCCGAGGACCTGCCCGACCACCAGGACCTGGACGAGGCCCGCTCCCTGATCGACGCCCTGGCCGGCCTGCTCGACGCCTCCGCCCCGAGCCTCGGCCACCACCACGCCGCTCCCCTGCGCGACGGCCTGCGCTCCCTGCAGCTCGCCTTCAAGGAAGCCTCCACCATCCCCGACGAGCCCGGCGCGGGCCCCGGCGAGAAGTACACCGGCGAGGTCCACCCGAAGGCGTCGCGCCGCCGCTGAGCACAACAGCCCCGGCCGCGCGAGCGACCGGGGCTGTCGGCAGTACGGCGTACTAGCCCTTCACTGCGCCTTCCTCGACGCCCTTGAAGAAGAAGCGCTGGAGGGTGGCGAAGACGATCACGATCGGGATGAACGCGATCATCGTGCCCGCCGCGATCAGGCGGGGGTTGTTGCTGAAGGTGCCCGACAGGTACTGGAGACCGACCGTCAGCGTGTACTTGTCTGGATCAGTCAGCACGATCAGCGGCCAGAGGAAGTCGTCCCAGGCGCCGATGAAGGCGAAGATCGCGACCACGCTGATCGTGCCGCGGACACTCGGCAGCGCGATGTAGCGGAAGCGTTGCCAGACGTTGGCGCCGTCGACGATCGCGGCCTGGTCGACCTCGATCGGCAGCGAGCGGAACGCGTTGTACATCAGCAGCACGTTCAGCGCGCCGATCATCCCGGGCAGCGCGACGCCGAACAGCGTGTTCGCGAGGCCGAACTCGCGGACCGTCACGTACTGGCTGATGATCGTCACCTCACCCGGCAGCACCAGCGTCGCCAGGAACAGCCCGAGGACGAGCTTGCGGCCCCGGAACTGCAGCCGGGACAGCGCGAAACCGGCCAGCGACGAGCCGATGATGTTGCCTCCGACAACCAGTACGGCGACCTGCAGCGAGTTGCGCATGTAGTCCCAGACCGGGATGGTGTCGGCCACCGCGCCGTAGTGGTCGAGCGTCGGCTGGGCCGGCAGCAGCCGTGGGATCCGGGTGTAGATGTCCTCGCCGGAGCCCTTCAGCGACGTCGACAGCTGCCACAGGAACGGCCCGATCGTGATCAGCAGCACGAACACGAGCAGGACGTAGCGGACCGCCTTCTCGGTCGGCGACATCGCGTTGAAGCTGAACGTGCCGCGCTTGCGTACCGGCGTACCGGGTTGGTCCGGTACGGTGACCGGCCGCGCGGGATCGGTGACGACACTCATGCGTCGGCCGCCTTCCGGTTGAGCCGGGCCAAGGCCAGCATCGGGACGACGGTGACGAAGAACAGCACGATCGACAGCGCCGAGGCGTAGCCGAGGTTGCCCTCGAAGCCCTGGCTGTACTGCTGGATCAGCATCACCACCGACGAGTCGCGACCGCCCGGTCCGCCGTTGCCGCCGCTGAGGATGAACAGCTCGGAGAAGACCCGCAGCGCCGACACCGAGATCAGGATCGCGATCAGGATCATCGTGCCGCGCACACCTGGGATCGTGATGTTGGTGAAGCGCCGGAAGGCACTCGCGCCGTCGACCGCGGCCGCCTCGTGCAGCTCACGGCCGACGTTCCCGAGCGCGGCCAGGTAGATGATCATGTAGTAGCCGAGCCCCTTCCAAATGGTCAGGCTGATCGCGCTGAACAGCAGCAGCCACTGGTCGGACAGGAACGGCAGCGGCCCGGAGATGACGCCGAGCTTCTCGGCCATCCCGTTGACCAGGCCGCGGTCGTCGAGGATCCACTGCCAGATCAGCGCGACGACGACCGCGGACGCCACCACCGGGGTGTAGAAGGCGGTCCGGAAGAACGTGATCCCGGGCAGCTTCTTCTCCACCAGGACCGCCAGCGCGAGCGGCACGATCGTCAGGAACGGCAGGCAGACGATCATGTACACGATGCTGTTCAGCAACGCCCAGCGCAGCTGCTCGTCGTGCAGCAGGGCCTCGAAGTTCTTCAGCCCGACGAAGGTCCCGCCGCCGATCGGCCTGGCGTTGGTGAACGACAGGATCACGGTGTTGATCGACGGCCACAGGTTGAACACCAGCAACCAGGCGAGTGCCGGGACGACCAGCACCCACGGGGAGAACCACCGGTGGTAGCGCATCGCGTTACTGGGCCAGCAGCTGGTCGGCCTTGGCGACCGCGGCGTCCAGCGCCTTCTGCGAGGTCACCTTGCCCGAGATCGCCAGCGAGATCTGCTGGTTGATGAAGTCGTTGGTGGCGCCGCTGATCACGGCCGGCTGCAGCGACTTGGCCTTGGCCAGCGACTCGAACGCGAGCACCTTGGCGTCGCTCTCCGGCGTACCGTCGGACTTGGAGAAGTACGGGTCGTTCGCGGACGCCTTGGTGGACGGGAAGATGTTCACGATCTTGGCGAACGCGGCCTGGTTCTCGGCGTTGGTGACGAACTTGGCCAGTGCGATCGCGGCGGCCTGGTTCTTCGACTTGGCCGAGACCGACAGCCCCTGCACGTACAGCGGCGGGGTGTCCAGGGCCGGCGACGGGACGACCTTGCCCTTCAGCGACGGGTTGTCCTTCTGGAAGTCGACGATCGCGTTGCCGCCACCGGTGGTCCAGGCGACCTTGCCCTGGGTGAAGAGCTTGGAGTTGCCCAGGTACTCCTGGGTCAGGATGTCGCGCGGCAGGTACCCGTTCTTGTAGGCGTCGCGGTACTTGTCCAGCAGGGCGACGGCCTCGGGGGTGTTGAAGGTGAACTTCTTGCCGTCGTCGCTGAGGATCTTGACGCCCGCGTTGGTGAAGTCGCCGATGCCGGGCAGCCGGCTCATCAGGTACTCCTTGCCGCCGGACTTGTCGTGCATCACCTTCGCGGCCGCGAGCAGCTCGTCGAAGGTCTTCGGCGGGTTCTTCGCGTCCAGACCGGCCGCGGCGAACTTGGTGGCGTTCCAGTAGTCGATGTCGGTGTTCAGGTACCACGGGTAGCCGAAGGTGCCCTCGACACCCTGGTACTGGTACGCCGAGACGCCGCCCTCGACGTAGTCGGTCTTCACCGCCGGGTCGGCCGCGGCGACGTCGAGCAGCAGGCTCTGCTTGGCCAGCGGCAGCGCGAACTCCGGCGGCAGGTTGGTCACGTCGGGCAGCTGGCCGGCCGAGGCCTGGCTGAGCACCTTCTTGTCGTAGCCGTCACCGGGCTGGTCCAGCCAGGTCACCTTGGTGCCGGGGTACTTGGCCTCGAAGTCCTTGATCACGCCCTCGACGTACGTCGTGAACTTCGGCTTCAGCGCCCAGGTCTGGAAGCTGACCTCACCGGTCACCTTCGCGTTCGCGTCGACGGTCGGCTGGGCGCCGGACGAGGACTCCTCCGAGGATCCGAGGCCGCAGCCGGCCAGGGTGAGCGCGGCGACGGCGAGTGCTGCCACCGGGGCGAAACGACGACTGGGCATGGAATTCTCCTGTGGTGATAAACCGGTATAGCTCCTGCACTATCCACATCGTAGAATCCGCTGTCAAGGGTGGGGACCGACCAGGAGGTGGCCGATGGCCAGACCGACGATCGCGGACATCGCGGACCGCGCGGGCGTGTCCAAGGGCGCGGTGTCGTTCGCGCTGAACGGGCGTCCCGGGGTGAGCGAGGCGACCCGGGCCAGGATCCTGGCGATCGCCGAGCAGATGGCCTGGCGGCCGCACAGCGCGGCGCGGGCGCTGGGGGCTTCGCGGGTGGACTCGGTCGGGCTGGTGATCGCGCGGCCGGCGCGGACGCTCGGCGTGGAGCCGTTCTTCGCGCACCTGGTCTCCGGGCTGCAGTCCGGCCTGTCCGCGCACGGGATCTCGCTGCAGCTGCTGATCGTCGAGGACACCGAGGCCGAGATCGAGGTCTACCGGCGCTGGCACTCCGAGCACCGGGTGGACGGCGTGATCCTGGTCGACCTGACCGTCCGGGACCCGAGGATCGACGAGCTGAAGGCGCTGGAGCTGCCGGCCGTGGTGATCGGCGGCCGAGGAGGCAAGGGCGCACTGCCGTCGGTGTGGGCCTCGGACCGGGACGCGATGCTGGCCGTCGTGGAGTACCTGGCCGCGCTCGGCCACCGGCGGATCGCCCACGTCGCCGGTACGCCGAACTTCCAGCACACCCAGCGCCGGATGCGCGCGCTGCGCGACGCCGCACCCCGGCTCGGGCTACTGGAAGCACCGTCGCTCACCACTGACTTCAGCGACGCCGAGGGCGCCGCCACGACCCGGAAGCTGCTCTCCCAGGCGGTCCGGCCGACCGCGATCGTCTACGACAGCGACGTGATGGCGGTGGCCGGTCTCGGGGTCGCGATGGAGATGGGCGTCCCGGTCCCCGGCGAGCTGTCGATCGTGGCCTTCGACGACTCGATCCTGACCCAGCTGATGCACCCGGCACTGACCGCGCTGTCCCGCGACACCTTCGAGTTCGGCCGCCAGGCGGCCGAGGTGCTGCTCGAGGTGATCGCCGCGCCGGGGACCACGATCAACCGCCGGACGGCCGATCCGGTGCTCACCGTCCGGGAGTCCACCGCTCCCCCGTCTTGCCCGGAACACTAAACCGATTTAGTCTTTTTCCATGCCATCGTTCGGTGCCAACTACGTCCCCTCCGCCGGGTGGTTCTACAGCTGGCTCGACCACGACCCGGCCGCGGTCCGCCGCGACTTCGCCGATCTGGCCGGCCTCGGGCTCGACCACGTCCGGGTGTTCCCGATCTGGCCGTGGATCCAGCCGAACCGCGCGATCATCCGCGAGGCGGCGATCGAGGACCTGCTCGACACCGTCGACGCGGCCGCCGAGCACGGGCTGAGCGTCTCGGTCGACCTGATCCAGGGGCACCTGTCGAGCTTCGACTTCCTGCCCTCGTGGGCGCTGACCTGGCACAAGGCCAGCCTGTTCGAGGACAGAGGCGTCCGCGAGGGGCTCACGGCGTACTGCGAGAAGGTCGCCGCGGCCGTCGCGACCCGGCCGAACGTCTTCGCGATCACCCTCGGCAACGAGGTCAACAACCTGTGGCCGGACAGCGGCACGACTCCGCAGACCTCGACCGCGTGGGCGCAGGAGCTGCTCACCACGGTCAAGAAGGCCGCGCCGGACGTGCTCGCGCTGCACTCGGTGTTCGACGACGCCTGGTACAAGCCGGACCACCCGTTCAGCCCGGTCGACGTCACCGACCTGGGTGAGCTGAGCACCGTCCACTCGTGGGTGTTCAACGGGGTCTCCCGAGTGGACGGGCCGCTCGGCCCGGCGACCCTCACGCATGCCGACTACCTGGTCGAGCTCGCCGCCGCGACCTCGCTCGACCCGGCCAGGCCGGTCTGGCTGCAGGAGATCGGCGTCCCGGGCCCTGACATCCCGGTGGATCTCCAGGCCGAGTTCGTACGCCGTACTGTCGAGCAGGTCGTGCACAACCCGGCGCTCTACGGCATCACCTGGTGGTCGTCGCACGACATCGACCGCAGGCTGCTCGACTTCCCCGACCGCGAGTACGACCTCGGGCTGTTCACCGTCGACCACCAGCGCAAGCCGGCCGCCGAGGCGCTGGCCGCGGCGATCGCGGAAGTCAAGGCGAACGGCGTACAGCCTCGAACCGCGACGACGCTGACCGCGCCGTACAACCTGCGGACCGACCTGCACCGCCGCGCCGAGATCGCGCCGGGCAGCGACTTCCACCTGCGCTGGGTGGCGGCGCGCGCCGATGGCCCGGTCCGGATCGTGCTGCCCTAGACCTTGGCGTCGATCAGGGCCTGGATCCCGTCCAGCACCCTGGCCAGGCCGAACTCGAGATCGTCGTCGAGCTCGTCCTCGTACTCCTGGTGCGTGTAGAGCTTGAGCAGCATCGGGTAGTTGCCCTCGGCAAGTCGCGGGACCAGGAACGCGCCGACGTGCTGCGCCTGGACCGGGACCTGCTCGCTCGCGGTCAGCTGCCGGGCCAGGTTGGCGTAGCTGCGGACGTAGCCGTCGAGCAGGACGACGCAGCCGAGGTTGTCGTGCATGCTCAGGCCGGTCTCGTCGAGCACCTGCAGCAGGACCTCGGCCCAGCTGAGCAGGTTGGGCGTGACAGGCGCGCCGCGGATCGGCATCTCGAGCAGCCACGGGCGTTCGGCGTACCGGGCGAGCTGGGCGTTCACCCAGGCGGTCGCGCCGGCCCGCCAGCCGCCACTGCCGAGGTCCGGCGCCGGGCCGAAGGCGGCGTCCTGGACCAGGACCAGCAGCTCGTCCTTGGAGCTCAGGTAGCGGTACATCGCGTTGGTGGTGACGCCGAGCCGGGCCGCGATCTTCTGCAGCGAGATCGCCTCGAAGCCCTGGGTGTCGCCGAACTCGATGCCGGTGGCCACGATCCTGGCCACACTGAGCGCCGGTTTCGGCCCACGCCGCTGGACCGGCAGCACGCCCCAGGACAGGGCGAGCCCCGGCGGCAGGTCGGTCCGCTGGTCACTCACAGGCACCATCCTGGCCCAGATCGGCCGGTGATCCGAGGTGCTGCGCCGGATAGGGGTGCTAGGTCCACCTCGAACATGGGACGCAGGACCCTCGGGCCGAAACTGTTCAATCCCTACGCTTTTTCACATCGAGGTTCACCGATCTGAAGGAGCTCACCATGAACACCATGACCGCCACCCTCGGCCCGCTGCTCTCCCCCGACGAGCTGGAGCTGACCGACACCGACCGGCGGACGGCGCACGCGAAGATCGACTCCGCCGCCCGGTTCGGTGGGATGTCCCCGCGGCAGGCCGCCGACCGCCACGACCTGGTCGGGGTCGCGCAGACCCGTGGCGACCTGCGCCGGGTCTTCGACGGGATGGAGGACGCCGTACCGCCGTCCAAACTGACCAACGCGCTGCGGGTCGCCACGGTCGGCTGGCTGGCCGTCTGCGTCGTGCAGTTCGCGGTGTGGGTCGCGCTGGCCGTCTTCGGGCACTTCGACAGCCCGTGGTGGCTGTGGTCGGACCTGGGACTCGGCGCCGTCGTCGCGATCCTGTGGGGAACCAACGAGTCGTACCACCGCAAGTCGTCGCTGAAGCCGCTGTGACCTTCAGTCGGTGGGATGTACCCAGCCGAAGCCGCCGTCCTCCAGCCGCACCACCTGGAGGCCGGCGGCAAGGCGCTGCACGTCGTCGGTCTCGATGACACCGGGTGCCGGGCCCGCGACGTCGAGGACGATCGCGGCCGCGCCTTCCTGTACGGCGGCCGTCGCCACCAGCTGAGCCTGGGCCGGCATCGGCCGGGCCTCCGGGCTCCAGCGGGCGAGTGCCTCCGTGCCGGTGAACGCGAGCAGCGCGTTGCGCCCGTCCTGCCCCTGCAGCAGCGCGACGGCCATGTCGGAGGTCTTGTCGTGCGCCAGCCCGCGCTCGTCGTACTCGACCTCGCCGAGCATCGCGACCACCGGGACGAGCAGCCGCGCCGACGTCAGCGCGTGCAGGATCGCGCCCTGGTCGCCGGCCAGCAGCGCCTGCGCGAGCGCGGCGTCCGCCGTACCGTCGTCGTTGTCGAAACCGGTAAAGGCCAAGCGCTTGTCGGGCTGCACGGCTCCATTGTCCCCGGACCGCTGTTTCAGGGTGGCGTCAGGGCTCTACCCGGCTTGGTTCCGCGGTGGTCTGTGCGAGCCTGGGGTTGTGCCTGACTTCAATGATCTGACGCTGCTGCCGTTCTGTGCGGGTCTCACCCTGCTCGGCCTGATCGGCTCGTGGGCTGCCTGGCGGCGCCGCGGGGCGGCGGCCGGTGTCCGCGGTGTGGCCTGGTCCCTGCTGCCGGTCTCGCTGTACCTGACCGGGCTGCTGGAGCTGGTCTGGGACGTCGTCCGTTCGGCGGTCAGCTGGGTCTCGCACCTGATCTTCTCCCCCTCGGTGTGGGCCGGGGCCGCGCTGTTCGGCGTCTCCGTCGTCCTGTACGTGGTGTCCGGTGTGGCCAAGGGCCGCCGGAGCCCCGCCACGGAGAAGCCGGCCAAGACGAAGCCCACGGCCGCCGGTGAACTGACCAGCACCGGTCCGGCCCCCGCCTCGGCCTCCGCCCCTGCCAAGCCGGCCCGAGCGTCCAAGGGCGCCAAGGCGAGCAAGCAGGAGTCGTCGGAGTTCGACGAGATCGAGGACATCCTGAAGCGCCATGGAATCGACTGACACCCCTCAGACCCCGCTGACCATCGACAGCTTGCTCGATCACGTGCAGAGCAGCCCGGCCCGGCTCGGCCGGACCCGCCTGATCGGCGTCGACGGGCCCGCCGGATCCGGCAAGAGCACCCTGGCCGCCCGCTTCGCCGCGCGTGCGGAGGCGCGCGGACTGCGCTGCCAGGTGCTGCACATGGACGACCTGTACGACGGCTGGGACGGCGCCGTGCGCGGCTTCGGGCTGCTCCGCGACCACGTCCTGCAGCGGATCGCCGACGGCCGCGAGGGCCGGTACCGGCGCTACGACTGGATCCAGGGCGCGTACGCCGAGCTGCACGTCGTACCGACGACGCTCGACCTGCTGATCGTCGAGGGCGTCACCTCGTGCGACCGCGACGCCGACCGCTGGCAGTCGCTGCGGCTGTGGATCGAGACCAGCAACGAGGTCCGCCTCGACCGCGGCATCGAACGCGACGGCGAACCGCTGCGCGACCGCTGGCTGGACTGGATGCGCTGGGAACGCGACCACTTCGCGACCCAGAACACCCGCGCCCGGGCGCACGTGGTCGTCGACGGCAACCCCACGGTCGAGCACGACCCGGAGACCCAGATCATCACGAAGTCCGTTCATCTCGACCACGACTCGGCCGCTTCCTGACCGAAGGACGCGGGTAGGTGAAGATGGACGTATGAGTGTCTTGCCCTCCGGGGAGCAGTGGACCGTTCGTGCCGGGGACTACGTGGGGACCGTGGTGAGTGTCGGGGGTGGGCTGCGCGGGCTCGCGTACGGCGACCGGGAGGTGCTGGTCGGGTACGGCGAGGACGAGGCGGCGCACGCGGGGATCGGGCAGCACCTGTTCCCCTGGCCGAACCGGATCACCGACGGCACCTACACGTTCCAGGGCACCGAGCAGCAGCTCCCGCTGAGCGAGCCGACCCGCGCGAACGCGATCCACGGGCTGACCCGGTGGGCGAACTGGGAGCGGATCGACGACGGGCTCGACGAGTCGCTGGTCGAGGTCGCGTACCGGCTGCACGGCCAGCCGGGGTACCCGCACCAGCTGGATCTCGGGCTGACCTACCGGCTCGACGCGGAGACCGGGCTGACCGTCACGGCGTCGGCGAAGAACGTCGGGCGCGGCGCGGCGCCGTACGGGTACGGGACGCATCCGTACCTGACCGTCGGGCGGCAGCTGGACGAGTGCGAGCTGGAGTTCAGCGCCGGGCAGTGGCTGGAGGTGACGCCCGATCGACTGACGCCGGTGGGGCTGCGGCCGGTCGCCGGCTCGGACTTCGACTTCGGGACCGCGCGGAAGCTCGGCGGGCTGGAGATCGACAACGCGTTCACCGGGCTGCGGGACGCGTGGGCGGTGACGCTGACCGACCCGGGCAGCGGCAACCGCGCCGTACTGCGCAGCGACACCCCGTGGGTGCAGCTCTACACCGGCAACGCACTCGGCCGGGTCGGGCTCGCGGTCGAGCCGATGACGTGTCCGCCGGACAGCTTCAGGACCGGCGACGACCTGATCGTCCTAGAGCCGGGCGACGAGCACAGTACGACGTTCGCCGTCAGCGTGTAGTGCCGGCGCCGTGCGCGCGGGCGATCGCGGCCAGCTCCTTGGCCGCCCTGCTCGCGCGCACGCCCTCCGACGCCTGGATCGCGAGGATCCCGAGCCGGTTGTCGTCGGTGTCGTACATCTGCAGCCACGGGTCGCCCGCGGTGAAGCGGAGGATCTTCACGTCGCTCCACGGGTAGGAGTACGACTTGAAGACGTTGCGCACCCGCAGGCCGTCGGCGTACGCCGTGACCCGGACCGTCGCCATCCGGTAGAGCAGGTAGAGCACCGTGCCGAAGAAGGCGATCAGGGTGACCCGCTGGAACAGCGTGAACGTCGCCCGCGACTCGTCCGGCAGCCGGAACCAGATCACCCCGAAGACCGCCAGGATCGACAGCGCCATCGCCGCGGTCACCGCCGCGACGATCCGCGGGTGGAAGCTGAACAGCGGGGTGACACCGGTCACGAGCGACTCCGGGGTGGCCATCAGATCCGGGCGGCGTGGATGTCGGTGGTGAGGATGGCGCGGGCGCCGACCTCCCAGAGCTGGTCCATGATCTTCTGCGCGTCGACCCGGAGCACCATCACGCGGACGGCGACCCAGCCTTCGCGATGCAACGGCGACACCGTCGGCGACTCCAGGCCCGGGGTCAGCGCGTTGGCCGCCTCGACCGACTCGGCGCGGATGTCGTAGTCCATCATCACGTAGTTGCGCGCGACCAGGACGCCCTGCAGACGGCGTACGAGCTGCTGGAGACCGGCCGGCTGGTCGACGCCGTGGCGGGTGATCAGCACCGCCTGCGACGTCAGGATCGGCTCGCCGAACACCTCGAGGCCGGCCTGACGCAGCGTCGTACCGGTCTCGACGACGTCGGCGATCACGTCGGCGACGCCGAGCTGGACCGCGGACTCGACCGCACCGTCGAGCTTCACCACCGACGCCTCGACGCCGTGCTCGGCCAGGTGGTCGGTGAGGATCCCGGCGAACGACGTCGCGATCCGCTTGCCGGCCAGGTCCTTCACCGAGTCGGCGACACCGGGCCGGCCGGCGAACCGGAACGTCGAGCCGCCGAAGCCGAGCTCCATCAGGATGTCGTCGTCGGCGTGCGAGTCGAGCACCAGGTCACGGCCGGAGATGCCGACGTCGAGAGTGCCCTCCCCGACGTACACGGCGATGTCGCGGGGGCGCAGGTAGTAGAACTCGACCTCGTTCGCGGTGTCGGTCAGCGCGAGGTCCTTGGTGGTCCGGCGCTGCTTGTAGCCGGCCTCGGTCAGGATGGCGGTGGCGGACTCGCTCAGCGAGCCCTTGTTCGGAACTGCGACGCGCAGCATGGGTCTGTGGCCTTTCGGAGGAGGTGGTCCCGGGATCCGTGGCAGCGCTGCCTACAGATGTCGGTACACGTCGTCGAGGTCCAGGCCGAGCGCGTGCATCATCACCTGCGCGTGGTAGAAGAGCTGGCTCAGCTCCTCGGCGGCCCGCTCCTTGCCCTCGTGCTCGGCGGCCATCCAGGACTCGGCGGCCTCCTCGACCAGCTTCTTGCCGATCGCGTGCACGCCGGCGTCCAGCGCGGCCACGGTGCCGGAGCCCTCCGGCCGGGTCAGCGCCCTCTCGCCGATCTCGGCGAACAGTTCCTCAAAGGTCTTCATCGCTCGCCCAGCCTAGAGGGCGGGTGGTGAGCGGCGATCAACAGGTCTCGACCAGCGGGACGAACAACAGCTGTTCGTCGTACGACGGTCAGGTGGACTCCGGGTCGTACGGCGCGCGCTGACCGGCCGGGAGCCGCTGCACGGACTCCATCAGGTCGGCCGAGTTCGACACCGGCTTGTCGTCGTCGTAGTCGTCGTCCATGCCCTCGAGCAGGTGCTTGCGGACGAAGCTGCGCGGGTTCAGGTCCCGGACGTCGAGGTCGGCGAACTCCGGGCCGAGCTCGTTGCGCAGGTCGTTCTGGGCGTTGTTCACCATCGTCCGCACCTGGCGCAGCAGCCGGCCCGCCGTCCGGGCGAACTCCGGCAGCCGGTCCGGCCCGAACAGCAGCACGGCGACGATGGCGATCACGACGAGCTCGAGCGGCCCGATGCCGAACATGTCCCCACCTTCTCCGGTCGTTCCCCAGTCCGCAGACAGGGTAGCCCGCGGTCGGTCAGCGCGTCGGGCGGGTCAGCGACTTCGCTCACTGGTCGCCTCCCGGCCACGTTCTGGTCAGCCGGTCTGCTGACCCAAGGTGATCGTGGCCTGCCGGGCCCGGCCCGCGCGCTGGTAGTCCAGCCGGATCGTCTCGCCCGGCCGGTGGGTGCGGATCGCGACGATCAGGCCCTCGGCGGTGTCGACCGGCTGGTTGTTGATCGAGGTGACCACGTCGCCGGTCCGCAGGCCGGCGCGGGACGCGGGCGAGCCCGCGGTCACGTCGGTGACCCGCGCGCCGCCCTCGAACCGCATGTCCACGTTCGCCCCGATCACCGGGTACGACGCCTTGCCGCTGGCGATCAGCTGCTGCGCGGTCCGCCGGGCCTGGTCGATCGGGATCGCGAACCCGAGGCCGATGTTGCCGCTGCTGCCCTCCTCGGCGCCGCGCACGGTGGCGATCGCGGAGTTCACGCCGATCACCTTCGCGTCCATGTCGACCAGCGGGCCGCCGGAGTTGCCCGGGTTGATCGCGGCGTCGGTCTGCAGCGCGTTGATGTAGGAGATCTCGCCCTCGCCGCCGGCCGTGACCGGGCGGTTCTTGGCCGAGACGATGCCGGAGGTGACGGTCCCGGCCAGGCCGAGCGGCGAACCGATCGCGACCACGTCCTGGCCGACGATCGCCTGGTCGGAGCGGCCGAACTGGACCGCCGGCGCGTCGATGCCGACCACCTGCACGACCGCCAGGTCGTACGCCGGTGAGCGGCCGACCAGACGGGCCGTCGCGGCCTTGCCCTGCTGGGTGACGACCTGGATCGAGCCGCCGTTGGCCGCGGCGGAGACGACGTGGTTGTTGGTCAGGATGTGCCCGGAGGTGTCGATCACGAAGCCGGAGCCGGTCGCGCCGCTGTCGTCGGCACCCTCGACCTTGAGCTGCACGACACTCGGCAGCAGCGTCTGGGCGACCGCGGAGACACTGCCGCTGCGGATCTTCGGGTCCGCGCCGTTGCCGATCGCGGGGCCCGGCTGGTCGACGATCGGGTCCGGCCGGTCGAGCGCGACAACGGTCGCGGCGGCGCCCGCGCCCGCGATCAGGGCAACGACCAGCGAGACGATCGCGGCGATCAGGACGGTGCGGTTGTTCGTCGCGTTCTTGGGCGGCGGCGCCGGGGTGTAGGCACGAGCCTGCTGCTGATGCCAGTCGAGCGGCGGCGGGGGCACGTACGTCGGCTGAGGCTGTGTCGGCCAGGCCTGCCCCGGGTAGACGGGCCGGAACTGCGGCTGCTCAGGCTGACCGAAGCTGCGCTGGGTCATGGACCGCTCGGACTGACGGTAGGCGGCGTCACCACCGGGGGTGGCCAAGGGCGCTGCGCCGTTGGTAGCCGGAGGAGGTGTGAGAGCAGAAACAGCAGGATTTTGAGGTGCTTCGGCGGCAGCAGTTTGCGGTGCTTGTGGGGCAGGCGGAGGCGCCACCGGGCCCGCGGTCGGGACCGGGCGGGTGGGGTCCGCGTCCTGCGGGAGTTTTGCTGTCGGTTCGGCGTCGTCCCAGGTCACGGTGGCCGCCTCACGTCGTCGTTGTCTCGGGGTGGGAGTTCTTCCCGAGGTCGATTATCCCAGCTTCCACGAGAGCGCACTCATCGGAGTGAGCCACGTCGCGATTCGGGCCAGTCCGGTACCCATCCGCTGCACCGGTGTCACCCGGGCCGGGACCGCGTGCGGGAACGCGTCGACGACCCGCGCGAGCACCTCCGCCGGCACGTCCCCGACCAGCGTGTAGACGATCCCGCCCGACGACCAGACGGCGTACGACGGCATCCCGTACCGCACGTGCACCCCCGGCGTCCCGGTCGTGGCGTACCCCGCGACGGCCTTCGGGTCGAGCGCCCCACGCTGCTGGAACAGCGACACGTTGAACAGTCCGTCGGAGTACGAGAACTGCAGCACCCCGGCACCGGCGTCCTGGTGCACGTCGTACAGCTGGAGAGATCCCGGCAGCTCGCTCGTGCACGTCCAGCCTTGCGTGCGCAGCCCGTCGACCCCGCTGAGCCCCATCGAGTCGGACCCGCCGGGCAGCATCGGCGGCAGGTGCCCGAGGAACTCGCCGTTCTCGATCTCCAGGTCGGTGAACACGGTCGCCCGCACCAGCGTCCGCCCGTCAGCGCCGTACAGCTGGCGTTGCAGCAGCAGCCCGGTCGCCCGGTCGATCCAGAACCGGGCGGCCAGCGTCTGGTCGTCCCGCAACGCCTCCACCAGTACGGCGGCCCGCCCGATCGTGTCCGTGCAGCACCGGTACACCAGCTGGTACGTCGCCTTCAGCAGCGCCAGCGGCCCGCCGTCGACGGCCGGGCTGTGCGCCTGGTTCGCGCGCTGCACGAACGACTTGGCGTCCGGCGAGCTGGAGCCGACCAGGCTGATCTCCGACCCCTGCGAGGCCGCGTGCACGATGTCGAGCATCGCGGAGCTGGAGCCCTGCGGTCCGGTCGAGGTGACGATCTGGGTGCCGTGGTACGAGACGTGGTCGGGCGCGGCAGCGGCCCGCTCCAGCCAGCTGACCGCCAGCGGCGCGTCCTCCTGAGGAGCGGCGGCGGCAGGCAGCGGCAGGCCGACACCGATCAGCACCGTGCTGAGCAGCACCGCGAGCCGGACAGGGCCGACCAGCTGGGCAGGGCTCGACGCCCGGGTAGTGCTCACAGGTCAGCGCCCCGTCAGAGCCACCGGCTGGAGCGTCGGGCTCAGCCCGGCGTACCCCGTCCCGTTGTAGGAGCTGAAGAACGCCGCCGGGTCACCGAACGGGCTGCCGCCCGCGGTAGCGGCGTGGTCGGCCGAGAAGCTGGCCACCGGAGGCGCCAGCACCGGCGGCTGCTCGGTCCCGCGCGCCGGGTCGCCCAGCACGAAGGCAGTCCCCAGCAGCGACGCCACTGCAGCAGCAGACCCGGCAGCACCCAGTACGCCGGTACGCCGGCGCGACCTGGTCGCCGTACGAGCTGCCGGCCGGGTCGCCCCGGTCCGAGCCGCTGGGAAGGCCGAGCGCTGCGGGCTGAGGGCGACGACCGGTGTGAGCACCGGGCGCACCTCCTCCCGCGGCTCGACCGAGAACGCGGGCACACCCATCAGCCGCTGCATCAGGTCGGTCGAGGGCTCCGGAGCCTCCAGCGCGGACATCCGCGCCTTCAGCCGGCGCTGCGCCTCGACCTCGGCGCGGCAGTCGTCGCAGCAGACCAGGTGACTCAGGACCCGGTCGCGTGAGTCGTGGTCGAGCTCGCCGTCGACGGCGGCGCTCAGCTTGTCCAGCGGGTGCTGCACGGTCACCGGTCGTCACCTCCACCGACACGACCGGAAGCGGCGCCCGACTCGGCGTATGCGCTCTCTCGGTGCTCGCCTCCGGCGACGCGGGCGAGAATCGCGCTCGGCGCGACCACCTCGGCGATCGCCGGCGCCGGCTTGCCGCCGGCCTGCAGCTTGCTGTGCGCGGTCATCGGTCCCCACCTCCACCGGGAAGAGGCCCGTCGGCGGGCGGGCCGCTGACACGGGAGTGGCCGGTCCGGGGCGCCCGGTGCTCGAGGTGCTTGCGCAGCATCGAGCGGCCGCGGTGGATCCGGCTCCGGACGGTGCCGAGCTTGACGTCCAGCACGTCCGCGATCTCGTCGTACGTCATTCCCTCGATGTCGCACAGCACCACGGCCGCGCGGAAGTCCTCGGGCAGCGCGTCCAGCGCGTACTGGACGTCGTGGTCGAACTGGTCCTGGTCGAGCTTCTCGGCCGGGCCGCTGCCCTTGGCCGGGAGCCGGTCGTGCGCGTCGTCGGGCAGCCCGTCGAACCGGATCCGCTGCCGGCGGCGGGCGCCGTCCAGGAACAGGTTGGTGGTGATCCGGTACAGCCAGCCCTCGAAGGTGCCCGGGGTGTAGCTCGACAGCGACCGGAAGACCCGGACGAAGACCTCCTGGGTGAGGTCCTCGGCGTCGTGCTTGTTCCCGGTCAGGCGGTAGGCCAGCCGGTAGACCCGCGCGGAGTGGGTGCGAACGATCTCGTCCCACGACGGCAGCACGTCCGGCTGCTGCGGCGACGGCTGCGGGGCTGACTGGGGAGCCAGGGCAGGCACCACGGAGGTGTCGACCGGCTTCACGGCAACGCCTCCCTGGGTCCTCTCGGCAACGAGCGTGACCACCATGGTGCCGTGTTCACCGTCCTCTGCGCACGTCGGGGACACCCGGGTCAGACCCTGAGATGCCGGTACGACGGTCCAACGGCGCGCGCGGACGGGAAGTTCCCGGTGATCACTTGTCCACCAGTAGACGCCTCGGCACCGCCGGGCGGTTGGCCGGGTGACCTATCTCTCCTCGATCACCGCGATCGGTGCCCGTCAGCTCTCCTCGATCACCGCGATCGGGTCGCCGTCACGAACGACCTCCCCCTCACTGACCTTCAGCTCGGTGATCGTCCCGGCAACCTCGGCGAGCACCGGGATCTCCATCTTCATCGACTCCAGGATCACCAGCGTGTCCTGCGGCCCAACGGTGTCCCCGGCCTGCGCGGTGACCTTCAGGACGTTCGCCACCAGCTCTGCCACCACGATGTGACTCACGAGCACTCCTCCGTCGCCAGGTTCTGGCTGCCGATCCTAGGCGGTGCCGCGGGGTCCACGACCCCGGCACTGCACGGTGTACACCCGGCACCGCAGGACCCACGTCCCGGTGCGGCTACGTCCGGCGCGCCTGTCTCGCGGCGCAGCTGTCTCCCGGAGCGTTCATCTCTCGGCGCGGCGAGGTCCACGTCCCGCCACCGCAGGCCCACGCCCCGGCACCGCAGGTCTACCTCCCGGCGCGGCGGGCCCGGTGGGTGGCGACGCGGGTGCGGCTCGCGCAGGTCGGCGTGCAGAACCTGCGCGGCCGCTTGGCCGCCGGGTTCACGAACACCCGTTCGCAGTCGCCCGCCGCGCACACCCCGATCGCCTCGAACCCGTGTCCGGCCGCGAAGCCGGACAGGCCCAGCGCCGTACCGGCCGCCAGCCACTCGGCCCACGACGCGTCTGGTTTCGAGACGTGCAGGTGCCACGGCGAACCGTCGTGGTCCGACAGATACGGCCGTACGGCGTACTGCGCGAGCAGCTCGTTGAGGATCCGCGCCGCCTCGGCCGGCTCGGCGTGGAAGACCGGCCGGATCAGCTCACGGATCTCGCGCACCTCGGCCAGGTCGGCCTCGCTGATCCGGACCGGTTCCGGCTCGCCGTGATCGAGCAGGAAGCGCCGGACATCGGCCGGCCTCGTCAACCGCTCCGGCTCGAGCGTCCGGGTGTTGACCAGGTCGACGGCGATCCCGACGAGCCGGTCGGGCGTCAGCAAACTTTCCATTGGCGCCATCGTAACGGCTTTGTTAGCGTAACGCGTAACCACCCGTAATGCGTTACAGGAGTGATCGATGCGAGAACTGCTCGGCGTTCCGGCGCTCCGGGCCTACTACCCCGCGGCCACGCTGGCGCGACTCGGTGACGAGATGGTGGCCTTCACGCTCGTTCTGCTGGTGCTGGAGCGCACCGACAGACCGGCGCTCGCCGGGCTCACCGGTGCGGCCTACGCGCTGCCCGCGGTCATCTCCGGTCCACTGCTGGGGACCTGGCTCGACCGAACAGCAGCCCGGCGTACAGCACTCGGCCTGAACCAGGCTGTGCTCGGGCTGGTGATGCTGAGCCTGCTCTTCACAGCCGGACACAGCCCAGCCTGGACGACTCCGGCGCTCGCTGCCGTGGCCGGTGTGACCCTTCCGATGGTCAGCGGAGGCTTCACCAGCATGCTGCCGTCACTGGTGCCGAGTCACCTGCTCCCGAAGGCGAACAGCTGGGAGGCGGCGAGCTTCGGCGCAGCCACTATCACCGGACCGGCCGCAGCGGCGACCATCGCGGCCACTGTCTCTGTGGAAGCCGCTGTGGTCGTCATCGCCGTCACCGCGACGCTCAGCATCTTCGCCATCGCCCGGCTCCCAGCTCTGCCGGCCGCACTCGCTACGGACGAGCGCGAGCCCTTCCTGGCCTCGGTGGTCAGCGGTCTCGCCCACCTGGCCCGCACCCCGCGGCTGCGGGCCTCCACGATCACCAGCACGATGCTGATGGGCTCCGTCGGCGTCCTGCTGATCACGCTGCCGCTACACATGACCGCCCTCGGCGCTCCCCTCTCCAGCGCCGGCTACCTCTGGACCGCCCTGGAGCTCGGCAGCGTCACCACCGCGGTACTCCTGGGCCGCCTGCAGACCCGCTGGCGGCCGGAACTGGTGGTGATGGTCGCCGTCGCCGCCTACGGCCTGGCGATGACCACCTGGCCGCTGGCGACGACGTTCCCCGTCCTGCTCGTGCTGGCCGCAGCGACCGGTCTGTTCGAAGGCCCGATGCTCCCGGCCATGTTCGCCGCCCGCCAGCAGTACTCCCCCGTCGCCCTACAAGGCCGAGTCAGTACGACGGCCGCCAGCCTCCGCGTCGGCGCCGCCGCCCTCGGCCAGGCCGCCGGCGGACTGCTGGTCCCGGTCGTCGGCACCCACGCGGCGCTCCTGGCCGTCGCCATCTCGCTACTCGCCGCCGCAGGCATCGGCCGACTGTCCACGCCACGAGAGGCCGCCACACACACTCCTCACTCGACCGCACTTTGAGCACGGTTCAGCCATTTCTGAGGTCGATTCCTGGCTGACCGGTGCACAAAGTGCGGTCCCCGGTGAGAGGTGCTGTCCCCGGTGAAGGGTGCGATCCATGGCGAGGGCCGGCTCAGTCGAGGATGACCGAGCGGCTCAGGCTGCGCGGCTGGTCCGGGTTCAGACCCAGCGCCAGCGACTTGGCGACCGCCACTCGCTGGGCGACGACGAGCGACGCCATCGGATCGAGGTCGGCGTGGTGGACGATCGTGGCGCCGGTCGCCGCGATGTCGTCGAGCAGCCCCTCCGGCGTCTCGCCGAACAGCCACACCCCACGCCCCGGCTGCGCGATCGCGATCGGGCCGTGCCGGTAGTCCATCGCCGGGTACGCCTCGGTCCACGCCGACGCCGCCTCGCGCTGCTTCAGCCCGGCCTCGTGCGCCAGCCCGATCGTCCAGCGCGTCCCGAGGTAGCTCACCTGCTCCAGCTTGGCCAGCTCGTCGACGTCGATCGTCAACGCGGTCTCGGCGTCCGCCGCGGCCTGGGTCAGGTCCTGCCCGAGCGACGCCCGCAGCAGCGCCAGCGTCGTGGTCGCGAAGCGGGTCTGGACGACGGACTGCTCGTCGGCGAAGTCGAGCATGATCGTGTGGTCGGCCAGCTCGACGATCGGCGAACCGGGCGTCGCGGTGATCGCGATCGTCGGGACCGACGTACGGCGGATCAGGTCGAGCACCTCGGTCGTCGTACCGGACCGGCTGATCACGACGATCGCGTCGTACGAGCGGTCGAAGGCGAACTCGGAGCCGGCGAACGCGTCGGTCTCGCCCTGGCCGAGGTCCTCGCGCAGCGCGGCGTACGCCATCGCCATGAACCAGGACGTGCCGCAGCCCACCGCCGCGACCCGTTGACCGGACTGCGGGAGTGCGCCACCGTACTGCGCGAAACCGGCCGCGACCTGTCGCCACAGGGCCGGCTGGGTGGCGATCTCGGTGCTCACGAACGGGGTGTCGGTCATGTCGTCTCCGGAGATGTAATGGTCGAAACTGCTCGAACGTGATCGAATGGTGCCAACCGGCAGCCACCCGGCTGACCGATTGTGTAAAGGAGGAGCCCCGGGTGAAGCGTTATGAACGGCTGAACACGTTGCTCGAATCGCTGGCCGAAAAGGGCGCGATCGACGTCGACGAGCTCGCCGACCAGCTGCACGTGTCCGCCGCGACCATTCGCCGCGACCTGGACCACTTGGGCAAGCAGCAGCTCCTCACCCGGACCCGCGGCGGCGCGGTCGCCAACGCGGTCTCCTACGACCTGCCGCTGCGCTACAAAACTGCGCGTTTCGCGTCGGAGAAGCAGCGGATCGCGCAGGCCGCGGCCACCCTGGTCCGCCGCGGCATGGTGATCGGCATGAACGGCGGCACCACGATCTCGGAGGTGGCGCGCACGCTGGCGACCCGGCCGGAGCTGTCGGCCGAGCACGGCGAGCCGGCCTTCACCCTCGTCACCAACGCGCTGAACATCGCCAACGAGCTGATCGTCCGGCCGCACGTGAAGATGGTGCTCACCGGTGGTGTGGCGCGGCCGCAGTCGTACGAGATGATCGGGCCGCTGTCGCACCGGATCCTGGCCGACCTGTCGCTGGACATCGCCTTCATCGGCGTCGACGGTATCGACGAGACCGGCGCCACCGCCCACCACGAGGGCGAGGCGAACATCAACCAGCTGATCGTCAGCCGGGCCGCCAAGGTGGTCGTGGTCGCCGACTCCAGCAAGCTCGGGCAGCGCGCCTTCGCGCGGATCTGCGAGCTGAGCGAGATCGACACCCTCGTCACCGACGCCCAGGCCGACGAGTCGCAACTCGCGGTCTTCAAGGAGGCCGGCATCGACGTGATCCGGTCCTGACCGGTCGATCGTCCGCACGCGCCACCTCCCAGGGGTGATCTCTGACTCGTCAGCACGATCATATCTGATTGCCGTGGCAGTGTAATGAGCAAGACTGCGCAGTCCCAGCGCGGGAGACACGGAACCAGGACCCCAGGGCGCTAGGCTTTCGACGGATGAGGACTGCAGCGGCGAGACATTGGGAGGGCATCATCGCCACCGGCATCGACCCCGCGTCCTGGGCGTACGCCGAGGACTACACCGGTGAGACCGACACGGTCGCCGGTGCCCGGGCGAGCGCCACCGACAGCGGGGTGTCCGCGATCGGCCCCGGTGCCGCCTCCGCGCTGAGCGTCCTGGCCGCCGCCGTCGGCGCCAAGTCGGTGGTCGAGATCGGCACCGGTACGGGCGTCTCCGGCCTCGCGCTGCTGCGCGGGATGCGCCCCGACGGCACGCTGACCACGGTCGACATCGACGCCGAGAACCAGCGCCTGGCCCGCAAGACCTTCCTGGACGCCGGCGTCCCCGCGAACCGCTTCCGCCTGATCGCCGGCTCCGCCCTGGACGTCGTCACCCGCCTCACCGACGGCCACTACGACCTGGTCTTCTGCGACGCCGACAAGCGCGAGTACACGGCGTACCTGCACGAGGCCCTGCGCCTGCTCCGCCCCGGCGGCGTCGTCGCCTTCGACAACGCCCTGCACGGCGGCCGCGTCGCCGACCCGTCCCACCGCGACCCCGACACCACCGCCGTCCGCGACCTGATCCGAGCCATCCGCGACGACGACGACCTGGTCTCCGCCCTGCTCCCGTGCGGCGACGGCCTGTTGGCCGCGGTCAAGCGCGCGGAGTGATTTCGGTACCTTGAACACCTGATGGCGACCTCGGACAGGTTATTTCTTGTTCGAAGTCCCTGCTTGGTGTTCAAGGTCCCGCCTGCATGACCGGGCCGACGGTCAGCCAGTCGGCTCTGCGTGGCCCGTGAAGCGGGTGATTTCGTTCGTCACCGTGTGCCAGGCCTCGGTCAACGGGTCGATCAGCTCGTAGTGGCCGACGCCCTCGAGGCGGTCCAGGCGGGCTGTGGGGTGGGCGGTGAAGTAGGACTCCGAGATCGACAGTGGGACGCGTTTGTCGGCGGTGCCGTGGATGAGGGCTACCGGGGCGATCGGGGCCGGGAGGTGGGTCGGGTCCAGGTCGTTGCGGACGCCGGAGCTGATGAAGGCCTGTACGGCGCCGTCGTCGAGCCAGAGCTGGTCGGCGAGGAGGAGGTCGGCGACGGGGGCCAGGGCGACGACGCCGCGGAGCTGGACCGGGTTGAGGGTGGCGGCGGCCCACAGGGCCAGGTGGCCGCCGGCGGAGTGGCCGACGAGGACGTAGCCGGCGTGCAGGTCCATCAGGCGCGGGAGGCGGTCCAGGGCCTCGCGGATGTCGTTCGTGGTGAGATCGGGGTGCCCGGGGACGCGGCGGTACTCGATCGACGCGACCGGCCAGCCCTCGGCGGCCAGGGCCTCGCCGAGCGGTCGGGCGTGCACCCGGTCGTACTCCGGACGCCAGAAGCCGCCGTGCACGAAGACGACCGCCGGGCGGTACTCCTTGGCGTGCCAGACGTCGACGACGTGGTCGGCGTCCTCGCCGTACCGCAGCTGCTCGTCGGGCTCCCGGCTCTCGCGGGACAGCACCGAGCGGTCCTCGGTCATCCGGGCCTCCCCAGGTAACGCGTCGCGTTCGTCGTCAGCAGCTTGTGCCGCTGCTCGTCGGACAGGAAACCGGCCTTGCGCACCACCTCCCCGGCCGGGCGCTCACCCAACGGGTAGGGGTAGTCGCTGCCGACCAGCACCCGGTCCTCACCCAGCGTCTCGACCAGCAGTCGCAGCGGGGCCTCGTCGAACACCACGGTATCGACAAAGAAGCGGTCCAGATAGTGGCTCGGGGCATGCATCGACGCGCCGCGGACGATCTCGCCGCGCCGGCGCCAGGCGTTGTCCAGGCGGCCGACCCAGAACGGGAAGCTGCCGCCGCCGTGCGCGAAACAGATCCGCAGCTCCGAAGGCAGCCGGTCGAAGGCGCCGCCGAGAATCATCGCCAGCACCGAGAGATGGGTCTCCGCGGGCATCCCGGTCAGCCAGCGCGCCATCCAGCGGTCCAGCCGCGGGCCGCCCGGCATGTCCCACGGGTGCACCAGCACCGGCGCCCCGACCTCGGCACAATGGGTGAGGAAGGCAACGATCCCGGCGTCGTCGAGGTCCTGGTCGCCGACGTGGTTGCCGATCTCGACGCCGGCGTGCCCGGCGTCCAGGCAGCGATCGAGCTCGGCGCAAGCTGCGTCCGGGTCCTGCAACGGGACCTGGCAGAACGGCACGAAGCGTTCGTCGCCGTCGAGGGTCTCCAGCATCCGGTCGTTGAAGATCCGCGCCAGCTTGGCCGCCTGGTCGGCGGGCCGGTCGTAGCCGAAGAACACCGGTGTCGGTGAGACCACCTGGAGATCGATGCCGTCGGCATCCATGTCGGTACGCCGTACGCCGGTGTCCCACGCCTGCGGCCCGACCGGCCGGAACTCGGTCTCGCCGACCATGATCATGGCGGCCCGCTCGGAGTCGATCCGCAGCCAGGGCCACCCGGTGCCGCCGCAGGCCTCGGCCAGGTCGGGCCAGCCTTTGGGGACCAGGTGGGTATGGACATCGATCGTCATCGGGTCACCGGCGGAGGTCGGCGGCCATGCGGCCGGAGAGGTGGTCTGGGGCTGAGGCAGCGGCGGCCGGTTGAAGAGCGTGAGTGCGCGCGGCCGATGAGCGGAGCGCGCTCAGCGCCCCGCGCATCACGCCTTGCCCGGGTGCAGCGTGCCGCAGGACGGGCAGGTGCGGGCATCCTCGCTGTCGTAGAAGGCTTTGAAGACCGGTGGGAGGTCCTCGACGATGTCGGTGACCTGGAGCTCTACCTC
Organism: Kribbella sp. NPDC104740; assembly: GCF_055583505.1. Taxonomy (NCBI): domain Bacteria; kingdom Bacillati; phylum Actinomycetota; class Actinomycetes; order Propionibacteriales; family Kribbellaceae; genus Kribbella; species Kribbella sp. NPDC104740. Next base: position 658,740 of record NZ_JBVJNV010000004.1, on the reverse strand, counting down.
GTGGACGACGGCGTTGCAGTTGGCGCAGTACCAGCGGAACTTCTCCAGGACGCCGGGTTCGCGGACGCGTTCGATGACCAGGCCGATCGACTCCGGGCCGCGCTGCGGGGAGTGTGGCATGTTGCGCGGCAGCACCCACATCTCGCCGGCGTTCACCTCGACCGTCGCGGGGCCGTCCTCGGTCATCACGTTGACGCGGAGCTGCCCGGAGATCTGGTAGAAGAACTCCTCGTACGGGTCGACGTGGAAGTCGGTGCGCTGGTTCGGCCCGCCGACCACCATTGTGATGAAGTCGTCGCCGGTCGGGAACATCTGCTTGTTGCCGACCGGCGGCTTGAGCAGGTGCTTGTTCTCCTCGACCCAGTCGGGGAAGTTCGTCGACTCCAGATTGACCATCGTCAGCTCCTCGGGATCGCCGCTACAGCTTGGATTTCGATCAACAGATGGGGATGCGGCAGTTGGTGCACAGCCACCGTCGTACGAGCCGGCCCGGTCTCGTCGAAGAACTCGCCGTACACCTCGTTGTACCCGCCGAAGTCGTTCATCGACACCAGGTACGCCGTGACGCTGACCAGGTCCTCCAGCCCGGCGCCGACCGATTCCAGGATGTCCCGGATGTTCTCCAGCACAGCGCGCGTCTGCACCCGGATGTCCAGCGCCGTCGTCCCCAGCGAATCCACCGACGCGCCCGCGATCGTGTTGTCCGGCAACCGGCTCGACGTCCCGGACACGAAAGCGAAGCCACCGGAGACCTTCACGTGCGGGAACCGCCCCCGCGGAACGGCTTTTCCAGGTACGACGGTCATGACAGCTCCACGCAGACGTTGGTGAGCTCGGAGTAGAAGTCCACCGAGTGGGTCCCGCCTTCGCGGCCGAGACCGGACAACTTGAGACCACCGAACGGCGTCCGCAGGTCGCGCAGGAACCAGGTGTTCACCCAGACCAGCCCGACGTCCAGCGCCGCTCCGGCCCGGTGCGCCCGCCCGACGTCCCGCGTCCAAACCGTTGCCGCCAGCCCATACTTGCTGTTGTTGGCCAGGGCGAACGCCTCGTCCTCGGCGTCGAACGGCGCGATGTGGCAGATCGGCCCGAACACCTCCTCGGTGTTCGTCCGCGACTCCGCGGGCAGTCCGGTGACGACCGTCGGTTGCACGTAGCAACCGTTGTCGCGACTGTCACCGAACGCCGGTACGCCGCCGCCGGCCAGCACCGTGGCGCCCTCGGCGCGGGCCAGGTCGTAGTACGAGAGCACCTTCGCGCGGTGGTCGTGCGAGATCAGCGGCATGTTCACGGTCGCCTCGTCGGACGGCCAGCCGAAGGTCAGCGCCTCGGCGCGGGCGGCCAGGCGTTCGCAGAACTCGTCGTAGACCGGGCGCTCGACGTACAGGCGTTCGGTGCACAGGCAGACCTGGCCGCCGTTGGTGAAGACCGAGCGGACCGAGCCGTCGATCGCCGCGTCCAGGTCGGCGTCGGCGAAGACCAGTCCGGCGTTCTTGCCGCCGAGCTCGAAGGAGACCGCCTTGACGCCGTCGGCCGCGGCCTTGGCGATCGCGGAGCCGGTCGCGGACTCGCCGGTGAACGTGATCGCGTCGACGCCGGGATGGGTGGTCAGGAACTCCCCCGCCGACGACGGCCCGAAGCCGTGCACGAGGTTGAACACCCCCTCCGGTACGCCGGCCGCCGCCATCACCTCGGCGAGCACGGTCGCCGACGCGGGCGTCTCCTCGGACGGCTTCACCACCACCGTGTTGCCGCAGGCAAGCGCCGGCGCGACCTTCCAGGTGAGCAGCAGCAGCGGCAGGTTCCAGGGCACGATGATCGCGACGACCCCGGCGGGCTTGCGGACGGCGTAGTTCAGCGCGCGCCGGCCGTCGGGCAGCGTGGTCGTGTAGGACTCGGTCGGCGTCGTCGTCGCGAAGTCCGCGAAGGCCCGGAAGTTCGCCGCGCCGCGCGGGATGTCGAGCGTCCGGGCTTGGCTGATCGACTTGCCGGTGTCGCCGACCTCGGCCGCGACCAGGTCGTCGAAGCGCCGCTCCAGCTCGTCGGCGACGCGGCGCAGTACGACGGCGCGGTCCTGCTCGCTCATCCGGCCCCAGGGGCCTTTCAGCGCGGCGGAAGCAGCCCCGACGGCCGCGTCCACGGTCGCGGCGTCGGCCTCGCACACGTCGAAGATGTGCGCGCCCGTCACCGGGCTGCGCTTGGCGAACGTCGACGTACTCTCGACGAACTCGCCGTTCACGAAGTTGCGCAGCAGCCCGGGCTCACTGACGACCCCGGTCAGCAGCTCGGAGCGCCACAAGGTCGTCATCGCGACCTCCGACGCAGCGCCCGAGCCAGCACGCCCACAGCACCGAGACCGACGACGACGCCGGCCCCGAGCGCCTGATGCTGCCGCCGCACCCGCTTCCGCACCTCGGCGTACGGCGTCGTCGTGAAACTCACCAACTCGTAGCGAGACACGTAGCGCCCCGGCAGCAACCGCTCGACAGCGTGCTCGAAGCGCTTTCCCAGCCGGAAGACCGGCGACGACACCTTGTCCCGCATCTCCACGAAGTTCGCCAGCGCCATCTCCGCGATCGCCTCGGTGTTGTCGCGGCGCCGCGCCTCGAACAACGGCAGCGCCCGCGCCCACGACCCACCGGTCTCGTCCAGGCAGCGGTCGAGCGCGACCACGTCCTCGAAGGCGCAGTTCGCGCCCTGCCCGTAGAACGGCACGATCGCGTGCGCGGCGTCGCCGATCAGCGCGGTCCGGCCGTGCGCCTGCCAGGGGTGCGTGTGCACGGTCCCGAGCACCCCGACCGGGTTGTGCAGGTAGTCGTCCACCAAGGAAGGGGCCAATGGCAACAGATCCGGGTAGTGCTCACCGAAGTACCCGATGATCAGCGCCGGTGTGGTCAGCGCGTCGAACGATCCCGCGGGCCAGAACAGCGTGCAGGTGAAGGACTTGTCCGGGTTCGGCAGCGCGATCATCATCGACGTACCGCGCGGCCAGATGTGCAGCGCGCCCGGATCCAGCGCGAACTCACCGTCCACGGGCGGGATCGACAGCTCCTTGTACCCGTAGTCCAGGAAGTCCACGTCGTCGACGATCGACCCGTCCCCGACGAGCTGCCCGCGCACGGCGGACCCGGCGCCATCAGCACCCAGTACGACGTCCGCCACCACCTGCACCACACCGGAAGGCGTCTCGAAGCCCATCACCCCGCCCTGCGAGTCGAGCGACACCAACCGGTGCTCGAACACCACCGACACCCCCGGCGCCTTCTCGGCGGCGTCCAGCAGCGCGTTGTTCAGCGCGCCCCGGCTGATCGAGTTGATCGCCCGGTCCTGCCCCGCGCTGTAGGCCTGGAAGTCCAGCGGCCCGTCGACCGGGTGGATCATCCGGCCCTTCATCGGCAGCGCGTCGGCCATCACCTCGTCGTCCAGCCCGATCCGGCGCAGCGCGTCCAGGCCGCGTTCGGAGATCGCCAGGTTGATCGACCGCCCGCGCTCGGCGCCACCGGTCCGGGGATCGGGGCGCCGCTCGTACAGGGTCACGGACAGCCCGCGCCGGGCCAGGAAGCAGGCGAGCAGACTGCCCGTCAGCCCGGCACCAACGATCGCGACAGTCATCTGGCCTCCGTCAGGCAGTCTCGGGTACGGCGGCTGCCAGGGCCTCCGCGGCACGCCAGCAGTCGTGGTAGAGCGAGTACAACGGCACCGGAGCCAGCCGTACGACGTCCGGCTCGCGCGCGTCGGCGATCACGCCGTACTCGAAGCGGAGCGTCTTGCACAGCTCCCCCGCCCGCAGCCCGCCACCGACGCGCACCGACAGCTGGGCCCCACGCCGCGCAGGATCTTTCGGCGTGATCACCTCCAGTGGCCGCGCCGGGGTCACCCCGTCGAGCAGCCGTTCCAGGTACGCCGTCAGCCGCAGACTGCGCTCACGCAGGACGTCGAGACCGACCTTGTCGAACAGCTCGTACGACGTCCGCACCGGGCTCATCGCGAAGATCGGTGGGTTCGACACCTGCCAGGCGTCGGCCGAGCGCGGCGGCCGCGACTCCGGCGCCATCTCGAACCGGGTGGCCGGCTCGGTGCTCCACCAGCCCTCGAACCGCGGCCGGTCGCCGCCGTGGTGCCGCTCGTGGACGAAGGCGCCGGCGAGCGCGCCCGGCCCGGAGTTCAGGTATTTGTACGAGCACCAGGCGGCGAAGTCCACGTCCCAGTCGTGCAGCTGCAGGGGAACGTTGCCCGCGGCATGGGCCAGGTCCCAGCCGACGACCGCACCCGCCGCGTGACCGGCGGCGGTGATCGCGGGGATGTCCATCAGCTCGCCGGTCAGGTAGTTCACGCCGCCGAGCAGCACCAGCGCGGTGTCGGCGCCGAGCTGGGCGATCACGTCCTCGGTGCGCAGCGTGTCCTCGCCGTCGCGCGGCCGCAGCCGCACGATCGCGTCGTCGGGATCGAGCCCGTGGAAGCGCGCCTGCGACCGTACGGCGTAACTGTCGGACGGAAAGGCCGAGTCCTCGATGACGATCCGGAAGCGCTCGGCAGCCGGGCGGTAGAACGAGACCATCAGCAGGTGCAGGTTGACGGTCAGCGAGTTCATCACCACGGTCTCGCTGGGCAGCGCGCCGACCAGGCGAGCGGCCGGTCCGGTCAGCAGCTCGTGGTACGGCAGCCAAGGGCGCTCGGCGTCCAGGTGGCCCTCGACTCCGAGAGCGGCCCAGGAGTCGAGGTCGGCGAGCAGTTCGACGCGCGTCGCCTTCGGCCTGAGCCCGAGCGAGTTGCCGGCGAAGTACGCGACGTCTGGATAGGGCCCACCGTCCACCGGTGGTACGTCGAACAGCTCACGGTAACCGGGGTCCGCCGCGTCCAGCTCGAGTGCCTCAGCCTCCGCGCTCACGCCTCGGCGGCCTCGTCCGCGGGCTCGGCGACAGCGGCCGGCGGGTCCACCACCTGCCCCTTGCCGAGCACGGTGACCCCGCCCTTGGACACGGTGAACCCCCGCGCCCGGTCGTGGTCCGGATCGACCCCGATCTCCACCCCCGGCGGCACCTCGACGTTCTTGTCCAGGATCACGTTCTTCAGCACCGCACCGGCGCCGATCTTGCAGTTGTCCATGATCACCGCCCGCTCGACGTGCGCGCCGGCGGCGACGATCACGTTCGAGCCGAGCACCGAGTGGTCGACGACCGCACCGGTCACGATCGAGCCCTGGCAGATGATCGACTCGCTGACCGTCGCGTGGTCGGTGAACTTCGCGCCCGGCAGCTGCGGGTGCGAGGTGAAGATCGGCCAGTCGGAGTTGTACAGGTTGAAGACCGGCTGGATCGAGACCAGGTCCATGTGCGCCTCGTGGTACGAGTCCAGCGACCCGACGTCGCGCCAGTACGAGCGGTCCCGGTCGAGCGCGCCCGGTACGTCGTTGTCCTTGAAGTCGTAGACGCCGGCCTTGCCCTCGGCAACCAGCATCGGGACGATGTCGCCGCCCATGTCGTGCCGGGACGCCGGGTTGGCCGCGTCCTTGCGCAGCGCCTCGACCAGCACGTCGGCGGAGAACACGTAGTTGCCCATCGAGGCGAAGGTCTCGTCCGGGGAGTCCGGCAGGCCCGGCGGGTCGGCCGGCTTCTCCAGGAACTCCGCGATCGTGTGCCCGTCGTCGGCGGTCTTGATCACCCCGAACTCGCTCGCCTCGGCGCGCGGCACCCGGATCCCGGCGACCGTCACGCCGTTGCCGCGGGCGATGTGGTCGGCGACCATCTGCGAGGCGTCCATCCGGTACACGTGGTCGGCGCCGAAGACCACGATGATGTCCGGCTTGGCGTCGTTGATCAGGTTCATCGACTGGTAGATCGCGTCCGCGCTGCCCTGGTACCACTGCGGGCCGAGCCGCTGCTGGGCCGGGACGCAGGTCACGTAGTTGCCGAGGAACGTCGACATCCGCCAGGTCAGCGTGACGTGGCGGTCGAGCGAGTGCGACTTGTACTGGGTCAGCACGCACAGACTGCGGATCCCGGCGTTGACCAGGTTGGACAGCACGAAGTCGATCAGGCGATAGCTGCCGCCGAACGGCACCGCCGGTTTGGCCCGGTCCGCCGTCAGCGGCATCAGCCGCTTGCCCTCGCCGCCGGCCAGCACGATTCCGAGAATTCTGGGTGCCTTCGCCATGTCCGCACCTTAGCCGTGGATCCCCGGTCGCATAAGACGCTTGCGAGTGTCGCCACACTGAGTACATGCCGACCCTCACCGAACCCACCACTGCCGTTCACCGATCGTTCCTCGCCGCGTGGGACGAGATCGAGGACGAACGGTGGATGGGCGCGGAGGCCGTCGACGAGACCTGGAGTCGTGCGCAGGCCGAGGATCCGGCGCAGTTCGCGCGGCTGGTCGCGGCGATCAGGACCGAGGCCGACGAGTCCACCGAGCTGCCGCCCGGCCTGGTCCACCAGACCGTGCTCTGGTACGTCGAGGGCGACGAGTGGCTCGGCCGCCTCTCGGTCCGACACGAGCTGACCCCGCCGCTGCTCGAGCTCGGCGGCCACATCGGGTACGTCGTACGCCCCTCGGCCCGGCGGCAGGGGCACGCCACCCGGATGCTCGCCGAGTCCCTCCCGGTCGCCGCCGGCCTCGGCATCGACCCGGCGCTGCTCACCTGCGACACCGGCCACGACGCGTCCCGCCGGGTGATCGAGGCGGCCGGCGGCGAGCTCGAGGACGAGCGCCACGGCAAGCTGCGTTTCTGGGTGCCCACCCGCGTTTCCTGATCTATGGTCGGGTCCATGAAGGTCGGCATCCTGACACGTGAGTACCCTCCGGACGTGTACGGCGGGGCCGGTGTGCACGTGGACTTCCTGGTCCGCGAGCTGCGCCGCCTGGTCGACGTCGACGTGCACTGCATGGGCGAGCCCCGGGCCGGCGCGACCGCGCACTCCGAGGACGACGCCCGGATCGCCGGCGCGAACTCCGCGCTCCGGGTGCTGTCCACGGACCTGACGATGACCGCCGGGGTCGGCGGCAGCGACCTGGTGCACTCCCACACCTGGTACGCGAACATGGCCGGCCACTGGGCCAAGCTGCTGTACGGCGTACCGCACGTGGTGACCGCGCACTCGCTGGAGCCGCGGCGGCCGTGGAAGGCCGAGCAGCTCGGCGGCGGCTACCGGCTGTCGAGCTGGGCCGAGCGGACGGCGTACGAGGCCGCGGACGCCGTCGTGGCGGTCAGCCGGGGCATGCGCGACGACGTGCTCGAGTGCTACCCGACGATCGACCCGGCGAAGGTCCACGTGATCTCGAACGGGATCGACGCCGACTTCTACCACCCGGACCCGGCCACGCACGTGCTCGACCGGCTCGGCGTCGACCGGAGCCGGCCGTACGTCACCTTCGTCGGCCGGATCACCCGGCAGAAGGGCGTTCCGCACCTGCTCCGCGCCGGGCTGCAGCTCGACCCGTCGGTGCAGCTCGTGCTGCTCGCCGGAGCCGCTGACACGCCCGAGCTGAAGGCAGAGACCGACGGCCTGATCGACGAGCTGAAGGCCGCCCGCGACGGCGTCTTCGTGGTCTCGGAGATGCTGCCGCGTGAGGACGTCCGGCAGGTGCTCACGCACGCGCTGGCGTTCTGCTGCCCGTCGGTCTACGAACCGCTCGGCATCGTGAACCTGGAGGCGATGGCCTGCGAGACCGCCGTCGTCGCGAGCGCGGTCGGCGGCATCCCGGAGGTCGTCGACGACGGCGTCACCGGCACGCTGGTCCGGTACGACGAGAACGACGTGCTGGCCTTCGAGCGGCAGCTCGCCGAGGGCATCAACGACCTGGTCGCCAACCCGGCCAAGGCCGAGGCGATGGGCAAGGCCGGTCGCGAGCGCGCGGTGTCCGAGTTCGGCTGGGACGCGGTCGCGGACCGGACGGTCGCCCTGTACCGCTCGCTGCTCGGGCAGTAGTAGAGGAAACCCCACCAGAGGTGTAGGGCCATCCCCATCCTCCGCGCGGCCGCGCGGGGGTTGGCTGGTGACATGAGATCCCGTGCCCGCAAGACCGTCGCCGCCACCCTCGCCACCGCCGCGCTGCTCGCGGCGCCCTTGTCGGCGTACGCCGCCGTCAGTCAGCCCACGCTCTCCCAAGCTGCGGTCAGCAGCGTTCACGTCCAGCGAGGCTCGCTGGTCTCCGCTGTGCCGGTCGCCCGGCTGTCGGCGGCCGACCTCGACAAGGCCGCCGCTGACACCGGCTTCCTCGGCTCACCGAAGTCCCGGTACGACGTCACGGCGTACCGGGTGATCTACCGGACCGTCGACCCCTGGGGCCGCCCGACCACCGCCAGCGGGCTCGTCGTACTGCCCGACGGGAAGCACGGCGCGCTGACCGTCGCCGAGTACCTGCACGGCACGATGGGCACCAAGGCGTACGCGCCGTCGGTCGACCCGGACTCCACCGACGCGCTGATCACCGCGCTGTTCGCCGGCAGCGGCCTGGCCGCCGTCGCGCCCGACTACCTCGGCCTCGGGCTCGGCCCCGGCCAGCACCCGTACATCGACACCCGCTCGGAGACCAGCGCGTCGGTCGACCTGTTGCTCGCGGCCCGTACTTTCGCGGCGCAGCACGGCGTGGTCCTGAAGCGCGACGTCCTCGTCACCGGCTTCTCCCAGGGCGGCCGCGCGACCCTCGGTGTCGCCCGGGCGCTGACCCGCGGCGAGGCCGGCCCGTTCCGCCTCGGCGCGGCCCACGCCGTCTCCGGTCCGTACGACCTGCTGGACGTCGAGCTCCCCGCGGTCTTCGACGGCCGCGTCGAGCCGCACGTGGCGACCCTCTACCTCGCGTACTTCGTCACGGCCTGGGACCGGACCGTCGGCCTCTACGACCATCCCCGCGACGCGTTCCGGCCGAAGTACGCGCCGATCGTCGAGGACCTGTTCGACGGCACGCACTCCGACGAGGAGATCTTCACCTCGCTCCCCGACGCGCCCGCGAAACTGTTCACGCCGGCCTTCCTGGCGAAGCTCCAGCACCCGACCGGGCGCTTCCGCCAGGCGCTCCGCGAGGCCGACCAGATCTGCCTCGACTGGACCTCCCCCGTGCCCGTGCACCTCTACACCGGCACCAAGGACACCGACGTCGTCGCCGCCAACGCGGACTCGTGCGCGACGACTCTCAACGCCCGTGTGCACTCGATGGGCGACGTCGACCACTTCGGCACGGCGATGGCGGCGTACCCGAAGATCGTTCGCACGTTCAGCCGGTGGGCGTCGTAAGACTCCCCAGGCTCCCCAGCAACTCGGCGCTCCGGCTGCCGGCCTCCGCGTGGAAGACCACCAGGATCAGATCCTCGTCGCCGCTCACCACGAGCTTTGTCGACGTCAGCTCCAGATCCCCCACCACCGGATGCCGCAGCCGGCTGACCCGCCCACGCTTCGGCCGTACGACGTGCTCGGCCCACAGCCGCCGGAACAGCTCGCTCTTCGCCGACAGCTCATCCACCAGCTCGACCAAGCGCGGGTCGTCGACCTCCGCGCCGACATGCGCACGCAGACTCGCGACGCCTTCCTCGACCGTCTCCTCCCAATCCCGCCGGAGCTCCCGCTCCGCCGGGTCGAGCACCACGGCGCGCAGCAGGTTCACCCCGGGCGTGTAGCTGGGCGAGATCGCCGCCATCAACGAGTTCACCGCGAGCACGTCGGTCAGCCGATTCTGCACGTACGCCGGGTTAGTCGCCCACCCGTCGATCAGCTGCACCATGCTCACCGGCACCTGCTCCCGCCGCGCCGTCCCCTCGCCCCGCGACCGCTCCCGCGTCAGCTCCCGCAGGTAGGCCCGGGCGTCGGCGTCCAGCTGCAACACGTCAGCCAACGCGTCCAGCACCTGCACCGAAGGATGCCGATCCCGCCCCTGCTCGAGCCGTAGGTAGTAGTCGGAACTGATCCCGGCGAGCAGCGCGACTTCTTCCCGCCGCAACCCAGGCACCCGCCGCAGTCCCCCACCGCGCAGTCCCACGTCCTCCGGCCGAACCAGCTCCCGCCGCGCCCGAAGGAAGGCTCCCAGCGGATTACGCTCCATGCCTCCACGGTAACCGCAGTCGACCCGCCGGCCCCGGCACCCGCGTCCCCCCGTCAGACGGCCAGGCCTGCGCCTCCTGCCACCAGGATCTCCTGCCCGGTGACATAAGCAGCGCCGTCCGAGGCCAGGAACGCGATCGTCTCGGCAGCGTCCTCCGGCGTCCCCAGACGACCGAACGGCGTGTTGGCAGCCATCCCCGCGAGCATCTCCTCGACCTCCTCCTGCGTCATCCCAGGCGTCGAGCGCAACATCGGGGTGTCGGTGTAACCCGGGCTCACCGCGTTGATCCGGATCCGCCGAGGCGCCAGCTCCAAGGCCAGCGTCGGAATCATCGTCAGCAACGCACCCCGCGAGCCCGCCGTGATGCTGTTACCGGTCAGCGCCCGACTGGCCCCGATCCCCGCGGTGACGACGATCGAAGCACCGTCGACCAGCAGCGGCAGCGCCTTCACGAGCGTGAAGTACTGCCCCTTGGTGTTCACGGCGAAGGCGTCGTCGAAGCAGCTCCGCGGTCGCCCTCCCGATCCCGCTCGTTCCGCCGGTGATCAAAGCCGCAGGTGCCGCCATCACTTCACTCCAACCAAAAGAGGACTATCTCGTCCACAAAATATTACACGGTGGTCCTCGCACTCCCAGGAACACCTGGGTACTCCCAGCGCGCCCACGCCCGGCGGAAAGTGGACGGTGAAGCACCTCTCCCCGAAAGGCACCCCGCATGAACAGCACCCTGAAGCTCGCCGACGACCTGACCATCACCCGGATGGGGTACGGCGCGATGCAGCTCGCCGGGCCCGGCGTGTTCGGTCCGCCGAAGGACCACGACCAGGCGATCGCCGTCCTGCGCACCGCCGTCGAGCTCGGGATCACCCACCTCGACACCAGCGACTTCTACGGCCCGTTCGTCACCAACGAGCTGATCAAGGAAGCCCTGCACCCCTACCCCGCGGACCTGCGGATCGTCACCAAGGTCGGCGCCCGCCGCGGCGCGGACGGCAGCTGGATCAGGTCCCGCGAGCCGCAGGACCTGAAGGCGCAGGTGCACGAGAACCTGGAGCATCTCGGCCTGGACGTGCTCGACGTCGTCAACCTGCGCGCGGGCGACAACAACGAGACCGACGACGAGTCGGTCGCCGAGCAGTTCGGCGCACTGGCCGAGCTGCAGAAGGAGGGCCTGATCCGGCACCTCGGGCTGAGCGGCGTCACCGGCGTACAGCTCGCGGAGGCGCAGGCGATCGCGCCGGTCGTCACGGTGCAGAACCTGTACAACCTGGCGCACCGCCGCGACGACTACCTGGTCGAGATCTGCGCCCGGGAGAACATCGCGTTCGCGTCGTACTTCCCGCTCGGCGGCTTCACGCCCCTGCAGTCCGGCACGCTGACCGCCGTCGCCGAGCGTCTCGACGCGACGCCGCAGCAGGTCGCGCTGGCCTGGCTGCTGCAGCGCTCGGCGACCAGCGTCGTCATCCCCGGCACGTCATCGGTCGCGCACCTGCGCGAGAACGTCGCGGCGGCCGACCTGGTCCTGCCCGCCGACGCGATCGCCGAGCTGGATGCGATCGGCGGGCCGACGCCCACCACCCACTAACCTCCGCCGCGAGCCCCTGAGGGTCCACAGCTGAGCGTGACGAGGGCGAAGAGGCCGAGGTTAGTGGGTGGTGGGCGTCCGCCAGACTCAGACGATCCCGGCGAGCGGCTCGTCCGACGTGAGCCAGGTGGTCAGCAACCGAGCGCCGGCGCCGGTCGAGCCGAGCGAGTACTCGTACTCGTCCCGCGGCGACTCCGCGATGCTCGACAGGTCGAGGTGCGCCCACGGGACGTCGCCGGCGAAGTTCTTCAGGAACAGCGCGGCGGTGATCGACCCCGGTCCCTTCGAGCTGTTCACCGAGTCGGCGACCGGCGTCGAGATCAGGTCGGCGTACTCCGCGGGCAGCGGCATCCGCCACAGCCGCTCGCCCGAGACCTCGCCGGCCGCGGCCAGCTGACCAGCCAGCGCGTCGTCGGTCGCGAACAGGCCGCCGTACAGCATCGAGCCGAGCGAGACCTTGATCGCGCCGGTCAGCGTCGCGATGTCGACGATCGCGTCGGGCTGCAGCTCGTTCACCGCGTACGCGAGCCCGTCGGCGAGCACCAGCCGGCCCTCGGCATCGGTGTTCTTCACCTCGGTGGTCCGGCCGCCGTAGTGCCGGATCACGTCGTCCGGCCGGTACGCCGTGCCCGACGGCATGTTCTCGGCCGCGCAGACCAGCCCGGTCACCCGGACCCGCGCGCCCAGCTCACGCAGCGCCGACATGGTCGCGATCACCGAGCCACCGCCGGTCATGTCGCGCTTCATCGACACCATCGACTCGCGCGGCTTCAGCGACAGGCCGCCGGTGTCGTAGGTGATGCCCTTGCCGACCAGCACGACGTACGGCGTGTCCTTCGTCGCGCCGTCCGGCGTGTAGTCGATCCGGATCAGCCGCGGCGGCCGGACCGACCCGGCGCCGACCGCGAGGATCCCGCCGAAGCCGTCGGCGGCCAGCTGCTTCTCGTCCCAGACCGTCACCTCGAGCCCGCCGTGCGCGGCCAGCTCGGTGGCGCGTGCGGCCAGCCAGGCCGGGTCCTTCTCGTTCGACGGCGTGGTCGCGAACTGGCGGGCCAGCCAGCCGGTCCGGCCGACCACCAGGCCGCGCTCGATCGCGGCCGACCGGTCGGCGTCGGTGCCGTCGGTCAGCAGGATCCGGCCGGCCACCGGCAGGCCGGGGTCGACGGTCTTGCGGTGGAACGTGAACGAGCCGAGCACGACGCCCTCGGCGAACGCCTGCAGCCCGTCGACATCGATGCCTTCGGCAACCAGTGTGGTGAGCTCGTCCTTGCCGCGGCCGAACCGGGCGACCGCAGCGCCGGCCTGGCGCAGCTCGGTCGGCGTACCGGCACCGGCGCCGACCAGCAGCACCTCGGTCACGTCGCCGGACAGCAGCGGGTACGCCGCGGTGGCGCCGGCCGCCGTACTGAAGCCGGTGTCGCGCTGCACCTCGAGCAGCCGGTCCAGGTCGACCCCGAGCCGCTCGCCGGCCTCCTTCGCGGCGGCCGGCAGACCGGCCTCGCCGACCACGACGACCCAGCTGGGGGCGCCGTGCACAGGGAGCCCGGGCTGCCAGGCGACGGCCGGCAGGGTCGGGAAGACGAACTTGGCGCTACGGCGAGCCACAGGAGACCTCACTGGATTTGATCGAACTACCCGGTTGTTACGTCCGCGACTTTACTTCTGGAGCAGAAGTAACAACCCCGGCGGGTGCCTGGTCCAGGCAGCCACCGGGGTTGTTACCGGTTGAATCAGGGTGCGCGTGGCGTCACCCCGTGAGGATCACATCAGCCGACAACGGCCTTGAGCGCGTTCCCCAGCTCGGTCGCCTCATCGGCGTTCAGCTCCACGACGAGCCGGCCGCCGCCCTCGAGCGGGACCCGCATCACGATGCCCCGGCCCTCCTTGGTGACCTCGAGCGGGCCATCGCCCGTCCGCGGCTTCATGGCCGCCATGCGCGCACCTCTTCCCTCATCCGGATGTACCGGGACCCATTATCCCCGATTCCAGGGGCGAAGGCGCGCACCATACGGCAGACTCAGGTCTCGTGCACGCCCGATCTGCCCTCTTCGACCTGTACGGCGACCACCTGCGTGCCCGCGGCGCGCGGGCCCCGGTGGCCGCGCTGGTCCGGCTGCTCGCGCCGCTGGGCGTCCAGCCGCCGGCGGTCCGGACCGCCGTGTCGCGGATGGTCCGGCAGGGCTGGCTGGAGCCGGTCCGGGCCGACGGCCAGCCCGGCTACGCGCTCACCTCCCGGGCGCGTCGCCGCCTCGACGACGCCGCCGTCCGGATCTACCGGACCGACCCCGACGACCAGTTCGCCGACGGGCCGGACGCCGTACCGGCAGCCACCGGACGGTGGGACCGGCACTGGCACCTGTGCATCCTGCGTGAGGTCCCGAACGCGCGCCGTCGCGAGCAGCTGGTGAGCCAACTTTCCTTCCTGGGTTGGGCTCCGCTGTCCGACGGCGCCTGGGTCGGGCTGCGCCACGACACCGAGGTCGACCAGATCCTGGCCGCCGAGGGGATCGCCGCGGACCGGTTCCGGGCCCCGGTCGACAACGACGCGGTCGAGTTCGCCCGGCGGGTCTGGAAGCTGGACGAGCTGGGTGCCGCGTACGACGCCTGGCTGGTCGACGCGAAGGCGTTGCTGGCCCGCGCCGAGGGCGAGGTGAGCGACGAGCAGGCGTTCGCCGTACGGTCTGAGCTGGTGCACGAGTGGCGCAAGTTCCTGTTCGTCGACCCGGGCCTGCCGGCCGAGCTGCTGCCGGCCGGCTGGGCCGGTGCGCGGGCCGCCGAGTTCTTCGATTTTCACGCGGCCCGGCTGGGCCACGCGGCCGGGCGTTTCGTGGACAACTGCCTGACCGTTCATTGATCTTTCTCACCGAGTGTTGGGAGCCCGCGACGATGAGTGACTCTGTGGTGTACGACGTGACCGACGGGATCGGCACCATCCGGCTGAACCGGCCGGACGCGATGAACTCGCTGGACACCGCCACCAAGGTCGCGCTCCGCGACACCGTCCGCGCCGCGGCCGAGGACGACGCCGTCCGGTGCGTCGTCCTGACCGGGACCGGCCGGGCGTTCTGCGTCGGGCAGGACCTGAAGGAGCACATCGGGCTGCTCGAGGCCAACGACATGGACGCGCTCTGGTCGACGGTCCCCGACCACTACGCGCCGATCGCGCTGGCACTCGCCGAGATGCCGAAGCCGGTGATCGCCTCGCTGAACGGCGTCGCCGCGGGCGCCGGGGCGTCGATGGCGTTCGCGTGCGACTTCCGGGTGGTCGCGGACACCGCGGGCTTCAACTTCGCGTTCACCGGTATCGCGCTGTCCTGCGACACGGGGATCTCGTGGACACTGCCGCGGCTGATCGGCCAGGCGAAGGCGACCGAGCTGCTCTACTTCCCGCGGACGATCCCCGCCGCCGAGGCGCTGACGCTGGGGCTCGCCACTTCGGTGGTCCCTGCTGCCGACCTCGACTCCGCAACCGCCGATCTCGCCACCAAGCTGGCCAACGGGCCGACGCAGGCGTACGCCGGTGTCCGCCAGTCCCTCGCGTACGGCGCCTCGCACTCGCTCGCCGAGACCCTCGCCTTCGAGGCCGGCAAGATGCAGTCCACCGGCAGCACCGCCGACCACCGCAACGCCGTCGCCTCCTTCGTCGCCAAGCAGAAGCCGACCTTCGAGGGCCGGTAGCCGCGTTCACCTGCTGTTCAGGGTCGGCTGCGTACGATCACGCGTTTCTGTCGCAGCCGACCCCGAGGAGCCCGCGGATGACCGAGCGCCCGCACCACCTGCACCTGCCGCACCCGCACCGGACGCCGGCGTCACCTTCGGACGGCGGCACGTCCGACGGTCGCCCGGCGGCCGACGGCCGCTCGGCAGCCGACGACGTGGCCGAGGCCGAGGAGTCGGCGGCGTTCGACCTGGACACCGACCTCGGCCAGCCGCACGCCCACCCGGACGCGCCGGCCTTCGACGCCGCGCGGGACGTCGCGTTCGGGACCGACGTCGGGGAGTGACTCAGCGGGCGATGCAGTCGACGAGGTGATCGTTGACGATCCCGGTCGCCTGCATCAACGCGTAACTCGTGGTGGGGCCGACGAAGACGAACCCCTTCTTCTTCAGCCCCTTCGCCATCGCCACGGACTCCGGCGTGGTCGCCGGCACGTCCCCGATCGTCTTCGGTGCTGTTTGTTTCTCCGGCTGGAATGACCAGAGAAACTCGGTCAGCTCCCCCTCGTTCAACTCCAGCAACGCCCGAGCGTTGGTGATCGCCGCATTCACCTTCAACCGGTTCCTGACGATCCCCACATCACTCATCAGCCGCGCACGGTCCTCTTCCCCGTACGCCGCGACCTGCACCGGATCGAACCCGGCGAACGCCTTCCGGAAGTTCTCCCGCTTCCGCAAGATCGTGATCCACGACAGCCCAGACTGAAACCCCTCGAGCGTCATCCGCTCGAACAGCCCCCGGTCGTCCCGGATCTCCTTCCCCCACTCGTCGTCGTGATAGGCGACGTACTCCGGCGCCGAGACAGCCCAGTCACACCGAGCCAGCCCGTCCGCCCCGAGAACACTCACCGGTTGGAACGCCCGACCACACCCGGCCCGGCGCTGTGGCGCCCGCGGGGGGCTTCGGTTGCCGCCGTGTCGTCCGCAGCACCACCCAAGCTGTCAGCCTTAGGTGCGCCGGCCACCGGAGCATCGGACCCCGCCGGCGCGACATCCGCGTCAGTTACAGCCGCGGGCTCAGCATCTGCCTCGGTGGCCTGGTCAGCGAGCTCGCGCCCGCCGGTCGGCAGCTCGCCGGTAGCGGGTGACGCCGCCGATGCATCCCCGGCGGGCGCCTGCGCCGTGGGCGCGTGCTCGACGGGAGTCGTGTCGGCGTCCGTCGTACCGCTCGTCGGGCGCCAGCTGCCCTCCTCCAGCGGCAGCTCCTCCGGCTGAGGTGGCGCGGGCGGCGGCACGTGCTGGAACCACGGCTCAGCCTCCGCCTGGGGCGCCGCTTGCTGGGTGGTCGGCTCCTGGGCGCCGAGCTGGTCCAGGGTCGGTGAGTACTCGTCGACCTGGCGCGTCTGGTAGTCGTACGGGCTCGCCTGTGTCGCAGGCGGCAGCGCGGGATCCGGCGGGAGGACCGGCTCCTCCTCGGGCTCCGGCGGAAGCACTGGGTCCGGCGGAAGCACTGGGTTGGGCGGCGGCGCCAACGGATCTTCCTGCGGCTCCGGCACCGGTCCCTCAAGACCTTGAGCATCCACCGGTTGTACGTCGGCAGCCTGCACCTCGGGTGCGGCGTACTCGCGGGCGTCAGCGCCCTGCGGCTGCTCGGCGTACGTGTGCGTGTCAGCGGCAGCCTGCGGCTCGGGTGCTGCGTGCTGCTGCGCCTCGGGTGCGGCGTACGGGTACGCCTCGGCGGCTACCGGCGGGGCGGCGACCTGCTCGGCGGTCTGCGGCTGCTCGGCGGGAGCGGAGTGCGCCTCCGCGGCAGCCTCCGCGGTGGGCGGCTGCGCGGCGGCGGGCGCCTGCTGAGCCTCGGTCGCAGGCTCCCCGGCCGGGAAGTCTCCTCCGACGAGGATCGGCTTCTGGTAACCCGTGTCGTCGAAGTCCGTCGGGTCGTAGTCCGCTCGCGACGCGAAGCCCGCACCCTCCGGTCCGTGCAGGATCGGCGTGACCGCCCGCTCGAGGTCGGCGATGCGGCGGTCGCGTTCGGCGACCTCTCGGCCGAGGCGCTCGAGCAGGCCGTCGACCTCGTCCATCCGGTAGCCGCGGACGGTGACCGCGAAGCGGGTGGTGGCGATGTCGTCGGACGACAGCGCCTGGCGGGCGGGGACGGAGACGTCCGGCCGGTCGTCGTAGGCAGGGCTCATCGCGCCCCAGCGCCCGGAGGCGACGACGGCGACGGCACCGATCAGGACGACGACAACGAGCCCGAAGAACCACATCACGGGACCGATCGTGCCACGCCGGGGTGCACCGGCGCACAATCACCGCGGGTTTCCGCCGCCGAGACCCCGGTCAGCACGGGAGTTGCCTCACCACCCACCACTGACCAACGCGCAGTCCGACGACAGTCCCCCGCCTGAACGCACCGGCGGACAACGCGTTCCGGCCCGTTGATCAGTGGTGCACGTCGGTGCAACGCGATCAGTGGTGCGCGTCGAGATCAGCTTCCGTCGGAGCCGAGCCGGTGCTGCGCCCGCCGCTCCCGCGCCTCGGGGTTGTCGGCCACATCAGCAGCCGCGGCCGCAGCCGCTTCCTCCGCCGCCGCATCCGCCATCTCGCCCGCCTTGACGATGTAGCTGATCGCCTCGTCGACGTCGTCGGTGATCGTGAACATGTCCAGGTCCGCCCCCGAGATCTTGCCGTCGGCAAGCATGGTGTCGCGGAGCCAGTCCGCCAGCCCACCCCAGTACGACGTACCGAACAGCACCACCGGGAACGACGTCACCTTGCGCGTCTGGGCCAGCGTCAGCGCCTCGAACAGTTCGTCCAAAGTCCCGAACCCACCGGGCATCACCACGAACCCCTGGGCGTACTTGACGAACATCGTCTTCCGCGTGAAGAAGTACCGGAAGTTCATCCCGATGTCGACCCACTCGTTGAGCCCGTTCTCGAACGGCAGCTCGATCCCGAGCCCGACCGACACCCCGCCGGCCTCCGAAGCGCCCTTGTTCGCGGCCTCCATCACGCCCGGCCCGCCGCCGGTGATCACCGCGTACCCGGCGCCGACCAGCTTCCGCCCGAACGACTCGGCCGCGGCGTACATCGGGTCGTCCGGCTTCGTCCGCGCCGAGCCGAAGACGCTGATCGCGGCGCCGAGCTCGGCGAGCATGCCGAAGCCCTCGATGAACTCGGACTGGATCCGCAGCACCCGCCACGGGTCGGTGTGCACCCAGTCCGACGGGCCGCGGCTGTCCAGCAGCCGCTGCTCGGAGGTCGACTGCTGCACCTGGTTGCGGCGCATGACCACCGGCCCCCGCTGCTGCGACTGGGGGCGGTCAGGGTGAATCGATTCCGTCATGCCACCCAGGTTAGTGCGGCCCGCGAGGACACGGCGGCGCCACGGCGCGATCGCCTCAGGCTGTCAACCAGCTCCTCAGCCGCTGTTCACACTGCTCGATCTCGGCCTCCGGCACGTACTCCTCCTGCTTGTGCGCGAGCAGCGGGTCACCGGGCCCGTAGTTCACCGCCGGTACGCCGAGCAGCGTGAAGCGGGCCACGTCGGTCCACCCGAACTTCGGCTGCGGCTCTCCCCCGACGACCTCGAGGAACGCCGCCGCGGCCGGCCGCTGCAGCCCGGGCAGCCCGCCGGGCGCGGTGTCGGTGACGACCACGTCGTACCCGGCGAACACCTCGCGCAGGTGCGCCTCGGCCTCGGCCTCGGTCCGGTTCGGGGCGAACCTGTAGTTGACGGTCACCGTGCACAGGTCCGGTACGACGTTGCCCGCGACGCCGCCGCTGATCCCGACCGCGTTCAGCCCCTCGCGGTACTCCAGCCCGTCGATCGGCACCCGCCGCGGCTCGTACGCCGCCAGCCGCGCCAGCACCTCGCCGGCGGCGTGGATCGCGTTCGACCCCATCCAGGAGCGCGCCGAGTGGGCGCGTTCGCCGCGGGTGGTGACCTCGATCCGCATCGTGCCCTGGCAGCCGGCCTCGACGACCGCGTTGGACGGCTCCATCACCACCGCGAACACACCGTCGAGCAGCTCCGGGTTGGACTGGGAGAGCTTGAACAGCCCGTTCCGCTCGGACTCGACCTCTTCGCAGTCGTAGAACACGTAGGTGACGTCGCGGTTCGGCTCGGCGAGCGTCGCGGCCAGCCGGAGCCCGACGGCGACACCGCCCTTCATGTCGCAGGCGCCGAGCCCGTGGATCAGCCCGTCGGCGCGCCGCGCCGGCAGGTTGTCGTTCAGCGGGACGGTGTCGAGGTGCCCGGCGATCACGATCCGCTCGGCGCGCCCGAGGTCGGTCCGGGCGACGACGGTGTTGCCGTGCCGGAACACCTTCAGATGCCCGTACGCCGACAGCGCCGCCTCGACCGCGTCCGCGATCGGCTCCTCGGTCCCGCTCACCGACGAGATGTCGACCAGCGCGGCGGTGAGGTCGGGTCCGGATTGGGTCAGGTCCAGCAAGTCGCTCAGTCCTTCGGGGTCGGCAGGAAGACGCAGAACTCGTTGCCCTCGGGATCGGCGCAGATGTTCCAGTCGATGTCGCCGTCCTGGGGCCGCAGCAGTGTCGCACCCGCGGCCAGCAGCGGTTCGAGGGCGTCGGCGTCGACGTCCCAGTGCACGCGGTTCTTCACCGTCTTCGGCTCCGGCACCGAGATGAACACGAAGTAGTCGAACGGCAGCCCCGGCACGTTCTCCAGCCAGCTGTACGGCTTCCCCTCACCCAACTGCAGGTCGCCGCCAAGCACCTGGTGCCACCAGCGCGCCTGCCGCTCGGGGTCGGCGGAGTCGACCACCACCTCCATCAACCGGTACGCCGGCACGCTGTCGCGCGGGAACCCACAGAACTCACCGCCCTCCGGATCCTCCATCACCGCCCAGCTCTGCTCGTGGTCGATCGGCGACTGCACGGCCGCGCCGAGCTTCTCCAGGTCGCCGATCCCCGAGGCGTGCACGTCGAGGTGCACCCGCTGCTTCACCGACCGCGGCTCGGGAACCTTGTTGATCCAAACCGTCTGCGCCGACTGGTCGCCGCGCAGCGGGACCGGCCCGTCGGCCGCAGCATCGGCCGGGGCTGTCAGGCCGAGGACGGTCCCCCAGAAGTCGACCATCGGGCCGACGTCGGTGACGTCGACGCAGAGATCCTTGAAGCGGGCAAGACTCATTCCGCCAGGCTAGAGGGGTCCGCCGACTGTTTGCGGTAGTGGCGGCTGACGCGCTCGCGGTTCCCGCACGACGGCGAGCACCAGGTCTGGCGCGGGTCGGTCTGCAGGAAGTACCGGACGCAGCGCGCGGCCGGGCAGGCGCGGAGGCGGGCGACGTCCGGGCTGGTGAGGAAGTCGATCGTCGAGCGGGCGATGGCGCCGCTCAGCAGGCGCAGCGGGTCGGTGCTGCGGGCTGCCCAGGTGATCGTCGGCAGGTCGCCGTCGTCTTCCCAGGCCAGGCGAGGCGTGCCGAGGTACTCGGCCGCGCGGTTCAGGCGGCGGAGGGCGACGGAGGGTTCGAGGGGGACGGCGAGCTCGACCCGGGTGGGTGACGCCGGGCGGACGGCACGGGCGAAGAGATTCCGTACGACGACGCGCAGGTCGGCCAGCGCAGGCCCGGCGACGGCCGGCGCCAAGGCGGGACCTATGGGGAGAGAAACCTGGGCCGACGGGGTGCCGAGGAGTTCGGTGACCAGGGGCTCGGTGCGCTCCAACCACTCCTCGACGCCCTCCGGCGTACCGAGGAGATCCAGCAGGCCGCCGTGGCCGTCGTGGCGGATGGTGGTGGCCAGTTCCAGTGCGAGCACCTGAGGAGTCTAATGGGATCTCCGATTGCTGGCGTAAGTGCCCATGCCTTAAGGTCCTAACGCCAGATCGAAGAACTGCCGTTAAGGAGAGCCATGCTGAAGCCCGAGGTGCCGGCCGCTGCCGCGCAGCGCTTGATCGAGGTCGTCGCGGGAGTCGACGAGGCGGCCGCGCGCGAGCCGTCGATGCTGCCCGGCTGGTCGCGGGCGCACGTGATGGCGCACCTCGTGGGCTTCAGCGACGCGATGACCCGGCAGGTGACCGAGGCGAACGCCGGACGGCTGGTCGAGTTCTACGACGGCGGCATGCCGGCCCGGGTCGCCGCGATCGAGAGCAGATCGACGGAGCCGGTTGACGTACTCAAGCGGGAGATCGCGCGGGCCACGGCAGCCCTGGTCAGCGCGTGGGGGCAGGTCGAGGACTGGTCGCGCCCGGTGACGCACCGGAACGGGACGCTGGCGGACACCGTCTACACCGGCTGGCGCGAGCTGACCATCCACACCGCGGACCTCGGCCTCACCCACGCGACCACGGATGACTGGCCCGAGGACTTCTGCCTGCACCTGCTCGACTTCCTGCGCCCACGCGTCCCCGCGGGCACCCAACTGGTCCTGCAGTGGCCGACCGGGAGCTGCTCCGAAGGCGAAGGCGACCAGGTGGTTGTCGAGGGCAACCTCACCGACCTGACCGCGTGGTTCGCCGGCCGCCCGCCCCGACGCGAACTGACCGGCGACCTCCCCGAGCTCCTCCCCTGGCCGTAACTACTTCAGCCCCGTGGTCTTCATCGCGTCCACCAGCCGCTTCTGGCCCGCGACGAAGACCACGACGGTCGGGATCGCCGCGATCACCGCGGCGGCCAGGATCAGGTTCCACGCCGACGCGTACTGCCCCTGCAACCCCGAGATCCCGAGCTGCACGACCCGCAGATCAGGGTTCCGGGTGATCGTCAGCGGCCACAGGAACGCGTTCCAGTTGGCCAGGAAGAACAGCACCGACAGCGACGCCAGCACCGGCCGGCTCAGCGGCAGGATGACGCTCCAGTACCGCCGCCAGTACCCGCAGCCGTCCAGATCGGCGGCCTCCTCCAGCTCGCGCGGGATGTTCAGGTAGTACTGCCGCAGCAGGAAGATGCCGAAGGCGTGGAAGATGCTCGGCACGATCAGCCCGGCGTAGCTGTCCAGCAGCCCGAACTGCTTGGCGACCAGGAACAGCGGCACCAGGATCACCGGCAGCGAGACCAGCAGCGTCGACATGATCCCGGAGAAGATCAGCGCCCGGCCCGGGAACCGCAGCCGGGCCAGCGCGTACGCCGCCATCGAGTGGAAGAACAGCGCGATCACGGTGACCGCGACCGACACGATCGCGGAGTTCAGCAGGAACCGCGGCAGCGGGAACTTCAGCAGCACGTACTGCAGGTTGTCCAGCGTCCAGGTCGACGGCCAGCCGAACGAGAACACGTCCTCGGCCGGCTTGAGCACGCTGAGCAGCACCCACAGCAACGGCGCCACGGCGATCAGCGCCAGCACGTGGGCCAGGACAGGAAAGACCTTAGTCCTCATCGAAGCGGCCTCCCTTCGTGAAGGCGAACATCAGCCCGGTGCAGAGCACCAGGATCGCGACCACCACGGTGGTCAGCGCGGCGGCGTACCCGAGGTTGTTGAAGGTGAAGGCCTGCTCGTAGATGTAGAGCACGACCGTGCTGGTCGCCCGCGCCGGGCCGCCCTTGGTGAGCACGAAGACCAGGTCGAAGGCCTGCAGACCGGTGACCGCGCCGATCGTCGAGTTCACCACGACGAAGAAGCTGGTCGGCCGCATCAGCGGCCAGATCACGAACCGGAACCGCTGCCAGGCCGAGGCGCCGTCGATCTGGGCGGCGTCCTCGAGCTCCTTCGGTACGTCCTTCAGCCCGGCCAGCAGCACCAGCATCTGGTAGCCCATCACGAACCAGACGCTGATCACCACATAGGTGCCCAGGGCAAGTGACGGCGTCCCGAGGAAGGACACGTCGCCGAGCCCGAACGGCGCCAGCAGCTTGGAGACCGCGCCGCGCTTGTCGACCAGCAGGAACTGCCAGATCAGGCCGACCACGACCAGGCTGACCACGTGCGGCAGGAAGAACGCCGAGCGCACCCAGCCGATGCCGCGGAAGTGGTTGCGGACCAGCATCGCCAGCCCGAAGCTGATCACGAACGCGATCGGGACGAAGCTGACCACGTAGATCGCGGTGATCTTCAGCGACGCCCAGAGCTGGTCGTCGCTGCCCATCAGCTTGTAGTTGGCCAGGCCGACGTACTGGTAGTTGCCGAAGCCGTCGACCTTGAAGAACGCGACGCCGAGGGCGAGCACCATCGGCACCGCGACGAACGCGAGCAGCCCGAGCAGGTCCGGCGCGAGGAACGCGTACGCCGCCAGCGCTTCGCGCCGTTTGCGGGTCATCCCGGGTTTGGGCGTGGCCGCCGTACGGCGTACCGACGGCTTGGACGGGGGCGCTGTCGTCGTGGTCATCAGCTGATGGGCGCGCCCTGGTAGGTCTTCAGGAACGTGTCGATCCGCTCCGCCGCGTCAGCCGCCGCCTTCGCCGGGTCGGACCCGTTCAGCTGGCAGGCCTGGATCGCGTCGGCGATCGGCTGGTACACCTCCGGTGGGAACCGCGGCTCGGGCTGCCCGGTCGGCGCGATCAGGTCGACGAACTGCTTCAGCACGCCCTGCTCGAAGGCTCCCTTGGCGTCCGCGGCGGCCTGCACCGACTTGCGTGGCGGCACATTGGTCTTCACGACGGTGTTCCACTGCCGCTGCCGCTCGACCCCTTCGGCGTCGGTCGAGCCGAGCGCCCAGGCGATGAACTTGGCCGCGGCCTCGGGGTTCTTGCCCTTGGAGTTGGCCACGAAGGCCCAGCCGCCGAGGTCGGTCGCGGGCTTGCCGCCGTCGGGGATCGGCAGCGGGATGATGCCGTACTTGAACTTCGCGGCCTTGCCCTTCATGTCGGCGACGGCCCAGATCCCGCTCTGCTGCAGCGCGACCGCACCCGACCCGAGGTTGGAGACCACGTCGCCGCCGCCGTCGCCGAGCGCCTTGCGCGGCGCGACCTTGGCCTGGATGGTGTCCTTCCAGAAACCCAGGGCCTGGACGGCGGCCGGCGAGTCGAAGGCGACCTTGCCGTCCTTGATCGGCGTCCCGTCGCCCTGCCAGAGGAACGGGTACCAGGTGAAGTTCTGGTAGTAGCCGGGCAGCGTCTCGAACATCACGCCGTACCGGTCCTTGCCGGTCAGCTTCTCCGCGACGGCCAGCGTCTGGTCCCAGGTCTTCGGCAGGTCCGCCTCGGACAGGCCGGCCTTGGTGAACGCGGCCTCGCTGTAGTACATGGCCAGCGGCTCGATCTCCATCGGCAGGCCGTAGACCTTGCCGTCGACCGAGCGCGCCTCGAGCAGGCCGGGCAGGTAGTCGGCCTTCGCGTCGTCGGGCAGCGCCGAGCCGAGGTCCTGCAGGACGCCGCCGTTGTAGTAGCGCAGGAAGTCGCCGGGGCTGATCAGGAAGATGTCCGGACCCTCGCCCGACTGGAACGCGGTCTGCAGCGTGGTCCCGTTCAGGTAGTCCTTGCCGGGGATGTAGCGCAGCTTGACCTTGACGTCGTTGTTGGCGTTCCACTTCTCGGCCAGGTCGACGAACCACTTGCTCTGCGGGCCGCCGTCGTCGGAGGGACCGTAGAAGTTCCAGAACGACATCTCCTTGCCGTCACCACCGCTACCGCCGTCACCTCCGCACGCGGTCAGCAGAGGGCCGCCGACGGCCGTCGCGGCCAGGGCGCCGAGACCACCACGCAGCACGGAACGCCGGCTCAGCGGCCTTTGCGGGAGGGAGGTTGCGGACATCAGGGGCTCCAGGGGGCTAGCGCACCGGATCGGGCAATCGATTTCTCGCAATCTACGAGGGGTGACCGGAACGGTCAAGGGCGTAACCGCCACGACTTTGACCGGACATGGCGGTTGGCCTTGTTTTGCACAGGTTGCAAGCGTTGACACCTGCTCGACCCGCTGCCTACGCTTCGGAAATCGATTTCTGAGACACCACCGGAAAGCGGGTCGAGGATGCCTGTAGTGCCGAACCGTGCGGACCGCCCCACCGCCGCACGGCCACCGCTCACCACCGACGCCCCGGCGCCGGCGGACGCCGAGCTCCCCCGTGACCTGGTCACCCGCGGGCTGGCGGCGGCGCGGAGCGCGATCGAGACCGAGGCGGCCGCCGTGTCCGCGCTGGCGGACCGGCTGGACGGCGTGTTCCTCGACGTCCTGACCGCGGTCGCCACCTGCGAAGGGCATCTGGTCGTCACCGGTCTCGGCAAGTCCGGCCTGGTCGGCCGCAAGATCGCGGCGACGCTCGCCTCCACCGGTACGCCGGCCACCTTCATCCACTCCGGCGACGCACTGCACGGCGACTCCGGCGCGGTCACCGGCCGCGACCTGGTCCTCGCCCTGTCCGCCTCCGGCGAGACCGCCGAGGTCTGCGCGTTCGCACGGATGCTCGCCGACCGGCAGATCCCGGTGATCGCGATGACCGGCAACGAGGAGTCGACGCTGGCCACCCTGTCGACGTACACGCTGGACACGATGGTCCTGCGCGAGGCCGACCCGCTGAACCTCGCCCCGACCGCCTCCACCACCGCCGCGCTGGTGATGGGCGACGCGCTCGCCTGCGCGCTCGTCGTACTGCGCGAGTTCACCCACCACGACTTCGCCCGCTTCCACCCGTCCGGTGCGCTCGGGCGCCGGCTGCTCGGTGGTGAGGCATGAGCCGGTACGACGTCTGCGTGCTCGGGTCGTTCATGAAGGACCTGGTCGCCAGCGCCGAGCGCCGGCCGCTGCCCGGCGAGACCCTGCACGGCACCGGGTTCGCGGAGTTCCTCGGCGGCAAGGGGGTGAACCAGGCGATCGCCGCGGCCCGGATGGGCGCCCGGACGGCGATCGTCGGCACCATCGGCGACGACCGGTACGGCGAGGAGTTCCTGGAGCTGCTCAAGACCGACGACGTCGACACCGACTGGGTGATCCGGCACCCGTCGCTCGGCACCGGCGTCGGGCTGCCACTGGTGCTGCCCGACGGCAGCAACTCGATCATCATCGTCTCCCGCGCCAACGCGGCGATCACCCCGGACGACATCGAGGTCGCGGCCGACGTACTGACCGGCAGCCGCGTCCTGAGCGTCCAGCTAGAGCTCCCGGTCGAGGCGAGTCGCGCTGCCCTCCGGCTCGCCTCGGCCGCGGGGGTCACGACGATCCTGACCCCGGCACCGGTCGGGCCGGTCGACCCGTCGCTCGCGGCGTACGTCGACATCCTGGTCCCGAACGAGGTGGAGGCCGCGGCGCTGACCGGGCTGGACTGCGACGACGAGTCGCAGGTCCCGGTGATCGCGCGCAAGCTCGCCGACGAGTGGGAGCTGCGCGGCTGCGTGGTGACGCTCGGGTCGCGCGGCGCCTACGTGCTGGACCGTACGGCGGGGATCGAGCAGCGGGTTCCGGCGTACCGGGTGGACACCGTCGACACGGTCGGGGCCGGGGACGCGTTCTGCGGTTCGCTCGCCGCGTCGCTGGCCGAGGGTGCCGCGCTCGTGGACGCCGTACAGCTCGCGAACGCTTGTGGCGCGCTGTCGACGACGGTCAACGGAGCCGCCGCGTCGGCTCCTTCGCGCGCGTCCGCACGAGCCTTGCTGGACACCACCATCGTTGAAAACTCGTCGTTCGCTGCTGCTCCACCTCAGTCGTGAGACTCTAGATGCCGTCCAGGCGGCTGCGGGTTGAACGGCGGGGAGTGAGCATGACGACGATCTACGACGTCGCGCGTAGATCGGGCGTGTCTCCGGCGACCGTCTCGCGGGTGCTGAGCGGGCGGCGCAACGTCGACCCGGAGCTGTCGGAGAAGGTCCGGGCCGCGGTCGCCGAGCTCGGCTACCGGCCGAACGGTGTCGCCCGGAACCTGCGCCGGGCCAGCACGAACCTGTGGGCCGTGGTGATCTCCGACATCGAGAACCCGTTCTTCACCTCGCTGGTGCGCGGGCTCGAGGACGTCGCGCAGACCGAGGGCTACCACGTCGTGCTCTGCAACTCCGACGAGGACCCGGCCAAGGAGGCCGCGTACGCCGGTGCGGTGCTCACCGAGCAGATGGCCGGTGTCGTGATCTCGCCGACCTCGACCGCCGAGGGCGTCCAGCAGCTCGCCGACGCCAAGACCCCGATGGTGCTGATCGACCGCCGGGTCGAGGGCGTCGAGGCCGACACCGTCCTGGTCGACAACGAGCACGGCGCCGCCGAGGGCGTGAAGCACCTGATCGACGGCGGCTACTCGCGGATCGCCTGCATCACCGGCCCGCGCCGCGTCAGTACGGCGATGGACCGGCTCGCCGGGTACCGCGCGGCGCTGCGCGCGGGCGGCATCCGCTTCGACAAGGACCTGGTCCGGCACGCCGACTTCCGCGAAGCCGGCGGGTACGCCGCGATGGAGAGCCTGCTGGAGCTGCCCGGACCGCCCGAGGCGCTGTTCGTCGCCAACAACCTGATGACCGTCGGTGCGCTGGAGTGCCTGGCCAAGAAGGGTGTCCGGGCGCCCGACGACATCGCGATCGTCGGCTTCGACGACATCCCCTGGGCGGACCTGGTGGTGCCGAGCCTGACCACGGTCGCGCAGCCGACGTACGAGCTGGGCCGGACGGCGGGGTCGCTGCTGAAAGACCGGATCGCGGCGCCCGGTCGTCCGCCGTCGACCGTCACGCTGCGGACCGAGCTGCACATCCGCGCGACGTCGGCGCCTAAGAAGAAGTAGTCACCCGTCGCCTGGGGTCGAACGCGGGGACCCACTTGGCGAGCCAGGTCGAGCCGGCGAGGGTGAGCGCACCCAAAGTCAGGGACGCGGCGGCCAGCGGGAACGCGAGCGTGATCGCGCCGATCAGCACCGGCCCGATCACCGAGCCGAACTCGGCGCAGAACGTCCAGCCCGCGAGGAACTGCGCCCGATGGCCTGGTGGTGCGGCGTCGGCGCCGAGGGTCTTCACGATGCCGGAGCCGAGACCGTTGCCGACAGCCATCAGTACGCCGACCGCGAGCACGCTCGCGAAGGCGGTCGACAGCGGGAGGGTGAGCATCCCGATCCCGAGCAGGACCGTCGCCGGGACGGCGATCCAGACCCGGCCGAGGCGGTCCATCACCAGGCCGGCCGGGTAGAACAGCAGCATCTCGATGCCGTTGGTGATGCCGAAGACGATCGAGGTGTCGGTCGCGGACAGGCCCAGATGCTCACCCCACAAGGGGATCAGGCTGGTCCGGGCGGCACGGGCGACGGCGATCACGAAGACGCCGGTGCCGAGGGTGAGGAACGTGCGGCGGTGATCCCACAGCACGCGCTTCAGCGGCAGCCGCTCGACCTGGATCGGTTCGTGCGCGCCCTGGGGCTCGCCGGCGGTGAGCAGCACGACGATCGCGCCGACCGAACCGGCCACGCCGACGCCGTACGCGCCGGACATGCCCCAGTGGTGCCCCGCGAACGCGCCGAGGAACGGGCCGATGAAGAGCCCGATCCGGCTCACTCCCCCGAGCGTCGACAGCGCGCGGGCGCGCAGCTCGACAGGCACGACCTCGGTCACGTACGACTGCCGCGCGAGGCTGAAGACAGCTCCCGCGAGCCCGGCGACGAGGAGGCTGATCCCGAGCAGCCAGGGCGTACGGACGACCATCGCGGCACACCACGCGACCGCACTCACCACCGCCGCGACCAGCAGCGCCCGCCGCTCACCGATCCGTACGACGAGCGCTCCCGCAGGCAGCGACCCGGCGAACTGCCCGATCCCCAGCACCCCGACGAGAAACGCAGCAAACCCGACGGAGGCACCGAGCTGCAACGCCGACAGCGCGACCACGGGCAGAACCGCGCCCTGACCGACCGCATTCAGAACAGTCGGCCCGAACGCCGGCACCGCGATCCGCCAGAGACTGAAGCCGGGCATCTTCCTCCAAGTATCTCGACATCAAGATACATGAAGGTCAGGGCAGCTGCTCCAGGAGGCCGTTGAGCTCGTCGAGGAGCGGGGGGATCCAGTCCTTCGAGGACGGGACGGTGTGGACGCCTTCCTCGATCACCCAGGCGAGGGCGCGCAGGGTGAAGCCGCAGCCGCCGATCAGGGTTTGGCGCTCGACCAGGGCGCGGTCGGTGCCGGCGGCTTCGCAGTACCGGGTGACGAGGTGGTCGCGGTCGTGGCCTAGGGCAACGGCTTCGCGGGTCAGGGTGTAGAGGTCGGGGAGCTGCGGGGCGAGGTAGGTGAGCGGCCAGTCGACCGGTGTCCAGCGGCGGCCGTCGGTGACCAGGTTCTTGCCGACGTAGTCGCCGTGGACCACCCGCGGGCGGACCGTTCGGTGCAGGTCGGCGACCGCGGGACGCAGGCGGGTCTCGACGCGCTCGACGAGGCCGGAGGCCGGCTCGGGGCGACCTTCCGCGACGCGCGCCGCCAGGTCCGACAGCCGATCGGCGTCGAACTCGCTTGCCCCGTCCACCGGAACGGAGCGGATCTCCGCCAGCAGGTCGACCGCCGCCAGGAAACCCTCCAGGCTCGGCTCCTGCTCGAGCGTGACGCGGCCGACGTCCTCCATCACCAGCAGCACCGCGCCGTCCAGGTGCACCAGCTCGAACAGCTCCGGCGCGGGCAGCCGCAGCGGCCGGACGTACCGCTCGTACGCCGTACCCTCGGTGCTCTGCGTGTCGCTCCCCCGCTTCACGATCACGCTGCGCAGCCCGTACGACAGCCGCCAGACCTCCGACGACCCCCAGCGCCGCAGCTGCTCCTCGCCCAGGTCGCCGGGCGCCGGCGCCCCGGTCGCCTTCAGCACCGCCGGCTCGACGGCCTCGATCCACTCCGGCAGCACGCCGTACACCCCCTTCACGCTCAGCCAGTAGAGCACGCGCTGTCCGCACTGTGCGCACCAATTAGAACCGATAGCCCTTGTCTGGCAGGCTTGCGGCATGACTGAGACTGCCGCGCACGCCTGGGGCTTCGGCCTCGCCACCGTCACCGAGTCGGGCTCGGTGCTCGACGTCTGGTACCCGGCGCCCGAGCTGGGCACCGCGCCGGCGGACGTGAAGGCGCCGGCCGAGCTGATCGCTGCCGAGGGCAACGACGACCTGCGCCAGGTCCGCCGCGAGGTGGTGAAGGCCGAGATCGCCCTGGCCGACGCCCCGTCCGGTACGGCGGACGCCTACCTGCGGCTGCATCTGCTGTCGCACCGTCTGGTCCGCCCGCACGGCGTCAACCTGGACGGCATCTTCGCCGCCCTGCCGAACAACGCCTGGACGTCGCACGGCCCGGTCCCGGTCGACCAGGTCGAGCAGGTCCGGCTGCGCGCGCGGGCCGCGGGCCTGCATCTGTCGGTGACCAGTGTCGACAAGTTCCCCCGGATGACCGACTACGTCGTCCCGTCCGGGGTCCGGATCGGCGACGCCGACCGGGTCCGCCTCGGCGCGCACCTGGCCGAGGGCACCACCGTGATGCACGAGGGCTTCGTGAACTTCAACGCGGGCACCCTCGGCACGTCGATGGTCGAGGGCCGGATCGTGGCCGGGGTCGTGGTCGACGACGGCAGCGACATCGGCGCCGGCGCGTCGATCATGGGCACGCTGTCCGGCGGCGGCAAGCAGGTGATCGAGATCGGCAAGCGCTGCCTGCTCGGCGCGAACGGCGGCATCGGCATCTCGCTCGGCGACGACTGCGTGGTCGAGGCCGGGCTCTACGTGACCGCCGGCACCAAGGTCACGCTCCCGGACGGCACCGTGGTGAAGGCGCGCGAGCTGTCCGGCCAGCCAGGGCTGCTCTACCTGCGCAACTCGGTCACCGGCGCGGTCGAGGCGCGGCCGCGCAAGGGCGAGGGCATCACGCTCAACGAGGCCCTGCACGCCAACGCGTGATCATACTTTCTGACGATTTTCCCCCGGCAGGCGTCGCTGCCGCGAACCTGCCGGGGCCCTTGCACGTCAACCAGTTCGTGACCAGTCATCCGGAACCCGCCGCCGGTCCCCGCACGTTGGGAGCGGTATGCCGGTGAATCGTGGAGTGATCGTGGCCGTCGGCGCGATCGGCGCGCTCGCGCTGGCCGTCGGCGGCGCGATCGCGTGGGTCGGCGGCCAGGGCATCGGGCCGCTGATCCCGCCGCGCGAGCAGTGCGAGGCGACCGTCAACGGCACCACCGTGACGCTCGACCTCGACCAGGCCGAGTCCGCCGCGGTGATCGCGGGCGTCGCCGTACGGCGGGGGCTGCCGCCCCGGGCCGCCACGATCGCGCTCGCGACGGCGTACCAGGAGTCCGGTCTGCGCAACCTCGCGCACGGCGACCGGGACTCGCTCGGCCTGTTCCAGCAGCGGCCGTCGATGGGCTGGGGCACCGCCGCGCAGGTCCAGGACCCGCACTACGCGGCGTGGAAGTTCTACGACGCGCTGGTGAAGATCAAGAACTACCAGTCGCTCGCGGTGACGGTCGCGGCCGACCGGGTGCAGCGCAGCGCCTTCCCGAACGCGTACGCCGACCACGAGGGCGACGCGCGGGTGCTGGCCTCGGCGCTGACCGGGCAGACCAAGGGCGCGTTCAGCTGCACGGTCGACAACCCGAGCGGTCCCGCCGAGACGATCGGCCAGAACGGGCTGACGCCGCGCGCGGAGGCGGTCCGGCAGGATCTGGCGAAGACGTTCGGCAAGCTCTCCACCGGCGGGTACGCCGAGGGCGGCGTCCGGTCGGGGCACATGGAGGGTTCGGCGCACTACGACGGCCGCGCGGTCGACGTCTTCGTCAAGCCGATCTCGGCCGCGAACACGACCCGCGGCTGGGCGCTCGCGCAGTACCTGGTGGCGCACGCGGACCGGCTGAAGATCAAGACCGTCATCTTCAGCGACAAGATCTGGACCGCGGGCGGGCGGTCGGACAGCGGGTGGCGCGACTACCAGGCGCCGGAGCGGCCGGGGAACCGGGACACCCTGCGGCACCTCGACCATGTCCACGTCGACGTAGTCGACCAATAGGTGCAGTGACGTCGTCGACCAGTAGACGCAAAAACTGCGGTGCACCGAGCCGGTGCACCGCAGTCTTCGGGAACTCAGCTCACTCGTCGTGCTCCTGCGGGGGCAGCGCCGCGATGAACGGGTGGTCCTTGTCGATCTTGCCCATCTTCGACGCGCCACCGGGCGAACCCAGGTCGTTGAAGAAGTCGACGTTCGCCGTGTAGTAGTCCTTCCACTGGTCCGGCGTGTCGTCCTCGTAGTAGATCGCCTCGACCGGGCAGACCGGCTCGCACGCTCCGCAGTCGACGCACTCGTCGGGGTGGATGTAGAGCATCCGGTTGCCCTCGTAGATGCAGTCGACCGGGCACTCCTCGACACACGCGAGGTCCTTGAGGTCAACACACGGCTGCGCGATGACGTAAGTCACTGGTACTCCTCCTATGGCCAGCAGGCGCAGCGGTCGGGAAATGCTGCGGTGCGGTAGTGCTCGGTTCTCTAGTATCAGGCTATAGCCAGGTCCACTCTGCCAGGAGTCCGCATCGTGTCAGGCGTCAGCACCCGTGATATCGGCCACCGTGTCGTGGTCCGCCACCGGCTCGGCGGCGGTCAGGCGACCGACGTGATCGGGGTGCTGCAGTCGTACGGCGAGCAGACCCTGGAGGTCCGTCACGCCGACAGTACGCCGTACCGGATCGAGCTGTCGGCAGTGGTGGCGGCCAAGCCGGTCCCGCCGATGCCGCTGCGCCGGGTGGACGTGGAGCAACTGTTCCTGACCACGGCGCTCGGCCGGCCGGCGGTGGAGACCCAGTACGTTGGCGAGTGGCTGCTGCGGGCGTCGAGAGGCTGGACCGGCCGGGCGAACTCGGTGCTCCCCGCCGGTGACCCCGGGTTGCCGTTCAGTGACGCTGCGAAGCAGGCGGAGGCCTTCTACCAGGAGCGCGGGCTGCCGCCGCTGGCGCTGGTCCGGATCGGGTCGCCGGAGCAGGAGGCGTTCCACGAGCACGGCTGGACGGACGCGCGGCCGGCGGACTCGGACACGCTGGTGCTGCACACGACGCTGGACCACGTGAACGCTGCACCGGCGTACGAGGTGCTGGTGTCGGACCGACCGGACGCTCGCTGGTACGACGCGGCCTTCGAAGGGCCGGTACCTGCTGTGGCCCCCGCAGTCATGGAGGGAGCGCCCCGGACCGCCTTTGCCTCGGTGGAGCTGGACGGGCAGGTGGTGGCGGTCGGGCGAGGCTCCATGACAGGGCACTGGCTGGCCATGGACGCTGTGCGCGTCGACCCGGCGTACCGGAGGCGTGGGCTGGCCACGGCGGTCCTGCAGGGGCTGGCGCGCTGGGCAGGGCCGCTGGGCGGGCGCCGGACGTACCTGGAGGTCGAAGAGCAGAACGCTGGGGCCCTCGCGACCTACCAGGCTGTTGGGTACGTCGAGGCGTACCGCTACCGCTACCTGACCAGCCGGTGAGCAGCCAGCGCTCCGACCAGGCTCAGGGCGGCGAAGCCGACTAGTACGACGCTGAGCGCGTGCTGGGGGTCAGTGCTCAGGCTGGAGTACACGGCGCCGGCCAGGGCGACGCCGAAGGCTCCGGAGAGCTGGGCGTTGGTGGCGACGACGCCGGAGAGGTCGGCGGCGTACTGGGTGGGCATGCTGCCGGTGATGCCGCCGATGAGCGTGTTGGCGCTGATGCCCAGGCCGAGGCCGCCTACGCCGAGTAGAGCGAAGAGGAGCGGGCCTGAGGTACCGCCTGCGAGCAGGTAGGCGAGGACTGCCAGGTAGCCGGTGCCGAGGATCGCGCAGCCCAGGACTGGGAGCCAGCGGATGCTGTCGGGGAGTCTGGGGAGCAGCGGGCCTGCCAGGCCGAAGGCGGCGACCCAGACGACCATGGCCAGGCCCGAGTACGCCGGGCTCTTGCCGAGGCCCTGCTGGAGGTAGAGGGCGAGCACGAAGAGCAGGGCGAAGTACGAGCCGGTGGTGGCGCCGTGGGCCAGCAGACCGGCGCGGACGCGGCGGTTGCGGAGGACCTGGCGGGCGATCAGCGGGCGGCCGCCGGACGCGGCAGCGCGGCGTTCGCCGTACTCGAAGAGGGCGAGGGTGGGGAGGCTGAGGGCCAGGCTGATCCAGGACCAGGCCGGCCAGCCGCGCTCGGAGCCCAGGAGGAGCGGGACGATCACCAGGAGGACCGTGGCGGACAGGGTGAGGACTCCCCTGGCGTCCAGCGGCTGCTTGGTGCCGCGGGCCGGGTCGAGGTGGCGCAGGCCGGCGACGGTCAGGGCGATGCCGATCGGGACGTTGACCAGGAAGATCGGGCGCCAGCTGGTGCCGAACAGGTCCGCCGAGATCAGGACGCCGCCGAGGACCTGTCCGGCGACGGCGCCACCGGACAGGGCGATGCTGAACCAGCCGAGGGCTTTGACGCGGTCGCGACCGGCGTACGAGAGCTGGATGCCGCTGAGGACCTGCGGGACCATCAGCGCGGCGCCGGCGCCCTGGAGGAAGCGGGCGGCGGTGAGGGTGCGGATGTCGGGGGCGAGGCCGCAGGCCAGGGAGGCGAGGGTGAACAGCTGCAGGCCGGTGAGGAAGACGCGGCGGTAGCCGAGCGAGGAGCCGAGGCGGGCGCCGGTGACGAGCAGGACCGCGAAGGCGACGACGTACGCCGAGACGACGAGCGCCGCCTGGCCTTCCGTGGCGTGCAGGGCGGACTGGAGGGCGGGGGCGGCGATGTTGGCGACGGCGGTGTCGACGTTCGCCATGAACTGGCCGGTGAGCAGGACGGCGAGCATCGCGCCGCGGCTGGGGGTGGTGGTCCGCGTGGTCACGTCCGGTGGAACGGTGGCGGCGGGCGGAGTGTGAGGGTGGGCGCGGCGTGGGGCGCGGGCGGCGCGGGTCGGCGGGATCGGGCTGGTCGGCGTACTAGGGTCGGCGCATGGCGGACCACGTGGCCGAGCGGCCGGAGTACCCGGGGGACTACGAGGCGACGGTGCGGGTCGAGTACACGCCGCACCCGGACGACGGGGTGGCGGACCCGGGCGAGATCGTCTGGACCTGGGTGCCGTTCGAGGAGGACCACCACCGCGGCAAGGACCGGCCGGTGCTGGTCGTCGGGTCGGACGGGGCGTACCTGCTGGCGCTGATCCTGACCAGCAAGGACCACGACCGTGATGCCGCCGACGAGGCGCGGTGGGGGCGGGTGTGGCTCGACATCGGTAGCGGGCCGTGGGACAAGGAAGGGCGCAACAGCGAGGTCAGGCTGGATCGGGTGCTGCGGATCGAGCCGGGGCAGGTGCGGCGCGAGGGTGCGGTGATCGGGGAGGACTTGTTCAACCAGGTCGCTGGACAGCTGCACCAACTACACAGAGCATGAAAAAGGGCCGCCCTCAGGCGGCCCTTTCATTTTCAGCTCGGTGGGCGGGTGCTGCCGGTCGGCTTGCCTTCGCCCGGAGTGGGCGGGGTGTCCGGCGTGTTCGGCGGCGTACCCGGCTTGGGCCCGCAGCGGATGTCGTCGGCGGCGTTGTAGTTCGTGGTGAACGACTCCGTCTTCACCCGGGCGCCGTTCTTCGCGAAGTACCGGTAGATCTTGATGTCGAACCCACCGGTCGGCGCCTGCGCGCGGCAGCCGGCCTCCTGGCTGTAGACCAGGCCCGGGGAGCGGAAGTTGTACTTCTCCGACTGCCCGGCGGTGACGTCCCAGACCTTGGTGCCCCAGATCGTCACCGTCAGGCTGCCCTGCTTGCCGGGCGTCGAGGCGGAGAAGATGGTCTGCACGAAGACGCCGTTGCCGGAGTCGTTCTGGAACTTCAGGTCCACCGACGGCCAGGCCACGGTCGCCTCGCGGCCGACCGGGTAGCGGTTGATGTAGACGCTGTGCGCCTTGTGCTCGACGTCCTTGAGCCCGGCGAAGAAGGCCGCGTTGAAGGTCGTGGTCGCCGACTGCGAGACACCGCCGCCGAGGTCGAGCACGAACTTGCCGCCGTTGATGATGTTGCCCTCGGTGAAGCCGTTCTCCTTGGTCCGCTCGCCGACGATCTTGTTCAGGCTGAACGTCTCGTTCGGCTTCAGCAGCGTGCCGTTGATCTTGCGGGCGGCGGTGCCGATGTTCACGTTGCGGTACTCGGCGTGCGGGAAGCGGGTGGTGAACGTCCCCATCTTCTCCTTGATGTTCAGCGCGCCGGCGGCCTCGGTGGTCAGCTCGGCCTTCGACTTGGCCAGCCCGACCGACACCTTGCGCTCGCCCTCGGCCTTCGGCAGCACCGACAGGATCGCCGGGATCACCTTGTCCCGGGCGACCACCTCGCCGTCGACGGCGGGCACCACCTGCGGGCGGCCGCCGACAATCTGGATGGTGGCGTCCTTGGGCAGCGTCTCCAGGCCCTTGAACCGCTTCTTGAACAGCGGCTCCAGCTTCTTCGCGTCCAGGCTCGGGGTGAACTTGCCGTCCTTGGCGACCAGTTTCAGCGCCGGGGCCAGCTCCTGCGGGGTCAGGTTGACGCCCTTGTCGCCGACGGTCAGCCGGACCGGGCCGGACATCGCGGGCTCGGCGTACTCGGTCATCGCCTTGCTGATCGCGTCGGTGCCGGCCTGCGGCTTGGTGACGCCGACCGGCAGGTCCTTGGGGTTCCCGTCGGAGGGGAAGCCGGACACCACGGTCTCGGCGGCCTTGTCGTTGTCGAGCTGCAGCCCGTCGGCCGGCGCGTGCTGGACGGCCTTGGCGTTCGGGAACGTGATGGTGCCCTCGGTGGCGGGCCGGTTGACCTGCTGCGCGAGCTTCTCGACGGCGGCCTTCAGCTTGCCCTCGTCCTGGGCGACGACGGGTGCGACCTCGTCACCGCCGGTGAGCGCCTGCCACATCCGGGCCGGGTTCAGGCTGCGGCCCGCACCGGCGTCGGCGACGGTCGCGTCCACGTCGAGGCTGAGCCCGGCGTCGGCCGGCTTCACCTGGTACGTCGACTCGCCGGCCTTCAGCTTGATCGGCAGCGCGAGCCGGTCCTCCAGACCCGCCTGCAGCTTGGCCTTCGCGTCGTCCTCGGACAGTCCGCCGAGGTCGATGCCCAGCACTGTCGTGTCCCCCGGTACCTTGTCGCCGGTCAGCGCGAACGCCACGCCGTACCCGACGACGAGCACTCCGAACCCCGCCGCGGCGATGATGACCGCGAGCTTGTTTCTCCCCACCGGACAGAGTCCTCCTGCTCGACACCAGATGACAGACGGCACATCCTACGCGACCGGGCCCACCGCTCCGGCCGTCGATCTGCCGTCAGCGGCCGGTGAGGTCCCGGTACTGCCCCGCGTAGTAGATCAGGGCGCTGGGGTCATCCGCGGCCCCCAGACTGAGCACCTCACCCACCACGATCGTGTGGTCACCACCCTCGTACGTCGCCCAGGTCCGGCACTCGATCCAGGCCGGCGCCCCCGCGATCAACGGGCACCCGGTCTTCGGCCCCGGCACCGTCGGCACCCCGTCGAACTGGCTGTAAAGATCCCGCCCCGACCGCGCGAAACGCTCCGCGACCGCCTCGTCACCAGCAGCCAGCACCGACACCGCCCAGTCCCCACTGGACAGCACCGCGTCGTGCATCCGCACACCCTTGTCCACACACACCAGCACCAGCGCGGGCTCCAGCGACACCGAGGTGAACGCACTCGCCGTCATCGCATGCGCGACCCCACCCTGCAACGTGCTCATGATCGTGATCCCCGACGCGAACCGGCTCATCGCCGTACGGAAGTCCGCAGGCGCGATGCTGCCACTGGAGTCCGGGGTCACTCCAGCAGCCTAAGTCCCGTTGATCCCTGACGTCGCAGCGTGGTGTGTGGCGACGGTCACGCGTCGAGCTGCTCGGTGACCTCCGGGGGTATGGCGACACCGTGCGCCGTGTACAGCTTCCGCGCGGCCAGCAGCTCCGTCCGCGCCTCGGAATCGCGTCCCAGTGCGCGGTACGCGCGGCCCAGACCGGCCCGGATCGCCGCTTCGCTGTGCCACAACTCGTTCTCGGTCGCCATCCGGAGGGCGTCGGTGAGCCGGTCGAGCGCCTCGTCGTACCGGCCGAGCTCGACCGCGATCTCCCCGAGGTGCTGCTGGGCCTCACATGCGCCGTTGGTCCGGCCGACCTCCCGGTACAGCGCCAGACTCTGCTCCAGCGCGACCTCGGCGTCGGCGAACTGTCCGGCCTGCTGGTACGAGGTGCCGACGGTGTAGTGGCGCATGGCTGCCTGGGACGGCTGGATGCCGGGACGTTGCAGGTACAGCTCCACCGCCGGCCCGAACGCGGCTCGTTGCGCTGCCAGGTCACCGGCCCGCCCGGCGATCATCCCGAGCACCAGATGGCACCAGGACTGCTGCTCGATGTTGCCGTCTTCCTGGGCCATCTCGAGCGCCTGCTCGGCGACGGTACGGGCCCGGTCGAGCTGGTCGCCCGACTGCTCGTACGCGTGGGCCAGGTTGGTCAGGCACCGGACCACGAACGGGCGTGCGTCCAGCCGCCGACCGAGCGCGATGGCCCGTTCCAGGTGCGCCGCCCCGGTGGCGAAGTCGCTCAGCTCGTCGTAGACGAGCCCCAGGTCCAAGCGCAGCAGCGCTGCCAGGACCGGTTCCTCCTGCTCGTCCACCAGGTCGATCCCGAGCCGCAGCAGGTCGCGCCACTCCGCCCAGCGCTTGCGGTGCATGGCGTACACGCCGACGCCGATCGCGAGGCGGACCACGAGGTGCCGCTCGTCCGCGGTACCGTCGGCCGCCGTCCGCGCGGCGGGCACCATGGCGGCGCGGTCGAAGTCGATCGCGTCGGCGGTGGCCGGGATGTCGAGGCCGGCCGCGGGACGGGACCAGCTCGGATCGACCCAGCTCGCACCGATCGTCCGGCGGGTCGGCGCCTGCTCGTCGAGCCGCCAGACCAGCGCGACGAAGCACTCGAGGACGGCGCGGCGCACTCTCGCGGCGTCGCCGTCAGCGGCGAGGTCCCGCCCGACCGCCCGGACCAGGTCGTGCAGCCGGTACCGGTGCAGCGAGGGGGTCTCCAGCAGATTCGTGTCGACCAGGTGCTCCAGGGCCGCCTCGGCGTCGTCCTCCGGTACGCCGAGAGCCGCTGCCGCGAGCCGGAGCGAGAAGTCCTCGCCGTCGATCAGGGCGACCGACGGCAGCGCGTCGGCGGCGTACCGGTCGACCGGGTGGGCGCCCTGGCGGAGCGCGTCGACCGACAGTCCGATCGTCGCGCGGACGCCGGTGTCCGCCGCGTCGTCGAGGACGTCGAGCTTGGCCCGCTCGTCCCCCAGCGCCGCGGTCATCGCCTCGATCGACCGCCGGCCGGTGCCGAGCTGGCTGCCGACGATGCGCAGCGCCAGCGGCAGTCGCCCGCACAGCCGGACCAGCTCGCGCCGGGACTCCGGATCGTGGTCGTCGGCCCCGCCGCCGGACCGCTGGAGCAGGTCGAG
The DNA here is from genome assembly GCF_055583505.1 of Kribbella sp. NPDC104740. NCBI lineage: Bacteria > Bacillati > Actinomycetota > Actinomycetes > Propionibacteriales > Kribbellaceae > Kribbella > Kribbella sp. NPDC104740. The sequence goes on along the minus strand of NZ_JBVJNV010000004.1, from coordinate 619,235 downwards.
CGCCTCCTGCTCGTCCAGCAGATCCAGGTGGACCTGCTGAGCTCCGGCCAGCGTCAGCAGCCGGGTCCGGCTGGTGACCAGTACGACGGACTCGCCGACTCCGGGGAGCAGCGGCTCGATCTGCTCGGTGGACCCCGCGTCGTCGAGCACGAGGAGGACCTTCCGGTCGGCGACCAGCGACCTGAATCGGGCCGACGCCGTGCTCACGTCGGCCGGGATCTGCGCGGCCGGTGCGCCCAGCGCGCGCAGGACGCGGGTCAGGGCCTCCAGCGAGCTGACCGGCTCACCGCCGCCGTGCGCCCGCAGGTTCAGGTAGATCTGGCCGTCGGGGAACGACGCGGCCGACCGGCGCGCGGCGCGCACCGCCAGGGCCGTCTTGCCGACTCCGCCCATCCCGGAGACGGCCGCGACCACAGTGCCGAGCCCGCGGCCCGCGCCGAGAAGGACATCTGTCAGCTGGGCCAAGGTGCCGTCGCGGCCGACGAAGTCCTCGATGTCGGGCGGGAGGCTCTCGGGACCGGTCTGTCCTGTCGGCCGGGCGGCAGCGGTGCGGAGTACGTCGTACTCGGTGGTCGAGAGGCCGAGCGCCGTCGCGAGCGCGTCGAGCGTCGTGGGCCGCGGGTACCTGCGGCGGCCTCTCTCCAGAGTCGCGACCGCGCCGACGCTCAACCCCGAGCGTTCGGCCAACTGCTCCTGGGTCAGCTCCGCGGCGAGCCGGAACGCCTTGAGCAGGTCAGCGAGAGCGGCGGCCATGCCGCCTGATCGTAGTCAGGCGGCGCGGCCGGTCGCTCAGAGCCCGGCGAACAGGTCGTCCTCGACGCCGTTCGGGCCGGGGGCGGCGGTGCCCTTGACCAGGCGGTAGGCCTCGTCGCCCCAGATCTCGCTGCCGTTGTTGTTGGACAGGGCGAAGAACGGGCCGTCGACGGTGATCTGGGTGGCGTGCGCCTTCATCGCGTTCATCTTGCGGTCCCAGTACCCGTCGGCGGAGACGATGCAGTCGATCAGGCGGTCGGGGGTGATCATCGGCGGCATCGGGCCCTCGGGGTCGAGGCCGTCGAAGGTGGTGGTGTCGCCGGCCTCGCGGAGCTTGCGCAGGCTGTCGCGCATCGGGCCCTCGGCCATCGCGGTCCAGTAGATCTTGGCGATGTCCCAGGCCGGGCCGAGGTCCTCGCGGTACGAGCGGGCGGCGGCCAGGGCCGCGGCGTACGTCGCGACGCGGTGCGCCTTGATGTGGTCGGGGTGGCCGTAGTTGCCCCACTCGTCGTAGGTGACCAGGACCTGCGGGCGGACCTCGCGGATCACCTGGACCAGGTCGTTCGCGGCCGTCACCAGGTCGGCCTGCCAGAAGCTGTCCGGGCGGGTGTCCGGCGGGACGGCGGCATTGCCGCTCTCGTCGTAGATCATCCCGGTGTCGCGGTACTTGCCGGGGCCGCCGAGGAAGCGGTGGTCGGTGACGCCGAGCTCGTCCATCGCGGCGGCCAGCTCACCGATCCGGTGCGGGCCGAGCGCGTCGCTCCGGTCGGCGGCGAGGTGCTCGAGCTCCGGGACCAGCACCTCCCCCTCCTCGCCGAGGGTGCAGGTGATCAGCGTGACGTGGGCGCCTTCGGCGACGTACTTCGCCATCGTGGCGCCGTTGTTGATGGTCTCGTCGTCGGGGTGGGCGTGCACCAGCAGCAGCCGGCGGGCAGGGAGCTCGGTCATGGCGATCAGCCTACGTCGCGGTTCGGACAGAAACCGTGCGACGCAAGCCGACCGCCACGGGCCGCTACCACCAGGTCACGGCCCGTACGAGCTCAGCCGAACCGGCGGACCAGCAGGCACCCGGCCTGGAACCGCGACCGTGCCCCCAGCCCGGCGATCAGCGCGCTGATCTCCGACCGGACGGTGCGCAGCGACAGCCCGAGCTGCCGGGCGATCGCCGCGTCCTTGGCACCGGTGGCCATCAGGCGGCCGATCAGCACCTGGCGGGTGGTCAGGTCCTTCGCCGCGGCCGGTGTGGGCCGCCGCGATCCGAGCTCGTACACCTCACAGACGACCTCCGGCGCGAAATCCTCCATTCGCACCACAGGGACAGCCTGGTAAACGGACATCCTCAACTCCTCCCCAGATTGGTCCAGCGCAGCCCATTCTTCTGAGCGCCCGGGGAGGTCACCAGGTACAACCCATACAGTTCACCCATACAAAGTCGCTGTTCGTGAGGGGAGGCGGGCGTGGAGTCGCAGTTCGCCGCCCTGCTCCGCCGGCACCGGACGGCGGCGGGCCTCACCCAGGACGAGCTGTCGGTGGCCTCCGGGATCAGCGTCCAGGCCATCAGCACGCTGGAGCGCGGCACCCGCAAGTACCCCCAACCGGCCACCGTCAAGGCGCTGGCAGCCGCTCTCCGGCTCGACAAGGACCAGCAGGCCGCGCTGGTCGCCGCAGCCTCCCGTCGCGGCAAGACGGACCGCATGCCGCTGGACGAGCCCGCGCTCCCAGTCGTCTCACCGCGGCAGCTCCCGTTCGCCAGCGGCGACTTCACCGGCCGGGTGCAGGAGCTGGCCGAGCTGAGCCGGTACCTGATCGACAGCCCCGGTGTGAGCGTGACGGCGATCACCGGTATGGGTGGCATCGGCAAGACCACTTTGGCCATCCACGTCGCGCACGAGGTGGCCGCACACTTCCCCGACGGCCAGCTGTACCTGGACCTGCGCGGCTTCGGGCTGGGCCCGCCACTGGAGCCACTGGAGGCGCTGACCTACCTGCTGGAGGACCTGGGCGAGATCCCGGCAGCTGACCTGCCCACCGCGGCAGCCCGCTTCCGGACTGTGCTGTCCAGCCGCCGGCTCGTGCTGCTGCTCGACAACGCGGCCGACCACGAGCAGGTGCGGCAGCTGCTGCCAGGAGCCGGTGGCTGCGCCGCTGTGGTGACCAGCCGTCGCAGCATGGCGGGTCTGGGCGGTCGCCAGTACCAGCTGGGTGAGCCGCCGCTGCACGAGTCGATCGAGATGCTGCGGCGGATCTCCGGCCGGCTGGAGGCACCGGAGGACGAGTGCGCCGAGGTGGTTCGCCAGTGCGGCGGGCTGCCGCTGGCCATCCGGATGGCCGGCGCCCGGCTGGCCTCCCGGCCGTCCTGGCCGGTGGCGCACCTGGCTGACCGGCTCGCTGACGGCCGGCGTCGGCTGGACGAGCTCCAGCTCGACGACTCCGGCGTACGGGCGACGCTGGTGCTGTCGATCGAGCAGCTGGCCGGCAGCGAGGACCCGATCGACGTCCAGGCGGTGTCGATGTTCGCGCTGCTCGGTCTGGCCGAGTGCACGGACCTGACAGCGGCGCTGGCCGCCTCCTTCTCGGACAGCCCCGAGCCGGAGGCCGAGATCGTGCTGGAGCGGCTGGTGGACGTTCACCTGCTCACCACGCCGTCGCCGGGGGTCTACCGCCTGCACGACCTCGTACGGGTCGCCGCCCGCGAGTTCGCCGAGCAGACGCTCACCCGCGAGGACCGGCTGGCTGTCACCACGCGCTGGATGAAGCGGATCTCGGCGGTGGTCTGGCGAGCCAGCGAGTACTCCGGCCACGGCGTCACCCGCGAGGGGTGGCTGGACGAGGAGTGGCTGAAGGGCGCCGACGACCTGCCGGCGCAGGAGGACGTGCTCGGCTGGCTGGACGCCCAGCGCTCCGGGCTGGTCACCACCATCCAGCACGCGGTCACAGAGCAGCCGGAGCTCGCCGTACAGGTAGCGGTCGGGCTCAACGCGTACTACGCCCTCCGGCGCGCCTGGCTCGACTGGCTGCAGGTCAACGAAGCCGTACTCCGCCTGGTCAACGGCGGCTCCGACCGCATCGCCGAGGGCCTGGTGCTGCACGACCTGGGCGCTGCCCACGCCGAGCTCGACCAGTACCAGCAGGCGGTGATGCCGCTGCGCCGGGCGATCGAGGCCGCCGACGCCTCCGGCGACGGCAACCTGCAGGCCCTGTGCCTGAGCAGCCTCAGCCACGTCCTCGAACGCACCGGCCGGACCGCCGACGGCATCCCGTACGCCGAACGCGCGCGCGAGATCGGCCTCCGGCTCGGCATCCCGCCCCGCGCCGCCTGGGCCTGCCTGGCGCTCGGCATGCTCTACCTGAAGACCGGCGCCACCGAGACCGCCCAGCGGCACTTCACCGAGGCGCTGGGCCTCCTGGTCGAGCCCGGCCAGGAGCGCTACCGCGGCATGATCGCCCAGAACATCGGCGTCTCCTACCGCGAGGCCGGCCACTACGACCTGGCCGCCGAGAGCCTCCAGCAGAGCCTGGCGCTCTACCGCCGCGCAGGCGCCGCCGTACAGCAGGCAGAGGTCCTCAACGAGCTCGGCAAGCTCTGCCTGGCCCAGGACCGCCTCGACGAGGCCGTCGCCCACCAGAGCGAGGGCCTGGCCATCGCCGGCCAGTACGGCGACTGGCTCTGCGAGGCCGACATCCGCAAGTCCCTAGGCGAGGTCCGCCACCTCCAGGGCCGCCTCCCCGAGGCCCGCCGCGAGTGGCGCATCGCCCTGTCCATCCGAGAGCAGCACAACGCCCACGGCACCGCCGAACTCCGCGACCTGCTCAGCCTGCCCGCGCCCAGCTAGAGCGCCTCCAGCAACCCCCGAGCCTCATCGGCAGCAGCCATCCCACGCGAGGCGTAGATCTCCACCGCCGCCTCCAGATGACCACGCGCCTCGTCGGAACGTCCCAACGCGACCAGCACCTGAGCGAGCCGCACCCTGACGCTGCCCTCGCGGTCCCACAGCTCGAACTCCTCGGCGCCGGCCAGCGCTTCGGTGAGCGACTCCAGCGCACCGGCAACGTCGCCTGACAGGAACATCACCCACCCGAGGTCCTCGTTGGCCTCCGGCAGGTACGGCCCCGCGTTGTTGTCGCGCAGGATCTGCAGGCTCTCCCGAGCCGGCGCGACAGCGTCCGCGTAGTCACCGGTCTCCCGGTACGACAAGCTGATGTGCTGGAACACGATGGCCACTCCCCGAGCCGCCCCGACCTTCCGCATCACCTCCACCGCGCGCTCGAAGTCGCGGGCCCTGGCGGCCTGCCCGAGCTTCCCGCGGAGCATCCCCCGCACGACAAGAGCCATCGCCTCGGCTTCCTGGTCGCCGCTCGCGAGAGCGAGCGCGAGCGCCTCCTCGCCGTACCGCAGGCCTTCCTCGACCCGGCCGGCCCGCTCGAGCATGTGGCTCAGGCTCGTCACCTGCCCCGCCCGGAAGGCCGGGACGTCGACCGTCTCGAGCTCGGCCAGCGCCTGCAGCAAGGAGTCCGCGGCGGCGCCGAACTCCGCGAGCTCCCCGTGCGCCAGGCCACGGTCCGCCAGGAGCATTGCCTTGGGCAACGGTTCGGTGGCGGTCGGGGCGGCCAGCCCGGCGATCTCCTTCCACTCGGGCCAGCGCCGCCGGGCGATGCAGTAGTAGTTCGTCCCGACCGCGAGCCGGACGACCAGGTCACGCTCCTGCGTGGATCCGGCGACCGCTCGGCGCAGCGTGGCGATCAGGTTGCCGCGCTCGTCGTCGAGCAGGTCCAGCAGGGTGTTCCGGTCGGTGAGGTCGGCAGCATCGGCCCGCCACGCGGGATCGCTCCAGTGCTCTCTGGTCGCCGGCGGGCGCCTCGACGACTGCGTCAGCTGCCAGACCATCGCGATGTACGTGTCCAGCACGCGGCAGCGAACGGCGCTCTGCTCGGCGGCGTCCAGCGCAGAGCCGAAGTAACTCGCCACGAGGTCGTGCAGGCGGTAGCGGGTCGGCGCGTGGGCTTCCAGCAGGCTGACGTCAGTGAGTCGCTCCAGCAGTAGGTCCGCCTGGTCGGGCGTCGTACCGGCGATTCGAGCGGCCACCCGCGACCACACGTCGTACCCGTCGAGTGCCGCGATCTGCGGCAGCAGCTGGACAGCTGCCACGTCCAGCGGGTCGTCCGACGCGGCCAGCTGCTCTACGGATACCGCGATGCTGCTCCGCACGCCGTGCCCGTCATCGTCCAGCCGTGCGACGCGGCCGGACGTGTCGGCCAGCTGCTCGGCAAGGGCTTCGACAGCCCCGGCCGGCTTGTCGACCAGCCGTGCACCAGCGATCCGCACGGCCAGCGGCAGACAAGCGCAGTACCGTACGACGCGCTGCGCGGCGGCGGGCTCCGCCTGCACCACCGGGCCACCCACCTCGGCGAGCAGTCGCACGGCCTCCTCCTCCGACAGCGCGTCTAGCTGGAGCTGCCGCGCGCCAGCGAGCTCCGGCATCGACCGCCTGCTCGTCACGATGACCGCGCTCCCGCTCGTCCCCGGTAGCAGCGGCGTCACCTGGCTGCTGTCGGCGGCGTTGTCGAGGAGGATCAGCATCCGGCGCCCGGCGACCGCGCTGCGGTACCTTGCGGCAGCACTGTCCAGGTCGGTCGGGAGATCGCCGGCGGGCATGCCGAGCGACCGCAGCACCCTGTCCAACGCGGTCAACGGATCGACCGGACCCGAGCGGCTGTAGCCACCGAGGTCGACCAGTACCCGGCCGTCGGGGAACTCCGCGGCCACATCGGCGGCGACCTGCAGCACCAGCGCGGTCTTGCCGATCCCGCCCATCCCGGTGACCGACACGATCGGTACGGCGGGACCGACGGCGCCGGTGGTCAGGTACGCCGTCAGGCTCTCGACCTCGCCGGCCCGTCCGGTGAAGTCCGTCGGCGGAGCGGGCAGGTCACGGGAGCTGGACGGTGTCCGTGCCGTTGCCAGCAGCAACTGATCGCGCTCGGCGGCCGGGCACTGCAACGCGTCGGCCAGCGCCGTGACCGTCGACGGCCGCGGAAAGCGGCGCCGACCGGTCTCCAGCAACCGCACGGCCTGCGCACTGATTCCCGCGGTCTCGGCCAACCGTTCCTGGGTGAGTCCCCGGTCGCGCCGCAGCCGGCGCAGGACCGCGCCGAAGGTCTCGTTCACGCGTCGTCCCGTCTGCCGCGGATGGGGCGAACAGCCTACCCAGACGTGCCGAGGGCGGTACCGGAGATCCGGTACCGCCCTCGGGTTCAGCTAGTTGGTGCTACCTGCTCGAGATCAGCCGACCTTCTTCAGGGCGATCTTGGTCAGGTCCGGCAGACCACCGATGTCGGAGTTGGCGGTCGCGCCGGTGATGTTGCCACCGAAGACGTAGACGTTGTTGTCCGCCGAGATCGGAACCAGCGGGAACGTCTTCATCGCCTCGTCCAGAACGTCGGCCCACGCGTTCGTGGCCTCCTTCTGGTCCGCGATCTTCGGGATCTCGTTCATCTTGTCCCAGCCGACCGGCGAGCGGCCGTAGTTGTTCTGGGCGGCCTTGCCCGGCGCGGTGTTGTCCGGGCCGAGGACCGGCGGAACGATCGTCGACAGCGACGGCCAGTCGTTGCACCAGCCGGCGGTGATCAGGTCCGTCGCCGACGCGTCGTTCTGCTGCGTCGAGTAGTAGTTGTCACCCGGGATCTTCTTGATGTCGACGTTGACACCGATCTTCTTCCAGGCGGCCTGAGCAGCCTCCGCGGCCTTGATCGAGATGTCGGTCGCGTCGGACGCACCGAGCTGGAGCTTCTCGCCCTTGTAGCCGGCCTCGGCCAGCGCGGCCTTGGCCTTCTCGACGTCACCGGTCAGCGGCACCTCGAAGGCGGAGTTCTTCCGGTAACCCTCGAGGCTCTCCGGCACGATCGAGTCCGACGGGACGTTCAGCTTGTCGCCACCGCGCGCGGTGATGTACGCGGTCTTGTCGAACGCGTAGGTCAGCGCCTCGCGCATCTTCTGGTTCTTCAGCAACGGCTTCTGCTGGTTGAACGCGATGTAGCGACGGCAGGAGTCGGTGCCCTCGACGACCCGGTCCTTGACGTTGGCCTGGGTCAGCTTGGCCAGGTTCTGCGGCTGGACGCCGGAGAAGCTGATCGAGTTGGCGTCGGCACCGGTGCCCGCGATCAGGCGCTGGTCGACGATCGCCTCGTCGTCACCGAACTTGAACTCGAAACCGTCCGGCATGGCCGTGCGGATCGGGTCGGTGGCCTGGTCCCAGTTGGTGTTGCGCTCCAGCACCAGGGTCTTGTTGCGGGTGTAGGTCTTGACCTTGTACGGGCCGGAGGAGAACACCCGGTTGTCGTACTGGGTCTTGGTGTCCTTGGCCTGCGGCACCGGCGCGAAGATCTTCATCGACGCGGTCATGTGGAACTCCGAGACCGGCTGGTTCAGCTTGAAGACGATCGTCTTCTCGTCCGGGACCTCGATCGCGGTGCAGCCCTTGCCACCGTTGTTGCCGGCCGGCGAGTACGGGCCCAGGTAGCCCTTGCAGTCCAGGTAGTTCTTGCCGTACGGCGCACCTTCGGACAGGTCGGCGGAGAACGACCGCTCGACGTTGTACTTGATGTCCTTGGTCGTGATCGGCGAACCGTCCTCGTACTTCAAGCCGTCCTTCAGCGTGAAGGTCCAGGTCTTGAAGTCGGCCGAACTCTCCCACTTGTCGGCGAGGTCACCGACCAGCTCGACCTTCTTGGCCGCGCCGTCCCACTTGAATGCGGTCAGCGTGCGGTAGAGGAGCTGGCCGGACATGCCGGTGTCCGTGACGAACGCACGGGCCGGGTCGAGGTGCTCGAAGTCCGAAGCGTGGTAAACGGTGACGATTCCACCCTTCGCCCCCTCCGTCGAGCTCCCGCCGCCGGTTCCGCCGCCGTTGTCGTTGTCCCCGCCGCATGCCGCCAGCGTGAGGGTCAGGGCCAGACCCGTGGCAACCACGGCTCCGGCGCGCTTGGCGTGTCTCATGCCATCCTTCTTTCTGTTTCCTCCATCGGGACGCCGGGTCACGGCTGCCCTGGTGACTGGAATGCCGGTCATCTACTCATGACCTCGACATCACTTCAACGGTTCTCGTTCGCCGTCACCGGATCGTGACGACTTCCACGCACACGCGAGACCGTTTGTTACCGTCTGTGTCCGTCAGACGACGTCGCGTTCCTCCGGGAAATGACAGGCGGCCGCATGGCCGGGGGCTCCGATCTGGACCAGCGGCGGCTCCTGCTCGGCGCAGACGTCCTGCGCCTTCCAGCAGCGAGTACGGAACCGGCAGCCGGACGGCGGGTTCAGGGGGCTCGGCACGTCACCGGTCAGCCGGATCCGCTCGCGGCGCTTGACCGCGTCCGGGTCGGGCTCGGGAACGGCCGACAGCAGGGCGTGCGTGTACGGGTGCCGCGAGTGGTTGTACAGCTCGTCCCGGGTCGCGATCTCGACGATCTTGCCCAGGTACATCACCGCCACCCGGTCGGAGATGTGCCGTACGACGGACAGGTCGTGCGCGACGAACAGGTAGGTCAGGTCGAACTCGTCCTGCAGGTCGTCCAGCAGGTTCACCACCTGGGCCTGGATCGACACGTCCAGCGCGGAGACCGGCTCGTCGCAGACGATCAGCCGCGGCCGCAGCGCGAGCGCGCGGGCGATCCCGATCCGCTGCCGCTGCCCGCCGGAGAACTCGTGCGGGTAGCGGTTGTAGTGCTCGGGGTTCAGGCCCACCCGGGCCATCAGGTCCTGGACGGCCTTCTTGGTGCCGCCCTCGGACTTGATGCCCTGGATCTCGAACGGCGCGGCGATGATCGTGCCGACCGTCTGGCGCGGGTTCAGCGACGAGAACGGGTCCTGGAAGATGATCTGCACGTCCCGCCGGAACGGCCGCATCTTGGCCCGGTTCAGGTGCGTGATGTCGGTGCCCTGGAAGGTGATCGTGCCGCCGGTCGGCTCGTCCAGCCGGGTGACGAGCCGCCCGGTGGTGGACTTGCCGCAGCCGGACTCGCCGACCAGGCCGAGGGTCTCGCCGGCGATCAGCTGGAAGTCGATCCCGTCGACCGCCTTGACCGCGCCGGTCTGGCGCTGGAACACGATGCCCTGGGTGACCGGGAAGTGCCGTTGCAGGCCCTTCACGTCCAGCAGGACCTCACCGCGCGTCCCACCGGTGCGCTCGGGCGTCGCCTTGGACCGGCGGGTCGGCTTCGGAGTGGAGGTCGTCGTCACGTTGTCCCCTTGGGTGGCCGCGCTCACAGCGCCGGCTTGATCTGCTCGGTGAACAGCCGCTGCCGTTCCGGGCTGGCGATGTGGCAGCGCGCCGCGTGCGGCCCACCGCCGATCTGCAGCAGCTCCGGTACGTCGGTGACGCAGGCGTCACCCGGTACCCGGTCGCGGAAGTCGCAGCGCGGGTGGAACGGGCAGCCGGTCGGCAGGTTGATCAGTGAGGGCGGCGAGCCCTTGATCGACTTCAGCCGGTCGCCACCGCCGGTGATCCGCGGGATCGAGCCGAGCAGGCCCCAGGTGTAGGGGTGCTCGGGCCGGTAGAAGATGTCCCGGACGTCGCCGGCCTCGACCACGCGGCCGCCGTACATGACGACCAGCTTCTCCGCCATCTGCGCCACGACGCCGAGGTCGTGGGTGATGATGATGATCGCGGAGTTGAACTCCTTCTGCAGGTCGTTCATCAGGTCCAGGATCTGGGCCTGCACGGTGACGTCGAGCGCGGTGGTCGGCTCGTCGGCGATCAGCAGCCGCGGGTCGCACATCAGCGCCATCGCGATCATCGCGCGCTGCCGCATCCCGCCGGAGAACTGGTGCGGGTAGTCGTGGAACCGGCTGGCCGGCGACGGGATGCCGACCCGGTCCAGCATGTCGATCGCCCGCTTCTTGGCGACCGCCTTGGACACGTCGTTGTGCACCAGGTACGCCTCGACCAGCTGGTCGCCCACGCGGTAGAACGGGTGCATCGCCGACAGCGGGTCCTGGAAGATCATCGAGACCTTGCTGCCGCGCAGGCGGCGCATCTCCTCGACCCGCATCGAGACCAGCTCGTTGCCGTCCAGCCAGATCTCGCCCTCGACCTGGGCCCGGCTGCCCTTGTGCAGGCCCATGATCGCCAGGCTGGTGACGCTCTTGCCGGAGCCGGACTCGCCGACGATACCGAGCGTCTCACCGGGCTTGAGCGAGAAGCTCAGCCCGTTGACGGCGCGGACCAGGCCGTCGTCGGTGGGGAAGCGCACCTGCAGGTCGCGGACCTCGAGGAACGCCTCGGCGTCCCGCGCGCCGGCCGGCTGGGTCGGTTCGGTGGATGCGGTGGCGCTCACAGGATCGGCTCCGTCCGGGTGCTGGTGTCGGTACGAGGTGTCATCAGTACGGTCATGACAGCCGCACCCGCGGGTCGATGAAGGCGTACAGCACGTCGACGACGATGTTGGCGAAGACGACGAAGAACGCGGCGACCAGGACGACGCCCATCACCACCGGCAGGTCGTTGCCGAGGACGGAGTCGATCGACAGCTTGCCCAGGCCCTGGATGCTGAAGATCCGTTCGGTGATCACGGCACCGCCGAGCAGTGCGCCCAGGTCGAGCCCGAAGATCGTCACGATCGGTGTCAGCGCGGCGCGCAGGCCGTGCTTGAACACCACCGTGCGTTCGCCCAGGCCCTTGGCCCGTGCGGTCCGGATGTAGTCCTCGTTCATCGTGTCGATCATGTTGGCCCGGGTGAGCCGGGTGTAGAGCGCCGCGTTGACCAGCGCCAAGGTCACCCAAGGCAGGATGTAGAACTGCAGGAACGGTCCTATCCCCGCGGTCGGTGTGGAGTTCGCCTGGTCCGGGTAGGGCAGCACCCCACCCTTCACGATGAACACGAACACCAGCAGGTAGCCGAGGACCAGCGTCGGGAACGAAACACCGAACAACGCCAGTCCGACGCTCAGTTTGTCGACCCACTTGCCCTTGCGCAGCGCCGCTATCAGTCCCAGCAGAACGCCGGAGACCAGCCAGAGGACGGCGGCCCCGGTGGCCAGCCAGAACGTCGGGCCGATCGCGTCGGCGATCGAGTCGCTGACCTGCAGGCCGTTCTGCAGCGAACGGTCCAGGCACGGCCACGAGCAGTGCTCCTGGGAGCCCTCGGTGCCGAGCTCCCGGCCGCCCGGGTTGACGATGCCGCTCATGTAGCGGCCGTACTGGACGATCAACGGGTCGTCGAACCCGTACGAGGCGTTCACCTCGGCGATCCGTTCGGTGTTGCAGTCCTTGCCACAGATCAGCAGCGCCGGGTTGGCCGGCGTCGCCCAGAACAGGAAGAAGGTGATGGCGCTGATCGCGAACAGGATCAGGACCATCTGCAGCAGGCGGCGGACGATGTAGTTGAACACGGCTTCGGTCAGCTCCGTCCGGCTCGCGGGTCGAGCGCGTCGCGCACCGAGTCACCCAGCAGGTTGAAGGCGAGCACTGTGATGAACAGCATCGCGCCCGGGAAAGCAAGGTAGAGGGGGTTGCCCTCGTACCAGTTCGAGGCGTCGGAGATCATCCGGCCCCACGACGAGGTCGGCTCCTTGACGCCGACGCCGAGGAACGACAGCGCGGCCTCGGCCGTGATGTAGGTCGGGATGATCAGCGTCGCGTAGACCAGCAGCGTCGGGATCAGGTTCGGCAGGATCTGCTTGAAGATCACGTAGCCGGGGCCGGCGCCGAGCGAGCGGGCCGCGTCGATGAACTCGCGCTCGCGGATCGACAGCGTCTGGCCGCGCACGATCCGGGCCAGGTAGGCCCAGCCGAAGAAGCCGAGCACGAAGATCAGCACGCCCATCCGCAGCCCGTTGTCGTCGGGGATGCCGAAGGTGTCCTGCGCGCGGTCGGCGATCACCGGGGTCAGCGCCAGGATGAACAGCAGCGTCGGGAAGCTCAGCAGGATGTCCATCAGCCGGCTGATCAGGGCGTCGACCCAGCCGCGGAAGTAACCGGCCACCATGCCCATCACGGTGCCCAGCAGGACCGCGACGATGGTGCCGCCGAGGGCGACCAGCAGCGACGCGCGCGCACCGTAGATGAGCCGGGCGAAGACGTCGCGGCCGTTCTGCGGCTCGACGCCGAGCCAGTGCTCGGAGCTCATCCCGCTGCCGAACAGACCGCCCTTGGGGATACCGCCCAGCGAGTTGTCCAGCAGGTCGTTGCCGTGGCTGTCCTTGAAGTTCGGCTGGTCCGGCGGGAAGCCGGAGATCTTCACGATCAGCGGCGCGAAGATCGCGATCAGGATGATCAGCAGGATGACGATCGCGCTGATCAGCGCGATCTTGTCCTTGCGCAGCCGTGCCCACGCGATCTGCCCGAGCGAACGGCCTTCGATCTGCTTCGCCTCGGCGGTCTCCGCGATGTGTTCAGCGGGGAGTCCGCCGTCGGGCGGGGAAGCCTCGGTCGCTCCCAGAGTCATTGTGTTTCCCCCAGCCCTTCCCGGTCGAGCGAAAATGGCTTTTCGCGGCCTGGCGGGAACCCTACAAATCTCGCAGTGTGGACGCCACGGGACGGGCCAGCCTGTCGCTGAATCGTGACTGATCACCCATCCGCGACAAGATGGTGACCCAGCGTCACCAGAAACGGACGGTCGGCCGGGAGCCAGCGGAGAGTTCCCAGGTCAGCGGCCTGCACCCAGCGGATCTCGGTGTGCTCGCGCAGCACCGGTAACCAGTCGTGACCGGCCGGTTCGGCCAGGTAAACCCGTAGAACGTATTTGTCCCCGATGAATTGTTCACCGGGCAACGCGGCTCCAACGGTGATCCGCAGACCGAGCTCCTCCTCGATCTCGCGCTCCGCGGCGGCCTGGTCGGACTCCCCCGGCTCGACCTTGCCGCCCGGGAACTCCCAGCCACCGTCCGGCCCCGGCCGCAACGCCGCCAGCACCCGACCCTCGTCGACGATCGCCACCCCGACGACCACCCTTCTGTCCATGCGCCGACTGTGCCATCCCCCTGGGAACTGTCGGCTCAGCCACGCAGGATGTGGTCATGCCGCTGCAGAACAGAGTCCTGCCCAGTCAGGAGATCGTCGCGAGTCCCGGTCGCGGACTGCTGATGGGCAACCGCGGATCCCTGCACGACACCGACCGTCGGCTCGGTACGACGCGCTGGCGCTCCAAGGCCTGGCTCATCTGCTTGCTCGACTACAAGGGAGTCCAGCGCGACCCGATGCCGCCGGGGCGATGGACCGCGCTGTTCTTCTTCGACGAGGCGGTCGCGCTGGCGGCCGGTCATCGCCCGTGCGCGTACTGCCGCCGTACCGACTTCCTCCAGTACGCCGACGCCTGGGCCCGCGGGCACGATCTGGCGACCCGCCCGAAGGCCGCGGCGATGGACGCGGAGCTGCACCGCCAACGAGTCGAACCCCACAGTCGCCGGCAGCGCACGACGTACGCCGTACTGGGGGAACTGCCTGACGGCGCGATGATCGCGGACACCGACGGACCGGCGCTCGTCCTCGGCAGCCAGGTCCGCCCGTGGTCCTGGAACGGCTACGCCGCAACGGCAACGCGGCCCCTCGACACCGTCGTGACGGTGCTGACCCCGCCCGCGAATCTCGTTGTGCTGAAGGCCGGATACGGCCCTTTACTCCACCCGAGCGCGGTCGGCAACAAAGGGGAACCTAACTAAAAACACGCCGTACCGAAGGGTCTTCCGTTGTGCGCCGAGCGGAGGCAAAGTGTGCCCATACTTACAGCAACAAAACCATTACTGGAGTCGGTATGGGCGATGGCAGCAGCAGTGTGGCAGCTGTGCAACGCGCACTCGAGGCGCTGCACGGAAGCGTCGGCAAACTCAGCCAGGAGTACGGAGACACCCTCGGCGTTCGCCGGCTGGTCTCCGACGTGGCCCGGTTGAGCGACGACCTGGCCGAGCTGGGCTCGCCGGACCCGCGGCACAGACCCGGACCTGTTCCGGAGGAACTCGAGGAGATTCCCGACGTGGAGTATGACGCGTCCATGTGGACAGAAGCAGAGCACGAGGGCTTCGGAGCACCGGACCGGCGCGCACCCTGATGGCCATTGGAGTGAACAGTCCCGGTCGTGCGCAGATCGGGCAGAAGACGCTGCGAACCGACCGCTGGTGGCTGGCGCCGCTGCGGATCGGCGTGATCCTGGGCTTCTTCGTCGTCTACGCGACGGTCCGGATCTTCATGAACAAGTGGTACTGGGTCGACGAGCACCACTACCTCACTCCCCTGTACTCGCCGTGCATCACCGAGTCCTGCGTCCCCGGGTCGAGTCACCTGGGCACCTGGTTCGGTGAGTTCCCGCGGGTGATCCCGTTCAGCATCATCACCTTCGCGGTGCTGGCCGGCTTCCGGGGCACCTGCTACTACTACCGCAAGGCCGGCTACCGCTCGCTGTTCTTCGCGCCGTCGGCCTGCGCCGTCCCGGAGCCGCACAAGAGCTACACCGGTGAGCGGAAGTTCCCGCTGGTCGCGCTGAACCTGCACCGCTACTTCTTCTACGGCGCGCTGGTCTTCGGCCTGCTCAACGTGTACGACGGTGTGCTCGCCTTCCACGGCACCGACGGCGGCTTCGGCATCGGCCTCGGCACGTTGATCATCTGGATCAACCTCGTTGCCCTGTGGCTGTACACGCTGTCCTGCCACGCCTGCCGGCACATCGTCGGCGGCCGGCTGAAGAACTTCTCCAAGCACCCGTTGCGCTACCGGTACTGGACCTTCGTGTCCAAGCTGAACCCGAAGCACGGCACCTTCGCGATGGTGTCGCTGTTCACCGTGATCCTGACCGACGCGTACATCATGTCGCTGTCGGCGGGCTGGTTCTCCGACCTGCGCTTCTTCAACTGATTCGGACGTTAGTTACCTATGACTGAACTGGAACGACACCAGTACGACGTGATCGTGATCGGGGCCGGCGGCGCCGGCCTGCGGGCCGCGATCGAGGCCCGCGAGCAGGGCAAGCGCACCGCGATCGTGTGCAAGTCGCTGTTCGGCAAGGCGCACACCGTGATGGCCGAGGGCGGCTGCGCGGCGGCGATGGGCAACGCGAACTCCAACGACAACTGGCAGGTCCACTACCGCGACACGATGCGCGGCGGGAAGTTCCTGAACAACTGGCGGATGGCCGAGCTGCACGCGCAGGAAGCCCCCGACCGGGTCTGGGAGCTGGAGACCTACGGCGCGCTGTTCGACCGGACGCCGGACGGCCGGATCAGCCAGCGCAACTTCGGCGGCCACTCCTACCCGCGGCTCGCGCACGTCGGCGACCGGACCGGGCTGGAGCTGATCCGCACCCTGCAGCAGAAGATCGTCTCCCTGCAGCAGGAGGACTTCCAGGCCACCGGCGACTACGAGGCCAACCTCAAGGTGTACGCCGAGTGCACGGTGACCGAGCTGCTCAAGGACGGCGACGCGATCTCCGGGGCCTTCGGCTACTGGCGTGAGTCGGGCCGGTTCATCCTGTTCGACGCCCCCGCGGTCATCCTGGCCACCGGCGGGGTCGGCAAGTCGTTCAAGGTCACCTCGAACTCGTGGGAGTACACCGGCGACGGTCACGCCCTCGCGATGCGGGCCGGCGCGACCCTGATCAACATGGAGTTCATCCAGTTCCACCCGACCGGCATGGTCTGGCCGCCGTCGGTGAAGGGCATCCTGGTCACCGAGTCGGTCCGTGGTGACGGCGGCGTGCTGCGCAACTCCGAGGGCAAGCGGTTCATGTTCGACTACGTGCCGGACGTGTTCCGCGCGCAGTACGCGGACACCGAGGAAGAGGCCGACCGCTGGTACAAGGACGCCGACAACAACCGGCGCCCACCGGAGCTGCTGCCCCGCGACGAGGTCGCCCGGGCGATCAACTCCGAGGTCAAGGCCGGGCGCGGTACGCCGCACGGCGGCGTCTTCCTGGACGTCTCCACCCGGCTCCCGGCCGAGGAGATCACCCGGCGGCTGCCGTCGATGCACCACCAGTTCAAGGAGCTGGCGGACGTCGACATCACGGCCGAGCCGATGGAGGTCGGGCCGACCTGTCACTACGTGATGGGTGGCGTCGAGGTCGACCCGGACACCGCGTCGTCCGTCGTACCGGGGTTGTTCGCGGCCGGTGAGGTTGCCGGTGGCATGCACGGCTCGAACCGGCTCGGCGGCAACTCGCTGTCCGACCTGCTGGTCTTCGGGCGCCGGGCCGGCATGGGTGCCGCGATGTACCTGGACTCGCTCGGGGACAACCGGCCGCAGATCGCCGAGGCCGACATCGACGCCGCCGCCGCTGAGGCACTCGCGCCGTTCGAGCTGGAGGGTGGGGAGAACCCGTACTCCATCCACCAGGAGCTGCAGCAGTCGATGAACGACCTGGTCGGGATCATCCGGCGGGCCGAGGAGATGGAGCAGGCGCTGTCGCGGCTGGCCGAGTTCCGCGGCCGGATCGCGAAGATGACCGTCGAGGGGCATCGGCAGTTCAACCCCGGCTGGCACCTCGCGCTCGACCTGCGCAACATGCTGACCGTGTCGGAGTGCGTCGCCAAGGCGGCGCTGCAGCGCGAGGAGTCCCGCGGCGGTCACACCCGCGACGACTTCCCGGGCATGAACGCCGACTGGCGCAAGCTGCTGCTGGTCTGCGGGCTGAACGCCGACGGTTCGGTCGACGTGACGAAGAAGGACCAGATCCCGATGCGGGACGACCTGCTCGAGCTGTTCGAGCTGGACGAGCTGAAGAAGTACCTGACCGAGGAGGAGCTGCCGGCATGAGCTACAAGGGCAAGTTCCGCGTCTGGCGCGGGGATGCCGAGGGTGGCGACCTGCAGGACTACGAGGTCGAGGTCAACGAGGGTGAGGTCGTGCTCGACGTCATCCACCGTCTGCAGGCCACGCAGACGCCGGATCTCGCGGTCCGGTGGAACTGCAAAGCCGGCAAGTGTGGGTCGTGCTCGGCCGAGATCAACGGCAAGCCGAAGCTGATGTGCATGTGCCGGATGAACACGTTCGCCGAGGACGAGGTCGTCACGGTCACGCCGATGCGCACCTTCCCGGTGCTGCGCGACCTGGTCACCGACGTGTCGTTCAACTACCAGAAGGCGCGCGAGATCCCGGCGTTCACTCCGCCCGCCGACCTGAAGCCCGGTGAGTACCGGATGCAGCAGGTCGACGTGGAGCGTTCGCAGGAGTTCCGCAAGTGCATCGAGTGCTTCCTGTGCCAGGACACCTGCCACGTGATCCGTGACCACGAGGAGAACAAGGAGTCCTTCTCGGGCCCGCGTTTCCTGATGCGGATCGCCGAGCTGGACATGCACCCGCTGGACGCGGCCGACCGCCAGCACGAGGCGCAGGACCAGCACGGTCTGGGCTTCTGCAACATCACCAAGTGCTGCACCGAGGTCTGCCCCGAGCACATCAAGATCACCGACAACGCGCTGATCCCGATGAAGGAACGCGTCGCCGACCGCAAGTACGACCCGATCGTCTGGCTCGGCAACAAGATCAAACGCCGCGGCGCCTGACGCCGTACCCGAACAACAGCCCCCGGCCCTGGTCGGGGGCTGTTGTCGTGTCAGGGCTTGTTCACTCCCGCGGGGGAGGCGGCTCACCTGTCTGGGTGAGACATTCGCCACGTTCGGTCTTCTAGGGTGCTCGGCATGGACGTTCTGCTGATCGGGCTGGTGAATCTCGTCATCTTCATGGTGATCTTCGTGCCGGTGTCGCAGCGGTTGCTGGGGGTGCGGTTCGGGCTGGGGCGGATGGCGATCGGGGCGCTGCTGACGCTGCTGATCTTCAGCCCGATCATGAACGCCCTGGTCGGCCCGCTGCCCTGGACCGGGTCGAACGGCGCCGCCGCGGCGTACCTCGGGTTGACGGCCCTCTGCTCGATGCTCGCCGGGCTGATCTTCCTCGTCCTGTCCGAGGCGCTCGTCCCGACCGGCTCGCTCCCCCGCGTCCGCGACCTGCGCCGCGACGTCGGCGGCCGGATCGCCCGCACCCGGCGCTACCTGCAGATCCTCCGGATCGCCGTACGCCGTGGTCTCGGCCCCTACCTGCGCGGCCGCCGCCGACCGGGCCGCGAGGACGCCGCCGGGCAGGCCGATCTCGCCCGCTCCCTCCGGCTCGCGCTCGACGAAGCCGGGGTCACGTTCGTGAAGCTCGGCCAGGTCCTTTCGACCCGCAGCGACGTCATCCCCGCCTCGGTCGCCAACGAGCTGAGCCGCCTCCAGGACCAAGTCTCCCCCGCCCCCTGGCCGGAGATCGAGCACGCGCTCACCGAGGAGCTCGGCGCCCACCCGCAGCAGATCTTCCACGACTTCGGCACCGAGCCGCTCGCCGCCGCCTCCGTCGCGCAGGTCTACACCGCTCGCCTCGCCGACACCGGTACGGCGGTCGTCGTGAAGGTCCAGCGCCCCGGTATCACCGCGCTCGTCCAGCGCGACCTCGACATCGTCCGCCGGCTCGCGCGGATGCTGGAGCGCAACACCGACTGGGGCCGCGCGATGGGGGTCCGAGCACTCGCGGAGGGGTTCGCCGACGCGATGCTGGAGGAGCTCGACTTCACCGTCGAGGCCGGGAACATGACCAGCGTCGCCGCCGGTCGCGCGGTCGCGGGGAACGCCGACGTCGTCGTACCGGAGCTGTACCCGCGGCTGTCGACCCAGCGCGTCCTGACCATGCAGCGGCTCGACGGCGTCGGGCTCGGCAACGCCGCCACCGCCGTGGCCGAGCGCGGGCTGGACGGCGCCCGACTCGCGAAGACCCTCTTCGACTGCCTGCTGAGCCAGGTCGCGATCGACGGCGTCTTCCACGCCGATCCGCACCCGGGCAACTTCCTGCTGCTCACCGACGGCCGCCTCGGCATGCTCGACCTCGGCTCGGTCGGGCGGCTCGATCCGTCGACCCGCGAGGCGCTGCAGCGGTTCCTGCTCGGTGTCGACCACGGCGACCCGGTGTCGGCGACCGACGCGCTGCTCGAGATCGTGAACCGCCCGGACGTCGTCGACGAGCAGGCGCTGGAGCGCGCGGTCGGCCAGTTCATGGCCCGGCACCTCGGTGCCGGGGCCGCGCTCGGGCCGGCGATGTTCAACGACCTGTTCCGGATCATCACCGCGCACGGGCTCGGTGTCCCGCCCGAGGTCGCGGCGGTGTTCCGCGCGCTGGCGACGATCGAGGGCACGATCGCGCGGCTGTCACCGGGCTTCGACCTGATCGCGGCGTCCCGCCAGTTCGCCGCCGCACACGTCACGGACCGGCTCGCTCCCGACGCCTTACGCCGTACGGCGACCGAGGAGCTCGCCACGCTGCTCCCGATGCTGCGCCGCCTGCCACGCCGCATCGACCGGATCGCCGCGGCCGCCGAGTCCGGGCGGCTCGGCCTGAACGTCCGGCTCTTCGCGGACGAGCGCGACCGGCGGCACTTCACCGCGATGCTGCACCAGGCCCTGCTCGCGGTGCTCGGCGCGACGGCCGGGGTGATGGCCGTCCTCCTGCTCGGTACGCCGGGCGGCCCGAAGGTCACCGACTCGATGACGCTGTTCCAGCTCTTCGGCTACAACCTGCTGGTGATCTGTGCTGTCCTCGTACTCCGGGTGCTGGTGCTGATCTTCCGGCTCCCGGACGCCCGCCGCAGCGGTTGACCTCAAGCGGGCTTGAACGTCGACGATGGTCCGCATGCCTCTAGCTCAAGCGGCCCAGCCGCGCCTGTTCGGCCGCGAGCACCTCGCCCTGGTGCTCGGCGTCGTCGGCCTGGTCACCCTCGGCGCGTTCGAGAACCGCGCGGTCGGTACAGCGCTGCCGACGATGGTCCGCGAGTTCGACGCGCTCGGCAGCTTCGGCCTGACCAACGCCGCGCCGAACGCGTCGTACCTGGTGTCGCTCGCACTCGCCGGACTCTGGGCGGACCGCCGCGGTCCGGTCGCCGCACTGCGGGCAGGCGCGATCATCTTCGCGGCCGCGCAGCTGCTGGTCGGTACGGCGCAGTCGATGCCGATGGTGATCGGCGGCCGGCTGCTCAGCGGCCTCGCCGAGGGCCTGCTCGACGTCGCCTTGATGGTCCTGGTCGCCCGGGCCCTGCCGGCCGCGCTGCGGCCGCGGATGTTCTCGCTGTTCGCCGCGATGTGGATCCTGCCGTCGGTGGTTGGGCCGGTCGTCACCGGCTTCGTCACCGAGCAGGTCGGCTGGCGCTGGGTGTTCCTGGGCGCGCTGCTGCTGCTCGTCCCCAGCTGGCTCTGCCTCCGCCCCGCGTTGCGCATGCTGGCGACCTCCGAGCAATCAGTCTCAGCAGAAGACACGAAAACTCTCGCAGCTCAGCGAACCCTGTTGCCCTGGGCACTCACCGCCTCTGTCGCGCTCTTCACCCTCACCTGGGCCGGCGACCAGCTCGAAGCCCACCCCACCATCGCCTGGATCGCGATCCCGGTCAGCCTCGTCGTCCTCGCCGTCGCCGCCGTCCGCGTGATGCCCGCCGGCACCTTCACCGCTCGCCGCGGCTTCCCCGCCGTCGTCGCCGTCCGCGGCCTCGGCGGTGCCGCCTTCGCCGGAGCGGGCGCCTACCTCCCGCTGCTGCTCACCGTCCTGCACGACTTCTCCCCCTCGAAGGCCGGCATCACACTCTCGATCACCGGCGTCAGCTGGGCCTTCGGCTCCTGGCTGCAAGGCCGCGACCACGGCTTCGAACGCCTCACCGTCCTGCGCACCGGCCTGGCCCTGATGACCGCGGGCATCGCCGGTACGACGCTCCTGGCCTGGACCACCAGCCCCTGGATCGGCCTGGTCAGCTGGGCCGCCGCCGGGATCGGCATGGGCCTGAACTCGTCCAGCGTCTCGGTCCTCACCCTCGACCTGTCCGACGCCACCAACTCCGGCCGCAACAGCAGCAGCGCCCAGATGGCCGGCACGATGAGCATCGCCGCCGTCTTCGCCCTCTTCGGCACGCTGCTCGCGGTCAACGCCGACCACCCGACGCACTGGGTCTTCGGCGCGATCATCAGCACGTCCGCCGTACTGGCGTTGCTCGCCCTGCTCACCTCGGCCCGGGTGCCGGGGCACTAGAGTGTGCCGCATGGCTGAGCTGCTGACCGACGACCAGATCGACCAGGCGATCCGTGACCATCTTCCGGAGTGGAAGGTGCAGAACAACGCCTTGGTCCGCAGCGTCAAGAAGGACACCTTCCTGGACGGGATCCGGCTGGTCGCGACGGTCGCGCAGCTGGCCGAGTCGATGAACCACCACCCGGACATCGACATCCGCTACACCACGATCACCTTCCACGTCGCCAGCCACGACGCCGGCGGGATCACCGACGACGACCTGGTGCTGGCCCGGCACATCGACACCGCCGCGGGCTGAGCAGCCCCGAAAGCGTCATCCGGAAGTTGCTTACCCGTTAACTAGATCCGGCGAAAGTTTCCGCCCGATCGCCTTGGCTCACCGGTATGACTTCTTCCGTACGACCGCGCGTCGCCGCCGCCGGTGCTGTCCTGCTGGCCGCGATCGCCGGTCTCGCGATCGCCCCGGCCGGCGCCAACGCCGCCGGCAGCCTCACCCTGCCCCTGGGCGACCAGGACCTGACCGAGACCCGCAGCGCCCAGACGCTGACCGACGGCGTCACGCTGACCAAGATCAGCCGTGGCACCGACCCGGCCCCGGCCGACCAGATCAACACCACCACCCGTGGCCCGTGGCTGATCAACGTGCTCACCATCGACCCGAAGAAGGCCAAGGGCTACGTCAAGGCGACGTACGGCCCGGACCTGGCCAAGACCGAGAAGACCAGCGCGCTGGTCGCCGGCGCCGGTGCGCTCGCGGGTGTGAACGCGTCGTTCTTCACCTTCACCGCCAGCCAGCAGTACCCCGGTGAGCCGGTCGGTCTCGGGATCTACGACGGCAAGCTGCTCAGCGAGCCGCTGACCGACCCGGCCGAGACCAACTTCGTGATCGACGCGAAGTCGAACAAGGCGCTGATCGGTCACGTCAGCTGGACCGGCACCGTGGAGAACAAGAAGACCAAGGCCGAGCTGCCGCTGGAGTTCGTCAACCACCCGCCGGTCGTCCCGGCCGCGTGCGCGACGCTGACCGCGCAGACGGACTGCACCGTGCCCGGTGACATCTCGCTGTTCACGCCGGAGTTCTCCGCCGCGACCCCGGCCGGTGCCGGTATCGAGGTCGTGCTGGACAAGAAGGGCTGCGTCGTCCGCACCGCGACCACCCGCGGTACGGCGCTGGTCGCCGGCCAGACGTCGATCCAGGCCACCGGCCAGGACACGGTCAAGCTGTTCCAGACGCTCGCCGGTGGTTGCCTCGACACCGAGATCGCGCTGAAGGACGAGAAGGGCAAGAAGCTCTCGCTCAAGGACAGCCTGTACGGCGTCACCGGCCGCGGCCTGCTGATGCGCGACGGCCAGGTCGTCGAGCAGCCGACCGGCGGCAGCTTCAACGACCGCAACCCGCGGACGCTGGCCGGCACCACCAAGGACGGCAAGCTGATGTTCGTCACCATCGACGGCCGCCAGGGCGTCAGCGTCGGCACCACGATGACCGAGTCCGCCGCCCTGGCCAAGTCCCTCGGCCTGCACGACGCCATGAACCTCGACGGCGGCGGCTCCACCGCCATGGCCGTCAACGGCGCGGTCGTCAACCACCTCGCCGGCGCCGAGCGCCTGGTCGGCGACGCGCTGGTCTACGTCGACGCGAAGTACAAGAACTGACCGCTTCCCGCCATGTCGAGGGTCGGCCAGCCCGAGCGCTGGCCGGCCCTCGCCGCGACACCGTGTACGGCGACGGAGGCGTCACGTTCTCGGTCGACGACGGCGCGAGTCTGGCGCCGACGAAGCAGAAGTTGCAGCGGGTCACCTACGCGAAGGTGGCGACGCTGAGTGAGCCGAACGTGCCGAGCCGGATCTGCTGTACTTCGCGTACGGCACCTCGTTCGCGAACTACGGGTCGGACCTCTACCGGTTCAACACATCCACCGGTGAGCTCGGCAAGCAGCACAACAGCTTCGACGGCATCCCGGGGCTCGCCTTCAACCCGGCGGACCCGAGCCTGCTCTACCTCGGGCTGGCCGAAGAACGTTGACCGGCGACGAAGCGCGCTGGTGAGGATCTGACATGCTGGTGCGGTGACGACCGCTGAGGAGTACCGCCTGCTGGGGTTCAGTGCCGAGGACCAGGCCGACGCCGAGAAGCTCGATGTCGACCCGGTGCTGGTGGCCGAGTTCGCCGCGCAGTTGCGGAAGGCGATCGGCGGGGTGCCGGTGGAGGGTCAGCTGAAGGCTCCCGACGACCCGATGGTGTCGCTGGCGGCCTACCTGGAGACGCTGCCGGACATTCGGCGGTACCACCAGGAGCGCGGGGTCAGCGACGAGATCAGCTGGGCGACTCTGGCCGATCTCGGTCAGCAGCTGAAGGTCAACCGGCGCACGTTCGGCAAGTTCGGCCTGGAGACGCACTGGTGGGTGACGACGTACTGGACCGGCGCGCTCTACGCGCTGGGCCGGCTGCAGTTCCTCATTCACCCGCTGCCGGAGGAGCCGAAGGTGCCCGGTGTCGAGCCCGGCGAGTGGGTGCTCGGCGTGCACATCCCGGAGACCGGCCCACTCACCCCCGAGGCGGTCGACGACAGCTTCGACCGGGCGCGCGCGTTCTTCGCCGAGCACTTCCCGGAACACCCGGTGAAGACCGCCACGCTCGGGTCCTGGCTGATCGACCCGTACCTGCTCGACCACCTGCCGCAGGACTCGAACATGGTCCGCTTCGGCCGCCGCTTCACCCCGTACGGCGAACCGCGCGACTCCCAGGACAGCGCGATCTTCTTCACGTTCCGCAGCCACGACCTCGGCAAGCTCGACGAGTTCCCGCAGGACACCGCGCTGCAGCGGCTGATCGTGGCCCGGATCAAGGAAGGCGGCACCTGGCAGACCGGCTTCGGCTCGCTCAGCCTTTAGGTACGCCGTACTTGGTCAGCCAGGCGATCAGCTCGACGTTGCTGACGCACTTCACGTCGGGCTGCTTGCAGGTCTCGGTGACGAACGTGGTGAGCGCGTCGGAGTAGACGCTGTTGTTCCACCGGTTGAAGTGGTTGCCGAGGAACAGCGGCGGGTTGTTCCCGGCGCGCGACCGGGCCAGCGCCTGCCGGTACGTCGCCAGCACCTGTGCCTTGAGCTTCGGCGCGTGCGACAGCGGCGCCTTGCGGGCCTTGGTCTGGGCGTACCAGAGGTTGTAGTCCATCGTCAGCGTGCTCTTGCGGGTCCCGGCCAGGTCGACCGACTGCAGCGGGAAGTCCCAGACGCCGTCCTCCTTCTTCGGCCAAGCGATGTAGCCGGGCTCGGAGGCGTCGTACAGCATCCCGCGCTGGCGCATCACTTGCCGGTACGCCGGCCGGTTGCCCTCCAGGCACGGCGTCCGCATCCCCTTCACCGTCGAGGGGTCGAACGGCGCCGCGAGCGGCTTGCCCGCGGCCAGCGACGGCCCGTTCTTGACCATGGTGTCGAAGGCGTCGAGCTCGGCCTTCCACTGCGTCGCCGACCACTTGTCGATCCCGGTCTTGCCGCAGAAGTGCCCGTTGGCGTGGGTGCCGATCTCGTGACCCTCGGCGATCGCCTGCCGCAGCACGGTCGCCCGCGCGATCGCCTTCGGCGCGTCGGCCCAGCCGATGTCGGAGGCCCCGGGCTTCTTGTACGGCGGCTTGTAGTCGGTCTTGCGCGCCTCGGGGTACAGGTACGGGCCGGACAGGAAGAACGTCATCCGGGCGTCGACCTGCTTGGCGACGGTCCGCCAGTGCGACCAGAGCGCCAGGTCGCCGGCGCCGTCGAACGACACGACCACGAACAGCGGGGGCTTCCCGTTCGGCAGCTTGGCCGGGAACGACCTGGTCACCGGCGCGGCGGCCGGCGGCTTCACCCCCGGCGTCAGCGTGGTCGACGGGTCGGGCTCGCTCGGCTTCGCCGTCGGCGTACCAGACGGTGGTTTGCCGGACGGGCTGCCACTTCCCTCGTTGCTCGGTGCGGTGTCGGCGCAGCCGGCCGCCAGCGCGGCCACCACTGCGGTCAGCGCGATGAGTCGCTGACCCCGACGCGGAACATTCCCCAGAACTGTGCCCCCGGACATACCCCTACTGACGCACGAACCCGCGCTCCGGTTGGCCCGGGACACGCGACCGGGTCGAAAGCGTCCGGATAGTCGTTACCGCGCCGCAACCTTCGCCGCTTTGCGGCGAGCCGCGATCCGCCGGGTGGTCTCCAGGACCAGCCCGATGGTGAACGCGAGGCTGAGGCTGAACGCGAGCGCCTTCAGCGAGTCGTGCGCGAACGCGTCGCCGCCGAGGTACCCGAGCAGGGCCACGTAGGTGTAGGCCACGGTGACCCCGGCCGCCGTGAACAGCACGAACTTGCGGAACGAGTACGCCGTCGCGCCCGCGGTCAGCGTCGCGACCATCCGGGCCCCGGGGATGTAACGGACCGTCATCAGGATCAGCCCGCCGCGGGTGTGCAGCGCCTTGCTGACCTTGTCGTACATCGCCTGCCGGGCCTCCCGGCGCCGCATCCAGCGCCGCAGCGCTGGTCCGGAGCCGCGGCCCATGAAGTAGCAGACGCACTCGCCGATCACCGAGCCGGTCATCGCCAGCACGATCACCAGCAGCAGGTTCTGGTGGCCGGCCGCGGCCGCCATCCCGGCGGTGACGACCAGGCCCTCGCTCGGGATCACCGGGAAGACGGCGTCCACGGCGGCGGCCAGGAAGAGGATGAGCAGCAGCCAGTGGGACGCCATCGCGACGCTGAGCAGCTCCCGGGCGGCGTCCATCAACTCTGTCACGACCCCGAGCATGCCATCCGGTGTCAAGGTCCTCCCAATCGCGCGGCGGTGGTTCGGGGCCGGTGGGGCTGAATTCACCCAGTGTTCACAGGTGGACGGACAGTTCCGCGATCCCGTTCATCAACAGGCCCGGCGTACGCCGGGGGTCGCCGTCGGGCTCGGCCAGCCGCAGGTCCGGAAAGCGGTCGAACAGCATCCCGAGCGCGACCCGGCCCTCGAGCCGGGCCAGCGGCGCGCCGAGGCAGTGGTGGATGCCGTGCCCGAAGCCGAGGTGCTGGTTGTCGGCCCGGGCGATGTCGAGCTCGCCGCCGGCGCCGAACTTCGCGTCGTCGCGGTTGGCCGCGACCAGCGCGAACACGATCACCTCACCGGTGCCGATGGTGCGGCCGGCGATCTCGATCGGCGCCTTGGCGATGTACGGGATCGCGGCCTGCAGCGGGCCGTCGTACCGGATGAGTTCCTCGACGGCGGCCGGGAGGCGTTCCGGCTCGGCCTTGAGCAGCGCGAGCTGGTCGGGGTGGGTGAGCAGGGCGTGCACGCCGTTGGTGATCAGGCTGACCGTGGTCTCGTGCCCGGCGGCGAGCAGCAGGTAGACCATCGAGGTCAGCTCGTCGGTGCTCAGCCGGTCGCCGCCGTCGCGGGCCGCGAGCAGCGCCGACAGCAGGTCGTCGGAGGGCGCGACGACGCGGCGGTCCTCGATCATCTCGCGGATGAACTCGACCATCGCCAGCGCGGCCTCGATGTACTCCTCGGGCGTGTGCACGGCCGCGTTCACCACGATCGACGACCAGCGCCGGAAGTCGTCGCGGCGGATCGCGGGGATGCCGAGCAGCTCCGAGATCACCGTGATCGGCAACGGGTAGCTGTATCCGCTGACCAGGTCGACCGGGCCGTCCGCGGCGGCCATCTCGTCGAGCAGCTCGGTGGCGATCTCACGGATCCGCGGCTCCAGCAGCTCGATCCGCCGCCGGGTGAACGCCGCCGAGACGAGCTTGCGCATCCGCGTGTGGTCCGGCGGGTTGACGTTGAGCATGTGCCGTTCCATCGAGTTCACCAGGTCGTCCCAGACCTGGTCGCGGTGCGGCCCGTCGAGCGGGGACCGGACGACGTCCGGGTGCGCCAGCAACTGCCGGGCCTCGGCGTACCCGGTCACCAGCCAGACCGGAACTCCGGTGAACAGGGTCACGTACTGCAACGGCCCCTGCGCCGCTGCCTCCGCGAACCCCTGCATGCGAGCACGGCCACTGGTTTCGGTGAATGGCGAGGTCACTCCACTACCGTACGGGCGCAGAGGTTGACCCCGCCGGTGCGCCGGGCGGACGGTGGTCTGCGCGCTCCGGCCGGAGGCGCTGTCGGAGGTCGAGGTCTGGCTGGGCGACCTCACGACGTACTGGAACCGCACGGTCGACCGGCTGGCGGACCTTCTGGAGGGGAACGGCGATGGTGAGTGACATCCGGATCGAGCGGGTGCTGAAGGCCCAGCTCGAGGACGTGTACGCCGCGTGGACACGGGCCGAGCTGCTGGCGCGCTGGTACTGCCCGAACCCGGCGCTGGAGCTCAAGGTCGACGCCGACGTACGGGTCGGCGGGGCGTACATCGTCGAGATGGGCCCGTACGTCGTCCGCGGCAGCTATCTGGAGGTGGAGCCGCAGCACGTGCTCGCGTTCACCTGGAAGTGGGACGAGGACGACGACGCGCCGTCGACCGTGCGGGTGGAGCTGAGCGCGGTGGAGGAGGGGACGCGGATGCTGTTGCTGCACACCGGCTTCACCGGGCCGGACGACGCGGCCAACCACCTGCAGGGGTGGGAGCCTGAGCTGGACCGGCTCGAGCAGCTGGTCATCGCCGGCTGAGCCGGTCGGAGGAGCCGCTCACGCTTCGGTGAGTTGCTCGGCGAGCTCGCTGCGGCTGTGGATGCCGAGCTTCGTGTAGACCTTCCGCAGGTGGTACTCGACCGTCTTCGGGCTCAGGAACAGCTTCGCCGCCGCCTCCCGCGTGCTGTGCCCGTCAGCGAGCAGCTGCGCGACCTGCCGCTCCTGCGGCGTCAGATCGTCCGCGCTGCTGTGCTCCCGCCGCCGCGCCGTCTCCCCCGTCGCCTTGAGCTCCCCCGCCGCCTGATCGGCCCACGTCCCCGCTCCCAGGTGATCGAACAGCTCCACCGCCAGCCGCAGCTGCACCCGCGCATCCACCCGCCGCCGCGCCCTCCGCAGCCACGACCCGTAGACCAGATGCGTCCGCGCCGTCTCGAACAGATCCGGCGTCTGCCCGTGCAGCCGCAGCGCGCTCACCAGCAGCTCCTCGTCGTCCCCCACCAGCCCCCGCACCCGCGCCGCACGCGCCAGCGACCACGGCAACCCCTTGTGCGCCGCGCGTTCAGCGAACGCCTCAGCCGTGGACTTCGCGTCCTCGGGCCGCCCGAGCCGCAGGTAGATCTCCACCAGCTCGGGCGCCGGCGACAGATCCGGGTCGAGCATCCCGCCGGTCCCGAGGATCTCCACCAGCCCCTCGTACGCCGACAGCGCGCCCGCCGGATCGCCCTGCCCGAGCGCGAGATCTCCCAGCGCGAACGACGACCAGGCGAGCCCGATCCGGATCCCCCGCGGCGTGCACAGCGCGACCGCCTCGGCGGCCTGCGCGTGGCAGTCCTCGGTCCGCCCGCGGCGCGCCGACAACCAGGCCTGTCCCGCGAGACTGATCGCCAGCTCGGTGGTCTGCCCGGTCTCGCGCGACAGCCGGATCCCTTCGTCGTACGACGTCGCCGCGTCGGCCCAGCGGTCGGTCGTTGCCTGGTCACGGGCCAGGTGGAACAGGACGCCCGGCAGCAGCCCGAGCGCGACGCCGTCGCGGCTGTCGCGCAGGATCCGCTGGATCACCTCGCGGCCGCCTTCGCGTTCGCGCAGGAAGAGCGGGGCGATGACGACCCACACCTGATGCCGCCGGTCGAGCGTGACGCTGCTCGACAGCGACACCGCCGTACGGATCTGCTCGCTGCCGCCACTGCCTGCGAGCACGCGCCCGACACCGCAGGCGAGCAGGCCGAGCAGGCGGCTCTCGGGTTGGTCGATGCTCGGCAGTAGCGCGTCGAGGCTGTCGGCGACCTGGAGGGCTGTGGCGGTGTCGCCGAGGTGGAAGCAGGCGTTCACCACGTCGCTCAGCAGGCGGATGCGGGTCGGGAGATCGTCGGCGGCCTCGGCCGCGGCGAGCAGGATGTCGCGGGCCTGGCCTGGTGAACCGCAACGTACGGCGATGTCGCCGCGAAGCTCCTGCGCGCGGATCGCGACAACTGGCGTGATCGTGCGTTGCAGAGCTTCGACAAGTAGTTCCTCAGCGCGATCAGGCAGTCCAGCGAACCACGCGGCCTCGCCTGCGGCGACCAACCTGCGCGCTTGTTCCGCCGCATCGTCCGTCAGCCGGGCAGCGCGCTCCAGCGCAGTCGCGGCGACTGCGTGCGCGCCGCGCTCGACCGCATGCCCGGCGACCACCTCCAGTTTGCGCGCGACCTCGTCGTCCGCCCCGAGCACCGCCTCCGACAGATGCCACACCTGCCGGTCCGAGTCGGCCAGCACCCCAGCGATCGCCTGATGAACAGCGCGCCGCGTCAATGCGGCCGCACCGGCGTACACGGCCGACCGCACCAACGGATGCCGGAACTCGACCCGGCCATCGGCGATCCGCACCAGCCCGGCGTCCTCAGCCTCGGCCAGCGCAGCAACGTCGACGCCAAGCTCCGAGCACACCGCCGCGACCAGCTGCAGCTCCCCGTCGTCGGAAGCCGCCACCAGCAAGGCGATCCGGGCCTGCTCGCTGAGCCGGTCCGCCTGCGCGGAGAACGCCTCCGCCAGCAACCGCGGCACCGGCACCGGCGCCCCGGGACGCATCTTGTGCAGGTTCTTGGGATCGAGCTCCAGCAAGGCCAGGGGATTCCCACCCACCATCCGGTGCACCTGCGCGACCTCCGCCGTACGCCGCCCGACCAGCTCGCGCGCATCCTCCAGCCCGAGCCCGTCGAGCCGCAGCACCGGAAGATCCGCCTCGGCCAGCGGATGCGACTCCCCCGCCCGCCCGGCGACCAGCAGCACGATCGGGTCCGCCACCAACCGCCGCGCCGCGAACACCAGCGCCTCGGCCGACGGCCGGTCGATCCACTGCGCGTCGTCGACGAGCACCGCCAAGGGCAACTGCTCGGCGTACCGGCACAGGAGGCTCAGCGTCGCCGCCCCCACAGCAAACCGTTCCGCCGCATCCTCCGGCCTCCCCGGGGAGGCGGGCGCCGGCGAGGTCAGCGCCAGCGCAGCGGCGAGCGCATCGCGCTGTGGTGCTGGGATCCTGTCCAGCTCACCGAGCACCGGACGCAGCAGCTGCAGCAGCGCCCCGAAGGGGATCTCCTGCTCGGTCTCCGTCCCGCGAGCCCGGAGCACGCGCAACCCGGCGGACTGCTCGGCCGCCTGGTCGAGGAGGGTGGTCTTGCCGATCCCCGGTTCGCCCGAGATCAGCAGCACCCCGCTGGTTCCCACCCGCGCCCCCGCGACCAACCGCTCGATCGCCCGCCGCTCGGCCTCCCGCCCGATCAGCATCCTCGGAGTCTAGGACTAGGTGGGCCACCTGATGCGACGGTTCAGCGCCGACTTCTAGCGTCGCGAGCAGAAGAAGCCCAGGGAGGGAACCCAGATGACCACCATCGACCAGCCCGTCACCGTCGACGGCGACAAGCTGATGCAGTTCGTGTTCCAGGCCGTCGGCGAGGTCGGCGCGACGCTGAACGCGGCGCTCGTCGTGCTCGGCGACAAGCTCGGCTACTACCACGCGATGGCCGGCGCCGGCGGCCTCACGCCGGCCGACCTCGCCGACCGCACCGGCACCCACGAGCGCTACGTCCGCGAGTGGCTGAACGCCCAGGCCGCCGGCGGCTTCGTCAGCTACGACCCGGCGACCGGCCTCTACACGCTCCCGCCCGAGCAGACCGTCGCGCTCACCGACGAGGACAGCCCGGCGTTCCTGCCCGGCTTCTTCCAGATCGCGCTCGGCACCGTGCAGGACACCGACCGGATGGTCGACGCGGCCCGCAGCGGCGCCGGGATCGGCTGGCACGAGCACGACTCCGACGTGCACCTCGGCTGCGAGCGCTTCTTCCGGCCCAACTACATCGCGAACCTCGTCGACGGCTGGCTGCCGGCGCTCGACGGCGTCGTCGAGAAGCTGACCAACGGCGCGAAGGTGGCCGACATCGGCTGCGGCCACGGCTCCTCGACGATCCTGATGGCGCAGGCCTTCCCGCGCTCGGCGTACACCGGCTCCGACTACCACGCCGAGTCGATCGCGATCGCGCAGCAGCGGGCGGCCGACGCGGGCGTCGACGTCACCTTCGAGGTCGCCGGCAGTACGGCGTACGGCGGGCAGAACTACGACCTGGTGACCACGTTCGACGCGCTGCACGACATGGGCGACCCGGTCGGCGCGGCCCGGCGCGTCCGCGAGTCGCTGGCCGACGACGGTACCTGGATGATCGTCGAGCCGATGGCCGGCGACCACGTCGAGGACAACCTGAACCCGGTCGGCCGCGCGTACTACGGCTTCTCGACGCTGCTCTGCACGCCGGCGTCGCTGTCGCAGGAGGTCGGGCTCGGGCTCGGCACCCAGGCCGGTCCGGCGCGGATCCGTGACGTGGTGACCGCGGCCGGTTTCACCCGGTTCCGGGTGGCGGCGCAGACGCCGTTCAACCTGGTCTACGAAGTCCGCCCCTGACACAGTGAACGCCATGGCACAACGACCCGCGCGGGTGGCCGACTCCGAAGGGACGGTCACCCGCGCCGGGGTGAAGCTGCACTACCGGGTGTACGGCGACCACGACGGCCCGGCGATCGTGCTGCTGCCGACCTGGTCGCTGGTGACGTCGCGGGTCTGGAAGGCGCAGGTGCCGTACCTGGCCCGGCACTTCCGGGTGATCACCTTCGACGGCCGCGGCGCGGGCCTGTCGGACCGGCCGGCCGGTGCGTCGGCGTACGGGGACGCGGAGTACGTCGAGGACACGATCGCCGTGCTGGACGCGACCGGTACGGCGTCCTGCGTGCTGGTCGGCTTCTCGCGTGGCGTCCCGTGGGCGCTGGAGGTCGCGCTGCGCGAGCCGGCGCGGGTGCTCGGCGTGGCCTGCGTCGGCGCGGCGACCCGGCTGACGCCGATGGTCGAGGACCGGACCCGCTGGACCTGGGACGAGCGGCACGACAGCACCGACGGCTGGGCGAAGTACAACCGGCACCACTGGCTCGAGGGCGGGTACGACGACTTCCTGGACTACTTCTTCGCGCAGATGTTCCCGGAACCGCACTCCAGCAAGCAGATCGAGGACGGGATCGGGTGGGCGCACGAGATCACGCCCGAACTGCTCGTCGACACCGAGGCCGGGCGCGCGGTGCATCTCGATCCGTCGCGGTTCGCGGAGGTCGGGTGCCCGGTGCTGGTGATCCATGGCGCGGCCGACGCGATCCGGCCGCCGGCCGAGGGGGCGCGGCTCGCCGAGCTGACGGGTGGTTCGCTGGTGACGGTCGTCGGCGGCGGGCACGCGCCGCATGCGCGCGATCCGGTGGTGGTCAATCACCTGCTGAAGGAGTTCACCGCTCAGTTCGCGCCACGGCCGGTACGCCGTACGTGGGAGCGGGCGGCGGTCAGGCCGCGCCGGGTGCTGTACCTGTCGTCGCCGATCGGGCTCGGGCATGCGCGGCGGGACCTGGCGATCGCGCGGTCGCTGCGCGGTCTTGTGCCTGGTGTGGAGATCGAGTGGCTGGCTCAGGATCCGGTGACGCGCGTCCTCGCCGACGCCGGGGAGACCGTGCATCCGGCGTCTTCCTGGCTGCTGAACGAGTCGGGGCACGTGGAGTTCGAGGCGGGTGAGCACGATCTGCACGCGTTCCAGGCGCTGCGCCGGATGGACGAGATCCTGGTCGCGAACTTCCTCACCTTCGCGGACGTCGTCGAGGACCGGCACTACGACCTGGTCATCGGCGACGAGGCGTGGGAGGTGGACTACTTCCTGCACGAGAACCCGGAGCTGAAGCGCTTCGGCTATGCATGGCTGACGGACTTCGTGGGGTGGTTGCCGATGGACGCTTCCGAGGAGGCGCTGACGACGGACTACAACCTGGAGATGCTCACGCAGCGGGCGCGGTACCGGCGGTTGCGGGACCACTCGCTCTTCGTCGGCGACCCCGAGGACATCGTCGGCGACGCGTTCGGGCCTTCGCTGCCTTCCATTCGCTCCTGGACCGAGGAGAACTACGCCTTCACCGGATACATCACCGGCTTCACGCCTCCGCCGCGGCAGCTGACCGGTGCACCTCGTTGCCTCGTCACCGTTGGTGGTTCCGGTGTGGGATCCGCCTTGCTGCGCCGCGTTCTGGACGCCGTACCGGCGATTCGCCGGCTGGTTCCCGGGCTGACCTTCGACGTTGTCACCGGACCGCGGATCGATCCGGCCGCGCTGCCGAAGCTCGACGGCGTACGGGTGCACGGTTATCTGCCCGACCTGCACCTGGAGCTGGGCAAGGCGGACGTCGTGATCACCCAGGGCGGTCTGACCACCTGCATGGAGCTGACCGCGCAGCGGGTGCCCTTCGTCTACATCCCGCTGCGCAACCACTTCGAGCAGAACTTCCACGTGGCGGCGCGGCTGGATCGGTACAACGCCGGCCATCGCCTCGACTACCTCGAGGCGGCCGACCCGACCGTGCTCGCCGAGGCGGTCGCGAAGGCGCTCACCGATCCGGTCGACTGTCTCCCGGTCGCCACCGACGGCGCCGACCGGGCCGCTCGTCTCCTCGCCGAGTTGCTCTAGCTCGTCGCCTTTCCGCGCAGCCGATCCAGCCCGACCACGAGCACGACCGTCACCACCAGGAGCACCAGCGACTCGGCCGCGGCGGTGAACGTCTGCCCGCGGTCGGTCAGCGCGAAGACGCCGACCGGAACGGTCCGCCACGACGCCGGGTAGACCATGATCGTCGCCCCGACCTCACCCATCGACAGCGCGACCGACAGCCCGGCGGCCGACACGATCGCCGGGCGCAGCATCGGCAACCGGACCTGCCACAGCACCCGGGCCGCCGACGCACCCAGCGACGCGGCGACCTCGGCGTATACGGTGTCGGTCCGCTGCAACGCCGCGGTCACCGTGCCGTAGGTGAACGCGACCATCAGGACGAGATGCGCGATCACGACGATCCACTTGGTCCCGTTGAGCAGCAGCGGCGGGCGGGAGAACGCGACCAGCAGGCTCAGGCCGACGACCACCGACGGTACGGCGATCGGCAGATGGTGCAGCGCGTCGGTCAGCCGCGCGAGGCCGGGTGTCGCCGACCGGGCTGCGAGCGCACCCCACGTCCCGAACACGACGGCCAGCAGTCCGCCGAGGAACGCCGTCTGCAGGCTCACCGCGATCGACGCGAGCTCGTCGCCGGACAGCGCTTCGCTCAGGTGGGTGGTTGTCGGGTCGGACGGCAGGACGCCGTTCCAACTCCCGGCGAACGCCGCGGCCGCGACCACGACGAACGGCGCCAGGACGAGCACGCCGAAGACGAGCAGGAAGACGGCCTGGACGAGCAGGCGCGGCCCTCTAGACCAGACCAGCACGACGACCTCCCAGCCCACCACGCAGTACGGCGTACAGACCGATCGACAACGCGATCTGCACGATGGCGATCACGCAGGCGCCCGGGTAGTCGAACATCACGATCCCCTTGGTGTGCACGAGCAGCGGCAGCGTCGTGGTGTCGCGCGCGCCGAGGAACAGCACGATGCCGAACTCGTTCAGCGTCAGCAGCAACGTGAGCCCGCCGCCGGCCGCGAGCGCGGGACGGACCTCGGGGAGGATCACCTGGCGCAGGACGCGCCAGGGACCGCCGCCGAGACTCGCGGCGACGTCGAGCTGGACGCGCGGGACGCGGCTCATCGCGCCGAGCAGCGGGCGCATCACGAACGGCGTGTAGAAGGTGATCTCGGCGAGGATCACCGCCCAGGGGGTGGTGAGGAAGCCGGTCGCGCCGGTGAGGGTGCCGAGGACGCCGGCTGATCCGTAGAGAAACGTGAACGACAGCGCGACGAGGAACGAGGGCAGCGCGAGCATGGCGTCGACCAGGCCGGAGACGAGGCGGGCGCCGGGGAACGGGACGAAGCTGACCACGACGGCCAGGAACGTCCCTACGACGAGACAGCCTGCCGTCGAGCAGACCGCGATCTGCACGGTCCGGATCAGGGCGTCACGGAACTCGGCCGAGCCGATCACCTCGGCCCACGAGCCGCGCGACTCGGCGGCGACGAGGACGAGCGGGTAGACGACGAGGACGGCGATCAGCAGCAACGGCGGGAGCAACCACGTACGACGTACTGCTCTCACCGCGACTCCACCAAACTGCAGGCCTCACCCGGCAACCGCATGGAGATGGTTGCCCCGAGCGCCGGAAGTTTGTGGTCCGCCGGCACATCGACGTGCACCGGATGCTCACCGAGCCCCTCAATCGTGCAGGTCAATCGGTAAGACGAACCACGCCACTGCGCTCCAACGAGCCGCGCCGGCAACCCACCCTCCTCCAACCGGATCGCATGCGGGCGCACGCACAACAAACTCCCACCCACAGGCTTGATGCCGGGCACTCGGTGACCTCCCACCGTCACCTCGTCGTTTTTCACCTCGATCGGCAGCAGGTTCGCCCCACCCAGGAACGACGCGGTGAACGCACTCGGCGGCGTCCGGTACAGCTCCGCGGCCGGCGCGATGTCGACAAGTCGAGCATCCCGCATCACCGCGATCCGGTCCGCCAGCGCCAGCGCCTCCGCCTGATCGTGCGTCACGTAGACGATCGCCACGTCCGGCACCTCACGCCGCAGCTTCTGCAACTCATCGAGCATCCCCGCCCGCAGTTGCGCATCGAGCGCCGCCAACGGCTCGTCGAGCAGCAGCACCGGCGGCCTGATCGCCAACGCCCGCGCGATCGCGACCCGCTGCTGCTGCCCGCCCGAGAGCTCCCGCGGCAGCCGCTTCGCGTACGTCTCCATCCCCACCATCGCGAGCATCTCGCCGACCCGCTCGGCGACCTCACGCTTGGGCCGCCGCGCCGCCCGCAACCCGAACGCCACATTGTCGAACACCCGCAGATGCGGAAACAGCGCGTACTGCTGAACGACGACCCCGATCCCCCGCTTCGCCGGCGGCACGTCGGTCACGTCGACGCCACCGATCCGCACCCGCCCGCGACTCGGCCGGACGAACCCGGCCACCGCCTTCAGCGCCGTCGACTTGCCCGACCCCGAAGGCCCGAGCAACGCGACCGTCTCACCGGCGGCAACCGTCAGATCGAGTCCCTCCAGCGCACAGGTCTTCCCGAAGTGCACCGTCACGTCGTCCAGCTGGACAGTCATCCCTGCACGGCCTTCGTGTACGCCGCCACGTCCGCGTCCAGGTCGCCGAGCACCTTGCTCCAGTCCGGCTGCCAGATCTCGACGCCGTCGACGGCCTTCTCGACCGCCTGGTAGTTCGCGTCGGTCGGCTTCACATCGGCCCGCGCCGGGATCCCGAAGGCGTCCGCGGAGACCGTCTGCTGCGCGTCGGTGGAGAGCAGGTAGTCCATCAACTGCTTGCCCCCGTCAACATTCGGCGCACCGGCGCCGAGCCCCATCACGTACGGCAGCGACACCGTCGTCCGCTTCCCGTCCTTCGCCGCCGGGAAGAAGACGCTGAACGCGGACTTGTCGTTGGCGATCGAGGCCAGGTTCATCTGCACGTCGCCGTTCGCGACCCAGATCTCGCCCTTGCTCGCCTTCGGCTGCAGCTTGCCGGTCGAGGCCGACGGGCCGACGTTGTTCGCCTCGAGCTTGCCGAGGTAGTCGAGCGCGCCCTGCTTGCCGAGCAGGTGCTGCAGCAGCAGGAGCACCGCCGTACCGTCTCCGGCCTGGCCCGGCGTCGAGTACTGGACCTTGCCCTTGAACCGCGGGTCGAGCAGGTCGTCGAACGTCTTCGGGCTGCCGGCCTTCGGGTTCGCGATGAAGCTCAGGTAGTTCTCGACGACCGCCACGTAGTTGTCGGCCTTGAGGCCCTTCACCTGGTCCGCACCCGGTACGGCGTACGGCTGCAGCAGGCCGTCGGCGGCCGCCTTCTGGATGAACGGCGGCAGCGTCACGATCACATCGGCCTGCGGGTTCGACTTCTCCTTCTGCATCCGGGAGACCACCTCGCCCGACCCGGCCTCGACGACCTGGACCTTGGTCCCGGTCTTCGCGGTGAACGCGGCGAACCGCGTCTGGTACCACTCGGCCAGTCCGTCGGCGGTGTAGACGGTCACGGTCTTGGCGTCGCCGGTCGACGCGGCACCGGTCCCGCCACAGGCGGCGAGCACGGTCAGCAGGGTGGCGGCGAGCAGAGTTCTGAGGACCTTCACTTCTCCAGCTTTCGGTCGCGGAGCAGCCCGGGCAGGTCCCGGACCGACTCGATCACATGGGTGGCTCCCGCGGCCGCGAGCTGCGACCGGTCGTGGGCGCCGGTGCGGACCCCGGCCACGACGCCGGCACCGGCGCGCGTCCCCGAGGTCATGTCGTACGCCGTGTCGCCGGCCACCGCGACGTTCGCGGTGGCGTCGGCGCGCAGGGTGAGCAGGGCTTTCAGGACCATGTCCGGGTACGGACGGCCGCGACCGGCCTGGGCGGGGCACAGGGTCAGGTCGGCGAGCGTGCGCCAGCCGAGCGCGGCGAGGATCCGCTGCTGGGTCGTCTCGGCGAAGCCGGTGGTCAGGCAGACCTTGACGCCGTCGTCCTGCAACTGCCGGATCGCGTCCTCGGCCCCGTCGATCGGGCGGCAGTGCCCGTCGTCGACGAGCTGCCCGTACGCCGTCTCGAACGCCTGGTTGGCCTGCTGGGCCTTGGCTTCGTCGCTTTGGAGGAGATGACGGAAGACGGTGATCTTGGACTCGCCCATGGTGGCGCGGACGTGGGCCAGCATCGCGTCGTACCGGTCGTCGCCGGGTTCGATGCCTTGGGCACCGATCGCCCGGGTGAAGGCCAGTTCGACCAGGCCGTCGTCGGCGACCGTCGTACCGGCCATGTCGAGGACCGCGAGCTGGATCATCGGCCGGCTCCCTGGAAGCTCGCCTCGGCGATCGCCGGGGCCATCGTCATGCCGCGGCCGCCGGGGCCGGTGACGAGGTGGACGCCGTCGGCGACTGTTCTTCGGACGACAACTTCGCCCGGAGTGGTGGCCTGGGAGTAGACGCCGGCCCAGCGCCGGGTGATCGGCGGGAGCGGCCGGTCGAGGATCCGCTCGACCGTCGCCTTGAGGTAGTCGTACGGGTCCTCGTGGACGTCGAAGGTGAACGGCTCGGCGTACTCGTGGGTGTCGCCGATGGTCAGACCGCCGCCGTTGCGCTGAACCATGAGGAGCTGCATCTTGTTGTCTGCGGCAACTTGCTGCTGCTCGGTCTGGTTGAGGGTGTCGAGGGCGGGGCCCTGGTACGCCGGGTAGTAACGGAAGCTGTCGGCGTCGGCGACCGCGGTCGTCAGCTGCTCGTCGAGGGGCGCGGTCTGCATCATCTGCAGGCGGACCCGGCGGACGGGCAGGTCGTCGGTGAGCTCGCGGATCAGGCCGCCGTGCCAGGCGCCAGTGCAGAGCCAGACCTCGTCGGCCGCGTGGACTTCGCCGTCATCGGTGCGCACCTGGCGATCGTTGACGTCCCGAACCTCGCGCCCCGCAAGGAACGAGTACCGGCCAGAACTCTCCAGCTCCCGCCGGAGAGCCTTCAGCACCTGACGAGGCTCGACAACCCCGTCCCGCGGACACCAGAGCGCCCCGAGCATCTCGCCCTTCAGCGCGGGGTTGAGCTTGCGCGCCGCCTGAGCATCCAGCACCTCGAACGCCCGCGCGGTGTCCCGCTCAGCGGCCTCCTTCGCGACCGCCAGTTCGTCCTCGGTCCGGCACACCGTCAGCGATCCGGCCGCCCGGAAGTCCAGCCCTGCGACCTCGCGGCTCCGCTCCTCCCACAGCACCCGGGCCCGCTGCGCCGTCTCCAGCTCAGCACCGTCGGCCCGGCCACTCACCCAGACGAGCCCGAAGTTCCGCACGGTCGCGCCACGCGGCCCGGCCTCGCGCTCGATCTGTACGACGTCGTCGCCGCGCCGTACCGCCTCCCAGGCGTGAAACGTGCCGAGCACTCCGCCACCGACCACAACCACCCGCACAACAGCCTCCTCAGCGTCCGACCAACGACAGATTGGTCCGGACCAATGAAAGAGGCTCGGCGATCACCCGACCCCGCGGTGAACCTCGAACGAACTCCTAGGGCCGCAGTGTCGCGCGGAACGCCACCCGGTCCCCGCGGTAGAGCGACCGGACGACCTCGATCGGCCGCCCGTCGACGTCGCGGCTGTTCCGGTGCAGCAGGAACATCGGCATCGACTGCGTCGCCTGCAGCAGCTCGGCCTCCCGCGGCGACGCGATCACCGTCTCGACCACCTCCTCGCCCTCGCCGAAGCGCACGCCGAGCTCGTCGGTCAGGCAGCGGTAGAGCGAGCCCGTCGGCCGCAGTACGGACTGCAGCGTCGGAAACCGCTCCACGGCCAGGTAAGTGGTCTCCAAACCGATCGGTTGCCCGTCGGCGAGCAGCACCCGCTCGAGGCGGTGTACCGGCTCGCTCGCTCGGATCCCGAGCCCGGTCGCCAGCTCGGCCTCAGCGGCGACCTGCTCGAAGGCGACCACCTCGCGCGCCGGCTCGTACCCCTGCGCACGCAACGCCTCGGTGTAACTGACCAGCGCCAGCGGCTGCACCAGCTTCGGCGTCGCGACGAACGTCCCCTGCCCCTGCCGTGCGCGCAACCGCCCATCCGCGACCAGCTCCCGGATCGCCTGCCGCATCGTCCACCGCGACACCCCGAACTCGGCCGCCAGCTTCCGCTCCGGCGGCAGCGCCGCTCCCTCCCCCAGCCGCTCCAGCAACTCGACCAACCGGGTCTTCACGGCGAAATGCAGCGGCACATCCACGCGGCCGACTCTAGACGGTCGAAGATGAACCGGAGATGAACTTCTTTCACGTCATGGACTTAGACCAATGAAAAGTGGAAGTCGATACCGATTGTCACATGTAGCGCTAAATTTTCAGGGTTCGTCACAGCTCGACCTCAACGGTTTACGACGTGAAGGAAGTCGGCGTGAATAGATGACGCACCCCCGTCGACTCGCCCACGCCGGACCACCTCGGGTGCAGGTGATCCCCAGGAGAACCACCGTGACTCCCCACCCCCGCCCGGCCGCCCGCTCCGGCGAGATCGAAGCCAACCTCGCCCACCTCCGGCCGGCCCCCCGGTCCCCCCGGACCCCCTGACCGATCCGGGGTACGACGATGGGGGCATCAGTCGTCCCCCGGATCCCGGAGCCGCGACCCCCTTGGACGGCGGGGTCGCGGCTCCTTTCTCGTTGAGGCGCGGGAGCGCGTACGGCGTACCGGCACTCGGCTCCGGAACGCGCGTCGCCCCGGGAAACCTCGCGGAGGGCGCGTTGCCCGGGAAACCTCCCGGAAGGCGCGTCGCCCCGGGAAACCTCCCGGAAGGCGCGTCGCCCCGGGAAACCTCCCGGAAGGCGCGTCGCCCCGGGCCTCGGGGCCCCCCGGGCCCTTGGGGCCTTCGGCCTCGGGACCTCGGGACCTCGGGACCTCGGGACCTCGGGACCGCGGGGCCTCGGGAAAAGGTAGAGCCCCGGGCGGTGACCCGGGGCTCGGTGCGGATGGATGGGCGGCGCAATCAGCTGCCGGACTTGCGCCGGAACTGGCGCTTCTGCTTGTCGTTGTGCGCCTCGCCGACACCCTCGTGCCGCGGCCCGCTCCCCGGGTGCGACTCGTGGTGCGCGTTCTTCTTCGCGAGCGCCTCGCGGAACTTCTCCTGCAGATCGTCCTTCGCCGGCTTGCTGGACTTGTCGCTCATACCGTCTCCTTCAAACCGTCAGGGCATACACCTCTACCCAACCAAGTGTGACCGCCCCCACGCCACCGAATTTCAGCGGGTCACACCTTCCACACCCCGAACACGAACTCCAGCCCCGCCCGCGTCTCGACCCGACTGCCCTCAGTTGGCGTCGGAGTACGCGAGGTGTGCTCCGCAGTGCAGACATTGGAAGAGGTACGCCGTCATACCGCCGTCCGGCGTCAGGCGCCTGATCCACTCCTGACTCGCCGCCTCGGTCATGCCGATCTCACGTGCCTCGCGGCGGAGCGCCGCCAGCGCTTCCGGGTCGTGCTGTAGTTGCTCCCAGCCCGTTCGCCCCAGGTAGGCAGCCCCGTCGCCGCAGTGCGTGAGCCAGTAAGCGTCCTGCCAAGCGAAGTAGCCGGGGGTGCGGTGCATGATCTCCTCCCGCACTTCCGCGGGAAGGTCAGACTGCCCGTCCACGAAGCTCGCCGGACCGTCGGGGTGGGCGAGTCGTTCGGCGGCGGCGCCGTTCGCGATGCAGCTGAGACAGAGCTCGGCGGCCTGCACTCCGTCGATCGGCCCGGTGTAGCGGTAGCCGGTCACCTCGCCGCAGACCTCGCAGGCGCCGTCGCTTGCCTCGGCCGAGCCGGTGCCGACCGGGTCCGGGTGATAGCGGAAGACAACCGCATCGCTCATGGCGCCAGCGTAGGGTCTCCGACCGACTGCCTTGTGACCTCCGGGGTTTGGCCGGTCCACGTGTGGAACGCCCGGTAGAACGACGTCGTGTCGTCGTACCCCAGGAGATAAGCGATCTCAGCGGCAGTCATCGTCGACGTCGTGAGGTAGTGCCGAGCCAGCGACTCGCGCGTATCGCGCAGCACAGTCTGGAAGCCGGTCGACTCCTCCTGCAAACGCCGTTGCAGCGTGCGAACGCTGATTGCCAACTCCGCAGCGACCGCAGCCGCCGTGCCGGATCCAGCAGGGAGCAGCTTCAGCAGCGCCGTACGCACGAGCTCCGTGGTCGACGTGCCCTGGTCGAGGTCGGCGAGCCGGCGGCGGAGTTCAGGCTCGAAGTAGTCCCACATGCGCTCGTTCGCGGAGAGAAACGGGCGCTCGGCGTCCGCAGCGGAGAACGTCAGCGACCACCGCGGCTCAAAGGCGATCGGCACACCGACGTACTGCGTATAAGAATCAGCAACAGCACCAGACACAGCCACCGGTGCCGTCAGAGCAACCGGCCGTACGTCGTACCGCGTCGCAATCCGCGCCAGCGCCACCCAGAACAGCAGCTCCACCAGCCCCAGCTCGTCCGGCGGCTGCTCACTCTCCGGCCACACCAGCTCGATCGTCGACCCATCGATCTCAAGCCGCATCGGCCCCACCAACCGCTTGTACCGCGCCAGCCGCTCCGCCGCGACCAGCAGCGAAGGGCTGCAGAACGCCGCGAACAGCGGTGGGTCGAAGACCTCCGCCGACAGCTTCCGCGCGATCGTGATCGGCAGCACCGGGTCGTCCAGCTCCTCCGCGAGCGCCCGCCAGAACGCGTGGTACTCCGGCGGCGTCAGCTCCAGCGTGCCGTCGGTCAGCAGCCGCTCGGGCAGGCGGGCCCGTTGCAGCACCGTCGGCACCGACACCTCGAGGTCGGCGAGCAGCGCCCGCGCCGGCGGGCCGAGCGCGTAGTGGTCGGTGCTCACATCTGACTCATCAGCACGCGGTCGTAGATCCGGTCGCCGAACCATTTCCGCACGAACAGCAGCGGCCGCGCGTACTGCCCCGCGACGTACCGGGTCCTCGGCCGCGGCGCCGCGATCGCCCGCACGATCACGTCCGCGAGCTTCGCGACCGGCGTACCGCCGCCGCTGTAGCTGCGAGAGGTCGACGCGGCGACCTTGCCCGCCAGTTCGGCGTACGCGCCCTGTTCCGACCGCTCGAAGGCCGGCCCTCTCAGCACCGACCCGAAGTCGGTCGCGACGATCCCCGGCTCGATCACGACGACGTCGATCCCGAACGGCTTCAGCTCGATCCGCAGGCAGTCCGACCAGCCTTCCACCGCGTGCTTCGACGCGTGGTACCAGGCGCCGAGCGGCGTGTAGACCTTCCCACCCATCGACGACAGGTTCACGATCCGTCCGGTACGCCGGGCGCGCATCCCCGGCAGCACCAGCTGCGTCAGCCGCGCCATCGCGAACAGATTCACCTCGAACTGGTACCGCGCCTCGTCGATCGTGACGTCCTCGACCGCGCCGTACAACCCGAACCCCGCGTTGTTGACCAGCACGTCGACCCCACCGTCGATCGAGTCGACCAACTTCACCAGCTCGTCGTCCCGCGTCACGTCCACCGCGACGACGGTCGCTCCGAGCTCCTCCAGCTCCCGCATCTGCTCAACCCGCCGCGCCACCGCGACCACGGCGTACCCGTCCTTCAACAACTGCAACGCGGTCGCCTTGCCCATCCCGGACGAAGCCCCAGTCACCAGCACGGTCGTCATCAGCCCTCCTCAGCAACGGCCTCTCTGACCGCCACCCATGACGCTAGTGCCGCCGAACCCGCCAGAGCATTAACCGATCCCGCCAACGTAC
This sequence comes from Kribbella sp. NPDC104740, assembly GCF_055583505.1. Lineage (NCBI taxonomy): Bacteria > Bacillati > Actinomycetota > Actinomycetes > Propionibacteriales > Kribbellaceae > Kribbella > Kribbella sp. NPDC104740. The sequence continues at coordinate 575,202 of NZ_JBVJNV010000004.1, read as the reverse complement.
TTCCCGATCACGCCAAGCGGTCAACGTCGACGTTCGCGGCGGGCGCGTTCGAACTCGGCGTTCGTCAGCCACGGGCCGTGGGCATCGAGGGCGGCGCAACCACCGCTGATGAACGCATCGACCACAACCCGATACCCGTCCATCCCGCCGACCAGGCTGTACTCGACGCGGTACTTCGGCTCGCCGGCGCCTTTCGACACCGTGGTGATCCGTGCGATCGAGTCCGCGTAGAAGTGGAGCTGCAGCCCTTCTCTCGCCGCCTCGTCCTCGATCGTGAAGACCTCGTTGTCCCCGGCCGAACGAGCCTCGACGAACTCCCAGAACGCCGCCGCAGCCGTCCGGGAACCGCCCGATCGCCACGTCTCCTCGCCGTCCTTGTCGTCGGTGAAGATCAGCTTCGTACTCCGAGCAGCGCCGCCTTCCTCGTACGGCGTACTCCTCGCGCGCCCCGCCGCCTCGGAGCAGATCAGGAACTTGACGCTGGCCACCGCATCATCAGCGAGCTCAGCATGCGTACGCCGTACAGCCGTCTCGACCGCCGCCGCCATCCGCTCCCAGTCCCGCTTGTCCGTGCCGCGACTCCCCCGGCGCGGATCACGCCCGATCCGCAGCCCAGCAGCAGCTCGCTCCGCGGTAGCGATCACGCTCAACACCTCGGGGAGCAGCGCTCGATCAACCGCCTCCGGCCGCCGCTGCGGAACCGTCGCGCCATGCAGGTACTGCCCGGTGAACTTCAGGATCGCGGTGTCGAGCGGCGCAAGCACCACACCCCGCTGGGCGCGCCAACGGTTCGCCTGGTGCTCCTGCGCCCGAGCCCAGTCGGCCGTCACCGTCGCCGAGCCCGTCGCGGCCCAGACCTCGCCACGCTCGAGCAGCGCGACGTCGGCACCATGGGCGATGAGCCGACTCCGGTCCCACCGAATCCGCCCGAACAGCGCGTCGAGATCACGAGGCGCGGAGAACAGGATCGGATCCAAGAGCGCGACCGCAGCGCCCTCATCCAACGCACCCCGAGTCCCAGCCGCATCGCACAGCGGCAAGATCGCGCTCCACAGCAGCAGGTGCCGCCGCAGATCGTCCCGAATCACCGCAAGATGCGCCTCCTCGACCGGGAACGTGAAGGTCCGAGGGTCATGGTTCGCATCGGCGCCGGCACCGAGCTCGATCCGCAGCACGCCCTCATCCCGTACGACGCGCGGAAACCACCCGTTCTCACGGGCGAACACGACCTCTGTCATGACCAGCGTTCGAACTCGGCGTCGAGCCGCGCGTCCCGGCGTACCCAGACCTCTCCGTCGGCAGCGCCCGCCGGAGCCTCGACCCGCTCGAGCCCGAGGAACTCGATCAGCACCAGCAGCGCGGCGCGTTCGGCCCGGTCGTCCTCGGCGCCGTGCGAGTCGAAGAAGACGTACCACTGGTCGCTCGGGTCGACGATCCCCGAGTCGCCCCACATCCGCCCGACCTCCTCCAGCGCCGCGGCCTCGGTCGTGATCGTGGCGGCGCGAGTCGCGCCCCGATCCTCCGGTGACGCGTCCAGGTCCGCGAGGTCCGCGAGCCACTGGCCGTAGCGGTCGAGCCCGGCGTACCCCTTCTCGAAGAACAGCATCGCGCTCGGTGTGTAGCGGTTGGGCCGGTCGACCTTCAGGTACGAGACCTCGGTCCCCGTACTGCGAACAATCACGCCTCGATCCGGCATCAGCACCAACCGCTGCCCGGCCGGTTCGTCGTCGATCGTGCAGGTGCGACCGTCCTGGCTCCGGTAGAACACGGAGAACGCCTCGTAGGCCTCCTGCGGATCGGCGACGACGACGCGCTGATCGGTGCCGTCGCCGGCAGCGAAGACGAACTCTTTCGGACCTGGGCGGTAAGGGCGGGCCATCGGTGTCCTTCACTCGATTCCGTCGTACGAACGAAACGACCCTATCTCCGCACAGGGCCCAGATAACCGGTCGCCAACGCCACGAGCCCGTCCTACCGTCGGCTGATGGCACTCCAACTGGAAGCAGTGGTGTTCGACGTGGCCGACGCCGCAGCAACAGCGGCCTTCTGGGCCGGTCTGCTCGACCGCGAGGTCCGCCCGGAGCCCGGCGGCGCGCTGGTCCCAGGCGACGAGACGCAGGTCGGCCTCCGCTTCGTCACCTCGGACACCGTGCAGGTCGACCCGCGCCAACTGCACCTGCACCTGGCCAGCACCAGCCTCGACGACCAGCAGCGAACCGTCGAGACAGCACTGCGCCTCGGCGGCCGCCACCTCGACGTGGGCCAAGCACCCGACGACGCCTTCGTCGTACTGGCCGACCCCGGCGACAACCCGCTGTGCGTGATCGAACCGGGCGACAACTACCTGGCCGACACCGGCCACCTCGGCGAGGTCACCTGCGACGGAACCCGCGCCGTCGGCCTGTTCTGGCACCACGCACTGGGCTGGCCGCTGGTCCTGGACGAGAACGAGCAGACCGCGATCCAGTCGCCGTACGGCGGAGCCAAGATCTCCTGGGACGCGTGGGACGAACCCAAAACCGCAAGGAATCGCCAGCGCTTCGACCTGATCACCACCGACCCCACCAACGACGCAGCCCGCCTGATCACACTGGGCGCGAACCGCCTAGCCGACCATGTCCTGGCCGACCCGGACGGCAACGAGTTCGGCCTCCGCCGAACCGGCTGACCTCAGACGTTGAAGCGGAACTCCACGACATCCCCGTCGGCCATGATGTACTCCTTGCCCTCCATGCGGACCTTGCCGGCGGACTTGGCGGCGGCCATCGAGCCCGCCTCGACGAGGTCGTCGAAGGAGACGATCTCGGCCTTGATGAAGCCGCGCTGGAAGTCGGTGTGGATGACGCCGGCGGCCTCGGGCGCGGTGGCACCCTTCTTGATCGTCCAGGCGCGGGATTCCTTCGGGCCTGCGGTCAGGTAGGTCTGCAGGCCGAGGGTCTCGAAGCCGACGCGGGCCAGCACGTCCAGGCCGGGCTCCTCGACGCCCATCTCGGACAGCATCTCGCGGGCCTCGTCCTCGTCGCCGAGCTCGACCAGCTCGGCCTCGAACTTGGCGTCCAGGAAGATCGCCTCGGCCGGCGCGACCAGCTCGCGCATCCGGGTCTTGAGATCCTCGTCGGCGAGCTCGTCGGCGTCGCAGTTGAAGACGAACAGGTACGGCTTGGCGGTCATCAGCATCAGTTCGCGGATCGCGTCGCGGTCGACGTTCGTCGCGATGATCGGCGTCCCGGCCTCGAGGTGCTTCTGCGCCTCGCGGACCGCCTCCAGTACGGCGACGCTCTCCTTCTTCAGCCGGGACTCCTTCTCCAGCCGCGGGATCGCCTTCTCGACGGTCTGCAGGTCGGCCAGGATCAGCTCGGTCTGGATGGTGGAGATGTCGTCGGCCGGCGAGACCTTGCCGTCGACGTGCGTGACGTCCTCGTCGACGAACACCCGGGTCACCTGGCAGATCGCGTCGGACTCGCGGATGTGGCTGAGGAACTTGTTCCCCAGGCCCTCACCCTCCGACGCACCGCGGACGATGCCGGCGATGTCGACGAACTGCACCGTCGCGGGCAGTTGCTTGGCCGACGAGAAGATCTCGGCCAGCTTGCCCAGCCGCGCGTCCGGCACCCCCACCACGCCGACGTTGGGCTCGATCGTCGCGAACGGGTAGTTCGCCGCGAGCACGTTGTTCTTGGTCAGCGCGTTGAAGAGCGTGGACTTGCCCGCGTTGGGGAGCCCGACGATTCCGATGGTGAGTGCCACGGGCGCCAAGCGTACGCGCCCGCGCCACCGGACCCCAATTCCCCAGCGCTCGTCCGACGGACGGTCACCGTCGGTGTCTGACCCGGAAGCGACCGAGATCTCCCTGCAACACGGCGTTGCCAACCAGTCCGCGCGGTGCCGCGTCTACCTGACGAAAGCTCCTGAGGGGGAGCGACTGGGGACCATCCGCCTGATCTGCAAGGGAGCATCATGTCCCGAAAGCTTGCTGCCGTCATCGGCACCGCCGCTGCCGCCGCACTCGTTCTCGGCGGGCTGTTCGCCGTCGCGCTGGGACGTTCTGCTCAACCGACACCGACCGCTGCCGCCGGCGGCAGTACGACGGGATCGGTGCCACCGCCGACCCCGACCAGCACGCCGCCCACGACCCCGCCGACGACCCCGAACACCAACGCGGGCAAGCCGGTCGCGGATCCGACGGCCTCGTTGGTCACCGGAAACAAGAAGGTCATCTTCTTCAGCTTCGACGACGGCCCGGACCCGGTCTGGACGCCGCGGGTCCTGCAGGTGCTGAAGAAGCACGGCGCGCACGCGACGTTCTTCCAGCTGGGCAAGAACCAGGCCCAGTACCCCGCGCTGCGCGACCAGATCCTTGCCGACGGCAACACCATCGGCAGCCACTCGATCACCCACCCGCAGCTGACCAAGCTGTCCGCCGCCGAGCGGCACCACGAGATCTTCGACGGCCCGCAGTCGAAGTGCTTCCGGCCGCCGTACGGCGCGTCGAACCCGAAGGTGCGCGCGGACATCAAGGCCGCCGGGATGGCCCAGGTGCTCTGGGACGTCGACCCGCGGGACTGGGCCAAGCCGGGCGTGAACGCGATCGCGCACAACATCATGACCCACGCGCACCGCCACAACATCGTCCTGATGCACGACGGCGGCGGCGACCGCGCGCAGACCGTCGCGGCGCTCGACAAGGTGCTCGGCCAGCTCAAGGCCCAGGGCTACAGCTTCCCCGCGATGGACTGCTGATCCCCCGCTGACCGGAAACTGTCGGAGGCCTGTGTCACGCTCTGTGGCATGACCGGTACGACGCTGTTGTTGGTGCTGCTGTTCCTGATCATCGGGTTGTTGCTCGGGGCAGGTTTCGGCGTGCTCTGGTCGCGCGGGCGCGACGGCGCCGAGCTGGCCCGGATCACCGCCGAGCGGGACGCGGCCGAGGACCGGGTGGTCGAGCTGGTCCAGGAGCGGCAGTCGGTCGGGCAGCAGATGTCCGGCCAGGCGGTCGTGAAGGAGGCCCTGGACCGGCTGCACGCCGAGCTCAGCCAGCTGGAGAAGGGCCGCGCGGCCTGGCAGTCCCAGCTGCACCAGCAGGTGAACGAGGTCCGGATGAGCGGCGAGGCGCTCCGGCGGGAGACGGCTTCGCTGTCGACCGCGCTGCGCAAGCCGCAGGTCCGCGGCCGCTGGGGCGAGCTGCATCTTCGGCGTACGGTCGAGCTGGCCGGCATGGTCGCGCACTGCGACTTCACCGAGCAGACCTCGACGGTCACCGACGACGGGCTGCTCCGGCCCGACCTGGTGGTGAGACTTGCCGAGGGCAAGAATCTCGTCGTCGACTCGAAGGTGCCGCTGGCCGCGTTCCTGGAGGCGGCCGAGAGCGACGACGCCGACTTCCGCGAGGACCGGCTCCGCGCGCACGCGCGGCACCTGCGCACCCACGTCGATCAGCTGTCCGCCAAGTCGTACTGGGCGCGGCTGCCCTCGACACCGGAGTTCGTCATCCTGTTCGTGCCCGGCGAGTCGTTCCTGTCCGCCGCGCTCGACATCGAGCCCGGCCTGCTCGAGTACGCCGCCGAGCGCCGGGTGATCCTGGCGACGCCGACCACGCTGATCGCGACGCTGCGGGCGGCGGCGTACGCGTGGAACCAGTCGGCGCTGACCGAGTCGGCCCAGCAGGTCTTCGAGCTCGGCCGCGAGCTGTACGAGCGGCTCAGCACGATGGGCGACCACCTCGGCCGGGTCGGCCGCTCGCTGACGTCGGCCGTCGACGCGTACAACCGGACCGTCGGCTCGTTCGAGAGCCGCGTCTTCACCACCGCCCGCAAGCTCCGCGACCTGCACGTCACCGAGGCCGAGCTCGAAGCGATGGAGACCATCGAGGCGTCGGTGCGCCCACTGGCCGCGCCCGAGCTGCTGGCCCTGGACGAGCCTGACGACCCGACTCGCCGCTGGGTCCCGACGCCGCCGGTCGACCGCACGCGTCGCGACACCCCACCGCCGCTGCCTGGATTCGACTCCCAGACCGGCTGATTTCTCCACGGACAGTGACTGGTTGCCAGCACCGCGTGGCGAATTAACGAAAGCTGTCTTCGGTTCACCATTGACATCGTTGAAACGCTGTCCAACGATGAGAGCGCTCTCACCCCCGTGCGACGGCCTACCGTCCCTCGTCGCAACGGGCGCTCCACCTTCTCTCGCACTGGGACAGACCTGAGGAGGAGTTGTGCGCATCAAACCGAAACTGCTCGCCGTACTGGCAGCCGCCGCGACCGTCGCGGCCGGGCTCACCGCCGTCGTCTCGGCCCCCGCCCAGGCGGTACCGCCGACCGTGCCACTGAAGATCAGCAACAACTCGGGCCGCGGTGACGCGGTCTACATCTACAACCTGGGAACGAACCTCGCGACCGGCCAGCAGGGCTGGGCGGACGCGAACGGCACCTTCCACGCCTGGCCGGCCGGCGGCAACCCGCCGACCCCGGCCCCGGACGCCTCCATCCCCGGGCCCGCGAACGGCCAGTCGATCACCATCCAGATGCCGAAGTTCTCCGGCCGGGTCTACTTCTCGTACGGCCAGAAGCTGGTCTTCAAGCTGACCACCGGCGGCCTGGTCCAGCCCGCCGTGCAGAACCCGAGCGACCCGAACGCGAACATCCTGTTCAACTGGACCGAGTACACGCTGAACGACTCCGGGGTGTGGATCAACAGCACCCAGGTCGACATGTTCTCCGCGCCGTACGCCGTCGGCGTGCAGTCGGCCGCCGGCACGAAGACCACCGGGCATTTGAAGCCCGGCGGCTACAACGCCTTCTTCAACGCGCTGCGCAGCCAGTCCGGCGGGTGGTCAAACCTGGTGAAGACCGCGCCGAACGGGTCTGTACTGCGGGCGCTCGCGCCGTCATACGGGGTCGAGACGGGTGCGTTGCCCGGCTCGGTGATGGACGACTACGTGAACCGGGTCTGGTCGAAGTACAGCAGCCAGACGCTCACCGTGACGCCGTTCACCGACCAGCCGAACATCAAGTACTTCGGCCGGGTGTCGGGCAACACGATGAACTTCACCAACACGTCCGGCCAGGTGGTGACGTCGTTCCAGAAGCCGAACTCGGCCAGCATCTTCGGCTGCGCCGGCCTGCTCGACGCCCCGAACGACCTGGTCCGCGGGCCGATCTCCCGGACGCTGTGCGCCGGCTTCAACCGGTCGACGCTGCTGATCAACCCGAACCAGCCGGACGCGAACAACGCCAACTTCTACAAGGACGGCGTCACCAACCACTACTCCCGTCTCGTCCACGCCCAGATGGCCGACGGCAAGGCGTACGGTTTCGCGTTCGACGACGTCGGCGCGCACGAGTCGCTGGTCCACGACGGGAACCCGACGCAGACGAGCATCACGCTGGATCCGTTCAACTGATCCTGCGCCCCTCGAGCACCCCGGGTCCTTCCGCTGCTGCCGCGGTGGGACCCGGGGTCTTCTCTGCTCTTGACTGGGCTATTGGTTAGTGGCAACTTACCGTTCGTGGGGACTTACGGAACACTCGAAGCCGCAGCGCCGATCCTGGACGCGCTCGGCGATCCCACCCGCCGCGTCATCCTGGAGACGCTCCGGCAAGGCGGCCCGAGCTCAGTCGGCTCCCTGGCCGGCCGGGTGCCGGTCAGCCGCCCGGCGATCTCGCAGCACCTGAAGGTCCTCAGCCGCGTAGGCCTGGTCGCCCACGAGCCCCGCGGGACCAGCAACATCTACCGCGTCGACCCCGCCGGGCTGGCCGCCGTACGGGGGTGGCTGGATCAGTTCTGGACCGAGGCCCTCGACGCGTTCGCGGACCACGTACGGCGTACGGAGGGGAAGTCATGAGCATCGAGCAGGACCTGGCACCACTGGTGAAAACGGTCGTCGTCTCGACGACACCGGACCGCGCATTCACCCTCTTCACCGCCGACCTCGGCAAATGGTGGCCACTGGCCACCCACTCCGTCCGCGGCGACGCCGCGACCGACGTACGCCTGGAGGGCGCAGTCGGCGGCCAGATCATCGAGTACGACACCACCGGCCCAGTCGGCTCCTGGGGCACCATCTCCGACTGGGACCCACCCCACACCGTCGCCTTCACCTGGCACCCCGGCACCGACCCGAAACAGGCCGGCCACGTCACCGTCCACTTCCGCCCAACCACCGACGGCACCGAGGTCGAACTGACCCACACCGGCTGGGAACGCCGCCCCGACGGCACCGAAGCCCGAACCGCCTACGACACCGGCTGGACCTTCGTCCTCGGTCACTTCGCGCAGTTCCAGTAGTCCGGCTCGCACCGTTCATGTGGGCCGGTTCGTGCAGTCACCGGAGGACACTTCAGGCAATTTCGGGACGGACTCAACTTTCTGCCCCGGCTCAGCCATCACACTGCTGACATGGTCGGCGCTGGGCCGGCAACCGAGCTGGGGGCAGGGGACAACGGGATGGATCCAGGGCTTGACGAGGAGTTCGCCGAGTTCGTGAACGGGCGGTTCACCGCGCTGCAGCGGTTCGGTTACCTGCTCACCGGGGAGTGGCACCTGGCCGAGGATCTCGTGCAGACCTCGCTCACCAAGGTGTGGTTCCACCGCAAGTCGCTGCGCAGCGGCAACGCCCTGGAGAGTTACACCCGGACCGTGATGGTGAACACCAGCACCCAGTGGTGGCGCCGCAAGTGGAAGGGCGAGACCCCGACCGAGACGCTGCCCGAACCGGCGGCCCCGTCGGAGTTCGGCACCGTCGACGAACGCGACCGCCTGCTCCGCGCCCTCGCCACGCTCCCCCGCCGGACCCGGGCCGCGCTCGCACTCCGGTTCTTCGAGGACCTGCCCGACGCCGAGGTCGCCAAGATCATGGGCTGCTCGGTCGGCACCGTGAAGAGCACCGTCTCCCGCGGCCTCGCCAAGCTCCGCGAGCACCACCTGCTCGCCGAGTCCGATCCCCTGACACCCGCCCCCCGCCCGACTGGAGGGCTGACCTATGACCGATGAGCTGAAGGCCAAGTTCCAGGCCCTCGTCGAAGACACCCCGGAACCCACCGGCCTCCCGAGCGACGCCGTCTTCGCCCGCATCAAGACCGCCCGCCGCCGCCGTACGACAGGCCTGGTCGCCGGCCTGGCCACCGCCGCCGTAGCCACCATCGCCCTCGCCGCCGGCAACCTGACCGGCATCGACTCGGCCCCGCCGGTCACCGAGACCCCGAACCGGCCGACGCCGTCGGCCGTCGTACCGTCGTCGACCCCGACCTCGACTCCGAGGACGCCCAAGCCGCCGATCGCGGGGTCGGTGAACACGCTTCCTCCGGACACCGAGGAGTCCGCGAAGAACACCGAGACCCCACCGACCGGCACCCCGGACACGCCGGTGTCACCGACGGCGACCGGCAAGGCCGCACCGCCCGGCCCGTACCGGATGTCGTTACGCATCGAAGACCTGGGTCCCGACCCTGGCGAGAAGCCGGGCCTGGACAAATCGCTGGTCGTGGTCATCAGTGGGAGCGTCCTGAAACCGATGTTCACCGAGGGCGGCATCCTTGGCGGCGACAAATTCGACGAGAGCATCATGTACACCGAGTACTGGTGGGGTGACGGCACCCACACCGCTGACGAATGGAACCGCGGGGTGCGCTGCCCACAGCCGGACCGCCCGCAGGACATGAAGAAGGACAGCGGTAGCGGCAACCGGAGCCTGCTCCACACGTACGCCAAGCCCGGGACCTACAAATTCACCTTCGCCGGCACCTACTGCACCCCGAATGGCCCGGTGAAGATCGCCCGCTCGACGACGTTGACGGTGGTCGACTCGGAGACCGGTACGCCGTAAGCCGGTGGTCAGGCGTGGTCGGACGTGCCCGTCGTCGCCATGCCTGCCGCCTTCAGGTCCGTGCGGAGCTCGCGGGGGAGAGAGAACACCAGGCTCTCCTCCGCGGTGGTGACTTCCTGAACCTCGCCGTAGCCGCGGGCGGCGAGCCAGTCGATGACGTCGCGGACGAGGATTTCGGGGACGCTGGCGCCGCTGGTGACGCCGACGGAGTCGACGCCTTGGAGCCAGGTCTCGTCGATCTCGTCGGCGTAGTCGACCAGATAGCCGGCTTTGGCGCCGTGCTCGACTGCTACCTCGACGAGGCGGACGGAGTTGGAGGAGTTGCGGGAGCCCACGACGATCATCAGGTCTGCGTAGGGGGCGAGCTTCTTGACGGCGGCCTGGCGGTTCTGGGTGGCGTAGCAGATGTCGTCGCTGGGCGGGTCCTGCAGGCTCGGGAAGCGTTCGCGGAGGCGGCGGACGGTTTCCATGGTCTCGTCGACCGAGAGGGTGGTCTGGGAGAGCCAGACGACCTTCTCGGGGTCGCGGACCTCGACGTTCGGGACGTCGCCGGGGCCGTCGACGAGGTGGATGTGCTCGGGGGCCTCGCCGCTGGTGCCGATGACCTCCTCGTGGCCTTCGTGGCCGATCAGGAGGATGTCGTAGTCGGTGGCGGCGAAGCGCTTCGCCTCGTGGTGGACCTTGGTGACCAGGGGGCAGGTCGCGTCGATCGTCTTGAGCTGCCGGGCGGCCGCCTCCTGGTGCACCACGGGGGCGACACCGTGCGCGGAGAAGATGACCGTCTCGCCCTCGGGGACCTCGTCGGTCTCGTCGACGAAGATCGCGCCGCGCGCCTGCAGGGTCTGCACGACGTGCTTGTTGTGCACAATCTCCTTGCGCACGTAGACCGGCGGACCGTACAGGTCGAGCGCCTTCTCGACCGCGACCACCGCCCGGTCCACGCCCGCGCAGTACCCCCGCGGCGCGGCGAGCAGCACCCGCTTGGTCTTCACGGCTGTCGAACCACTGGTCTCAGGCTGGGCAGTCACGTCCCCCATCGTACGGGGCGCGGTCGGGCCACCCCGACGGCCGTGGCGCAGCTCACCCCGGGCCGGTGAAGTCGGGGAGCCGCCCGCCCTGTCCGGGCGGCTCCCCCTAGGAGGTGCTTCACTCCCCAGAGGATGCGCGCCGGAAAATCGTTTGCGCAAAGGCATTTTCACTCCTTCCGGTAGGTCAGCACGGCCACGCCGCTTTCGTAGACATGGTGCCCGGCCAGGCGCAGTTTCCGGACCGCGAATTCGTCGCTGTGGAAAAGCTTGACCCCGGCACCGATCACGACCGGGTTCACCTTCACCACCAGGCGGTCGATCTCCGGCCACAGCGTCGCGGCGAGCCGCCCGCCGCCGCACAGCCAGATGCCCAAACCGCTTTCCTGCTTGAGCTCCCGCACTTTTTCGACCGGGTCCGTGCTGACGAAGGAGACCGGCGGAGCGTCGTACGGCGTACTGGAGAAGACGTAGCTGCGCAGCCGCGGGTACGGGTCGGGATTGCCCAGGTCGCGGCCGAGCTCCCAGGTCCGGCGGCCCATCAGGACGGTGTCGAAGACCCTGTTCTCCGCGTCGATCCCGAGCATTTCGCGCACCACGCCGGGAACGGTTTCCGGGTACGCCGTGAGCAGCGGCTGCGAGTGGTCGCCGCTGGACAGGAAGAAGCCGCCCGGGCTCACGTCGGTCGGGTCGCCGCCCGACGGACCGGCTACGAAGCCGTCCAGGGACGACGCCACGAAGTAGGTCAGTTCTCGCATGGTGATCTCCTAACCACTCTAGATGTAGTACTCTAGGCATAGTGGTTCGAAGGAGACAAGGCTGATGCGTAGCAATCCAGAGCGCCGTACGGCGCTCGTCGACGCCGCGATCGAGGTCCTCGCTGCCGACGGCGCCCGTGGGCTGACGTTTCGTGCGGTGGACGTCGCCGCGGGCGTGCCGAACGGGACGGCGTCCAACTACTTCGCCAACCGCGACGACCTGCTGACGCAGGCGGGGCTGCGGATCCACGATCGGCTCGGGCCGGATCCGAGGGATCTCGATCAGCCTCCGTCGGAGGAGTTTCTGACAGCGCTGCTGCGGCTGTTGCGGCAGCGGCTGACGGCTGATCGGACTGGCTACCTGGCGCTGCTGGAGCTGCGGCTGGAGGCGACGCGTCGGCCGGCTCTGCAGGAGGCGCTGACCGAGCGGGTCCGCGCGAATCTGGAGGAGAACATGGCGCTCCACAGGACGCACGGGCTTCCGGGGGATCCGCTGGTGCTGTACGTCGCGATCGGGGGGTTGATGCTGGAGCAGCTCACGCTGCCGGGGGTGCTGCCGGAGGACGCGTTGGAGCAGGTCGTTCGGGGCTTACTCAGCCCAAGCTCGTAGTACGGCGAAGTCCGCGGCAGTCAGGCCCCGGCTGGCGTCGATGGGTAGTACCAACCCCTGAGACTTCAAGTAGGCCTGATCGAAGCTGTTCACCTCGTCATCAACCCACGCGAATCGCCGCTCTCCGACCCATTCGGAGATGTGACGGCTCTTCCACGAGATCTGGTCGACCCGCGAGCGGGTGCCTTCAGGCCACACGATGACCGGCAACTCGGGCAGCCCGAGCAGCGGGGCGATCAAGCGATTGGCGCCGTGTTCCCAGGACGTCGCCCACACCAGCTCGTACGACGTACTGAGCGCGTTCAACTCGACGCCGTGTTGCTGATTGAGCAGGAGTTTCCACGTTTTCTCGCCTTCGCGGATGTCATGGAAGGCGTAGCCCGGGGGAACCGACTTCGCGCGGTACGGGTTGAGCGGGCCGTCGATGTCGAGCAGCAGATAAGGGCGCGCGGGCATCAACCAACCCTACGGCGCAGCCGCCTGTGGACGGGGTGCGTGGGATTGTCGGCGCCGGGTCGTAGGGTCTGGGGGTGGCTTTGGACACCTCGCCGGACGCGCCGGCTGCTGTGCGGACGATCGCGAACGGGATCGCCAGCTGGATCAACCAGCTCGGCGCCGTTTGGGTCGAGGGGCAGCTGACGGACGTCTCGATCGGGCGCGGGACGACCACCGTGTTCGGGACGTTGCGCGACACCGATGCCGACATCTCGTTGCGTTTCACCTGTAACCGCAGGGTTTTCGAGGCCGTCGACCCGCCGGTCAGCGACGGCGCGCGGGTCGTCGTGAACGCCAAGCCCAACTTCTTCGCCCGCCGCGGCACGCTCGCGCTGGCGGTGAGCGAGATCCGGCACGTCGGGATCGGCGAGCTGCTGGCCCGGATCGAGCGCCTCAAACAACTGCTCGGCGCGGAGGGGCTGTTCGCCGCGCACCGCAAGAAACGGTTGCCGTTCCTGCCGCACACGATCGGGCTGATCTGCGGTCGTGACTCGGCCGCCGAGCGGGACGTGCTGGAGAACGCGAAGCGGCGTTGGCCCGCGGTCGCGTTCCGGATCGAGCACGCGTCGGTGCAGGGTCCGAGCGCGGCCGGCGAGGTGATGACCGCGCTGCGCAAGCTGGACGCGGACGCCTCGGTCGAGGTGATCGTGATCGCGCGCGGTGGCGGTTCGCTGGAGGACCTGCTGCCGTTCTCCGACGAGGGCCTGATCCGCGCGGTGTCGCAGGCGAAGACGCCGGTGGTCAGCGCGATCGGCCACGAGCCGGACTCGCCACTGCTCGACCTGGTCGCCGATCTGCGCGCGTCGACGCCGACCGACGCGGCGAAGCGGATCGTTCCCGACGTACGGGAGGAGCTGGACGGCGTACGGATGCTTCGCGATCGCGGGCTGCGCGCGATCACCAGCTGGCTGGATCGGGAGGCGCATGCGCTGGCGTCTCTTCGCAGTCGACCGGCGCTCGCTTCGCCTGCGACGGATCTCGATCGGCGCTCGGAGGAGATCACGATGCTGGTCGAGCGCAACCGGCGTACGCTGCTGCACCGGCTCGACCGGGCCGGCGACGATCTTGCGCACCGGCTGGCGAGCGTGCGCGCCCTGTCCCCCAAGGCGACTCTGGAACGCGGGTACTCCGTGCTCCAGCTCGCCGACGGCACCGCAGTCCGCCAGCTCGACCAGGTCACCGCGGGTGACACCCTGCACGCCCGCGTCACCGACGGCCGATTCGACGTCGAAGTCACCAGCAAGGAGACCAGCAAGTGAGCGACACCCGACCGGACATCTCCTACGAGCAGGCCCGCGAGGAACTGGTCGAAGTGGTCCGCAAGCTCGAAGCCGGCGGTACGACGCTCGAGGAGTCGCTCGCGCTGTGGGAGCGGGGCGAGGAGCTCGCCACGACGTGCCACCAGTGGTTGGAGGGGGCGCGGACGCGGTTGGCCGAAGCGCAGGCTGCTCACACAGGTGACGAGGCGAAGAAGAAGTCTGATTGAGGGTTCGGGCCGCGCTCGACGGTGACTTGCTGGGTGCCGCTGAGGCCCGGATCGCTAGCTGGCGTGCGGCTTTCACCGGGTTGGTGCCGCAGGAGTTTCTGGACGCGATGGATGCGGAGGCGATCGCGGCGGGCTGGCGAGAGAGTGTTGCGGCCGGGCGTTCGCGCTTGTACGTCGCTGAGGTCGGCGGAATCAACTGGGGCCGTGAGGACGGCGGCCGGATCGTCGGGTACGCCGGGGTCGGGCCTGAGCGTGATGGCTCGAACGCCGGGGAGCTGTACGCGCTCTTCGTGCACCCGGATGCCTGGGGAAGCGGTGTCGCCACGGCGCTCGCCGATGCGGCGGTCGACGATCTGCGCACCCGCGGGCACGAGCGGGTGAACCTCTGGGTGCTCGAAGCCAACGAGCGGGCTCGGGCGTTCTACCGGCGGTACGGGTTCACGGAGACCTCCGATCGCACGCACTCGTCGCTCAACGACCTGCCCGAGCTGCGGCTCACGAAGGGGCTAACAGCGCGCTGATCAGCGACGCCAGGCCTGAGCGCAGGCGGTCGAGCTCGAAGCCTTCCGAGCGCAGCGCCTGGTGGAGGTCGGCCGCGAGTGGCGCCAGTACGGCGTGGGCGACGTACGCCGCGTCGAGGTCGGGCCGCGCCTCCTCGACGAGCAGCGTGATGTGGCGGTGCCACAGCCAGTACGAGCCGATGCGGTAGCGGGCGCCGTCCGAGGCGTTCTCGCTGTCGATGAACAGCTCGACGTGGCGGTCGAGCAGCTCCAGGTAGGCGTCGGTGAAGGCGCGGATGCGGTCGACCGGCGGAGCGCCTGGGCCGAGCGGCGGCGGGCCGGAGAGGATTCGCGCCTGAAGCTCCCGTTCGCGTTCGTCCAGCAGGGCGACCGCGAGCCCGGCGCGGTCACCGAAGCGACGGAAGACCGTGCCCTTGCCGACGCCTGCTTCGGCGGCGATCGCGTCGAGGGAGACGTTCTTCACGCCGTGCTCGGCGAACAGCCGGTCGGCGGCCTCGAGGACCTTCAGCCGGTTCCGGCGGGCGTCAGCACGTTCCGGGCGGGCTTCGCCCACGACAGGCAGCGATCGGTCGCGCCGTTCGCTCGGCGATCGGTCCAGCGCCTCGCTCGGCGACGGGTCGCCCGCACCCGTCGACGCCTGCGGGCGTTGTGAAACGGACTGCGGTCCGGTACTGTCGTCCATAAGACGGACTGTAGTCCGATTAGCCTTCCGGAGGTAGTCACCATGCCCACCACCCCTGCCCGAATCGCCGTCGCGTACCACTCCGGCTACGGCCACACCGCCCGTCAGGCCGAGGCCGTCGCGGCCGGCGCCGCCGCCGTACCGGGTACGGTCGCGGAGCTCGTCCCGCTCGACGAGCTCACCGACGAGCTCTGGGCGCGGCTCGCGGCCGCCGACGCGATCATCTTCGGCGCGCCCACCTACATGGGCAGCCCGAGCGCCGTCTTCAAGGCGTTCGCCGAGGCCAGCGCCGACGTCTGGGCCGACAACCTCGGCTGGCACGACAAGATCGCCGCCGGGTTCACCAACTCCAAGGCCATGTCCGGCGACAAGCTCAACAGCCTGGTCGACTTCGCCGTCCTGGCCGCGCAGCACGGCATGATCTGGGTCGGCCTCGACGTCTACCCGGGCTGGTCGAAGTCGACCGCCAGCATCGAGGACCTGAACCGCCTCGGCAGCTGGCTCGGCGCGATGGCGCAGTCCGACTCGGACCTGTCGGCCGAGAAGGCGCCGCCGGAGACCGATCTGCGGACCGCCGCCGCGCTCGGCAGCCGGGTCGCGACCGTCACCTTGCGCCACCTGCGCGGCTCGCTGGCGGCGTGATGGCCTGGATCATCCTGCTGGCCGCGGCCGTGTTCGAGATCGCGTTCGCGCTCAGCCTCAAACCCAGCGAAGGGTTCAGCCGGCTCTGGCCGACGGTCGCGGTGCTCGCCTTCGGCATCACGTCGGTGGTGCTGCTCGCGAAGACCCTCGACCGGCTTCCGGTCGGTACGGCGTACGCCGTGTGGACGGGGATCGGATCAGCCGGCGTGGTGATCCTCGGCATCGTGCTCTTCCACGAGCCGCTCACGCTGACCCGGCTGGCCTGCATCGCGTTGATCCTGATCGGCGTCCTGGGCCTGCGGCTCTCGGGAAGCCACTGACCAACGGTCAGTTGTTCGTGCGGGTGTGGCTCGGGCGGCGCGAACGGGTGGTGAGGCGCGGCGGTGGGACGACCGGGTCGGGCGTGTAGTGGCCGACCAGGGTCTGGTAGTCGTCCCAGGTGTCGACGGTCAGCGGAACGTTGCCGATGGCATCTACATCGGTGACCGGGTGCGGGCCGGACTCGATCAGCGGCCAGAGGTCCTGGTCGCTGCGCAGGGAGCGGAGCGAGCCGAAGGTTTCGCGGCCGAACCAGCACGGGTAGCCGCGGCCGTCGTCGTACCGGGTGACGCCGATCGGGGTCGCGGCCTCGGCGACCAGGGACCAGACGGCGGCCGAGGTGACGTCGGGCTGGTCGCCGCGGAGCACGACCAGGCCGTCGGTACGGCGGTCGACCGCGTCGAGCGCGGGCACGATGGACGAGCTTCCGGTGTCGGCGTGAGGAGTGTCGACAACGCGGACGCCGTCCAGGTCGATCCGGTCGCGGATCTGACCGGCCGCCGTACCGAGGGTCAGCACCAGCTGGTCGAAACCGCACTCCCGCGCGGTGTCGAGGGAGGCACCGAGCAGCGTCTCACCGCGGTAGGCCAGCAGTTGCCGGGGCACACCGAGCTGCGGTGATCCTTCGGCCGCGAGCACGAGTCCGGTGACGAACATGGCGCATCAACCCCCGACCTGGACCGTGAGGTTCACACCAGGCTCCTTCGCCGTCTCCCGATCCTCGATCGAACCGCGAACGCGAACAACCTGTCAACAGCTGCACAAGTTCAAGCCTGCAAGGGGAAACCGCGGACGGCGTCAGCGCAGCGTTGCAGCAAACGTTTCAAGGGCGGGGTATCCGGCGTTGCCGACCACGATCGTGGTGACGCCGGAACCGACCAGCACCAGCGCGTGCTCGTCCTTGCGCTCCAGCAGCGTCTTGCGCTGCCAGACCACGCCGCCGACCGTCGACGTCCCGTCGTCCTCGGTCTTGCCGAGCTCCTCGTTCTGGTACCGGGGCGCGGTCTGGTTCGACTGCTCGAGGCCGACGTACTTCTTGTCGTTGGTGACCGTGCCGAGGTGCCAGGTGATCGGGCTCTGCTCCGGCGCGCGGAACTCGACGTTCGTCGCCGTCCAGCCCTCGGGCATCGGCTCGGGACCGCGGATCCAGGAGGCCGTGGCGCGGGCGTCGGCCAGTTGCTCGGTGTACGGGACGGCGCGGACCTTCTCCTCCTTCGGGCGCCAGGTCACCGTCATCAGGAACGCGACGACGACGAAGGTCGCGAGGAGGGCCCAGAACATGTTCGTCAGGGTGCGGGCCTTCGCGCGGTTGGCGCGGTCCTGGGTGCGGAACTCGATCGCCTCGGCGCGGGCCCGGGCCTTCTCCCGATCGGCTGCCGACAGCGGAGCTGAGCCGGCGTCCGTCGTACGCCGGTCTGCCGCGTCCGCAGCGGCCTCGTTCGGCTGCTGGGAAGCGTTCTCCTCGGCGGTGACGTCGGGGGGCGTCGGCTCGTGACCTGTCGGGCTCATGGCACCAGTGTCTCGCGCGGCCGATCTCGCTCGTTCACCCCCGTCGGGCGTTGGCTACGATCCGTGGCATGAGCGACCCCAGCACACCACCCGCCCATCTCGAGGTCGACGAGCACGCACCCGACCGGAACCTGGCCCTGGAGCTGGTCCGCGTCACCGAGGCCGCCGCGATGGCGGCCGGCCGCTGGGTCGGCCGCGGCGACAAGAACGGCGCCGATGGCGCCGCGGTGAACGCGATGCGCACGCTGATCGGCACCGTCGGGATGAACGGCGTCGTGGTGATCGGCGAGGGCGAGAAGGACAACGCCCCGATGCTCTACAACGGCGAGCGGGTCGGCGCCGGCGACGGGCCCGAGTGCGACGTCGCGGTCGACCCGGTGGACGGGACGACGCTGGTCGCGAAGGGGATGGCCAACGGGATCGCCGTGATGGCGGTCTCACCGCGCAACACGATGTACGACCCGTCCGCGGTGTTCTACATGGAGAAGCTGGTGGTCGGCCCGGAGGCCGCCGACCACGTCGACATCCGGCTGCCCGTCGCGGAGAACATCCGCCGGGTCGCGAAGGCCAAGGGCTCCAGCGTCGACGACGTCACCGTCGTACTGCTCGACCGGCCGCGGCACGACGCGCTGGCCGCGGAGATCCGCGCCACCGGCGCCCGGATCAAGTTCATCAGCGACGGCGACGTCGCGGGCGCCGTCGAGGCCGCGCGGCCGGACACCGGGCTCGACATGCTGGTCGGCATCGGCGGTACGCCGGAGGGCATCATCGCGGCCTGCGCGATGAAGTGCCTCGGCGGGCTGATCCAGGGCCGGCTCTGGCCGCGCGACGACGCCGAGCGGCAGAAGGCGCTCGACGCCGGGCATGATCTCGACCGGGTGCTCAGCACCGACGACCTGGTCGGCGGTGACGACTGCTTCTTCGTCGCGACCGGCATCACCGACGGCGAGCTGCTCCGCGGAGTCCGGTACGGCGGCTCGACAGCCCGCACTCATTCGCTGGTGATGCGCTCGCGCAGCGGGACGATCCGCAGCATCGAGAGCGTGCACCAGCTCGAAAAGCTGCGTGCGTACTCGGCGATCGACTTCGAGCACGCCCGGTGACGGCGCCGGTCCTCGTGATCGGCGAGGCACTTGTGGACATCGTCGGGAACGGGAAGAAGAACGGATCCAAGAACGGGACGAAGGCGACGCCGGGTGGGTCGCCGGCGAACGTCGCAGTCGGGCTGGCGCGGCTCGGGGTTTCGACCGAGCTGGTGACGCGGTTCGGGACGGACCCGTACGGCGATCAGCTGGGCGCGCACCTGTTCGGGAACGGCGTGCAGCTCGCGCCGGGGTCGGTCGACCCGGGCTTCCGGACCAGTACGGCGACCGCGACGCTGGACGCCGCGGGTGTCGCGAAGTACCAGTTCGACATCAGCTGGGAGCCGCCGGCGCTGAAGCTCAACCGGGGCTGCCCGGCCGTGCACACCGGCTCGATCGCGACCGTGCTGGAGCCGGGCGCCGACGCGATCCG
The DNA here is from genome assembly GCF_055583505.1 of Kribbella sp. NPDC104740. NCBI lineage: Bacteria > Bacillati > Actinomycetota > Actinomycetes > Propionibacteriales > Kribbellaceae > Kribbella > Kribbella sp. NPDC104740. The sequence continues at coordinate 555,821 of NZ_JBVJNV010000004.1, read as the reverse complement.
GTCGTTCCTCACCGGGCTCGCGGACAAGCCGGTGACGGTGACGCTCGACCCGAACGCGCGGCCGACGATCACGCCCGACCCGGTGAGCACCTGGGCCGCCGTACGGACGCTGGCGGGGCTGTCTGACCTGGTGAAGCTCAGCGACGAGGACTGCGAGTTCCTGCGCCCTGGGTCGACGCCGGACGAGATAGCCGCTGAGCTGCTGTCGGTGGACCGCACCAAGTGCGTGGTGATCACCAGGGGTGGCGACGGCGCGATCGGTGTGACCAGGTCCGGCCGGGTCGAGGTGGCGGCGCCGGAGATCGAGGTGGTCGACACTGTCGGCGCTGGGGACTCCTTCATGTCAGCACTCATCGCTGGGCTGCAGGCGCGCGGGCTGCTCGGTGAGAGCCGGCTGGAAGGGCTGGACGAGGAGGGGCTGCACGCGGTCGTCGATTACGCGGTGAAGGCTGCTGCCATCACCTGTACGCGGCACGGCGCTGATCCGCCCACTGCAGCCGAGCACACGGCGTACTGGGGCTGACGTGAGTACGGCGAGCTGGTCGGCCGAGCTGGCAGCGTCGGGGCGGGTGGTGTTCCCGCCCAGGCGCAACCGGCTACTGGTCCGGCTCGCCCTGTTCGGGCTGCTGATGCTCAGCTCCCTCTGGTCGAACATCGACCACCTGCGCCAGGACGACGTCGCAGGCGCCCTCGGCATCCTGCGGGTGACCGCGCTGCTCGCCTTCGTGTACGGCGTGGGCCTGACGAGCTGGCAGCTGGCGACGCGGCGCCCCGAGGTCACCGTCGACTCCCGCGGGATCCAGCTCGGGCGGTCGGACCGCGGGCTGCTCCCCTGGCACCAGATCGGCCGGATCAACGACCCGAGCGGCTTCCCGGGGCTGCGGTCGATCCAGATCCACCCGACCGGGACGCGGTCCGGCTCGCTCGGGATCCCGCAGGACAACGCCGACGACCTCGGCGAACTGGCCGGCTGGCTGCGCACCGTGCACGCGGACAAGCTCACCCCCTGAGACCGGTGTCCCGCAGTTTGGGCGCAGGGGTTAACGTCGGGTAAGTGCCGAACGATCAGCTGTCGCCGTCCGTGCTCGACCTGCAGTCCGTGAGTCTGGTCCGGAGCGGGAAATCGCTGCTGCAGGATGTGTCGCTCACCGTCCGCGAGGGCGAGCGCTGGGCGCTGCTCGGCGCGAACGGCGCCGGGAAGAGCACGCTGCTGAAGCTCTGCGGCGCGACGGAGCACCCGACGCGTGGGACGGTCGAGGTGCTCGGGCGGCGGCTCGGGACGGTCGACATCCGGGAGCTGCGGGAGCGGATCGGGCACGTGGACCCGCGGCACCCGCTGCGCTCGCCGTTGACGATCGAGCAGGTCGTGCTGACCGGGATCACCGGGACGATCGAGCTGATGCCGCGCTGGCAGCCGACCGCCGGCCAGCTGAAGCGGGTCGCTGAGCTGGTCGAGCTGCTGGGGATCGCTCAACGCGCGAAGGATCCGTGGACGACGTTGTCGCAGGGCGAACGCGGGCGGGCGCTGATCGCGCGGGCGATGGTCGCCGAGCCGCGGTTGCTGCTGCTCGACGAGCCGTCGACCGGACTCGATGTCGCGGCGAGGGAGCAGCTGCTCGACACGATCGATCTGGTGCACGCTTCGCAACCGACGTTGTCGTCGATCCTGGTCACGCACCACCTGGAGGAGCTGCCGTCGTCGACCACGCACGCGGCGTTGCTGCGGGGTGGGCGGGTGCAGGCCGCCGGGCGGGCGGCCGACGTACTGACGTCAGAGCTGGTGTCGGCGTGCTTCGATCACCCGATCGAGATCCATCGCACCGGGGACCGCTGGGCGGCCCACTCGGGGCGGCTCACCGCTGCTCGCTGATCAGTGCAGCCGCAGGCGCTTGCTGAGTCTCGGCCCGCGCTTGACCTTGATGTCCCCGAGGATCGCGGTGCCGCGGATGTGGAACGTCTTCGGCGGCGTGGTCGGCGCGTCCACGACGCCGCCGATACCGGCCTCCTGCTCGCTGACCGAGCCGAGGATCGGGTTGCTGTCCAGGTGCACGATCGCGTTCTGCGGAACCCGGATCTTCACGTCGGCCAGGATCGACTTCACGTCGATGTACATCACGTCGTGCGCCATCTGCGCCTCGGTGAAGTCGAGCGTCACGTCGCCGAGGACCGCGTTGACCTCCTGACGCTGCGGGACGATCCAGGCGCCGGTCTTCTTCGAGTCCGACAGGAAGACGTTGATCACCGGGACGGTCTCGTTGGTGTACTGCGGGACGTACGACTGGCCGGCGTACTGCGGCGTCGCGCGCTGCTGGTCCCGCGGGGCGACCAGGCCGTTCGGCAGGTCGGTGGTGATCTCGACCAGTTCGCCGTACGTCTTCGCGCCGTACACCGTCTCCAGGCGTTCCTCCAGCTCGGTGTAGCTCAGCCGGCCCTCCCCCGCGGACTCCCGGAGCAGCTCGGCGACGTTCTCGCGTTCCAGGTCGGAGACCCGTCGGCGCAGCGCGAGCTCGTCCCCGGTCGGCTGCGCCGGCGCGGGCGCGTCCTGCGGGCGGTCCTGAGATGCTTCGTCCTGAGCCACAGGAAAAGATTACGCGCGCACCGGTTCCCCCGAACAGGAGTTACTTCCCTTAGGCAACCCTGACCCCACCCCTGAGGAATGTCGCTCTTAGGCTTGGGGGATCTCAGACCACCTGCCAGGAGGTACGCCCGCGTGTCCGCCGATTTCAGCTACTCCGACTTGCTCCCGCTCGGCCAGGACGACACGGAGTACCGGCTCCTCACCAGCGACGGGGTCAGCACGTTCACCTCGGGTGGGCGGACCTTCCTGCAGGTCGAGCCCGAGGTGCTGCAGCAGCTCACCGCCGAGGCGATGCACGACATCTCGCACTACCTACGGACCGCGCACCTGAGCCAGCTACGCCGGATCATCGACGACCCCGAAGCCTCCGGGAACGACCGCTTCGTCGCGCTCGACCTGCTCAAGAACGCGAACATCTCGGCCGGCGGCGTGCTGCCGATGTGCCAGGACACCGGCACCGCGATCGTGATGGGCAAGAAGTCCGAGGGCGTGCTGACCGGCGCGGTCGACGAGGAGTGGATCAGCCGCGGCGTGTACGACGCCTACACCAAGCTCAACCTGCGCTACTCGCAGATGGCGCCGCTGACCATGTGGGACGAGAAGAACACCGGCTCCAACCTGCCCGCGCAGATCGAGCTGTACTCGACGCCGGGGACCGGCGACCCGGCGTACAAGTTCCTGTTCATGGCCAAGGGCGGCGGCTCGGCGAACAAGTCGTTCCTGTTCCAGGAGACCAAGGCGGTGCTCAACCCGGCCGGGATGATGAAGTTCCTGGACGAGAAGATCCGCTCACTCGGTACGGCGGCCTGCCCGCCGTACCACCTGGCGATCGTCGTCGGCGGTACGTCGGCGGAGTACGCGCTGAAGACCGCGAAGTACGCCTCCGCGCACTACCTGGACGCCCTGCCGACCACCGGCTCGCCGCTCGGGCACGGGTTCCGCGACGTCGAGCTGGAGGAGGAGGTCTTCAAGCTCACCCAGCAGTTCGGGATCGGCGCGCAGTTCGGCGGCAAGTACTTCTGCCACGACGTCCGCGTGATCCGGCTGCCCCGGCACGGCGCGTCCTGCCCGGTCGCGATCGCGGTCTCCTGCTCGGCCGACCGGCAGGCGCTGGCCAAGATCACGCCCGAGGGCGTCTTCCTGGAGCAGCTCGAGCGCGACCCGGCGCGCTTCCTGCCCGACACCACCGACGCGCACCTCGACGACGCGGCGGACGTCGTACGGATCGATCTGAATCGGCCGATGAGCGAGATCCGCGCTGAGCTCTCGAAGCTGCCGGTGAAGACCCGGCTGTCGCTGAACGGGCCGCTGGTGGTGGCGCGCGACATCGCGCACGCGAAGATCAAGGAGCGGCTGGACGCCGGCGAGCCGATGCCGTCGTACCTGCAGGATCACGCGGTGTACTACGCCGGACCGGCCAAGACGCCCGAGGGCTATGCGTCGGGATCGTTCGGACCGACGACGGCTGGGCGGATGGACGCGTACGTCGACCAGTTCCAGGCGGCCGGCGGATCCTTCGTGATGCTTGCCAAGGGCAACCGTTCGGCGAAGGTGACGGCGGCGTGCAAGGAGCACGGCGGGTTCTACCTCGGGTCAATCGGTGGGCCGGCGGCGCGGCTGGCGCAGGACTGCATCAAGTCGGTCGACGTGCTCGAGTATGCCGAGCTGGGGATGGAAGCGGTGTGGAAGATCGAGGTCGAGGACTTCCCGGCGTTCGTGGTGGTGGATGACAAGGGCAACGACTTCTTCACGGAGACGGCGAAGCCGGTCCCGCTGACGGTGCGTCCGCGCAGCTGACGTGCGGTTCGGCGTACAGGCGACTGAAGCCGGGGCGCAGGCGATCGAAACCGGGCAGACGATCGAAGCCGGGTTTGGTCGACCGGAGTCGGTGTGCAGGTGACCGGAACCGCCGGGCGGGCGCTGCTCCTGACTGGCGGTGAGGGCGCGGGGAAGACGTCGCTCGGGCAGGCGATCGGTGGTCTGTTGACCGCCCGGTCGCTGCCCGTCGCCGTCGTGGATCTCGACGCGCTGGCGCAGTTCGGCGGCGGTGCGCCAGTACACGGGGAGCTGCGGCGGCGGAACCTCGCCTCGATGTGGACCAACTACCGGGACCTCGGCGCCCAGTACGTCGTGGTGTCGGGAGTCGTCGAGACCGCCGCGGAGGTGACGGCGTACGGCGAAGCGCTGGTGGGGTGCGACCTGCAGGTCGCGCGGGTCGCGACGCCAGTGGAGCTGGTCGAGCAACGGACGGCGGGGATGGTACGGGGATTCGGCTGGGATCCCGCGAACGCGCCGGCGTCGTACGAGCGCGCCCGGCGGGCGGCATTGGAAGACTTTGCCGTGAGCAACGATCGCTCGCTCGACGAGACCGCTCGGGAGATCGTGGCACGGGCGGGCTGGCTGTGGGATTGACCGGTTGCGGGACGGCGGATTAATCGGTTGGCGGTGGACAGAGCTGGTGCTAGCTTGCTGGTGACCGTTTGGATCGAGGAGGTGAGCCCTGTGAACGCTTCAGCGTGGGTGCTCCCCGCTTCGTCACGGTCGGGCGATTGACGTAGGTCTCGCCGGGAGCGCCAGACAGCATCAGCACTCCCGAAAGGCACTACCTGTGAATCTTCAGTTCACCGCACACACCGCGGCCGACGGCGTTCTGACCCGTTCGTTCGCGCTCGGCGAGGTCACCGGCGTTCTCTGGTCCCCGGTCGACACGACAGCTCGTACGCCGCTCGTCCTGCTCGGGCACGGCGGCGGCCGGGACAGCAAGGCCGCGCCGATGGTCGGGCGGGCGCACCGCCTGGTCCCCGAAGGGTTCTCGGTGGTCTGCATCGACGCCCCGGGGCACGGCGGCCGGCCGCGGACCACGGACGACGACCGCGAGATCGCCGCGATGCAGCACGCGATGGCGACCGGCGAACCAGTCGGCCCGATCGTCGTCCGCTACAACCTCGACCTCGCCGACCGCGCGCTGCCCGAGTGGCAGGCCGTGCTCGACGCGCTCCTGGAACTGCCGGAGCTCACCGACGTACCGGTCGGCTACTTCGGCCTCAACATGGGCACCGCGATCGGCATCCCGCTGATCGCAGCCGACCCGAGGATCACCGCAGCGGTCCTCGGCATCTTCTGGTACGACGATGTGCTGGCCAAGCTCGCCGCACAGATCACCGTCCCGCTGGAGTTCCTGCTCCAGTGGGACGACCAGCACATCCCGCGCGAGTCGAGCCTGGCGCTGTTCGACGCGTTCGCCTCACCCGACAAGTCCCTGCACGCGAACGCAGGCGCCCACAAGGAAGTCCCCCGCTTCGAGTTCAAAAGCGCGGTCCGCTTCTTGACCCGGCACTTGCGTCCGGCGTAGTCGCAAGCCCAGGACACTTGTCATTGCCTCACGGCCTTGTCGACTGAGTTACTGAAGAAAACACGAGGACTACTCAGCAATGACTTTGTCGCTTACCCTCTGAATTCGATGTGGGCTGGAGGCGCGCATGAGCACCACACCTGACGCTATCGACTTACGCCCACTCAGACACTGGCACCGGCGACGTGACCAGACCACGAAAGTGCTGATCCGGCAGGCAGAGAGTTACCTCCTCGGCGCTCAAGCGATCTGGATCATCGTGACGAGTCTGCTCGACAAGGTCGATCCCGTAGGTCGTGACATATTGTGGCTTGTCGCCGGCATTCACTTGATCGCCGCATTCTTGGCTTTCCGTTACGGGGGACCGTTCTTCCGCGGTGGTCCGGTGATGTGGCTGTGGATCGGGGCGGCGCTGATCATGCCTCTGATCATCGCCGCGCTGGTCCCGATCGGCGAGTACGGCGCCAGTTCGGCCTGCTTTCAGCTCTGTGGCTACCCGGCGCCGCCGATTCTGTTCCTTGCCTTCTACCCATGGCTGGGAGTGGCGCGCGACGATATTCGGCCGGCCATGAGTGTGATCGTTCTGGCGCTGATCACACTCATACCCCTCGCCATCATGATTGGCGTGAACGGCACGCTCGAGCTTTGGAACTGGCTCGGCTGGTTGAACGGGGCGTCCGGGTACCTGCTGGCCTACGTCGGTGGGATCATGTTCGGTACTATTTGCAAACAGGCGGCCACCGAGCAGGTCAAAGCCCAGCTTGAGGTCCAGTCCCAGGTTTTCGACGCGCTGCATGACAACGTCTCGAGCTCGATCAGTACCGCCATGAATCACTTTCACCAGCAAAACGGCAGCGCGGTTCTCCAAACGCTGCGAGTGTTGAACGAGACGGTCATCGCAGAGCGCAACCGGTTGAAGTCCGACGAGGACTCCACTTCACTCAACTACCTCGTCAGCCAGCAGATCCTCGCCGTCATGGGCTTGCTGGATCATGTCGAAGCGAAGGTCGGGCGAACGATCCGCGTCACCCCGGAACTCGGGATCTTCCTGAACCAGGCGGTGGGCGCGCTGCTGGGAAATGTGACCGCGCACGCCCAGGCCCGGCGCGTGAACATCGAGATCGAGACACTGGGCGACGAGGTTGTCATCATCGACGTCGGCGACGACGGAATTGGATTCGGAGATTCCGTGATCGACAACCCGGATACGAGCCTGCATCGGCTCCGCCAGCGAGCCAGAGACCGCGGTGGCGACTTGACCAAGATCAACTCAGCTGGAAACTCGACATGCCTCCGACTATGGGTTCCGCTTCACGAACAGGGTTGAGCTTCGATGAAAATATCGGTTCTTCTGGTCGATGACGACACCACGTCGCCGCCGATGGTCCGGGATCAGCTCATGGCGGCTGACCAAAACCTGGAAATCACGCTGACTGAAAACCCTCGGACAGCGCGTCAATTGATTCGAGACAATGCCTACGCGGTGGTGGTCGCCGACTTGTCGTTCAGGCCGGAGCGAGACGCCTTTCGGCAGCGGCGCCGCACGAACCAGGTGTCTTTGACCAACGACTCGGAATATTTGGTGAGCGGTCTGAGCGTACTCTCGGACGCCCGGCGCGTCGGCCGTCGCACCATGGATCCCGAGATCGCAAGGCAAGCACCAGGCCTGGTGGTCTGGACCAGCTTGGACGAGGACCGCGAGCTATTGGTCCGGTATGCCTACGACGTCCTCGGAGTGCGGAGCTTCTGCGCGAAGGGTGCGCATATCATCCCACCCTCCGGATCGACGACCGGCAGCCTGCGCGGCGCCATCTACGCGGCCCTCGATAACCGGTGGCACGTCGACTCGATCAGCAAGCCATTGTTTCCCGAACGGCGTCCCGGAACTCTTCAGGACACGATTTTCAAAGATCAGAACTGGTACGGAATCTGGCGCGCCTTGGCCCTCGGTGCCGCCAGCGAGAAAGAGATCAAAGCCGCATTGGGTAGCATCTCGAGGGCACGTACCGCGCATTCGAAAATGAAGTCGGCAATGCGAGCCCTGGAGCAGCTGGAGACCAGCGATTCATCCGACGCGATGAAGCAAATCAGCAACTACGCCAGCGTGCACTGGTCCTTCTTCCTGGATGACGAAGTGATGCGAGAGTTTCCACCCATACAGCATCGGATCTTCAACACGCGAGAGGCCAAAGATGAACGACAGTGAAAGCATCTCGATCTTGCGGGAGTTGCGTGCCCGCCGCATTCGCCACGATCGCCGTCATCGACGCCGGTCGATCGCGTCGGCGGTGATCGTCGCCATGACGGTAGCCGGAGTCGTCGTACTGTTCTGGTATGTCATCAATCGACAGCCACTGGAGGTGTCGGGAACGGTACGATGCTTGGACGGCAACCCGGTGCAGGGGATCTGGGTCAAGGAGGCCAACGGAGCGGGCAGATTCGCCGATCCGCAACGATTGGCGACTGATCCCAGCACCGCGACGTTTCGCTCCGTGGTTCGCGGCACCCGGCAGTTCGGGGTGAACATTGGTTGCGGACCGCTCGGCGCCCCTTCCTGGACACACCCCGCCAACTCGGACTACGTCTTCATCGGGAACTACACTTTCAACTGCCACGACGACGAACGCGACAACCAATACGGTCGTTGCGTGGCCCACAAGTAGCCGGCACTCAGATGCTCCCTCCCGCCGATCTGAAGCCGGAATACGAGCCAAGCCCCGCGCGCGAGCAGCCTGGCATCCGGAGCACCAACCGAAGGGCTCTCGATCGCGGACACTTGTCCGCCTGAGGCATATCTGTCCGCTGTACCGTCAAGACGACCAGTTTCGTCCGCGAGAGGCAGCCAGCCATGCCTGACAGTTCACAGCTTTTCGAGAGAAGCACCACTCCCTTCTTCTCCCAGAAAGAGACGAAAGATTGTCTGGTGACCCTGGCGAAAGCTGACGAGATCGTTCTCTACTGTGGCGCCGGTGTCACCATCGATCGGACCAGCCTGGGCTGGAAGGAGCTGGTGTCCCTCAGCCTCCGAGCGCGCGACGAAAAGAATCGGCCGTACATCTCCAACCGGCACCTCGAAATCCTGCTGGCAGATCTCGATCCACAACGGCTGGCATCGATCCTGAGCCAGCACTTCGTCTCGAAGTACTCGAAAGAGAATGTTCGCCGGGGACGCGTCATCGGCAACGTCCGGCACCAACTGTACGAGCGGCACACCTGGCAAGGCGGTCAGTTGGTCGGGAACATCGCTCAGTTCTGCATCTTCGGCGCCCTGGCCGGCAAGAAGATCACGGTCGTCACCACGAACTACGACACCTACATCGAGCAAGAGGTTCGGGCCGCGATCGAAGGAATCCGAGACGCGGCACAGTCCATGGAGACTCCACAAGCCCTGCCTGGTCTGACGGTCGAGGTTTTCGACGGGCAGATCGTCGACAGGACGCCTTCGTCGGAACCTTCGGCTCCTGACATCCGGCTGATCTATCTTCACGGCAGGATCCCGCCCGACGGCGAGGGCGAACCGACCGAGAAGATCGTGCTGGACGAGAGAGATTACGCGTTGACGCGGTCGAACACGATCGAGGTGCTGCAGTCGCTCTGGACGACGGACGGCTGCGTCAGTCTGATCGTGGGCGCCAGTCTGAGTGATCCACCGTTGATCGAGGCGCTGGCTCTGACCAGCGAGCACGGTCATGCGAAGTTCGCCCTCATGCCGGTGAAGTCGACCAAGCTGTCGGACAATCCTCCTGATGACGTCCCCGAGCTGCTGAACCAACTTCGCAAGAGGTACAAGCCGCTCGGCGTGCAACTGATCGTCGCCGATTTCAAGGCTCAAGTAGCACAGTTCTTCGAAGAACTGACCGTGTGCAACGGCCTCCTCGATCCCACGTCCTACTCGAACCCCACGTCGGGTGTCAGTTACGGCGGGCGCTTGACGAGCTGGTGGACGGAGTTCAATGAGATCTCCAAGAACGTACGCTACGTCTCCAGCACCTTCCTCGCATTACGGAGATTCATCGATCAATTGCGTACACAATGGGGCCTTCCGTCCGAAGACATTGAAGGCACCGAACTCCTCAAGTTGGAATTGTGGGTTCGCTGGAAACCCAAGAACCGTCGTGCTTTGGCGCTCTGGGGAAGCTCACTCGGCATCCTGACTGCTCGCGATCTCCTCCGGCAAGCCGACCTCGTGCTCAGGGCGCCGCAGGCATCCGTGCGCAGTTTCACCGAGGGACGACCTCAACACGTAGATCTCTCTGAGGTGCAACCGTCGCGAACGACCGACAGCAACCGTCCTTATCCAACGCGCTGGAAGTCCTTCCTCTCCGTTCCGATCTACCTCGAGGACCCTGAGCGACGTTTCGTCGGCGGCGTGATGACGCTCGCATCCTCCAAGGTCAAGGACGACAGCGAGATCCCCTATCGGGAGACGGCTCAGATGGAGAAGCTCATCATCGAAATGCTCGCCCTCGGCACGGCAATCCTCAGCCCTGAATCCGCGGCGAACATCGATGACGACTAGGCGGACTCTTCTCCCCTGGCTTGCCGGGCACGGTGCGCCCGGACCTTTCTCCCCAGCGCGGCATTCGCCAGGCTTCGCCGCAGTTTCCGATCCTCAAGGTATGCTTTGGCGTCGTCAATGTGAAACGGACGGGCATCAGACCGCAATTGATCAACGATGTCGTCCTCACGCATAGGATCAGCACCCATCGTCTCCGCCCTCCACCGGTCGACCTCCGACGGGTACAATCGTCAACCACTCCCGTCGGCTTCGCCACTGTCGATCTCATCATCGAAATTACACTGAGTGTAGTTTGCAACCGGTGAATCCGGTCGGCGTGTCGGTCATGTCGTCACCCGGCAGGGCAACTCGCTAAGTCTAGAGTGCACGGCACCTGATGACCAGTGATCGTCAGCTGTGCGAATCGCCGCGACCGTCGTTGGTCGCTTTACTGTGGTGTTGGCTGCCATTTCGGGTCACTCAGCGTAAACTCTGTGATTCGGATGCCGTTGGGGCGGGCTTGGACGTCCGAACGGGCCGGACGTCGCAGGACACCGACCAAACATCTTCGCGGGGGTCGAACGAATCAGTTGCGGGTAAGAACGTGAACAACTCAACCAGCCCGCATCCTTGTCCATTTGAGCAGGTCCGCCAGCAGCCTTCACAGCTGATCGGGTGAGCTCAGTAGTTCCTCGGTGATGTGGGCGACCTCGTACCCGGTTGGTGCCTCCGGGAGGCGCCAGCTGGGTGGGGCGGTCCACTCGTGCCAGTTGTCGGAGAAGGGGGCTGTCCAGGACTTGATGTCCTCGACGGCGGCGTGGGCCGTGCTGGTGATGCGGTCGGCTTCGGCGGGGGTGTAGCGGCCGGCTTGGACGGCGCCTTCCAGTTCGTCTTCGTCTTTCCACTCGATCACGCGGTCGGGGGTGATCCACAGGTCGAGGACGTAGTCCATCGTGGTCGTACGCCGGGCCGCCGGGTCGCGGTGGTGTTCGGCCTCGAGGTTCACGTACCAGCCGCGGAAGGTGCCGTCCTCGTGCCAGAAGTGCCACAGGGACCAGGGTTTGCCGGTGGGGGCGACCTTGAGGATGCCGGTGCCGTGCCAGATGTCGAGCTTGAGCACGCGGGGCTCGGTGAACATGCCGGTGGGGCCGGCGTGCCGGAGTTCGCGGCCGTCGGCCAGGACGGGCTTGATCAACGGTGTGCCCGGGGCGAGCCAGGCGACCAGGCCGTTGGCGTCGTCCTGGACGACTGTCATCGGTCGCACGTTCGGCAGCTCCGGGTGCAGCCCGGCGCCCTGGTAGACCCACTCGATCGTCGTACCCGGGGTCCAGTACTGCGATGCCGGGGAGGGCGGGGACGTCTCGGAGGTTGCTGTCACTGCTTGGCCGGGGTGGTCATCGACAGGAGGTCGAGGGCGGCGTCGAGTTGCTCTTCGGTCAGGTCGCCGTTCTCGACGTGGCCGTTCTCGATGACGACCTCGCGAATCGTCTTGCCCTGCTTGAGGGCGCTCTTCGCGACCGCGGCGGCGTTCTCGTAGCCGATGTAGCGGTTCAGCGGAGTGACGATCGACGGGGAGGACGCGGCCAGCGCGCGGGCGTGGTCGACGTTGGCGGTGATGCCGTCGACGCAGCGGTCGGCCAGCAGTCGGGACGAGTTGGTCAGGAGCTCGATCGACTCCAGGAGGTTGCGGGCGATCACCGGGAGCATCACGTTCAGCTCGAAGTTGCCGCCGGCACCGGCCACGGTGATGGTGGTGTCGTTGCCGATCACCTGGGCGGCGACCATCAGCGTCGCCTCACAGATCACCGGGTTCACCTTGCCGGGCATGATGCTGGAGCCGGGCTGCAGGTCGGGCAGCGCGATCTCGCCGAGGCCGGCGCGGGGGCCGGAGCCCATCCAGCGCAGGTCGTTGCAGATCTTGGTCAGGCTGACCGCGATCGTCTTCAGCTGGCCGGACAGCTCGACCAGCGCGTCCCGCGCGCCCTGGGCCTCGAAGTGGTCGGCGGCCTCGCTGAGCTCCAACCCCGTACGCCGGTTGAGCTCGGTGATCACCTTGCCGGCGAAACCAGGCGGCGTGTTGATCCCGGTCCCCACCGCGGTCCCGCCCAGCGGCAGCTCGGTGACGCGCGGCAGCGTCGCGCGAACCCGGTCGGCACCGCGGCGGATCTGCGCGGCGTACCCGTCGAACTCCTGGCCGAGGGTCACTGGCGTCGCGTCCATCAGGTGCGTCCGCCCGGACTTCACCACCTCGGCGAACTCGACGCCCTTACGCCCCAGCGACTCCGCCAGATGATCCAGCGCAGGCAGCAGGTCCTGGACGACGCCCGCCGTGGCGGCGACGTGGATCGCCGACGGGAAGGTGTCGTTGCTCGACTGGCTCGCGTTCACGTGGTCGTTCGGGTGCACGTCGGCCTCGAGCGCACGCGTCGCCAGCGTCGCGAGCACCTCGTTGACGTTCATGTTCGTCGACGTACCGGAGCCGGTCTGGAAGACGTCGATCGGGAACTCGGCGTCGAACTCCCCCGCGGTCACCCGGTCGGCGGCCGCGACGATGCCCTCGGCCAGCTTCGCGTCCACCACACCGAGCTCGGCGTTCACCACCGCCGCCGAGGCCTTGATCTGGGCCAGTGCGTGCACGAGCGCCGGCGCCAGCGGCCGGCCGGAGATCGGGAAGTTCTCCACCGCACGCTGGGTCTGCGCCCGCCACAACGCGTCCCGAGGCACCTTGACCTCGCCCATCGTGTCGTGCTCGATCCTGAATTCCACGTTGTCTCCCATACCAAGCAGAGTACGTCGATCCGCCCTGTCGGCCGGAGCTGGTAGAACGTCTGTGGACAACGCCACACGGAGGAGACCCATGCCGTTCACCCAGTCGTTCGAGATCACCAAGTGGGACCAGTCCACCTACGACGACGCCGACGGCGCCGAGCTCGGCCGCGCGACGGTGTCCAAGACGTTCGCCGACGGCGAGCTGGTCGGCACCAGCTCCGCCGAGCTGCTGATGGTCGGTACGCCGGCCGGCCCGGCGGCATACACGGCGGTCGAGCGGTTCACCGGCACGCTGGCCGGCCGCGAGGGTTCGTTCGTGATCGTGCACGGCGCGACCGCCGAGGAGAACGTCTCCCGCGGCAAGATCGTCGCCGCCACCGGCGACCTGACCGGACTCACCGGCACGGTCGTCTTCGAGCACGACGACAAAGGCCCGCGGCTGACCGTCGACTACGAGGGCTGAACAACGCCCTGGTAGACGTAGTACGTCTCGTCCCGTCCCTGCAGCGCCACCGGGACGGGCGAGACGGCGCACGCACCGAAGACGTTGCCGATGGCCCCTTCCAACGCGGCGGAGGCGGACGACGACCACACGGTCAGCACACCGCCGGCCCGCAACCGCGCGCGGCAGACCGACAAGAACTCGGAGCTGTAGATCGCCGCGTTCGCGTCGTACACGAGGAAGTCCGGCCCGTTGTCCACATCGAGCAGGATCGCGTCGTACGAAGACGAAGACGACTCGGCGACCACGTCCCGGACGTCGCCCACGGCGACCGTCACCCGCGACGAGTCGAGCACTGACGGCACCAGCCCACAACGCATCCACTCGACCAGCGCCGGCTCGATCTCCGCCACGACGATCTCCCGCACCGACGACGACGCGAGCAACGCTCGTACGGTGTAACCGAGCCCGAGCCCACCAACCAGCACTCGCTCAGGCCCATGAGAGAGCGCGACCGACGCGAGCAGCTCCTCGCTCGAGGTCTCCTGGTCGTCCATCACGAACACACCGTTGACGCGCAGCTCCAGCGCACCGTCCGTACGCCGCCCCAGCACCAGCTCGCCGCGCTCACTGACCGCGCGGGCCACCTCCGAAGTCACAGAGGTAATCAGTACCAGTTCTTCGCCCTGGAGTGCGCCCAGGCCTCGCACGGCGAGCCGTAGGCGTCCTCGATGTAGTCCAGGCCCCACTTGATCTGGGTCACCGGGTTGGTCCGCCAGTCCGAGCCGTACTCGGCCATCCGCTTACCCGGCAGCGCCTGCGGGATGCCGTACGCGCTCGACGTCGGGTTGTCCGCGTTGACCTTCCAGCGCGACTCCTTCGTCCACAGCTTGTCCAGGCAGGAGAACTGGCTCTCCTTCCAGCCGTGGTTGTCGAGCAGGTTCAGCGCGATCTCGCGCGGCGTGCCCTCGAGCTCCTTGCGGGCGGCGTCGCGGCTGGCGCGCTCCTTGCGGGAGTCGTTGTTCGTCTTCTGCAGCGCCTCGTACCGGGCCAGCGCGGCGTTCTTCGCCTTACGGCGCAGCGCGGCCTGGTCCTGCATCGTCTTGCGGGCGGTCTCCACGGCCTCGATCTGGTTCCGCAGCCGGGTCACCTCCGCGGCCTGCTGCTCGGCGGTGAGCGGCTTCGGTGACGGCTTCAGCGCGTCCCGGCCCTTCTCACTGTTCAGTACGGCGAGCTCCGCGCGCCCGGAGACCGGGTCGGAGGCGGCACTGGTCCGGGGGGAGCTGAAGAGATCGATACTCGCGACGACCGAGACGACGGCGATCCCACTGACCGCGAGGATCGCGACGGAGCGCTTCGCTTTCATCTGTCCTTCCGAGATACCCGACCCCCGTCGGCCACAACAGGAACATACTCTGACCTAAACAGACCGTGATCACAAGCAGGTCACAGGCAACGGTGCGGCCACATGGCGTGTGGCCGCACCGGGTACCGCAGAAGTTTTAAATTGCCTTTACAGAAGTGCCTCTCAGAGCTGTACGTCCTCCAGCATCTCGGTCACGAGCGCGGCGATCGGCGAGCGCTCCGAGCGGGTCAGCGTGACGTGGGCGAACAGCGGGTGCCCCTTCAGCTTCTCGACCACCGCGACCACGCCGTCGTGCCGGCCGACCCGCAGGTTGTCGCGCTGCGCGACGTCGTGGGTGAGCACCACCCGCGAGTTCGCGCCGACGCGGGACAGCACCGTGAGCAGCACGTTGCGCTCCAGCGACTGGGCCTCGTCGACGATCACGAACGCGTCGTGCAGCGACCGGCCGCGGATGTGGGTCAGCGGCAGCACCTCGAGCATGCCCCGGTCCATCACCTCGTCGATCACGTCGGCGCTGGTCAGCGCGCCGAGCGTGTCGTAGACCGCCTGGGCCCACGGCTGCATCTTCTCCGACTCCGAGCCGGGCAGGTAGCCCAGCTCCTGGCCGCCGACCGCGAACAGCGGGCGGAAGACGACCACCTTCTTGTGCTGCCGCCGTTCCATCACCGCCTCCAGGCCGGCGCACAGCGCCAGCGCCGACTTGCCGGTACCGGCCCGGCCGCCGAGCGAGATGATGCCGACGTCGGGGTCGAGCAAGAGGTCGAGCGCGACCCGCTGCTCGGCCGAGCGGCCGCGGATGCCGAACGCCTCGCGATCGCCGCGGACCAGCCGGACCCGCTTGTCCGGCATCACCCGGCCGAGCGCGCTGCCGCGGTCCGAGAGCAGCACCAGACCGGTGTGCGTCGGGAACTCACCGGCCTGCGGCAGCTCCAGTACGCCGTCCTCGTACAGCGTGTCGAC
This sequence comes from Kribbella sp. NPDC104740, assembly GCF_055583505.1. Taxonomy (NCBI): domain Bacteria; kingdom Bacillati; phylum Actinomycetota; class Actinomycetes; order Propionibacteriales; family Kribbellaceae; genus Kribbella; species Kribbella sp. NPDC104740. The sequence continues at coordinate 539,856 of NZ_JBVJNV010000004.1, read as the reverse complement.
GTCGGCGGTCTCCACCTCGAGCTCGCTCATCCCGGTCCAGCCGGACTCCAGGGCGAGCTCCGCGCGGTACTCCTCCGCGACCAGGCCGCAGGCCGAGGCCTTGACCCGCATCGGCAGGTCCTTGGAGACCAGCGTGACGTCGCGGCCCTCGGCCTTGAAGTTGCAGGCCACCGCGAGGATCCGGCTGTCGTTGTCGCCGAGCCGGAAACCGGCCGGCAGGCTCTCGGGGTCGGTGTGGTTCAGCTCGACCCTGAGGGTTCCACCCTTCTCCCCCACTGGCAGGGGTGCGTCCAGACGTCCGTGCAGAATCCTGAACTCGTCCAGCAGTCGCAGCGCGGTGCGGGCGAAGTAGCCGAGCTCGGGGTGGTGCCGTTTGCCCTCCAGTTCGGTGACGACGACGACCGGAATGATCACCTCGTGCTCGTCGAACCGCTCCATCGCGTGCGGGTCGGAGAGCAGGACCGAGGTGTCCAGCACGTAGGTGCGCTGGTCCGGCGTGGATGAGGTGCTTGACGCCTTGGCGTGGGTGGCAGCCATGTCGCACGTCCTCTCGGGCCGCAGCGTGCACCACGCCCGGCCCACCAGTGGTTAGGTGATGGACCGGGATCGGGCCCGGAGGTCTGGTGCAGACCCCCTCCGGTACGCCGTGGCGTAGCCGAGGATCAGCATGATCGAGACGCGAGGTCTCGGGCACTCCGTTCTGCCCCTCATGGGGCAACCGGCTGGCGAACGATTCTCATCTGATCGGGCCTCCCGGACAGCCGGCTTCCCCTCCGACCGTCAAAACGAGAGTAGGTCGGCCGGTGAAACCCCGCAGCCCGACACGCCCGGCCACGGGGTTAACGGCTTGTTACACGTTGCCGTTGCCGAGTTCACCCGTGCGGGGGAGGCCGATCGCCCGCAGGAGGGATCCGCTCACGGACGGTACCGATCAGGCTTGGAGCATGCGGAAGAACTGGCCGATCTGGACCGGGAGCGTGACCGCCCTGTGGTCCTTCGCGTACGGCGTACTGGGGGTGTTCTGGGCAACAGGCGGCAGCGGGTACCCGTTCGCCGTGGTCGACGACGACCGGGCCACGGCGTCCCTGCTGGAAGGCGCTCCGGTGGGCGTGGTGGCGCCGGTGATGGCGGTGCTCGGGTTCACCGGCGCGGTGGTCGCGCTGCTGATGACCGTACGCCGCCCGCGCGGGTGGTTGCCGCAGGCATTCGGGGCGGTGCTCGCGGTCGGGCTGGCGCTCGCGGTCCCCGACTACACGCCGCTCGCGATCCTTGCCCTGTCCCCCGCGTTGCTGGTGTTCGCGTTCACCGGGATCCCCGGCGCGCAGGGCGGGCTCGAGGACGTCCTGTACTGGCACCGCGTCAACGTCCTGCTGATGTTCCTGGGCGGGCTCCTGTGGGCCGCCACGACCGTCGCGTACCACCGCCGAGCCCGGGCGGCCTGCGTCTCCTGCGGACGGCGGCACGGGCCACCGGTGGCCTGGACGACACCGGAGGCGGCGCTGCGCTGGGGCCGCCGGGCGGTGTGGATCGCCGTGCTCTCCAACGTCCCGTACGAGTTCACCCGGGTCGCCTGGTACTTCGGCTGGCCGCTGGGGATCTCCGACGAGTTCCGGCAGATGATGGCCGACACGCCGGGGATGCTGGAGATGGGGCTCGCGATGGCCGCGATGGGAGTCGGCGGGAGCGTGCTGACGCACGGGCTGATCCAGCGCTGGGGCGAGGTGTACCCGCGCTGGGTCTGGTGGCGGGCCGGGCGCCGGGTGCCGCCGCGGCTGGCGATCGTCCCGGCCGCGATCGTCGCGGTGGTGCTCGTCCCGGCCGGGCTGATGAACCTGCGGCTGATCGACGACAACCCCGGCTCCGCGTGGGGGCTGGTGATGCCGGGGGTGCTGTGGGTCGTCTGGGGTACGGCGCTCGGCGTCGCGGCGTACGGGTACTACTTGCGTCGCAGGGGGACGTGCAGCCGGTGCGGACAGGGAGATCCCGGCCGCGACTTGCTCACTCCGGCAGAAGCTCTTGTCTAGGTGCCGAAGCGGCGCTCGCGCTGGGCGTACGAGCGGATCGCGCGCAGGAAGTCGACGTGCCGGAAGTCCGGCCAGAGCGCCTCGCAGAAGTAGAACTCCGAGAGCGCGCTCTGCCAGAGCAGGAAGCCGCCGAGGCGCTGCTCTCCGGAGGTGCGGATGACCAGGTCCGGGTCGGGCTGGCCCTTCGTGTACAGGTGCTCGGCGATGTGCTCGACGTCGACGCGCTCGGCCAGCTCCTCGATCGAGATGCCCTTGGCGGCCTCCTCGAGCAGCAGCGAGCGGACGGCGTCGGCGAGCTCGCGGCGGCCGCCGTACCCGACGGCGACGTTCACCAGCAGGCCGTCGACGTGCTGGGTCGCGGTCTCCGCGCTCTTCAGCACCTCGGCGGTCGCGGACGGCAGCAGGTCGAGGGCGCCGACCGGGTGGATCCGGCGGCCGCCGACCGCGGCCATCTCCTCGACGGTCTGCTCGATGATCCGCAGCAGCGGCTCCAGCTCGTCGGACGGGCGGGTCAGGTTGTCGGTGGACAGCATCCACACCGTGACCACCTTGACGCCGACTTCGTCGCACCAGTCCAGGAACTCCGAGATCTTGCTCGCACCGGCCTCGTGCCCCCGCGACACCGGATCGCCGGAGGCTCGGGCCCAGCGCCGGTTGCCGTCGATGATCACGCCGATGTGGCGTGGCATCCGGTCCGGCGACAGGGAGCGCGCCAGCCGGCGCTCGTACAGTCCGTACACCGCGTCGCGAAGGCGCTGCTTGCCGGGTGTCCGCATGGGCAGGTGTTCTCCTCGAGTCCTCGACCGGGCCGTCTGCGGATCGGGGGGGTGCAGGCGTGCCCCAACGAGGCTAGCCCAGAATCACGTCACGGGAGAGGGCGGGACGAACATCGAACTTATCGACTCTCGATCGCATCAGACACTTCAGCGCGTGCTCCACAACACTCCGGCCGAGTGCCGCCGGCGCCGTGAAGTGGCCTACATTTCATCCCTACGGACCATTGAACCTACGCAACCGTAGGTTACGGTTGCGTAGGTACGAATTCCCGACGGCGTTCCGAGGAGGATGGCGCATGACGGCCAGGACCGTGACCGGCGACACCACCCCCACCGAACCGCCGGCGAACCAGACGCACGAGCACCGGCTGACCCGTGCGCTGAAGCCGAAGCTGCGCGGCTGGCTGCACGCCGGCACCTTCCCGTTCGCGACCGCGGCCGGGATCGTGCTGATCTGCCTGGCGCCGAGCGCGAGCGCCCGCTGGGCGGCCGCCGTCTACACGCTCGGCTCGATGCTGCTGTTCGGGATCTCCGCGCTGTACCACCGCTTCTACTGGGGCCCGACCGGCGAGGCGATCCTGCGCCGGCTCGACCACAGCAACATCTTCCTGCTGATCGCCGGCACCTACACCCCGCTCGGCATGGTCCTGCTCGACGGCAGCGACCGGCTCCTGCTGCTCGGTACGGCGTGGGGCGGCGCGCTGCTCGGCATCCTGTTCCGGATCTTCTGGGTCGGCGCCCCGCGCTGGCTCTACACCCCGATCTACCTGGCGCTCGGCTGGGTCGCGATCTTCTGGATGAAGGACTTCTACCAGTTCGGCGGCGCCTCGGTGGTCGCGCTGCTGGCGGTCGGCGGTGGGCTGTACTCGATCGGCGCGGTCATCTACGGCACCAAGCGGCCGAACCCGTCGCCGCTGTGGTTCGGGTTCCACGAGATCTTCCACGCCTGCACGGTGGCCGCGTTCATCTGCCACTACGTCGCGGTCAGCATCGCCACCTACCGGGCCGGCTGACCGGCGCCGATCTCCAGCAGGGCCGCGCGGAAATCGGCGTACCGCTCCGCGCCCAACCGCTCCGCCCAGCCCTCCTCGACCCGCTCGATCGCGGCCCGGGCGAACGCCGTCGCCTCGTCCCCCTTGGCCGTACGCCGAACCAGCCGCACCCGCCGATCGGTCTCCAGCCGCGCCGACTCGGCGTACCCGCGGGCCTGCAGGTAGTCGACGTGCTGACCGAGCCCCTGCTTGGTCATCCCCGCGTGCGCGGCCAGGTCGGTGATCCGCGCGCCCTCGGCCGGGATCATGTCGAGCAAGCGGTAGTGCGAGACCCGCAGTTCCGTGAACGGCGGCCGGACGTCGACCACGATCTCGTCCCGCAGCCGGGCCATCACGAAGCCCAGCAGGTTCGCGACGTGCAGCGGGCGGTCCACCCCGTTGACGGAAGTCATAAAGCCACTTTACTATCCAAACAGTAAAGCTGCTTGTCTTTCCGGGGGGAAATCGTGTCCATCACCGCACTCGAACCGCTCGGGCGGGACGCGCCCGACACCGGCCAACTCACTGATCTGGTCCGCGCGATCACCGGCGACCCGCTCGCGATCCCGCTCAGCTCCCGCGCCGAGCCGTTCCCGTACGCGATCGGTACGCCGAGCACCGCCGCGCTGCTGAGCGTCTCCGGCACGGCCCGGCGGTCCGACGGCTCGACCACCGAGTGGCGCAGCTTCGTCAAGCAGCTGCAGTCGGCGCGGCACTGGGAGCTGCTGCACCTGATCCCCGAGCCGCTGCGCGAGGACCTGGTCCAGAACATCCCGTGGCGCCTCGAGCTCGCCGTGCACCGCAGCGACGTCGGCAGCGTGATGCCCGACGGGCTGCGGCTCCCGGCGACGTACCGGATCGAGGAGTACGACGACGACCGCGCCACGCTGTGGATGGAGTACGTCGTCCAGGAGCCGGGCGTCTGGGGACTGGAGCGGTTCGCCCGCGCCGCGTTCCTGCTCGGCCGGCTGTCCGCTCGGCGGCAGCCGCACCTGGTGGAGCCGTTCCTGCCCCGGCCCGGTGTCGACACCCCTGGCATCGGCCTGCGCTACTACACGAACGGCCGCGTCACGATGGGCGCACTGCCGGTCCTGGCTGACAAGGCGACCTGGCGCAGCCCGCTGCTCGCAGCAGCGATCTGCAACACCGGCGACCACGGCCTGCGCGACGACCTGCTCGAGCTGGCCGAGCAGCTGCCCGCCGTACTGGATGCGCTGGACGCACTGCCGCAGTGCTACCAGCACGGCGATGCGAGCCCGCAGAACCTGCTGGTCCCGCTGGGCAGCCCGGACGAGTTCGTGGTGATCGACTGGGGTTTCGACTGCCCACAGGCGATCGGGTTCGACTTGGGTCAGCTGCTGATCGGGCTGGCTCACGCCGGTGAACTGTCGCCCACCGCGCTCCCTGCTGTGCACCAGGTGATCCTCGAGGCGTTCACGGAGGGGTTGGCCGCCGAGGGTCTGCAGGTGCCGCTGGAGCAGGTCAGGTACGGGTACCTGGGGTCACTGCTGGCCCGGGCGACGTTCACCGCGCTACCGCTGGAGCAGCTGGGCATTCCAGCCACCGAGGAGGGCCTCGCTCAGTTCGAGAGCCGGGTGCTGCTCACGCGAGCACTGGTCGACCTGACCAGGCAGCTCAGCTAGGAGACAGTACGAACACCCGTACGTCGCGCCCGCTGCGCGCGACGTACGTGTCGTACGCCGGCCAGACCTGTGTGACCAGCGGCCAGACGCGTTCCCGCTCGGCTCCCTCAGCCAACCGCGCGCGGACAGGCATGGCCGCGGCACCAGGCGGCGAGACCACCGCCTGGTCGTCGGCGAGCAGGTTCGCCGACCAGGCCGGGTGGTGCTCCTGCCCCCAGTTGGACCCGACGACCACGAACGACTCGCCGTCGCGCGCGAACAGCAGCGGGACGGTCCGCGGCTGTCCGGACTTCCGGCCGGTCGTGGTGAGCAGCAGCATCGTCAGCTGGCTCTTGCCGATGATGTTGACCCGTCCACCGGTCAGCTGCTGCAGCCGGCGGTCGAGCGGCATCACCGCCCGGCCGAGCGCCGCGAACCACGGTCGGTGCCCGACGCGCCGGATGACATTCGTGTACCAACCCATAGCGAAAGTCTGCCCGGGCCGCCCGAGCGGGTATGCATGAGGGTGTGAAGACTCTCCGCCTCCTGACCGCCACCGCTGCCGCCGGCCTGCTGCTGGCCGGCTGCGGCGAAGACAGCGGGTCCAGCAGCCCGAGCCCGTCCACGCCCTCGGCCAGTACGCCGACGCCCAGCACCCCGGGCGGCGACCCCGGTCCGATCACCGTCACCCGGACCGGCGGCTTCGCCGGTTTCGACGACAAGGTCGTGATCGGCACCGACGGCGTCACCACCGTGACCCAGCGCGGCAAGCAGACCGCCAAGTGCAAGCTGGACGCCGCGTTCATGACCTCGCTCACCGCCGCGGTGAACCAGGTCGACTGGGCCGCGGTCGGCACCACCAAGCCCACGGTCCGGCACCCCGACGACATGATCATCGCGATCTCCGCCGGCGGCGGACTGGCCCGCCTCGAGGACCCACGCCTGGCGCCGCTGGCGACTTCGGTCAGCGCATTGCTGACCGAAGCCGCCAACCCGGGCAAGCTCTGCAAGCCGGTCTAGCTGGTCCCGAGCGCCACATCGTCGATCACGAAGGACGTCTGCAGCGACGAGTCCTCCTGGCCGACGAACTTCACCGTCACCGTCCTGCCCTTGTACGCCGTCACGTCGTACGTCTTCTGCACGTACGCCGTGGCCTTGTTCAGGTTCGACAGCGTGGCCAGCGTGGTCGTCGTACCGCCGTCGACCACCTGCACCTTCACCGTGTCGTACACCGTGGACCCCGTGGTCTCCGCGGTGTCGATCCGGATCCAGAACGACAGGCTCGCCGCGGCCGCCGACGCCGGGATCGCGACCGACTGGCCGACGTTCTCGGTGCTGGAGCGCCCGTTGCCCTGCAGCCACGCCTTGTACGACCCGCCGTGGGCCGGCTTCGAGCTGGAGTTGGTGATCACACCGGTGGTCCCGGTCCAGTTCGTCGCGCCGGACTCGAAGCCCGGGTTGAGCAGCAGGTTCCCGCCGGTCGGCGGGTTGGTGGTGCCGTAGTCCTTCTGCGCGTAGGTCCAGATCATGTGACCGATCGCGTCGCTCTGCCGGTCCAGCGAGGTCAGGTTCAGGTTGTTGATCGTGTCGCAGGACCGGTGGTAGCAGGGGTCGTACGCCTGCCCGGCCGTCCCGCCCCACTTCGCCGCCTGCGCCGAGGTCTTGATGCCCTCGGCACCTGAGAACGTCCCAGCTGTAGGGATTCCGAGCGACCGGAAGGCCGCGTGGTCGGACCGGCCCTGCACGTCGATGTACTCGGTCTGGATCGACTTGCTGGTGAAGTACGCCGTCAGGTCGTCGCGGGCACCGTTCCCCGCCGGGTTGTCGTTGTAGACGAAGTACCCCGGGTTCGGCGAACCGGTCATGTCGAAGTTCAGGTACAGCTCGATCTTGTCCCGCTCGGCCGAGGGAAGGTTGTTGACGTAGTACTTCGACCCGACCAGCCCGAGCTCCTCGGCACCCCAGAAGCCGAACCGCAGCCGGTTCCGCGGCGTCTGGCCGCTGGCCGCGTAGGCCAGGGCGACCTCGAGCACACCGGAGCTCCCGGTGCCGTTGTCGTTGATGCCCGGACCGGAGCTGACGCTGTCCAGGTGCGAACCGGCCATCACCACGTGGTTCGCGTCGCCGTGCGGCCACTCCGCGATCACGTTGTACGACGTACCGGCCGACGTCGAGAACGACTGCAGCGACGTGGTGTAGCCGGCCGCGTCGAGCTTGGACTTCACCCAGTCGGCCGAGGCGCGGTAGCCGGGCCGGCCGGTGTAGCGGTTGCCACCGTTGCTGGTGGCAATGGACTGCAGCTGGTCGAGATGGGCCTTGACGTTGGTGACCGAGATGTCGGGGGACTCGGCAACGGTCGTGGCGGTGGCAGCAGCGCTCGGCACCAGGGCGGTGGCGACGAGCGCGGCGGTCAGGACGCCGTACAGAACATGCTTGGACATCGGGGAACTCCCTTGCAGTACAAAGGAAATCCGGGGCGCACACGCTCGGGCGGGAGGTGTGCGCCCCGGACGGGACTACAGGCTCAGGTCAGGAGCCCGCGACCAGCGACACGTCGTCGATGACGAAGCTGGTCTGCAGCGACGAGTCCTCCTGGCCGAGGAACTTCACCGAGACGGTCTTGCCCTTGTACTGCGTCACGTTGAAGGTCTTCTGCACGTACGAGGTGGACTTGTTCAGGTTCGACAGGGTGCCGAGCGTGGTGGTGGTGCCACCGTCGACGATCTGCACCTTGACCGTGTCGTAGACCGTCGAGCCGGTGGTCTCCGCGGTGTCGATCCGGACCCAGAAGGACAGGCTCGCCGCCGTGGCCGAGGCCGGGATGGCGACCGACTGGGCGATGTTCTCGGTGCTGGAGCGGCCGTTGCCCTGCAGCCACGCCTTGTAGGTGCCACCGTGGGCCGGCTTCGAGCTGGAGTTGGTGATCACACCGGTGGTGCCGGTCCAGTTGGTGGCGCCGGACTCGAAGCCCGGGTTCTTGATCAGGTTGTCACCGGTCGGCGGCTCCGGGTCGGTGCCCCCGCCGCAGGCGGCGGTACCGGCCGGGACGGAGATGCCGGAGAACGCGGCCTCGATGCCCTTGCACTGCGTCGAGTCGGCGCCGTACAGCTCCTTGGCCGAGTTGATCGCGCCTTCGCGGGCGTCGCGGTAGGTGCTGCCCGAGGTGAGCTTGGTGCTCAGCGTCCGGTACCAGACCTTGGCGGCGACGTCGCGGCCGACGCCGGCGATGGTGGCGCCGTTGCAGGCAGTGCTGGAGTGCGTGACCCCACCGATGACCTTGCTGCCGGTGCCCTCGGAGGCCAGGTAGAACCAGTGGTTCAGCGGGCCGGAGGAGTAGTGCGGGTCGGCGCTGCCGACCGAGGTCGACCAGCAGTCGTAGCTGCGGCCGTCCTTGTTCGGCTTGTCCATGTAGCGCAGCGGCGTGCCGTTGCCGTTGATGTTGATCTTCTCGCCGATCAGGTAGTCACCCGGGTCGGAGGCGTTGTTGGCCGAGAACTCGACCGCGGTGCCGAAGATGTCCGAGGTGGACTCGTTCAGGCCGCCCGCGTCGCCGAAGTAGTTCAGGTTCGCGGTCGCCTCGGTGACACCGTGGCTCATCTCGTGGCCGGCCACGTCGATCGCGGTCAGCGGGCGGGAGTTGCCCGAGCCGTCGCCGTACGTCATCTGGGTGCCGTCCCAGAACGCGTTCACGTAGGCGTTGCCGTAGTGCACGCGGGACCGCGCACCCTGGCCGTTGTTGAAGATGCCGTTGCGGCCGTGGACGTTCTTGTAGTAGTCCCAGGTCAGCTGGGCACCGAAGTGCGCGTCGACGCCGGCGGTCTGCCGGTTCGAGGTCGCGCCGTTGCCCCAGGTGTCGTCGGGGTCGGTGAAGGTGGTCCCGTTGCCGGAGGTCGCGCCGTTGAGGTCCGTGGTGTAGTTTCCGCCACGGCTCGGGTCGCTCATCGTGAAGCTGCCCGACGTACCGATGCTGACCTGGCCGGAGTACATCGAGTTGCCGGTACCGGTCTTGATCTCGTCGTCCTGGGCCAGGACGGCGCCGGACTTGGCGTCGATGTAGCTGTGCAGGACCGAGGGCGTCTGGTCGGCCTTGGTGCCGGTGGTGACGACCTCGTAGGCCAGGACCGGCTTGCCGGTGGCGGCGAAGACGATCAGCGAACCCTTGTTGCTGGTGGCCTTGAACTCGGCGGACTTCGCGGCGGTACCGAGCGCGGTGGCCTGGGACAAGGCCGGCTTGGTCGACGCGACGCCGATGTTCTTCGCGCCACGGTTGTACGTGACACCGCCGATCGCCTCGCCCTTGCGCTTGACGATCAGGTCACCGCCGACCACCTTCAGGCCGTTGAAGGTGCGGTCGTAGTGCACGTACTCGGTGCCGTCCGGGTCGGCGGCGACGCCACGGGCGATGAGCTGCTCACCGCCGGCCAGGCCGAGGGCGGCGGCCGTCTGCGCGGTCAGCGCGTTCTCGGCCTTGACGGCGGCCGGCTCGTTGAAGCCGGATGCCGGGAGCGGGGCCGTCCGGTTGGCGGCTCCGGCGGGCGTGCCGGTGATGGTCGCAGCCAGACCCGCTGCTGCGACGATGGCCACCGCCCCTGCTGATGTCAGTCGTTTCAAGACAACATCTCCTCACGGTGTGGTCGCTGTTTGGGCGCAGCGACCAATTCAATTGGGGACCGCCGGAGGTACGACACAGCAGTGCCACTGCCTCAGTTGTGACACTGTGTGTCAGGACATGCGCATCCTGTTACATCCGACTGAGGGAGGACTCTCCCCCCGGCGGAGCCAGGAGTCAAGGGAATCTCGCGAAACGACAGGGAAAACCCGCTTTGACCGGCGTTGTCAGCGCGCGGCGGTCAACTCCGCCCGAAGGTCTTCCGGCAACACGACCGGCAGCTTGCAGGTGAACTTCTGACATACGTACGCCGCGGCGCGCCCGCCGACGAGGTCGCGACCGGCGAGCAGTGGTAGGTCGGACCCGGGAATGCCTCGGACAACTGCCGTTCCCCAGGGAGCGTGGGCAACGGCAACCCGCGCCAGCTCCTCGGACTGCGCACCGACGATCGCGATCTCAAGTGGTCCGGCCTGCAGCATTTCGGCGACCGCAAGGGCCCGGCCGGCGAAGCGTGGCGCTCGAGCCGCCAGCGCCGCCGAAGCGGCGAGCGCCTGCTCGGCCGCTTCGCTGTACCGATCCTCCCCCGTCACCGACGCCAACGTCGTGAACGCCTCCGCCGCCAGCGACACCCCGGAAGGACTCGCGTTGTCCGTCGGATCCTGCGGCCGCCACGCCAGCTGCTCCGCATCAGCCGCCGTGTCGAAGAAGGCGCCATCAGCAACGAACTGCTCCAGAACCCTGTCCAGCAAGCCCTTCGCCAGCGTCAACCACCCAGCGTCATCAGTTGCCGCCAGCAACGTCAGACAAGCCTGTGCGTACGCCGCGTAGTCCTCCAGCACCCCGTGCGCCGACCCCACCACACCGTCCCGCGACGTCCGGTGCAACCGCCCCGAAGCATCCACGTGCACGTCCCGGATCAACGACGCCGCGCGCACCGCCGCATCGACGTACGAGGGCTTGTCCAGCACCAGCCCGGCCCGCGTCAGCGCCGTGATCGCGAGCCCGTTCCACGCGGCAACGACCTTGTCGTCGCGCCCCGGGTACGTCCGCCGCGCCCGGGCCTCGAGCAACAGCCCACGCACCCGGGACCACCGCTCCGCATCGTCCGGGTCGCGCCGCAGCTGCAGCACCGACGTACCGTGTTCGAACGTTCCACTCACGTCGCACAGCTCGATCACCCAGGCGCCGTCGTCAGCACCGAGCACCGAGCGCAGCTCGTCCGGCGTCCAGACGTAGTACCGGCCCTCCTCGCCCTCGGTGTCCGCGTCGAGCGCCGAGGCGAACCCGCCCTCCGGCGTCAACAGCTCCGCGAGCAGGAAGTCCGCCGTCTCCACCGCGACGCGCTCCGCGAGCGGCAACCCGCTGACCGCCCACCAGTGCGTGTACACGTCGAGCAGCAGCGCGTTGTCGTACAGCATCTTCTCGAAGTGCGGCACGATCCACTGCTTGTCGACGCTGTACCGCGCGAACCCGCCGGCCAGCTGGTCGTACATCCCGCCGCGCGCCATCCGCTCACAGGTCGCCTCGACCATCGCCAGCGCGTCCTCCGACCCGGTCCGCCGATGGTGGCGCAACAGGAAGTCGAGCACCATCGACGGCGGGAACTTCGGCGCCTGCCCGAACCCGGCGTCGACCGGATCGAAGTCAACCTTCAGTACGGCGGCGGCCCGCTCGAGCACCGCCGCGTCGATCGCTCCCCCGGCCGGCTGCTGCTTGGCCCCGAGCTGCTCGACGACGGACTTCCCGATCCCGTCGATCTGCTCGCGCTTGCCCCGCCACGCGTCGGTCAGCGACTCCAGCACCTGCCGGAAGCTCGCCATCCCGTGCCGCGCGTCGGCCGGGAAGTACGTCCCGCAGAAGAACGGCTCCCCCGCCGGCGTCAGGAACACCGACATCGGCCAGCCCCCACGCCCGGTCATCGCGACCGTCGCCTCCATGTAGATCGCGTCCACGTCCGGCCGCTCCTCGCGATCCACCTTCACGTTCACGAAGTGCTCGTTCAGGTACGCCGCCGTCGCCGCGTCCTCGAACGACTCGTGCGCCATCACGTGACACCAGTGGCACGCCGAGTACCCCACCGACAGAAACACCGGCACGTCCCGCTCCCGCGCCTCCGCGAACGCCGCCTCCCCCCACTGCTTCCACGCCACCGGGTTGTCCGCGTGCTGCCGAAGATAGGGCGACGTCGAAGAGCCGAGCTCGTTGGAGGACATGGCCCCCACGGTAGGCGGTCGGTCCCAGGGGTCCGTGACCAGTCTGGCCAAAACAGGCCCGTTGGGTGGCTGAAATGGGCATTCCGTTTACACCGGTGAACGAGGCTGATCGGATGCGGGCACCCCAGAGTTCCGGAGGACACCGTGCGTCGTTCTTCTGCCCGTAGGCACCTCGTGCCGCTCGCAGTGCTAGCGCTCATTGCCGGCGTGGCTGCTCCTGCGCCGGCCGGCGCCGAGCCTGCGCCACCTACCGCGGCGGCTGCCGCGTCTGCACCGGTCGAGTTGACCTTGATCACCGGCGACAAGGTGAGTGTCGTCCAAGGGCCGGGGAGGGCGGTGTCGGTCGAGGGCGTCACGCGTGCGCCTCGGGCGAGCGGCTCGATCCGGGTCACCGTCGAGCGCGGTGACACCTTTGTGTTGCCTGACGAGGCGATGCCGTACGTCGCCAGTGGGCGGTTGGACAAGCAGTTGTTCAACGTCAGTGAGCTGATCGCGCAGGGGTACGACGATGCTCGGGCGCAGGAGTTGCCGCTGATTCTGACCGGCACGCAGGCTGCTGCCAGGTCGGCGCAGGCGTTGCCTGGGACGACTGTTGCTCAGCAGCTGGATTCGGTGGGTGGCGCGGCTGTTCGGGCTGAGCTGTCGCAGGTGGCGTCGCTGTGGTCGACGCTGACCGGCGGCGGCGCCGCCCGGTCGAAGCAAGGCGCAGGCACGGATGCCACCGGGCCGTCGTTCGCCGCCGGGGTCGACAAGGTCTGGCTGGATGGCAAGGCGAAGGCGATGCTCGCGGACACCACCGCGCAGGTCGGCGCCCCGGCCGTCTGGGAGACCGGCGCGACGGGCGCCGGCGTGCGCGTCGCCGTACTGGACTCCGGGGTGGACACCACGCACCCCGACCTCGCTCCGCGCATCGTCGCGACCCGGAGCTTCGTCGCCGGTGAGGACGTCGTCGACCGCAACGGCCACGGGACGCACACCGCCTCCACCGTCGCCGGGACCGGCGCCGCCTCGGACGGCAAGGAGCGCGGCGTTGCACCCGGCGCCGATCTGGTGATCGGCAAGGTGCTCGGTCAGAACGGCTCGGGCCCGATCTCGGGGATCATCGCCGGGATGGAGTGGGCGGCTCGCACCGAGCGCGCCAAGGTGATCAACATGAGCCTCGGTACGGCGGCCTGGCACACCCAGGACGACCCGCTGAGCCAGGCGGTGAACCGGCTGAGCGCCGAGACCGGCGCGCTGTTCGTCGTCGCGGCCGGCAACTCCGGCAACACCCCGTACGCCGTGAGCGCGCCCGGCACCGCCGACGCCGCGCTGACCGTCGGCGCGGTGGACACGTCCGACCAGCTCGCCGGGTTCTCCAGCGTCGGACCGCGGATGCTCGACGACGGCCTCAAGCCCGACCTGACCGCGCCTGGCGTCGACGTACTGGCTGCCCGGTCGCAGCACATGAACGACGGCAGCGAGGGCTATTACCGGACCGACAGCGGTACGTCAATGGCGGCGCCGCACGTCGCGGGCGCGGCCGTCCTGCTCGCCGGGCAGCACCCGGAGTGGACCGGTCAGCAGCTCAAGGACGCGCTGATGAGCAGCACCAAGCTGACGCCCGCCTACACGCCGTACGAGGCCGGCAGCGGGCGGCTCGATGTCGCGGCGGCGTACCTCCACGGGGAGATCGTCGCGACCGGGTCGGTGGATGCCGGACTCGTCCCGTCCGGATCCAGAGCGCCGGTCCAGCGGCAGATCACCTACCGCAACACCACCACCCGCCCGATCACGCTGAAGCTCTCGACGACCGGAGTGTTCACGACCGCAACCGGCCAGCTCACCGTCCCCGCCCGCGGCACCTCGACCGTCGGTCTCGTCGCGAATCCGAAGGGCCTGCAGCCCGGCCAGTACGCCGCCCAAGTCGTCGCCCGTTCCTCGTCCGGCAGCGTCCACACCGCCGTCGGACTCTCCGTCGAGCCGAAGAAGCACGACCTCACCGTCCACCTCAAGGACCGCGCCGGCAAGCCGATCAGCGGCGAGGTCGAGATCACCGGCACCGACGGCAAGTCGACGATCTTCTGGGTGCCGGACGGCAAGCTCACCACCCGCTGGGCGCCCGGCGTCTACACGCTCATCTCCACCCTCGACGTGCAAGGCCGCCACGGCCCCCGCTCGCTCGGGCTCGCCGTCCTGACCGCTCCCGAGGTGAACCTGACCGGCGACCGCGACGTCGTCCTGGACGCGTCGCGGATCCGCGAGGTCAAGGTCGCGACGCCGCTGCCGACGACCGTCTCCACAAGCCGGATCGACCTCTTCCGCTCATTCACCACGAAGCCCGACCCGAACGATTCCCAGGCGCTGCACGAAATCCTGATGCCGCCCCCGGCGTACGACAGCATCTGGGCGCTGCCGACCAAGACCAGCGTTCGCCAAGGCAGCTTCGTCTTCACCACGCGATTCCGCGCCGTGCAGACCCCGCTGAAGATCTCGTACGCCGGCCGCACACTCGACGACGCGCTCGTCGTCCAGCCCGGCTCCCCCGCGTTCCGCGACGGCAAGACGCGCATCGCCACGGTCTTCGCCGGGACCGGCACACCGGCTGAGTACAAGGGCCTGTCGGCGCGCGGCAAGGCGGTCGTCGTCCGCACCGGCGATCCCGCCGAGCAGGCCGCCGCGGCGCACGCCGCGGGAGCCGCGATGCTCCTGGTCGTCAACGACGCCGACGGCCGCAAGAGCGACTGGTACGGCGACCCCGACGGCCGCACCGCCGGGCCGATCCCGACAGCGTCTCTCATGGTCGACGACGGCGAGGCCCTGATCGCGCGGATCAAGAAGACCCGGACCGACCTCGACGTCGAGGCGCACCCGGTGGCCAAGTACCTGTACGACCTCGCCGACTACCACCAGGGCAAGGTCCCGGACGACCCGTCCGCGGCCACCGACCCCGGCAGCCTCGCGCGGATCGAGAACGACTTCGCGCCGTCGCTCGGCCAAGAGGTCCTGGAGAGCCGCGAGGACAGCCCGGCGTACGAGCACTGGCCGGCCGCGTACCCGTACGCCGGTTTCGGTATGACCCGAGTCCCGCGATTCCCGCGCATCCCCGCCGCCGGGCACCGGACGGACTGGGTCTCGGCGGGCGCCCAGTGGCAGCAGTACGCGTCGATCGACGGCTGGTCAACGTTCACCGACGTCGTCGGCTTCCAGCCGCGCAGCGTGCAGAACGAGCGGTGGTTCGGCCCGATCGTCCGGCCGCGGCTGCTCGGCTTCGAGGTCCCGCACCGGGTCGGCAACGCGATGGGCGGCATGATCGCGGGCTTCGGCGACGGCGGCTCGGCGCACAGCGGGGACTCGCTGATGTCGCGCAGCTTCGCGCTGTATCAGGGCGATCAGCTGCTCGCGCAGAACGGCCCGCGGCCGGACTTCGGCGTCGGCGGTCTCGCGCCGGAGAAGCTCCCGTACCGGTTGGTGGTCGACACGGTCGGCAACGCGGCGCTGACGCCGTACTCGACGACGACGCACACCGAGTGGACGTTCGTCTCCGGCGAGGCCGAGAACGCGGCGCTGCCGCTGGTCCAGCTCGACTACGTCGCGGACGTCGACGCTGCTGGGCGGGCGAAGCGGAACTCGGTCTTCTCCGTCAAACCGGTGGGCGATGCCGTCGTCACGCTGGAGGTCTCGTACGACGACGGTACGACGTGGCAGCGGCAGCAACTCCAGCAGCGCAAGGGAATCTGGCAGACCACGCTGCACGCGCCGAGTCGGGCTGAGCACGTGTCCATCCGGGCGACCGCCAAGCAGCGCGACGGCAGCGCCGTGACGCAGACGATCACCCGGGCCTTCGGGCTCCGCTGAAACTGAGGCGGCCGGCTCCGGCCGGCCGCCTCAGCTCTGGAAGGTCTCGGTGCCCACCACCCGCAGCAGGTCCAGCCGCTCGCGGGTCTCGCTGTCCGCGGGCGTCAGCACCAGCAGCATCTGCCCGAGATCAGGTGTGACGAGCGTTTCGCAGTCCATCACCAGGTCCCCGACCCGCGGATGCACGAACGTCTTCCGATCGGCCCGCCGGACCTCGACCTCGTGCTCGGCCCACCGGCGAGCGAACTCAGGACTCGCAGCCCGCAGCCGGGCGATCAACTGCTCGACGACCGGATCACCAGCCCGCCGCCCAGCGGTCGCGCGCAGATCGGCGACCAGCGTCCGCGCGTGATGCTCACGCTGCTCGAGCGGATGCATCGCCCACGCCTCGGGCTCGGTGAACCACCGATACGCGTGGTACCGGCGATCGCCCGTGAAGCGGGTGTGATCGCCGCCCATCAGCACCGACATCCGCGTTTGCGCGAGGATCTCGCCGAGATCCGACATCACCATCGCCGGGGTGTCCCCGAGCAGATCCAGCATCCGGATCAGCCCGGCCCGCGCCAACCGCGCGACGCCATCGGCCGGCGGCGGCCGATGCCCGGCCAGGTGGAACAGGTGATCCCGCTCGTCGTCGCTCAAGCGCAGCGTTCGGGCCAGCGCCCCGAGCAGCTGCGTCGACGGCTGACTGCTCCGCCCCTGCTCCAGCCGGACGACGTAGTCGACCGAGATCCCCGCGAGCATCGCGACCTCCTCGCGGCGCAGACCCGCCGTACGGCGTCGTGGCCCGGCCGCGATCCCGACGTCGGCCGGGTCGATCGCCTCCCGGCGGCGGCGCAGGAAGTCGGCCAGCTCGTCGCGTTGCATACCTTCATCCTGCCGCGCCGCCGGGCGCCGATCCAGGGAGCGCCGCTCCCACGATGAACTCTCCTCTCCCGATCCCGCCGGAGCCGAAGCAGGCTGATGCCGACAGCAACGACAAGGGAGAGCACCGTGCACACACGAGAACTGGGCCAGAACGGCCCCACCACCGGCGCACTGGGCCTCGGCGCGATGGGCATGTCCGGCGCGTACGGCGAGACCGACCGCGCCGAGAGCATCGCCACCGTGCACGCCGCGCTGGACGCCGGGATCACGCTGATCGACACCGGCGACTTCTACGCGATGGGCCACAACGAGCTGCTGCTCGCGGAAGCCTTGCGGGGCAGAGATCGCGACAGCTACCAGCTGAGCGTCAAGTTCGGCATGCTCGGCCAGCCCGGGCACGGGATCGGCGGGATCGAAGGCCGGCCCGCGTCGGTGAAGACGTTCCTGGCGTACTCGCTGACCCGGCTCGGCACCGACCACATCGACATCTACCGGCCCGCGCGGCTGGACCCGCAGGTGCCGATCGAGGAGACCATCGGCGCGATCCAGGAGATGGTCGAGGCCGGGTACGTGCGGCACATCGGGCTGTCGGAGGTGAACTCCGAGACGATCCGGCGCGCGCACGCCGTGCACCCGATCTCGGACCTGCAGGTCGAGTACTCGCTGATCTCGCGCGCGATCGAGCCGGAGGTGCTGCCGACCCTGCGTGAACTGGGGATCGGGCTCACGGCGTACGGCGTGCTGGGGCGAGGGCTGATCTCCGGGCACTGGTCCGCGGACGGCTCGCGGCCAGGTGATCTGCGCGGTTTCAGCCCGCGGTTCGCGGCGGAGAACGTCGATCACAACCTGACGCTCGTCGAGGCGTTGCGCCAGGTCGCCGCAGCGAAAGGCTGCACGGTCGCGCAGCTGGCGATCGCGTGGGTTGCCGCGCAGGGTGCCGACATCGTCCCGCTGGTGGGCGCGCGGACGCGCAACCGCCTCACCGAAGCGTTGCCGGCCATCGAGATCGACCTCACCGCGGACGACCTCGCCGCGATCGAGCGAGCGGTCCCCCGCAACGCGGCCCGCGGCGACCGCTACCCGAGCGCCCACATGCAGGCGCTTGGCGTCGGCAACTAGGTCGTCTGGGACAAGGCGACGGAGAGGCCCAGCGCGATCGCCATCACGAGCAGCTCGACGGCGACCAGCTGCCAGAAGGCCGGGCCGGGCTCGATCAGATTGGTGACGACCTGGCGGCGGTGGATCCAGCCGCCGACGATGAGCAGCGCGAACACCGCCGTCTTTGCGATCATCAGTCCGCCGTACGGCGTGGTGGTGACGGCGTCGAGGACGTGGTCGAAACCGCCGGACTGGGCGGCGAGGCGGCCGGCGCCGCTGATCAGACCGCTGAACAGGACGATCAGCGACGAGATCAGCGCCACCTGGCTGAAGCGTTCGAGCACGTACGGAAGGCCGTCGCGGCTCGCCCGCCCGTAGCGGACGAGTCCGGCCATGCCGCCGACCCAGCTGGTGGCGGCGATCACGTGCAGGACCAGGGCAGCACCAGCCAGTACGATACGCCTCGTTGCGCGGATAGGCCGTGAGCGCCGACGGCAGCAGCGCGGCGACCGCGACCAGCACGCCGAGGCCCGCGGCGGACGACGTCTGGACGCGGCGGATGCCGACGGCCAGCGCGACGACCAGGATCCCGGTGATCAGCAGCGCCTTCACCTCGGGGACGCCGAGCGCGTCGTCGATCCGGTAGCGCAGCAGGTTCACCGGGGTGTCGAGCAGGATCGCCGACGTGACCACCGCACCGGCGAACGACGCCACCGCCCAGATGACCGCCGCGTTGCTGGCGTCGCGGACCGCGCGGCGGCCCTGCGTGCCGAGCGGGCCACCGTCGGTGCGCAGCAGCACCACGGCCGCGAGCAGGGCGCCCGCGCAACCGACGGTCGCCAGCGTCGACAGCAGCCGGAAGAACGGCTGCAACCAGTACACGAACTCGGACGGACCACCGAGGCCGAGCACGTCGTCAGCGGGTTCGCTCCCGGCGGCGAAAACGCCCACCACCAAGGCGATCGAGGCGACCACGAGAGCGGCCAGACCACCCGCGACCAGACGTCCGGGCATCCGGTGCCGGGCGGCGCGGGTCGCGGTCACCGACCGGTCCCGCCGTGGGCGCAGTTGAACACGCGCTCACTATAGGGTGACGAACCTCACGGATGCTGCCGGCGACACCATCTCGTGACCCCGGTGTGCGAACGGTTGCCTGCTCGTGACTTTGTGCAGCCGGGCGCCGAAGACCGTTGCCCTCGGCACCGTTGCCGCTACGCCTTCTTCTGCTCCGGGTCAGCCGGCTCCGCGACAGCGCCAGCCGGGGCCGGTGAGCTGTCCTCCGTCGGCTGGTCGCCGGACGGTGCTGGGTCGTCCGCAGTGCCGTCGGAGCGGGTCGGCGCCCCATCGGTGGGATCGATGTCGATTCGCTTCAGCTGCTTGCTCATGTTCTTCATCAGCAGCGCCGTGGCGGCAGCGAGCGCCAGGATGATCAGCAGGGCGACCCACCCCGGCTTCACCGTGTTCGGGTCGATCTCGCCCGCCGGGGCTGCGGTCGTCAGAAGAAGGGTCGTCGCGGTCACCAGGCCAGTGTCTCACCGTCCCCACCCGCCGTCAGCGCAGCCCCGCGAACAGGTCGTTCTCGGGGAGCTCGGACTCGACCAGGCTGCGGGCCAGTTCGTAGTCCTCGGTCGGCCAGGCCGCCTGGTGCACCTCCAGCGGCACCGTGAACCAGCCGCCGTCCGGGTCGATCTGGGTCGCGTGCGCCAGCAGCGCCCGGTCCCGGACCCCGAAGTACTCCGCGCACTCGACCCGGGTGGTGATCCGGCGCTCGTTCTCCGGGTCCGGCTTCCAGTCCTTCATCCGCTCGGCGTACGGCGACTCCAGGCCGCGGGCCAGCATCGCGTCGTGCAGCGCCTTCATCCGCTCGAAGTGGAAGGTGTGGTGGTAGTACAGCTTCAGCGGCTGCCAGGGCTCGCCCAGCTCCGGGTAGGCGTCCGGGTCGCCGGCCGCCTCGAACGCGGCGACGCTGATCTGGTGACACATCACGTGGTCGGGGTGCGGGTAGCCGCCGTTCTCGTCGTACGTCGTCACGACCTGCGGGCGGAACTCCCGGATCAGCTTGACCAGCGGTGCGGCGGCGTCCTCGACCTTCATCAGCCCGAAGCAGCCCTCGGGCAGCGGCGGCAGCGGGTCACCCTCGGGGTAGCCCGAGTCGACCCAGCCCAGCCACTCCTGGCGGATGCCGAGGATCTCGCGGGCCGCGTCCATCTCCTGGCGGCGGATCTCGGTGATGTTCGCCAGCACCTCGGGGCGGTCCATCTTCGGGTTCAGGATCGAGCCACGTTCACCGCCGGTGCAGGTGGCCACCATCACGTCGACACCTTCGGCCACGTACTTCGCGGTCGAGGCAGCGCCTTTGCTGGACTCGTCGTCGGGGTGGGCATGGACATGCAGCAGGCGAAGATCTTCGGTCACAAGACACAATGGTCCTCCAAGCCCGAGGAGAACCGTTGACCGACCCAGCCGTGACCGACCTGGACGCCCGCTACGGCCGTACGCCGCGCGGCCGCCGACCGCTGCTCCTGATCGCCGTGATCGGCGTCGTCGCCGTCGTCGCGCTGGTCTGGCTGGTCCGGGTCGCGTTCATCCAGTCGACGCCTCCGGTGTCGTCGCGCCTGCTGGCGTTCACGATCCCGTCCGACACCTCGGCGACCGCGACGATCCAGGTGGAAAAGCGCGAAGCGGTCGAGGCGTCCTGCCGGCTGCAGGCCAAGGCGGCGGACTTCTCGATCGTCGGCGAGGTGACGCTGAAGGTCCCGGCCGACGCCCCGAAGGAGCAGACGCTGCCGGTCACGTTGACAACGCAGCGGGCGGCGACGTCGGTGGTGCTGATCGGGTGCACGACGGCCGGCACCGCGCGTCCGCACTAGCGTTTCGGCGGCGTCCGGCGCCCGCGGCCGCAGCGTTCGCACCGACGGTCGCCGTACGTCCGTAGTACGGACAGAAGTCTTGGCCGGAGCGGTGGAAATCGTTTGCCTAAGCGATCTGCGGGGAACCGGCCGGGTGTTTGAACCGACAAAGACCTGTGGGGTTCCGGGCCCGTTCTTGCTACGCTCGGAGGATTGGTCGCCGTCGACGACGGCGGCCTTGAGTATTTCCGACCCATCCCATCAACAGAGGAGCAGCCCGTGACGCAGAACATCGAGGACAGCGTTGTCTGGCTGACACAGGATGGCTACGACCAGCTGAAGTCGGAGCTCGAGCACCTGAAGGGCCCGGCCCGGGCCGAGATCACCCAGCGGATCAGCGACGCCCGCGACGAGGGCGACCTGAAGGAGAACGGCGGGTACCACGCCGCCAAGGACGAGCAGGGCAAGATCGAGGCCCGGATCCGCCAGCTGGAGGACATGCTGCGGCGCGCCCAGGTCGGCGAGACGCCGAAGCCCGGCGGCAAGGTCGAGCCCGGGATGAAGGTGTCGATCAAGTTCGCCGGTGACGACGAGGTGGAGACCTTCCTGCTCGGCTCCCGCGAACTGCTCGCGCTGGACGCGTCGGTCGACATCGACGTCTACTCCCCGCAGTCGCCGCTCGGTTCGGCGATCCTCGGCAAGAAGAAGGGCCAGAAGGCCACCTACGAGGCCCCGAACGGCAAGCCCGTCACGGTGGAAATCGTCGCCGCGGAGCCCTTCACCGGCTGATCACCCCTCGCCACCCCCGACACCCAACAAGTACCGGCCACCATTCGAGGGCCGGTACTTGTTGCGTTTCAGGTGACGAGGTGTCGTTCGAGGTGTCGTTCGACTGCTCAGTGCCCGGTCGTCCGCCGGTACTTCCGCACCGCCAACGGCGCGAACACCCCGATGATCACCGCGCACCAGATCAAGCTCAGCCACACCGGATGCTGAGCCGGAAACCCATCAGGGCTCGCGAAAGGCGACGGATTCCCGAACAGATGCCGGCAAGCCGCCACGATCGACGAGATCGGGTTCCACTCCGCGACCGGCTGCAACGCGCTCGGCAGGTTCGGCGTCGGCACGAACGCGTTCGACAGGAACGTCAACGGGAACAGCCAGATCAGCCCCGCCGACGCGGCGACCTCAGGGCTGCCGACCGACAACCCGATCAGCGCCCCCACCCACAGCATCGCGAACGCGAACAGCAGCAGGATCGCGAACGCGCCGAGCGCCTGGCCGAAGCCGTTGTGCCAGCGCCAGCCGACGATGAACCCGCAGATCACCATCACCAGCATCACGAACGCGTTGAACACCACGTCGCCGATCACCCGCCCGGCGATCACCCCGGACCGCGCCATCGGCAGCGAGCGGAACCGGTCGATCAGGCCCTTGGACATGTCGTCGGCCAGTCCGACGCTGGCCGAGGCGACCGCGAAGGCCATCGTCTGCGCGAAGATCCCGGACATCAGGAACTCCCGGTACGCCCGCGCGCCCGGGAAGCCCGGGATCGGGATCGCGTTGCCGAACACGTAGGCGAACAGCAGCACGAACATGATCGGCTGGATGGTCGCGTAGATCAGCATGTCCGGCGTCCGCGGGATCCGCTTCAGCGTCCGCCAGGCCAGGATCCCGGCGTCGGACACGGCCCGCCCGACCGGACTCTGCTGCCGCACGCCGCTCGGCCCGCCCTGCGTCACGTCGGCGCTCATCGCCCGGCCTCCGCCCGGCTCGCCGCGATCGAGGAGTTCCGCAGGCTGCTCGCGCCGGCCCCCGACGAGGCGGTCGCGGCGCCCTTCGTACCCCTGCTCGCGCCGGCCCCCGACGAGGCGGTCGCGACTTCCGTCGTACTCATGCTCGGGCCTTCTTTCCGGTGGTGGCCGACTCATCGGCGACGGTGTCGGGGTTGTCGGTCGCGTGACCGGTCAGGGTCAGGAACACGTCGTCGAGCGTCGGCCGGCGCAGGCCGATGTCGGCGATGCGGATCCCGTTCGCATCCAGCGTCCGGATCACCTCGACCAGCGCCGCCGAGCCACCCGGCGCGGGCAGCGTGACCCGCTTGGAATGCTCGTCGAGCGACGTCGACTCCGGGTCGCTCACCTGCAGCGACGCGGTCAGCAGCTCGAGCGCGCGGGCGGTGTCCCCCGGCTCGTGCACGACGACCTCGATCCGCTCGCCGCCGACCTTGGCCTTCAGCTCGTCCGCGGTGCCGCGGGCGATCACCGAGCCGTGGTCGACGACCGCGATGCTGTCGGCCAGCTCGTCGGCCTCTTCGAGGTACTGCGTGGTGAGCAGGATCGTGACGCCCTCGCGGACCCGGTCGCGGATGATCTGCCACAGGTCGAGCCGGCTGCGCGGGTCGAGCCCGGTGGTCGGCTCGTCCAGGAACAGCACCTTCGGGTGAGCGATCAGCGACCCGGCCAGGTCGAGGCGGCGGCGCATGCCGCCGGAGTACGTCTTGAGGATCCGGTCCGCGGCCTCGGTGAGGTCGAAGATCTCCAGCAGCTCGTCGGCCCGCTGCTTGGCCTGCGCGCTGGTCAGCCGGTAGAGCCGGCCGAACATCCACAGGTTCTCGCGGCCGGTGAGCAGCTCGTCGACGGCGGCGTACTGCCCGGACAGGCCGACCAGCTGCCGGACGGTGTCGGCCTCCTTGACCACGTCGTGCCCGAGCACGCGCGCGCTGCCGGCGTCGGGCGCCATCAGCGTGGTGAGCACCCGGACCGTGGTGGTCTTGCCCGCACCGTTCGGGCCGAGCAGCCCGACGACGCTGCCCTCGGGCACTTCCAGGTCGATCCCGTCGAGCGCCTTCACGGTGTTCTTCCGGGTCCGGAACGTCTTCACGAGGCCGGTCGCCTCGATTGCAGCCATCAGAGCCGCCCCCTCCTGAGTGTGATGCAGATCATCCTGTCGGAGACTCCCGACAGTTTTCGAGCCATTTCTCCCTGGGTAGATACGCTAGCAGTTATATAAGCCACCGCCACTATTTAGTTGCAGACTCCAACTTGAGTCCCCTCGACTCAAGTTTCTTGCCATTGAGTCGACAGGGCTCAACTTAGGGGTCTACGGTCCCGGAATGGGCATCCTGAGGCACCCCGACTTCCGCCGGCTGTGGATCGCCGACCTGCTCAGCCAGCTCGGCGCGCGGCTCGGCATGATGGCGATCCCACTGCTCGCCCTGCTCGCCCTCGACGCGACGACGTTCCAGGTCTCGCTGCTGCGCACCTGCGAGACAGCAGCCTGGCTCCTGCTCGGGCTGTTCGCCGGTGCGTGGGTGGACCGGGTCCGCTGCCTGCCGGTGCTCATCGCTGCCGACCTGGGGCGAGCGGTGCTCTTCGGCTCGATCCCGGTCGCTGCAGCGTTCGGCGTACTCGGCCTGCCGCAGCTGTACGTCGTACTAGCGCTCGCCGGGCTCCTGACCGTGCTGTTCGACGTAGCGCACAGCTCCTATCCCCCACGCCTGCTGACACCCGACCAGCTGCTCCCGGGCAACGCCCGGCTCGCGGCCAACCACTCCGTCGCAGCAGTCGTCGGAGCCGGCGCGGGCGGCGTACTGGTGCAGTGGTTGTCAGCTGCGACGACAGTCGGCCTGAACGCGCTCGGCTTCCTCTGGTCAGCCCTGTGGCTGCGCTCGATCCGTACGCCGGAGCAGAAGCCGCCCGCGCCCGAGCACCGCAACCTGCGCCGCGAGATCGCCGAGGGCCTGCGCTACGTCTTCCGGCACCCTCTGCTGCGCCCGCTGACCCTCAACACCGCCACCACGATGCTCTTCCAGGCCGCGAACTCCGCAGTGGTGATCGTCTTCCTGGTCCGCGAGATCGGCCTGTCCCCCGCGACCATCGGCCTGCTCAGCATGATCGGCCTGCTCGGCGCGATCGCCGCTTCCGCCTTCACCGAACGCCTCAGCCACCGCGTCGGCGACGCCCGCCTCCAACTCGTCGCAGCGATCGGCCTGGGCGTCGCCTTCACCCTTCAAGCCCTCACCACCGCCGGCTGGGGCCTGACCTGGTACGTCGGCTCGACCCTGCTCGCCGCGATCTGCATCATCGTCGGCTACATCCTCCAGGTCAGCACCCGCCAACGCGTCTGCCCACCCGACCTCCAGGGCCGGGTGAGCGCCACGATGTCCTTCGTCAGCTGGGGTGCAATGCCCGTCGGCAGCCTGCTCGGCGGCGTCCTGGGCACAGCGTTCGGCCTCCGCCCGACCCTGTGGATCTCCGGCCTCGCCACCTTGCTCGGCACAGCCTGGCTGCTGTTCTCACCGTTCCGAACCCTGCGAACGATCCCGGCGGAGCTGGAGTCGCTCAAGCGTCCCGACTGACGAAGGAGATCACCGCCGCCGTACCGGTGCAGAGCAACCAGACCAGCAGGACCGCCGTACCGCCGGCAGGACCGAAGGGGCCGGGATCAGCCGAGTAGAGCGCGCGACCGGCCTGGTCAGGCAGCCACCGGGCTTGATCGGTGACAGTCGCAAGCAGCGGCGAGGCCACGATGACCCCGACGAACATGAGGACCAGCGGCGGGACGAGCGACCGAAGTACGACGGTGACCGCCGCTGCCAGCAACCCCACGAGCACGAGGTACGCCGCTGCTCCGGCGACCCGCCAGAGCGACGCCCGAGGCGGCTCCGTCGCCCAAGCAGTCGCCACTGCGGCCCCCAGCGCGGCCGCGCTGGTGACGGTCGTGGCGATCAGTTGCGCCACAGCCTTGCCCGCCAGAGACACGACCCGGTTGGGCACTGCCGTCAGTGTCGTCCGCAGCTCGTGGCCGCCGTACTCCGAGGCCACGCCGACCACGCCGAGCACGATCGTCCCCACTTGCAGGAACGCGACGCTGCCGAGCGCGAGCGTCACCGCATCCGCAGCGGGGTCGGTGGTCGAGCTCGCGGTGGCCGCGGTCACGACGACCGCCGACACCACCGTGACCAAGCTCGTGATCCACGCGGCGGGCAGCGTCCGCAGCTTGATCAGCTCGGCCGCGATCGCCTGATCGGTCATGCGTCGCGCCGGTTCAGCACGACGCCCGCCACCAGCAGCAGAGCAGCAGCCCACGCCGCCATCACGAGGCCGCCGGTGAGCGGAGGTAGCGCGTCGTCGACGGCGGTGAAGGTCTCGCCGGCGAACAGCCGGGTGCCGGCCAGATCGGGCAGGTACCGGGCCAGCGGCGTCACCTTCCACAGTAAGAAGGAGACCGAAACCACCGTGCCGTTGGTGATCAGCACGATCAGCGGCACGATCCCGCTCCGGGCCAGGACCGTGATCGCGAGCGCCATCAGCGCGGCCAGCACCCAGTAGAGCCCGGCGCCGAAGAACCTGCCGATCGGCGGACCGGCGCCCGCAGGTGCCGCATCGCCGATGATCGTGGCGGCTGCGACGAGCGAGATCGACAGGCTGATCAGTGCCACCAGTACGACGAGTGCCGCGACGACGACGGCCTTCGCCGCGAGGACAGTCCACCGCCGGGGCGCCGCGCTCAACGTCGTACTGATCTGTCGCCCGCCACCCGCGTCGGTGCTGTTCGCGGTGTACTCGCTGCTGATCGCCACGACACCGAGAACCATCGCACCGGCGGTCCCGAGCGGTACGGCGCTGAGCGCCGCCTCGGCCGCGCTGGTGAACCCGACCCGATCGGTCTGCCCGGAGGTGAGCGCGTCGCGGACGTTGACGGCGTTGAGCACGGCGAGCGCGATCGGGCCGATCACCGCCACCGCAAGAGCGACAGCGGTGGCGGGCAGCGTCATCGTCTTGCGCAGCTCGGCGACCACCAGCTTCATCACCGCTCCTCCCCCGTCCGGCCAGGACGGGTCAGCGCGAAGAACGCGTCCTCCAGCGACTCGTGCCCGGCTCCGATCTCGGCGCACGGACCGGAGGCCACGATCCGCCCTTCGGCGAGCACGACGAGGTCGTCGGCGAGCTGGGCGATCTCGCCGATCTGGTGGCTGGACAGCAAGACCGTCCCACCCGCCGCCGCCTGGTCCTTCAGCAGGTCACGCAGCCAGCGGATCCCGTCCGGGTCCAGGCCGTTCGACGGTTCGTCCAGGACCAGCGCTTCGGGTTCGCCCAGCAGCGCGGTGGCCAGCGCGAGGCGTCGGCCCATGCCGAGCGACAACCGGCCGGCCCTGGTCCGCCGGCTGTCCGCCAGTCCGACCTGGTCCAGCACCTCGCCGACCCGGCGCTGCGGAATTCCGTTGCTTCGGGCAACCCAGGCGAGGTGCTCGCCGGCCCGGCGCGACCGGTGCGCACCGGAGCCGTCGAGGACCGAGCCGACGGTGCGGAGCGGGTTGCGCAGTACGCCGTACGGGCGTCCGTCGATCAGGGCCGTGCCGGAGGTGGCGCGATCCAGGCCGAGCAGGATCCGCAGGGTCGAGGACTTGCCCGCGCCGTTCGGGCCGAGGAAACCGGTGATCCGGCCCGGAGCGGCCCGGAAACTCACCTCGGACAGCACCAGGCGGGAGCCGCGTCGTTTCACGAGTTGGTCGATGGTCAGCATGCGATCCATCCCAGCGCCCGCGCGCGGGATCCGGATCGGCCTGAGGTCCGGACTTCGCCGGGCGGCTCGGTCCTGGGTCTGTCGGTCCTGGGTCCGGGCTTTTCGGCCCTCTGTCCTGGGACTCTCAGACCTGGGTCCGATGCCTGGTCGGCCCGCGGATCCTAGACTCGCGGTGTGGAGGCTGGCCGTCCGACCCGGAGCTCAGGCATCGGCTTCGCGGCCGGAACCGTCGCGGTGCTGCTGCTGTCCCTGCTGTTCGTCGCCGGCGCCCCGGATCCGGCCACCCTGATCGCGCCGGTCGTCATCACCGCGATCGCGATCGCGGTCTCGGTCTGGGCCGTGGTCCGCAGCCGCCGGCAGCGGCGCGAGTACGAGGAGCGCCTGACCGCGTGGGCCGGCGAGCAGGCGGTCCAGGCCGAACGGCTGCGCATCGCCCGCGACCTGCACGACCTGGTCTCGCACGGGCTCGGCCTGATCACCATCCGCGCCGCCGTCGCCCGCCGGGCCGGTGCCGAGCCGAACGCGGCGCTGAACGACATCGAGCAGGTCAGCCGCGGGACCACGACCGAGCTGCGGCGGATGCTGAACGTGCTGCGCTCGGCCGACGGCGAGCCCGCGCCGCTGCGGCCTGCGGAGACCCTCGAGGACCTCCCGGCGATCGTCGACGAGGCCCGCGCCGCCGGGCTGCAGGTCACGCTCGAGCTGCCCGCACTCGCCGACGTCTCGCCCGGCGCACAGCTCACGGTCTGCGCCGTCGCCCGGGAAGCGCTCAACAACACCCTCCGCCACTGCGGCCCGACCCGAGCCCAGCTCGCCGTACGACGCGAGGACGGCGTCCTGCTCACGGCGTACCGCGACGAAGGCCCGATCGCCGGCTGGACCGCCCATCACGGCGGAGGCCACGGACTGACCGGCCTGCACGAGCGAGTCACCGCCCTCGGCGGCACCCTGACCGCCCGCCCGGCGAACGCCGGCTTCACGGTCGAAGCCCGGCTCCCCGACGGTCCCACGGGATGAGCGCCACGCGCCCCGCAGCCCCTGCTGCTGCAGGAGATCTCGGGGTCACTCCGCACCCCCGGCCGGGACCGCGCGGATGAGCGCCACGCCGGTCCGGGTGCTGATCGCGGACGACCAGCCGCTCCTGCGCCACAGTCTCGCGCTGCTCATCGACGCGACCGACGACCTGACCGTGGTCGGGCAGGCCGCGACCGGACGCGAGACGGTCCAGCGCGGGCGGGAGTTGCGGCCGGACGTCGTACTGATGGACATCCGGATGCCCGGCGGCGACGGCATCGAGGCGACCAGGCAGCTGACCGGGGACCGCGCGCTCGCCGGCCTCCGGGTGCTGGTGCTGAGCATGTTCGAGCTCGACGAGTACGTGTACGCCGCGCTCCGGGCGGGCGCCAGCGGCTTCCTGCTCAAGGACGCCGAGCCCGACCAACTGCTCGACGCCGTACGCCGAACTCACCGCGGGGAGTCGCTGTTCGCGCCGCGCATCGTCACGCGGCTCGTCGAGCACTACCTCGACCGCCCGGCGGTCCACCGGCCGCGCACCGTGGACCGGCTGACCGAGCGCGAGACCGAGGTCCTCGTCCAGATCGCCCGCGGGCTGTCCAACGACGAGATCGCCTGTGCGCTCGGCATCTCGATCAAGACCGTCAAGACCCACATCGGCAACCTGCTCGCCAAGCTGCCGGCCCGCGACCGCGCTCAGCTCGTCATCACCGCGTACGAAGCCGGCCTGGTCGCCGCCCGGTGAGCGGCTCGAGAAAGAACACCGGGATCGTGCGGTCCGTGCGGGCGGCGTACAGGGCGTAGTTCGGCCAGGTCTTGACCATGTGCTCCCAGACGACAGCTCGTTCGTCACCGGTGATCTCCCGCGCGGTCGCCTCGTGCTGCTCAGCGCCGATGACAACAGTCACCCGATCGGCAGCGCGCACGTTCACCACCCACACGGGCTCCTTGAGGCCGCCGAAGTTGGAGCCCGCGATCAGGTACCCGTCGCGGTAGGGAACGCAGAGCAGCGGCGTAGAACGCGGCACCCCAGACTTACGGCCGGCCACGACAAGCATCAAGTTCGGCAACCCGGCAACCCGCAGCAGCGACCAGCGCCCCCGGGTCCCCTGCTGCAGCAGCTTGTCCACCCACGTGATCTGCGGCAGCAGCCTCGGCATCCAGCTCAACGAACCGATCTTGACCGCCACCGGCGTCAACAAGCCCATCAACCGACGCTAACCCGTCTGACTCCGAAACAGCGCGGCGAACCTGCCGCCCGCGGCGACCAGTTCGTCGAAGGTTCCCGACTCCACGATCGATCCCTGGTCGAGGACATAGATCCGATCCATCGCCTGGAGGGTCCAAGCCCGGTGCGAGACGACGATCGTGATCCGGTCCGCACGGGTCTGGTGAAGTCGCGCGAACACCTCGTACTCCGCTTCTGCATCGATCGCTGACGTCGGCTCGTCGAGAATCCAGACAGGTGCGTCCCGGGCGTAGATCCTCGCCAGGGCCATCCGCTGCCACTGGCCTCCGGAGATCCCGACTCCGCCCTCCCACTGATCACCGAGCTGCGTATCGAGCCCGCTCGGCATGGATGCGACGACATCCGCCGCCTGGGCTTTGGCCAGCGCTTCAGTGACATCGTCGTCGGACAGCGCCCGTGCGGGCTGTCCCAGGCCCACCGCGTCGCGGACCCGCAGCTCGAAGCGGCCGAACTCCTGCGACAACGCGCCGAACATCGCGAGGCGGTCGGCCTCCTTCAGCTCGGCGGCGTTCCGGCCGTCGACGAACACGGCTCCCGAGCTCGGTTCGAGCGCTCCGACCAGGCAGTTCACCGCTGTCGTCTTTCCTGCACCGTTGGGTCCAACCAACGCCACCATCTCGCCGCGTCGCGCGCTGAAGGAGACGCCGTCGAGTGCCGGCGGCGAGGTTTCGTCGTACGAGAAGCTGAGATCCACCGCCTCGACCTGTTGAACGGCCGGCGCCTCCTGCTGCGGCGACGGCGCGGGAGTGTCTTCGAGCAGCTGAAGATGTCGGCCGACCCTGGGTGCTGCTTCGGCCAGTGATCCGAGCGAGAATCCGGCGGATCGGATCGCGCCGGCCCCGGCCACCGCGGCGACGACTCCTGCTGCCGCTCCTGCCGTCGCTTGGCCGGTTACCAGGACCAGCAGCGCTGCGGCGAGCAGAGCGCCAGTGACCACCCCCGCGACGATCTGCGCCTTGAGCAGGGGCCGGAGCAGGCGACTCTCGAAATCGGCCACCTGGTGATATTGGGACGCCGTCCAAGCGGCGACGCGCCGGCCCGTGCCGAGGCTGTTGAGTTCCGTTGCACTCCGCTGATGGGTGATCAGAGTCTCCAGATAGCCGGCGCGTCGCGAAAGCGCTGCCAGAGGAGCGTCCATCCGATCCTGGACCCGATTGAGGTAGCTGGAGGCCAGATAGACGGGCAGGGCAGCCACCAGGACAAGCAGGCCGGACAGGATG
This sequence comes from Kribbella sp. NPDC104740, assembly GCF_055583505.1. NCBI lineage: Bacteria > Bacillati > Actinomycetota > Actinomycetes > Propionibacteriales > Kribbellaceae > Kribbella > Kribbella sp. NPDC104740. The sequence continues at coordinate 508,919 of NZ_JBVJNV010000004.1, read as the reverse complement.
TTGAACGTGAAGACGGCAAGGCAGACACCGATGGCGCCGATGATTCCCTGCAACGCCAGAAGGATGTTCAGGAACAGGTACCCGGTGTGCATCGGGATCGCGTCTTTCACGGACTGCACCCGGTCGGCGGTCTCAGGTCGGCGCAGCATCGACGGCGGCATCGCGGCGACCGCGTGCGCCACCTGGCCGTGGAGGTTGGCCCGGACCCGGCTGACGATCTGATAGCCGAGCGCCCGGACCGCCTGCGCCAGTGGTTCCGCCGCACCGACACAGATCGCTACAGCAACAGTCCCGGTCGTCAGCGCGGTGAATTCTCCGGTCGAGACAGAGTCGACCAGGCGAGCGATCAGGACCACCTGCAGACCAGGCAGCAGGCTCACCACCACGAGCAGTCCCAGGCTGCCCGTGGTCAACGCCGCTGAGCTTCGCCAAGCCGTCCGAAACCCGAACAAGCACGTGGTGAAGATGGTCTGCGACGACGTCTTCCGGGGCATCACCTGAGAGTACGGAGCGGCGGGCTGTTCAGTCCGAGGTGATCTGTGCCGAACCCACCAGCACCTCGACGTCGAGGGCCGCGCGGCCGCGGCCGATCTCGACGTCCTTGGACTGGCCGTTGACGGCGCCGGCCCACGTCACTCGGCCTAGTTGGGACTCGGTGTGGACGCGGACGTCGGAGCCGCGGCGGAGGTTGACCGTTGCGGCGCCGGACTCGATGCGGACGCGGGAGCGGCCCTTGGTGACCTGGGCGTCGAGGTGGGCGGAGCCGGCCTGGACGAGCATGTCGATCGGGCCGTCGACGTCGTGGACCTTCGCCGTACCGGCGGTGACGCGGACGCGGGTCAGGCCGGGCAGGCGCTCGGCGACGACGCTGCCGCCGGTTACCTCGACCTCGACCTCGAGCATCGGGTTCACCCGGATCGACAGCTCCTTGGCGAAGCCGTTCACGTGCGCCTTCAGGTCGGTCGGGTTGCGCAGCATGCTGAAGCCGTCGAGGGAGACGCCCATGTCGCCCTCGCTGTTGATGGCGAGCGTGCTCCCGTCGCGCTTGATCACGTGCGGGCCGTCGACCGCGACACCGGTGATCGCGGACTCGCCGATCAGGCGGACCCGGCGGCCGACGGCGCGGATGGTCACCCGCTGCACGCCGGAGGGGACGGGCACGTTGCTGTGCTGCACTTCTTCTTCAACTTCTTCTTCAGCAGGTGCTTCGTCTACAACACTGTCTTGAACCGGTACGTCGACCACCGGCGCGGGCGCGGTGCCCGCGGCATCCGGGGAGTCGACCGCGTCCGCCCACACCGACGCCGACGGGACGTCAGCCTCCGCGGCGGCTTCCGCCTCCGGGGAGGTGGTCGCGGCAGGCTCGGCAACCGGCGTGTCCGCCGTCGGCTTGGTGACGGCGGCGATCAGGGTCGCGGCCTCGTCGCTGGACAGGTGGCCCTTCGCGACCCGGTCGAGGATGTCCTTGACCCGGCGGTCGTAGTCGCTCTGGTTGCTCATGTGCTCCAGTCCAGCACCCCGACGGGTCCAAACCAATAAGGGATGGCCCCGAACTCTCCCGAGAACAGCAGTGCGGGTCTCGGGGAGTAGCCCGGGACCCGCACTGCGGCATATACCTTCAACGACCCGATCAGGGCCGGTCGTTGGCCTCAGACAGCCGGTTCCATCTCCTCGGCGGCCAGCTCCCGCTGCACCGCCTCCAGCTGCGCCGCCTCGGCGGCTTCAGCCTCGCGCCGAGCCCGCAGCCCCCGCAGGCCGGTGAGCCCGATGATCAGACCCAGCGCTGCAATTCCGGTCACGACGCCCAGCGCGGGCTTGTACGCCGACAGCATCCCCTCCGGCGTCGTCACCCCCGCGGACTGGCTGCTGATCACCGCGGTCACGACGGCGAGCACGATCGCGCCGCCGACCTGGTTCGAGGTGTTGAACAGCCCCGACGCGAGCCCCTGCTCGTGGTCCGGCACCCCGGAGGTCGCCTGGATGTTCAGCGCCGGGAACGCGATCGCGAAGCCGAGGCCGATCAGCATGATGGTCGGGAACACCGTCGCGAAGTACGCCGACTCCGGCCCGATCCGCAGCGAGAGCGCGTACCCGACGACGAACAGCGCCATTCCGGCGACGATCATCCGCTCGGTGCCGATCCGGTCGGCGAGCTTGCCCGCGTTCGGCGACAGCGTCGCCACCAGCAGGCCGGCCGGGAGGAAGCCCAGCGCCGTCTCGAACGACGACCAGCCGAGCAGGTTCTGCAGGTAGAGCGTCCCGATCAGCTGGAACGCGACGTACGCGCCGAACACGGTCAGGATCGCCAGGTTGGCCCGCCGCAACGAAGGCGCGCGAAGGATCCCGAGCCGCACCAGCGGGTGCTTGGTCCGGCGTTCGATCAGCACGAACGCCGTCAGCAGCGCCGCGGCGAGCACGAACAGCCCGATGGTCTGGACCGAGGCCCAGCCGGCGTGCTCGGCGCCGACCACGGCGTACACGAGCGAGAGCATGCCGGCCGTGACGGTGATCGCACCCGGTACGTCGTACCCGCCGGCGGCGTCGTCGCGCGGGCTGTTCGGGATCAGCTTGAGCGCGAACAGGAACACGATCAGCGCGACCGGGCCGGGCATCAGGAAGGTCCAGCGCCAGCCGACCTCGGTCAGCGCGCCGCCGAGGATCAGGCCCATCGAGAAGCCGCTGGCGGCGCAGGTGGTGAAGATGCTGAGGGCGCGGTTGCGGTCCGGGCCCTCGTGGAAGGTGGTGGTGATGATCGAGAGCGCGGCCGGCGCGGTGAACGCGGCGGCGACACCCTTCACGAACCGCGCGGCGATGAGCAGTTCGGGGTTGGTGGCCAGCGAGCTCAGCATCGAGACCACGGCGAAGACGGCGAGCGCGATCAGGAAGACCTTGCGCCGCCCGAGCAGGTCGGCGGTGCGGCCGCCGAGCAGCAGCAGTCCGCCGTACCCGAGGACGTAGCCGGTGACGACCCACTGCAGGGACGACAGCGAGACGCCGAGGTCGGCGCCGATGGAGGGCAGCGACATACCGACCATGGACACGTCCAGGCCGTCGAGGAAGATCACGCCGCAGACCACCAGGAGCGCGCCCCACAGGCGGGCGTCCCAGGTCATGCGAGCCGGAGGTGTGTGCGTTGTCTGTGTCACGAGGAGAGAGCTTTGCATGCATGTGCATCTAATGTCTAGGCATTAAATGCGTTTGCATTGAATGCGCATGCATGATAACGTCGCGCTCGTGACCGACACGAAGGTCAGTACGACGACCGCCTCGGCTGACGTGCGCGAGTGGCGCGAGCTCCTCGCCCGCCACGCCGACCTCAGCTGCGCGCTCGACCGCGAGCTGCAGGCGGGCCACGCGCTGGGGATGAGCGAGTACGAGGTGCTCGAGCGGCTCGCCGAGTTGCCCGAGCAGTCCGCGAAGGTCCAGACCATCGCCAAGTCGGTGCACCTGAGCCAGAGCGCGCTGTCCCGCGTGATCGGCCGGCTGGAGACCGCCGGCCTGGTCGAGCGGCACATGTGCCCCGACGACCGCCGCGCGGTCAAGGTCCGGCTCACCGACGAGGGCCTGCTGCGTCAGACCGAGGCGCAGCCGACCCAGCGCCGCGTCCTCGCCGACCGGCTGCACTCCCCCTTGCTCAAGTCCTGCGAGTAGCTACTCCCGTACGGCGCCTTCCAGCATCCCGGCGATGAAGTGCCGCTGCAGGAACGCATAAACCAGTACGACGGGCAGCCCCACGATCACCGCGCCCGCGGCGAGCAGCGTGAACCCCGACGTGTACTGACCCGAGAAGAACGCCAGCCCCAGCGGCGCCGTCCGCAGCGACTCACTCGTCACCATCACCAGCGGGATCAGGAACTCGTTCCAGGTCCACATGAAGACCAGCACGATCAGCGTCACCAGCGCCGGTCGCGCGGGCGGGACCAGCACCCGCCACAGCGTCCGCCAGTGCCCGGCGCCGTCCAGCCGGGCCGCCTCGACCAGCGACCGGCTCGACGACCGGAAGTAGGCCCGCATCCAGAAGGTGCCGAAGGCAACGGACTGCGCGACCTGCGGCAGCGCGACCGCCCAGTAGGTGTCGGTCAGCCCGAGCGTGCGCAGGTCGAAGTACAGCGGGACGACGATCGCCTCGGTCGGCATCATGATGCCGAGCAGGAACAGGTAGAACAGCACCCCCGCGCCGCGGAACCGCATCGTCCCGAACGCGTAGCCGGACAGGATCGACAGCAGAACGCTCACGACGACCACCGACACGGACACGAGCAGGCTCATCCGCAGATACGTCCCGAAGTGCCCGATCTCCCAGGCCTTGCCGAAGTTCCCGAACCCGCTCGACCCGCTGCCGGCGTCGTCCGGCCCGAGCGCGGCCGTGACGATCGACACGATCGGCGCCAGCGCGAAGCACCCGAAGACGACCAGCAGCAGGTAGTTGCCGAACCGCTCTCCCGCCGAGGCCTTCATCCGCGGTCCGCGATCCGGTTGACCCCGAGCGTGATCAGGAAGATCAGCACCGTCAAGCACACTCCGATCGCCGCCGCCGAGCCGACCTGCCCGAGCTCGAACGCCCGGTGGTACACCTCGTACGACGGCACGCTGGTCGACGTACCGGGTCCCCCGCTGGTGGTCACGTAGACCAGGTCGAACGTCCGCAGCGCGGCGATCACGGTCAGCGTGACGGCGACCGCGATCTCACCCCGTACGGCGGGCAGCACCACGGCGAAGAACTCGCGGACCGGCCCGGCGCCGTCCAGCCGCGCCGCCTCGTACCGCTCGCGCGGGATCCGCGCCATCCCGGCCAGTAGCAGCACGGTCACCAGCCCGGTCTCGAACCACGTCCCGATCACCCCCACCGCGGGCAGCGCGAACGCGTAGTCACCGAGCCACCCGCGCGCCAGCCCGTCCAGGCCGACCGCCCGCAGTACGTCGTTCAGCGGACCGTCCGGCGCGTAGATGTGGCGCCAGGCAACGGCCACCACGACCATCGCGACGACCTGCGGCAGGAACACCACAGTCCGGAAGAACGCGAGCCCGCGCACCCGCGCCCGCCGCAGCACCGACGCCAGCGCGAGCCCGATGACGACCGGCAGCACCGAGTAGAAGATCAGCAGCACCAGCGCGTGCCCGAACGCCGCCCGCAGCCCGGCGTCCGCGACCACGTCGGCGTAGTTGCTCAGGCCAACGAACTTGCCGAGCGAGATCCCGTCCCACTCGAACAGCGACAGGTGCACCGCGCGGCCAAGCGGGTAGAGCAGGAACAACCCGTACACGACCAGCGCGGGCAGGATGTAGAGGTAGCCGATCTTGCGCGGTTCGCCGGGCGGTGAGCTCACTTGCCGGCGAACTTGCTGTAGTCGGCCTCCAGCTTGTCGACGAACTGCTGCGGCGTCGCCTTCTTCGCCATCAGGTCCTGCAGCGCGGCGCCGAGCGTGTCGTACATGGTCGGGGTCGCGTAGTCGAGGTACGGCACCAGGCCCTCCTGGTCGACCGCCGTACCGAAGGCGGCGAAGACGTCCTTGGCCAGTCCGGCCGGGGCCTGCTGCTGGCCGGTGTCGGCGATCGGCAGGTTGCCGGTGGCGGTCAGCACCTTCATCGCGTCCGGGCTGGTGATGAAGTTGATGTACGCCGCCGCGGCGTCCTTGTTCTTGGCCTTGTTGGTCATCGCGAACGGCAGACCGGTACCGCCGGTGATCACGGGCTTCGCCGAAGCGTCCGTGCCCGGCGGGAGCATGAAGCCGACCTTGGCGCCGAGCGCCTTCTGCAGGTCGGCCTGCAGCCAGGTCCCGGCGATCAGGAAGACGCCGTTGCCCTTGCCGAAGTCCTGCCAGGCCGGGTCGTAGCCCTGGCCGTTGAAGCCGTTGTTGAAGTAGCCCTTGTCCACCCAGGAGACGAGGTTCTCGGCGGCCTTGGTGTTCTCCGGCGTCTTCCAGGACGCGCCGGGCCGCCCGAACGCGAGTGTGGTGATCTGGTCGGCCGGGGTGGTCTTGTCCTGCACGGTGCCGAAGACGTGGATGGCCGGCCACTTGTCCAGGTTGCCGAGCTGCATCGGCAGCTCGCCGCCGGCCTTGGCCTTGGCCAGCGCGTCCTCGAACTCCGCCCACGTGGTCGGCGGCTGGATCCCGAGCTTGGAGAGCTTGTCCTTGTTGTAGTAGAGCCCGACCACCTCACCGACCTGCGGCAGGCCGTACAGGTTGCCCTCGCCGAACGTCTTGCCGTCCGCGGAGTACCGCGAGTACTGCATCACCGACGCCGGGTACCGGCTGCCCCAGTCGTACGCCTTCGCCCACTCGTCCAGCGGCACCAGCTGACCGGCCTTCACGAACTCACCCATGTCGGACCGGCCGTTGTTCGCCTGTACGACGTCCGGCGCGTCGTTGCCGGTCAGCGCCAGCCGCAGCTGCGTCTTCAGGTCGTCGAAGGACCGCGAGACCCGCTTGATCTTGATGTTCGGGTACTTGGCCTCGAACTGCTTGATCAGCTCGGCCATCTGCGCCGCCTGCCCGCCGCGGACCTCCTGGTCCCACACGGTCAGGCTGACATCCCCCAGCGAGGCGGCGTCGGTCTTCACCGAGCTCGGCGCGCTCGCACCCCCCTCGGGGGTCTCGGCTCCCGGCGTACAGGCGGTGGCCAACAACAGTGCTGCAGCCGCTAGGGCAACGACCTTCACAACGGCATGTCTGACGGTTCCCCGCCGTAGCGAGCAGGTGCTCGGTGCGGTAGCTCGGAGTGCTGGAGGGAAGCCCTCGATGTTCTTCCATCGTGGGCTTTTCTCCAGTGCTCCGAGGTGCCGTGCCGAGTGCCGCGCAGTAGGCGGGGAATCGTCAGACATGCCGTTGCTCCTCAGTTCAAGGTGTAGGTGTATCCGTTGGCGCTCAGGCTGTTCAATACCCGCATCCGGTGCTCCTCACCCCGGGTCTCCAGCTGCAGCGCGACCTCGACCTCGTCCAGGTCGAGGGTCTCGGAGATGCGTTCGTGCAGGACCTCGATCAGGTTCGCCTCGACCTCGGCCAGCCGGGTCAGCAGCGTGGCCAGACCGCCGGGGGTGTCCGGGATCCGCACCCGCAGCGACAGGTAGCGACCGGCGGCCGCCATACCGTGCCGCAGCACGCGCATCAGCAGCACCGGATCGATGTTGCCACCGGACAGGACCACGACGACCGGTGGCTTGAACCGCTTCGGATCGTCCAGTACGGCGGCGACCGCGGCCGCGCCCGCGGGCTCGACCACCAGCTTCGCGCGCTCGAGCACCAGCAAGAGGGCCTTGGACAACGAGTCCTCGCCGACCGTGAGCACCTCGTCGACGTACGCCTGGATCGCCGCGAACGGCACCTGACCGGGCAGCCCGACCGCGATCCCGTCGGCCATCGTGCTCATCCGCTCCAGCGCGACCGGCTCGCCGGCCAGCAGCGAGGCCGGGTACGCCGCGGCGCCCTTCGCCTGCACCCCGACGACGCCGATCGGCATCCCGTCGCGCTGCATCGCCGACGCGATCCCCGCGATCAGCCCACCACCACCGGTCGGTACGACGACGGTCCGCACCTGCGGGCACTGCTCGACGATCTCCAGCCCAGCGGTCGCCTGCCCGGCGACGATGTCCGGGTGGTCGAACGGGTGGATCAGCACCGCTCCGGTCTCCGCCTCGAACTCGCGCGCGGCGCGCAGGCAGTCGTCGATCGACGTCCCGACGAAGCGGATCTCCGCGCCGTACGCGCGGGTCGCGTTCTCCTTCGGGATCGGAGCGCCGTACGGCATGAAGACGGTCGCCTTGATCCCGAGCAGCTGCGCCGCGAGCGCGACGCCCTGCGCGTGGTTCCCGGCGCTGGCCGCGACCACACCGCGCGCCTTCTCCTGCTTCGACAGCCGCGCCATCCGCACGTACGCGCCGCGCAGCTTGAACGAGCCGGTCCGCTGCAGGTTCTCGCACTTCAGGAAGACGTCACCGCCGACCAGGTCGCTCAACCACCGCGAGTACTCCAGCGGCGTCGGCGCCACGACGTCGTGCAGCAGATCCGCTGCCCGGGCAATCTCCGCCGCTGTGATGCTCACCAGCCCACACTAACCAGAGCGGGCTTGTTTCTGGCGGTGTTTTCCCGCGGACAGGATCACGTCGAGCTGGTCGAGCGGCGGCGGTGGGACCGGGAACGGCGCCTGGCCGTTCGGGCGCAGGCCGTCCAGCATCAGCGCGAGGTAGCGGCGCCAAAGGTCCTCCGACGTGCTGCGGCTCATCTCGAACGCCGGGCCGAGCAGGGCGAAGATCGCGGCGACATCCTGTGGCGCGGCGTCCGGCCGGACCACGCCGGCGGCGCGGGCGCGCTCGAACAGCTCGGTCACCGCTTCGAAGACCTGCGGCCAGATCCGGGCCTGCTCCTGGTCGTTGCCCTGTCCGGTGAGCGTCTCGTACAGCCCGCGATCGGCGACCTGCCGCACCGCGTTCCGCTCGAAGAACAGCACCAGCCCTTCCCACGGGTCCTCGACCGCGAGCGCGTCGCGCGCGTCCCGCGCGATCGCGCTGGTCGCGTCGGCGAGCACCTCGGCGGCGATCGCCTGCTTGTTCGGGAAATGCCGGTACGCCGTACCGGTGCCGACGCCCGCGTGCCGGGCGATGTCGTCGAGCGTCGCCCCGAACCCGCGCTCGGCGAACACCTCCCGCGCCGCAGCAACCAGCTTGGCGCGGTTGCGCGCGGCGTCGGCCCGAACCATCACAGCGCGCTCCGGTCAATCGGCTCGGCTCGGCTCATCACAGCGCCTCGTGCTCGATCAGGCTCTCCGCGCAGCCCAGCACGGTCTCGGCGGCCGGGCGCGGCGTCCAGCCCAGGACGCGCTGCGCCTTCGCGGTGGTGTGCCGGTTGCGGCGTCCGAGCGACATGGTGATCGACCGTAGTTGCTGGTCCCGGATCGCCGCCAGCCGGACCAGGAAGTCCGGCAACTGCCGGGTCGAGACCTTCGCGCCGCGCTCCCCCAGCCCGTCCTTCAGCACCCGCGCGATGTCGCGCATCCAGACGAACTCGCCGGTCCCCAGGAACCGCTCACCGGCGGCCTCGGGCGCGACCATCGCCCGGACGTGCAGGTCGGCCAGATCCCGGACGTCGACCACCTCGAGCCCGATCCGCGGCACACCGGGCATCGCGCCCCGGACCATCCGGGCGATGATCTCCACCGAGCCGAGATTGGCCGGCGTCAGGATCGGCCCGAACACCGCGCCCGGCAGCACCGTGGTGAGCCGCGTCGGACCGTCGTACGCGGCCATGAAGTCCCAGACCGCCTTCTCCGCCAGGGTCTTCGACCGCCGGTACGCCGGGAGCTTCGGGTCGTCGACCGTCCACAGTGTCTCGTCGGTGACACCCTCGGTCCCGTACGACGCGGGTGAGGCCGCGTTGGCCGCCGACGTCATCACCACCCGCTGGACGCCTTCGGCGGTCGCCGCGCGAAGCACGCGCAGCGCACCCTCGCGCGCCGGGACGATCAGCGCGTCCGGGTCGTTCGAACCGCCGTCACCGAGCGGGGACGCGACGTGCAGGACGTGGTCGACGCCCTTCATCGCGTCTGCCCAGCCGTCGTCGGACATCAGGTCGGCGACCGCGAACCCGAGCCGCTCACCGGGATCCACGGCGGCGCTCACCGCCTCGCGGACCGCGTCGCCCTTGACCAGGCTGCGCACGGTCGTCCGGACGTCGTACCCACGCTCCAGCAGCGTGACGATGCACCAGCCGGCCACGTACCCGGTCCCGCCCGTCACCAGCACGGTCTCTGCCATCGTTGCCGTCCTCTAAACGGAGATACTCTCTCCGAATAAAAGTAGCAGATGAAATCGGGTTCACCAGGAGGCGCCGGGGCCCTAGGATTCCGCGATGAGTGCAGCAGGCAGTGACCACACCGGTGCGACGGCGAAGCCGGAGAGCGGTCGATCGCCGGCGACCATGACCGCCGTGGTCATCCGCCCGGGCGACGAAGCTGTGCTCGTTCTGCCCACCGGACTGCCCCGGGTCGAACTGCCGGAGGAGGTCTGGTTCCCCGACGTCGATCGCGTGGTGCGCGCGTTCCGCGAGCAGCTCGGAATCGAGGCGGTGGTCCTCGAATGCCTCGACGCGGAAGGCCCGGACTACCTGATGGTGGCCGAAGGCAACATTCCGGCCGGCGCCCGCTGGGTCTCCGGCCTGGACCACCCGCTGGTCACGGCCGCGGGCAAGCTCCTCGCCCGGCCCGCCGGATCGCCGCTGCTTCCTCCGTGGACCCGCCCCGAGTGGTACGACGAGGCGCTGGCCTGGATCGACGAGCAGGTCCAGCGCACCGGACCGCTGCAGCAGGTCCGCTCCTGGGGCCTCTCCAACGTCTTCCGGGTGCCGGAAGACGCTTATTTCAAGGCGATCACGCACTCCTCGACCGTCGTCCCCGACCACGCCGACGCCCGCCCGCTGCTCTTCGCCCACGAGCCCGCCTTCCTCCAGCGCCTGTCCGCCGAACGCCCCGGTCTCGTCGTCGAGCCGCTCACCGTCGACGAGAAGCGCGCTTGGATGCTGCTCCCCGACCTCGGCGAACCGCTCGCGATCCAGGACGACCTCGACCAGTGGTCGACGGCGATCCGCACCCACGCCCAGCTCCAGCGCAGCTACGTCGACTCCCCCGACGCCCTGCTCGCGATGAGCTGCACCGACCGCCGCCTCGACCAGCTCGAGGCGGCGATCGACGACGTGCTCGGCGCGAACGAGCTGACCGCCGACCTCACTCCCGCCGAACGCGACCAGCTCGCCACCCGCGGCCCCGCGCTGCGCGAAGCGATCGCCGAGCTCGCGGCCATCGGCGTACCGGAGACGCTCCTGCACGGCGATCTCCATCCGCGGAACATCGCCGTACGGGACGGCCGGGCACTCGCCTTCGACTGGACCGACGCGTGCCTCGCGCACCCGTTCCTCGATCTCGTCACCTTCGTCGAGGGCCGGTCACCGCACTCGCGCGATCCGCAGGTGCTGGACGCTTATCTCACCGAGTGGCTCGACTACGCGCCGATGCCTGCACTGCGCCGCGCACTCGAGCTGGCGAACCAGATCGGCGCCCTCCACCAGGCGGTCACCTACCTGCACCTGGTCGACAGCCTCAGCGGCCCGAGCCGCGCGTCGATGCGCTCCGGCGGCGTCTGGTGGCTGCGCAAGATCGCGACCGGCGAGCGGCCCGGATAGGTTGGCCGTATGACCCTGCAGATGCGCCCGCTCGGCTCCTCCGGTATCGACGTCAGCACCATCGGGCTGGGGGCGTGGCAGCTCGGCCGGTCGTCGAGCTGGCCGACCGGGCCGGACCCGGACGAGGCGGTCCGGATCGTGCACTCCGCACTGGATGCCGGGATCAACTTCATCGACACCGCCCCGGCGTACGCCGACGGGCAGAGCGAGCTCAACGTCGGTACGGCGCTGCAGAGCGTCCCGCGCGAGCAGGTCGTGCTCTGCACCAAGGTCGGCCCGACGCACGACGGGCGCACCGACTGGTCGGTCGACGCGATCGCGACGTCGGTCGAGGGCAGCGCGCGCCGGATGGGCGTCGAGCACATCGACGTGGTCGTCCTGCACAGCCCGCCGCCGGAGGTGCTGACCAGTGCCGAGCACTACGCCGCCCTGGAAACCCTGCGGGACAAGGGGATGATCCGTGCGTTCGGCGCATCGGTCGACTGGGACGCCGACGTCCGCACGGTCCTGGCCACCGACTCGCAGGCTGCCGAGGTCCGGATGTCCGCGCTCTTCCAGGAGACCTGGCCGAGCGTCACCGAGGCGCCCGCCCACGGCGTCGGCGTGATCGTCAAGGTCCCGCTGGAGTCCGGCTGGCTCTCCGGCCGGTACGACGCCACCAGCACGTTCGACGACGTCCGGTCGCGCTGGTCCGCCGAGGACGTTGCGCTGCGCGCCGGCCTGGTCGACGAGCTGCGCGAGCTGCTGCCGCCGGGTGTCAGCCTGGTCGACGCGGCGGTGCAGTTCCTGCTCGCGAACGACGGTGTCTCGACGGTCATCCCCGGCACCCGCTCGGTCGACCACCTGGAGACCAGCATCGACGCGGTCGCCAACCCGCTGCCCGCGGAGACCGTCGAGGCGATCCGCGCTTGGTACGCCGACCGCTTGGGCACGCAGCACCTGGACTGGTGAGCGAGCCCGCCTACTTCAGCAGCAGCTTCCCCAGGCGCCGGGAGGCGACGTACATCCCTGCGGTGCCCATCGCGATCAGGTAGAGCGCGTTGATCAGCAGGGTCCAGCTCACCGTGCCGGTGGTCAGCGCGCGTTCCAGCGCGACGCCCTGGTACAGCGGGGTGATCTCGACCAGCCAGCGGATCGCGCCGGGGTAGGTCTCGATCGGGTAGAACGTCGCCGAGAACAGGAACATCGGCATCGTCGCCAGCTGGACGAACTCGAAGTCCTGCCAGCTGCGCATGAACGTCGTCATCGCCATCCCGGCACCGGCGAACGCGTACCCGATCAGGACCGAGGCCGGCAGCGCCAGCAGCGCCCACCACGACTCGACCAGGCCCATGATCAGCATCACCACGATGAACGCCGCCGAGTAGCAGGCGCCGCGCAGCAGCGCCCAGGTCACCTCGCCGGTCGCGACGTCCCACGGCCGCAGCGGCGTCGCCAGCATCGAGTCGTACAGCCGGGCGTACTTCATCCGGAAGAAGATGTTGTACGTCGAGTCGAAGATCGCGCCGTTCATCGCCGAGCTGGCCAGCATCGCGGGCGCCACGAACGCGGCGTACCCGATCGCCGTACCGTCGGCCAGCGTGAAGTCGCCGACCAGTTGCGCGACGCCGATGCCGATCGAGAGCAGGTAGAAGACCGGCTCGAAGAAGCCGGACACGAACACGACCCAGGACCGCTTGTAGACCAGGAAGTTGCGCTCGACCAGATGCCGGCCGCTGCCGAGGCGGACCGGCAGCGGCAGCACGCGCGCGGTGAGAGTGGCCATCAGCTGATCAACCTCCGGGTCAGGCCGCGGACCGCGAACCACGTACCGACGACGAACCACGCCGCCAGGTAGGCCAAGTTGCCGAGCGCGGCCAGCGGGTCGACCGTGCCCAGGCTCAGGTCACGCGACAGCTCGACGCCGTGCCACAACGGGCTCAGGTAGGCCAGCCACTCGATCCAGTTCGGCAGTTGGGAGACCGGGAAGAAGGCGCCCGAGAACAGGAACGCCGGCACGACGCCGAACCGGAAGATCATCGCGAAGCCGGAGTCGTTCTCCAGCCGGGTCGCGACCGCGCAGACCGGCGCGGACGCCGCCATCCCGACCAGCAACGCGACCGGCAGCGCGAACAGCCCCCACGCCGTCGCCAGCCCGCCGAACGCCGCGATCACCACCAGGAACACCGTGCAGGTGGTCAGCACCCGGAAGCCGACGAACGCCAGCTGCCCGTACATCACGTCGGCCGGCCGCAGCGGGGTCGCGATCATCGAGAAGTAGAACTTCTGCCACTTGATCCCGCCCATCACCGGGTACGTCGACTCGCCGACCGCGATCTGCAGCGCGGTCGCGGCGAGCAGACCGGGCGCGATGAACTGCAGGTAGCTGATCCCACCGAGCGCGCCGGACCCGTTGTCGTCGACGAACGAGCCGAGCCCGATTCCCATCGCGGCCAGGTAGAGCAGTGGCAGCAGGAAGCTGCTGACCAGGCTGCCCTTCCAGGTCCGTTTGTAGACCGTCGCCCAGTAGTCGAACTGACGGCGGCCGTTCTCCACGACGACGCTCATCAGTCGACCAGCGTCCGGCCGGTCAGCCGCAGGAACACGTCCTCGAGCGTCGACCGCCGCACCAGTACGGCGGCCGGCTGCAGCCCACGCTCGTGCACCGCCGCGACCGCGCGCTCACCGTCGTCGGTGTAGAGCAGCAGCCGGTCGGGGAGCACCTCGATCCGCTGCGCGAGGTCCTCGACCTTCCCGGCCAGCGCGTCGTGGTCGGACGACATCACCTCGGGCCCGAACCGCAGCTCGGTCACCTCACGGGTCGAGTAGTCCCGGATCAGCTCGGACGGCGAGCCCTCGGCGGCGATCAGGCCGGCGTCCATCACGACCAGCCGGTCGCACAGCTGCTCGGCCTCGTCCATGTAGTGCGTGGTGATGATGAGCGTGACCCCGGCCTGCTTGAGCCGGAACAGCTTGTCCCACAGCAGGTGCCGGGCCTGCGGGTCGAGGCCGGTGGTCGGCTCGTCGAGCAGCAGCAGGTCGGGCTTGCTGACCAGGGACCGGGCGATCGTCAGCCGCCGCTTCATCCCGCCGGACAGCTCGTCGACCTTCACCTTGGCCTTGTCGGTCAGCGCGACGAACTCCAGCAGCTCGTCGGCGCGCTCCCGGCAGTCGGCGCGGCTGAGCCCGAAGTACCGGCCGTAGACGGTCAGGTTCTCGTGCACGGACAGCTCGGTGTCGAGCGTGTCGTCCTGCGGGCAGACCCCGAGCCGGGCCCGGATCGCCGGCCCGTCGGCCGCCGGGTCCATCCCGAGGATCCGCAGCTCACCACCGCTGACCGGCGAGACCGCGCCGATCATCCGCATCGTCGAGGACTTGCCCGCCCCGTTCGGCCCGAGGAACCCGAACGCCTCGCCCCGCAGCACGTCCAGGTCGATCCCGCGCACCGCCTCGAACCCGCCGTACGCCTTGGTCAGCCCACGCGCGTGGACCAGGGACTCCCGCTGCTCACTCACCCTGCAGACCCTAGACGCCGCCGCCGACAAACTTCTTGTCGATTTGCCCCCCACGCCGTCCGCCGCGCCGATCGCGGAGGGTGACCGCACACTGACTGTTAGGACCCGTCCGTCCGTTCTGCCTGGGGAGGCCTCGTGAAGTTCCGTCGTACGTCGTTCCTGCTCGCCCTCAGCACCGCCCTCGTCGCCCTGACCGCGTCACCCGCGTCCGCCGCATCGATCGTCGCCAGCGGCTTCGAGACACCTCGCCTGACCGTCGAGTTCAAAGGCTTCGGCACCGGCCAGCAGCTCGACGGCTGGACCGTGACGTCCGGAGGCGTCGACCTGACCACCGACTGGCAGGACGCCGAAGGCCGTCAGTCCCTCGACCTGAACAGCTCCAGCCCGGGCGCGGTCGCGCGCTCGTTCCCGACGCAGCTGCTGACGACGTACAAGGTGACGTACGCGCTGGCCGGCAACACCGAAGGCCCGCCGACCCTCAAGTCCGGCCGCGTGTCGGTGAACGCGCAGGAGGTCGACACGTTCACCTTCGACGTCACCGGCAAGTCCAACGCGAACATGGGCTGGACCTACCGCACCTTCTACTTCACCAACCTGTTGAACAGCACGGCAACGCTGGAGTTCGCCAGCACGTCACTGCAGGCCTGGGGCCCGGTGATCGACGACGTCAAGGTCGACAGCTGTCTGCTCGTGCTCTGCCCGGCCGGGGCCTCGCAGGTCAACCGGATCAGCTGAAGCCGGTACGCCGGTCGCTAGCCGCGGCCGGCGTACGGCATGCCGGCGGCCATCACCGTCAGCGTCGGTACGGCGACCGACGTCGGCAGCAGCGCGACCCGCGCCACGAAGTCCGCGACGATCCGCGGGTCGAAGGTCGGCTCGACCGCGGTCGAGCCGTCGGGCTGCAACGCGCCCTGCTCCATCCGCTCGGTCATCGCGGTGGCGGCGTTGCCGATGTCGATCTGGCCGGCGGTGATGCCGTGCGAGCGGCCTTCGAGCTCGAGACCCTTGGTCAGGCCGCTGACCGCGTGCTTGGACGCCGTGTACGCGATGGCGTGCGGCCTCGGGACGTGAGCCGAGATCGAGCCGTTGTTGATGATGCGGCCGCCCTTGGGGTCCTGCCGCAGCATCAGCGCGAACGCCGCCTGGGCGCACAGGAACGACCCGGTCAGGTTGGTGTCGACGACGGCCCGCCAGTCGTCCTCGCCGACCTCCTCGACCGGCGCCGCCGGCATCCCGGTCCCGGCGTTGTTCACCAGGACGTCGATCCGCGACAGGCTCGCGAAGAACTCCCGGACCGCCGCGCCGTCGATCACGTCGAGCACCGCCGTCCGGACCTCGCCGACCCCGGCATCCCCGACCGCGTCGATCTCCTCGGCCGCCGCCGCGGTCTCGCGCAGCTTGGCCTCGGTCCGCCCGGTCACGGTCACCTGGAACCCGGCCGCGGCCAGCGCCAGCGCCATCTCCCGCCCGAGCCCGGACCCACCGCCGGTGACCACCGCGATCCTCTGCATGCCCGTCCCCAATCCGTTCGGTGACCGCCAGACTACGGGCGGTTAATCATTGGCGATTCTCGGAACATCTTAGGAAACTCATTTGCATGCATCACGCATGCATGTATATGCTTGCACCATGCATGTAAATGACGGGTACGCCCCGCAGACCCCGGTCGAGGGGGTCCTGCACGCGTTCACCCGGATCGGGCGGCGGCTGAAGGCCAAGCAGCCCGGTGACTCGCTCGACCAGAGCGCCCACCTGGTGCTCTTCGTCCTGCGGTGCAACGGCGCGCTGCGGCTGTCCGACCTGGCCAACAAGATGGAGATCGACGCCTCCACCGCCAGCCGGCACGTTCGCTCGCTGGAGCAGGCCGGGCTGGTCCAGCGCTCGGCCGACCCCGACGACGGCCGCGCCTTCCGGGTCGAGCTGACCGCCGAGGGCACGGCCTCCTGGGAGGAGAACGCGCGCCGCCGGATGGCGCTGCTCACCCAGGCCATGGAGGGCTGGTCCGAGCAGGACATCAAGAACTTCGAGCAGTTGATGACGCGGTTCGCCGACGGCGTCGCGAACCTCACCGACGCACGCGACGACAAGTCCTGGGCCGACAAGGGCTGGGCCGCCGCCGCGCGACTGAACACCGAACAGAACGTGGAGAGCACCAGATGAGCACCACCGAGCCCGCCGTCAGCGGCGGCGCCCCGCCCGATCCGAACACCCCGAGCTACCTGTCCCACAAGCAGATCCTGGTCGTCCTCGGCGGCCTGATGGCCGGCATGTTCCTGGCCGCGCTCGACCAGAGCATCGTCGGGACCGCGCTGCCGCAGATCGTCAGCGAGTTCAACAGCCTGGACAAGCTGTCCTGGGTGGTCACGGCGTACCTGCTGACCTCGACCGCCTCCACCCCGCTGTGGGGCAAGATCTCCGACCTGTACGGCCGCCGCCCGCTGTTCATCGCGGCGATCGTCACCTTCCTGGCCGGCTCCGTGCTGGCCGCGCTGGCGCAGAACATCGAGATGCTGATCGGCTTCCGGGCCGTCCAGGGCCTCGGCGCCGGTGGCCTGATGTCGCTGGCCTTCGCCACCATCGGCGACGTGATCCCGCCGCGCGAGCGCGGTAAGTACATGGGGTACTTCGGTGCCGTCTTCGGCCTCTCCTCGGTGGCCGGCCCGCTGCTCGGCGGTCTGCTCACCGACGGTCCGGGCTGGCGCTGGATCTTCTGGATCAACCTGCCGATCGGCCTGGTTGCCCTGGGCATCGTCGGCGCGGTGCTGAAGCTGCCGCACGTGAAGCGTTCGCACAAGATCGACTACCTGGGCGCCGCTGTGGTCACCGCCGCGGTCACCACGCTGCTGCTGGCCGTCTCCTGGAGCGGCCCGGACAACGGCTGGGGTTCGGCCACCACGATCGGCCTGCTGGTCGCGGCCGTCGTGCTCGCCGTCGCCTTCGTCTTCGTCGAGCTGCGGGTCGCCGAGCCGATCATCCCGATGGACCTGTTCAAGGGCCGGATCTTCTCCGGGTACGCCGGGTTCGCGTTCCTGCTCGGTTTCGCGATGTTCGGTGCGCTGATCTTCCTGCCGCTGTACCTGCAGGCGGTCAAGGACCTGTCGCCGACCCGGTCGGGCCTGGCGCTGCTGCCGATGATCGTCGGCATCTTCAGCGCCTCGATCCCGAGCGGTCAGCTGATGAGCCGGACCGGCCGGTACAAGATCTACCCGATCATCTCCGCGGTCCTGGTCGGCGGCGCGATGGTGCTGCTGTCCACGCTGAGCATGAGCACGCCGTACTGGCAGCTCGCGATCTACATGTTCGTGATGGGTTCCGGCCTGGGCCTGTCGATGCAGATCACCGTCACCGCCGCGCAGAACAGCGTGCCCCGCAAGCACATGGGCACCGCGACCTCGACGATGACGTTCTTCCGCTCGATGGGTGGCGCGATCGGTACGGCCGTGTACGGCGCGGTGCTGACCAGCCGGCTCACCGACCACCTCGGCGACATCGTCCCGAGCTCGGCGCAGAACATGGTCGGCATGCTGGCCAAGGCGGCCAACAGCGTCCAGGCCCTGCACGCGCTGAAGGAGCCGATGAAGGGCTGGGCCCTGCTCGGTCTGGTCGAGGCGATGGGCGACGTCTTCCTGGTCTCGCTGCCGTTCCTCGCGATCGCCCTGGTGGTCGCGATCATCACCCCGGAGCAGCGCCTGGCCGGCCGCGACGACGCCCCGAAGGACGGCGAGGAGCCGAACCTCGAGGCCTCCGCAGCCGCCGCCATGCACTGACCCGTACGACGAAAAGCAGCCGCCCCCGGGGACTCCCGGGGGCGGCTGTTCTCGTCTTTGGTCAGACCGTGTCGGTCGCCGGTGGACGCCGTGGTCTTCGTGGCAGCGGTCGTGGTGGTTCCGGGTCGACGTCGTTGCCCGCGAGGTGGTTCACGATCGTGTTCAGGACCGCCGCTGTCGGTACGGCGATCAGCGCGCCGACGATGCCCGCGACCACGACGCCGGTCGCGATCGACAGGATGACGGCCAGCGGGTGCACGCTCACCGCGCGGCCGAGCAGGAACGGCTGCAGGACGTGCGCCTCCAGCTGCTGCACACCGATCACCACCGCGAGCATGATGATCGCGACCAGCGGGCCCTTGGCAACGAGCGCGACCAGGACGGCGACGATGCCGCTGACCAGCGCGCCCACGACCGGGACGAAGGCGCCGACGAAGACCAGGATCCCGATCGCGCTCACCAGCGGCAGGCCGAGGATCGCCGCACCGAGCGCGATACCGATCGCGTCCACCGCCGCGACGATGATCGTCGCGCGCACGAACGCGGTCAGCGAGACCCACGCCTTGCGGCCGGACGAGTCCGCCTTCTCGCGGGCCTGGCGCGGGAACAGCCGGACCAGCCAGGCCCAGATCTGCTCACCCTGGTACAGGAAGAAGAACAGCGAGAACAGCGCGATGAACAGGCCCGCGACGACGTGCGTGGCCGTCGTACCGACCTCTGCGGCCCGCTGACCGATCGCGCCGCCGGACATCACGGTGTCGCGCAGCCGGTTGAGCGCGTCGGTGATGTCGGCGTCCGTGACGTTCAGGTTGATCCGGGCCAGGTCGCGCAGCTTCTGAACACCCTCGCCGACCTGGGTCGACAGGTTCTCGAACTGGGTCGCGATCTGCGTCCCGACCAGCGTCAGCAGGCCGGCCACGAGCACGATCGTGAAGATCACCGTGATCCCGGCCGCGGGCCCGCGGGCGAGCTTCGCCTTCTGCAGCGCGTTGGTGATCGGGATCAGCAGCGCGGTGAGCAGGATCCCGACGGTCACCGGGACGACGACCTCGGACAGGTAGCGCATCGCGTACGCGATCACGAGCACCGCCGCGACCACGACCAGGAACCGCCACGCCCAGGCGCTGGCGATCTGCATCCCCGGCGTCACCCCGGTGTCCACCGCGCCACGACTCGACGCGACCACCAGATGGTCCTCCGCCGGGCCCGGTACGACGGTGTCGCTGACCCCCTCGGCGACGTCGTTGTCGGCGACCGGACTCGGCTCGTCCCGACCCACCTCCGGTACGTCGGACCGCTCCTGCTCCGGCTTGTCCGGTTCGCTCATGGCACCTCCCCAGGGTTCGTCCCTGACCCTAGTGCCCGGTGGCGACCGATCCATGTAGCTCGGCGCCGATCCCGCGCGCCAGTCCCTCGGCAGCCACCGGATCCACCTCGGCGAGCAGCCCCACGCCCGCGAGCACGTAGTCCTTGTCGACACAGACCTTGGCTGTCGTCGGGACCAGCCAACCCTCCTCCTGCGCGTTGCGCCCGACCGCTCCGAGGATCCGCTCGGCCACCTCGGGCCCGTTGTGCCGCAGCACTCCCCCGGACCCGACCAGCAGGTCGACCTCCCGCAGGTCCTTCCCCGACCGCTCGATCACCCGCCCACCCGAGCTGAACACGACCCGCTGCCGCCCCGCATGCCGCCGGAGGGCGACGGTCGCCGCGATGGTCGCCAACTGCTCGTCGTACGCCGCCTCCTGCTCGCTGTCCGGCAGGTACGCCGGATCCTCGTGCCTTCTACTCGCTGCTTGCTGCAGAGTTGGTGACTCTTCCAGCAGCCCGGCCTCCACACCGGCCTCCACCACCGGAACCGCACTCCACCGCATCCCGAGATCCCCCTCGACCGTCCGCGTCACCGGATGCGTCGCGACGACCTCACGCCCCAGGTTGGCGTCCTCCGGGTCGAGCTCGATCACCGAGTGCACGTCGGTGGTCGCCCCGCCGATGTCCACCACCGCGACATCCCCGTGCAACCCCGCCAGCACCTCGACACCCCGCAGTACGACGTCAGGCGTAGCCGCCCGCACCATCCGCGCGAACGCCGGATCCTTCGACAGGTTCTTCCCGCCGATCACGTGCGCCAGGAACATCTCCCGGATCGCCGCCCGCGCCGAGTCCGGCGCGAACACCCCGATCTCCGGCACCACGTTGTCCGCCAGCACCGCCGGCACCCCACCGTCAGCGAGCAGCCCAGCAACCTCGTCCCGCGCCTCGACGTTGCCCGCAGCAACCACCGGCTTCCGCCACTTGTACTTCGCCAGCACCCCCGCCGCGCCGGTCAGCACCGCCGAGTTCCCCCCGTCGGTCCCGCCCAGCAACAACACCACATCAGGCTTCTCCCCCCTGAGCGCCTTCACCGACGAGGCAGTCAGCCCCCCACTGACAACCGCCACCACCCGCCCGCCACTGGACAAGGCAACCCGCCGCCCAGCCTCAGCAGTAACCAGCTCCTCGTTCCCCACCACAGCAATCCGCAGCCCACCCCCAGCCGACGAACAAGCCAACACCTCAGCCCGCTCCACTCCCCGATCAACCGCAACCAACTGCTCCCGGCAAGCAAACCACCCATCCAGCACGTCGGTCTCAACAGTCGTCCGATGCTCAGCCCGCCCGACAAGCTCCCCAGACCCAGCGTCCACAGCAATCGCCTTGGTGAACGTCGACCCGAAATCCACCGCCACCAGCAAACCCACGCCAACTACCGCCCCTCACCAACAACGCGCCACGCCACCCACGACCCCACGGCCTCTACCACCTTCCGCTTTCTCCGGCCGCCGCGGCCTCAGCCCCCGCAACCTCCCCGGCCGCATCCCCGCCGACCTCAACCCAGCGCAGAAACACCAACGCGACCCGCCACCAGCAAGGCAACGGGTCGCGCGGCATTCAGCAAATCACCCCATGGCGCGGTCAAGATCCTGCAGCAGGTCGTCGACGGTCTCGATCCCGACGCTCAGCCGGATCAGATCCGCCGGCACCTCCAGCGGCGTACCAGCGACCGAGGCATGCGTCATCTTCCCCGGGTGTTCGATCAGCGACTCGACACCACCCAGCGACTCACCCAGCGTGAACACCTCCGCCTTGTTGCAGATGTCCAGCGCGTGCTGCTCGCCACCGGTGACCCGGAACGACACGATCCCGCCGTACCGCTTCATCTGCTTCGCCGCCGTGTCGTGCCCCGGGTGACCCTCGACGCCCGGGTACAGCACCGAGGTCACCGCCGAGTGCCGCTGCAGAAACTCCACGACCTTCTCCGCGTTGTCGCTGTGCCGGTCCATCCGTACACCGAGCGTCTTGATCCCGCGCAGCACCAGCCACGCGTCGAACGGCCCCGCGACAGCACCGATCGCGTTCTGGTGGAACGCGATCTTGTCCGCCAGCTCGGCGTCGCGCACGATCAGCGCACCGCCGACGACGTCGGAGTGACCGCCCATGTACTTCGTGGTCGAGTGCACGACCACGTCGGCGCCGAGCTCCAGCGGCTGCTGCAGGTACGGCGAGGCGAAGGTGTTGTCGACGACCAGCAGCGCGCCGGCGTCGTGGGCGATCTGCGCGACGATCGCGATGTCGGCGACGTTCAGCAGCGGGTTGGTCGGGGTCTCCAGCCAGACCACCTTGGTCTTGCCGGGGCGGATCGCGGCCCGGATCGCCTCCGGGTGCGTGACCGCGGCTGGGGTCATCTCGACCCCCCAGTTCCCGAGCACCTTGGAGAACAGCCGGAAGGTGCCGCCGTACGCGTCGTCGGGGAAGACCACGTGGTCACCGGGCACGCACAGCGACCGGATCAGCGTGTCCTCGGCGGCCAGCCCGCTGGCGAACGCGAACCCGCGCTTGCCGCCCTCGATCGCGGCCAGACACTCCTCGAGCGCGCTCCGGGTCGGGTTCGCCGACCGGGAGTACTCGTAGCCGTTCCGCAGCCCGCCGACACCGTCCTGCTTGTAGGTGCTGGTCGCGTAGATCGGCGGCACCACCGAACCGGTGGTCGGGTCAGGCTCGTTCCCGGCGTGAATGGCAAGCGTCTCGAAGCCGTAGGGCTGGTTCATGTCCACCGAACCAATGTACGGCGTGGTTCTATCCGTTCCCGAATCGTGCCATCGGTGCTGTGGACAACTTTGCCGTCAGGTGCAGTCCGGCCTGCCTGTGGACAACGCTGTGCGTTGACCCCGGAATGCACCTAAATTTTCCTCGTTGAGCGAAAGGGATCCGGGATGAACACGCAGGACAGGCCGCTGGACGAGGACGACCTGGCGATGGCCGACCTCGCCGAGGTGCGGGACTGGACCGCCGTCGCCGGGCCGGACAGCGACGACACCGGGCCGGCTGTGGTGACCGCGCTGGTCAACCGCGTGATGGCCGCGACCGGCTGGGCGCCGTGGGACCTGGAGCCGGGCGAGACGATCGACGAGTCGGCGGCGTCCTGGGGGTTCACCACCCGGCGCGGTACGACGATGATCGTGTTCGACGGCCTGGTCTTCGCGGACTGCCGCAACTCCGGCTGGTCGGCGTACCAGATCGGGCCGGACGACATCGCCGACGCCGAGGACGGCCTCGACGCGCACTGGCCGGACCATCTCGCGCTGGCCCGCAAGCACTGGGGCGAGCCGGACTACGTCGGTGACGAGTCCAGCCCCGACTTCCTGGACGGGTGGGGCCCGGGCGCGGGCGCGGACCGGCGGCACCTGGCCGTCTGGGCCCGGCCGGGCGCGCAGCTGCACCTGTTCAGCAACAAGCCGACCAAAGACCCGCTGACTCCGGCGGTGGGCGTCAACTACGCGGTCTACATCGACTAGGAGATCCGATGAGCACACCGAACGAGGGACAGGGGTTGCAGCCGTGGACGCCCGGTGACGCGAAGGACGCCGCGGAGAAGCTGGCCGCGCTGAACCCGCGGGAGCAGCAGGCGCTGCGCGGCGTGATCCGTGCGGGCGCGGCCGCGATGGCGATCGTGAACAACGTCGCGCGCGGGATCCGCGTCGTCCGGAACACGATGACCCGGCTCAGCCAGCTCGCGCAGCGGCTCACCCGCACCGACCGCGCGCTCACCCCGCCGGAGCAGTCGCAGGGCGGCCGGCACCGCGCCGAGTCCTCCGGGCTGAGCATGCCGACGCGAGAGGCCGTCACCCAGGCCCGCGACACCGCGCTCGGCCTGGCGCGCGACGCCACGATGGCGACCGTACGGGCGACCGGCCGCGGGCTCGCCGCCGCGGGCCGTGGGCTCGCCGCGACCGGCCGCTGGGCCTGGTCGAAGGGCCGCGAGGGCCTGAGCGCCGCCGGCCAGTACGCCGAGGTTCAGGCGAACCGGGCCGACCAGTGGCTCGACCAGAAGCTGCAGCCGATCGCCGACAAGATCGACGAGAAGCTCGCCCCGATCGACGCGTGGGCGGACAAGACCTACGCGGCGGGCGCGGCCTGGGCCTCGGAGAACTACAACAAGGCGTCGACCGCGGTGAACCACCAGATCAGCAAGGGCGCCGCCCGGGCGAGCGCCGTACTGGCGGGTCTGGCCGCGAACCGGATGGACCCGACCGCCCGCGGCCAGCTCACCTCGCCGGACCAGAAGCTGCAGAAGCGCGAGACCCTGCTCGCGCAGAAGGCCGCCGAGTACTTCACCGCCCCCGAGAGCCAGCAGCCCGCCAAGGCCGCCGAGCTCGCGGCGTTCGTCCAGGCGGCGTACGCCAACCAGCAGAGCGGCCCGCAGCAGGGCGCGCCGGCCAACCGCGATGTGGAGGCCTCCCAGGCGATGTCCGCGGCCCTCACCGGGATCGCCCCGCCCGGCAACCGCGCCGAGGGCGCCGAACAAGGCACCCAGTCCGGCGACCAGCCCGGCACCGGCCGCCACCGCGCGCAGCCCGGCCAAGCCCCGAAGACCCCGGGCAAGGAAGTCTGATCCGAACACCAGCCTGAGGGCGATCAGAAGCACTGCCTGAGGGCGACCACAGCACCACCTGTGGTCGCCCTCAGGCATTTCAGGCTGTGGTCGCCCTCAGGCTTTCAAGCTTCTTCCGGCCGCAGCGACCTCAGCCCCGTGCGACCTCACCGGCCGCATCACCACCGGCCCTGGCCGCCGCTCAGCGCGGGATGTTGCCTCTTCCCGAGAGCACTGCGGTCGCCGCCTCCAGCAGCGTCTCGCGGATCTCCGTGTCGCTCAGCTGCGCCGGCTCCAAGCCTGACGACAGCACTGCGCCCACAACCTCCACCGCGGCCGCAGCGAGGACCCGGTCCTTCGGCTGCGGCTCCGGACCCGCCAGCCACAGCTGGAAGTTCCGGCTGCGCGCGATCAGCACGTCCAGGTCGTCGCCGAACGCCGCCAGCACCGCCGCGATGTCGCGCAGCACCGTCGGGCCGGTCCCCCGGTGCTTGATCACCACTTCCAGGTACGTCGTCAGCAGCTCCTGCTCGGCGGCCAGCGACCACGGCGTCGCCTCGACCCGCAGGAACACCGCGTTCATGTCGTCGAAGAACGTCCCGATGATCGCCTTCAGCAGGTCCTGCTTCGACGAGTAGTGGTAGTACAGCGACGCCTTGGTGATCCCGACCTGCTCGGCGATCTCGCGCAGGCTGGTCTTCTCGTACCCCTGCCCGCTGAACAGCTCGAGCGCGGCCCGGTGGATCTCGCCCTTGGTGTCGCGGGCTCTCGTCTCGTGCTGCAGGTCACCCAGGACCTGCAGACCATCCTGACCGTCGTCCTGTACGGCGTCGGCACCGACTACATCCTGTTCCTGCTCTTCCGGTACCGCGAGCGCCTGCGCGCCGGCGAGGAGCCGAAGCAGGCCCTGATCACCGCCGCGGGCCGGGTCGCCGAGGTGATCGTCTCCGCGGCCGGCGCGATCGTGGTCTCGTTCAGCGCGCTGCTGCTGGCCGTGTTCGGCGGGTTCAAGAGCCTCGGCCCGGGCCTCGCGATCGCGGTCGCGGTGATGGCCTTCGCCGCGATCACGCTGATCCCGGCCGTCGTCTCGCTGCTCGGCCCGAAGGTGTTCTGGCCGTCGAAGTCCTGGCAGCAGACGCCGAAGGGCGCGACCTTCAAGCGGCTCGGCCGGTTCACCGCGAAGCGCCCGGCCCTGGTCGCGACGATCTCCGGCGGCATCATGGTCGCGCTCGCCCTCGGCACGCTCGGAATGAAGATCGACTACGACGCGTTCGCGCAGCTCCCGGCCGACACCGAGTCGGCGCGGGCGATCAAGGACCTGCAGACCGGCTTCCCGGCCGGCGCGCTGAACCCGACGACCGTCTACGTGAAGAGCACCGACGGCAGCCCGCTCGACCCGGCCGAGCTCACGGCGTACGCCGGGAAGCTCGCGCAGGTCGACGGGGTCGGCGCTGTCCTGCCCGCCGCGGCCGACGGTTCGCCGGCGCTGCTCAGCAAGGACAAGACCGTTGCCCAGATCAACGTCGTGCTCGACGGCGCGCCGTACGCCGCGGAGTCGCTCGACCTGGTCGACGGTGCCCTGAAGGACGCGGCACACGCCGAAGCCCCGGCCGGTACCGCGACACTGCTCGGCGGCGTTTCGTCGTCGTACACGGACATCCGGGACGCCAACAGCCGCGACCTCTCGGTGATCTTCCCGGTCGCCGGCGGCCTGATCGCGGTCATCCTGGCGCTGCTGCTGCGCAGCCTGCTGGCGCCGCTGGTGCTGATGATCGCGGTGGTGCTCAGCTTCTTCAGTACGACGGGCGCCACGGTCCTGGTCTTCCAGGGCGCCGCCGGGCACGCGGGCGTGTCGTTCTCGCTGCCGATCATGCTCTACCTGTTCGTCGTTGCCATCGGCACCGACTACAACATCCTGATGATCGCCCGGCTGCGCGAGGAGGCCGAGCAGGGTATCGATCCACGGACCGCGGCCGACCTCGCGATCGAGCACGGCGGCCCGTCGGTCGCCGCGGCCGGGCTGATCCTGGCCGGCACCTTCTCCTCGCTGATGCTGGCCGGGATGGCGCTGCTCACCGAGATGGGCTTCTCGGTCGCCGTCGGGATCGCGATCTCGGCGTTCGTGATGTCGATCTTCCTGGTGCCGAGCGTCACCGCGCTGCTCGGAACGAAGGCCTGGTGGCCGCGGAAGCTGAAGAAGCGCGAGCCGGTGCCCGAGGACCGGGAGCTCGAACCGGTCGGTTAGACCCGCAGCCTGAGGGGTGCTGCGCAGCGAGGCCCGGACCGTTCGCGGTCCGAGCCTCGCTGCGCTTGTTCGGTGTCGGCGCGCGGCGGTCGCCTGCTAGAACACCGGTATGGCGGAGCGCAGCATTGTCGTGGTCGGCGCCGGCATCGTCGGCGCATCGCTCGCGTACCACCTGAGCGGACAAGGCCGACCGGTCACGCTGATCGACTCGGGCCTGCCGGGGTCGGGCGTCACGCGGGCGTCGTTCGCGTGGATCGGGCGGCCGGTGACCAGCGACCGGCCCTCGGCACTGCTGCGGTACCTCGCGGTCGACGAGTACCGGCGGCTGGAGGCGGAGCTGCCCGCGCTGGCGATCCGCTGGACCGGATCGCTGGTCTGGGACGGCTTCGACGACTCCCCGGGGCCACTCACGCGCGACGCGCGGGCGCTGGAACCGAACCTGATCGATCCGCCGGCTGAAGCGGCTCACCATCCTGACGACGCGGCGCTCGATCCGGTCGCGGCGGCCGAGGTGCTGGTCGCCGCGGCGCGTGCGCGAGGCGCGAAGGTGCTGGTCGGTACGACGGTGACCGCGCTCGAACAGCACGCGGGAAGGGTGACCGGCGTACGGACCACCGCCGCGACAATCGCCGCCGACACCGTCGTGCGGGTTGCCGCCGGGACGACTCGCGCCGACACCGTCGCGCGGACTGCCGCCGGGGCGATTCGTGCCGACACCGTCGTGCTGGCGGCTGGTACCGGGAGTGTCGCACTGTGCGCGGGGGTCGGCGTCGAGCTGCTGGTCGAGCCTTCGCCCGCCATCCTCGTGCGGTTGCGCGCGAAGCCCGGCGTGGTCCGGGCGATCGTGGCGACGCCGGCGCTGGAGGCCAGGCAGCTGGACGACGGGACCGTCCTCGCCCCCACGGTCTACTCAGGTGAAGCCGATCAGGCCGCGCTGCACGCGACCGCACAGCGCGTACGAGACCGGTTCGCCGCGTTCTTCACCGGTGCCGGCGACACTGAGGTGATCTCCGTCGACGTCGGCTGGCGCCCGATGCCCGTGGACGACGAGCCGATCATCGGTGCACCGGCGACCACCGAAGGCCTGTACGTCGCGGTGATGCACTCGGGGATCACCCTGGCCGCCGCAGCCGGCCGGCTCGCCGCCGCCGAGATCCTCAGCGGACAGCCGGCGCCCGAGCTCGAAGGCTGCCGACCCACCCGCTTCCGCTGAACTGCTACACCTTCGCGCGCTCCGGCAGCCGCACCGTGAAGAGCGGCAGCAGGACGTGCACGAGCGGGCCGATCGCCAGCGCGTAGGCGACCGTCCCGAGGCCGACCGCGCCGCCGAGCAGCCAGCCGATCGCGAGCACCGTCACCTCGATGCTGGTCCGGACGAGCCGCACGCTCAGGCCGGTACGGCGTACCAGGCCGGTCATCATGCCGTCGCGCGGGCCCGGGCCGAACTGGGCGCCGATGTAGAGCGCGCCGGCCAGCGCGTTCAGCACGATGCCGCCGACGGTCAGGAACAGGATCCGCACCCAGAGCGCGTCCGGCGTCGGGACCAGCGACAGCGTCAGGTCGGTGACCAGGCCGATCACGATCGCGTTGCTGATCGTGCCGAGCCCCGGCCACTGCCGCAGCGGGATCCACAGCAGCAGCACCAGGAAGCTCATCGCGATCACCACCGTGCCGAAGGTCAGCGGCAGGTGCTCGGTGATGCCGGAGTGCAGCACGTCCCACGGGTCCAGGCCGAGGTGGCTCTCGATCATCAGGCCCATCGAGGCGCCGTACAGGACCAGGCCGACGTACAGCTGGACCAGGCGGCGCGGGAGGCGACCGGCTTTCAGCTGCTCGATCGGGTTCAGCGCGGCCAGGGTCCGAGGGGGTGCGGTGGGTTCTGCGGTGGCGGTCACACGCTCCAGTTTGCGCGCCAGTGGCCTGGTGATCGATAGCCAATTGCGCAATAGTGGACTGCATGAGCGGCCAACAACTCCCTGCGAGCACCCTGACCGGCCTGCTCGGCGGCTGGTCCGACGACGGCGGCCCGGCGTACCGGGCACTGGCCGAACGGCTCCGGCTGCTGATCGCGGACGGGCGGATCATGCCCGGCGCGCGGCTGCCGAGCGAGCGGGAGCTGACCGACGCGCTCGGAGTCAGCCGGACCACCGTCGCGTCGGCGTACCGGGAACTGCGCGACCGCGGGTACCTGACCAGCCGGCGCGGGTCGGGCAGCGTGACCGCCTTGCCGTCGCGGATCGAGCCCGAGCTCGGGCGGCACCACGCACCGGGGATCGACACCGACGGGCTGTACGACTTCACGTGTGCGGCGTCGCCGGCCGTACCGGGGATCAGTACGGCGGTCGCGGCGGCGATGGTGGACCTGCCGCATCACCTCGCGACGCCGGGCTACCACCCGCAGGGGCTGCCTGAGCTGCGCGCCGAGATCGCAGCGTCGTACGAAGCGCGGGGGCTGCCGACGTCACCCGACCAGATCATCGTCACCGCGGGGGCGCTGGCCGCGACGTCGATCGCGGTCCGCGCGATGACGCAGATCGGCGACCGGGTGCTGACCGAGAGCCCGACGCACCCGAACTCCGTGGACTCGATCCGGCGCAGCGGCGCCCGCGTCGTCGCCGCGCCGATGAGCCCTGGCGGCTGGGACCTCCCGTTGCTGGAGGCAACGATCAGGCAGACCGCGCCACGGGCGGCCTGGATGGTGGTCGACTTCCAGAACCCGACCGGTGAGCTGATGCCGGCCGCCGACCGGCAGCGGCTGGCGATCGCGTTCGCGCGCAGCCGGACCACCGCGATCATCGACGAGACCCTGTACGAGCTGCCGCTGGACGGGCAGGAGATGCCGCCGCCGTTCGCGTCCTTCGACCCGTCCGGCGTGATCACGGTCGGGTCGGTGAGCAAGTCGTTCTGGGGCGGGCTGCGGATCGGCTGGCTGCGCGCGCCGGAGTCGCTGGTCGCGCGGATCCTGGACGCGCGGGCGTCGATGGATCTGGGGGCGCCGGTGCTGGAGCAGCTGGTCGTCGTACGGCTGCTGCGGGAGCGCGCTGCGATCTTGCCGGAGCGGCGGGCTGGACTGCGGGAGCGGCGGGACGCGCTGGCGGCCGCGGTGCGGTCGGTGCTGCCGGACTGGCGCTTCACGCTGCCCGGCGGCGGGCTGTCGCTGTGGTGCGAGCTGCCGGCTGCTGTCGGGTCGTCGCTGGTGGGGGTGGCGCAGCGGAACGGGGTGCTGCTGGTCGCTGGGTCGCGGTTCTCGCCGGAGGGTGGGCTGGAGACGTTCATGCGGTTGCCGTACACGCAGGATCCGGACACGCTGCGTCACTCGGTGGAGCTGCTGGCGGCGTCGTACGGGCAGTTGACCGAGCGGGGGCCGGCGGCCCGGCGTACGGCGTCGGCGTTGATCGCCTGACGTCATCGTGGCGTAATGCCGGGCGGGAAGGTTCGCTCCTGGGGTCGTGTTGAGACACTATGAAAGTCATTCTGCGAGAGGCGTGAGATGTCGTTCTTCAAGCGCAACACCGCTCTGGTCGAGCAGTCGGCCGCCCTGCCCGGCCGCCCGGAGCCCGGCTACGCCGTCCCGGCGGACAACATCGTGCTCGGTACGCCGCAGACGGCGCCGGTGCCCGAGGGCCTCGAGGAGGTCTGGTTCGGCACCGGGTGCTTCTGGGGCACCGAGGAGATCTTCTGGCAGCAGCCCGGCGTGTACACCACGGCGGTCGGCTACGCGGGCGGGTACAGCCCCAACCCGACGTACGAGGAGGTCTGCACCGGCGGAACCGGCCACACGGAGGCCGTCCGCGTCGTCTACGACCCCACCAAGACCACCTTCACCGACCTCCTGAAGGTCTTCTGGGAAACCCACGACCCGACCCAGGGCATGCGCCAGGGCAACGACCTGGGCTCCCAGTACCGCTCCGCCATCTACTACACGACCGAGGCCCAGCGCGCGGAGGCCGAGCGCACCCGCGACCTCTACGCCCCGGTCATCAAGCCCCGAGGCTACGGCGACATCACCACGGAGATCGCGCCGCTGGGCGCCTTCTACTACGCCGAGGGCTACCACCAGCAGTACCTGGCCAAGAACCCGAACGGCTACCGGTGCCACAGCAACACCGGGGTCCCGTTCCCGGCCTGAAAGCCTGACCGAGGGCCCCACCGCATCGCGGTGGGGCCCTCGACGCGTTTCAGGCCAGGCTCGGCAGGACGCTCTCGACGGCCTTTGTGTTGATGCCTGCGGCGCTTGTCCACCAGCACGCCGGATAGGCCTGGTCGATGAACCGGCGCGAGGGTAGGGCCCTTCGGCTCCACGGGACGAAGCCGTCGGCGTAGCCGCGGTGGTCGGTGGTGTCGAGCACGCCGCAGATCCCGAGGATGTCGATGAGGACCTGGCGCTCGGACCTGTTGCCTTTCAGCGGCTTGAGGTGGGTGACGGCCTGGGCTGCGGTGACGCCTTTCGGGAACTCGCTGAGGGTGGCGAGGATCGTGCGGCCGAGCCGGCGATCGGCGGCGGTGGGCTCGAGCTGCGGGGCTCGGTGGAACTGCTGCAGGTCGAAGGCGGCGTAGATGACGCTGTCGTGGCGAGCGCCGCCCCACTTGAAGCGCTCGAAGTTGAGGACGTTGAGGTCCTGGGCGAGCGCGTCGTCGTACAGGCCGCAGATCGCGCAGTGGCCTTCGGCGCCGGGTGTGAAGCTGTGGGCGGGGAGATCGCGCGCGACCAGGTACGACGCCAGCGCCGAGCGGAGGTCCAGGCGGCGCGTGGTCAGGCTGGCGACGAAGGCCGCTTCGACCTCCTCGAGGGTCGTCTCCCCCGCCGCCGCTCGTGCAGCTGCGACCCAGGCGTCGTGGTCGAGGGCGGCCGGTTCGGCGAACATCACGCCTCGGTCGACTGCGGCGCTGAGCGTCTCGTCGGTGGGCCATTGGACCGGCCGGCGCCATCCCGCCGGGGACCAGAACGTGTCGAACAGTGGCCGGAGGCTGCTCGGCGACGGGTCGTAGGTGTGCACGAGTCAGATGATGCCGTTCAGACCATGCCGTCGGTAGCGTGTCGGATTCGGGGGGCGCCGTTCGTAGTACGGGTGATGGGTCACCTGGACAAGGAGTGTTGAGATGGCGAAGTACCTGATCTCGTTCGACAAGGGCGCGATGGATCACATCCCGGACGAGGACTTTCCGGAGGTGGGGCGGGCCGGGCATGCGGTGTGCCGGGAGGCGAAGGAGGCTGGGGTGTTCGTGTACTCCGGTGGGCTGGACTACGACGCCGAGGATCCGAAGTACGCCGTCGAGCCTGCGGTGGTGGGGGTGGACGGTGTGGTCACCGACGGGCCCTATCCGGAGAGCAAGGAGTTGATCGGCGGGGTGTTCATCGTCGAGGTGCCTACGCGGGCAGAGGCGTTGGAGTGGGCGGCGAAGGTCGCGGCGGCGTGCCGGTGTGCGCAGGACGTGCGGAAGTTCATGTACGACCCGGACGAGGTCTGAGCCTGCGGTTGTCGCCTGATCACCTTGTGTTGCGTCGTTTGTGCTGTTTTCACCGGGGTACCGGCCTGGCGGCTGGGGGCCTGGTACGTGGTCGTGACGTCATGATCAGATCAGGGAGGCAGCAACATGGCCGGAACAGGGACCGCCGGACGGCTGGTCAAAGCCTGGGGCCACGGGGTGAAGGACTTGCCGCGCAACACCACCTGGCTGCTGTCGAAGGCCTTGGCGCCGTTGGAGGCGACCAAGGACGCGGCCGGCAACGCGACGCAGGCAGCAGGTAGCGGGTTGGTCGATTTCGCTCGGCAGGCTGGGGCGTCCGTCATGGACGTGCTGCCTGTCGGCGACTCGATCGAGCTGAAGCTGCAGCGGGCGCGGGCCGCGGCCGACGAGGCGCAGCAGGCGGAGGAGCAGGCTGTTCGGGAGGCCGAGGCCGCCAAGGCTCACAGCGATGACGCGCGGCAGGTCGCCGAGCGGTGCCGGGCGTACGTGCGTGACGTCGAGCGGGAGCAGAGCCAAGAGGTCAGCGACAAGGTCGCCGAGGCTCGGCGGGAGGCCGATGCGCGCGTCGAGCGGGCGCGCGGGTCGGCGCAGGCGGACGCGGATCGCGTGGTGCAGCGGGCGAAGGCCGAGGCCGACGAGCGGGTCGCGAAGGCGCGCGAGGAGGCTGAGGCGGCGCAGGCGAAGGCGAAGCAGGCGATGGCTGACGCGACCGCGAGCCTTGCGGAGGCGCGGCGGTTGGCCGACGAGGCCACCGAGGCGACGAAGGCCGCTGCCGAGGAGGCGCATCGGCAGGCGGCGCAGCTGGCGGCGTCGGCCGATCGCGAGGCGCGGAGTGCTGACGAGCGGGTTGCCGAGGCCGAGCAGGTGCGGTCGCGAGCGACTGCGTCACGCAGTACGGCGGCACGCAGCACGGCCGCTCGCAGCACGGCCGCTCGCAGCACGGCCGCTCGGAGTACGGCCGCCCGGAGTACGGCCGCACGCACGACCGCCTCGCGGCCCGCCGTACAGCGCAAAGGTCGCGCCCGGGCCGATCTCAACGAGATGACCAAGACCGACCTGCTCGACCTCGCCGGGAGCGAGGACGTGAAGGGCCGCTCGTCGATGAGCAAGACCGAGCTGGTGACCGCGCTCGCCCGCGGATCGAGACGGCGCTGACGCCGGCAGGAGGAACGACGATGAGACTGTTCCACAGGAAGAGCCGGTGGGAGCGGATCGTCGAACCGGTCGCGACCGGGGCGACGAACGCGATGCGCCGCGGCGCGGTGCGCAACGGCGTGGCCGCGGGAGTCGCGGCGATCGGGATGAGCGTCGCCAGCGCGGTGGTGTCCTCGCGGCGCCAGAAGGACAAGCGATGAAGCTGCGGACGGTCGCCGTGTTCGGCGTCGGGTACGTGCTGGGAGCCAAGGCGGGACGGGAACGCTATGCGCAGATTGTCGAAGCGGTCCAGACGGCGTCGCAGCGGATCGACGAGGTCCGGCGCGAGCGCGGCAAACCCGCTCAGCACGGGAAGAACGGACTCGACAGCTATCTGGACGAGCCCAGCCGGAACTGACACGCTCGACGGCGGTGCACTGGTCCGGACGTCGCTGGTCGCGCGGTTGCTCGGCGTACGGCTGCTGACGGTCGAGGGGACGGTGCTGCTCGCGCCGGTCTCGTTCGGTACGGCGCCTGGCGGCCGTCTGGACGTCGGCACGCCGATGGGCGGTAGGGCGGCCGAAGCCATCGGCGCGCGGCTCGGCCCGACCGCCCGGCTGATCGACCAGAGCGTCGACGAACTGCGCGCGCTGGACTGACCCCCTATCGCCCAGCGCGCGGCGAACCTACGCTGGCGAAGGTGAGCACGAAGGTGCAGGACCTGCTGTTCGGGGGCTTTCCGCTGCTGCGGTACGAGCCGACCGAGATGCGGGTCCGGGTTCGCGACGGGGAGTTGCTGGTCGCGGACACGGTGCGAGCGATGCTGGTCTGGGAGCCGCGCCGGATCGTGCCCTCGTACGCCGTACCGGTCGCTGATCTGCGCGCCGGGCTGACGGCGTCGTCGCTGCCGTCGATGCCGGCGCCGGAGCGGATCCTCGACCCGGGGACGCCGTTCGCGGCGCACTCGTGCCCGGGTGAGGCGGTCGATCTGGTGGTCGGCCGGACGCGGTTCGCCGGGGCGGGGTTCCGGCCGGAGGACGCGGAGCTGGCGTCGTACGTGGTGCTCGACTTCCGGGCGTTCGAGGAGTGGTACGGCGAGGACGACCGGCTGTTCGCGCACCCGCGCGATCCCTACCACCGCGTCGATGTGCGGCCGAGCTCGCGGCCGGTGCGGATCGAGGCGGACGGCGTACTGCTTGCTGAGAGCAACCATCCGGTGCTGGTCTTCGAGACGAGTCTGCCGACGCGGTACTACGTGCCGCTCGAGGATGTCGTCGCGGAGCTGACGCCGAGCGAGCGGATCAGCGAGTGCGCCTACAAGGGGCGGGCGTCGTACTTCTCGACGGCCGGCTACCGGGATCTCGCGTGGATGTACCCGGCGCCGCTCGACGGCGCGACACCGCTGGCCGGGCTGGTCGCGTTCCTCGACGACAAGCTCGACGTGTTCATCGACGGGGAGCCGCGGCGGGCCCTGTCGTCGCCGGCGGCCGGGCTGTTCAACGACCGCTTCGGGCTGAAGAACGACGCCTGAGTCGGGCTTCAGCACGACGCCTGAGTCGGGCTTCAGCCCGGCGCCTGACCGGCTTTTGGCGCCGGCCAGGCGTCGGACGGCTCAGCCCATCGACTTCTGACCGTCGATCGTCTCCCGGATGATGTCGGCGTGCCCGGCGTGCTGCGCGGTCTCCGCGGTGATGTGCAGGAAGACCCGGCGGACCGACCAGAACACCCCCGGCGGCTGCCACGGCGCGGCCGGCAGCTCGTAGGTCGTGTCGAGGTCGAGCGTCTTCACCAGCTCGTCGGTCGCGGCGGCGACCTTCTCGTACTCCGCGAGCGCGCCGGCCAGGGTCTCCCCCTCGGTGAGCCGGAACTTGTCCTCCCACGCCGCGATCACCTCCGGCGTGAACTCCACCTCCGGCACCTCCGCGCCGCCCCCGTTCACCGCGAACTCGGCCCAGTGCTGCTCGACCGACGTCACGTGCTTGATCAGCCCGCCGACGGTCAGCGCACTCACCGTGCTCCGCGTGTTCGCCTGCTCGTCGGTCAGCCCCTGCGCCGTGTGCCGCAGGAAGTACCGGTGCTTCCCGAGGAACTCCAGGATGTCGGCCCGCTCACCGGTCAAGGTCTGCTCGTTTGTCGTCATGCAGATGACTCTAGAAGGGGTAGCGGCCAGGTTGTGTCCTCTTCTCCAGGCGATGTCCGAGGGGCTTGCTGGAATGGCCGGGTGCGGAAACTGGTGCGGGATCGGATGCCGGAGATCATTCGGGCGAAGGGCGAGGAGGCGGTGGTCTACCGGGCTGACGCTGCGGAGTACCGGCGGCGGCTGCGGGAGAAATTGGTGGAGGAGGTGGATGAGTTCCTGCGCGAGGGCGAGCGGGAGGCCGCGCTGGAGGAGCTTGCGGACGTGATGGAAGTGGTGCGGGCGCTGGCTGTTGATCTGGGGGCCAGTGCGGAGGAGGTCGAGCGGATCCGGGTGGCGAAGGCGGCGGAACGGGGTGGGTTCGCCGAGCGGGTGGTGTGGACCGGGTGAGGTCTCCGGTGTCTCCGTCCGGTTGAGCGCGCATTCTCAACGCTCTCGAGCTTCAGCAGCGTGGTTCGTCGTACGGCGGGCTGATTCTGTCGGTGGCTGGTGGGAAAGTCTGTGCATGGATGCGGCGGACGGGTTGTTGGTGGAGTTTCTCGATGCTCAGCGGGGGCGGGTGTTCGAGGTGTTGGACGGGTTGGGGGACGAGGAGTTGCGGCGGGCTGTGTTGCCGTCGGGGTGGGCGCCCTTGGGGTTGGTGGAGCATCTGGGGCATGCGGAGCGGCACTGGTTTCAGCAGGTGACGTTGGGGGCGGCGGAGGCGTTGCCTTGGGAGCGGTTGCCGGAGGACGACGCGGACGGGCCGTTCACGACTTCGCGGAGTGCCGAGGATGTGTTCGGGTTCTACCGGCGGCAGATCGCGGTGGCCAACGAGGTGCTGGTGTCGACTTCGTTCGACGCGGCGCCGGTTGGGAAGCACGGGTTCGGGCCGGAGCCGGTGGAGTTGCGGGTGATCGTGCTGCACATGATCGAGGAGACGGCGCGGCATCTGGGGCATCTGGATGCGGCGCGGGAGCTGATCGACGGGGCGGTTGAGCTGGGGCGGGATCAGTGGTGACGGAGGGCGAGACCGAGCAGGTCGAGAGGGGCGTCCACGGCAGCGTCATACGAAGCGCAGAGAGCCAATTGAATCTTGTACGGACTGCAACGACGACGCTACGGCCCGTCGCGACGGAACGGGAGAGGGTGGCTGGCATTCTCTGCGGATGGTGATCGAGCGGCGCAGTCCGTGGTGGCGGGGGTCGGTGAGTACTGATCTTGCGGAGTTCCTGATGGTGTTCTCGCACGGGCAGGTGAGCGAGATCGTGCCGGCGCGCTGTGACGGGTGTGGGGACTCGGTGTTCGTGGTCGGGATCGACGAGCAGCACGGGTACGCCGTACGCCGGTGCGCCGGGTGCGACCGGCCGTGGGTGATGCTCGGCGGGACCGACTGGTCGGACGTGCAGCGCGCGGTCTGCCCGTGCGGCGGCGAGCTGTTCGAGGTCGCGGCCGGGTTCACGGAGCGGCTCGACGGGGAGCTGGGCTGGGTGTACCTGGGGCTGCGGTGCACGACGGACGACGTACTGGGGTTGTACGGCGACTGGCGGATCCCGGCCCGGCCGACGCGGAAGCTGCTCGATCTCGTCTGATCCTCCGGGTGGCATCCTTGGCATCCGATCGAGGAGGCCTGGATGGCGTTGCGGTGGTACTCCGTGGTGGTGGACTGCGTCGATGTGCGGGCGCAGGCGGCCTGGTGGGCCGAGGCGCTGGACTGGCGGGTGATCCACGCGAGCGACGACGAGTGCGTGATCATCCCGTCGTGGGTCGACGAGGCGGTGATGCGGGAGACGCAGTGGGAGCGGGTCGGGCCGGGGATCGTGTTCGTGCCGGTGCCGGAGGGCAAGGCGGTGAAGAACCGGCTGCACCTCGACTTCGCGCCGCACACGAGCCAGGACCGCGAGGCCGAGATCGCGCGGTTGCTCGCGCTGGGCGCGAGCCGCGTCGACGTCGGGCAGCCGGAGGGGCCGAGCTGGACGGTGCTGGCTGATCCGGAGGGGAACGAGTTCTGCGTGCTGAGCTCGCGGGACAGCTGACCGCGCGGGCGAGCGTACTCGCGGGGCGAGCGCCAGGGCTGGTCAGTCGCCCGAGGTCAGCCGCAGGTCGACGAACGCGATGGTGTCGCCGGGCAGCACGTAGCGGTCGGTCTCGACGAAGCCGTGGTGCTCGGCGAAGCGGAGACCCTCGAGGTTGCTGGCGAGGATCACGGTCTCGATCTCGGCGGCACCGAGCTCCTTGGCCTTGGTCAGGCCGCGCTGGTAGAGCAGCTCGCCGTACCCGCGACGCCGGTACGCCGGGAGCACGCGCGCGATCACGGTCGCCGCCGGCGACTCGCCCGGCGCTGCCGGTTCCTCAGCCACCTCTTCAGGCGGCCGCACCGTCGAGCACCCCACCAGCACCTCCCCCGCGTACAGCACCTCCAGATGATTCCGCCCCGCCCGCTCCCGCACCTCCGCGCTGGACAGCGCCGCCGTCGGGATGATCGCGTTGTGGACCTCCCGCCAGTCCTCGATCGCCCGCTCGTCGCCCGCCTCGACCACCACCACCCGCAGCTCGCTCATCCGCCCACCCAACCCGCCGAGGACCAACCAGGTCAACCGGAGCCGCCCATGCACAACCACACCCCGCCCGGCTACGTCTGCCCGTTCTGCCGCCTGATCGCCGGCCGCGCGGACGCGCTCACCAGCCAGCACGACGTCGTACGCCGTACCGACGGCGCCCTCGCTTTCGTCGCCTCGCGCTGGTGGCCGAACAACCGCGACCACTTCGAGCAGGAGGAGCACCGATGATCGGCCCCACCCACGAACTGCTGCCCGAGGCAACCATCACCCAGCCGGGCCGGATCGTGTTCCTGAACGGGACATCGAGCTCCGGAAAATCCACCCTCGCCGAGGAGCTGCTGCGCACGCTCGACGGCGCCTGGTACCACCTGGCGATCGACCACTACCACCGGGCGCGCTCGCGGCACGACTGGTCGGAGGAGGAGTTCCTCCCGATCTTCCAGCGCACCGTCCGCGGCTTCCACCGCGTGGTGGCCGGGATGGCGTCGGCGGGGAACGACGTCGTCGTCGACCACATCCTCGGCGAGCGGTGGCGGGTCGCCGACTGCCTGGAGACGTTCGCGGGCCTGCCGGTCTACCTCGTCGGTGTGCACTGCGCCCTGCCCGAGCTCGAGCGCCGCGAGCAGGCCCGCGGCAACCGCACGATCGGCCGGGCCGCGCTGCAGTTCCCGATCGTTCACGAGAACCTGCGGTACGACGTCGAGGTGCACACCGACCAGCAGACCGCACAAGACTCCGCCGCGCAGGTCGCCGCCCGGCTGAGCGAACCCGCGACAGCCTTCGAACAGCTCAGGACCGCAAAACCTTCGCGCTCGTGACCACGCTCCAGGAAAACGCGGGAGAAGCACTTCGCAGCCAGGGACAACCAGCTAGTACTCCCCGTGCCGCCGCATCCGGCGCGGCCGGCCGTCCGGGTCGTAGACGTGGTCGAACACCGGTCGCGCCCAGACTCGTTGCCATCGGCTCACTTCAGCGGGCCGATGGCAACGAATCTGCCCGGCCGGCCGCTCTCCCACAGCACCCGCTGAATGCCAAGCATCCAAGGCTTC
This sequence comes from Kribbella sp. NPDC104740, assembly GCF_055583505.1. Classification (NCBI taxonomy): domain Bacteria; kingdom Bacillati; phylum Actinomycetota; class Actinomycetes; order Propionibacteriales; family Kribbellaceae; genus Kribbella; species Kribbella sp. NPDC104740. The sequence goes on along the minus strand of NZ_JBVJNV010000004.1, from coordinate 470,008 downwards.
AGCCGTCCGCCGCCACAACGAGAAACCCTCGACCGGATCCAGATCACCAGCGACCCCGAGATGCTCCGCCCACAGCTCAGCACGCAACCCCCGAGCTACCTCAGGCGAAACCACGGCACACGTCAGCTCACTGTCGTTCGTCCAGGACCGCCGGTTGAAGTTGTCCGACCCGCAAGCGAACCACTCGTCGTCGATCAGACAAACCTTCGCGTGCACGTAGATCGGCACCCCGTCAGCGTTCTCCAAGTCGTACACCGCAACCCGAGGCGACTTCAGCAACGCCAACGCCCGCCGCTGCCCGTCCAACGCCGGCGGCCCGGTGAACCGCCCGTCAGCATCCGGATAGCGCGGCACCACCACGATCACCCGCAACTCCGGCGACCGCTCCAACGCCTCCTGCAGCGCCGCCGCCACATCCCGCGACCAGAAGTACTGATCCTCGATGTAGATCAACGACCGCGCCCGCCGCAACGCCTTCAAATATCCGCGCGCGATGCTGTACTCACCCCGAGGCGCAAACGGAAACCCCGGATGCTTGTGCGCGTAGGTCCGCAGCACCTGCACCGCACTCCGCCCGGCCGCGGGCGGATCAGGAAACGACTCCGGCAACGCGGAAGGATGCCGGGGCATCCGCGACAACCGCTGCACGAACAGCCGGTACGGCGTCCGCCGATCGAGCGGATGCGGGTCGTCCCACCGCTCGACGAAGGTCCGCAACAGATCCCCGACGACCGGCCCGCGGATCTCCAGCGCCACGTCGTGCCACGGCGTCCGCGACCCGTACCGTGGATCCATCGGCGCCTGCTGCGGATCCCCGCGATGCGTCGCATCGTCCCGGCGCTGGTGCGACAGATCGATTCCGCCGACGAACGCGACATCGGCCGAACGATCGTCGAGGTGCTGGATCACGAACAGCTTCTGGTGGTGCGAAGCGAGACGCCGTACCCGCTGATCGAGCAGCACCTCCGCCCCCGCCTCGTTCAGCGCCGTCCCGAGTCGCTGGTTCTCCTGCGCGTTGAAGCTGACGTGGTCGGAGTGCGACCGCCAGAGCAGCCCGCGCACCTCGACACCGTTGCGCGCGAGGTCGCACAGCACCTCACCGACGCTCGTGCCGTCGGGGATCAGCGCCTCGTCCTGATCCCCGCGCCAGTCGGTGAAGTAGACCCGGTCACCCTTCTCGAGCCGGCACAGCTCGTCGTACAGACGCTGGAAGTACGTCGCACCGTGGACCAGCGGCCGGACCAGGTTGCCCTCGGACCAGGAGCCGTCCCGGTCGATGTCCGTCCCCGCGTTGCCACGCTCACTCGCCGTCAGGAACCAGTCGTGCTTCATCTCGTTCCAGTGCCCAGCCGGCCGCAGACCATGAGAGGCTGACCGGCGATGCGCACGCGAAACTGGCTCCTGGCCCTCGGTCTGCCCGCCTCGATGGCCTGGTCGGTCGCGGTGACCGCCGCGCTGCCGGACTGGCTCTCCCCGGCCGAGGACTGCGCCCTGACCGCCGGTCGTGCGTCCAGCGCCGGCGTGACCGTGCGCGACTCCTGGTTCCCGCCGCGCGCGAGCTGCGACTTCGGCGACGGCCAGGTCCACGAACTCATCTCGACAACACAGTCAGCCGTCCTGACCGTGCTCGGCGTCCTGATCGCACTCGCTGTGCTCGCCGGACTCACGCTCTGGGTCAAGAGCCCCCAGGACGAAACACCACGCACAGCCGAGAACGTCGACCTCCGCCAGCGCCGCCGAGCCCACCTCACCAGCGGTCTCGTCGTCGGCGCCCTCGGCACCGGCGCCCTGCTCACCCTGGTCGTCGTCGGCTTCGTCTTCGGCGGCCCACCCGGCGTGGTCAGCGCGGTCCTGATCGGCATCGTCGGCCTCACCGCCGCGACCACCGCCCTGGACCGCTCGGTCGGCCCACTCCCGAGCACCCGGAAGCAGTCCCGCCGCCGCGGCGCGACCCTGACCGCCCTGATCCTCGTCTGCGCCTCGATCGGCGCCGTCCCGCGCTTCCCGTTCCCTCAGTTCGGCGTCCTGGTCCTCGCCGCCGCCCTGTTCGGCGCGACCGTCCTGATCCAGTGGTCCATCACGACTGAGGCTTGATGTTCTGGTTCAGCCGGAACACGTTGTCCGGGTCGTACTCCGCCTTCACCCGGGCCAGCCGCCGGTAGTTCTCCTCGCCGTACCCGGCGACCACCCGGTCCTGCCCCTCGTCCCCGATGAAGTTCAGGTAGACCGCCCCCGTCGACCACTCCCGGACATCGGCGCACACGTCCCGCGCCCACTGCGTCCCCCGTACGTCGTCCGCCGGGTCCGACCACACCCCGAACGGGTGCACCACCCACGCGGCCGACCGGTGCGGCAACGGCCACTTGTCCGCCTCCCGCGCGACCGCGCCACCCCACGGCACGATCATCTGCTGCGACGGAGACGGCGACAGCATGTCGCCCGCCCGGCTGCAGAACGCGGCGACCGCCTCGTCGGGCAACTCGTTCAGGTGCTCGGCCGACCAGTAGTTCCGGAACCCCGGCGGGTCGTCGAGCGCCGACTGCAGCGCGGCGTACGGCATCTCGGCCACCATCACGCCCTCGGGCGTCAGGTCGAACAGCGGCCGCAGCACGTCCCGCGTCGCCGCCTCGTCGCCCAGATGCACCGCCGCCGCACCCACGAGGCGCCCCCCCTGCAGATGCAGCGGCACGAACTCCTCCGGCGGCCCGGTCAGGAAGAACGTCCCGCCCCCGAGCTCCTCCGGCGCACCGCCCTCGATCAGATCCCGATAAGCCCGTACGACGTCCGGCCCGGCGGCCGCCGGCCAGAGCAGCAGCGCCAGCGTGACCACCGGCAGCACCTGCAGCCGGAAGGTCAGCGCCGTCGCGACCCCGAAGTTCCCACCCCCACCGTGGAGCGCCCAGAACAGCTCGGTGTTGCGGGTCTCGTCCGCGATCACCAGCTCGCCGTCGGCCGTCACCAGCTCGACCGAGACCAGGTTGTCGCAGGCCAGGCCCCACTTGCGTTCCAGCCAGCCCGACCCGCCCCCGAGGGTCAGCCCGGCGACGCCGGTGGTCGACACCCGGCCGCCGGTCGTGCCGAGCCAGTACGGCTGGCACATGCTGTCGAAGTCGCCCCAGGTCGCCCCGCCGCCGACCCGCGCGATCCGCGCGTCGGCATCGACCTGGACCGTGTTCAGCCGGCGCAGGTCGACGACGAGCCCTCCGTCGCTGACCCCCGTTCCCGCCACGCCGTGCCCGCCCCCGCGGACCGCGATCTCGAGCCCCTGACCGACGCCGTACCGGACCGCGGCGGCGACGTCGGCGGCCGACTCGCACTGCGCGATCATCGCCGGCCGTTTGTCGACCATCGCGTTGAACACCGTGCGCGCCTGCTCGTAGTCCGGATCCCCGGACCGCAGCAGGCGGCCCCCGAACCCGAGCGGACGCGTGATCACCGTGTCGGACATGGGAACTCCCCCTCGATCTCATCCCCAGCTGACAGGCTCGATGCTGCTCCCGCGGGCGTCCCCGGTCAACGCCTCGATTCCCTTACTACGTTGGGTTTCCGGGCGGTCACCCCAGGCAGTCGACCCCCGGCAATCGCTTACCAACTACCCTGGTGCCATGCTCGACTCTTCTGTGATCGGCGACAGCACCCGGACGCTCACCGAGGACGAGGTCACCACCTTCGTCCAGGACTCGCTGGCCTCGGCCGGGCTGGACGGTCGCAGCGTCTGCGTGATCGTGCCCGACGCGACCCGCAGCTGCCCGCTCCCGCTGCTGCTGAAGGCGGTCCACCAGGCGCTCGCCGGGCGGGTCAGCAAGCTCACCGTGCTCGTTGCCCTCGGCACCCACGCCGAGATGTCGCCGGAGGCGCTGCGGGAGCACCTCGGCGGCGAGTACGACGTACTGAACCACGAGTGGTGGAAGCCCGAGACGTTCGCCGAGCTCGGCACCATCGACGCGCGCCGGGTCGGCGAGATCTCCGACGGGCGGCTGCACCAGGAGATCAGCGTCAAGCTCAACCGCGCTGTCGTCGAGCACGACGTCGCGCTGGTCGTCGGCCCGGTCTTCCCGCACGAGGTGGTCGGTTTCTCCGGCGGCAACAAGTACTTCTTCCCCGGTGTCGCCGGCCAGGAGGTGATCGACCTGTCGCACTGGCTCGGCGCCCTGATCACCAGCGCGAGCATCATCGGTACGACGGGCACGACGCCGGTCCGCGCGCTGATCGACGAGGCCGCCGCGCTGATCCCGGCCGAGAAGCTCGCGCTGTCACTCGTCGTCGAGTCGGGCACGCACAACCTGCACGCCGTCGCCTTCGGCGACACCCAGTCGTCCTGGCGCGCCGCGGCGGAGATCTCCGCGCAGACCCACGTCCGCTACCTCGACCACCCGGTCCGCCGGATCGTCTCGCTGATGCCCGAGCGCTACCAGGACATCTGGACCGCGGCCAAGGGCTTCTACAAGGTCGAGCCGGTCGTCGCCGACGGCGGCGAGGTGATCCTGTACGCGCCGCACGTCCGGCAGTTGGCCGCGATGCACCCGGAGATCGAGGAGATCGGCTACCACTGCCGCGACTACTTCGTCGGCCAGTGGGAGAAGTTCCGCGACCTGCACTGGGGCGTGCTCGCGCACTCCACCCACCTGCGCGGCGCCGGCACCTGGGACCCGGCAACCGGCGAGCACCTCCGCGTCCAGGTCACGCTGGCGACCGGCATCGGTGAGGACGTCGTCCGCCGCGCCAACCTCAACTACCTCGACCCGGCCGCGTTCGACCTCGCGGCGTACGAGAACGACCCGGAGACCCTGGTCATCCCGAACGCCGGCGAGATCCTGCACCGGCTGCGTTAGGGCGGGAGCCCCGCCCTCAGCCCTCGGGGCTCAGCCTCGGCCCCGGGAGCTTGCTCTTCACCAGGTCGGCCTCGGCCTTGGCCGCCTCGACCGCCTGCCGCAGCGCGTCCACGACGTACGTCGGCACCCGCAGCCCCTTGCGCGTCGCCCACAGCAGCTCGTGCTCGACGCGGGCGATCTGCTGCGCGTGATGCACGACGTCGGAGTCCTGCTTGGACATCCCGAGCGCCTCCATCACCCGCCCGAAGTCGGCCCGCTGCCGCTTGTGGTCGACCCCGACCGGCGTGAAGGTGAGCCGCCGCAGCGACCGGACCAGCCACTTCTGCCAGCCGCTCATCTGACCCCACAGCCCGCGCGAGGACATCTGGTAGAAGGCGAAGTGCCCCGGCTCCTGACGGCGGATCGGCGCGATCACGGTCTCCGAGATCGCCCGCTCGTCCAGCTCGCGCAGCCCGCTGTGCAGCTGCCCGTACGCCAGTACGGCGGACCGCTCGGTCGCCATGCCGGTCAGGTAGTAGAGCATCCGGCTGACGTCCTGCACCGGCCCGAACCGGCCGAGCGCGCCGAGCAGCCGGAGCCGGATCGACACCTGGGTCAGGTCGGCCTTGAGCGGGTCGAGCCCGATGATCGCCTGCAGCTTGTCCAGGATCTCGCCGTGGCGGGTCTCCTGCGGCATCCAGACGTCGGCGTAGAAGTGCCGGTCGACCTCCGGTGGGTTGGGCAGCAGCGCGGCCAGCTCGAGCACGTTGCGCTCGACCTCGAGCTCGACCCGCGCCATGTAGCTGAGCACCGGGCCGAACCGGCGCGCGATCAGACCGGGCTGGTTCATCGTGTAGTCGACGCTGTCCAGCTCGATCGGCGGATGCTCCTCACCGAGCTTGTCGACGTGCTCGGTCAGCCGCTCGTCCAACTTGTCGCGTCCGCTCATCCGACCGGCCCGTCGTGGGTCGTCGCAGCGTTCACGTCCGCCTCCTCACGAGACACCTGGCAGGGTCACCAGAATAAAGAACGGTTGTTCTTTGACCTAACGAGTATCGGGTCACCGAGCCAGTGAATCCGTTCACACTCCGGGGAGTGAGCACGCGGACCGGTGAGCGGGAGGTCTTCGGAGCCGACGCTGGACCGGATCGGAGCAAGCCGACCCTTACCTCCTAGCCTAACCCGCCGGTAACCTTCCGGTCATGGGTCAGACCGAGGTCGTTGTCATCGGATCGGGTTTCGCCGGGTTGGGCATGGCGATCAAACTGCGCGAAGCCGGGATCGAGGACTTCGTCGTCCTCGAGCAGGCCGACCGCCTGGGCGGCACGTGGCGGGACAACACCTACCCCGGCTGCGCGTGCGACGTCCCGTCGTACCTGTACTCGTTCTCGTTCGAGCAGAACCCGCGCTGGCAGCGGATGTTCGCGCCCTGGGACGAGATCCTGGCCTACCTGGAGCACTGCGCGACCAAGTACGGCGTCGCCGGCAAGATCCGGTACGGCGCGGAGGTGACCGAGGCCGCGTTCGACGAGACGACCGGCCGCTGGACCGTGACGGTCAACGGCGACGAGACGATCGAGACCCGCGCCCTGGTCGCCGGCGTCGGCAGCCTGCACCAGCCGAACATCCCCGACCTGCCCGGCCTGGACACGTTCGCCGGGCCGGCCTTCCACTCCGCCCAGTGGGACCACAGCCAGGACCTGACCGGCCGCCGCGTCGCCGTCGTCGGGACGGGTGCGAGCGCGATCCAGTTCGTGCCGAAGGTCGCCGAGCAGGCCGCGCAGCTCGACCTCTACCAGCGCACGCCGCCGTGGATCACCGCCAAGCCCGACCGCGCGATCGGGCGCCGCGAGCAGGCCCTGCACGCCCGCTTCCCGACCGGGCAGCGGATCATCCGGGACGCGATCTTCTGGGGTCTGGAGGCCCGCGGCCTCGGCTTCGCGGGCAACCCGAAGCTGATGAAGGGCCTGGAACTGCAGGCCCGCCGCCAGCTCGGCAAGCAGGTGAAGGACCCGGTACTGCGGGCGAAACTGACCCCGGACTACCAGATCGGCTGCAAGCGGATCCTGCTCTCCAACGACTACTACCCGGCGCTCACCCGGCCCAACGTCGACGTGGTCACCACCGGGATCAGCCGGATCACCCCGACCGGCGTGGTCGATGCCGAGGGCATCGAGCGACCGGCCGACGTACTGGTTCTCGGCACCGGTTTCGAGGTCTCCGGCAACCTGCTGCGGATGCGGATCCTCGGCCGCGACGGCACCGACCTGGCCGACCACTGGAAGCAGCAGGGCATCGGCGCCCACCTCGGCATCACCGTCGCCGGCTACCCGAACCTGTTCCTGCTGGTCGGCCCGAACACCGGCCTCGGCCACTCCTCGATGGTCTTCATGATCGAGGCCCAGGTCCGGTACGTCGTCCAGGCGCTGCGCCTGCTCGGCCGCGCGACCTCGATCGAGGTCCGCGAGGACGTCCAGGAACGCTTCGTCGACGAGGTGCAGTCGGAGCTGGACGGGACGGTCTGGGAGTCCGGCTGCAACAGCTGGTACCTGGACGCGCAGGGCCGCAACTCGACCATCTGGCCGGAGTTCACCGTCGGCTACTGGCGCCGGACCCGGCGGCTGAAGCCCTCGGACTTCGTGCTCACCCGGGGATGACCCGGACTCCCTTGGTCGTAGCGCTCAGGGTCCGGCGTACGACCAAGGGATGAGCCGGAGTCGGGCCCAAGGGCCGATGTCCGGACGGGCCTGGACGGACACCATGGATGACATGAACCTCATCCAGATCCTGAGCGCAGTTGTCATCGTCGGCGGTGTCGTGATCACCGCCCTGATCGCCATCGTCCCGACCGTCATCGACCGCTGAACCTCAACTTGCCGTAAGCAACGAATGCAGTAGCCGCAGGCAAGCGTCCGTGGCTCAGTCGACGGCGATGTGGCTCAGCAGGTCCTGCCGGGTCAGCACGCCGACCGGCTTGCCGTCGTCGAGCACCATCAGCGCGTCCCGGCCCTCGAGCAGCGCGACCGCCTTCGACACCTCTTCGCCGGCGCCCAGCGAGGGCAGCGCCGGGTCCATGTGCAGTTCGACGATGTCGGCCAGCCGGGCCTTCCCGCTGTAGAGCGCGTCCATCAGGGTCCGCTCCGAGACCGCACCGGCCACCTCGGCCGCCATCACCGGCGGCTCGGCCCGAACGACCGGCATCTGCGATACGCCGTACTCGCGCAGGATCTCGATCGCCTCGGCGATCGTCTCGTGCGGGTGGGTGTGCACCAGCGGCGGCATGCTGCCGTCCTTGCCGGCCAGCACCTCACCCAGCGTCGTGCCCTGCCGGGTGTGCGCGAGGAAGCCGTACTGCGCCAGCCAGTCGTCGTTGAAGACCTTGGTCAGGTAGCCGCGGCCGCCGTCGGGCAGCAGCACCACGATCACCGCGTCCGGGTCGTCGATCTCGTGCGCGAGCCGGATCGCCGCGGCCGCCGCCATCCCGGCCGAACCGCCGACCAGCATCGCCTCCTCGCGGGCCAGCCGCCGGGTGACCGCGAACGAGTCCGCGTCGGAGACCTCGATGATCCGGTCGGCGATCGTCTTGTCGTAGGTCTCCGGCCAGAAGTCCTCACCGACACCCTCGACCAGGTACGGCCGGCCGGAGCCGCCGGAGTAGACCGAGCCCTCCGGGTCCGCGCCGATGACCTGCACCTTGCCGCCGGAGACCTCCTTGAGGTACTTGCCGGTGCCGCTGATCGTCCCGCCGGTGCCGACACCCGCCACGAAGTGGGTGATCTTGCCCTCGGTCTGCTCCCAGATCTCGGGTCCGGTGGACTCGTAGTGCGAGATCGGGTTGTTCTCGTTGGCGTACTGGTTCGGCTTCCAGGCGCCCTCGATCTCGCGGACCAGCCGGTCGGAGACGTTGTAGTAGGAGTCCGGGTGCTCCGGCGCGACCGCGGTCGGGCAGACCACGACCTCCGCGCCGTACGCCTTGAGCACGTTGCGCTTGTCCTCGCTGACCTTGTCCGGGCAGACGAAGACGCACTTGTAGCCCTTCTGCTGGGCCACCATCGCCAGCCCGACCCCGGTGTTGCCCGACGTCGGCTCGACGATCGTGCCGCCGGGCTTGAGCTCGCCGGAGGCCTCCGCGGCCTCGATCATCCGGACCGCGATCCGGTCCTTCACCGAGCCACCGGGGTTGAAGTACTCGACCTTGGCGAGGACGAGCGGCGTGGCGCCGTCGGTCGTCTTCGTCAGGCGTACCAGCGGGGTGTTGCCGACCAGGTCCAGGAGTGAGTTCGCGTAGCGCACGAATCTCACTGTATGGGATGCGCGTGTTTCCCCCTATTTCACTTGCTTCGGTGTCACAGCGTGTAATCCTTGAACCATGAGCACAGCCCGGGCCGCGAAGCGACTGGCCCAGGCCGCAGCCTTCGGTGGTGGGGGACTCGGACTGATCGGCGCCACGCTGTACGGCGTACTGACCGCGGAAGCGCGGTACGCCGCGCGCGTGATCGGGCCGATGAAGGCTCACCCGGCCAAGGGCGACGGCCTGTACGGCCGGTATCCAGGTCGACCGATCACCTTGGCGATGATCGGCGACTCCAGTGCGGCCGGATACGGAACGTCGTCGGCCGACGAGACCCCGGGCGTCCTGCTCGCGTGCGGTCTCGCCGAGCTCGCGCAGCGTCCGGTCCGGCTCGTCGACGTGTCGAAGGTCGGGGCCAAGTCCACTGATCTCGCGCCGCAGATCGACACCGCGCTGCTGTCCGGGCCGCACGTCGCGGCGATCCTGATCGGCGCCAACGACGTGAAGTCGCAGATGCCGCCGTCGGTCTCGGTCCGGCTGCTCGACCACGCCGTCCGCCGGCTGCGCGCGGCCAACTGCGAGGTGGTCGTCGGCACCTGCCCGGATCTCGGCGTGGTCCGGCCGATCATGCCGCCGCTGCGGCAGGTCGCCCGGTCCTGGAGCCACCGGCTCGCGGCCGCGCAGACGATCGCCGTCGTCGAGGCCGGCGGGCGGTCGGTGTCGATGGGCTCGCTGCTCAGCGAGGTCTTCCGGACCGACCCGCGGATGTTCGGGCCGGACCGGTTCCACCCGTCCGTGACCGGGTACGCCGCGGCCGCCGCGGCGTTGCTGCCGTCGGTCGCGGCCGCGATGGGGGTCGGGACGGAGTCGTTCGTCCAGCCGGAGGCGTTCCGCGGCGAGGCGGTGCTGCCGATCGCGGAGGCCGCCGTACAGGCTGCTCGTACGGCCGGCACGGAGGTGGCCCCGACGGAGGTCGCGGGGCGCGAGCGGGGTCCGCGTGGGCGCTGGGCGCAGCTGCGGCACCGGCGCCGGCACCCGAAGGCCGACATCGAGCGCGTCGACGAGGAAGGCTCGGAAGAGCTCGGCCCGGAGGCCGGCAAGTCGATGGCCGGCTCGCCGTCCTGAGGCGGCCGGGCCGGTCCTCCCGGGCACTCGCCGGCGCCAGGCACTCCCCGGCGCCAGGCACTCCCCGGCGGCAGGCACTCCCCGGCGCGAGGCGCTCGCCCTGAGCTGACGGTTCAGCCGCACTGGATCCCGGCGACGTTTCGCCAGGATCCCGACTTTTCCACGTCCTTCGATCAGTAGCTGAATACGGTACCGCCGTACCGATTTCTACTCTCGAGGGGAACCACCATGACGCGAGTGCTCGACAAGGTCGCGCTGATCACCGGAGCCGGCCGCGGGCAGGGCCGCAGCCACGCCGTCCGGCTGGCCGAGGAGGGCGCCGACATCATCGCGCTCGACATCTGCGCGCCGGTCGACGGCATCAACTACCCGATGGCGACTCCGGAGGACCTGGAGCTGACCCGCGAGCTGGTCGAGAAGACCGGGCGCCGGATCGTCACCGCGGAGGTCGACATCCGCGAGCGGCACGCCCTGGGCGAGGCCGTCGACGCCGGCGTCGCCGAGCTCGGCGGGCTGGACATCGTGGTCGCCAACGCCGGTGTCGCGACGATCGCGCACTGGAACGAGTTCCCGCAGGCGCAGTGGGACGCGGTGATCGGCACCAACATCACCGGCACCTGGAACACGCTGCAGGCCACCGTCCCGCACCTCCTCGAACGCGGTGCCGGATCCGTCATCGCGACCGCCTCGACGGCCGGCCTGGTCGGCATGCCGTTCCTGGAGCCGTACGCCGCCTCCAAGCACGCGGTGATCGGCCTGGTGCGTTCGCTGTCGATCGAACTGGCCGAGCAGAACATCCGGTTCAACGCGGTCTGCCCGACCGGTGTCTCCGGCACCGGCCTGGACAACAGCCCGGGCGGCGAGGTGATCGCGGCCGCCAGCGAGCGGGTCCGTTCGGCGTACCTGAACGCCTTCGAGATCCAGACCGTGCAGACCATCGACGTCAGCAACGCCGTGCTCTACCTGGCCTCCGACGAGTCCCGCTACGTCACCGGTACGGCGATGTCGGTGGACGCCGGACTGGTCGTGCTCTGAGCGTTTCGCCGGGGTTGCCGAGGGCCCGGATCTCCCGTGCAGGAAGGGCTGCGGTGAAATCGTGCGTCCGCTGAGCGGCGACTTTCATCAAGAGGCCCTTGCCTGCACGGATTTCGTGATGCACAGTCGATAGCACTACGCACGACCCCGACGACGGGAGGCGAAGATGGGCCTGAACCACTCCGAGGAGACGCACAAACGTCTGGTGGAGAAGGTGCCCCAGTGCACCGGACGCGAGATGACCGAGTGGTTCGGCCTGATGAACGACGGACCGTCGTTCTCACGCTTCGACGACAGGGTGAGATGGCTTTCCAGCGAGTACGCCCTCGCTCACGGGCACGCCACAGCCATCGTTCACGAATACGACCTGGTCAAAGCGCACCGGCGAATGGGCTGACGAGCCGAACAGGAGTCGAATTTCGCGCGGGCCTGCCCTTTCAGGTGGAGGGGCAGGCCTGCTGCGTTTCCGGGCTGACGTGAGTCACTCGCGCAGCCGGGCGTTGTCGGCCGTCCCCTCGACCTCGACGATCTGCCCGTCGACGACCCGGTACAGGTCGAACTCGTCGGTCTCCACCTTGGAGCCGTCGCCGTCCGCGCCGAGGAACTCCCAGTGCCGCGTCCCGGTGTCGTACAGGTGCACCGCGAGCCACTCCCCCTCGACCACCGCGCGGCGCAGCTCCCAGCGGTAGTCCGGGAAGATCATCGTCGTCCGCCGGACGCCGGCGACGTACTCGGCGCGTGAGCGCGTCTCCCCGTTGACCAGCACCTGGTCGGCGACGAACGCCGCCACCGCGTCCCAGTCGCGCCGGTTGCACGCGTCCAGGTACTCGCCGTACCACCGCACGATCTCGTCCCGACCGGTCATCTTCTGATTGTGGACGCAGACAGGGCCGGTCTCCAGGTGGAGACCGGCCCTGTCGTCAGATCGTGCGTCAGTTGTCTCCGCGCAGGATCGCGAGGATGCGCAGCAGGTTCCAGTACAGCCAGACCAGGGTGACGGTCAGGCCGAACGCGGCCCGCCAGGCCTCGTTCTGCGGGGCGCCGTGCTTGACGCCCTGCTCGATCATGTCGAAGTCCAGGATCAGGTTGAACACCGCCAGGCCGGCGCCGAGCGCGGCGAACAGCAGGCCCATCGGGCCGAAGCCGCCGATCCCGGAGTTGAAGCCGAACAGGCTGGCGACGAAGTTGATCAGGATCACTCCGGCGAAGCCCATCGTCGCGATGATCACCATCTTGGTGAACCGCGGCGTGACCTTGATCGCGAAGTACTTGTACGTCGCCAGTGTCATCCCGGCGGTGACCATGGTCGCCAGCACCGCCTGCACGACGACGCCGGAGTCACCGACCCAGTTCGCGATGAACTTGCTGCCGATGCCCAGGAAGACACCCTCGGCGGCGGCGTACAGCATCACCAGCACCGGGTTGATTTTGCGCGAGAACGACAGCACCATCGCCAGGGCGAACGCGACCAGCGCGCCACCGAGGAAGGCCGGCGTGACCAGCGAGGTCGGGATCTTCCACCAGGCGACCGCGGCGGCCGCGACGACGACACCGAGCGTGATCGCGGTCTTCACGATCACGTCGTCCAGCGTCATCGGCCGGCTGTCGGCACCGGAGTACTGCTGCTGCGGGGGCATCCCCTGCCCGCCGTAGCCCTGGCCCGGCTGGCCGTAGGGACCCGGCTGACCGTACGGAGCGGCCCCGGGGTAAGCCTGGCCCTGGCCAGGCGCGAACGCACTCGACCGGTTCAGAACCGGGTTACTGCTCTGCATGACGTCCTCCTGATGACCCACTGTGGGTCGTACCGGAATAGTACGGTCCCACCCTTAACAACTGCTGAGGAAGAACCCACTGTTCCCCAACCGAAATCGCAGCGGGGAAAGCGGTTGCAAACCCCAACAGATCGGCGCCCGATGTATTCCCGCACGCGGCGCGGCGCCGTACTCGTATGGGCGAGTACGACGCCGGCTTCCGTGGCCACCCAGGAGACGTACTTCCCGCAGGCCAGTCCTGGGGTCAGCCGCTCGGCTGCTGCTCGGCCGGCGTGGAGAGGGCCGCGCCGACCTGGTCGGCGAGGGCCACCGCGACCAGGCGCTGCTCGAGGTCCGGGCGGGTCACCCTGGTCGCGGCGGTGAGCAGGAAGCGGCCGCGGGTGCGCCCGGCGTGCTGCACCGGCAGCTCGATCTCGGCGTTCGTGGGCAGGCCGTCGCGCTCGACCTTCAGCTCGTGCGACCCGCGGGTGACCGAGCCGTCGTGGTTCAGCAGCGGCCCGCGGCAGCGGAACTCACCGGGGACGAAGCGGCACCCGTCGATCCGCAGTACGACGATCAGCTGCGCGCCGACCTGGTCGATCAGCTCGGCCGTCGACGAACCGGAGGCGACCGCGCCCGACGTCGTCAGGACGCCGTCCAGGTAGCCCTTCTGCCGGCTCGCCCGGGCTTGTTGCCGACGGCCCCAGATCGCGAGCTGGGTGACCAGGAGACCGATCAGCACCAGCAGGAAGGTCATCTCCAGGTCGTCGCGCCGGTCGATCGTCAGCCGGTAGTACGGCGGCGCCAGCAGCAGGTCGAACCAGACCGCGCTCGACAGCGCGGCGACGATCCCCGCCGACCGCAGCCCGGCCGCGGCCACGGCGACGATCACCAGCACCAGCAGCAGCGCGGCGTTCGCGTTGGCGAAGCCGTCCCGGAAGGGGATCAGCGCCGCGCAGACGACGAGCGGGCCGGCGAAAGCCGCTGTCAGCACCCGTGCCCGGTAAGTTCCCACGACTCCATTGACGCGCGCCGACCGCCGCCGATCAACGCTTCTCACCGGACTCTGACAACAATTCGCCTGGCAGTCGGCCGTTCGTCGTACGCCGAACGGCTACTCGAGCCACTCCGTCTCGAACGACGAGTTCGCGTGGATGTGGACGGCCTCGTAGCCGCCCGGTCCGGTCTTGAACTTGTGCGGCGTGTCGGCCGGCACCACCAGGATCTGGCCGGCCCGCCCGACCACCTCGGTGGTGTCGACGGTGAAGGTCGCCGAGCCACGCCGGATGATGAAGGTCTCCGGGTACGGGTGCTTGTGCAGCCGCGGCCCGACGCCTTCCTGCGTGGTCGCCTCGAGGATGATCGAGATCCCGGCGGCGCCCGGCAGCTCCTCGTAGTTCTCGGTCCAGTCCTCGCCGTCGTCGCGCCCGTCGGCGCGGTTGACGACGAGCTCGCTCACGTCGGTCATCGGTTGACCCCCTCCTGGTGGCGTTCTGGGCACGCTACTGCGCGGGCGGACCTCCCGTGGAGCTTTTCGACCAGACCTTCACTGTGCGAGCCGCGCGGCGACGAAGTCCTCCCAGGTCCGCCCGGTGCCCTGCCCCGGGGACAGGTTCGCACCGGCCCGGTGCGCCGCGGCCGCCTTGCCCGGGGTGTGCATCGGCATCGTCAGCCGCCGCTTGCCGGCCGCCCGCAGGTAGACCTTGACCATCTCCTTGAACGTGTAGGTCCGCGGCCCGGCGATGTCCGCGACCTGCCCCTGCGGCGCCGCCAGCGCGAGCTCGACCATCCGCTCGGCGACGGCGCCGGAGTCGACCGGCTGGATCCTGAACCCGCTCGGAGCCGGTACGACGGGCAGCTTGGCCAACTGCTCGGCCGCGGTGAAGGTCAGCTCGTGGAACTGGGTCGCCCGCAGGTTCGTCCACGGGATGCCGGACCGCTCGATCAGCACCTCGGCGGCGCGCTTGCGCTCGAAGTACCCGAACATCTTGCGGTCCAGGCCACTGACGACCGGGACCGTGTCCGCGCCGACGACGGAGATGTTGACGATGTGCCGCACGCCGGCCGGAACCGCCGCCGCGACCAGGTGCTCGGCCTTGACGTCGTCACCCGTCGCGGAACCCGCGCAGTGCACGATCGTCTCGATCCCGTGCACGGCCTTCTCGACGCCCGCACCGGTCTCGAGGTCGCCGACCACGACCTGCACCCCGTCGTACGGCGCCTTGTCGCTGCGGCTCAGCACCCGGACCTCGCGGCCCGCGTCGAGCAGCCCGCGGACGACCTTGCGGCCCAGCGTTCCCGTTCCACCAGTCACCAGAATCATCGTCGGCATCCTTCGTCGTCGTTCCCCCGGGTTTTCCGGGGTCTCATCGGTGCGACGGATGCCGAACGGAGATTGTGACTAGCGCTTGGCGAGAAACTCCAGGACCCGCTCGGTGGCCAGCGTCGCGGCCTTCTCGTCGTACGACGGCAGCGAGCTGTCGGCGAACAGGTGCTGGTCGCCGTCGTACAGGAAGAGCTCGGCGCCCTCGGCGACCAGGCCCTTCGCCGCCTCGGCGTCCTCGAGGTAGAACTCGTCCCTTTCGTTGGCGTGCACCTGAACGGGAAGGCCTCGCGGCCAGGTCCCGAACTCCGCCACGGGCAACGCCGAGTCGAAGAACACCGCGCCCTTCGCACCGGGGCGGGTCTGCGCGAGCCGCTGGGCCGGGACGACGCCGAGCGAGAACCCGGCGTACACGAGCTCGGCCGGCAGCTTCTCCGCTTCGCGCGCGCCGCGCTCGGCGATCTCCCCGAACCCGACGCTGCGCACGTACTCCATTCCTTCGGGCAGGCTGCCGAACGTCCTGCCCTCGAACAGGTCCGGCGTGTGCACCGTGTGCCCCGCGGCCCTGAGGATGTCCGCGAACGCCCGCACCCCGTCCGTCAGCCCCACCACATGATGAAACAGCAGCACCTCGGCCATGACCGTCCCTTCCGGTTTATGATCCATCACCATAGAACGATCCATGGATTTGGATCAATAGGCGAGTGCTTCCAGCTCGTCCACCACCACGTCCAGCGGCCCAGAGGTGTCGATCTCGAGATCGGCCGAAGCCCTGAGCAGCGGCTCGACCGTGGCCAGGTGCTCCAGCACCAGCGCTCGCTCGCCGGGTGACTTCCCGTACGGGTTGTCGCTGCGCTCGCCGATCCGCCGCAGCATCACCTCAGCCGACGCACTCAACAACACCACCCGCTCGAACCGCGGGTAGAACACCCCCTGATTGCTCTTGCACCCGGCAACGAACAGATCGTCGTACCGCGCCAGCAGTTCGTCCATGGCGTCAGCCCGCCACACCCAGTCCTCGTTCCCCTGCTCGTCGACGACCCACTCACACCACTCGTCGGCGTCGGTGTCCACCGCGCGATGCCCACGGGCCCGCAGCGCCCGCAGTACGGTCGACTTCCCCGTCCCCGACATCCCCGTCAACAGAACCCTCACCGCCGCACCCCACCGACCTCCCGATCAGCCTCAGCCACACCGCCGCTCCAACACCCCGAGCCACCCCAGCCCACCGAACCAGCTTGTATCGTCATTCCCTGCGCACCCCAGCCCGGGTGGCGGAACGGCAGACGCAGCGAGCTTAAACCTCGCAGACCGAAAGGTCGTACGGGTTCGAATCCCGTCCCGGGCACCTGATCTGCGTGGGTTCACGCGTGTGCTCCCACCCACCCTTGGCGGGCGCCGTACCTTTGTGTCCGGCTAGCGCCGGCGGTCTTCGGGCCGGGAAGTCGGTTGATCCGCGCGGGTGGCGGCCCGAGACTGAGCACCGTGGCCCGTCGAAAGCACCCCGTCTACCGGTTCTCAGGCGCACCGTCGTGGGATCCGTCCGCCCTTCGCACCGTGCTGTCGAACGCACGGTCCGTGCGGCTGTCGCTGGGCGGATTCCTCATCTCCGCGGTGGATCCGGACGACGACGTCCTCGACGCGGCGACCGCGAAGTACGTTGGTGTTCTGCGTGACGACGACGGCCCGCTCGTCGACGAACCCCACGCGGTCGCGGATCTCGTCGAGGCACTCACGGTCACCCAGGTCACCGACGAGCTCTGCATGTGCGCCGGCGACGCCACCGCCGAGTTCTTCGACGTCGACCGCACGCTGATTGCCGTTGTCCGGATCGACTTCCCGGCCCAGATCGAGTGGCCACACTGGCCCGGCAAGGCAGAGGTCGCCGACCCGGAGCACCTGCGCCGATGGTTCTCGACGCACTACAGGCGCCCGCAGTGATCGCTTCGCCCACGCCCAGACCGCGATCTGCGGTCTCGGACCCGGCAGGTTCGCGGCGCTCGGTCAGTCGTCGAACGATGCCTTCAACGCGTCGATTGTGACAGTCCGCTCCTTCACCGCGAGCCGCCGCAGCACCGGCTTCGCCAGCCCCCACACGCCGTACGCCATCAGCTTGGCCTGGTGCCGCACCACCGTTTGATCGGCGCCCGAAGCCTCCAACCGATACCCCGGCCAGCCCTCGAACTTCAGCTTGCCCGCCTTCGACTTCTCCCACCAGTGGAAGACGATCGTGTGCGGCGCGATCAGCTCGGTGATCTCCCCCGGCATGTCCCCCTGGCTCGTCTCATCGACGAACGTCGTGCCGACAGCAGCCGGACCAGGCGATGTCTGCCGCGTACGCCGCAGCATGCTCCCGGTGCCGGCCAGCCACGTGTTGTGCCCCTCGATGTCCGCGAGCCGCGCGAACACCTCGTCGATCGGTGCCCCGACCGTCCGCTCGAGCTCGAACTCGATGGGCTTCATCCCCTCAGCATCGTCCTCTGGCTGATCGACCACAAGACGCAGCCGGCGGTCAGCGTTTCTCGGCGCGAAGCGCCAGGATCCAAGGCACCGGATCACTCCGGGGCTCGATCGCACGGGTGATCGTCAGCCCTGCCTGGGCGAACGCATTGAGCAGATCCGCGAGTGGAACATGCCGCATGCCGAGCCTCTGGCGGATGCCGTTCTCGCCCCACCACGGCGCGGCGGCGTGCCAGCCCGAGATCCGGTACGTCGGGTGAACGATGCGCCCGTCGTCGGCGCGGGTCTCCGTGTGCGGGCCGTTGAAGCACGGGTGTGCGCCGTAGAACACCAGTACGCCGTCCGGCCGCAGGACCCGCGCCGCCTCCAGAACGACCGCCGCGAAGTCGTCGACGTCCGTGGAGATCCACAGCATCGCGACCGCCGAGAAGACCCCATCGGCGAACGGCAGAGCGGCCGCGTCGGCGCGGGTCAGCAGCTCACCGTCAGCGACGCGTCGCCGCGCAAGGCGCAGCTGGTCGGCGGAGTACTCGACGCCGACGACCGTACGACCGGTGCTGCGCAGCGTGTCCAGGTTCTGGCCGGTTCCGCAGCCCAGGTCGAGGCACAGGCCCGTCCCAGGACCCAGCAGATCCAGCAACGGCTCGCGGTTGTTGTCCGCCGCGACGGCGTTGTGCTCGTCGTACCAGTCGGCGAGGCCGTCGTACCGGGCCATCAACTCAGCAGGGTGTCGAGGTCGCGGACGGCGTAGCGGTGGTGTTCCCACTCCTCTTCGAGGATCACGTAAAGGCAGGAGAGCACGGTCTCCGGGTACTGCGGGGCGTGCGGGTTCTTCCGCGGAGCCTGCAACATCTCGGGCGTCACCTGAGCGATGTACTCGCGGACCATCGTCTGGTGCTCGGCGCGAGCCTTCAGCACGTCCTCGTACGGCGGGGTGCCGTCAACGAAGAGCGACGAGTCACGATTCGAGTCGGTCCCCGCGTCCGCGAGCCCGAGCGGGTGGTACGGCTGCTCCTGCTCGAGGATCCCGCGGCCGAACCAGGTGTTGGTCGCCAACACCAAGTGTCGCAGGGTCTGCGCGAACGACCACTCGCCGTCGACCGACTCGTCGACCTTCTCAGCCGGAGCACGCTCGACCGTCTGAGCCCAGGTCGATTCGAGCACCGCCCAGGCCTCACACAGCCCCGCGGGATCCCCCGCCCGCCGCAGCTCGCGCCCGGGGAAGCGGCGGTTGAGCTCGCTCTCGACGTAGGGCGCGACGTCCACACCGTTGACCCGCAACGTGCTCAACCACGGCGCGTCGATGTCCCCGGACCCGATCTCGACCCCGCGCATCACCACGCCGGACAGATCGCACTCGACGAACCGGGCCTTCTGCAGATCCACACCGCTGAACCGAGCACCGCGCAGCTCGTCGGACCGATCGAAAGTCGCCATCGCCCCAGCATCGCCGACCGACGAGGTCGTGCGCGACCCCACCTGAGGGTCGCGCACGCGCGGCAGCCGCCCACTGCCGCGGTCTTCGGGTCGGTCAGCAGCCGCGTTTCCAGGAGCTGATCCGGTTGTCGATCCAGTGCGGCAGCACCGCCTCTCCCCCGAACTGAAAGGCAGCTCCTATCGCCTACAGGTAGACCTTCCGCGGATACACCGCGTGCGCCCCCGCCACCCGGTCCAGGAACAGCGCCCCGTTGCAGTGGTCGATCTCGTGCTGGAGGGCCCGCGCTTCGAAGGCGTCCGTCGACAGCGTCACGACATCCGTTGTCCCCGGCAACACCCCCGAGACCGTCACCCGCGTCGCGCGCTTCACGTCGCCGGTGAGATCCGGCACGGACATGCACCCCTCGCGGGCTTTCTCGCGGCGGCTCGACTCGTCGACGACCGCGTTGCAGAGCACGAAGACCCCGTGGCACGTCCGCGTCTTCGGGTGCCCCGTCACGTCCAGCGCGAACATCTGCGCCGCGACCCCGACCTGCGGCGCGGCCAGCCCCACGCACCCGGGCGACACCCGCATCGTCGCCACCAAGTCAGCGGCCAAGGCCAGCATCACCGGATCCAGCGGGTCGACGACAGCACCCTCCAGCGCCAGCACCGGATGCGGCGCCCGGACGACCTCCAGCACATCCCCCGCCAGCCCGAGCTGCGCGGGCGACCACGCGGCGAGCGTCCGGTTCAGGTGTCCGATCACAGGTCGTCGCTCTCGGCGGGATGCAGCGTGACGCCGACGCCGAGCTCCTCGGCCGTGATCTCCAGGGCGCGCTGCAGCATCGGGAGCTCCGCGGCCGGCGGGATCTCGACCTCCGCGGTCAGCACGTACAGCTCCCCGCTCAGCCGCGTCGTCAGGTCCGTGACCGTCCCGCCGACCGACGCGACCATCCGTGTCACCGCCGACACGATCCCGGGCCGGTCCGCACCGTGCACGCTCAGCAGGTACGGCGCCCCGAGCGGCGCGTGCGCGGTCTCCGGGCCCATCTCGCGCACCGTGATCACCAGCTCGCCGCGCAGCGGTTCGAGCGCCTCCTTGACCGGCGCGAACGGCCCGCTGCAGACGATCATCATCGCGAAGTGCCCGCGCAGCAGCGTCATCGTGGAGTCCTCGAGGTTCACCCCGACCTGGGCGAGCGCCTCGGTGACGTCGGCGATGATGCCCGGACGGTCGGGCCCGATCACGGTGACAGCCAGCTGAGTCATGGACGCACCGTACCCAACCGAAAGTCTCGACCTGCCCCGACTTCGGTATCCGGACCGCCGCTTCACCCCGTACGGCGGCCGCCGGCTCGCTATCGTCGGATCCGTGGACCAGTCGCTGAGTCGCAAGCGCAGTGCCCGCGACTGGTTCGTCGACTCGGTCGTCTTCCTGGTCGCGCTGCTGATCGGCGTCGTCCTGTACGACGAGAACTCGACCGACGACATCCCGCGCTGGCTGTTCCTGGCCGACTTCGTCAGCGGTATCGCGCTATGCCTGCTGCTGTGGTTCCGGCGGCGCTGGCCGATCCAGCTGGCGCTGCTGTCGACGGCGGTGACGGTGTACTCCGAGACCGGCGGCATCGCCGCGCTGATCCTCGCGATGACCGTGGCGGTGTACTTCCCGCTCCGGATCACGCTGCTGGTCGGCGCGGCGAACGTCGTCAGCGTCATCCTGTACTCCGTCGTCCGCGAGACCACCGACCCCGACGTCATCGTGTACGCCACCGCGATCCCGCTCTACATCGCGGCGGTCGGCTGGGGCTCCTACATCCGCTCCCGGCGTCAGCTCCTGCAGACGCTGCGCGAACGCGCCGAGCGGGCGGAGAGCGTCGCGCGGCTGGAGGCCGAGCAGGGCCAGCTCCGGGCGCGGGAGGAGATCGCCCGCGAGATGCACGACGTGCTCGGGCACCGGTTGTCGCTGCTCAGCGTGCACGCCGGTGCGCTCGCCTACCGGCCGGACGCGTCGACGGAGGAGATCGCGGGCGCCGCGGAGATCATCCGGTCGAGCGCGCACCAGGCGCTGCAGGACCTGCGCGAGGTGATCGGCGTACTGCGAGCGCCCGTCGGCGAGCTGCCGCAGCCCGCGTTCGGCGACCTGCCGGTCCTGGTCGAGGGAGCGCAGCGGGCCGGCGTACCGGTGGAGCTGGAGCTGGACGCGCCGGGGTCGTTGCCGGAGCACGTCGGGCGTACGGCGTACCGGATCGTCCAGGAGGGGCTGACCAACGCGATGAAGCACGCGCCGGACGAGCCGGTGCTGATCCAGGTGACGGGCGCCCCGGGCAACGGCCTGACGGTTGTCGTGAGCAACCCGGCGCCGCGGCAACGACCCGGCGACCAGGGCCAGGGGCTGAAGGGCCTGCGCGAGCGCGCGGCGCTCGTCGAGGGGCGACTCGAGCACGGCCGCACCCCGGAGGGCGACTTCCGGCTGACCGCCTGGCTACCGTGGCCCCCGTGAACCTGAAGCGAGGACGCAGATGACCATTCGCGTGGTGATCGTCGACGACGACCCGTTGCTGCGGGCCGGGCTCAAGCTGATGCTCGGCGGCGCCCCGGACATCCGGGTGGTCGCCGAGGCCGACGACGGCGCCGGCGTGCAGGCCCTGATCGACCGCGAGTCGCCGGACGTCGTGCTGATGGACATCCGGATGCCCGGGATCGACGGCCTGACCGCGACCGAGTCGGTCCGGTCGCGCGCGGGCGCGCCGGAGGTCGTCATCCTGACCACGTTCGACGCCGACGAGCACGTACTGCGCGCGCTCCGGGCGGGCGCGGCCGGCTTCATCCTGAAGGACACGCCGCCGGCCGAGATCGTCGAGTCGGTCCGCCGGGTCGCGAACGGCCAGCCGGTGCTGTCGCCCGCGGTGACGAAGCGGCTGATCAGCCGGGTCGCGTCCTCGGGCCAGGACCTGCGCAAGAACCGCGCGGCCACCCGGCTGGAGGAGCTCAACGAGCGCGAGCGCGAGATCGCCGTCGCGGTCGGCGAGGGCAAGTCGAACGCCGAGATCAGCGCGACGCTCTACCTGAGCGTCCCGACGGTGAAGACGCACGTCTCCCGGATCCTCACCAAGCTCGACCTGAACAACCGGGTCCAGATCGCGCTGCTGGTGCACGACGCCGGCTTCCTGGACGACAGCCGCTGATCACCCGCGCGTCACCGACCGCGCCTAGCCTGAGGAAGTCCGTCCGCTCCCGGAAGGTTTCCTCATGCGCCGCGTCGTCGCCGCCCTCACGGGTCTGGCTCTGCTCTTGCCCGCACTGCCCGCTCAGGCCCAGCCGCTCGACGGCGCCGCGAGCACCGATCCCGCGGCCGCGGTCGACCCGCTGATCGGGTCGGCGCGGGACGGCAACACCTGGCCGGGCGCGGTCCGCCCGTTCGGGATGATCTCCTGGAGCCCGACCAGCACGCGCGGCGACCAGACCAGCACCGGTGCCGCCAACGGCTACCAGTACGACACCACCCGCGTCCGCGGCTTCAGCCTCACCCACGTCAACGGCGCGGGCTGCAACCCGGGCGCGGCCGGCGACGTACCGATCCTCCCGTACGCCGGTGCGGTCGACTCCTCGCCGACGGCCGACACGAAGGACGCCAAGTACGCGAGCAACTTCAGCCACGCGAACGAGAAGGCGGTCCCCGGCCGCTACACGGTGAAGCTCGACAACGGCGTACAGACCGATCTCGCCGTCACCACCCGCGCGGGCGTCGGCGACTTCACGTTCCCGGCCGACCAGCCCGCGAACCTGCTGTTCCGGACGTCGAACTCGCTGAACGGCAGCGAGGACGCCGAGATCACCATCGACGCCGCGCACCGCAAGGTCACCGGCTCGGTGCTCACCGGCGCCTTCTGCGGCCGTCGCGCGAACGGCGGGGTCAACAACCGCAAGACCTACTACCGGCTCTACTTCAGCGCCTCCTTCGACCAGCCGATCGTTGCCAACGGCACCTGGAAGGACGCGGAGCTGGCGCCGGGCAGCACTCACACCACCGGCGGCGAGGGCTACGCGACCGGCGCGGACCGGGCCGGCAAGGGCTCCGGCGGGTACGTGACGTTCAAGCCCGGCGCCAAGGTCCGGACCCGGATCGGCATCTCGTACGTGAGCCTGGCGGGCGCCGAGCGCAACCTCGCGACCGAGGTCCGGCCGGACGCGACGGTCAACCGGATCGCCGCCGACGGGTACCGGGAGTGGAAGAACGAGCTCCAGGACGTCGAGGTCACCGGCGGCAGCGACGCGCAGCGGACGACGTTCTACACCGCGCTCTACCACGCGTACCTGCAGCCGAACATCTTCAACGACGTCGACGGCCGCTACCTCGGCACCGACCAGGCCATCCACCGGCTGGCACCCGGGCAGAAGGCGCAGTACGGCACCTTCTCCGGCTGGGACCAGTATCGCGCGCACATCCAGCTGCTCGCGCTGCTGAAGCCCGACATCGCCGGTGACTTCGCGCAGTCGATGTACCAGTTCGCCCAGCAGAACAACGGGATCTGGGACCGCTGGTTGCACAACAACGGCGCCACCCACGTGATGACCGGCGACCCGGCCGCGCCGACGCTCGCGACCTTCGCGGCGATGGGTGTCCGGAACTTCGATGCCTCTGGCGCCTATCAGTCGCTCTTGCACCAGGCAACCGTTCAGAACGCCGAGGCAACGAACGACGGCGGTTGCCCCGGACAATGCACCGGGCAACGACCGGCGCTGGACACCTACCTGGCCAAGCACTACGCGCCGCAGGACGCCTGCCACTGCTGGGGCGGCGCCGCCGAGACGCTGGAGAACTCGCTCGCAGACTTCTCGCTCGGTCAGTGGGCATCCCGCCTCGGTCAGGACGCGACGGACCTGAACGATCGCGGCACCTGGTGGAAGAACACCTTCGACCCGGCCGTCGGCTACCAGCGCGCCCGGCTCTCCGACGGCTCGTGGCAGCCCAACTTCACGCCCTCGACCGACGTCGGCTTCGCGCAGGGCTCCAGTGCGACGTACACGTGGATGGTCCCGCAGGACGTCTCCGGCCTCGCCGAGGCGATGAATGGCCAGGCGGTCCCGCGGCTGGACGCGTTCTTCCACGACGCCGCCGGCAACTGGGCGGTCAAGGGCGGCAGCGCGCTGCGCTACGACCCGACCAACGAGCCCGGCCTGCACGCGCCGTGGCTCTACAACGGGCTCGGCGTCGCCTGGAAGACGCAGGCGACCACCCGCGAGATCGTCGACACCGTGTACGGCGTCGGCCCGTCCGGCCTGCCGGGCAACGACGACCTCGGGACGCTGTCGGCCTGGTACGTGTTCGCGGCGATCGGTCTGTTCCCGCAGACACCGGGCCGGGCCGAGCTGCTGGTCGGGAGCCCGCTGTTCCCGAAGGTCGCGATCAAGCGCAGCAACGGCGTACGGCTGACTGTGACGGCGCCGCGGACGTCGGACACCAACCAGTACGTCGAGTCGCTGTCCCTCAACGGACACGAGCGCACCGAGTCCTGGCTGCCGGAGTCGTTCGTCACCCAGGGCGGGCGGATCGACGTCCGGATGGGAGCGGCGCCCACGAGCTGGGGAACCGCTCCGATCGACCGCTAAGGTTCGCGCGGTTCCAGTACGACGACCGCGGTCGGCCGCGACCGGCGGGCGGCGAACAGGTCGAGATTGGCGTCGATCTCGGCCCAGCGGGCCCACAACCGGGCCCGCTCGTCGCCGGCCGCGGCCCGGCCGCGCACCGCGCGCTTGCCGCCCCGGAGCTCGACCTCGGCGTCCGGTGCGGCGAGCAGGTTCAGCCACCAGGCCGGCTCGGGATCGCCCCAGCCGTTCATCGCCAGGGTGACCAGGTTCGCGCCGTCCTCGAAGTACCCGAGAATCACGCTGCGCGGCTGACCGGACCGGCGCCCGGTCACGGTCAGCCGCATCAGGCCGTACCGCCCGGGCTTCGGCCGGGACAGGCCCATCCGGCCGCCGCTCGCGCGGAAGATGCCGCGGTGGACCGTCCAGGCCGACCGGATGAACCAGCGCGGTGGAAGCCGCGCCTTCCCTTCACTCATGGTCCCCCCACGGGTGTTGGCTAGCTACTGGTCGCGCGCCGGAACTCCTCGTTCGGCATCTGCAGACTGCCGAGGCTGGTCACCTCGCGCCGGAAGAACAGCGCGAGCGTCCAGTCCAGGATGACACGGGCCTTGCGGTTGAAGGTGGGGACGCGGGACACGTGGTAGGTCCGGTGCAGGAACCAGGCCGGCCAGCCCTTCACCTTCACGCCGTACAGCTGCGCGACACCCTTGTGCAGGCCGAGGCTCGCGACCGAGCCGACGTACTTGTGCTTGTAGTCCTGCGGCTCCTGGCCGTCGACGACGCGCAGGATGTTCGCCGCGAGGCGGTGCGCCTGCCGGACGGCGTGCTGCGCGTTCGGCGCGCAGTACGCGCCGGTCTCCGACGTCAGGTCCGGTACGGCGGCGTTGTCGCCGGCCGACCAGGCGTCGTCCAGGCCCTCGATGCGCAGGTCCGCGCGGCACCTCACGCGGCCCTTCTCGTCGAGCGGCAGATCGGTCCTGGTCAGCGCCGGGTTGGCCTTCACGCCCGCGGTCCAGACGATCGTGTCGGCGTCGAACTCGTCGCCGTCGCTGAGGATCACGTGACCCTTCTCGCAGGACTCCAGCCGGGTCTCCAGCTTGATGTCCATGTCGCGCTTGCGCAGCTCGTCGACCGTGTACTTGCCGAGCTCCGGCCCGACCTCGGGCAGGATCCGGTTGGTCGCCTCGACCAGCACCCAGCGCATGTCACCGGGCTCGATGTTGTCGTAGTACCGGGTGGCGTAGCGGGCCATGTCCTCGAGCTCGGCGAACGCCTCGATCCCGGCGTACCCGCCGCCGACGAAGACGAAGGTCAGCGCCGCCTTGCGCAGCGCCGGGTCGGGCTGGGAGGCCGCGACGTCGAGCCGGTCGAGCACCTTGTTGCGCAGCGCGATCGCCTCTTCGACGTTCTTGAAGCCGGTCGCCTCCTCGGCCAGGCCGGGAATCGGCAGCGTCCGCGCGATCGACCCGAGCGCGACCACGACCTGGTCGTAGGCCAGCTCGTAGTCCGGGCCCTCCTCGGGCATCACCTTCGCGACCTTGTTCGCGTGGTCGATCCCGGTGACGCGGCCGGTGACCACCCGGCAGCCCTTGAGCGTCTTCCGCAGCGGCACCACGACGTGCCGCGGCTCCACCGAGCCGGCCGCGGCCTCGGGCAGGAACGGCTGGTAGGTCATCACCGACCGGGGGTCGACCACGGTCACCCGGATCTTGCCCCGACGGGCGGCCTTGCGCAGGCCGTACGCGGTGTACATCCCGACGTAACCGCCTCCGACGACAAGGATGTGCGGTACCTGGGCTGTCATGCGGCTCACTCTCCCTGAGTGCGAATCCTTCATGTCCCCTTCAGGTTACGCGCTCGTGAAAACTTTCACAAACACTCCCGCGGGTGATCTCGCCCACCGGGATCTCACTCCTGCGAGGGACCTCATGGCCTTAGTGTGCGCCCTGTACTCCGCCTCCGGAGGCGCTCAGAGCCCCGCGAGTTCCTTGGCCCTGACCAGCAGTCCGTCCTGCATCTGCTCGGTGAGCTTCCCGGTGAAGGTGTTCTGCTGACTCGGATGAAAACTCCCCATCACCGTCACCTCCCGCCCGCCGACCGCCACGACGCACTCAACCCCGTGCCCGAACTTCGCTCGCGGCTTGACCGCCCCCAGATCCCGCAACGCGTTCAACACCACGTCGAACCCGAACTTCCCCAGACACACGATCACCTTCGTGCTCGGCAGCACCAACTCCAACTCCCGCCGAAACCACGGCGAACAGGTGTCGCGTTCCTCAGTCGTCGGCTTGTTGGCCGGCGGCGCACACCGCACCGCGGCAATCATCCGCGTCTCGCGAAGCTGCAGCCCGTCCCCCGCATGCACGCTCGTCGGCTGATTCGCCAACCCCACCCGGTACAACGCGGCGAACAACCAGTCCCCCGACCGATCCCCCGTAAA
This sequence comes from Kribbella sp. NPDC104740, assembly GCF_055583505.1. Taxonomy (NCBI): domain Bacteria; kingdom Bacillati; phylum Actinomycetota; class Actinomycetes; order Propionibacteriales; family Kribbellaceae; genus Kribbella; species Kribbella sp. NPDC104740. The sequence goes on along the minus strand of NZ_JBVJNV010000004.1, from coordinate 442,764 downwards.
CACCCGCCCCGTCCGGTTCCCCCCATTGGCCGCCGGAGCCAACCCAGCAATCAAAATCCGCGGCTCCACAGCACCCCACCCAGCAATCGGCCGCCCCCAGTACGGCTCCCCCGCAAACGACTTCCGCTTCGTACGGGCCACCCCCTCCCGCCACTCCACCAACCGAGGACAGGCCCCACACACCGAAACCCGAGCCTCCAACTCCCCCAAGCTGTCGGTCCCCGCCAGCTCCACAACCTCCGCCGCATCATGCGCCACCGGCGTACGCCGTACAGCCGGATCCTCCGGCCACCCAGCCCCCGGCGGCACCGGACTCTCGAACAACTCCCCCGTCAGAGGATGCGGAAGCTTCATCTGCTCAGGTTAGGTCCCCAGCGACACAGCAGAGCCCACACACCCGAAGAGCATCAAAGGAAGAAAGGAACAGAACAAAGAAAAAGAAAGATAGGGAACAGTACGCAAAGTCCGCTCCAGCTAAGGCAGTGCCGCGTGCTGAGGTCAGCACCAAGACAGGACTTGCGTTGTCGAAGCTGAGCCAGTCTCAAGCGACCCGAAAGATCCATCCAGAACCCCACCGCGCTCCGGGCCGACACGTCGCAACCCGCACCTTCCTCCACCTCGACGATCGCAAACCCGGAGCCGACTTCAGAGTTGCGCGAGATCAATTTCGAACTGGGCCGGACGAACCTGAACCAGCCGCAGGCCTTTGGATGGCGGCGGCTCGGTGTCGTCCTTGTCTTGGTTTCGTTCCCCACACAGGTCTATCCCCGGCCGTGCGATCCTCGGTGGTATGGCTCCAGACGACGAGAAGCCGCCGACCGTCTCGGACATTGCGATCCGGGCGGCGATCGAACTCTTGCCGTATGGCAAGGAATCGATGATGACGATTTACCAGGGTGTCAGGGATCGCCGCTTGTACCGTGCGAACCAGGCGATGGCCGAGATCGCCGCCCGGGTTCCACAGGAGCAACTTCAAGCACGTCTGCTCGAATCGGAGAGTCTCGACGCGCTGCTCGGGCGCGCGATAGCCGCGGCCGCCGACTCGGCGCTCGAGAGCAAGCGTCGCATGTTGGGAATCGTCATCGCTGAGGCAGTTTTGGATGACGCACTGATCGATGACTCAACCCTCTGGGTTGATGTGCTTGCTCAGGTCGAGCCGATGCATGTCCGGTGCTTAGAGGACATACTCCGGGTGCAGAAGGAAGTTGAGGGCGCCGGGGAGCGGTCGATAGCTGCATCCGGAGCTGAGCGAGAGATCAACCAGAAGATCTTGGATGCCGGACGAAAGTACCCGTCACCGCTGTTGAAGACTCTGGCCAACCTCAGCCTGCTGGATGCTCAAACGTCTTGGGACAGGTCGCTTGACTACGTACACGGGCTGACTCTGTTCGGCGAGGAGTTTCTGCAGCATCTTCGCGCGGCAGGCAACCCCGAGGAGACGACACCCTTTGCGACCCCCGACGCTTGACACCTGCGTGCCGACCGACCGTGCGTCGGTCAACAATGACTGACCAAGTCGACGCTGTGTTGGACGCAAAATTCTCACCCCTCGAAGGAAGGAGATCGTCCGGGAAGGGCTCTACAGTGCCGGGTATGGGTGATACCGGGGTGGACTGGCGGGTTGTTGACGGGGTGATGACGGCGTGGTTCGGGGCGGCGTCTATGGGGGTGGGGGCTGCGTTCGTCGGGCGGGTGGTTGAGCTGGCGGTGGAGGTGGATTTGCGGGCGGCCGGGGTGCGGGTGCGGGTTGGCTCGGGCGGGGACGCCGAGGCGGTTTCGGGGGCTGCGCGGGAGGTTGGGCTGGTTGCGGAGCCTGGGGTGTTGCAGCAGGTGAGTGTTGTGCTGGAGTCTTCGGAGCCGGATGGGGTGCGGCCCTTCTGGGGGCGGGTGCTCGATTACGCGGCGGAGGGTGACGGCGGGTTGGTGGATCCGTTGCGGCGGGATCCTGCGCTGCGGGTTCGGCGGTCGAGCGAGGTGCGGGCGTTGCGGCAGCGGATTCATGTCGACGTGGTGCGGCCGGCGGCGGTGGTCGAGCAGGTGCGGCCTGGGGAGGCGTCTGGGCCGTACGGCGTTTGTCATGCGGACACTGATGGGAACGAGGTCGATCTGGTGCCGGGGGATCCGCTTGGGGAGCCTGGGGCGGATGACTGGCAGGCGGTGTTCAGTGCGATGGTTTGCTATCGGACGACCACGCCGATGCAGCAGCGGGAGTTGGCGGCTGCTGCGGCGACCCTTGCCGACGCGACCGGGTTTCCGTTGATGGTCGATCTGCGGCCGGGGCTGGTGATCATCGACAGCGGGAAGGATCTGTGGGAGAAGGACGCGCACGGTCTCGACCTGGATTTCGGCGAGCTGGCGGCGAGTCTGCAGAAGACTGCTCGTTGGCTCGGTGTCACCGCCGATCCGGAGTTGCCGCGGTTTGTTCAGTTGTTTCTCGATGCGGCTGATGTCGACGCCGTACGGGCGTTCTGGATGGGTGCGCTCGGGTACGTCGGTGATCGGCGGGAGGGACTCAGCGACATCCACGACCCGCGCGGGCTGAACCCGGTGCTGCTGTTCCAGGAGCTCGATGAGTCGGACGCCGAGCGCAGGCGGCAGAGCAATCGGATGTACTTCGAGCTCGCAGTGCCGGCGGACGTCGCAGAGACGCGGCTGGCGGGCATGATCGCTGCCGGCGGCCGGCTGATCGGCCAGGAGGACGGGCGGTGGCGGGTCGCCGATCCTGAGGGCAACGTGCTGGTGATCGTGAGCTGACCTACTTCTGCGGATGGTCCGCGGTGCACCAGACCTCAGCGTCGGCGATGAATGCGGTCGACATCGGCGCCGACCGGTCGACCTTCGGCGCTCCAGGCAAACGCAGGCCGGCGACGGCGATGCTGCCCGACAGGCACGGGATCCACACCGTGGAGAGGATGTTCGGGGTCCCGCCGAGGTCGTAGCGGTCGTTGCGGGTCAGGTAGCGCTCGATCGGGGTGCTGATCTCGACCTGTACGTCGTCAGCGGCAGCGGTGAACCCAGCGGCAAGATCGAGGGTGAACTCGACCGGCGCAGTGGTGTGCTCGGGCGCAGACCACGGAATGCCGTCGCTCACCGAAACGATGTGCCGGTTGAACTCCTCCCCGAGCCACGCACCCAGATCCGGATCCGGGCCGATGATCCGGATCCGATCCCAAGTTCCAAGGACCAGCGCGTGGCCTGCTCCCCGAAGGGACCAGTCCACGCGCCAGACCGAGGCGTACGCCGTGGCGCGGCCTGCTTCGTCGTACAGGGTGATGCAGGGGTTCGCGCCCATCAGCCGGAGGGTCATTGCCCTACCTAACCAGCTCCTCCAGCAGCGGGTCCGGGGCTGCGGGCTGGGCGCGGCGCGCGGCGGGGATGGCCAGGGCCAGGATCACCGCGGCGGCAGCGAAGGCGGCCAGCAGCAGGAACGTGTCGGTGAAGCCGGCCTCCGCGGGGAGACCGTTGGACTGCAGGTGCGCGGTGATGATCGAGCTCGCGATCGCCGTACCGATGGAACCGCCGATGGTGCGGATGTTGGCGTTCATGCCGGTGGCGGCGCCGGTCTGTTCGCGGGGGACGTTCTGGACGATCAGGCTGGTCATCGACGCGTACGCCAGTCCCAGACCAAGGCCGAAGATCGCGGTGGAGACGGCGACCTGCCAGGGCGAGTCGTGGAACTCGGCGAACAGCAGCGACGCGACGAGGCTCAGCGCCGACCCGGAGATGACCTGGGCCTTCACCGAGAAGCGCGGCGCCATCGGGCCGCTGAAGGTGCCGGCCAGGGCCATCGTGACGAGCATCGGGAGCATCAGCAGGCCGGCCTGGGTGACGGTCGAGCCGAAGCCGAAGCCCGCGGCCTTGGGGATCTGCAGGAACTGCGGGACGAACGCGTAGACCGCGAACATCGCGGCCCCGAAGAGCAGCGCCACCAGGTTCGTGGTCCAGACCGCGGGGATGCGCATCATGCGCATGTCGATCAGCGGGTTGCGCGAGCGCAGTTCGACCGTGATCCACGAGGCCATCAGTACGACGGCCGCCGCGAACAGCCCGATGGTCTGGGCGGACGCCCAGCCCCACGAGCGGCCCATGCTCAGCGGGAGCAGCAGCGCGATCAGCCAGCCGGACAGCAGGGCTGCGGCGAGCCAGTCGATCCGGCCGGGGACCTTGTTCGGGGACTCCGGGACGTAGATCCGGACCATCACTGCGGCGAGCGTGACGACGATCAGCGGGATCCAGAACAGCCAGCGCCAGCCCAGGTTCTCGACGATCGGGCCGGCCAGGACGATGCCGAGGCCACCGCCGGCGGCGATCACGGCCGACACGACGCCGACCACGGACGGCACCCGCTCGGCGGGGAACTCGTCGCGGATGATGCCGAACGACAGCGGGAACACCGCGCCGCCGAGGCCCTGCACCACCCGTGCGGCGATCAGTACGCCGATGTTGGGCGCGAGCGCCGCGAGCAGGCAGCCGACCGCGAGCGCGACCAGGCCGATCAGCAGCGTGCGCTCCTTGCCGACCATGTCGCCGATCCGGCCGAGCAGTGGGGTCGCCACCGAGACCGAGAGCAGGAGGGCCGTGAAGACCCAGGTGACCGTGCTCGCCGAGGCGTGCAGGTCGTGTTGCATCACGGGCAGTGCCGGGGTGACCAGCGACTGCAACATCGAGAACGCGGCCACGACGGTCGCGAGGACAGCCAGCGTCAGCCGTGGTGACGTCGTCTTCCGATGGTAAAGTTGAGGCATGCCTCCACTATAGCGGAGGTACCCCTCCGTTTCTAGTCGGTTAAGGTGATCGAGGTGACCCAGACCCCACGCGGCGGACTCGCCGCCGCGGTGAAGCGCCCCCAGCGGGCCGACGCGCGCCGCAACTTCGACGCCCTGCTGACCGCCGCCCGCGACACGTTCGCCGAGCAGGGCACCGACGCCTCGCTGGAGGAGATCGCGCGCCGGGCCGGCGTCGGGATCGGCACGCTGTACCGCAACTTCCCCACCCGCCAGGACCTGTTCGAGGCCGTGTACTTCGGCGAGGTCGAGGAGCTGTGCGCCGCCGCCGACGACGTCGCCGACCTGCCCCCGTGGGAGGCGCTGACCGCCTGGCTCGAGCGCTTCGTCCAGTACGCCGCGACCAAGCGCGCGATCATCGAGGCGCTCAACCGCGACTCCGAGATGTTCACGACCGCGCGCGAGGCGATGTACGCCGCCGGGACGCCGCTGTTCGAGCGCGCGCAGCAGGCGGGCGAGGCGCGGACCGACATCGCGTTTGACGACCTGCTGCGGATGGTCAGCGGGCTGACGGCGGCAGGGTTCGTCGACGACGCGCAGCGCGAGCGGGTGCTGAAGATCGCGCTGGACGGCGTCCACACCTAGGCCTTCAGCCGAGCAGTTCCTCGAGCCTGGCGTCGAGGTCCGGCTCGGATCCCTCGACGTCGACGACCTTGTCGCGACTCGTTGCCCCACGGACCAGCGTCACGGCCGACCGCCGTACGCCGAACGCTTCGGCGACCGCGACCAGGACAGCCTTCGTCGCCTGGCCCTCCACCGCACGAGCGGCGACGGCGACGACCAGCGCGGGACCCGCGGGGCCGTCGTACCGGCCGCCGACCGACGTACGCGACGCGCCCGGGCGGACGCGGAGCAGGAGCCTCATGAGTGAATTCTCGCGGAGAAAGCAGTGGTAGCCGGCGTGGTCCGCGGGGAATGATCGGCGGCGTGGACATCGACGTCGCGCGCAACAGGGTCGCGTGGGAGCAGGCCTCCCAGAAGCACATCCGCGAGTACGACGAACTGCTGGCCGAGGCTTCCCGGCGGGAGTCGCTGAACGCTGACGAGCTGCGGCTGCTCGGGCCGGTGCTGCGGGAGCGGCCGGTGGTCGTGCATCTGCAGAGCGGGCACGGGCTGGACGACGTGGCGCTGGTCGCTGCGGGCGCTAGCCGGGTGGTGGGGGTCGACTACAGCGTCACCGCGGCGACAGCTGCGGGGCGGCGGGCGCGGGAGCTCGGCGTACCGGCGTACTACGTGGTGGGTGAGGTGCCGGGGGTGCCGCTGCGGGCGGGCGTTGCTGACCTCGTCTACACAGGCAAGGGCGCGTTGATCTGGATGCGGGACATCGACGCGTGGGCGCGTGGGGTGGCTGAGTTGCTGAAGCCTGGCGGGCAGTTGTTCGTGTACGAGGGGCATCCGGCGGTGCCGTTGTGGTCGTGGGAGGAGTTCGCGATCCGGGCGGATCGCAGCTACTTCGCCGAGTCGCACGTCAACGACACGTTTCCGGCGAACGGCGCGCGAGAGTGGCAGCGGACGCTCGGGCAGATCGTCACCGCGGTGATTGCGGCCGGGCTCGAGGTGCGGGTGCTGGAGGAGTATCCGGAGCCGTTCTGGAAGCCGAACGGGCAGGACGCGGAGGTGTGGGACGGGCGATTGCCGAACGCGTTCGCGCTGCTGGCGCGGAAGGCCTAGTCCTCTGGGTCGTCCACGGCTCGCCGGCCGACCGCGACGGCGTGATCGTCGCCGTGCAGGGTGACTCCCGCTTGCACTTCCAGCCAGGCCGGGCCGAGGAGTTCGCCGTCGATCGGGCCGAAGTGGTCGAGGGCGGCGCGATGCAGGTCGGCGACTGCGGTTGTGACCGGGTGCGGGAGGCCGTCGGCTGCCTGCTCGACGGCGTTCAGCTCCTCGACGCAGCGGTCGAGCCCGAAGTCGGGAAGGTAGTTGCCCGCGAGCAGTGCGGGGAGATGCCGCTGGGCGAACGCGCTGTCCCCCGCGCTGCCGCTGAGCAGCTCGGCGAAGCGTTCGGGCGACTGACCGTGGCGCTGCGCGAGGAGCAGCGCCTCGGTGGTGAGCGCCGCCTGGCCGAACCAGAGCAGGTTGATCAGGAGCTTGGTGAGGTACCCGCTGCCGTGCGGGCCGGTGTGGTGGATGGTCGTCGCGAAGGTCCGCAGGATGGGCTCGGCGGCAGCGAGTACGTCGGCGGAGCCGCCGGCGTACAGGGTGAGCGTGCCGGAACGCATGCCGTCGACTCCCCCGCCGATCGGGCACTCCAGGTAGGAGATCCCCGTCGCGGCGCGGGCGATGGACTCGCCAAGCTCGGGCGACGCGCTGGTCAGGTCGATCCACAGCGTGCCGGGCTCCAGCCGGGCCAGGAAGCCCTCAGCGACGAGCGCTTCCAGCTCGGGAGCGCCGGGCAGGACGGTGATCAGTACGTCGGCACTCGGCAGCGTCGGGGACCAAACAGCACCGGCCTCTTCAACAGCTGCGCGCCGTTCGGCCCGAATGTCGTTGCCGAGAACATCGTGGCCTGCAGCAACCAGTCGCTGGATGAGCGGGAGGCCGATCCGCCCCACGCCGACGACCGCGACGCGAACTCCCCCGCCCACGCGATCAGCTCCGGCCGAGAGCCAGTGCGACGCCGTCCAGGATGTCGTGCTCGGACACAACCACCTCGTCGCGCGTCAGCGTCAACCGGTCGTACAGACGCTGCAGGATCAACGCACCGGCACCGATCACGTCGACACGCCCCGGATGGATCGCCGGCTCGACCGTGCGCTGAACCCGGGTCGACCCCATCAGCCACGACGTCGTGTCGAGCAGCACCTCTCCCTCGATCCGCGCGTGGTGGATCACCGCAGGGTCGTACTCCGTCAGCTTCAGCGCGACCGCGGCAACCGTCGTCACGGTTCCCGCGACCCCGATCAGCGTCCGCGCCTGATCCAGCGGAACCGTCGTCGAGTCGAGCAGCTCGTCGACGTCCTTCGTCGCGGCCGCCATCTCGGGAATCGTCGACGGATCGGATCCGAGGTGCCGCTCGGTCATCCGCACCGACCCCATGTCGAGCGACTGCGCCGCGATCACCCCGGACGCGTCACCGAGCACGAGCTCGGTCGAGCCGCCGCCGATGTCGGCGACCAGATAGGGCCCCGGTACGTCGAGATCAGCGAGCCCGGCGGTCGCGCCGTGGAAGCTGAGCGCCGCCTCCTCGTCCCCGGAGATGATGTCGGGGGTGACGCCGAAGCGCTGCTCGATCCCGGCGAAGAACTCGTCCCGGTTCCGCACGTCCCGCGCCGCCGACGTCGCGACGAAGCGGATCCGCTCGACGCCGGCCCGGCGTACCAGAGCGGCGTACTCGTCGGAGGCCGCGAACGCCCGCTCCAACGCTTCCGGCGCGAACACGCCGGTCGAGTCGACCCCCTGACCGAGCCGTACGACGGTCATCCGCCGGTCCAGCTCGGTCAGCTTGCCGTCAGCAACATCCGCGATCAGCAGCCGCAGCGAATTGGTGCCGCAGTCAACGGCAGCGACCCGAACGGCGCCCTCGGCAACTGGTGGGAAGTCGGTCGTTGCCGACCGCCCCATCGCCTCGGCCGAGCTCGCCTCACCGGAGAACTCAGACACAGGGACCCCGACGGCCCCAGTCCTCCAGCGCCTTCAACGCCTCGTCCCCCAGCGGATTCACGCCCGGCCCGGCGGCCAAGGAGTGGCCGATCAGCACGTGCAGGCACTTCACGCGCGTCGGCATCCCGCCCGCGGAGATGCCGGCGATCTCCTCGACGTGCTCGATCGACTCGCGGTGCTCCAGGTACGACTCGTGCGCGGTCTTGTACGCCGCCGCCAGCTCCTCATCGGTGCCGAGGCGCTCGGTCATCTCCTTCATCATGCCGCCGGCCTCGAGCGTCCCGATCGCCGACGCCAGCCGCGGGCACGTCACGTAGTACGTCGTCGGGAACGGCGTACCGTCCGGCAGCCGCGGCTCGGTCTCGACCACGTCCGGCAGGCCGCAGGAGCAGCGGTGCGCGATGCTGCGGATGCCACGCGCCTCCCGCCCGAGCTGGGCGCTGACGGCGGCGGTGTCTTCGGGGGTGACGCTCAACGATTGGCCTTCGGGGTGAGGATGGGCTTCGGGGTCGGCTTCACAGCCGGCGGTTTGGGCGGCTCGGCGGGTTTGCCGGCGCCCTCGACGCTGCCCCACAGCTTGGTGTACCAGGTCGGCTTCTGCACATCCGCCTCGGCGTCGGCCGGACCGGTCGGCTCCGGCGGCGCACCGATCGGTTTGCCGTCCGCGCCGATCACCCGGTACCCGACCTCGCCCGGCATCACCCAGCCCAGCCGCTGTCGGGCCTGCGCGCGCACGTACGCGTCGTCGTCCCAGCGGGCGATCTCGTCGTTCAGCTGGTCGACGCGCTTCTCCCGGTCCCGGATCTCCTGCTGCAGCGCGGTGATCTGCTGGTGCTGGTCGAACCAGACCCGCAGGCTCTGCGCGTACGACACGATCAGGGCCCCGAGGACGAGCAGTACGACGGCCGCCCGGCCGGTCAGGTTGCGCGAACCGCGCGTCCTGGGCGGCGGAGGCGGCGCTCCCGTCGTACGGCGTTTGGGCTGGGTGCCGTCCCGCCGGACCGGTGGCCGCGACTGGGTCCGGCTCGACGGACGCGAGCCGGGTCGGGCACCGGTATCCCGGCGGGACGCCATCAGATCAGCCCTGGAACCGCGGGAAGGCCGAGCGGCCGGCGTACCGGGCCGCGTCGTCCAGCTCCTCCTCGATCCGGAGCAGCTGGTTGTACTTCGCGGTCCGGTCCGAGCGCGCCGGGGCGCCGGACTTGATCTGGCCGCAGTTCGTCGCGACCGCCAGGTCGGCGATCGTGGTGTCCTCGGTCTCGCCGGACCGGTGCGACATCATGCAGGTGAACCCGTTGCGGTGCGCCAGGTCGACGGCGTCCAGGGTCTCGCTGAGCGAGCCGATCTGGTTCACCTTGACCAGCAGGCTGTTCGCCGACTTCTCGGTGATACCGCGCTGCAGCCGCTCGACGTTGGTGACGAACAGGTCGTCGCCGACCAACTGGGTCTTGGTGCCGAGCTCGGCCGTGATGGCCTTCCAGCCGTCCCAGTCCTCCTCGTTCAGCGGGTCCTCGATCGACACGATCGGGTACGCCGCCACCAGCTCGGCGTAGTACGCGATCATCTCGTCGGCCGACTTCTTGCCGCCCTCGAAGGCGTACACGCCGTCGGTGTGGAACTCGCTGGCCGCCACGTCCATCGCCAGCGCGATGTCGGTGCCGAGCTTGAGACCGGTCTTTTCGACCGCGACCGCGATCAGGTCGAGGGCCTCGCGGTTGCTACCCAGGTTCGGCGCGAAACCGCCCTCGTCGCCGAGCCCGGTGGACAGGCCGCGCTCCTTCAGGACCGCCTTCAGCGCGTGGTAGACGCCGGCGCCCTGCATCAGCGCCTCGGCGTACGTCGCCGCGCCGATCGGGGCGATCATGAACTCCTGCACGTCGACGTTGCTGTCGGCGTGCGCACCGCCGTTCAGGATGTTCATCATCGGGACCGGCAGCACGTGCGCGTTCGGGCCGCCGACGTAGCGGAACAGCGGCAGGCCGGCCGAGTCGGCGGCGGCCTTCGCGACGGCCAGGCTGACGCCGAGGATGGCGTTCGCGCCCAGCTTCGCCTTGTTCGGGGTGCCGTCCAGGTCGAGCAGGGCCTGGTCGATCAGCCGCTGCTCGTGGACGTCGTAACCCACGATCTCCTTGTCGATGTCCTCGAGAATGGCGGTGACGGCCTTGAGCACGCCCTTACCGCCGTACCGGGCCTTGTCGCCGTCCCGGAGCTCGACGGCCTCGAACTGGCCCGTGGACGCCCCGGACGGCACCGCGGCCCGGGCGACGGTGTCGTCGTCGAGCAGAACCTCGACCTCGACAGTGGGGTTCCCGCGCGAGTCGAGGATCTCGCGCGCGCCGACGGCCTCGATGGTGGCCACATCTACTCCCAAGCTTCAGATGACGGATCACCGCCGAGCCTAACGGTCAGACCAGCTTAGAGGGTGGACCTGTACCACCCCACGCGTGCTACGCAGCCGTCTTCCGTCGCTCCGCTCCTCCAGACGGCAGCTCCGCCCGCTCCCACCCACCCACCGGCTTAGCGCCGGCATGCGGCCTGCTTATCGCAGGCAGTGTCCGGCTGACGCCGGCGAGTGGCGGGCTGGCGCCCGCAGTGCGCGCTACCGCGCGGCGACCACTCGGTGGCTGAGGTGGGCGTGAAAGCAGAGGCGGTCACAACAAAAGACATTCGAACTCACACTCCCGATGTCGTAACGGAACTCATCCTTGCCGACTACGCGCCACTCGGCGAAACCTTGGAGCGAAGAGCAAGGTCTTTCGTTTGCTTCAAGGTGACAAGAATGATCAGCGCGATGAGGACCGAGTAGCCGACAGCACCTAGGACCATCGCCACGATGTTCTGTTCACTTGCCCGAACGAGCATGACAACGCAGTGACCGAGCACGATGACGGCCGCACCTACGTACGGAATCGTCAGCCCGACCTTGTCGACGCCCTTGACTTGATCGATGTTGAAGAGCGGCTCGGTTGCCTTGACGCCGATCATCTCTCGGGAGGGCGTTCCATGCTCCGCTGGTCCGGCGGCGAAGAGGATGTCCTCCAGGCACCGCGCCGACGCTGACCGTCGGCCTTGCGCGAACGCCAACAAGATCCAGAGGCATCCCAAGACGAAGACCGGAAGAGGGATGAGGACCAGTACCCAGGGACCTGCCTGTCGTGCGTTCTCACCGGTCAGCAAGGCCACGGTCGCAGCTATGTACCCGAGAACCATCGCAAGAATGTTGGTGGACATCGACGAAAGACCCGCGAGATCGGATCGTTCCGCGGCGTAGAGCACCGCGACTGCGTCGATCTTCTGGTCTCGGTGCGAATTCGAGCTCGTCATCTGCCACCTCATTTGCGGATACAGGGCAGTTGGACGCAGTTGCCCTGACCTCGGTGCCCGCTTTTTTGTTTCAGCTGATTCGGTGGGTGGTGAGGCTGAGGCCGGGCGGAGGACGAGAAGGCAGCTTTCCACCTTCACGTCGTCGATCACCGCGCCCCAGATAGTGCCGAAAGTACCTCAAAAGGACAGCACCGGCGACGAGGTCGACCGTACCTGTGGCGACCGGCCGTCGAGTTGTGCGCCGGTGGGGAGAGTCTTGAAGCCTGAGGAGATGGCCGGTTGATCGCAGCGGCGCGCCATCGCTCACAGCGCTGCAACCATCTGAGCCGCCAGTCGTTCGGCCTGCTCGACGCTCGACGGCTGTAGCCAGCCCTCGTCCAGCGCCGGAGTGCCGCCGTTTTTCACGGTCATGCGGAAGTCGAGGCAGGCCAGCCACAAGGGCCGTAGGTTGAGGATCGCGGGGAGTCTGTGGAGTTCCTCGTCGGTGAGGTGGACGTGCTGGGAGTAGCCGTGCATCACCGCGGGGATGTTCTCGGCGGCGTTCTGTTCGGCGGCGGTGCGGAGGAGCCAGGCCAGGGCGGGGAGGCGGGGGCCGCGGCCGGCGCCGGCCCAGCCGACGATGGACAGGTTGCCGACGTCGCCGACGGCGGCCCAGGGGTGGTAATTGCTGTGGGTCAGGGCCTCGGGGAGGCCCTCGGCGGCGTCGGCGGATTCGACCTGGTCGCGGAGCCAGGTGAACTTCTCGTGGGCGGCGGGGGGCAGGTTGGTCTCGACGCTGACCAGGAAGCTCATCGCGGCGGCGAGGTCCTGGTGCGGGCGGCCGACGTGGAAGCCGCCGTCGTGTTCCTCGGCGCCGCCGTCTCTCGCGACCGCGCCGTCAGCAGCGGGGAGCGTGTGCAGGCGGCCGAGGAGGTCAGCTAGTTCGTGCCAGACGGCGGGGGAATCGGCGCTCGGGCGGCCGCCGGGGACGAAGTCGGTGACGATGACGCCCTTGCCGTCGTGGACGGTGACGGGGTCGTCGTGGATGACGCGTTCGGCGGGGAAGTCGTGGGCGGCGAGGAAGCGCAGGATCTCGGCGTCACCGTTGACCCGACTGACCTGGTCGGCCGACGAGGAGAACACCCGCGCGATCCAGCGCCGGTGCGCTGTCGCCCCGGTCGAGGTCGGAGAGTTACTGCGCGACGGCCGGCCGCCGGTGTGCTCGACGACCAGGGTACACGGGTAATGCCCCGGCCAGGAGTCGCGGGGGCGGGTGGCGGGGGCGTCGTCGATCGGCATCATCGAGCTGATCGCGATCCCGTACCGGTCCTCGAGATGGCGCTTCAGGGCCGCCGGGTCGACCGGGCGGGAGTGCACGAACTCCTGCCGGTTCGCCAGCTCCAGATCGGCGCGGGCCTGGGTGTACCGCTGTCCGGTGGCGCGGGCGCGTTCGCGGGCCGCGCGCTTGAAACCGCTCTGCTTGGTCATGACGAGCCTCCTCGACGTGTCGTCGTCCCCCAGCAACGGGACACTCGAACAGGCTTGGACCGGGTCGCGACCGTGAGGGCAGATTCCCCTTCGCCGTCCCGAGGTCCCGGCTGGGGCGGGTCCTCGCAGGCTCGGCGTCAGGTCAACGCCACCACCGATCGTCGTCGAACACCCGCCGCACGTCAACCGACTCTTGCGCGCTGGCGAAAGTCTCCGGTTCGGCGAAACAAAACCCGGCCCGGCTCGCTCTTACCTCCCCGACAGCACCTGCCACGGAAGGAGAAGCCGCGACCTCCAGCCGGCGGAGACGCCGTACCCACCCCGAACCCCAGCACATCGGAGACCCCAGATGATCCCCGCACTCGTGACCGTTCTCAGCCTGCTCGCCGCGCCCACTTCGCCGACCTGGGTCGAGCAGCCGATCCCCGACAGCGGCTCGGCGTTCGACTCGATCAGCTCGGGTGGCGGTGCGCTGTGGGGTGTCGGGTTCCGCCGCGACGACGGCAAGGACTGGGACCACCCGGTCGCGGCCCGTTGGGAGAACGGCCGGTGGCAACCGACGGCCCAGCCGCGGGCTGTCGGCCGCTTGATGGACGTGGCGGTCCGCTCGGCGAACGACGTCTGGGCCGTGGGCAACTGGGCCGAACCGGATGGTCCCAGCGGGCCGCTGGTCCAACACTGGGACGGGACCACCTGGCGCGAAATCCCGCTGCCGAGCCATCCGGACGGGCTGCTGCAGTCCGTCGCCGTCGTCGAGGACGAGATCTGGGTGGTCGGCGTCGAGGGTGAGCAGTCGACGGTCTTCGTCGAGCGGTACAACGGCAAGAGCTGGCTCCCGCTGACCGACGACGTCCTCGGCGTCCCGGGGTACGCCTCGGACATCGCGGTGGTGTCCCCGATCGACATCTGGGTCGCGGCGTTCGACGACGGGATCAAGCACTACGACGGCGAGCGCTGGACGAAGGCCGCCCTGCCCGGGGCCGCCGGGGTCTACGTGAACGACTTCGCGGTCGTCGGGCCGAACGACATCTGGGCGGTCGGGCACCGCGAGGACCCGGTCTTGTTCCGTACGCCGGTCGCCTACCACTTCGACGGCCGGCGCTGGTCGGAGGTGCGGACGCCGCGGCAGTCCAGCCAACCGCTGGCCGTCGAGGTGGTGAACGGCAAGCCGTTCGTCGTCGGGGACGGGTGGGGAGAACGGGAAAGCACCGCGCTGCGCTGGACACCGGCCGGTTTCGTGGACGCGCCGGCTCCCGCCGCGCCGTCGGTGCTGCTCGGTGCGACCGTGCACGACGGCCAGCTCTGGGCGCTCGGCTGGCAGGCCAGCAAGCTCGAAGGCGTCGAGGACACCTACCTGGCCGAGGTCTCCGACGAGTAGGCCGGGGTCAGGTGATCGCGGCTGGGGGGACGTGGCGGGTGAGGAGGACTCCGTTGGGGGCTTCGAAGATCACCAGGTCGGTCGGGTCGATCCTCAGGAGTACCGCGGCGCTGAAGCGTTTACCGACGTGGCTGTCCGCACTGGGGGCCAGGTGGACGTGAGTACGGCGGCCAGGGCGCAGCCCCTCGCGGCGAATCGCCGGGAGGGCAGCCGGGGTGGTGCCGTGCCAGAGCGGGCCGACGGGGTGGACGCGCAGCCAGCTGGATTCGAGTGCCTCGACGGTGACTGGCATGCCGGCCAGGGAGTGGCCTTGGCAGGCACGGATGAGCGGGCCGTCGACCTGGAGGCGGTTCTTGTCGTTGCGGGCGACCGCCAGGTCCAGGGCGGAGCGGTCGATACCGAGCAGCGCGAGGACGTCCTCGATGGTGGACCAACCATCGGGCGTCATCGAGAGGCCCTTCTCGCCGGCACCGTGTCGCAGGAGCCAGGACAGGCGTTTGCTCGTGCGTACGACGTCGCTCACAGGAGCATTTTGCGCAGGACGGTCAAGCGGTCGTCGGTGGCGCGTTCGGGGCGGGTGAGGACGTAGTAGCGGATCGGCGGCAGGTCGCGGATCGGGACGGCTCGCAGCGCGGCGGGAACGCGAACCGAGCCGTTGACGACCGCGGGACCGATGCCCAGGCGGACGAAGTGGACCAGCAGATCCCAGCCTTCGGCCTCGACAGCCACCGACCACTCGACACCGGCGTCGAGCAGGCTTCGTTCGAGCTGGCGGCGGTGCGGCCTGCTCGACGGCGGTACGACGAGCGCTTCGCCGCCGAGGTCCTTCAGCCGGATGCTGCGGCGGTCGGCCAGGCGGTGGTTCGGGCGGGTGACCAGGACCTGGGGGAACCGGGCGAGCTGGACGCAGGCCAGGTCCTTCGGTGGGATCGCCAGCGCGGTGACGCCGAGGTCCGCCGTGCCGGTTCGGACGGCGTCGACCGTGCCGGTGGCGTCGGCGGTCACCAGGCGGAGATGGCGGCGGGGCGTGAGGTAGCGGCGGATCGAGTCGCCGAGCAGGTAGAGGTATGCGCCGGAGCCGGCGACCAGGACCAGCGGGCGCTCGACGCCCGCGCCGAGACTGCCCAGGAACGTGTCGGCGCGGGAGCGGGACTCGTTGGCCAAGGCCGCGAGGGACTCCCCCGCGGCGGTCAGCCGGAGCTCGCGGCCGTGCTTGGAGTAGAGCGACTGGCCGAGGCGTTGTTCGAGCTTGCGGATGCGGGTGTGCAGCGCGGGCTGGCTGACGTGCAGCTCCTCGGCGGCGCGGGTGAAGTTGCGGTGGGCGGCGAAGGCCGCGAACGCGGTCAGATCGTCGGCCACCAGCTCCATAACCGCAGACTATAGTCGCCGTGTCGATAAATAGTTCTGCTGGAGAGTCTGAGCGAGCAGGCTTGACGGCATGGAGCAACGACTGGGGATCGACATCGGCCGGGTGATCATCGACGGGACCAACGGACCAGGTGACACCTCCTTCTTCCAGGGCGACACCGCGGCGATGCTGCGGACGCCCGCAGTTCCCGGTGCCTTCGCGACGATCACCCGGCTCACCCGTGTCTTCGGCCAAAGGGTCTGGCTGGTGTCCAAGTGCGGCCCGCGGATCCAGCAGCGGTCGCTGCAGTGGCTCGCCCACCACCGCTTCTTCGAGCAGACCGGGATCCCGGCGGAGAACGTCCGGTTCTGCCTGCAGCGGCGGGACAAGGCGATCCACTGCCGGGAGCTCGCCATCACCCACTTCGTCGACGACAAGCCGGACGTGCACGAGGCCCTCGACGGGCTGGTCGAGCACCGGTACCTCTTCGGTCCGCAACGCAGCCGGTACGTCGCACCCGGCGTCACCCCCGGCCCGCACCTGGGCCGAGGTCGAAAGCTTTCTACTTGCGAAAGTGGAAAGTGATCTCTAGGCTTTCCGATATGGAAAGTGATGCGCGGGAGCAGTTGCGGGAGCTCGAGCGAGCCGAGGCGGCGCCGTACGTCGAGTACCCGGTGACGCCGTGGTGGTACGCGCCGGCGATCGGGCTGTGGGTGGCGGCGATGATCGGGACGTTCACCTGGTGGCGGGAGAACGCGGCGCTGTTCACCTCATCGCTGGCGGTGCTGATCGTGGCGGAGATCGCGTTCGTCACCTGGATGCAGCGGCGGCACGGCGCGATGCCGATGCCGGGACGCGGCAAGCCGCCGGCGGAGATCGGCGCCTTGTGGAGCAAGTACTTCGCGGGCCTCGCCGCCGTGGTGGTCGCGGTCGGCCTGGTCTGGTGGCTGGTCGGGGTCCCGGCGGCAGCACTCGTCGCGTTCGTGCTCGTCACGAGCGGATTGGTCGTCTACGAACGCCGGTACGCCGTCGCGGCCGCACTCGTGAAGGAGCGGCTGGCGTGATCAAGGGGCTCGACCCGGTCATCCACGCGCCGAAGCGGCTGGCCGCGATGGCGGTGCTGGCGAACGCGCCGACGGCCTCGTTCCGCTTCCTGAAGGACTTCCTGGAGGTCAGCGACTCGGACCTGTCGAAGCACATGTCCGCGCTGGAGGCCGCCGGCTACGTCAGCGCGGCGAAGGACGGCCGCGGCCGCGGCGCGACGACGACGTACAAGCTGACCCGGACCGGCCAGAAGGCGTACGCCGCCCACCGCGACGCCCTCCGCGCCCTGCTCGACGGGCCTCTCTAGAGGTCAGCTGGACTCGGTACTGCGGACCTGGTCAGCCAGGTCGTGCGTGGCTTTGCGGAGCGCCTGCTCGGGGTCGACACCGAGCTCACGCGCCTGGCGGACCAGAGCGAGCAGAGCCTCGCCGATGTCAGTGGAGGAAGCCTCGACCGATACAGGAGGCAGCACCTTCGCCGCCCGCCCGACCACCTTGTCCGCCAGCGCCAGCGCCGGCAACGCCAGCGGGATCCCGTCCAGCACCGACGCCCGCTGCTTCTCGGCCGCCTTGATCGTCTCCCAGTTCGCCTCGACATCGGCGACCCCGTCGACCGCAACCCCGGCAAACACATGCGGATGCCGCCGAATCAGCTTCTCCACGATCCCACCAGCGACGTCGTCGATGGTGAACCCGTCCTCGGCCTCCTCCGCCACCCGCGCGTGGAAGGCGATCTGCAGCAGCAGATCCCCCAGCTCCTCGCGCAGGTGCTCGTAGTCGCCGGTGTCGATCGCCTCGAGCGTCTCGTAGGTCTCCTCGAGCAGGTACTTCGCCAGCGACTCGTGCGTCTGCTCCTGGTCCCACGGGCAGTTGCGGCGCAGCCGGTCCATCACCTGGACCAGGTCGATCAGCCGAGCCCCCGGTACGTCGTACGAGCCGTGCAGGATCTCCACCTCGTACGCCGGCCGCGGCTCCCGCGCCAGCTGGTCCGCGACCAGCCGCAGCAACGCCGGCTCCCCGTCCTCGCCGACCAGCCAAGCGACAGCCTGGCCTTCGGAGGCGGCGGCAACCAGCCACGACCACTGCGCGTCCGCGCCACCTTCGACCGACGTCACGACGAGCCCGGAGCCGACCACCGCCTGCACCGAGGGGCTCTCCACGCCGGCCGCCGCACCGATCACCGAGGCCTGCTCGAACGCCTGCCAGGCCGCGCGGGTCAGCAGACCCGGCGCGACCCGCGGGCTGGTCAGGACGACCTTGATCAACGCGTCAGCCCTGCGGCTGCGGCTGCTGTTGCTGCTGTTGCTGCTGCTCGGCGGCCTCGCGCTTGGCCTTGGCCTGCGCGGACTCCTCCGACAGCGAGCCGGAGACCTTGCCGTCGATCGCGCCGTCGGTCCACTTGCCGAACCGCGGCGAGATGGTGACGTCGATGTCCTTCGAGGCGTCCTTGACCGCGACCAGACCGGCCTGCTGGGCCTGCTGCACGTTCGGGTCGGTGATCCCGGTGCCGCCGCCGAGCTTGATGGTGCCGACCGCCGCCTTGGCGACGCCGCGCAGGAACTCCTCGGCCACCGGGTCGGCGACGAACTTCTCGTACGCCGCCTGGTCGCCGACGACCGCCTTCATGGCCGGCGCGAGCTCCGCGTCGCTGACCGTGACCGAGCGCTGGTCGGCGATCTGCTGCACCAGCGCGCTGTTCACCAGCTCGCTGAGCGCCAGCGACGCCGTGAACGGCTGGCCGAGCGCGGTGGTCACCGAGCGCGAGGTGTCGTCGACGTCGCCGACGGTGATCTCGGTCCCGCCGACGACGGCCGCGGCACCCGGGTGGGTCCCGGTGGCGCAGCCACCCAGCAGCAGCACCGAAGCCAGCGCGGCACCCGCCACCTTGACGAGGTTTCTGCTCAACGCACTCTCCTCCAGCTGGAACTCATCAGGCCGTCGCCCCCACGGGCTCGGCGATCACGTCGTCGATCAGTCTCGCGCACCACTGCAGCAGCTCCTGGTCGCGCAGCGGCTCGCCGGCGACCGGCCGGGTGGCAGGTCTCGGCACCAGGATCGTACGCAGTTGCGGCTTGACCAGACTCTTCGGGTACAGCCTGTTCAGCCGCAGCACCTTCGAGTCGGGCAGTTCGACCGGCCCGAACCGGATCAGATTGCCCTGCAGGGTGACGTCGTGCAGCCCCGCGACGCGCGCGTGGTTGCGGAACTTCGCCACCTCGATCAGGTTCAGCACCGGCTGCGGGATGTCGCCGTACCGGTCGTGCAGCTCCTCGACCAGCTCCGCGATGCCCGCCTCGTCCCGTACGGCGGCCAGCCGCTGGTACATCTCCAGCCGCAGCCGCTGCGAGGGCACGTAGTCGTGCGGCAGGTGCGCGTCGATCGGCAGCTCGATCTTGACCTCGGGCTCCTCGGCCTGGGTGTCACCGCGGTACTCCGCGACCGCCTCGCCGACCAGCCGGACGTACAGGTCGAACCCGACGTCGGCGATGTGCCCGGACTGCTCGCCCCCGAGCAGGTTGCCGGCGCCGCGGATCTCCAGGTCCTTCATCGCCACGGCCATCCCGCCGCCGAGGTCGGCGTGCTGGGCGATCGTGGCCAGCCGGTCGTGCGCGGTCTCGGTGAGCGGCTTCTCCGGCGGGAAGAAGAAGTACGCGTACGCGCGCTCGCGGCCGCGCCCGACCCGGCCGCGCAGCTGGTGCAGCTGCGACAGACCGAGCAGGTCGGCGCGCTCGACGATCATCGTGTTCGCGTTCGAGATGTCGATCCCGGACTCGACGATCGTCGTACAGACGATCACGTCGGACTGCTTCTCCCAGAAGCCCTGGATCACGTTCTCCAGGGTGTGCTCGTTCATCTGGCCGTGCGCGACGCTGACCCGTGCCTCCGGGACCAGCTGGCGGATCCGCGCGGCGGCCTTCTCGATCGTGTTCACCCGGTTGTGGACGACGAAGACCTGGCCCTCGCGGAGCAGCTCGCGCCGGATCGCGGCGGTGATCTGGCCTTCCTCGTACGCGCCGACGAAGGTCAGCACCGGGTGCCGCTCCTCCGGCGGGGTGGCGATCGTGGACATCTCCCGGATGCCGGTGATCGACATCTCCAGGGTCCGCGGGATCGGCGTCGCCGACATCGTCAGGACGTCGACCGCGGTCCGGAGCCGCTTC
The DNA here is from genome assembly GCF_055583505.1 of Kribbella sp. NPDC104740. Classification (NCBI taxonomy): domain Bacteria; kingdom Bacillati; phylum Actinomycetota; class Actinomycetes; order Propionibacteriales; family Kribbellaceae; genus Kribbella; species Kribbella sp. NPDC104740. Next base: position 422,659 of record NZ_JBVJNV010000004.1, on the reverse strand, counting down.
AGCTGCTCCTTGTGCTCGACGCCGAAGCGCTGCTCCTCGTCGACGATCACCAGGCCGAGGTCCTTGAACGCGACCTCACCGCCGAACAGCCGGTGGGTGCCGATCACGACGTCGACCGAGCCGTCGGCCAGCCCGTCGATGGTCGCCTTCGACTCCTTGTCGGTCTGGAACCGCGACAGCGGCGCGACGTTCACCGGGAACGCGGCGTATCGCTCGGCGAAGGTCGCGTAGTGCTGCTGGACGAGCAGCGTGGTCGGCACCAGGACGGCGACCTGCTTGCCGTCCTGGACCGCCTTGAACGCCGCCCGGACCGCGATCTCGGTCTTGCCGTAACCGACGTCGCCGCAGACGATCCGGTCCATCGGCGTGATGCGTTCCATGTCGTGCTTGACGTCGTCGATCGTCGCCAGCTGGTCCGGCGTCTCGACGAACGGGAACGCGTCCTCGAGCTCACGCTGCCAGGGCGTGTCCTTGGCGAACGCGTGCCCCTTGGTCGCCTGGCGGGCGGCGTACAGCTTGATCAGCTCGCCGGCGATCTGGCGGACCGCCTTGCGGGCGCGGCCCTTGCGCTTGGCCCAGTCGCCGCCGCCCATCTTGTCCAGCGTCGGCTGCTCGCCGCCGACGTACCGGGTGACCTGGTCGAGCTGGTCGGTCGGGACGAACAACCGGTCGCCGGGTTGCCCGCGCTTGCTCGGCGCGAACTCGATCACGACGTACTCGCGAGTGGTGCGCTGGTTGCCGGTGCCGACCGTGCGCTGCATCATCTCGACGTACCGGCCGACCCCGTGCTGCTCGTGCACGACGAAGTCGCCGGGGGCCAGCTCGAGCGGGTCGACGGCCTTCTTCCGGCGGCTCGGCATCCGTTGCTGGGAACGGCGTTCGGCCGCCGAGCGCTGACCGGCCAGGTCGTTCTCGGTGAGCACCGCGAACTTGATGCCGTCGGCAATGAACCCGTGGTCGAGCGCGCCCTGCGAGATCAGGACGACGCCCGGCTCCGGGATGCCGTCGATCGAGTCGACGGTCCGGGCCGGCAGCTCCGCCTCGGAGAACACCTCGGCCAGCCGCTGGGCCGGGCCGTGGCCCTCGGTGACGCAGACGACCCGCCAGCCGTCGCGCAGCCAGCCGCGGATGTCCTCGGCGGCGGCCGCGGTCTCGCCGCGGTAGGCCTCGACCTCGTGTGCGGCGATCTGCCGGCTGCGGACCGCGCCGGAGTCGGTGTCGATGTCGAACGAGACCCGCGCGCCCATCGAGTCGCGCAGCTCGGGCTCGTCGGTCGGCGCCGCCGCGAACGGCGACAGGCTCCACCAGGCCAGCCCGCGGTCGAGCGCCTGCGTCCGTACGTCGGCCAGCGACATGTACGCCGCCGCCCCCAGATCGATCGGGGCCTCACCACCACCGGCAGCCGCCGCCCACGACGCCTCCAGGAACTCCTGGCTGGTCGCGACCAGGTCGTGCGCCCGGGCGCGAACCCGCTCGGGGTCGCTGACCACGACGTGGGTGCCTTCCGGCATCAGGTCGACCAGCAGCTCCATGTCGTCGACCAGGACGGGCGCGAGCGACTCCATCCCCTCGACCGCGTGCCCCTCGGCGAGCTTCTCGAACAGCTCCGCCAGCTCCGGGTGCTCCTTGGCCAGTACGGCGGCCCGCGCGCGCACCTCGTCGGTGAGCAGCAGCTCACGGCACGGCGGCGCCCACAGGCCGTGCTCGGCGATCTCCAGCGAGCGCTGGTCGGCGACCGCGAAGTACCGGATCTCCTCGACGTCGTCGCCGAAGAAGTCGACCCGCAGCGGGTGCTCCTCGGTCGGCGGGAAGACGTCGATGATGCCGCCGCGGACCGCGAACTCGCCGCGCCGCTCGACCAGGTCCACCCGGCTGTACGCCGCGGCCGCGAGGCGCGTGACCACGTCCTCCAGCTCGACGGTGTCGCCGACGTGCAGCTGCACCGGTCGCAGGTCGGCCAGCCCGGCGACCTGCGGCTGCAGCACGGACCGCACCGGCGCGACCAGGATCTTGATCGGCCCGGTCGTCTCGTCGGACGGGTCCGGGTGCACCAGGCGGCGCAGTACGGCGAGCCGCCGGCCGACCGTGTCGGACCGGGGTGACAGCCGCTCGTGCGGCAGCGTCTCCCAGGCCGGGTAGTAGGCGACCGAGCCGGGCTCGACCAGGCACTGCAGCGCCTCGGTCAGCTCCTCGGCCTCGCGGAACGTCGCGGTGACCGCCAGCACCGGCCGGTCGGCGCCGAGCCGCTCGGAGGCGAGCGCGGCGAGCAGCACCGGACGGATCGGGCCGGGCGCGCTCAGGTCGAGCGTGGCGACCCCGTCGGCGCGGATGTCCTTGCTGGCGTCACGGAGCGCGTCCGCGACCACCGGATCGGTGACGAGGGTGTCGACCAGACCGGCTAACTTCACGAGTTGTACTTCCCTTGGGAGACTTCGAGTCCATCGGCGAGCAGCGATTCGATGGCGTCCGCCGTACGGTCGAGCTCGAACGGCAGGTCCTTGCGCTCGGTGCCGGAGAACTCGTTCAGCACGAAGTCCGCCGGGCTCTGCCGGCCGGGCGGGCGCCCGACCCCGAACCGCACTCGATGGTAGTCACCGGTGCCAACCGACTTCCGGATCGACTTCAGGCCGTTGTGCCCGTTGTCGCCGCCGCCGAACTTCAGCCGCAGCGCCGCGAAGTCGATGTCCAGCTCGTCGTGCACGGCGACCAGGTTGACCGGCTCGACCTTGAAGAACTTCAGCAGCCCGGCGACCGGGCCGCCGGACTCGTTCATGAACGACCGCGGCTTGGCCAGGATCGTCCGGTAGCCGCTGAGCCGGGTCTCGATCACCTCGGCGCGGGCCTGCTTGTGCTGCTTCCAGCCGCCGCCGACCCGGCCGGCCAGCTCGTCGACGACCATCTGACCGACGTTGTGCCGCGTCTTGGCATAGGAAGGGCCGGGATTCCCCAGCCCGACGACCAACCACACGTCGTCCGCCACGGATCTCCCGGCCCTCTCCTGATTCGATGCCTGTACGGCGAGGTGCTTACTCCGCGGCAGCGGCGACCGGCTCCTCGGCGGGGGTCTCCGCCTCGTCCTTCTCGATGCCCGCCTCGGCCTCGGCCTCGGCCAGCTCCGCGTCCAGCTGCTCGGCGGTCGCGGCGGCGGTCACGTTCACGATCAGCGTGTCCGGCTCGACGGCCAGCGTGACGCCGGTCGGCAGCTTCAGGTCGGAGGCGTGGATCTGGGCGCCGGCCTCGAGGCCCTCGATGGAGACGGTGACGCCGTCCGGGATGTGCGTCGCCTCGGCCTCGACCAGGACGCTCGCGTTCTCCAGCACGACCAGGGTCTCGCTGACGGCCTCGCCCTCGAGGTGCACGGCGATGTCGACCTGCACCTTCTCACCGCGCTTCACGATGACCAGGTCGACGTGCTCGATGAAGCCCTTGATCGGGTCCCGCTGGACCTGCTTCGGCAGCGCGAGCTGGCTCTCGCCACCCTCGATCTCGATCAGCAGCAGGGCGTTGGCGGTCTTCAGGGCCAGCATGGTGTCGTGCCCGGGCAGCGTGATGTGCACGGGGTCACTGCCGTGGCCGTACAGAACGGCGGGGACCTTGCTGTCCCGGCGGATTCGGCGGGCAGCACCCTTGCCGAACTCAGTGCGCGACTCGGCTTGGATCTTGACCTCGGCCACGAGATGAACTCCCTCAAGCTTGTTGCGGTGATCTGTTGACTGGTGGTGGAACCGGTTGCAGAGCCTCAGCGGGCACGTCTTGACTCCGGAAAAGGCGTCAGGCAACGAACCACCGCGTCGATCACGGAGCCGCGCCCGCCTAGCACTTCTCACCGAGTCGAGCGCTTGGTAGAGCGCAGTCGGGGGGCGTCCCTCGCCGAGGCAACCAAAACAGTCTACCCACCACTGCGCCCAGAGCGGAAATCCGGGTCGGGGCAGGGTTGGGGACCGGGCCGGACACCCTAAGGTCGAGACATGAAGATCGTCTCGCTGCTGCCGTCGGCGACCGAGATCTGTTTCGCGTTGGGGGCCGGGGACGACGTCCACGGGGTCACCTTCGAGTGTGATCACCCGGCGGCGGCGCGGGAGCGGCGGATTGTTTCGACGACGAATCTGCCGGCGGGGCTGACTCCCGCTCAGATCGACGCGGCGGTGCGGGAGCGGGTGGCTGCTGGGGAGGATCTGTACAAGCTCGACCGGGACGCGTTGCGAGCGGTCGACCCCGATCTGGTGATCACGCAGGACCTGTGTGCCGTGTGTGCGATCGACGTGGACGACGTCGAGGAGGCGTTGTCCTACCTCGGGTGTCAGGCGAAGGTGGTCACCACCGATCCGCACGACCTGACCGAGGTGCTGGAGTCGATCGAGCAGATCGCGCAGGCGATCGGGCGCTCGTCCGCCGGGCTGTTGAAGGAGCTGCGGCACCGGCTGTCGGCAGTGGAGGTGCAGCCCAGGACCGGGCGGCGGATGCTGGTGCTGGAGTGGACCGATCCGCCGTTCGCGCCCGGGCACTGGATTCCGGAGATGGTCGAGGTCGCCGGTGGGGTGAACGTGCTGGGGTCGGCCGGGCTGCGGTCGGGCCGGACGACCTGGCCGGCGATCGCCGCCGCGAGGCCGGAGGTCGTGGTGGTCGCGCCGTGCGGGTTCGGGCTGGACGAGTCCGCCCGGCTCGGCGAGGAGCTGCTCGACCAGCTCCCCGACGTACCGGTCTGGGCCGTCGACGCGAACGGGTACTTCGCCCGCCCCGGCCCGCGGCTCGTCGACGGCGTCGAGGCCCTCGCGGCGATCCTTCACGACCAACCCGTCGCCCCCGAGGTGGCCCGCCGGATCCGCTAGTTTCACCGGCGTGCTGATCTTCTGCCTGCTGCTCGTCGCCGCGGCCCTGGTCGCGCTCGCCGTCTGGGCGAAGGCCAAGCGGGACCGCCTCTTCGCGGCGCGCACCGAGCAGGCGGTGCGGGCCGGCTGGACGCCGATCCCGGTCGACCCGGCGCTCGACGCCCTGGCCAACCGGCTCCTGGCTCCCGGCACCAACACCCGGATGGTCGCCGGCGAGTACGCCGGGCACTCCTTCCGCGCCTTCGACCACTCGCACTCGGCCAGCCGTACCAGTACGGCGACCAAGCAGCACCTGGTCGCCGTACTGCTCAATGTGTCCCTGCCGTCGATCGCCGTTACCACCGACAGCGCCATCGGCCGCACGCTCGGAGTCCCCGACCAAGAGCTGGAGTCAGGCCACTTCAACGACGCCTTCGTCGTCGAAGCGCCCAACCAGCGCTACGCGTCCGCCGTCGTCCACCCGCAGCTGATGGAGTGGATGCTGCAGCACCCGCACCTCCAGTGGCGGATCGACGGCCCGTACCTCGTCACCTGGGGCCTGCACTGGTGGACGGTCGACGGCGTCAACGCCACCCTCGACGAGCTGACCAGCGTCCTGCGCCTGATCCCGCCGTTCGTCCTGACCGACTACCGGCTCAGCTGAGTCCACACCGCTCGCAGCGCCCGCGCCGCGTCGCCTTCGAGCCCGGCCGCGTCCAGCGTCTCCGCCAGCTCGTCGAACTCCGGCCCCCACCGCCACGCCACCGCCCGCAGCTGCTCGGGCAGCTCCGGGTCCTTCAGCGACCCGCCGTCGGCGCGCGTGTGCTGCGCGGTCAGCGCCTCCGTCACGCCGTACGACGCCGCCAGCTGGAACGCGAGCACCGCCAGCGCCGCCTTCCCCTTGTTGTAGAGCGCGTACGACGACTTGGCCGCGCTCGCGGCGCCCGGTTCGGCGCCGACGACCATCGGCGTCACCGCGGTCCCCGCCCACAGCGCTGCGACCTGCTCGGCCGCGGCGCCCGACAGCATCAGGTGCGTCGGGCTCGCGCCGCCGGTCGGCGGCGGGCCGATCACGCCGCCGTCCACGAATGTTGCCTCAGGCAACGCTTCCTGGGCCTTGTGCAACGAGCTCGGGGACAGCGGGTTCGCCTCGACGTAGATCCCGCGGAAACCGGACGCGCCCACCTGCTCGGCGATCGCGACCGCGCCCTGCGGCGCGCACGAGCAGAGCACCACCTCGGCCTGGCCGACCGCTTCGTCGTACGGCGAACCGATCAGCCCCGCCGCCTCGGCGCGCGCGGCGGACGCCGTACTGCGTCCCTCCGGCACCCAGCGCACCTCGTGCCCGGCCGCGACCAGCTGCGCGGCGAGCTGCGATCCCATCGCTCCGGGGTGGAAAACAGCGACCCGCATGCTCGCGGTCCTCTCGTCGACGCGGTCAGTGCTCCCCAAGATAGGCGAGGACGGCGAGCACCCGCCGGTGCTGCTCGTCGTTCACCAGCAGCCCGAGCTTCCCGAGAATGCTGCCGATGTGCGTCTCCACGGTCCGCTCGGTCAGCCACAACCGCCGGCTGATCCCCACGTTCGTGCAGCCCTCGGCCATCAGCGCGAGCACCTCCCGCTCGCGCGCGGTCAACGCCGCCAGCCGGTCCTCGGCGCGCGACCGCCCGATCAACCGCTCGACCACCTCCGGATCGAGCGCGGACCCGCCGGCCGCCACCCGCTCGAGCGCGCCGAGGAACTCGTCGACGGCGAGCACCCGATCCTTCAGCAGATACCCGAACCGCCCACCGGCCACGAGCTCGGTCGAGTGCCGCGTCTCCACGTGCTGCGACAGCAGCACGATCGCCAGCTCCGGACAGAGCGTCCGCAACCTCCGAGCGGCCCGCGCCCCGTCGTCGGTGAGATCCGGCGGCATCCGTACGTCGATGATCACCAACTCCGGCGAACTCTCCGCCACCACGGTCACCAGCGACAAAGCATCCCCCGCCACCCCCACGACCTCGTGGCCCGCATCCACGAGCAACCGCTCCAACCCCGCGCGAAACAAGGCGGAGTCCTCCCCGATCACGATCCGCACGGCAGCACCACCTCGATCGCCGTACCGGCTCCCACCGGGCTCAGCATGGTCAGCGACCCACCCAGCGCGACCACCCGATCGGTCAGCCCGCTCAACCCCGACCCCGGTCGAGCCCGCGCTCCCCCGCAGCCGTCGTCCTCGATGCGGATCCGGACGTCCTCCCGTGACCGCGTCACCCGTACGCCGATCCGGCTCGCCTGCGCGTACTTGGCCGCGTTCACCACCGCCTCCGCCGCCACGAAGTACGCCGTGGTGACCAGCTGCTCCGGCAGCTCGTCCCCCACCACCTCCACGCGTACCGGGATCGGCAGGTTCCGCGTGATCGCCGCCAGCGCTGCCGGCAGCCCGTCGTCCAGGCTGGTCGGCCGCAGCCCGTGGGCGATCTGCCGCAGCTCTGCTACCGCAGTAGCCAGCTCAGCGACCCCCTGGTCGAGCACCTCGTCCACGTCGACCGTGCCATCTCCCAGGTGCCGCTGCGCCAGCCGCAGGCTCATCCCGAGCGAGACGAGCCGCTGCTGAGCTCCGTCGTGCAGATCCCGCTCGAGCCGGCGCCGCTCGGCGTCGCCAGCCTGTACGAGCCGAGCCCGGCTGGCCTCCACCTCCCGCAGCGCCCCCGCCAGCTCGGCCCGTAGGCGCGTCACCTCAACCAGGTTGGCCGCAGCCGTAGCAACAGTCCGTAGTACGGCCGGACTGCTCCCGGCAAGCACCCCGATCTGCATCCCGCCGAGCATCACCGGCACGACCTCCCCGCCCACCGCCTCCCCCGCCACATCCACAAACCCCGCAGCCCCCGGCACCAGATACCCCACCCGCAGCCCCGGATCCCGCAGCGCCTGCCGCAGCACCCCCTCCAGCTCCTCCGGGCTCCCCTCCCCCGCGTGGATCCGGTGCTGCAGCTCCTCGATCGCCGCCAGCGCAGCCCGCCGCGGCGGATACAACCGCCTGTCCACCACCCGCCGCAGCGACGACCGCAACGGCGCCAAGACCACCGCACACACAGCAGTCGCCGACGCAGCAGCCACCGCAGACCCCCGCCCAACCACCAGCCCCAGCACCAACGCCGACACCGCGTACGTCCCCAGCAACGCCACCAGTACGACGGCGTACGTGACAGCGTCCGCAACAGCCCGGTCCACGTCGTACAGGTCGTGCCGCAGCATCGCCACCGCGACCGCCACCGGCAGACTGACCAGCGCCAGCACACCGCTGACGGTCGCGAACACCCCCGACTCCCCCGTCACCACGATCTCCACCAGACAGACGAACGGGTAGCAAACGGCCGCGACCCCAGCGATCGCCAGCCACTTCACCTGTGCCCGCGCCCGCCCGGTAGATCGCCGGAACCGCACCACGACGGACACCGCCGCCGCCAGCATCAACACCAGCGAACTGGCGAACACGACCTCGCTCAGCACCCGCAACGCCCCCGTCAGCGGCGGGTACGGCTTGGCCCAGTCCTGCAACGGCGCAAGGAACGGCGTCGAGGAGAACGCCCCCGAGGCGTGCTGCACCGCTCCCAGCACCAGCAGCCCGACCGGCACGACCCGCCACCGCGGGCCGAGCAGCCGGCCGTCCGGGAAGTAGAGCAGCAGCAACGAGATCGCCACCAGCAACCACCAGCCGCTCTCGTCCAGCCAGGCGACCAGCCGGCTGTCCAGCGGCAGCCGGCCAGGCTCAGCGACCACTGCGTCGTAGTACACGACCCGCAGTACGAGGTACGCCACGACAGCGCCGATGACAGCGAGCAGCGCACCGACCACGTTGCGAGGCTCCCGCCGCGCGACCAGCAGCCCGACCACAGCCAGCCCGGCCGCGATCACCCCGAGCCCAGCCGCTGCCGGACCGCTCAGGGTCGCCGCGGACGACGAGGTGGTGAGCAGCAGCCAGCAACTCCCCCCGAGCATCGTCGCCACGAGCAGGGAGGTGCCGACTGCGAGCCCCCACGGCCACCGCATGACGTCACTGTAAGTCGCGAACCGCCCCCGCGGCTCCGGGCCAGCACGGAGATCTGTTCCCGTACCAGCGCGGATCCGGCAGCCACGCTCAGCGGCTTCGCTGGAGGGGTCAGCTTTCCGTGGCGATGGGAGACCCACGATGTCCACCTCGACGATCGACACCCAGCTCGGCAGCGACCCGGTCACCCGGCGTCGCGTCGGCCTGGTCGCACTCGCGCTCACCGTGACGTCGCTGACCGCCGTACCGGGCGGGCTGCTCTGGCCCGAGCCGTCCGGCGGCGGCGAGACCTACACCTACGCCGACATCCAGCCGCTGCGCGACCGCTGGTGGGGCCTGCTGGTGTTCCTCAGCGCCGCCCTGGTGCTCAACGTCCCGGCGCAGGCGTTCCTGACCAGCCTGTTGGTCCGCGCCCGCGGCGCGACCTGGGCGACCGTCGGCGGCGTCGTGATGTGGATCGGCACCGCCCTGTACGCCGTGGGCGGCGCCGGCTGGGCGGCCGCGGCGTACTTCGCGACCGGCGTCGACGCCCCCGCCGGGAGCGCGGTGATGGACGCGATGAACGCGGACACCGCGCACCTGTTCGGCCCGATGATCACCGGCGCGCTGCTGGTCGCCGTCGGCACGCTGATCCAGGTCGTCGGGCTGTGGCGCTCGCACGCCGTACCGCGCTGGATCCCGCTCGGCGCCGCGACGGTCCTGTTCACCTTCGTCGTCCCCGGCAACGGCGTCGCCGGTCTGGTGACCGCGTTGCCGATGACCGCGGCGGCCATCGGCATCGCGTACTACGCCCGGTGGGCCGTCCGATGATGTGGGGACCGTGGCCGTTGCTGTTCTGGCCGGTTCACTGGTACCGCGGCCGGCCCGACCAGGTCAGGCCCGAGGTCAGGCCCGAGGTCAGGCCCGAGGTCAGGCCCGGCCCTCGAACAGGCTGGTCACCGATCCGTCCTCGAAGACCTCGCGGATCGCGCGGCTGATCAGCGGAGCGATCGACAGCTCGGTGAGCTTGTCGAACTTGCGGTCCTCCGAGATCGGCAGCGTGTTGGTGACGATCACCTCGCTGGCCTGGCAGTTCTTCAGCCGGTCCACCGCCGGACCGGACAGGATCGCGTGGGTGGCCGCGATCACCACCCCGGCGGCACCGTCGGCGTACAGGGCGTCGGCGGCCTTGGTGATCGTGCCGGCGGTGTCGATCATGTCGTCGACCAGGATGCAGACCCGGCCGGCCACCTCACCGACCACCCGGTTGGCGACGGTCTCGTTCGGCCGGTCGATGTCGCGGGTCTTGTGGATGAAGGCCAGCGGCGCGTTGTTCAGCCGGGCCGACCACTGCTCGGCGACCTTGATCCGTCCGGCGTCCGGGGAGACCACGGCCAGCTGCTGGTCGCCGTACTTCTCCCGGACGTAGTCGGACAGGATCGGCAGCGCCATCAGGTGGTCGACCGGTCCGTCGAAGAAGCCCTGGATCTGCGAGGTGTGCAGGTCGACGCAGATCAGCCGGTTCGCGCCCGCGGTCTTGAACAGGTCGGCCATCAGCCGGGCCGAGATCGGCTCCCGGCCGCGGTGCTTCTTGTCCTGCCGGGCGTAGCCGTAGAACGGGAGCACGACGGTGATCCGCTTGGCCGACGCCCGCTTCAGCGCGTCGACCATGATCAGCTGCTCCATGATCCACTCGTTGATCGGCGAGGTGTGGCTCTGGATCACGAACGCGTCGCTGCCCCGGACCGACTCCTCGAACCGGACGTAGATCTCGCCGTTGGCGAAGTCGTACGCCGAGGTCGGCACCAGCCCGGACCCGAGCTGCTCGGCCACCTCCTCGGCCAGACCGGGATGGGCCCGGCCGGAGAACACCATCAGGTTCTTCTCGGTGGTTCGCTTCATCCCGCTCATCGCCACTGCCTCCCGTTACGCCTTCTCGCCAGTGTCGCCCGATGTGTCGGCGAGTGCTTCTTCAGCCGCCTTCGCCGTCTTCGTCCCGGCCCGCTTGCGCGCGACCCAGCCCTTGATGTTGCGCTGCCGCCCGCGCGCGACCGCGATCTCGCCCGGCGCGACCGGCTGGTCGATCGCCGACCCGGCCGCGATGTACGCCCCGTCGGCGATCTCGCCCGGCGCCACCAGCACCGAGTTGCTGCCGACGAACGAGTAGCGCCCGACGTTCGTGTGGTGCTTGTTGACCCCGTCGTAGTTGGCGAAGATCGTGCCGGCGCCGATGTTGGCGCCCTCGCCGATCGTCGCGTCCCCGGCGTACGACAGGTGCGGCACCTTCGCGCCGTCGCCGATCGCCGCGTTCTTGGTCTCCACGAACGTCCCGATCTTGCCCTTGACGCCGAGCGACGTCCCCGGCCGCAGGTACGCGAACGGCCCGACCGAGGCACCGGCCCCGATCACCGCGCCCGACCCGTGCGTCCGGATGATCGAGGCGTCCTGGCCGACCTGTACGTCGGTCAGCGTCGTGTCCGGCCCGATCACCGCGCCGGTCGCGACCGTGGTCGCGCCGTGCAGCTGGGTGTTCGGCAGCAGCGTGACGTCCTGCTCGAGCTGCACGGTGGCGTCGACCCACGTCGTACCGGGGTCGACGATCGTGACGCCGGAGCGCATCAGCGTGTCGAGCGTGCGCCGGTTCAGCTCGGCGCGCAGCGTCGCCAGCTGGACGCGGTCGTTCACGCCCTCGGTCTGCATCGCGTCCTCGATCACGTACGCGCCGACCCGCTTCCCGTCGCCGCGGGCGATCGCCAGCACGTCGGTCAGGTACAGCTCGCCCTGCGCGTTGTCCGTGGTCAGCCGGCTCAGCCCGTCGCGCAGCGTGGCCGCGTCGAAGGCGTAGATGCCGGCGTTGATCTCGTCGATCTGGCGTTGCTCGGGCGTCGCGTCCTTGTGCTCGACGATCCCCGCGACGGTCCCGTCGGGACCCGGCAGGATCCGCCCGTACCCGGTCGGGTCGGGCACCCGCGCCGTGAGCACTGTCACAGCGTTGCCCCGCTTGTCGTGCTCGCCGATCAGCTCCAGCAGCGTCTCCGCGGCCAGCAGCGGGACGTCGCCCGACGTCACCACGACCGTCCCGTCGAAGTCACCCGGTACGGCGGTGAGCCCGGCCCGGACGGCGTCGCCGGTCCCGAGCTGCTGCTCCTGGACGGCGGTCCGGACGCCGGCGTCGACCTCGGCCAGGTGCGCCTCGACCAGCTCCCGGCCGGTGCCGACCACGACCACCAGGTGCTCGGGCGCGAGTGCACGCGCGGTGACGACCGCGTGCCCGACGAGGCTGCGCCCGCCGATCTCGTGCAGGACCTTGGGGGTCGCGGATTTCATCCGGGTCCCCTGACCGGCGGCCATCACGATGACCGCCGCAGGACGGTGGGAAGTCACGCGGTCTTCTCCTCGGGTTCCCTACGCGTTCGGGCGAGTGTGGTGCGTGAGCACCCGGAACGAGCGCCCGCGCAAGCCTACTTCCTCACTGTGCGAGGGTCCGCAGCGCATCCACAAGCTTCTGCTCGGTCAGGCCGGTGTACTCCAGCATCAGCCGCTCCTGGGCCGGCCGGTTGTACCCGCGCCGGGCGACCTGCTGGTAGAAGTCGGTGACCGCCCGGAGGCCGACCAGCTTGATCATCTGCTCGACCGCCAGCCAACTGATGTCGTCACTGTCCGTAGCGGCGTACTCGTCGTCGGCCGGGAGCCGGGTCAGGTCCCCGAGCGCGCGGCGGCGGATGTCGTCGCGGGCCGCCGCGACCTGCTTGCCGCGGCCGGTCGCGACCAGCTGCAGGCTCTCGGCGTACTGGGCCATGCCCTCGGCGAGCCAGCGCGGCGCCTCCTCGCCGAGCCGGACCGGGAGCAGGTGCATCAGCGCGTGGCTGAGCTGGGCCGAGTCGAACCGGGCCTGCGACTCCGGCCGGACGACGATCCAGCCGCCGACCGGGCGGCCGTCCTTCGCCGGGCTCGGGATCGGCTGGACGCGAGCCGGCTCGGCGCCCTTCAGCGTCGGCGGCAGCTCGGTCAGTACGCCGGGCTCGCGCATCGCGACGACCATCGGGACGATCTGCAGGTAGCCCTTCCAGAGCTGCCGGGTCTTGCGGGCCATCGCGACGGTCTCGTCGGCCTGGCGTTCGGCGTACGCGAGCCGGCCGCGGTCGACCACGACCAGCACGTTGCGCCGCTTCACGACGTCGATCGGCCCGTAGTCCCACGGCTGCCGGCCGGAGCCGATCGCGCGGTCGAGGTCGTTGTCGTCGACGAGGAACAGCCGCCCGTCGCGAACCGTGTAGGTGTAGCCGACGTCGGTCGCCGCCTGCGCCAGCCGGCTCCCGGAGATCTGGTACCGCATGCTGACCCGGAACGTCCCGGTCGCCAGCCCGTACTTCTGCACGGCCTCGTAGTTCGTCCACACCTCGGCCCGGCGGTACGTCACGGACATGCCGAGCGACCGCATGTTCTGGAACACCTGCCGCTGCTCGTCCCGCAGCTCCGGCGCGACATCCCGCAGGAACAAGTCGACCTTGTTCTGCTTCACCGCGATCCCCCGCCGCGCCAGAATCGCGTCCACCGCCGCACCCAGCCGCGGGTCCACGTCACCGGTCGTACTAGGCCGGACCTGCTGCAGCGTCGTCCCACCCATCGCCTCAGCCGTCAGCGAGATCCCCCGCCCGGCCGACGGCACACCGACCCACAGCCCGCCCCCGACGACCACCATCGCCACGACCACCGGCCACACCGCAGGCCCTTCGGCCACCACGACCCGCCGAACCGCCGCCCACAACCCCGGCATTCCAACCCTCTCCCGGCCCTAGACCCCGCGCGCCCCCATGGTGTCCCAGACCGAGTCCAGCCACCAACTCCTCAACCCAGCCCGCAGCCTCCCGCCGGTGGTCAGGCTCGACTTACAACGCTTTCCCTCGGCCGCCGCGACCTCAGCCGAAGACCACCTCCCCGGCCGCATCCGCGCCGACCTCAGCGTCGTACCAGTCAGCCGTGCGCCTTGACCAAGCCCGTCTCGTACCCGAGGACCACCAGCGCCACCCGATCCCGCAGACCCGTCTTCGCCAGGATCCGCCCGATGTGCGTCTTCACCGTCGCCTCCGACAGCGTGAACAGCTGCGCGATCTCCGTGTTCGACAACCCCCGCGCCACCTCGACCAGCACCTCGCGCTCCCGCGCCGTCAGATCAGCGAGGTCCGGCACCTCCCGCTCCTCGTCCGGCAGCGCGCCGGCGAAGTGCTCGAGCAGGCGGCGCGTCGTACTGGGTGACACCACCGCATCCCCCGAGTGCACCTGACGGATCGCCGACAAGAGATCAGCCGGCGGCGTGTTCTTCAGCAGGAACCCCGCGGCCCCCGCCTTGATCGCCGCGAACGCGTACTCGTCCAGGTCGAACGTGGTCAGCACGATCACCCTCGGGGCCTCCGGCAACGACTGCACCTGCCGGGTCGCCTCGACGCCGTCCAGCCGCGGCATCCGGACGTCCATCAGCACGACGTCGCTCCCGGTCACCCGCAGCTTCTCCAGCGCCTCACCGCCGTCGCCGGCCTGGCCGACCACCCGCATGTCGGGCTGGGAGTCCACCAGCATGGTGAACCCGGCCCGGACCAGTTCCTGGTCGTCGACCAGGAAGACCCGGATCACGCCGTCGTCGGTCTCGCTCACAGTTCCTCCGGAATCGCTTACTGGTCAGGCGGTCCGGCGTACGGGAGCTTCGCGACCACCTCGTACCCGCCGCCCGCCTTGGGACCGGCGTTCACCGTACCGCCGGAGATCGAGGCGCGTTGCCGCATCCCGACCAGTCCGTGCCCCGGGTCGCTGCTCGGCGCGACCCCGCCGCCGCGGCCGTCGTCGGTGACCACCACGGTCAGCATCTCGCGGCCGAAGTCCAGAGTGACGGAGGTCCGCGCCCCCGGCCCGGCGTGTTTCAGCGTGTTCGTCAGCCCTTCCTGCACGATCCGGTACGCCGTCAGGCCGAGCAGCGCCGGCAGGTCGCGCGGCGTCCCGGTCACCGAGTAGTCCACGGTCAGGCCCGCCTCGCGAACGTTCTCGACCAGCTCGGGCAGCGACGAGACACCGGGCTGCGGGCGCGGCTGGTTCGGGTCGAGCTCGTTCTGCTCGTCCTGCTTGAGCAGCCCGAGCATCTTGCGCATCTCGGTCAGCGACGCCCGCCCGGTGTCGCCGATCGTGGCCAGCGCCTTCTTCGCCTGCTCCGGCGACGCGTCGGCGGCGTACAGGCCGCCGTCAGCCTGGACGATCATGATCGACAGGCCGTGCGCGACCACGTCGTGGATCTCGCGGGCGATCCGGGTCCGCTCGTTGGAGACCGCGAGCGCGGCCTCGCGGTCACGGTCCCGCTCGGCCTGGACGGCCCGCTCCTCCAACTGCTGCACGTAGAGGCCTCTCGTGCGCCGCCGCTCGCCGAACGCCCAGACGCCGAACACGACCGCGCCGAACGCGACCATCATGGTGATCTGCTGACGCCAGTCCGAGCTCGCGTAGTACCGGGCGGTCGCCATCAGCACGCCGAGGCCGCCGACGCCGAGCGCGATCCGGCTGTACCTGACCTCGCCGTACACGGAGATCGTGTAGAGCGCGACCAGGAGACCGACGTTGCCGGCCTGCAGGTCGATCCCGGCCAGCCACTGCAGCACCGCGATCGCGGAGACGCCGAAGAAGACCAGCTCCGGGTAGCTGCGCCGCCAGACCAGCGGCACCAGCAACGCGACCCCGACCACGCCGGCGAACTGCACCTGCGCGAGCGAGAGGAACCCGAAGAACAGCGTCAGCCCACCCGCGAGCAGCAGGTCGAACGCCTTGGACTGCGGCGAGACGCGCCGAGCCGTGAAGAACCCCGTCATGGCGGTCAGCGTACGGCGGAGGTGGCCGGAAAACGTCGTTCCACGGGCGGATGTGGGGGTCCTACCTGCGTAGCACGGACGCCTACTTGTGCGGACGCGTCGACAGGACCGGCTTGGCCTCCAGGCCGGACAGCCCGTTCCAGGCCAGGTTGACCAGGTGGGCGGCGACGTCCGGCTTCTTCGGGCGGCGCGCGTCCAGCCACCACTGCCCGGTCAGCGCGACCATCCCGACCAGCATCTGCGCGTACATCGGCGCGTTCTTCGGGTCCAGCCCGCGCCGCTTGAACTCCTCGGCCAGGATGTGCTCGACCCGCGTCCCGACATCGCTCAGGATCGAGATGAACGACCCGCTCGACGACCCGACCGGCGAGTCCCGGACCAGGATCCGGAACCCGTCCGACGAGCTCTCGATGTAGTCCAGCAGCGCCAGCGCCGCCTGTTCCACGAGTTCGTGCGCCCGGCCGGCGGTCAGCGAAGCCGTCACGGTGTCGAGCAGGCTGCGGACCTCGCGGTCCACCACCACGGCGTACAGGCCTTCCTTGCCGCCGAAGTGCTCGTAGACGACCGGCTTGGAGACCTCGGCGCGCGCCGCGATCTCCTCGACCGAGGTGCCTTCGTAGCCCTTCTGGGCGAACAGCGCACGGGCGATGGTGATGAGTTGCTCGCGGCGCTCCGCACTCGTCATCCGGACCCGGGTGGATCGTCGCGGTTTGGGTTCCGTCACGTCGAGATCACGTCAGCATCATGCCGTACGCCGGTGCCGCCCGCCGGGAGATTTCTCCGCACGCACCGGATTGTGACCGGCGGGCCGTCGTACCGGACTGCGCGGACCAGCTCAGGCCGCGACCTTGGTCTTGCGCAGCGCCGCGCGCTCGGCGGCCTTGTCCGCGGCCTGCTCCTCCGCGCTGACCCGCCGCGCCTCGAGCCGCTCCGGCACCGGCCAGCGCACGTCGCTGACCCAGCCGCGCTTCTCGAAGAACCAGATGCAGCGCGCCGAGGTGTCCAGCTGACCCTTCAGTACGCCGTGCCGCGCGCAGGTCGGGTCGGAGTGGTGCAGGTTGTGCCACGACTCGCCCTGGCTCAGGATCGCCAGCCACCACACGTTGCCCGACTTGTCGCGGCTCTTGAACGGCCGGTCGCCGATCGTGTGGCAGATCGAGTTGATCGACCAGGTGACGTGGTGCAGCAGCGCGATCCGGACCAGGCTCGCCCAGAAGAACGCGGTCAGCGCACCCTGCCACGACCACGACCAGAGCCCACCGATGACGGCCGGCAGCAGCAGCGAGACCAGCACCAGGAACGGGAACATCCGCGACACCTTGACGATGTCCTTGTCCTTCAGCAGATCCGGCGCGTACTGGCGCTGCGGCGTCTGCTCGGTGTCGAACAGCCAGCCGATGTGCGCGTGCCCGAACCCCTTGGCCAGCGCCCCGAGCGTGTTGCCGTACTTCCACGGGCTGTGCGGGTCGCCGTCGCGGTCGGAGAACTTGTGGTGCTTGCGGTGGTCAGCCACCCAGCGCACCACCGGCCCCTCGATCGCCAGCGACCCGGCGATCGCCAGCGCGTACTTCATCGCCCGGTTCGGCTTGAACGACTTGTGCGTGAACAGCCGGTGGAACCCGATCGAGATCCCGTGCCCCGCGACCGTGTAGAACACCACCGCGATCACGATGTCCCGCCACCCCAGGAACCCGCCCCAGGCGATCGGTACGGCGGCCAGCACGGCCAGGAACGGGATCCCGATGAACAGCGCCAGCGCGACCTGCTCCCAGACCTGCTTCTGCTCACCCCCCAGCGTTCCGGTGTCGACGTCGAGCTCGTCGGCCTGCGCGGCGCGGGTCGGCGCCTCCGGTGCGGCCACGGCGGGTGGAGTCATGTCGTGTTCCCTCAGGTGGAGGACGGCTTACCTACGCAACCGTAACCTACGGAGCCGTAGGTAAGGAACCCCTACGCGTGTCGTGCGCCCCACCCATGGCAAACTGTCCGCACGCACCAGCGGTCCCCCGTGGGGTAATCGGCAGCCCGCGAGACTTTGAATCTCGAAGACCAGGATCGAAACCTGGCGGGGGAGCAAGATCGTTTCGGGCGGTTGACGGGTTCGTCCCACGCGGTGCTACGCCCGCTCCTACGTCGCGTGCTCCGCGCCGCTCCCACCCACCCTGGGTTCGGGTGCGCGTGCTTGCGCGCGCTTCTTGTGCGCGGCGACCCGCGGGCAAACACAGTGACCTCCACGCCAACCGCACCGCGAACCATCGTCCGCCAGGTGATCTGCAACAGCCTCAAGCCACCAATCGCGGGAGCGGCGACTGCTCCCACGCACCTAGCCTCCGTCCACCCCGGCGACGGGCGTCCCCTCCGGTAGTCCCGTGGCTAGCCGGATCAACTGACTCATCAGCTGCCAGTAGACGTTCATGTCGACCAGCTCGAGATTGGTGACGACGTCCGCGCCACCGAGGAACAACGGCGTGACGTACCCCACGCACTCGCTCCCATCGGGCGACGGCGCACCCGTTCCCAGGTACTCGGCGAAGAAGCCGGTCGCGAGGGCGGCGTCGTCGTACTCGACGAACTCCTGGTCGTGGATGTCGGCGAACGGCACCGGGATCTCCAGGACCTCACGGGTGCCCGGCTCGAACATCAAGCTCGTCGCCGACTCATCGCTGCCGGTCGCGCAGAACTGGCGGCCGAGCCAGTCGTACCCGTACGGCGTCGTGTGGCGCGGTGCCGCCGGGAAGGCGATGCGCAGATGCTGCTGCATGACCTCCGCCGAAGCATCGGTGTGTAACCGGTAGAGCCCACCGCCGAACGAAAGACCCCCTCCAGCGCTCCGCAGCGAATCTGGCGTCCGGTCACATCCCGGACGGAGGCTGCCGTCGCCGTCGGGCGGGTAAGCCTGAAGGAAGCGCTCGAGCATGACGCCCAGCATGCCAGCCCGTGGCGGCGTAGCTGGAGAAACCTGAGCCGCGCGCATCGCCTGAATGGCTTTGCTCGGGCGCAGGCCGCGACGTCATCCTGTCTGTGTGGTCGACGACGACGGATACACACGCTGCGAGGTCTGTAGCCTTCAATACAAGCCTGGTCAGCCGGCGGATGAGTGGATCGAGGTCACCGTCGAGCGAGACGGCCGCTACGCCGCGCCGGACTTCTGCTCGCAGGAGCACGCTGCCCAGTGGTTCTCCGAATCCCTGCCGGCGTTCGAACCGCTCACGATCATGAAACCGACGTTGCATGACCGCCTCACAGACATCGGCGTCGCCCTGCCGTTCGGTGCGGTGGCCGTACTCGCGGGAATCGGCGTGTGGACAGCCATCGGGTGGATCTGGCCGTGACGGCTCAGGCGAGGTGTTCCTGGTTGTCGTTCCACTTGATGTAGTCCGGCTCAGGGTCGGTCTCGAAGCGCCTGGCGTTGATCGTCGTGGCGCCGGCCAACCAGGCCTTGGCGATTCTGTGGCCGCCGTCCATCGAGCGCCCGTCGGCGGACAGGATGACGGGGTACGTCAGATCGGCGTTCTGGATCCGGCCCGCGTGTTCGGCGACCATGCGGCAGGTGACGGCGCGGCCGCCGAACCAGCAGTCCTGGTCGAACTCTGCGATCGCGTCGATCGGGACGGGCTCGACCGGGAGGTCTGCAGCGAAGTGCCAGAGGCGTTCGGTGGTGAAGAAGGCGCGGCCGCCGGGGACGGGGCGGGAGTGTTGTTCGGGCATTGCAGCATCTTCGTGGGTCAGAGGCCTTCGGCGTACGCCGTGCGGATGCTGTCGCCGTAGGCATCGTCGGCCAGCGCGCTGAGATGGGCCTCGCCGAGGGCGTAGTGCCGGTGCGCGTTCGGGAGGTCGCCGAGGCGGTGATAGTCGACGGCGAGGTTGAGGTGGAGGGACGGGAGGAGGGCGTTCTTGCCGCCGGGGTTGCCGCGGGCGAGGGCCTGGGCGTCGGTGAGGGTGTCCATCAGGGCGAGGGCGCGGAGGTCCCAGGCGAGTTCGTCCTCGGGGGTCTCCTGGACGTCGGCCAGGGAGTGGGCGAGGAAGATCTGGAGGTACGGGTCGTCGCTGCGGTCGACCTCGGGGACGAGGGATTCCAGCAGGGTCTTGGCTTCGGGTGAGCGGCCTTGTTCGCGGAGGGCGATGCCGTCGCGGATCACGCCGTACGCCGGGGAGTCGGTGCTCATCGGTTGTCGCCGCTGCCGCCGAGTACGGCGCGTTGCTGGCGGTCGGCGAGTTTGGCGATGTTGCGGCGGCCCACCTCTTCGAGGGGGATGTCGAAGTAGTCGGCGAGGACTGCCAGGTACCAGAGGGTGTCGCCGAGTTCCTTGGTGAGGTCCTCGGTGTCCCACTGGGTGAAATCGCTGCCCCGGTCGCGGACGATCTTCTTGGCCTTCTCGGCGATCTCGCCGGTCTCGCCGACCAGGCCGAGGAGGAGCTGGAAGACCTCGTTGGGCTTGTCCTTCGGGGCCGCCGTGCGGAGGGCCAACTGCTGGTACTCGTTGAGGTCCACGAGGGTCAGCCTAGGAGGAGTTCGGCGAGAGGCCGTACGACGTCAGCCGGGTAGAGGCCGAGGGTGGCGAAGTCTGCGGGCTCGGCCCAGAGCAGTTCGTAGCTGTCATCGGCATGGTGAGCGAGAGCTTCGGGGGGCTCGCCGGGTTCCACGTGGCCGCCGGGGAGTACGGCGTACGAGTGACCGGGGCAGGTGGGCCCGGTTCGAGCCGCTTCGCTAGCGGCGGTGCGTGAGGGCGAGGAGGAGGACGGCGACCGTCACGCCGGTGGGGACGGCACGCCTCCGGAGGACCGAGCGGTTGCCCTCGCTGCTGAGGAGGGACCAGCGGGAGCGGGCCGAGAGGGCGGAGCCCACGGAGAGGACCGAGCCGGTGGAGAAGGCCGACAGCGTCGAGCCGACCGAGCCGATCGACAGCGCGGAGCCGACCGAGCCGATGCTGAGGACCGAGCCGGCCGAGCCGATCGACAGGACCGAGTCGCGGCTGGCGATCGAGAGGAACGAGTTGTTCGACCACAGGGAGAGGGCCTTCATGGCGCGAGTGTCGCACACGGCCGGGGACGGCATCCAGACGCCGAGGTCCAGGAAAAGACTGTTGTGTAAGGCAAACACTGCCGGCGTACGACCACAGTCGTACGCCGATTGCATGCCGTGGTCCGACGTGACGGCGCCAGGAAATCACTAACTTCTGGAGGGTGCCGGGAACCACCCCGGCACCGAATGCTCCAGAGGAGAACGATGACCATCCAGACCGGTGAGCTGCCGCTCGGGCGTTTGCCGCAGGACGCCGCCACGAAGACTGCGATCCGGGCGCACGAGCTGCGCAAGGTGTACGGGCAGGGTGACACCGCGGTGGCGGCCCTCGACGGGGTGTCGGTCGACTTCGGGGTCGGGCGGTTCACGGCGATCATGGGGCCGTCGGGATCCGGCAAGTCGACGCTGATGCACTGCCTGGCGGGGCTGGACACGCCGACCGGTGGGCAGGTGCTGCTCGGGGACACCGAGCTGACCACGCTGCCGGACGCCGAGCTGACGCGGATTCGCCGGGACCGGATCGGGTTCGTGTTCCAGTCGTTCAACCTGCTGCCGATGCTGTCGGCCAAGGACAACATCCTGCTGCCGCTCGAGCTCGGCAACCGCAAGCCCGACCAGCAGTGGCTCGGCACGCTGGTCGACGTGCTCGGCCTGCAGGACCGGCTGACGCACCGGCCGTCGGAGCTGTCCGGTGGTCAGCAGCAGCGCGTCGCGGTCGCCCGTGCGCTGGTCGGCCGTCCGGAGGTCGTGTTCGCCGACGAGCCGACCGGAAACCTGGACTCCCGCTCGGGCGCAGAGGTCCTCGGGTTCCTGCGGCGCAGTGTCCGCGAGTTCGGGCAGACCGTCGTGATGGTCACCCACGACCCGCTCGCGGCCTCGTACGCCGACCGCGTGGTCTTGCTCGCCGACGGCAAGCTGGCCGGCGAACTGCTCGAGCCGACGCCGGAGAGCGTGCTCGGCGCCCTGCGGCAGCTGGGGGCCTGACCGTGCGACGCTCCATCCTCTCCTCGCTGCGCGCCCACCTGGGCCGCCTGATCGCCGCCTGTCTGGCGATCGTGCTGGGGGTCGGTTTCGGCACCCTGGCCCTGTCGGTGCACGCGTCGGCGTCGCACGGGATCGACGAAACGATCGGCAAGGCGAACGCCGGTGTCGACGCCGTCGTCGAGAGCGACCGGCGCTCGATCGAGCCCAAGGACGTCGCCGCGGTGCAGAAGCTGCCGCAGGCTTCGTCGGTGGTCGTCGACACCGGCGCCTACCTGCAGATCCAGTGGGCCGGCCAGGTCCGCCCGAGCTACCTGCCGATCAAGGCGCTGTACGACACCTCGAAGATCGCCGGGCCGAAGACCAGCTCCGGCCGGCTGCCCACGAGCAACCTCGAGATCGCGATCCCGGCCCGCACCGCCGAGAAGAACAAGGTCGCCCTCGGCAACAAGCTCCAGCTCAGCTCGTACGACGAGAAGCGCTGGACCGTGACCGTGGTCGGCATCCTCGACGACTCCACCAGCTTCGGCACCGGTGACGCCGTGGCGACGCCGCAGGCGGTGAAGATCTTCGAGCCGCAGGGTTACGTGAACCAGATCAAGCTCAGCGCCCAGCCCGGCACCGATCAGGCCGCGCTGGCCGCGGCGGTCGGCAGCGTCGTACCGGGGCTGCAGGTCTACACCGGTGAGGGCTGGATCGACCACGAGGTGAAGAGCTTCACCAACGGGATCGACGTGCTCGGTGGTGTGTTCGGCATGTTCGCCGTGATCGCGCTGTTCGTCGCCTGCCTGGTGATCGCGAACACCTTCACGATCGTGATCGCCCAGCGGACCCGCGAGATGGCGCTGCTGCGCTGCGTCGGCGCGTCCCGCCGGCAGGTGTTCTCCTCGGTGCTGGCCGAGGCCTCGGTGGTCGGTCTGGTCGCCTCCGCGATCGGTGTCGTGGTCGGGGTGGCGCTGTCGGCGCTCGGCCTGGCGCTGTCCCGCGAGTTCGACCTGGAGCTGCCGCCGATCAGCCTGCACCTCGACCTGGTGTCGATCTTCGCGCCGCTGCTGCTCGGTACGGTCGCGACCGTGCTGGCCGCGATCGTCCCGGCCCGCCGGGCCACGAAGGTCGCCCCGCTGGCGGCCCTGCGTCCCGAGGCCGCTCCCGCGGCGGCGTCCAAGCGCGGTGTCGTCCGGCTGATCCTCGGCTTCCTGCTCCTGGCCGGCGGCGGGTTGTTGCTGGCGGCAAGCGCTGCGATGAGCCAGGTGGTGATCGGTGTCGCCGGCGGCGTGATCTCCTTCGTCGGTGTCCTGGCGATCGGCTCGCTCCTCGTCCCGGCGCTCGTCCGGTTGCTCGGCGCGCTCCCGGCCCGCAAGGGCGGCGTACCGGCTCGGATCGCGGTCGCCAACGCGGTCCGCAACCCGCGCCGTACGGCGGCCACCACGTCGGCGCTGCTGATCGGGGTGACTCTGATCAGCCTGACCTGTGTCGGGATCGCGTCGGTGCGCAAGACGTTCGACGTGACGATGGACGGCGAGTACCCGGTCGACCTGACCGTCCGCACGTACGACGAGAAGCTGCCGGTCGGCGCGGAGCAGCAGTTGCGCGACATCAAGGGCATCACGCAGGTGGTCCCGATCCGGTCCGTCGACGTGAAGACCGGCGACCAGGTGCTGACCATCACCGGGGTCGACCAGACCCGCGCGGGCTCGGTCATCCACAACCCACAGCTGGCCGCGCAACTGCGGCCCGGCGTCGCGCTGCTCGACCTGCAGACGATGCGGATGCTGCAGCTGTCCGACGGCTCCGACATCACGCTCGTTGCCTCCGGCCACAAGGTGACGCTGAAGGCGCAGCAGGCGGCCGGGCTGGAACCGATCACCATCACCCAGGGCGATCTGCAGAAGCTCGCACCGGCCGCCGCGATCTCCGGGTTCTGGCTGGCCAGCGACCCGAAGGCCGACGGCCCGGAGGTGATCGACGCGGTGCAGCAGTCGCTGCCGTCGGTGAAGGTGCTGAACGTCGACGGCGGTCTGGCCGAGCGCAGCGCGTACACCCAGGTGTTCGACGTTCTGCTGATCGTCGCGGTCGGTCTGCTCGGGGTGTCGGTGCTGATCGCGCTGGTCGGCGTCGGCAACACGCTCAGCCTGTCGGTCCTGGAGCGCACCCGGGAGAACGCGTTGCTCAGGGCAATGGGTCTGACCCGGCGCCAGCTGCGCGGCATGCTCGCGGTCGAGTCGTTGCTGATGGCACTGGTCGCCGCCGGGCTCGGGATCGTGCTCGGGCTGGTCTACGGCTGGACCGGTACGGCGGCCCTGATGAGCTCGCAGACCGACGGCAAGGTCCAGTACGCCGTACCGGTGACGCTGCTGGTCACGATCGCGCTGGTCGCGGCGATCGCCGGCCTGCTCGCCTCGGTGCTCCCGGCCCGCCGGGCCGCGAAGGTCGCTCCGGCGGGGGCGCTGGCGACCGAGTGAGCTGGTGGCGGCCGGGGTTCAGAGGGGAGCTCCGGTCGCCGCCCAGGTCAGACGATCTCGACCCGGTTCCCGTGGCCGTCGGCGGTGTGAAACCGCCGCCGGCCCGGGATCGTCTCGTTGTCCCAGGTGATCGGGTAGCCGAGCCCTTCGAGCTTGGCCGCCAGGGCGTCCAGGTCGTCGACCGCGAACGCCGGGTGCGCCTTGCGGGCCGGGCGGAAGTCCTGCTCGACGCCGACGTGGATCTCGGCCGAGCCCTCCCGGAACCAGCAGCCACCCCTTGCCGCGAGCAACGGTGGCTTCGCGATCTCGGTCAGCCCGAGCGCGTCGCGGTAGAACGCGCGGGCGACCTCCTCGCCACCGGGCGGGCAGGAGACCTGGACGTGGTCGAGGCGCATCAGGCCTCCTTCTGGGCGACGGCGAAGATCCGCCGGAACGGGAGCAGCGTGCCGTAGTCGCGGCGCGGGTAGGCCTCGGCCAGGCGCGCGCCGTACTCGGTCTCGAACTGTGCGCGCAGCCCGTCCGGCAGCGACTGCAGGACCGGCCGGGCGCCGGTCCCCTTCACCCACTCCAGCACGGCGTTGTCGCCGGGGAGCAGATGGCTGTACGTCGTCTCCCACGCGTCGACCGTGCACCCGAGCCCGCTCAGCACGTCGACGTACTCGGCCGGTCCCGGTACGTCGGGACGCAGCGACTTGCCGGCGGCGTACTCGGCGTACGGCGGACGCCCGGCCAGCTCGCGGAGGATCGCGTGCGAGGGGGCGTCGCCGTTGCCGGGGATCTGGATCGCGAGCCAGCCGCCGGGGCGCAGGGCGCGGACGAACCCGGGCAGCAGGTCGAGCTGCTCGGGGATCCACTGCAGGGTCGCGTTGGTGACGATCACGTCGACCGACTCGTCGGGCGCCGACCACTCGCGCAGGTCGCCGACCTCGAAGGTCAGGCGGGCCGAGCTGAGCTTCTGCGCCTCGGTGATCATCTCGACCGAGCTGTCGACGCCGTGGACCGTTGCCGAGGGCCACCGGTCGAGCAGGCCGACGGTGAGGTTGCCGGGGCCGCAGCCGAGGTCGAGCACCACGGCCGGGGCGTCGGCACCGGGCCGGTCCTCGCCGCGGATCAGGCCGATCCGGGCGATCAGGTCCGCGAAGGGGCGGCCGCGCTCCCCGGCGTACTTGCCGTACTGCTGCGGGTTCCACACCGGCGAGGTGCGCATGCTGGGCTCCCTGTCACTAGGTCTCTTGACATCGAGATACTTTACGCTCAGGCATTGTCTTGATGTCAAGAGTCTTGACGGATACTCTCGATCCATGAAAGACGAGGTCGACCGGCTGATCGAGGCCTGGCGCCGCGAGCGGCCCGATCTCGACGTGGCGCCGATGGAGGTGCTGTCCCGGGTCACCCGCCTGGCGCGGCACCTGGACCGCGCCCGCAGTCACGCCTTCGCGACATACGGGCTGGAGTCCTGGGAGTTCGACGTGCTGGCGGCGCTGCGCCGCGCGGGCGCGCCGTACCAACTCTCCCCCGGCCGGCTACTCAAGGAAACCCTGGTCACCTCGGGCACGATGACGAACCGCGTCGACCGGCTGGCCGCGCGCGGCCTGGTCGAGCGGCTACCCGACCCCGCCGACCGGCGCGGGGTCCTGGTCCAGCTGACCACCGCCGGCCGCGACTCCGTCGACGCGGCGCTGGCCGACCTGCTCGCCCACGAGCGCACGCTGCTCGCCGCGGTCACCGACCGGGACCAGGCCAAGCTGGCCCGGCTGCTCCGCGAACTGGTCGGTCCGTTCGACCAGGAATCACACTGACCGGTAACCACGGAAACCGCCGCGAATTGCGCCGGAATAATCCGAAAAGACCGCGCGTCACTTAATACCTGTTCCGATCGTTGCTAGTTGCAACCGGATCGTGAAGGTGCTGTAGCAGACCACTGTCGACACTGAGTGACCATGCGCACTAAGGTCCTCACTGTCGGTACGTTTTCGGCTACACATCGTTGCGAACAAGGTGTCTTTCGGCGGCAAGAGGTGGTCTGCCGAAGGAGGTCGGTGGTGTCCGGGGCTCGGGGCCCGGACAACGACGACCACAACGGGGCCCGCTCACCCAAGGGATCGCGGCGTACCTCCCAATCACAGGGGATGGGAGAGTACGCCGCGATTTCCCGTGGTCAAACATTTGATCATGTATACAGTATTTAAATGCATTTCCGGCCCGCTCCCGAGCACGCCGACAACGCCTAGCTCTCGGCGCGTTCGGCGGCTTCCAGCCAGGCCAGCTCGAGCTCTTCGCGTTCCTCGGTGAGTTTGCGCAGCTCGGTGTCCAGCTCGGCCAGGCGGCCGTAGTCGCTGGCGTGGGTGGCGAGCTGGTCGTGCAGCTTCTTCTCGGTGTCGGACAGCTTCGAGAGCTGGCGCTCGATCCGGTTCAGCTCCTTCTTCGCGGCCCGGGCGGCCGCCGCGTCGACCGGCGCGGCCACGGCCGCGGTCGGGGCCGGAGCCGCAGGCATCGACGCCGGAGAAGGCGCACTGGCCACGATCCGGCGCGCGGGACCGCCACCGGACTCCAGCTCGTCCAGGTACTGCTCGACGCCGCGCGGCAGGTGCCGGACCTTGCCGTCGCCCATGATCGTGTAGACCATGTCGCTGACCCGCTCCAGGAAGTACCGGTCGTGGGTGACCACCACGACGACGCCGGGCCAGCTGTCGAGGAAGTCCTCCAGCACGGTCAGCGTCTCGACGTCCAGGTCGTTGGTCGGCTCGTCGAGGATCAGCACGTTCGGCTCGTCGAGCAGGATCCGGAGCAGCTGCAGCCGGCGGCGCTCACCACCGGACAGGTCGCTGATCCGCGTGGTCAGCTTGTCGCCGGTGAAGCCGAACCGCTCCAGCAGCTGCGACGACGTCAGCTCGCCGCTGTGCCCGGCCAGCGCCGCCGTACGGCGGATGTCGGTGATGTGCGCGAGCACGGTCGACTGGCCCTCGACCTCGTCGAGGGTCTGCGAGAGGTTCGCGATCCGGACCGTCTTGCCCTGCTTCACCAGACCGGAGTCCGGCACGAGCTGGCCGGTCAGCACCTTCAGGAACGTCGTCTTGCCGGCGCCGTTCGGGCCGAGCAGCCCGATCCGGTCGGCCGGGCCGAGCCGGAAGGTGACGTGGTCGAGCATCACCCGGTCACCGAACGCCAGGCTCACGTTCTCCGCGTCGAACACGTCCTTGCCCAGTCGCGACGTCGCCAGCTGCGACAGCGCGAGCTTGTCGCGCGGGGCCGGCTCGTTCTCGATCAGGGCGTTCGCCGCGTCGATCCGGAACTTCGGCTTCGACGTCCGGGCCGGTGCGCCGCGACGCAGCCAGGCCAGCTCCTTCTTCAGCAGGTTCTGCCGCTTGCCTTCCATCACCTGCTCGGCGCGCGACCGCTCGGCCTTGGCCAGCACGTACGCCGCGTAGCCGCCCTCGTACGACGAGACCCGGCCGCCCTGCACCTCCCACGTCTCGGTGCAGACCGCGTCAAGGAACCACCGGTCGTGGGTGACGACGATGAGCGCGCCGGCCCGGTCCACCACGTGCGCGGCGAGCCAGTTCACCGCCTCGATGTCGAGGTGGTTGGTCGGCTCGTCGAGGACCAGCAGGTCCACGTCGGTCAGCAGCAGCCGGGCCAGCGACGCGCGGCGGCGCTCGCCACCGCTCAGCGTGCCGATCAGGGCCTCGTGGTCGATCTCGCCGAGCAGGTGCTCCATCACCGACCGGGCCCGCGGGTCGGCGGCCCAGGTGTAGGTCTCGACATCGCCGAGCACGGCCTTGCTGACGGTCAGCGTCGGGTCGAGGTCGTCGCTCTGGCCGAGGTATCCCAGCCGGAGGTCGCGGTTCTGGGTGACCCGGCCGTCGTCGGGCTCCTGGGTGCGGGCCAGGAGCTGCAGCAGCGTCGACTTGCCGTCCCCGTTCCGCCCGACCACGCCGACCCGGTCGCCCCGGCCGACGCCGAGGCTCACCTTGTCGAGCAGAAGCCGGGTTCCGAAGCCTTTGGAGACGCCTTCGAGATTGACCAGATTGGGTGCAGGGGTGGCAGCCATAACCGCCCCAGCGTACGGGATCGGTACTACAGCTGATTCAGATGCACCAGGTACTCCTTCTGGTTCAGCGGGTTGCCGTCGGTGCGTGGGCGGGTCGGTGGCGGGCCGGGGAACGGCCGGAAGGAGTCGAAGGTGGTGAGCAGGATGCCTTCGCCGTGGGTGAGGCCGGGGAGCTGGGACTCGAAGGTGTGCACTCGGGCGGCGGGGATGAGGCCGGTGAGTTGAGCGTGGCTTGGGGTGATCTGAGTGGTTTCGACCGTGGCGTGGGACTCGGCCAGGCGGCCGAGGATCGGGGAGACGGCATCGGGCGGCAGGTCGAGCTCGAAGTGGTTGACCGGCTCCAGCACGGTGGTGCCGGACTGGGCCAGGGCCTCCATCAGCACCGGCGGGACCAAGGAGCGGAAGTCGCCGGCGGTCGAGGTGACGGAGGAGTAGCCGGTGCGGGTCAGCTCGATCCGTACGTCGTCGACCTCCCAGCCGTAGAGTCCTTGGAGCAGGGTCTGCCGGACGGTCTCCTCGATCGCGGTGTGGAAGGCGCGCGGGAGACCGCCGAGCTCGACGCCGAGGCGGTAGTCGACGCCCGCGCCGGGCTCGGCCGGACCGACGCGGAACCCGACCGTGGCGATCCAGGGGTTACCGGGCTCCCCCATTTCCCGTACGGCGGAGCCGACACCGATCGGGTGCTCCTGGTGGATCGGGCGGGTCTGGTCGAAGGTGACGTCCAGCCCGTACTCGTCGGCGAGCAGGCTGGCGATCACCTCCTTCTGGACTTCGCCGTACAGGCTGACGGAGATCTCGTCGTCCTGGCGGACGCGGATCAGTGGGTCCTGTTCAGCGAGCTGCTGAAGGGCCTGGAAGAGCTTGAGGCGGTCCTTGGCCCGGACGACGGTTTCGAGGGTCGGTGGCGCGAAGAGCCGGCCGCCGCGGTCGCTGGGGGAACCGAGCTGGTCGCCGATCTGGATCTCCTTGAGGCCGCGGAGCGCGACGATGTGACCGGCCTCCACAGCGTCGACCCGCTCGGTTCGCCCGTGGGAGAAGAGCGCAAGAGAGGAAGGCTTGGCGGAGTAGGTCGCTCCGGAGGGCGAGCCGCCTCCGGCGGCCGCCGGGCCGGCCCGGTGGATCACCGTCTGCTCGCGGGCGCGCAGCGTCCCGGCGAAGACGCGGGCGGAGGCGATCTTCTCCCCCACCGGTCCGCGCTCGACCTTGAAAACCGTTGCCCGCAACGGGTCGTCCGCCGCAGAACTTGCTCTTGGCAACAGACTGGTGATGCCCTCGACCAGCGGGTCGAGACCGTCGCCGGTGATGGCCGAGCCGAAGTACACCGGATGCACGACCGCCGCCCCGACCTGAGCAGCAAGCTCAACCTGCTGAGCGGCAGGAGTCAGGTCGTCCGCCAGATACCGCGCCAGGTACGCATCGTTGCGCTCGGCAAGCACCTCGTCGATCGACGGATGCCCCACCGGGTACGGCGTGAAGCGCGCCGCGCGCGTCCCCAACGCCTCGACCTCGCCGAGCGGAATCACCGCCGGTGTCAGCAACCGCCGGACATCGGCCAGCAGTTCGTCGTACCGGGCGCCCATCCGGTCGATCTTGTTCACGAACAGCAGCGTCGGAATCCGCAGCCTTTGCAGCGTGCGCATCAGCAGCCGCGTCTGGACCTGCACCCCCTCGACCGCGGAGATCACCAGCACGGCGCCGTCCAGCACCGAGAGGGCGCGTTCGACCTCGGCGATGAAGTCGGAGTGTCCGGGGGTGTCGATCAGGTTGACCGTCGTCCCGGCGAGCTCGAACGAGACCACCGCGGAGCGGATCGTGATGCCGCGGCGGCGTTCGAGGTCCATCGTGTCGGTGCGGGTGCTGCCGGCGTCGACGCTGCCGAGGCGGTCGATCACGCCCGCCGTGTGCAGCAGCCGCTCGGTCAGGCTGGTCTTGCCGGCGTCAACATGCGCCAGGATTCCCATCGTCAGTGTGCTCAAAGGTCCCTGCCAAGGTTTCGATCCATCGGGTGGTGATGGGGTGGATCGAAAGTCGGCGCATCAGGGTCTCCTTCTCACAGGACAAACGTTTGACGAGCGTAACGCCGGGACAACACCGGGCGCAGCTGGTTTTCCAGCCCTTCCGAAGTAGTTGCCGCGACAAGTACCCTGCCGCCCACACGACCGCCCAGGTCTTGTTTGAAACACTTCGCGGAACAAGGGTTCTCGGGCGTCGTGGACACGAGGAGTTCCCGATGTCCCTGACGGACGACTATCTCCGGGCGGCCGCCGATCGCGGCCCGAAGGCCAGTGCGATCCTCGCCGCGGCCGCCCCCGAGCTCGACGCCACCACCTACCTCGGCC
Source organism: Kribbella sp. NPDC104740 (assembly GCF_055583505.1). Taxonomy (NCBI): domain Bacteria; kingdom Bacillati; phylum Actinomycetota; class Actinomycetes; order Propionibacteriales; family Kribbellaceae; genus Kribbella; species Kribbella sp. NPDC104740. The sequence goes on along the minus strand of NZ_JBVJNV010000004.1, from coordinate 392,138 downwards.
GCTGCCTGAGCCGGCCGACCTTCCTCGAAGCCGAGCCGTACCGGCAGCTGGTCGCGGATCTCGACCTGCTGCACTCGGCGCTGACCCGGCTTCCCGAACGCGTCTTCGGCGGCGACCTCGCCGAGTTCGCGCGCACGGTCGGGATGGCCGAGACCCAGGTCCGGGCGATCTCCCGCGGCCGCGGTCCGGCGCCGAGCCGGATGGGCCGCGCGGACCTGTACCGCGACGCCGACGGCTTCCACCTGCTCGAGATCAACATGGGCAGCACCGTCGGCGGCGTCGACAACCCGGTGCTGAACGCGGCGATGCTGGAGCACCCGTTCATCGCCGACTTCGTCAAGAGCAACGAGCTCGAGTACGCCGAGACGATGACCGAGGTGGTCCGCACCATCGTCACCGAGGCGAAGGTGCCGACCGGCGTCCGCCCGGTGATGGCGATCGCGGACTTCCCGGACAGCTACCCCGACCTGGAACGCCAGCTGCACAAGAGCGCGCAGATGCTGGAGCCGCTCGGGATCGACGCGATCCCCTGCCCGGTCGACGCGCTGGAGTACCGCGACGACCGGATCTGGCTGGGCGACCGCGCGATCGACGTGGTGTTCCGGCTGTTCATGATCGAGGACGTGCTCAAGCCCGGCGCGGTCGAGCTGCTCGAGCCCGTACTGCAGGCCGCCGAGCGCGGGCACGTGTCGATCTTCACGCCGCTGGACGCCGAGCTGTACGGCAGCAAGGGCGCGCTCGCGCTGCTGTCCGACGAGGCCTACCGCGACCGCTACCCGGCCGACGAGCTGGCCGCGCTGGACCGGATCCTGCCGTGGACCCGGATGGTGCGCAGCGGTCCGGTCACGGTCGACGGCGTACAGACGGACCTGGAGCAGTACGCGCTCGCGAACCGCGAGGAGCTGGTGCTCAAGCCGACCGCGCTGCACGGCGGTGACGGTGTGCTGCTCGGCTGGCTGACCGACGAGGCCACCTGGGCGGCCAAGATCGGCGAGGCGATGGACAACCCGTGGGTCCTGCAGCGCCGGATCCGGCCGGTCCCCGAGGTCTTCCCGACCGACGACGGCAGCGAGGAGTGGCTGCTGACCTGGGGCGCGTTCCTGGTCGCGGACGGACTCGGCGGTTTCCTGATCCGCGGCTCGCAGGAACTGGACGGCGGCGTTGTCAACATGGCCACCGGCGCCACGGCGACCTGCTGCTTCCACCAGCGCTGATCCTCAAGCAAACGACCGCTTCAGAAATCGAGGCCGGAAACCCTGGTGAACAAGGGTTTTCCGTCTCGCCTCACGCGCGCGCACGGGAGTAACGTCGCGGACTGCGACCGGCCCGGTGGCACCTGTCACCAGGCCGGTCACAGCCCCCGGCCGCTGCTGTGAGGAGTCGTATGAGCACCTCGACGAGAACCGGCGCCACCGTTGTCATCGTCCCGCCCGCGACCGCGAACGGCCCCCTGCACGTCGGCCATCTGTCCGGCCCGTACCTGGCCGCCGACATCGCCGCGCGGGCCGCCCGGGCCCGCGGCGAACGCGTCGTCACCACCGCCGGCTTCGACGTGCACCAGAACTGGGTGCTGACCCGCGCCGAGAACGAGGGCGTCGACGTCGAGAAGCTGGCGGCGGCGTACCGGAACGAGATCGTCGCCGCGCTGGACGCCGCCCGGATCCAGTACGACGTCTTCCTGAACCCGCAGAGCCCGGAGTACCAGTACGGCGTCACGACGCTGGCCGCCGACCTGACCGACGCCGGGCGGTTCCCGCTGCGTGAGCTGGAGCTGCTCGCCTGCGAGGACTGCGACCGCACGCTGCACCAGTCGTACGTCGTCGGCGAGTGCGCTTGGTGCGGCGCCGAGGCGGCCGGCGGTGGCTGCGAAGGCTGTGGCGGCTACACGTCGGCCGAGAACCTGGTCGGCCCCCGGTGCAACCGGTGCGGTGGCGAGCCCCGCCCGTTCCTCGCCACCGTGCCGGTGCTGCCGATGGAGGACTACCGCGACGAGCTGGTCGAGATCTGGCTGCGCGCCGAGCTGCCCGAGCGGGCGCGCCGGATCGTCTCGCACTACCTGGAGCACCCGCTGCCCGACGTACCGATCGCCTACCCGACGAACTGGGGTCTGCGCGGGACCGGGCCGCACGAGGGTCTGCGGCTCGAGGTGTACGCCGAGGTCGGGCTGAGCACCGTGTACGGCGTCGCGCAGTCGCTGCGGCCGGGCGCGCTCGGCCTCGAGGCGACCGCGGAAGCGTGGTCCGAGGTCGCGTCGCTGTGGCACTTCAACGGGATCGACAACGGGTTCTACTTCGCGCTGTTCTGGCCGGCCGTGTACCTGGCCGCGGGGGTGCCCGCGGACGCGATCGGCGGCGCGCAGGTCAACGAGTTCTACACCCTCGACGGGCAGAAGTTCTCGACCAGCCGCAACCACGCGATCTGGGCCAACGACTTCCTCACCGACGAGGACGTCGACATCGTCCGGCTCTACCTGGCCTGGGACCGGCCGGACCGGTTCGCCAGTGATTTCACGCTGTCGGCGTACCGGGAGTTCGAGGCGTACGTGCGGCCGCTGCTGGACCGCGCGCGGGCCTCGGCGCCGCCGGCCGATCCGGCAGGCGACAAGCTCCGTGGGCCCGACCCGGCCGGCGGCGCGCTGCCGGCTGCTCTGGCGGCAGCGGACGTGACGCGCGGGGTCGCGGCGCTGGAACCGCGGCGGTTCGACCCGGCGCTCGCCGTACGGGCCGTGCTGACCGGGCTGGCGGCGAGCGCGCCCGGTGCCGAGATGCTGCTCTCGATCCTGACCGGCCGATGAGCGTGGACTACGACGGGCGCGTGTTCCGCCCGCTGAACAACCCGCCGGGCTCGCCGACCGGGCTCTACCGGCAGCGCGGGAACCTGATCTGGGCCGAGTTCGGCGGCGGCCGGCTGCACTTCGGCCGGCTGGTCGGCACCTGCGACGAGGGTGGCACCATCACCGCGACGTACTGCCAGCTGGCCACCGACGGATCAGTGACCGCCGGCAGCCTGCACAGCGTTCCCGGCCGGACCGCCGAGGGGGTGCTCACGCTCACCGAGCACTGGCACCGCCTCGACGGCTCGAAGGGGATCTCGGTGATCGAGGAGGTCGACGCCGCACTGGCGCCGGCCTCCCCCACCACCATCGAGGTCGCTCAGCCGAGGTAGTCGCGCCAGGGACCGGTGATCGCGAAGGTGATGCCCGGGGTCTGCATGTTGACGAAGAGCACCTTGCCGTCGTCGGAGAACGTCGGGCCGGTGAACTCGGAGTCGTTCAGCATGTTCCGCGCGATCGCGTACGTCGGGCCGCCCGGCACCGAGCTGAGCACGTGGCTGCTCTGCAGGCCGTCCTCGGCGAGGATCAGCGAACCCCACGGCGTGACGGTCACGTTGTCCGGAGCGTCGAAGTTGAAGTCGTTGTACTTCGCCGCGGAGCCCTGGTCGGCGGCCGGGTTGGCCGGGAAGTAGGTGACCAGCTGGATGGTCTCCTTCTCGTAGTTGTAGAACCAGACCATGCCCTCGTGCGGGACGCCGTCGGCCGGGATGTCGGTGGTGCCCATCTTGGCGAACGAGTTCACCACGTACACGCCGTCGTGGGTGCCGTAGACGCCCTCGAACTTCTTGCCGCGGGTGACCTGGCCGTCGGTGAACTGCTTGCGGGTGGACACCGAGACGGCGTCGCGGTCGGGGACCTTCACCCAGGCCACGCGGAACGGACGCAGCAGCTGCGCCGACGTCAGGTACGCGACGTCCGGGATCGGCTTGCCGTCGTCACCGAGGATCGCCATCGCCTCGAGCGTGCCGAAGTCGACGTCGGCCAGGTCCTTCCAGCTGCGCTGGTCGAGCCGGTACTTGCGCGGGCCGGTCCACCGGTAGAACAGGCCGTTCGGGCCGGAGGCGTCCTCGGACAGGTAGATGTGCTCGCGGTCGTTGTCGATCGCCAGCGCCTCGTGCGCGTAGCGGCCGAGCGCCTTCAGCGGGACCGGGTTCGCGGTCTTGCCGTCGCCCCAGACCTCGAAGACGTAGCCGTGGTCCTTCAGGCGGGAGGTGCCGTTGGCCTTGCTCTCGGTCTCCTCACACGTCATCCAGGTGCCCCACGGGGTCGGGCCGCCGGCGCAGTTGGTCAGGGTGCCGGAGATGCCGACCCACTCACCCTGGTTCTTGCCGTTGCGGTCGACCGAGATGACGGTGCAGCCGCCGGCCGCGCCGACGCCCGCGTCGTACACGGTGCCCTTGATCTGCGGGACACCGAGCGGGTCGTTGCCGCCGATCTCGTGGTTCTGGATCAGCAGGTAGTCGTGGCCGTCGGAGAACGCGGCGGTGCCGTCGTGCAGGCCCGGCGTCGGCTGGCCGCTCTTCAGCTTGGTCTCACCGGCGCGGGTGACGATCGTGTACTTGAAGCCCGGGGGCAGCGCCAGCAGACCCTTCGGGTCGTCCATCAGCGGCGGGAACGGCTTGTTCTGCGGGAACGTCCCGCCCTTCTCCTGGGGCGAGGCCTGCGCCAGCGACGGCACGGCACCGACAGCGGCGAACCCGACCCCACCCACAGCTGCTCCACGCAGCACTGCACGACGATCTAAAGACATGGCGACCTTTTCCTCAAACCCGATGGCGCTCCCCACGCGCCCTGATCACCCGATCCTTGCCTGACAGATCAGCCGTCCGGCAAACAGCACCTGAACAAATTCCGCTGCTCGATCCGGGGCGGGAAAGTTTGCTGAGGCTAACCTGTTCTGCGGTATTTCTCTGGGTTATCTGTTCACTACAGCCGGCAGAATTCTGGCGCCCGGGACCGGGCCCTCGGCCTGGCGGACCATCCGGCAGAGACCGGATTCGGACAGTTCCACGGCCAGGTCGACCGCGCGGCGGCTGTCGGCGGCGAGAAAGAGGCAGGTCGGGCCGGAGCCGGAGATCATCGCGGCGAGCGCGCCCTGGTCGAGGCCGAATTGCAGGGTGGCGGCCAATTCCGGGCGCAGCGAAAGCGCCGCCGCCTGGAGATCATTGCTGACGGCAACTGCGAGGGCCGCGGGGCGGCCGGAGAGGAGAGCCGAGAGGAGCTCCGGGCGGACTTCGGGGGCCTCGACGCGGCGGAGCGGGCGGAGGCGGTCGAGCTCGGCGTACACCTCGGGAGTGGACAGGCCGCCGTCGGCGATCGCGAAGACCCAGTGGAAGGTGCCGCGGGACATCACCTCGGTGACCTGCTCGCCGCGGCCCTGGCCGAGGGCGGTGTGGCCGACGAGGCAGAACGGGACGTCGCTGCCGAGCTCGGCCGCGAGGTGCTGGAGCTCGGACTGCGACAGCTGGAGACCCCACAGGCGGTTGCAGGCGACCAGGGTCGCCGCCGCGTCCGTGGAGCCGCCGGCCATGCCGCCGGCGACCGGGATCGTCTTGCGGATGCTCAGGTCGACGCCGTCCTCGACGTCGTACTCGGTCTGCAGCAGCCGCGCGGCCCGGACGGCCAGGTTCGAATCGTCGGTCGGTACGTCGACGGCGAAGTCGCCGACCACCTCGACGGTGATGTCGGCGTCGTCGCGCAGGGTCGCGGTGACGTCGTCGTACAGCGCGACCGCCTGGTACACCGTGGCCAGCGGGTGGAACCCGTCCGGGCGCGGCGGACCGACCGACAGACCGAGATTGATCTTGGCCGGCGACCGCACGGTGACCTGGGCTGATGGTGGCACGGCCACACCCTAGGACATCAGTTGCCCTCGTGCAGTCGCGAACAACACGTCGCGATCAGGTGAGTTTGCGGCGGGCGTCCGCGAGTGCTGCGAACTCGGTGATCCCGAGCATCTCCCCGCGCAGACCGGAGTCGATCCCGGCGGCGGCGAACACCTCGTCGAGCAGCGCGCGGTCCGGGATCCAGCGGGCCAGCGCGGACCGGACGGTCTTGCGGCGCTGCGAGAACGCGGCCTCGATCACCGTGAAGACCTCCTCGCGGGAGGCGGTCGTTGCCGGTGGCTCCCGTCGGGTGAAGGCAACGAGTCCGGAGTCGACGTTCGGCGCCGGCCAGAAGACGTTGCGCCCGATCGGGCCGGCCCGGCGGACGTCGGCGTACCAGGCGGCCTTCGCGGACGGTACGCCGTACGTACGCGACCCAGGAGGCGCGGCCAGCCGGTCGGCGACCTCGGACTGGACCATCACCAGCCCGTGCCGCAGCGACGGCGCGATCGCGAGCAGGTGCAGCAGGACCGGTACGGCGACGTTGTAGGGCAGGTTGGCGACGCAGGCGGACGGCGTACCGATCGCGTCGGCGCTGACCTCCATCGCGTCGGCCTCGACGACGGTGAACGCCGCGGCCTGGCCGGGCGCGTACTCCGCGATCGTGGACGGCAGCTTGCCGGCCAGCAGCGGGTCGATCTCGACCGCGGTCACCGCGTGCCCCTCGGCGAGCAGCGCCAGCGTCAGCGAGCCGAGCCCGGGACCGATCTCCAGCACCGTCTCACCGGCCGGATCGAGCTCGGCCGCGCGGACGATCCGGCGCACGGTGTTCGGGTCGATGACGAAGTTCTGGCCGCGCTGCTTGGTCGGCCGCAGCCCGAGGCTGTTGGCCAGTGAACGCACTTCCGCCGGACCGAGCAGTCTCGGTCCGGCGGAAGTGGATGATTCGGTGTTGCTCACACGGGTCAGTGTGTCACGCGCGCTTGCCGCAGACCGGCCAGTCGCCGTACCCGCCGCGCGCGGCGCGGACCTTCTCGGCGATCGCGATCTGCTGCGCCTTGCTCGCCTGGTACGCCTCCGGGGCGTACTTGTCGCCGCCGTAGTTCACCCAGGTGCCCTTGCTGAACTGCAGGCCGCCGGAGTACCCGTTGCCGGTGTTGATGTGCCAGTCGCCACCGGACTCGCACTCGGCGATCCGGTCCCAGGCGCTGGTGTCACCGGTGGCCGGCTCCTCGTCGGAGGTGCCGCCGTCGGCCTTCGGCTTGGTGCCGACCGTGACCAGCTCGTCGACCGGCTCGGAGACGGTCTTGGTGGCCAGCGTCTTGGTGGTGACCAGCTTGCCGTCGACGTAGGTGAGCAGGTAGTCGACCGTCTTGCTGCCGGCCTTGCCGGGCTTGGTGGTCTTCTTCTCGCCCTCGGTCAGCTCGGCCGACTTGGTCTCCTTCTTCTCGAAGGCGATCGCCTCGGTCCTGGTGACCTTCTTGACGTCGACCTTGACCACGGTGATCCGGTTGACGCCCGGCTTCAGCGCGGTCGCGACGGCCGGGGTGATCCGGTCGTCCTTGTCGTAGCCGACCTTCGCACCGGTCAGCGCCTCGCCGACGGTCATCGCCATCGACCGCACCGAGACGACCTTGCCCTGCCGCACGAACTGCACGGTCTTCGGGGTCCGGACCTCCAGCGACAGCCCTTCGCGCCCGATCGGGGCACTGCGGCTGGTGGACAGGAACGCGCCGTCGTAGCGCAGTCCCAGGTCGGTCAGCGCCTCGTTCACGCTGTCGGCCGTGGTCCAGAAGTTCTTCGTGGTGCCGTCTTGGTTGACGGTCAGCTGGCGGCCGTACTGCACCGCGATCTCCTGACCGTCCTGCAGCTCGGCGTCCAGCGCGGGCGCGACCAGGTCACGCTCACCGACCTGGATGTCCTTGGCCTGCAGGGCGTCGGCGACGGTCGAGCCGAAGGTGTGCACCTTCTGCACCTGGCCGTCGATCGACAGACTCACCGTCTTGCTCTTGCTCGCATAGGCCACGCTGCCGCCCACGACGGCGATCGCAGCCGTCGCACCGACGGCCGCAATGATGGACTTACGCACTCATGCTCCCAGGTAGGGCTACCCGGGCACGGGGTCCGACAGCACAGGCAGGCACCGAGATCGCCGGGCTTTGTGGACCCGGAGAACTTGGTCTCCGCCGAGGGGCGTGCTGCCCGGAACCTTCCCCGATCCCGGCCAACATCACGAGACAGTAACGAAGAAGTCCCGAGAGCGCCAATCCTCTCCCCCGGCGCGCCGGAAAAGGTGTAATGGGCCGACTACCCGGCGTGTCGGCCCCACTGGCCGCGGTGGACCACTTCGGCGGTGCCGCGGCGCCCTCGGCGCAGCGACGGCGACCGCCGATCGGGGGCCGGGTAGCCGATCGCGATCACCCCCACGAACAGCTGCTCCTCCGGTACGCCGAACTCGGCCTTCACGGCCGGCAGCAGCGCGCTCGGTACGCCGAAAAAGCACGCTCCGAGCCCTTCGTCCACCACCGTCTGCAGCATCAGCAGCGAGGCCATCCCGGTGTCCACGAACCAGTACGGCGCCGCCCAGCGCGACTCGTCGCGGTCGGTCCGGCCCTTGTCGGCCTCGGCGTACCGGTCGAGGTACGCGGCCTTGTCGGCGAAGGCCAGGATCAGCAGCGGCGCACGGCGCAGCCCTGTGACCCATCGCACATACTTCGCGTCGACGTCGGCGGCCGTGATCGCCCAGTACCGGTCCCGGTCGGCGCCCTCGAGGACGAGGAACGCCCAGCCCTGGCTGAACCCGGCCGACGGCCCGCGCAGACCGTTCTCCAGGATCCGCTCGCGTACGTCGTCCGGGATCTCCCGGGCCGGGTCGTAGTCGCGCACCATCCGGCGCCGCCGGACGACCTCGGAGAACTCCACTACCAGCGGCCGCCGAACGCGCGGAACGCGTTCTCGGTGAGCGCGCCGCACAGCTCCGCGACGGAGATGTTCAGCACGCCGGCCATCTTTCGTACGGTGTGCGGGATCAGGTACGACGCGTTCGGCTGCCCGCGGTACGGCGACGGCGTCAGGTACGGCGCGTCGGTCTCGACCAGCACCCGGTCCAGCGGCGTGACGGCGAGCGCGTCCCGCAGCGACTGGGCGTTCTTGAACGTCACCACCCCGGCGAAGCTGAGGAACGCGCCGCGCTCGACGCACTTGCGCGCGAACTCGGTGTCGCCGGAGAAGCAGTGCATCACCAACCGGTCCGGAACGCCTTCGGTGTCGAGGATCTTCAGGATGTCGTCGTGCGCGTCCCGGTCGTGGATCATCAGCGTCTTGTCGAGCCGTTTGGCCAGCTCGATGTGCGCCGCGAACGACTCGTGCTGCGCCGCGCGGCCGTCCTCGCCGGTCCGGAAGTAGTCCAGCCCGGTCTCGCCGATCACGCGCACCTTGGGCGAGCTCGAAGCCAGCCGCTCGATCTCGGCCAGCGCACTGTCCAGCTCGCCGGCCTCCTTCAGCTTCGGCGCCTCGTTCGGGTGCAGCGCGACACCGGCGATCAGGTTCGGGTGCTGCTCGGCGGCCTCGACGGCCCACTGCGCGCCCGGCAGGTCACAACCGACCTGCACGATCCGCGTCACCCCGACCGACGCGGCAAGCTTGATCGCCTCCGCGGCACTCAGCCAGTTCCCGTCCTCGCCGTCGGCGATGTCCAGATGGCAGTGCGCGTCGACCACCGCCATCGGCAACTGGTCCGGCACCGCCGGCCGACTCCGGTCCCGCGACCGCCCGTCCTCCCCGATCGCCGCACGCTCCCTGGTCGGCCGCTCGACCTCCACACCGTCAGACATGCCGCCCAGCCTACTTACTGCAGTCGGAAGATCTTCACGTCACCGTTCTCGTACGCCGGTACGCCGAGCCGCGCCGACACCGGCCCGGCCCGGAGGTCCGCGATGATCCAGTCCACCCCGTGCTGATCCCGCAGCCGGGCGAGCAACTCAGACGTCGGCCGCTCGACGGCCGCCAGGCTGTCGGCGAGCCGGTCGGGCCAGGGCGGCGGCTGGGTGAGGAAGCTGGTCTGGTTGTGCGTCGCCTCCAGGTTCTTCGGCGCGTAGGCCCAGGCCCCCAGGTACTGCTGGACGCCGCTCAGGCCGGAGGTCCAGAACGCGTCGTCCGGGCAGCCCGGGCGGAAGCGCACCGGCATGCAGAACACGTTGCTGACCGCAACGTCTCCGGGCCGGGCGGCGCCGGCCAGCCAGATCATCGCCAGCTGCTCGTTCTCGGTGAGGTAGGTCCGGCTGCTCTCGTTGGCCAGCACCGGCCGACCCGTCACCGAACGCTGCACGTTGTTGGCGAAGGTCGCGAGCTGACTCGGGAGGCTCGCGGCGACGACCAGCACGACGACTTCGAGGAAGACCAACGACCGGGAACGCTGCCTGGTGAGCACGACGACGATGACCCCGACCACAGCCAGGACCTGGAACGGCACCACCAGAGCGACGAGGGCCGCCCCCACCGTCGTCGGCACCTCGGGCGCGGGGAACCAGAACAGCCGGATCAGCCAAGCCGTCGTCAGCCCCCCGATCCCGGCGACGAGCAGCGGCCGCCACCTCGTCGTCTCGTCGACCAGCGTTGAGGCCAGGGCCACTGTGCCGACCACACCGAGCCCCGTGACGGTCCGGACGAAGTGGTACTCCGAGTAGCCCGTGTGGGAGAAGACGAGAGTGATCCCCGTGCCCGCTGCGACGCACCCCGCCAGCCACCAGTACGCCGGATCGCGGCGCGCCGGGCTGGCCGCCGTACCGAGCAGAGAGAGGAGGCGAGCGGCGTTGATGAAGAAGTAGTAGGCAACGAGCACCACGACGAACAGCACCAGCCGGGCTTCGCCGGTCGCCAGCGAAGGGAGGACCCATCCGCCAGTCGCTGGGTAGGAGCGGTCCCCGGAGACCGAGGGGTAGAACGGAAGGGCGCGGAGCGCCGCCAGGAACTGGATCCGGCTGCCGCCCGTACTGCCCGTCAAGCTGAAAGTCGCCGCGACCAGGAACGCGCCGGCCGTCACGGCCAGGCAGACAACGCGCCAAGGCATCCGGCGTTCGTTGATCCAGGCGAAGAGACCGACGACCACCGCGCCGACCAGCATGATCGGCAGCAGCGTCGGCTTGGTGCCGGCCGCGAGCGCGATCATCAGGATCAGCGCGGCCCAGGTCCCACCCGTGGCCTGTTTGCGCAGGATCAGCACCGTCGGGCCGACCAGCCCGAGCATCACCACGGCCGCCAGCGCACCCGTCGGGCCCTGGACGACCTGCGCCGGAGACACCTCGGCGCCGGGCCTGGAGACGAGCTGCAGCGTCCCGGGAAGCACTCCGGTCAGTACGCCGGCCACAGCGCCGGCCCACGGCTTCCCGCTCAGCGCCTCTCCTGCCGCCCATCCCGCCAGGACCAGGCTGATCACGAACGTGAGCTGCCAGTGGTGCATCAGGACGTGCGACGGTTCGATGTTCGCCATCACCGACTGCCCGGCGATCGAGGCGTTGGCGAACCAGTGGTAGATCAGCGGCTCGCCCAGGACCGACGGGTCCTGCGGAGTGATGTCGTGCTGCAGCACCTGGATCAGGCCGAGCTGGTACCAGACGTCCTGGTGCCGGTCGAAGGCGATCGGGGGCAGCGGCCAGGCCCGGAGCACGCCGACCACGGTCCGCAGGACGGCGAGCAGCAGCATCGAAGCCAGCACCGGCTGCCACCACTGCGGGCCCGGCCGCCAGGTCAGCTGACGCCGGAGCCCGGGCACGGCGAAGAAGACGAGGTAGAACCCGAGGGCCGGAATCCATTGCAGGACAGGCATTCCGAGCCCCGTGCACGCCGCCCACACGATCAGTTGCCAGCTGATCCCGAGCACCGCTCCGAACCCCAGGTCCTGCGGCAGCGATCGCCCGCCCGTCAAGACCCGCCAGAGCATGACCCCCGGGATCAGCACGGTCAGCAGCCAGGTGATCAGGTACCTGATCGTCTCCGCGACCGGGTCGCCGACGCCCGAGGTCAGGACGACGGTCACGACGGGCAGGGCGATCCACAAGGCGGGCCGAAGCACACGCACCGACATCAGTGGTTCCCGCTACTCCCGCCTGACAACAAGTCGTTGCAGCTTAGCGAACCGCACGCCCGCAGCCGCCACGGCGCGACGGGAGGAGATCGCCTCCCCGGATCAGCCTGACTCGGCAACCTTCTTGACGCCCTGGACGAGCATCTCCCACATGCCGCGGGAGTGCTCGGCCTCCTCCTCGGAGGCGTTGTTGTCCTGGCTCAGCGACAGCTGGGTCGGGCCTTCACCGGTCAGCTCGTACGTCAGCGTGTGGTAGTTCTCCGGGACGTCCGGCTGGCCGCCGAGCGGGCTGTAGTGCGTCACCTTCAGCAGCCGGCCGGGCTCGACCGCGAGGATCTCGCCCTTGTCCTGGTACGCCTTGCCCTCGTACTCGCCGGACCAGGTGATCGGGCTGCCGACCTTCCAGTCGGTGTCGACGTCGGCCCCGAACATGAACTCCTTGATCGCGGCCGGGTCCAGCAGCACCTCCCAGACCCGCTCGGGCGACGCCTCGATCTCGACTCGTGCGGTGGCCACATGTCCGGCCATAGGTCATCAACTCCTTCAACCCCGACGCTAGGCCGGTACCCAGCGGCGGTCTTGGAGAAAAGCGTCACTCCAGGCGAGCCAGCTCCTCGTCGACCACCGACGGCGCCAGTTTCGCGAAGACCGGCCGCGGCACCGCCACCGGCGTACCCGGTACGACGGCGCGCGGCGCCCAGGCCTCCGTTCGCCGGTAGTCGCCGCTGATCACCGGGTACCCAGGTCCGCCGTCCAGGTCGCTGACCTCGCGCACCTCCGGCCGGTCCGTGATCGCGCCGGTCCCGCCGAGCGTCTCGTGCACCTGCTGCGCCGCGTGCGGCAGGAACGGCGCGAGCAGCCGGTTCGTGTCGCTGACCACCTGCGCGGCGACGTGCAGGATCGTGCCCTTGCGCTCCGGGTCGGACTCCTTCCACGGCGCCTGCTGCGACAGGTACTGGTTCGCGTCCGCCGCGACCTTCATCGCCGCCCCGATCCCCTGCCGCAGCCGGTGGTGCTCGACATGGTCCCCGACGACGCCGTACGCCGTCCGCGACGCCGCGAGCAGCTCGTGGTCGGCCGTGGTCAGCTCGCCCACGGCCGGGATCGCGCCGAAGTTCTTCGCGATCATCGACGCGGTCCGGTTGACCAGGTTGCCCCAGGTGCCGACCAGCTCGTCGTTGTTGCGGCGGACGAACTCGGCCCAGGTGAAGTCGGTGTCCTGCGTCTCCGGGCCGGCCGCCGCGATGAAGTAGCGCAGCGCGTCCGGGCCGTACCGCTCGAGGACGTCACGGACGTAGATCACCACCGAGCGCGACGAGGAGAACTTGCGGCCCTCCATGGTCAGGAACTCGCTGCTCACCACCTCGGTCGGCAGGTTCAGTACGCCGTACCGGCCCGGGTTCGCGTTGTGGCCGAGCAGCTCGGCCGGCCAGATCTGGGCGTGGAAGGTGATGTTGTCCTTGCCCATGAAGTAGTACGAGCGGGCGTCCGGGTCGCACCACCAGGCGCGCCACGCGTCGTCGTCACCGCTGCGGCGGGCCCACTCGACGCTCGCCGAGAGGTAGCCGATCACCGCGTCGAACCAGACGTACAGGCGCTTCGCCGGGTTGTCCTCCCAACCCGGCAGCGGGACCGGGATACCCCAGTCGATGTCGCGGGTCATCGCCCGCGGACGGACGTCGTCGAGCAGGTTCAGGGCGAACTTCAGCACGTTCGGCCGCCACGCGGTCCGGGTCTGCAGCCAGGAGCCGAGCTGGTCGGCGAGTGCGGGCAGGTCGAGGAAGAAATGCTCGGTCTCGACGAACCGCGGAGTCTCGCCGTTGATCCGGCTGCGCGGATCGCGCAGGTCCGTCGCGTCGAGCTGGTTCCCGCAGTTGTCGCACTGGTCGCCACGGGCGGCGCCGTACCCGCAGATCGGGCAGGTGCCCTCGATGTAGCGGTCGGGCAGCGTGCGGCCGGTCGAGGGGGAGATCGCGCCCATCGCCGTACGCGGGATCAGGAATCCGTTGCGGTGAACGGTTTTGAACAGCTCCTGGGCGACGGCGTAGTGGTTGCGGGTGGTGGTCCGGGTGAACAGGTCGTACGAGAGGCCGAGCCCCTGCAGGTCCTCGACGATCACCCGGTTGTACCGGTCGGCGAGCTCCCGCGGCGCGACGCCTTCGCGCTCGGCCTGCACCAGGATCGGCGTCCCGTGCTCGTCGGTCCCCGACACCATCAGCACGTCATGACCCATCATCCGCTGGTACCGGCTGAACACGTCCGAAGGAACCCCGAACCCGGAAACATGCCCGATGTGCCGAGGCCCGTTCGCGTAAGGCCAAGCCACCGCGGCGAGGATGTGCGTCATGCGCCGACTGTAGGGCGGTCACCCTTCGGAGGGCGACCGGTTAACGGCCGACGGTGGTTGCCCCACACCCGGGCGGTGGGACTCCCTGGCTTGCCCACCCGCCCCTGTGTGGGCTCGTGGACAGGCGGCGGCGCCGGGTTGGTGGGCACGGCCGACGGTGGGTGCCCCACCCCCGGGCGGTGCGACTCCTCAGCTCACCCACCCGCCCCTGTGGGCTCTTGGATACGCGGCGGCGCCGCCGGGTTGGTGGGCACGGCCGGCGGTGGTTGCCCCACACCCGGGCGGTGCGACTCCTCGACTCACCCACCCGCCCCTGTGTGGAGAGGTGGCACATGTGCCGGCGGTCAAGGGCCGGCGTTGCACCAGCGCCGGCCGGATCCCGACCGACGCCGACGACCGGGGGTCGGGCTGGCGCTGGTGCGGGTGATCCGCCGCCGTCAGTTCGACCTCGGCTCCATCAGCGCCGCTGCATCCCTCCGGCCGAAGCGGACCTCACCCCCGCCGACCTGCCCGGCCGCATCACAAGCAACCCGACCGGGCAGCACCTCCCTCACGGCACCAGAACGAGCTTCCCCTTCGCGTGACCCGACTCCGAGATCTCCTGCGCCTTCGCCGCCTCAGCAAGCGGGAAGGTCTCCGCGACCCGCACCGACAGCTTGCCGTCGGCCGCCAGCTGCAGCTGCTGCGCCAGCCCCGTCTTCACGGCGTCCGTCTGCGCCCCGCTGACCGAGATCTCGACGCCCAGCTCACCAGCCCCCATGTCGGCGATCGTCACGATCCGCTCGGTCGTCCCGCGCAGCTCGATCGACTCCTTCAGGCCGCCCAGCCCGGCCGCGTCGAACACCGCGTCGACCACCGGCGCCACCGCACGCACCCGCTCGACCAGCCCGTCGCCGTACGCGACCGGCGTCGCGCCGAGCGACCGCAGGTACTCGTGGTTCGCCTCGGACGCCGTACCGACGACCTTGACCCCGGCAGCCACCGCCAGCTGAACAGCGATCGCGCCAACAGCACCCGCCGCACCGTGCAGCAGCAGCGTCTCCCCCGACTTCACCTGCAGCAGATCCAGCACCCGCTGCGCAGTCTCACCAGCAACCGGTACGGCGACCGCCTGCTCGAACGACACCCCGGCCGGCTTCAGCACGGCGTTGCCGACGATCGCGTGCTGCGCGTACCCGCCGGTGGCCGCCCACCCCACGACCTCGTCGCCGACGGCGAACTCGGCACCCTCGCCGGCCTCGTCCACGACACCGGCGACCTCAGCGCCCGGAACGGCCGGGAACGTGGTCGGCATCATCGCCTCGAACCAGCCGCGCCGGACCTTGTAGTCCATCGGGTTCACCCCGGCCGCCTTGACCGCGATCCGGACCTGTCCCGGCCCGGCGTGCGGTGCGTCGATCTCCCGGCTGCGCAGCACCTCGGGACCGCCGAACTCCTCGAACACGATCGCTTCCATGACACCCGTCCTTGTAGTTGAGCTCTCAATTACTACCTGTCGACTACCAGCGTGAACCCGCCCACGGCATTCCCGACTGGCCTTTCGGCCAGTCGTCCGCCGTCCGGAAGGACGGGTAGGTGGATAGGTCAACCCACGTACTGTGGGTGCATGGAGAACTCCCAGGCGGTGACCGTCATAGCCACCGCGGCCCGGCTGGTCCAGGTCGAGCCGATGCAGATGATCGGTGCGCTGTCCGAGGCCCTGGCCACGCTGGTCCCGCACCGCGCGGCCGCCCAGCTCTCACCGCAGTGCGCGGGTTCCCCGATGAACGCGGCCGGCGACGAGCGGATCACCGCGCTGATCACCGGTGCCGAGCTCGCGCCGTTCCTCGGCTCGGTCAACGCCGGCCAGCCCTGGCACGGCCAGGCCCCGATCGGCGGCACCGACCAGACCGTGCTCGCGATCGCCAGCGATCACGCCCCGCGCGGGTCCGTGCTGGTCTTCGTGCTCGACCCCGACACCCGGATCCCGGCCGAGACCCTCCTGCTCGTCCAGACCCTCTGGGACCTGGTCACCGCGCACTTCCAGCGCCTCACTCTCGAGGTCGAGCCGAGCGTGCTGGCCCAGGCCCGCGCGGTCGCGATGGCCCGTGAGGTGGTCGCCGCCGAGCTGTCCGACGCGCACACGGCCACGCTCGCGGCGCTGCTCGGCGTACTGCGGAACCGCCAGATCGACGATGCCGAAGCCCGTACGACGGCCGTCGACCTCGCGCTCAACGCGCTGGCCGACCTGCGCACCGACTCCCAGCGCGACCGCGCCGACGCCGGCGAGGAACCGGCCGGCCGCGCCTTCCAGCGCCTGGCCGACTCGCTGCACACGCTGGTCCGGCACCTCCCGGTCGAGCTGGAACTCGATGCCCCCAGCAACGATCGTCTGCTCCCGTCGGACCTCGCGCACGCCGCGCGGGTCGCCGTGCGCGCCGCCGTACTCGCGATGCTCGGTCAGGACGGCGTCCGCCGGATCCGCGTCGGCTGGCGCCTCAGCTCGACCGGCCTGCAGGCGACGGTCCGCGACGACGGCCCCGGCGTACTGGACGACCGCCTCGACCTCGGCCGGATCGCCGAGCGTCTGCGCACTCAAGGCGGCCGCCTCGACGTCGAGGCCGTCCCCGGCTGGGGCCTGACGCTGCGCATCATGCTGCCGGTCGCGCTGTCTGACGTCGCCAAGACCGCCCGCGCGCTGACCACCACGATCTCGGCGGCCGGCAAGGTCCTCGCCGCCGAACCGCTCGCCGCCCTCGGCCAGCGCGAGCTCGAGGTCCTCGAACGCCTCGCCCAGGGCCAGCGCAACCGCGTGATCGCCGACAGCCTGCACATCACCGAGTCCACGGTGAAGTACCACGTCGCCAACATCCTGACGAAGCTCGCGGTGACCAGCCGCACCGAAGCCGCCGCCCTGTACCTGGCGACGGCTTCGGCCTAACGGTCCGCCAGCCGTGCCGCGCGGCCGCGCAGGTACCGCTGCTCCGGCACACTGATCCATCGCGACGGCGACCGGCGCCAGCGACCCCAGGGTGACTGCAGTTTCGGACATCGCGCTCTCCTCTCCCGGTCCCGGTCAGCGCCGGACCGCGGCGAGGACGCTGGCCAGTACGCCGAAGACGAGCGGAAGGACCGGCGGCGTTCCGAGCGCCACCACGTTGGTGACCGCCGCCCCGGCCATCAACGCGGCCAGGCCGGTCGCGGCCAGGCGGCTGAGCCGCGGGACCAGCAGACCGATCCCGCCGGCTACCTCGAGGACACCGACCAGCAGCCGGAGCCACTGCCCGGCACCGATGTCGTCGAACATCGCGACCAGTTGCGGGTCAGCGGCCAGCTTGGCCGCGCCGCCCATCACGAACTGGGCGCCGAGGCCGATCCGGAGCAGCCACACCCCCGCCGTGACGATTCGGCGGGTGGTGGTGCTCTGCAGCGCGAAGGTGTTCATGGTTCTCTCCGATTCTCAGGTGAGTTTTCACCCGGTTATCGGAGTTGTCGGAGCCGTTCTCCACAACCGGACCGAAAAAGCTTCAGGCCTCTTCGGTCAGCCGCGGGAACAGCGCGTCGCCCTTGACCAGCGTCGAGCCGGCCGGGAGCTGACTCCACGTGCCCGCGTCCTGCACCCGCTGGTCGCCCAGTGCGCCGAGCTTCGCCTCGGCGCCCAGCAGCGTCCACAGCTTCGCGGCGGTCTTCGGCATCGTCGGGTGATGCAGTACGGCGACCGCCCGCAGCACCTCGGCCGAGGTGTAGAGGATCGTCGCGAGCCGCGCCTTCTGGGACTCGTCCTTGGCGACCTTCCACGGCTCCTGCTCGGAGACGTAGCCGTTCACCGCGCCGACCAGGTCGTTGATCGCCGCCAGCGCGTCGTGGAACGCCAGCGTGT
The DNA here is from genome assembly GCF_055583505.1 of Kribbella sp. NPDC104740. Taxonomy (NCBI): domain Bacteria; kingdom Bacillati; phylum Actinomycetota; class Actinomycetes; order Propionibacteriales; family Kribbellaceae; genus Kribbella; species Kribbella sp. NPDC104740. Next base: position 374,192 of record NZ_JBVJNV010000004.1, on the reverse strand, counting down.
CCATCGCCTTGTCGGCCACAGCGACGGTCTCGGCCAGCTTGTCGGCGAGCGCCTGCTCGGCCGGGCCGTGGTCGGTCGGCTCGGGCAGGACGCCGTCGAAGTACTTGCCGACCATCGCCGCGATCCGGGAGGCCAGGTTGCCCAGGCCGTTCGCCAGCTCCGACGTGTAGACCGCGTTCAGGTGCTCCCAGGAGAACGAGCCGTCCGAGCCGAACTGGATCGTGCGTAGGAAGTAGTACCGGAACGCGTCCGAGCCGAAGTGGTCGGTGATCTCCTTCGGCGCGATCGCGGTCAGCTTCGACTTGCTCATCTTCTCGCCGCCGACCAGCAGCCAGCCGTGCGCGAAGACCTGCTTCGGGACGGCGACCTCGGCGGCCATCAGCATCGCCGGCCAGATCACCGCGTGGAACCGGAGGATGTCCTTGCCGACCAGGTGCACGTCGGCCGGCCACAGCTCCTCGAACCGCTCCGGGTCGGTGCCGTAGCCCGCGGCGGTCACGTAGTTGAGCAGCGCGTCGATCCACACGTACAGGACGTGCTTCTCGTCCCACGGGACCGGGATGCCCCAGTCGAAGGTCGAGCGGGTGATCGACAGGTCCTGGAGGCCCTGCTTCACGAACGAGATCACCTCGTTGCGCGCTGAGGCGGGCGCGACGAAGTCCGGCTGCGACTCGTACAGCGCGAGCAGCTTGTCGGCGTACGCCGAGAGCCGGAAGAAGTAGTTGATCTCCGAGACCGTCTCAAGCTCGGTGCCGTGGATCATGCACCGCTGGGTGCCGTCCTCGTCGGTCCGGATGTCCGCCGGGAGCTTGAACTCCTCGCAGCCGACGCAGTACAGGCCCTCGTACTCGCCCTTGTAGACGTCGCCCTTGTCGTACAGCTTCTGCCAGAACTCGCGGACCCGCTCGGTGTGCCGCGGCTCGGTGGTCCGGATGAAGTCGTCGTAGTCGACGTCGACGTCGACCCAGGCCGGCTTCCAGGCTTCCTCGACCAGCTTGTCCGTCCACTCCTGCGGGGACATGCCCTGGGCCTGGGCGCTGCGCAGCACCTTCTCGCCGTGCTCGTCGGTACCGGTCAGGTACCACTTGCGCTCACCGCGCTGGGCGTGCCAACGCGTCAGGACGTCTCCGGCGACCGTCGTGTAGGCGCTTCCGATGTGGGGAGCGGCCGTCACGTAGTAGATCGGCGTGGTGACGTAGTAGGGCTTCTCGGACATGCCTCAAGCGTAGTGCTCCGGGCCAGCGCCTTTCACCGGGGTTCGCGGGCAGCCAGTACGGCGTCGTACACGGTCCGTTTCGGTACGCCGTACCGCTTGGCCACGTCGGAGATCGCCTGCTTGCGCGGCGTACCGGCCTCTTCGTCGACCGCGACCTCCGCGGCCAGCTCGGCCGGCCCCAGCTTGCGCGCGGACGGGTCGACCCCGGCGACCACCACGGTGATCTCCCCACGCACCCCGTCGGCCGCCCACTCGGCCAGCTCCCCGACCGGGCCGCGCTTCACCTCTTCGTACGTCTTGGTCAGCTCCCGGCACACCGCCGTACGCCGGTCCGCCCCGAACGCCTCGGCCATCGCCTCCAGCGAGGCCGCCAGCCGGTGCGGCGCCTCGAAGAACACCATCGTCCGCCGCTCGTCGGCCAGCTCCTGCAGCACCTTGCCGCGCTCACCCGCCTTCCGCGGCAGGAACCCCTCGAAACTGAACCGGTCCACCGGCAGCCCGCTCAACGCCAGCGCCGTCAGCACCGCCGACGGCCCCGGCACCGCGGTCACGTCGACCCCCGCCTCGATCGCCGCCGCGACCAGCCGGTACCCCGGGTCCGACACACTCGGCATCCCCGCGTCGGTCACCACGACCACGGTCTGCCCCTCACCCAGCGCCGCCACCAACTCAGGCGTCCGCTCCCGCTCGTTCCCCTCGAAGAAACTCGTCACCCGCCCGTTCACGACGATCCCCAGCTCGGAAGTCAACCGCCGCAACCGCCGCGTGTCCTCCGCCGCGACAATGTCCGCCGATCCGAGCACCCGAGCCAACCGAGGCGTCGCGTCCCCCAGATCCCCGATCGGAGTCCCCGCCAAGATCAGTCGCCCAGTCACGCGAGCCATCATCGCAGCCCGGCCCGGCGGTGTGGGGAGACGGTTGACCAGGGCGTCCGTACGATGGCGGGCGTGACTGCCGTGATCGAAGACCAGGGCGCGGGTTCGGAACCGGCGCGGGAGACGCTCGGACGGGACGCGTTCGGGCGGGAGCTGCCGCCGGTGAAGCAGCGGCTGTACCCGCCGATGCCGCGGGACTTCGAGGGTGGCTGGATCGCGACGCTGGCGATCACGGCGTTCGCGGCGATCCTGCGGTTCTGGAACCTGGGCAACCCGGTGAAGTTCGTTTTCGACGAGACCTACTACGCCAAGGACGCGTACTCGCTGCTGAAGTTCGGGTACGCCCGGCAGTTCATCGACAAGCCCGAGGGGATCGCCGACAAGCAGATCCTGGCCGGCAACCTGGACGTGTTCAAGGACACCCCGAGCCTGACCGTGCACCCCGAGGTCGGCAAGTGGATGATCGCCGCCGGTGAGCACCTGTTCGGGATGAACACGTTCGGCTGGCGGTTCATGCCGGCCCTGTTCGGCACGCTGACCGTGCTGCTGGTGATCCGGACCGTACGCCGGATGACGCGCTCGACGCTGATCGGCGCGATCGCCGGGCTGCTGCTGGCCGTCGACGGGCTGCACTTCGTGATGTCGCGGGTCGCGCTGCTCGACATCTTCCTCGCGTTCTGGCTGGTCGCGGCGATCTCCTGCCTGGTCGCCGACCGGGACTGGACGCGCCGCCGGCACGCCGAGTCGCTCGACGACGGCACCGGTCCCGCCAAAGAAAAGGCAACTGGCCGGCGTGCGGTCGGCCGGCTGCTGCTGGTCCGGCCGTGGCGGATCGCCGCGGGCGTCTGCTTCGGGCTCGCGCTCGGCACCAAGTGGTCGGCGGTCTGGGTGATCGCGGGGTTCGGGATCCTGGTCTTCGCCTGGGACCTCGGCGCGCGGCGGGCGATCGGCGTCCGGCACGCGTTCTGGCGGTCGGCGATCGTCGACGGGATCCCGGCGTTCCTGAGCATCGTGCTGGTCGCGCTGGTCACCTACACCGCGACCTGGACCGGCTGGCTGCTGCACGACAACGCCTACGACCACGACTACGCGTCGAAGAACCCGGCGCACGGCGTGATGAAGGTGGTGCCGGACGACTTCCGGTCGCTGATCCACTACCACCAGGAAGTGCTCGCCTTCCACACCGGCGACTACATCAAGAACGCCACCCACCCGTACTCGTCGCACCCGGCCGGCTGGCCGATCGTGGCCCGCCCGATCGGTTTCGACGCGGTCAACGACATCAAGCCCGGCACCAGCGGCTGCACCGCCAATGAGGGCACGAACTGCCTCTCGGTGATCTCCGCCGTCGGTACGCCGCTGCTGTGGTGGGGCGGAGCCCTGGCCCTGCTCGCGTCACTGGTCCTCTGGATCGCCCAGCGCGACTGGCGCTTCGGCGTACCGATCGTGGGCTACCTGACCTGCTGGGTGCCCTGGTTCTTCTTCGACGACCGGCCGATCTTCTTCTTCTACGCCGTGACGATGATCCCGTTCACGGTGATGGCCGTCGCGCTGATCCTCGGCAAGATCCTCGGCCCCGCCAAGGCCGCCTTCCAGACGGCCACCCCGAGACGCCTGATCGGCAGCGCCGTCGTCGGCGCCTTCGTCGTCCTGGTCGTCCTCAACTTCGCCTACATCTGGCCGATCCTCACCGACAAGGTCCTCCCACACCCGGACTGGCTGAACCGCATGTGGTTCAAGTCCTGGATCTGATCCGGACGCGCGCCCGCCACCCGGCCAGCACCAGCCCCGCACCGACCACCAGCAGGACCACGAGCGAGACGGCGGTGTCACGCGCCCAGTCCCAGTTGTCCCGCCCGTCCTCGACCCGCATCACCACCTGCGGGTCGGCCGGCAGGTACTCCACCCGCATCGGAAGCCGGTACTGCGAGAGCGCCGACGGCTCCGACCACCCGGTCAGCCGGCGCTTCGCGGCGTCGTACTCGGCGTCGTGCAGGTCGCTGTCGGAACCGGTCAGAACCGCGGTCGCCAACAGCCCGTCACCGGTCCGGAAGGTGACCCGGACACCGAGAAACTCCGACTTGACCCCGCCGCCCCTCCCCCCGAACCGTTTCTCCTCGTAGCCGACCTCGACCTTCTCGACGGCGGCGATCCGGCCGTGGTTCTCGAGCTTCCACGCGGCGAACAGCTCGCTGAACGCGTCGTCGATCAGGACGACCGAGAACAGCGCCAGCAGCCATCCGAGCAGCACCGGGCCGAGCAGCAGCCCGTGCAGGACGCGCTCGCGTCTCGTCCGCATCTCCACCCCCAGGTCGGTCGGCAGCTTAGGGCGTGCTGCTGGCCATCTCGGCTTCATCCGCGGGTTCGCTGCCGTTCCGTTGCGTCCCCCAGGTTGTATCGGTGAACAATTCAAAACTCAACGTTCGTCTGCTGAGTGCCGGCATGCTCGTCGCGGCTGTTCTGGCTGCGGTGCCCGCGACGGCCAGTGCCGGGCACGACCCGGTGCGGATGAACCAGGTGCAGGTCGTCGGGACGCACAACAGCTTTCACACCGAGATCACCGACGCCGAGAAGCTGATTCGGGAGCAGGCGAAGCCGGGGTCGGGGACGGGTGGTGAGGAGTACTCGCACGCGCCGATCGCGCAGCAGCTCGAGCAGCAGCATGTGCGGTCGGTGGAGCTGGACCTGATGCTGGACAACCCGACCGGTGGGCGGTTCACCAACCCGTTGCTGCGGCAGCTCAGTGGTGAGGGCGCGTGGCACCCGGAGGTGATGGACCAGCCGGGGATCAAGGTGATGCACGAAGAGGACGTCGACTACCGGTCGACCTGCCTGACCTTCGTCGAGTGCCTGCAACAGGTGAAGGCCTGGTCGGACAAGCACCGCGACGCCGTACCGATCACCATCCTGCTGCAGTTCGACCAGGGCAACGGGCCGGCGTTCCCCGGGCACCCGACGCAGCCGCTGCTGCCGTGGACGAAGGACGCGTTCGCCGCTGCCGAGAAGGAGGCGCTGTCGGTCTTCCCGCGGAACCGGATCATCACCCCGGACGACCTGCGGCACCGCAACCTGACGCTGCACGACTCGGTGCAGAAGTACGGCTGGCCGACGCTGAAGGAGTCGCGCGGCAAGGTGCTGTTCGGGATGGACAACCTGCGCAACGAGTTCCTGTCGGTCAGCGAGCCGAGCCTGAACGGCCGGCTGTTCTTCACCAACGCCCAGGACGACGCGAACGCACCGGACGCGGCGTTCATGATCCGCGACGAGGCGCCGCAGCTGCACGACCTGATCCAGAGCCTGGTCAAGCAGAACTTCCTGATCCGCAGCCGCGCCGACTCCCCCAACGTCGAGGCGAAGTCCGGCGACACCACCCGGCGCGAGGCGGCGCTGACCAGCGGCGCCCAGGTCGTCAGCACCGACTACCCCGGACCGGGCATGTCAGCGCGCTTCGGCGCCGGTTACTACGCCGAGCTGCCGACCGGCAACGCCGTCCGCTGCAACCCGGTCAACGCTCCCCGAGGCTGCAAGGACGCAGACCTCGAAAACACTAGCTATTTCTTCTTCTTGGGTTTGAAGACCTTCGCCCCGACCCCGCCGAACAGTGCCAGCCCCTTGAGCACCACGACCGGCGCGGTCGGGTCGATCTCTTCCTGACCACCGGAGACGCCGTACCCGCCCATGATCCCGAAGCCCTGGTTCCGGATCTCGACGCCCTGCGGTACGACGATGTCGATGCCGCCGAAGATCGCGAACGCGTAGACCGTCACCTCGCGGCCCTCGAAGATCGCGTTGCTCATGTCGAGGTCGCAGCCGCCGAACATCGCCAGCACGTTGGTCCGCCGCTTCACCCGCCAGCGACCCTTGCGCTCGCTGCCGCCGAAGATCCCGACCACCAGCTCGAAGCTGTCCTCGGAGTTGGCCGGGGGCTCGATCGGCACCCGCCCGGTGGCCGGCGCGGGCACCGGCATCGCGGCGGCCGGGCGGAACGGCTGGCCCGGGATCGCGAGGTCGACGGTGATCGGCTCGAGCTCGCCGAGGGTGCGCGCGTTCAGCGTCTGCTCGAGCCGCTCCGCGTGCTCGTCCTGCGACAGCCGCCCGCTCATCAGCGCGTCCCGCAGCACCTCGACGACCTGGTCACGATCGGTGTCGGACGCCCGCAGGTGCGCGTGCGGGTTCTGGCGCTCGGGCAGGTTCTCCATAACCCCGACGATATCCCGCACTCCGGCCACCGGGAACGCGAAAATCCGTCTCCCAGGGTCCCCGGGACGAACCCCAGGGACCCGCTCCGGGGATCCCCCGATTCGCCTCAGCGTGCGGCGGGCTCACCGACCAGTCGCCGCAGCTCCGCGAGCTGTTCCGGCGCCCCGGTCAACGCGTCGACCAGCGGTCGCAGAGCGGGATCGTTCAGCTCCGGACAGTCCGCCGCGCCGACCAGCGCGAGCAACCGCGACAGCTCGTACGTCGTACCGACGCCTCCGGCTTCGAGGCGCTCCCGCCACTGCGGTGTCAACCCCGGTACGGCGGACAGCGGCTCGTTGAAGTGGTGCGTCGCCAGCGAGTAGCAGACCTTCCACGGTTGGGAGTCCGCGGCGATCGACGCGGCGAGCTGCTGCTGCCGGGTGCGCTCCTCGGGGTCGAACGGGAACGTGTCGGTGTAGAGCCCGTTCAGCAGGTCGGTGGTCCACTCCTTGCTCTCCTCGAGCAGGTACATCCGGTAGCTGTAGTCGACGAACGCGTTCGGCGCCTTGGAGTTGCCGCGCAGCCACACCTCGCTGCCGACCTGGACGCCGTCGCCACTCGTCGTCGACCAGCTCGACTCCAGCGCGAGCTTCACCCCGGCGCCGACCTCGGCCTCGCCTTTCAGGTCGAGCAGCTCCGCCTCCACACCCGCCGAGACCAGCGTGCTGAGCTCGAAGCTGAACCCGTGCTTGGTGGTCGCCGAGCTCGTCGTCCCGAACGTCGCGACCGTCTTGGTGTCGTAGCCCCACGAGCCGGTCAGGTAGCCGGTGCCGCGGCCGAGGTCGATGATCGAGCGCCGTTCCAGCGCTTGGTGCTCGTCGTCGCTGAGCACGTAGCTGGACAGCATGCCGGGCACCGGCCGGTGCGCCGGGTTCATCAGGTACGGCACGGAGATCACCGACACGTTGGTCGGCTCGATCTGCAGCACGGCGACCGAGCCCTCCGGCGAGCTGCCGTCGGCGGAGCGGTAGCTGTACTCGTAGCCGGTCCAGTCGGCGTTCTGGAAGACCAGCACACCGGCCGGCTGCACGGCGTACGGGTGCAGCTCGGACCCGTCGCCCTCGATCTCGGCGCCGGCACTGATCGTCGCGACCGCCTGCGTGCTCTCGATCTTGGTGTACGCCCCCTTGTACGCCGCCTGCAGCGAGGCCTCGATCTTCAGCCAGGCCTTGACCTCGAACAGCTTCCACAGCCCGACCCCCGCGGTGCCCTTGACCGAGGTCTTCGCGACCAGCCCGGCCGACCAGGTCAGGTCCATCCCGGTCGCGCGGGTCCGCGTCCCGGCGTACGTCGTGAGCGCGTAGCCGGGGCCGTTGAAGTACTTCAGCGGGTCGTAGTGGTCGGCCATGTTCAGGTTCTCGTTGGGGATCGGCGGCGGGCCCTCGATGATCCCGAGCAGCAGTTGCTTGCCGGGCACCCGCGGCCGCGCGGTCCGGGTCAGCGTCAGCCAGGTCCGGGTGTCGTGGACCTCGCCGATCCTGCCGTTCCCGTTGTAGTACAGGACTCCGGCGTGCAGCGGCACGACCAGGTCCTCCAGCTCGGGGTTGACCGGGCTGGGCGTGCTGGTCGGCCGGCCCGCGCCGACGATCACACGGAACGCGTTGCCGCCGTACCGGACGTGCTTGGAGCGGCCCTTGCTCATCTGGTCGATGATGCCGAGCGGGTCGGCGGCGCCGGTGCCCTTGGTCCAGTCGTCGCGCGGGACCGGCGGCTTCGCGGTCGGCGAGCCGACCAGCCGGACCGCTGTGTTCGTGTACCAGTTCGCGGTACCGGAGTGGTCGATGAAGGAGAGCAGCGCGGAGTTGTCCGGCAGGGCCTGTACGGCGGGGAACCTGATCGCGCTGCCGGTCCAGCGCTGCGGGTGCTCGGACAGGCGGCCGATCTGCAGCCCGTCGCCGATCGGCGCGGTCCAGCAGCCGAGCCGCCAGGTCGAGCCGTCCTTGCGCTTGGCAATGATCACCAGGGCCGGGCCGTCGGGGCCGAGCACGACCTCGCAGCTGACCTCGCAGTCGTTCTCGTCGAGGCTGCCGTCACCGGAGTCCTTCGACAGCGGCAGCGGGACGGTCCGCAGCGTGGTGCCCTCCATCCAGGTGGTCTGGTCGAGCGCCGCCCACGGGATGGTGACGATCTGCAGGCTCGCCTTCTGGTGCGGTGTCGCGCCGACCAGGACGACGCCGTCGGTCAGGCCGACCGCCCCGAAGGTCTTCATCACCTGCAGCGGACCGGCCTCGGTCTCCAGCTGCCGGACGACGAGGACGCCGGAGCCGCCGTCCGGGATCTGGTCGACGCCGTACCAGAGGTTGTCCGAGCGGGGCTGGCGGTAGAAGACGTGCCGGAGCTGGTCGACTCCCTCGGCCCGGTTCAGCACGACCTGAACCGGGCGGTCGGAGTCCGGGGACGCGGCCGACGTGGTCAGCTTGGTCCGGGCACCGTCACCGGTGCCGTCGGCGTGGTAGCGCCACAGGCAGCCTTCGCCGCAGATGTAGGCGTAGACGGCCTCGTCCGGCATCGTGACCGCGCTGACGTTGGCGACCGGCATCGGTCTCACCACTTTCCGTGATCGGAATTTCACAGTAAGTAGCGCAATCGCCGAATGTCACTACTGGTGATCGCCGGTTTCGGAGCGTATAAGGGGTCAGGCCTGGCTGCGGACCCGCAGCGCGAGCAGCAGGGCCAGGAGGGTGATCGCCGCGAAGGCGGCCGCCGTACCGGGGTAGCCGGCCAGGCCGAGGCCGAGGCCGCCGATCGCGGCGCCGAGGAAGGTGCCCAGCGACATGCCGGCGGCGTTGACGCTGAGGGCCGAGCCGCGCAGGTCGCCGCTGCGGCGGACGAGCAGGGTGGTGACGCAGGCGGCGACGGTCGCGTGACTGGCGCCCATCAGCGCGGTCAGGACCAGCGTGGTGGGCAGGGTCGGTGAGAAGTAGAACGCGCCGACGCTGACCAGCGCGACCGCGACCCCGGCGACCAGCAGCTTGTCGGGAGTGAGCCGATTGTTGTCCTGGGCAAGGAATCGGCCGGCGAACAGGTTGCCGAGGAAGAACGACGCGCCACTCAGCGACCAGACCAGCGCGAACCAGCCGGGCTCGAGGGAGAACTTCTCGTCGTAGAAGGCGGCGAGGTAGGCCAGGTAACCCATGAAGGCGGCGGTGCGCAGCATCGCGACGGCGAGCAGTGGGACGCCGCCGGGGATCCGGGCCAGCGCCCGGTACGTCGCCAGGTAGCTCATCCGGACCGCGCCGTCGGCGCGCAGCGGCGCCTGGCGGCCGCGGCCGCGCCAGAAGAACGCGACGGACAGCGCGAGCGAGGTCACCGCGGCGGCGACCAGGTTGCCGCGCCAGCCCCAGACGATCCCCGGTACGGCGAGCACCGGCGCCGCGAGCATCGCCATCATCGACGTGGTCGCGGAGACCAGTGTCGCGGCGCGGCCCGCGGCGGCCGGAGAGGTGAACCGGTCGGCCGCGGCGGCGCCGATCGAGGGGCCGAGGATCGAGGTCGAGGCACCGATCAGCAGGCAGAACGCGGCCAGGGCGAACACGTTGCCCACGGCACCGAGCAGTGCGGAGAGCCCCAGCAGCGCGAGACCTCCGGCGGCGACCAGCTCGCGCGGGAAGCGGTCGATCAACGGCGCGAGCGCGAAGCCGACCACGAGCGCCGCCAGGCCGCCGAGCCCCCGCAGCCCGCCGATCTCGGCGACGCTGCCGCCGGCCGCGTCAGCGATCGGCACCAGGTACATGCCGAAGACGGTGAACGGGATCAGGCTGACCGTCGAGGCCAGCAGGAACGGCCACAGCCGCCGCGCCATTCGGAGGTCGCCCGGGACCGCCTCGGTGGCTGCTGGGTGGTGGGCGTCGATCGTGGTCGAGGGCGCAGCGGGGTTTCTGCTGTCGGTGCTCACGTACGGGATCCGTCCTGGAGGTGGTAGCGGTACAGGCTCGACGGGCGGGAGCTGAACTGGGAGAAGGGGAAGGGCTCGGCGGACACCGCGGTGACACCGGAGCCGAGGAAGGCGCGGGCGACCGCGCTCCCGGTCTGAGCATAGACCGCCAGCGGCTTCGCTTGCTCACGGCAACGGTCGACGAGGACGTCGAAACTCCCGTTGCTCAAGGTCATTCCGGTCGCGACGACCGCGTCGGCGGCGTCCAGAACCTGCGTCATGTCGCGGGAAACCGGCACCCCGGACGCGGTCTCGCGCAGGTTGAAGTCGCACGGCAAACAGATGCCACCTCGTGACGTGATCGCGTCGACGAGCGGGTTCACGACACCGATCAGTGCGACCTTCGCACCGGGCGCGACGTCGAGCAGGCCGGCGACGGCCGCGTCCCGCGCGCGGGCGCGGACGTCCGGCGTACCGGCGGGCAGCACGATCTCCTCGGCATCAGCGGTGTGGTGCGGCTCGACCGAGGCCAGGTAGGCGTCCAGCGCGGCGATCCGGACCGGCAGCGGCGCGTCCTTCAGCAGGTCCTCCAGCGAGACCCCCGACGTGTCCGCGCAGTACGACGGATCGAGCTCGCCCTCCTCGAAGGCGCACGCCCCGAAGACCTCGCCCACGCGCAGCAGCACGTAGTAGTTCTTGTACGTGACGTCGGCGCCGGGCAGGCGCGTCGTGTTGTGCAGCCAGAACGCACTGGTCACCGACACGTCAGCGGGTGCGGGACCGCGCTCACCGGCGAGGACGGAGGAAACCAGGGCAGGGACGGATTCGATCATGGGAGATCGGCCAGCCTTTCAGGGCGATAGGTCAGGGCGGACAGCTCGGGACGACCCGCAGGCTGGAAGCAGAACAGCAGCGACCGGCGGTCCGTCGCCGTCCGGTTCGGGGCGGAGCGGTGCACCATCATCCCGGGGAACATCAGCACCGACCCGGCCGGCGCCTCGACGGTCACCGTCGGCCCGCCGACCGCGCGCGGGTCGACGAGCAGCCCGGTCGGGTCGGCGGGATCGCGCGGTGCCGGACCGCCCAGGTGGCTGCCCGGGACCAGCGTCATCGCACCGTTGGCGACGGTGTTGTCGTCGAGCATCACGATCGCCGTCCCGATGTCGTACGCCGCCGCGCCCGCGCAGCAGTACCAGTACGGGAAGTCCTGGTGCCAGGCGAACTCCGACCCGACGCCGGCCCGCTTGAAGTTGAGCTTGGCCACGAACGGCCCGAGCGTGGATGCCCCCAGCAACGAGCCCATCGGTGTGGTCAGCCGCGAATCGGTCCAGAGCGCGTCGATCACCGGGGACATACGGGAGACCGGCGCCAGCGACCGGACCGCCTTGCCCGGCGCGTCCGGCTCCCAGTGGATCGTGGTGCCGTCGATCTCCTCCAGCCGGTGCCCGTCCGGCCAGACCGTCACCGTCGTCTCCCCGGCCTCGGCGGCGGAGACGACCCGCGCGTGCACCTGCTCGACCGCGTCCCGCAGGCGCCCGACCTCGGTTGCCGTGAACAACTGCGGCAGCAGCACATACCCCGACATGACCACCAGGCTAATGCGACGGAGTCGCAGAGGGAAACTGTTCGCGCTGCGTCCAGGCCGATTCGCGCCGGTCCCAGGACATCGCCGACCACGGCACCGCGAGCTGTTCCAGCGAGTCGATCTCGCGCGGCCGCATGGTGGCCATCGGCTTCGCCTCGGCATGCCGGGAAAAAGCGGACTCGACGTACCGGGTGCCGGTGTCGGCGGCCAGGAACACGTGCTGCCGGCTGCTGTCGCAGTTGTGCTCCCACAGCGCGGACAGGTACGCCGCGCCGGCGGACAGCCCGGCGAACACCCCGGAGGTCCGGAGCAGGTCGACCGCGGCCGACATCGCGTAGTCGAAGGAGACCCAGTGCAGCCGGTCGTACAGCTCGTGCCGGACGTTGCGGAACTCGATCGAGCTGCCGATCCCGGCGATGATCATCTCCGGGTCCTGGGTGTGCCCGGCGCCGAACGTGATGCTGCCGAACGGCTGCACGCCGACCAGGTTCACGTCCCGCCCGCGGTCGCGCAGGAACGCGGCGATCGCTCCGGTCGACGCGCCGGTCCCGACGCCGCCGACCAGGCACAGCGGCTCGGCCGGCGCGATCTGGTCGACCAGGTCGGCGACCGCGCCGTACCCGAGGTAGTGGATGTCGTCGTGGTACTGCTGCATCCAGTGGTACGTCGGGTTGTCGCGCAGGATCTCGGCGATCCGGCGGACCCGCAGGTTCTGGTCCAGCTGCAGGTTGTTCGACGACGGCACCTGCTCGACGGTGGCGCCGAGGATCTCGAGCTGGATCTTCAGCGTCCGGTCGACAGTGGTCGAGCCGACGATGTGGCACCTCATCCCGTACCGGTGGCAGGCCAGCGCGAGCGCGTGCGCGTAGATCCCGCTGGAGCTGTCGATCAGCGTGTCTCCCGGCCGGACCGCGCCGGTCTCCAGCAGGTGCCGGACGGCGCCGAGCGCGGAGTACACCTTCATCGTCTCGAACCGCAGGCAGATCAGGTCGTCGCCCACGCGGATCGGGTCCGGGTCCTTGATCGCCTCCGCCAGATGGTCGTGCAGCCGGGCTGGGCCAGGGATCGTCACTGCGGGGTGCTCCTCGTGTCAGTACTAGTGGTCAGCACAGGCGGAGGCGGGGGTTCGTGTCCGACGCGCGCGGCTCTCACCAGCCGGCGGGTCACCTCATTGGACGGTTGGTACATCACGGCGGCAGGAGGTCCCTGCTCGACGATGCGGCCGGCGTCGATCACCAGCACGTCGTCGGCGACGGCGGCGACCAGGCCGAGGTCGTGGCTGATCCAGACCAGCGCGGTGCCCTCGGCCTTGAGCTCCTGCAGCAGCTCGACGACGAGCGCGGTCCCGTGCTCGTCGAGCGCGGTGGTGATCTCGTCGCAGATCAGGACGTCGGGCTTCGCGAGCAGCGCGCGAGCCAGCGCGGCCCGCTGCAGCTCGCCGCCGGACAACCGGCTCGGCGGGCGACCGGCGACCATCGCCGACACCCCGAGCCGAGCCAGTACGGCGACCGCCGCGTCGCGGGACTCCAGCGGCCGGAAGCCGCGGAGCCGCTGCGCGGTCCGGGCGACCTGGTCGACCACCGGGCGCCGTTCGTCGAACGACCCGCGAACCTCCTGCCACACGTACTGGACGCGCCGGTTCTGCTCGGCCGAGCGCTTCCGCAGGACGGGAAGGGCGGCACCGTCGAGGGTGATCTCCCCGGCGTACCGTTCGTGCAGGCCGGCCAGGCAGCGCGCGAGCGTGGTCTTGCCGCTCCCGGACCGCCCGACCACGCCGACACAGGCTCCGGGCAGCACGCTGAGGTCGACCTCTCGCAGGATCTCTTCCCGCCCACGCACCCGCGCGGACAGCTTCGTTGCCTGGAGCAACGGCTCGGCGGTGTGGATGGTTCCCCGGCCGACCGGGAGCTCCGGAGCTTCGGGCAGGACGTCGTGGTCGCCGGCGGCGACCACCTGCCCGGCGTCCAGGACGACGACGTGGTGGGCGAGCGCGCGGACCAGGTCGAGATCGTGACTGAGCAGCAGGATCCCGAGCCCCTCCCCCGCCAGCTCGCGCAGCTCGTTGACCAGCTGCAGGCGGGTGATCGAGTCGAGTCCGGTGCTGGGCTCGTCGAGGACGAGCACGCGCGGCCGGCAGGTGAGCGCCTGGGCCAGCGCGATCCGCTGGCGCTGGCCGCCGGAGAACTGGTGCGGGAAGCGGCGCAGGGTCTTGCGGTCCTGCGGCAGCTGGGCCGCGCGGAGCGCTTCCGGTACGACATCCTGGCCCGGGTGGTGGAGCTTCTGCAGCTCGTGCAGCCCGGCGCCGATCCGGCGGGCGGGGTTCAGCGCGCTGCCCGGATGCTGCGGCATGTAGGCGACCACGCTCCCGCGGACGCGGGCCGCGGCCGCGGTCGGGCCGTTGCTGTCGACAACCACTCTCCCGGCGACCTCGACCAGGCCGGACAGTTGCACGCGATCCCCGTGCTCGCCGAGCAGGGCGAGCGCCGAGGTCGTCTTGCCGGAACCCGAGGCGCCCACCAGGGCAGTGACCTGTCCGGCATAGATCTCGAAGTCCACCTGATCGACGAGGATGGATGAGCCGACTGTGGCTCCCAAACCGCTGACACGGACCAGTGCACTACTCATTGAGAAACCTCCGCCATCCGGCGGGTGCGGTGCACCATACGATCGGCCAGCAGGTTGAAGCCGAGCGTGAACGCGACCAGCAACAGCGCGGGCGCCAGCACGGCCCACGGCTGCAGCAGCAAGCCCTCCCGGTTCCGGCTGACGCTGACCGCCCAGTCCGGCGCGGTCGGGCTGAGTCCGAGCCCGAGGAAGTTCACCGACGCCACCAGGAACACCGCGAGCGTGATCCGCGTCCCGACGTCCGCGGCGACCGGCCCGAGGACCGCGCGCCCGACGTACCCGAGGTGGATGCCGAACCAGCTCTCCCGCTGCATCCGCAGCGCCTCCACGACCGGGCCACTCGCCGCATCCAACGCAGCAGCACGCACCAGCCGCGCGACGGTCGGCACGTTGACAGCCGCCACGGCCAGCGTGATCGCCAGCGCCGAAGCCCGCCAGCCGACCGCGACCACGCTGATCACCAGCAACGAGGGCAGCGGCAGCAGCACGTCCAGCGGCCGGATCAGCAGCTCGTCCAGCCAGCGATGCCGCGTCGACGCCGCGACCAGGCCGATCAACCCACCGACCAGGTAGGCGACAGCGACCGCCCCGATCGCCATCCCGAGCGCTGTTCGTCCACCGACCAGCAACAGTTGCAGCACGTCGCGGCCGAGCCCATCCGTCCCCAGCGGATGCCCGGCGCTCCGCTCGTACGGCAGCCCTGGCGGCGGATCCAGCGGGATCAGCGGCCCGAAAGCGGCCACCAGCAACGGGATCAGGACCAGCAGCAGCGAGACGGCGACCGGCGTACGGGCTCTCATCGCAGCAGCTCCGTCCGCGGGACCAGCCGGTTGCAGACGAGATCCGCTCCCAGGTTGATCACCAGCGCGGCCACCGCGAGCACGAGCGTCAGGCCCTGTACGACGGGCAGGTCCCGCGTCTCGACACCGTCCACCAGCGCCGTCGCGAAACCAGGGATCGCGAAGATCGCCTCCACCACCAGCACCCCACCGAGCAACGTGTCCCCGGTCCGCGCCAGCTCCTGCACACCAGGAACCGCGGCGTTCGGCAGCACGTGCCGCAACAGCAACCGGCGCCGCGGCACCCCGAGCCGCCGAGCCTGTACGACGTACTCGGCGTGCAACGCGTTGATCGTCCCCGCCCGCACCTGCCGCGACAGCAGGCACACCGTCCGCCCCAGCAGCACACCGACCGGCAGCACCAGCAGCACCGGGCTCGCCAGCAGGTCCCCGCCGACCCAGGTCGCCGGCAGCCACCCGAGCTTCAGCGAGAACACCGCGACCAGCACCACCGCGATCACGAAGTCCGGGATCGCGCTCAGCGCCAGCGTGATCGAGGTGATCGTCCGGTCCAGCCGTCCGTTCTCCCGCGTTCCCATCAAGATGCCGAGGGCAACAGCCACCGGTACGACGACCGCCAGCGTGGCCACCGTCAGCACCAGCGTCGCGCCGACCGAGGCCTTCACGATGTCGAGCACCGGCCCGCCGCTGATCAGCGACGTCCCGAGATCACCGCTGAGCACGTTCCCGACCCAGGTCGCGAACCGTTCGACCGCGGGCTGGTCGAGCCCGAGCTGCGCCCGCAACGACGCCACCTGCTCCGGCGTCAGCGTCTCGGTGAACCGCATGTCCGCCGCGTCACCGGGCAGCAGCGAGGTCAGCACGAAGACCAGCACCGACAGCACGGCGAGCTGGAGCACCGCGAGGGCCGCCCGTTGGGCCGCGTAGGCCCGCATTCAGGCCAGCCACACCTTGTCGAACCGGCCCTGGTCCAGCGTGTTCGGCGGCACCGCCTGCACCCCCTGGACCTTCGACGACACCGCGACCAGGTAGTCCGGGTGGCCCCAGGCCAGTATTCCGCCCTCGTCGCGCAGCGTCTTCTGCAGTTCGGCGTACTTGGCCGCGCGGGCCGTCTCGTCGGTCAGCACCTGGGCCGCGACGAACGCCGCGTCGAACTCCGGCCGCCGCCAGTGCGTCACGTTGAACGGCGATTTCGACAGCAGCCGGTCGGTGACGTACTGCGGGATCGGCATCGCGCCGGAGCGGTGGCTGCCGATCACGCCCTTGGTCAGCAGGTCCTTCTGGTACGTCTGGGTGCTGCCGGTGGTCACCTTCAGCTTCACCCCGGCCTCACCGGCCTGCTCGGCCAGCAGCGTCGCCGCCTCGACGAACCCGGCCGACGCGTCGGCGGTGAAGATCTCGATCTCCTTGTTCACCAGGCCGGCCTTCTTCAGCAGCGCCTTCGCCTCGTCGAGGTTCCGCTCGCGCTGCGGCAGGCCGTCCGGGTAGTACTGGTAGCCCTTGCCGAACAGGTCGTTCCCGACCACACCGCGCCCGGCCAGTACGACGTCCACGAGCCGCTGCCGGTCGACGAGCAGCTTGAAGGCCATCCGGACGTCGGGGTTGTCGAACGGCGCCTGGTCGGTCTTCATCACGAACGCGTGCATCGTGCTGCCCTTGGCGGCGACGATCCGCACCGTCCGGCCGGCCTCGGCGGTCCGCGCGAAGGTCGCGGTCATGTCGTTCGCGTACTCCGCCTGCCCGCCCTGCAGCGCGTTCGCGCGGGCCTCGGCATCGGCGGACAGGATCTGCAGCTCGTCGATCCGGGCGGCGCCGTCCCAGTAGTCGGCGTACCGCTTGGCGACCAGCGACCGGCCGGCCTCGAACGAGACGTAGGTGAACGCGCCGGTGCCCATCGGCTTGGTCGGGTCCTTGAACCCGTCGGGCACGATCTGCGTGCCGATCCCGGCCAGCAACGCCGGGAACTCGGCGTTCGGCGCGGTCAGCGTCAGCTCCACGGTCCGCTTGTCGACGGCCCGGCAGCGCTTCAGATCCAGGGTCGCGAGCGACGACTGGGCGACTCGCTCGGGCACCGACGGGTCGGCCATCCGGGCCAGGCTGTAGAGCACGTCCTCGGTGGTCAGCGACTTCCCGTTGTGCCAGGTCGCGTCCCGCAATGTGAACCGCCAGGTCGCGGCCTGCGCGTCCGGCTCCCACTTCTCCGCCAGCCGCGGCACCGGCTTCAGGTCCGGCCCGAGCTCGACCAGCTTCTCGTAGATCGCCTTGTGCCGCGCGATGTCCACGAACAGGCTCTGCACGTGCGGGTCGAGCACCTCCTTGGCGCCACCCCCGGCGTACACGGCCCGGAGCCGCCCGCCCTGCTGCGGCTGCGCGGCAGCCGATCCCCCGCCACTCCCGCAGCCGGCGATCGCGGCCAGCCCCAGTCCCCCGGCCAGCCCCAGGAACCCACGTCTGTTCAGCGCTTCGGACATCAGTTTTCCCTCACGGTGCGATGGGTCCGGCGAGTTCCCCCCGCCGACGTCGATCGATCCTGCCGTTAATGAAAATCGTTGTCAAATTCAGCGCGCATCTGAACGAGACTCATTCTTGACGGCCGACCAGCCCTTCGCTGCCCGTGACGGCGTGTCACCGGCCGCAACCTGCGAGTACTGGCAGTGACCACCACTTCCACGCGAACAGCCCCTGCGCTCACGGCGAGCGCAGGGGCTGGGGAACGGTACGGATCAGGCGGCGGCCGGCCGGCGCAGGTGGGCCAGCGCGCCGCTCCACTCGACGACCTGATCGAGCACGGTCTGGACCTCGGCGACGTGGTACTCGGCCGGGGCGAACTCGCTGTAGTTCTTGAAGTCGGTGGCCAGCGACAGGGCGACCTGGGAGCGGACGTCGGCGACGCGGAGCTCGCCCATCACCAGGCGCAGGTGCTCGACGGCGCGGGCACCGCCGACCGAGCCGTAGCTCACGAAACCGGCGGCCTTGTGGTTCCACTCGGCGAACAGGAAGTCGATGGCGTTCTTCAGCGCGCCCGAGGTGGAGTGGTTGTACTCCGGGGTGACGAAGACGAAGCCGTCGAAGGAGGCGATCTTCTCCGCCCAGGCCAGCGTGTGAGGCTGGGTGTACTGGCCCATCGCCGGCGGCATGGCCTCGTCCAGGTGCGGCAGCTTGTAGTCGGCGATGTCGACCAGCTCGTACTCGGCGTCCGAGCGCTGCTTGGCGATGTCGAGCACCCACTCGGCGACGGCCGCGCCGTTGCGGCCGGGGCGGGTGCTGCCGAGGATGATCGCGATCTTGGGCATGTCAGTCCTTCGAGAAGCGGGAGTGTTTTGGTGATGCATCACCAAAAATAGCAAATCGAGATGACATGTCAACCTGATGATCGGGAAAGGCCCCGGAAGCGGGTCGGCGCGGGTTCAGGAATCGCTGTCGGACGACGGACCGGTGCTGCAGAGATCGCGCGTCGGCAGACCACTCAGGACACGGTCGAGCAGGACCGCGAGCAGGTCCTGCTCCTCGCGGCTGAGCTTGTCGAACAGGTACGTCCGGACGGCGTCGACGTGGTCCGGGGCGGCGGCCTCGATCGCGGCGCGGCCGGCCGGGGTGATCCGGACCATCGAGCCGCGGGCGTCGGACGGGCACTCCTCGCGGACCACCAGGCCGCGCTTCTCCATCCGGCTCACCTGGTGCGACAGGCGGCTGCGCTCCCAGCCGACGGACCGGCCGAGCTCACGGGTCCGGAGCAGGCCGTCCTCCGCCGAGGACAGCGGGTGCAGGAGGGCGTAGTCGGCCGCGGAGACCCCGCCGTTCGCGGTCATCCGGGCTTCGAGAGCGGCGGTCAGCTCCCGGTAGGAGTCACGGTACGACTGCCACAGCTGCGCCTCACGCGCATCGAGCCACTGCACCTCAGCCATCTACCAAGCATACGGGCTGGTTGACAGATCACCGATCTCTTCACGGGGTCCGGGAGAGCGCGACCGCGAGCCCGACCGTCCCGGCCATCACCACGAGCTCGACCGCGACGAGCCGGTAGAACAGCGCCGGACGGTCCGCCAACGCGGGCAGCGTCGCCTGCCGGTGCCGCCACCCGATGGCCACCAGTACCGCGAACGCGACGGCCTTGGCGAACACCAGCGCGCCGTACCCGGTGGTGACCCACTGGGTGATCAGCCCCCAGCCGTCCTCGCGGCCACCGAGGTGGATCTCCGCGGTGAGCAGGCCGGTGACGCCGATCGTGATCGCGCAGACCAGCGCGAGGTAGCTGAAGTACTCGATCGCCGTCCGCTCGCGGGTGTAGCGGACCAGCGCGCCGAGGCCGCCGATCCACGCGGTCGCCGCGAAGACGTGCACGACCAGCGAGGCGGTCGCCAGCACGCTCCAGAACGCCGTCCGCTCGATCGCGCCGTGCCCGGTCAGCAACGGCCCGGCGATCGCCAGCGCGATCAGCAGAAGGCTGACGCGCGCCGTACGGACAGTCCGGCATCCACTCAGCACCACAGCCAGTACGGCGGTCAGCGCGACCGCAACCGCCAGCGCCCGCACCTGGTCGAGCTGTCCCGCCGCCGCGGCCTCTTCCGCCAGATGCGACAACGGCAGCCCGAGGATCACCGACGCGGTCACCACCAACCCGCCGATGCTCGCCACCGCCCAGATCCCTGCGGCAACGGCAGCATCCTGAACAGCCTTGAGCCCTTGCACACCGAGCTTTCCACCCGCTTCGGGCTTCAGCAGCAGCACCGCCGCGAGCACCGCGCCACCGCAAACGATCGCAGCACCATCGGCGAGCAGTCGCAGTACCGGCACCGCCCACGACACCGGCAGGCTCGCGCCGTGCAGTCCGGCCGGCAACGGCTTCGGAGCACCGCCGGCAGCCAGCAGCGCGACGACGCAGACAACGATGCCCGAGGCAACTACTCCGGCGACGACCGGGCGCCTCGGCAGGACCGGGGCGCTCATCCGGCCGGACGCTTCGTCAGCGTCATGCGGCCGGGCGGCGGCGGACGATGACGATCGCCAGCGCGACCACGACCAGCATCACCAGCGCCATCGCGACGATCGTGACCACGTTGGAGTTGTCGTCGGGCGGTGCCGCCGCCGGCGTGACCGGGGAGTTCGGGTCGTGACCGGCGTGGCTGACCGTGAACGCGCCGGTGACCGTGATCGGGTGCCCGTCGGCCGACACGATCCGGGCGTCGACCTGGTACCGGCCGGTCTCGATCATCGCGCCGACCGGCTGCGTGACGGTGTTGTCGATCACCTGGATGTCGCCGAGCGCGACGTTCACCCCGGTCGGCGACTTCACCTGCAGCTGCGCGCCGGTGCTGCCGACCGGCTCGTTGAAGGTCAGCACCACCTGCGTCGGCGGTACCGCCATCGTGGTCCCGTCGGCCGGCGTCATCGAGTCGAGCTTGGCGTGCGCCGCCGCCGTACCGGTGGAGGACACCAGTACGACGAGCGACGCGGCCAGGACAGCGAGGACTTTGCGCACGGTCAGTTCGCCTTGCCCGGACGGCGGACGGCGAGACCGAGCGCGATCAGACCGAGCACCAGACCGGCCCCACCGAGCGACCGGGCGAGCACGTCCGAACCCGCCTCGTCGTCGTCATCGCCGTCGTCGGTGTCCGCCGCCACCGGCGTGATCGCGGCCGCGAGTTTCAGTGACGGCGCCGGGTGCTCGGGCTTGTCGGAGTCGCTCTTCGCGATCTCGGCCCACTTCACCACCTCGCCGTCGCTGTAGGTCTGCTCGGCCGGGAAGCTGAGCGAGTCGACGCCCTCCGGGATCCGCCCGACCGACAGCGCGAACTCGTCGAAGTCGTTCGCGGGTACGCCGGCACCGGTCGACGTCCAGGTGACCGTGGTGATCGCCTTGGTCAGCGTCACGTCGCCGATCTTCACCGGCGAGGGCAGCGTCTCGGTGGTCTTGACCACCTTCCAGCCGTCCTTCACCTGCGCCCCGACCAACGCGAACGGATGGTCCTTCGGCAGCGAGACCACCAGCTTCGTCGTACTGGCGGTGTCGGACTCGGTCGGAACCCGGAACACCAGCTTGGCGTAGCCGCCCGGCTTGGCGTCCGGCGACGAGACCGTGACGTGGGCCGAGGCGGAGGTCGCCGCACCGACCAGGACGAGCGCGGAGGCCGCGGAGATCGCGGCGGCGCGCAGGGCAACTCTTCTGAACATGGGTGAGCCTTTCGCGGACGCACGGGAGCCGGTCCCGCGCGGGCGCGACCGGTTCAGGACGGAACGGGGACTGCCCGTCCGCGCGGTGGTCCGCGCCGCGACACACTCGAGGTCAGCCAGTGCTGCCCGTACTCCGGTGCCGCCCGTACGACGCCAGGTGCACGGTCTGCGCTTGGGATTGCCACGACCCGCGCGGGCAGCGCCGGGAGCAGCCGCGCGACGATCCGGCGTACGCGGGTCACCCACTGGTGCGTCCGGTCGATCAGGCCGATGCCGACGAGCAGGACGACCAGGTGCGCCGTCGCCATCGTCAGCGAACCGGCGGCGCCGCCGCTGTGCATCATGTGGTGCGCCGAGTCGAGCGAGAAGTGCACGACGAGCTGGATCGCGGCCAGGACGACGATCGCGAGCTCCTGCCGCCCGGCGAGGTGGTCGCCGAGCAGCCAGCACGCCGCCGCGAGCGCGAGCAGCTGCGGCAGGGCGGTCACCATGACCTCACCACCGGCGACAGCATGGCCGAGCACCGCGACGCCGACGCTCAGCGTCAGCACCGCGGACGTGGCTGTCCTCGCGGCGTGCAAAACGGGTCACTTCCTTGCCTGGGCGGGGGCGGCCGTGGACCGCCGTCTCCATGGTTCCACAGGCGCGCCGCCCTGTGACCGGGGGTGGCGCGTCCCGTTTCAGTGGGCCGCGGTGAACTTCCGGACCGCCTGCTGGAACGCGGCGGGCTCCTCCAGGTGCCCGAAGTGGCCGCTCTCCTCGAGCACCACCAGCTCCGAGCCGGGGATCCCGTCGTGCAGCTGCCGGGCGAACTCGATCCCGCAGATGAAGTCCGCGAGGCCCGCGATGATCAGCACCGGCACCGAGATCTCGCCGAGCCGCTCCCGGACGTCCCACTCCGCGGGCTTGCGGTTCGGGTCGACGGTGAGGTCCAGCGTCGGGAGCCAGTCGGCGAGGCTGTCCTCCATCGCCGGGTAGTCCTTGAAGTAGACCGGCAGCAGGCGACTGAGGTTGTCGAAGTGGCGCTCCTTGGTGTCCGGCAGATCGTCGTCCTCCTGCCAGGCCTGCAGCACCTGCTGGGCGAGGGCGTCGTTGTTCCGGGCGGCGACGTACTCGTCGACCTTGCGGCTCGCGGCCTCGTGCAGTTCCGGTCCGTTGAACGCCATGCTGTCGTAGACGATCACGCCGGCCAGGTGCTCGGGGTGGTCGAGGGCGATCTGCTGCGCGACGAAACCGCCGTGCGAGTGACCGAGGAAGTACGCCTTGTCGACGCCGAGGTGCTGGATCAGGCGGTCGGAGTAGTCGGCGTACCGCTCCATGCTGTAGTCGCCGTCGGGCTGCAGGTCGGAGTGGCCGGTGCCGACCGGCTCGACGTACACCATCGTCAGGTGCTGCTCCAGCTCCGGCATCCGCAGGTACTCGTAGTGGATGCCGGGGCCGCCGGGATGGACCAGGCAGACCGGGCCGTTGCCGGCCACGTGGTAGGCGAGCGTGATCCCGTCGACCTCGAAGGTTTCCATGTCCACCAGTGTGCCTCGCGGCCCGGGGTGATCGGCGATGATGGGGGTCATGAGCAACGATGCGGGCGTCGCGGTACTCGAGGTCGGCGGGAGCCACGTGACCGCGGCGGTGGTGGTTCCAGGCGTGTGGACGGTCGAATCGGTCCGCCGGACGCCGCTGGACTCGAAGACCTCGGCGGACCGGATCGTGGCACAACTTGGCCAAGCGGCCGCGCAGTTGCCGTTGGCAAACGGCCTCGCGCTGGCGCTGCCCGGACCGTTCGACTACGCGACCGGGGTCGCGTGGTACCGCGGGGTGGAGAAGTTCGACTCGCTGTACGGGCACGACCTGGGCAAGTCGCTGCGCGAGCTGCTCGACCTCGACCGCGTCGTCTTCGTGAACGACGCCGAGGCGTTCGCCGTCGGCGAGTGGACGGCGGGGACGCTGCAGGGCCTGTCCCGCTGCGTCGGCGTCACCATCGGCACCGGCATCGGCACCGCGTTCCTCGCCGACGGCCGCGTCGTCCGCACCGGCGACACCGTCCCACCCGGCGGCGAGCTCTACCGTACGACGTTCCGCGGGAAGCCGCTGGAGGACTGGATCTCCGCCCGGGCCATCCTCGCGGCGTACGGTTCCGCGCCGGGTGTGAAGGAGGTCGCCGACGCGGCGCGTGCGGGTGAGTCTCGCGCCCTGGAGGTGCTGGTCGACGCGTTCACTTGTCTTGCTCAGGCTTTGACTCCGTGGCTCGACCGCTTCGAGGTCACCCGCGTCGTGCTGGGCGGCTCGATCTCGGGCGCTTTCGACCTGGTCCGCGACGTGTTCGACTTCGACGTGACGGTCACCGAGGACACCGAGCACGCAGCGATCATCGGCACCGCCGCGGTCGGGTACGGTGCCTGAGTGCCGCCACAGAAGATCGCCACGCCCCGCCTTCGTTCCGACCTCGACCGGCAGGCTCCCGCGGTCGACGAGATCGAGGACGAGGACCGGTTGCTGGATCTGGAGCTCGAGGACGTGGAGCTGCGGGGACTGGCGGCCGAGCACCTGGAGATCAGCGGGTGCCGGCTGACGCGGTGTGATCTCGGCGGGTCCGACCTGGAGAAGGCGGTGCTCGTCGATCTCGTGCTCGACCACTGCGATCTGGCCAACGCGCGCTGGTCGGACGCGTCGGCGAGCCGGGTCGCGATCAGCTCGTCACGGCTGACCGGCTTCGCGGGACCGGCGCTCAACCTGCAGCACGTGACCGTGCGGGACAGCGTGCTCGACTTCAGCTCGTTCCGGTTCGCGAAGTTCGTCCGGACCGAGTTCACCGACTGCCGGCTGCAGAGCGCCGACTTCGTCTCCGCCGACCTGTCCGGCACGGTCTTCCGGCACTGCGACCTGACCGGCGCCGAGTTCTCCCAGGTGAAGGCCAACGGCGCGGTCTTCGTCGACTGCACCTGGGAGGGAGCCCGCGGCATCGCGAGCCTCGGCGGCGCGACGATCGCGAACTCCTCCCCGATCGACGCGCTCGCCGTGACCCTGGCGATGGCCTCGGCCCTCGGGATCACCCTCGGCGACCCCGACGACTTTCAGCCGTTGTAAGGATCGACCAGCAGCTTCAGCGTCCCGCTCGCCTTCGCGGTGACGGTCACCGTCCGCGATTCACCCGGCAGCAACCAGAAATAGTTGTCGCTGTAGAGCGCCGGCAGTACCCGTTCGTTGTTCCGGTCGCGCAGTGACAACCGGATCAGCGGCGCGACGGTCTTCCCGTCGTTCCGGATCGTGGCGGTGAGTTTTCCCTTGCCCGCGGTCGTTCTGACGTTCAGCCGTGCTCGGCCCAACGTGTTCAGCTGCTGTACGTCGGACGCTGCGCGGTAACGCCAGTACGTGTTCTCCGACAGCACCTTGCCCCGGGCATCCGTCAGCTTCAGCCGCAGCAGGTGCAACGCGGGGAGCTCGTCGCCGAAGGCAACCACGAACGAGTCAGCCTTGCCCGAGGCCCCCACTGACACGGCTTCCTGCTGCGTCTTGAGCCGCTTCCCCTGCAGATCGAACAGCTCCGCCGTCACCGTCGCATCGAGCGGCGCCGTCGTGTGGTTGATCGCGGCAACCTTCCAGCCCGGCAGACTCGCCTGGACGTGGATCGCCTCGCACCCCTTCCGGGCGCCGTAGTAGCTCCCGTTCACGTCGAGGTCGTAGTCGTAGGTCTGCCACACCGTGCTGTGCCAGGCGGGATGCGACATCCACAGCAGCAGCGCCGACGCGTCCTCCCACAGGTGCGCGTTCCAGGCCTCGAACATCGCCCGCATGTTCTCGTAGTTCACCAGCTGCGCCTTGCGGGTGAACTCCTCCAGCCCGCTCGACGACCCGAGCCGCTCGTCGATCGCTTGGAGGTACGTTTCCGGCCGCTGGTTCCCGTGCGTGGACCAGTCGTGGTGGTACCACGGCGTCCCGATCGGCCAGCCCTCGTCATCCTCGCCGACCAGGTTGCGCATCGACTCGACGACCGGGATCGTCGGCATCCCGATCTCGGTGTGGAAGCCGAAGTTGAACGTGTCGTAGGTGTTCGCGTCGAAGTACTTGGCCGGGTCGACCCAGTAGTACGGCCCGTGCCCCGACACGAATCCCGCCGCCGAGTCCGGCAGGTACAGGATCTCGTCGTCCTCCTCCCGGACGGCGGCGCTGAGTCCGGCCTCGATCCCGGCCGGCGGGTGCTGCTCGTTGGCGCCGCACCAGATCACGATGCTCGGGTGCGTCCGGTACCGGACAATGGTGTCGCGCGCGATCTCGACGTACCCGGGCAGGTCGTCGGAGAACTCGCCGGCCTCCCAGAAGTCGTTCCAGACCAGGATCCCGTTCTCGTCGCAGGCGGCGTAGAACTCCTCACGCGTGCTGGAGCCGATCCAGTTCCGGATCATGGTGAAGTTCATGTCCCGGTGCAGGCCGACCAGCTCGCGCATCCGTTCCGGCGTGACGCGGCGGAGCAGTTCGTCGTACCCCCAGTTGCCGCCACGGCAGAAGATCTGGACGCCGTTCACGCTGATCTTCAACGGGACCGGCGCGTTGCTGACCTCCTGCACGTCGGTCCACTCGTCGCCGTCGTCGGAGACCTGTACGACGAACAGCGACGCGTACGCCGTCTCCCAGAGCAGCTCGAGCCGGTCGAACGTCTTGGCGGCGCCGAGGTCGACCTGGATCCACTGGTCGTCGGTGTACTGCGACGCCCAGCGGCTGCGGTCGTTGCCGTCGATCGCGTTCGGCGCCGGGCTGCCATCGTCGGACGAGGCGGTCGCCGTACCGGCCCTGGCCAGGTCCTCACCGTCGCCGTTCTTGATCGCGAGCGTCCACAGCGAGTAGCCCCAGCCGGTCGCGCGGCGCCGGCCCTGGATGCGGACGAACCGCTTCGTCTGCTGCGGGAGCTGCACGGTCTGCGGCGCGGAGTTGGTCGCCGGGTCGACCTTGATCGGCAGGTCGTAGCTGTAGCCGAACTCGCGGATGCCGAAGGTGGTCTTGCGGGTGTCGCTGGTCCGGCCGCCGATCGCGACGGTGGTGGTCAGCGTGTGCAGCGCGGGGTCGCCGTAGCCGTTCGGCCACCACAGCTTGGGGTTCTGCACCGTGACGGCGTCGAAGGCGACCTGCGTGCTCTCGCCGGCCTTCAGGGTGACGGTCTTCGTCAGCGTCGTACCGTCGAAGGCGGCCTTCACGTTGACTGTGCGGTCCGCTGCTGCCGCGTTCCGCAGCGGCACGGTGATGGCGACGGTTGCTTTCGCGCGCTCCGGGACCTTGGTCACGACGCGGGCGTCACCGAGTACGACGTCACCCGTCGACCGCAGCCGCACGTGGTTCCAGATCCCGGCGGCGCGGTCGCGCACCGCGGGCATCCAGTCCCAGCCCGACGCCGACAGCAGCGTCGGCGAGTCCTGCCAGAGCTTGCCGGACTGGACGAACGCCTGCCCGGCGTCGCCCTTGTCGCCAGGCTGACCCGGGTGCGGCATCGGCGTGATCCGGACCGCCAGCGCGTTCTTGGCCTTCAGGTTCACCTCGAACGCGGCCCGGGCGAACGGCGACTTCACCGTGCCGACCTGGACGCCGTTGAGCCACGCGTCGGCCTGGTGGTTGATTCCGTCGAACTCCAGCCAGATCCGTCGGCCCGCGCTGACGTCCAGCCCCTTCGGCAGGTCGAACGCGCGCCGGTACCACCAGCTGTGCCGGCTGAGCGCCTCCGGGATCTCCAGGTTGTTCATGCCCTCCACCGGGTCGGGGAAATGCCCCTGCTCGACCAGCGTGGCCAGCACAGTGCCCGGTACGACGGCCGGCAGCCAACTGGACGTGTCCTGCCCGGTGCCGCTCAGCGTGGCGCCATCCTGGGTGGCGGCGAAGTCGTCCATGGTCAGCGACCAGCCGGACTCCAGCGGGACCGTGCCGTCGGGCTCTGCCTTCAGCGCGGGCGGTGTGCCGTGGTGGGTGCCCCAGGAGGTCCAGCCGGTCGCCGGGGGACGACTGGTGGAGGCGGTGCCGTACACCTGGAACCCGTTGAGGCCGAGCGGGTTCGCGTTGGCCTGCTTGGTTCCGGTGAGCCGGACGTAGCGAGCGTTGACCGGCGTGGTCAGCGCGACCTGCACCTGGCCACCCGGGCTGTTCGTCGCCTGGTGGACCGTGCGCCACGTCGTACCGTCGGTGGAGGTGTCGACGCGGAAGTCCAGCGCGGAGCTGGAGAGGACCTCATGGCCCTGCGTCTGCCCATACGGGTTGCCGCCGGACAGGTCGAAGGCAGGGTCACCAGCCTTGCCTTCGAAGGTCAGCGTGACCGCCTCGACCCGGCAACGCGCCTGGAGGTCGACGACGATCCACTGCGGGTCGGCGCTCGCTGCCCGCCAGCCGGAGCCCTGTACGCCGGTGTGCGCCAGCCCGTCGACGGCGAACTGGGCCGGCGTCGCGGCGTACGCGGTCGAGGAGACCTTCACCGGGCGGTTGAGGGCCAGGTCGATGCGCGCCGCCGTGCTCGCGGCCAGCGCTTGCTCCGGCAGGACCGACCCGACCGAGATGCTGGCGAGCACCCCTCCGGTTCCGGCCATGAATGTTCTACGTGACAGCGTCATGCGTCGCTCCCAGGGCGGTGGGGTTACTTGAGGTTCTCAAGTATCTCCTGCTCCCGGGCGCTGTCCAGGTTTAATTCGTAAGAATTACCGGCCGGCCCCACGTGTCGTCGGCGTCGTCGGCGGTCGCCCGCAGCTCCTCCGCACACTCCCCCGCCGGGACGGCGACCGTGAACTCGCCGCGCTCGGCGTCGGTCCCGGTCTTCGCCAGCTCCGACCAGCTCTCGCCACAGCGCTTCTCGACGGTGACGCCAACCCCGCCGTACGGGACCAGGCCCTTGTCGTCCGGCGAGTACCTCAGTACGACGTACGTCGACTCGACCCCGCCGTCCTCCTGCGGGATGCTCGCCACCGGCTGGATGTCGGTCCCGAGCCGGATGTCCACGTCGACCGGCTGCGCCTCGACGCCCTGCGGGCCGCGCCAGGTCCGCTTGCCGAGCGGATCACCGTCGTACACGTGCACCTTGGCCAGGTCGGACTCGACGAACTCGACACCGTCCAGGTGCTGACTGCCCTGCCAGCTCTCCCACATCCCGGCCGCCGGACACGTCGACTTCGCCATCAGGAACGCCGCCGGCGTGAACACGTGCCCCTTCACCAGCCCCGACGCTTCCTTGGTCACCATCAGCGGCGGCTCCTCACCGCTGCCCCGCCCGGCCTCCGGCGGCGCCCCTTCGAGCAGCAGCTCACACCCCTTGGCCTCGGCCCGATCCTGCACCGCGTTCCCGTGCCCCGCCGCGACCCCCGCCATCGCGAACGCCAGCACGAACAGTCCCGCCGCCACGCGCTGCCTCACGCCACTCACCTCCACGCGCCCACCCGACGCACCTACCCTGGCACACGCCACCCCCAAGGCGCCGCATCTGTCCTGCGCGAGGAGATGTGGCTCGCCCGGCGGCGGATTTCCAGCCCGTACGAGGGGCAGATCTGACATTTGATCAGGTGTAACGTGGCTCACACGCCGGCGCCGTACGGGCCGGTGGACGACGCCCCGGGGGTGACTCGCCATGGACCACGGCGTGCCGGAACAGCTGATCAGAGCAGGTGGAGCCGCGCTGATGATCGCGGTCGACGACGCGACCCCGGGCACCGCGGTGGTGACCCTGACCGGTGCCCTCTCGCTCTCGGCCGTCCCCCGCGTGCGGGACACGTTGATGAAGTGCGTGGCCGAGCACCCGACCGCGATCGTGGTCGACCTGAGCCTGGCCCGCCTCGACCAGCCCTACGCCCTGAACGTCTTCTCGATGGCCGCCCGCCGCGCGGCGCTGTGGTCCGGCGTGCAACTCATCCTGGCCTCCGGCGCGGCGCTGGACGCCGTACCCACACCCTCGCTGGAAACGCTCGGCCGCTTCGTCCGCATCCACCCGACCCTGCCCGAAGCCCGAGCAGCGGCCCGCCGTACTCCGCTCCGCCACCTGGCAGTCATCGCGCTCCCACCCCACCAGTCCAGCGCCCACAACGCCCGCACCTACGTCACCGACGTCTGCACCACCTGGGGCTGCACCACCCTCCTCGACGACGCGGTCCTCCTGACCAACGAACTGATCTGCACCGCCCTCGACAACTCCACCGCAGACCTCACCCTCCGCCTCGAGCTCCGCGGCCATCTCCTCACCGTCGCCGTCACCGACAACACCCCACCCGGCCCGCACCCCGTCGACCCCCTCCGCATCCGCATCATCACCGAGCTCGCGAAGGCCTGCGGCTCCTCCCCGACCA
Source organism: Kribbella sp. NPDC104740 (assembly GCF_055583505.1). Lineage (NCBI taxonomy): Bacteria > Bacillati > Actinomycetota > Actinomycetes > Propionibacteriales > Kribbellaceae > Kribbella > Kribbella sp. NPDC104740. The sequence continues at coordinate 344,510 of NZ_JBVJNV010000004.1, read as the reverse complement.
GAACCGGCACCCGCACCAACTGGGCCGTCCTGCACTCCCCCGAAGCAGGCCCCGAGGACATCAGCCCCGGCTCTCTCCACCGCCCGCACCTGCCACCCGCGAGCCCCCACACCGGCCGCAGCCAGCTGCACCCCTGGCCCTAGGTTGCCCGAAGCAACAACCCGGACAACGCAAAAGGTCCTCTCCGGCATCGGAGAGGACCTTTTCCCTGGGTGGAGCTGAGGGGATTCGAACCCCTGACCTTCTCATTGCGAACGAGACGCGCTACCAACTGCGCCACAGCCCCAGACCACATCGCTCGGTGTTCCTTGCGACCGCGAAACTCTAACACGGTCGAGGTCGGGATATGAAACCGGGATCAGTCGCCGACCGCGCGCTTGATCTCGGGCTCGACGACCGGCTCCTCGGCGACCTCGTCGGGGACGATCGGGGGCGCGACGGGCTCGGGCTCGACGATGCGGGCCGACGAGAAGACCTCGGGGCCGGACAGGTTGATCGTGCGCACCGTGCGGTCGGGGGCCTTCTCCTTCAGGACGTACGTCGGGAGGGTGACGGGCACCGGGTCCCAGAGGCCTTCGGAGGAGATCGGCTTCGGTTCGGGCTTCGGCGGCTCGGTGTCGGGGAGCTTGACCTCGACGGTCATCTCGTTGTCCGGCGACGACGGGGGCGCCACGGCCGGGCCGCGGTCGTGGCGGGCGGCCGCGCGGGCCTTCCGCTCGGCCAGGACCAGGGCACGCTCGCGCGCCTGCCGGCGCAGCTGCACCCGGGTCAGTACGACGAACGCGACCATCAGCGCGACCGGGATCGACACGCTCCACCACAGCAGGATCCCGAGCCCGGCCAGCGCCGTCATCGACAGCAGTGAAAGGGTCAGGATCGACAGCACCCGCCGGCGGCGCATAGCGGCCACCCGGCGGGCTCGGTTCGGGACGTATCGAGGCGGCGGAGGCTCGGCCAGCGGCGTACCGGTGGCAGTCACCGTCGCGCCGTGCACCGACGTACCGGTCACGGTGGTCCCGGCCGGTGTGGTGACACCGGCACCGGGCGGCCGTACGGCGTAGCCTCCGTCGGTCCGTGACAGCACGCGCGCGGCCGACGACGAGTACGCCTCCGCCGAGCGGCGCCTGCTCGCCTCGTCGTTGCGCTTCAGCATCATCGGGACGAGATAGGCAGCCCAAGCGGCGACGATCGCCACGTAGATCAGCCCTGTCGTCCCCATGCGACGACGCTAAGACCACGGGCGGGTCAGGTCGGGTACGTGGGACGGTGTGTCGCAAGAAGACTCGTGTGACTGGTGTGAACAACCACGGAGCGTGATCAGGTCAGCCGGGCCACCAGACCGGGCCCGACCTCCTCGGCGTTCAGGGCGAAGATCCGGTGGTCGCGCCACTCGCCGTCGATGTGCAGGAACCGCGGCCGCTCCCCCTCGTACCGGAAGCCGAGCTTGTCGACGACGCGCAGGCTGGCCTTGTTCTCCGGGCGGATGGCGACTTCCAGCCGGTGCAGCCCGAGCGTGAACCAGCAGTGGTCGGCCGCCATCGCCACCGCGGTCGGGACGATGCCGCGGCCGGCGTACTGCTCGTCGACCCAGTAGCCGAGGTTCGCCCAGCGAGCTGAGCCGTAGGTGATGCCGGAGACGGTCAGCTGCCCGACCAGCGGCCACCTGGCGCGCGCACCGGCGCCCGCCGCACCGCCGTACGTGATGACGAAGGGCAGCATCCGCCCGTGCCTGGCCTGCCGGTTCCAGTCGCGGGCCATCGCCCGGAACGTCCGCGCACCGTCGTCGGCACCCGGCGGCTGGGTGGCGTCCCACGGCCGCAGCCAGCTGATGTTGCGCTGCCGTGCTGCACTCCACTCGGCGCCGTCACCGGCCCGCAGCGGTCGCAGCCCAACCTGTCCGTGCTGCAGCTCCACCGGCCAGTGGACAACCGCCATCAGTCGTCGTCCGTCCGGACGTGGTCACCGCCGGCGACCTGGTCGACAGCGTGCCGCAGCAGCGGCTCCAGCACCACCAGTCCGTCCTTGACCCCGCCCCGCGAGCCCGGCAGGTTCACGATGACAGTCTTGCCGGCGATACCGGCCACACCACGCGACAGCGCTGCAGTGGGCACGCCCTGCGCGATGCCGTAGGCCCTGATCGCCTCGGCGATGCCAGGGATCTCCTTCTCCAGCACCCCGGCGGTGCGCTCCGGCGTCTCGTCGGTCGGCGAGATCCCGGTCCCACCGGTCGTCACCACCACCTGGTACGCCGCATCGACAGCAGCCAGCAGCGCCTCACCCACCGGCGCCCCGTCCGGCACGACCTGCGGTCCGTCGACGCTGAAGCCCCACTCGGCCAGCCGCTCGGCGATCAGCGGACCGGTGGTGTCGGAGTAGATCCCCGCGGCGGCCCGGTTGGAGATGCTGACGACAAGGGCTTTCACGCGCGCTCCCAGTGACCGGTCTTGCCGCCGTCCTTCGTCTCCACCCGTACGTCGGACAGCACCGCCGCCGGGTTGAGCGCCTTCACCATGTCGATCAGCGCGAGCCCGGCGACGCAGACGGCGGTCAGCGCCTCCATCTCGACGCCGGTCCGGTCAGTGGTCTTGACGACCGCCTCGATCAGCACCGCGTCGTCCGCGACCTCGAGCGCGACCTTCACGCCGGTGACCGCGATCGGGTGGCACAGCGGCACCAGGTCCGGCGTCCGCTTCGCCCCCATGATCCCGGCGATCCGGGCCACGGCCAGCGCGTCCCCCTTCGGTACGCCGTCGCCGCGCAGCGCCTCGACCACCTCGGCCGACACGTAAACCTTGCCGGAGGCAACTGCTCGCCGGGCGGACTCGGTCTTCTCCGAGACGTCGACCATCCGGGCGGCGCCGGAGGCGTCGACGTGCGTCAACCCGCCCGCACCCGCGTCCGCGGCGTGGTCAGCCGCGCCTGGGCGGTCCTGCGTCATCCGGTCTCCTCGTCCAGCAGCCAGAGCTCGACCTGCTCGCCGGCCCGGACGGAGGTGACGTCCTCGGGCACCACGATCAGGGCGTTCGAGCGGCTCAGCCCGCCGAGCAGGTGTGAGCCGTGCCCGCCGACTGTACTGGCCATCCAGCCCTCGTCGCCGGAGGTGGCCGCTGCGCGGACGAACTGCCGCCGGCCCGGCGGCGAGCTGAACCCGTCCAGGCAGACCCCCTGCACGCTGGTCCGCCGGTACGGCATCTGGCCCATCAGCTTGCGCAGCGCCGGCCGGACGAACACCTCGAACGACACGTACGCCGACACCGGGTTGCCGGGCAGCGTGAAGATCGGCACCTCGTCGTCGCCCATCACCCCGAAGCCCTGCGGCTTGCCGGGCTGCATGGCGACCTCGGGGAAGTCGATGGTGCCGAGCTTGGTCAGCACCTCCTTGACCACGTCGTACACGCCTTTGCTGACGCCGCCGGAGGTGATCACGAGGTCGGCTCGGACCAGCTGGTCGGAGAGCGTGTCCATGATCTTCTTCGGGTCGTCGTCGACGATGCCGACCCGGTAGACCACCGCACCGGCCTGCCGCGCCGCAGCGGCCAGCGTGTAGCTGTTGGAGTCGTAGATCTGCCCCTCGCCCAGCCGCGTACCTGGTTCGCGCAGCTCGGCACCGGTCGACACCACGACCACTCTGGGCCGCGGACGCACCTTCACCCGAGCCCTACCGACAGCAGCCAGTACGGCGACCTGCCGCGGCCCCAGCACCGTGTCGGCGTCCAGCACCTTGTCGCCGGCCTTCAGGTCCTCACCGAACCGGCGGACCGAGGCTCCGAGCGCCGGCTGCTGAGCGATGCGCACCTGCGCCGCGCCGCCGTCGGTCCACTCCACCGGTACGACGCTGTCGGCGCCCCGCGGCATCGGTGCGCCGGTCATGATCCGCACACAAGTCCCCGGCGTCACCACGATCGGCTCGCTGCGCCCGGCGGCGATCTCGCCGACCACCGGCAGCGTCACCGGCTCCTCCTGCGACGCCCCGGCCAGATCGGCCGTCTGTACGGCGTACCCGTCCATGGCGGAGTTGTCGAAGCCCGGCAGGTTCACGCCGGACACCACGTCCTCGCAGAGCACCAGCCCGAGCGCCTCCATCAGCGGCTGCTCGAAGGGAGGCAGGGCGCGCACCCTACCGAGGACTACTTCCAGGTGCTCGTCAACGCTGCGTCTCACACCTGCGACTCTAGTCGCTCCGGATGTGCGCCCCAGACCATCCTCACGTCCGGCGCCTTCTCCTCGTTGGCGCTGCCGTCGGTACGGCGTACTTCGGTGAACCCGTGCCGGCTGTAGAACGCCTGCGCCCTGGTGTTGGTCTGGAACGTCCACAGCGCGAGCCCGCCGGGCCGCAGGTCCTTGGCCAGGTCGACCAGCGCGGAGCCGATGCCCTGACCGGCGACCGGCGGGTCGACGTACAGCTGGTCGAGGTCGTCACCGTCCAGCGTCAGCACCGCGACGATCCGGCCGTCGTCGAGCGCCACCCAGGTCTGCCCGTCCGGCAGCAGCACGTCGGCGAACCACTTGCGGACCGCGGGCTCGGTGTGGATCGCCGGCGGCAGCTGCGAGCCCTCGGCGTGCCGGGCGGCCCACCAGACCGCCGCCGCCTCGTTGGTGTCCCACGGCTCCAGCGGCCGGATCAGCAGGTCTTCCATCAGGTCCCCCGGTCAGCCGACGCGGTTGTCGGGCGGTCAGCCGCGCAACTCGGTGCCGTCGGCGATCTCCAGCCGCTCGCCGTCGGCCGCGCTCACCTCGACCTCCCCGACCACCACCACGTCCTTGCCGAAGGCAACATCACCGCGGACCTCGAGCCGGTCCGCCCGGACCAGCGACGGCGGCCCGGCCGGGAACCGCGCCTCGAAGTCGGCCAGGATCTTGAAGTGGTCGCCGTCCAGGTCGACGTACGGCTCGTCGCCCTGGTGCGTGGTGGTCAGGTCGCCGGCCTCGTCCAGGTCGTAGACGTCCGACCGCAGCACCAGCAGGTCGTTGGTGGTCTTCACCGGCTTGAACCGGCTGCGGTCGACGACCACCGCCTGCGACCCGTCGAAGGTTTCGATCGCCGTGCCCATCCCGGTCTCCAGCTGGATCACCTTCGGCGAGCTCGGGTCGGCCGGGTCGACGGTCTTGCGGTTCACGATGATCGGCAGCCCGAGCACACCGTCGTGGCCGGCCATCAGCTCGGCCAGCCGGTCCAGGTCGATCCACAGGTTGTTCGTGTTGAACGTGGTGTGCAGCTTCGTGTTCTGGAAGGAATCCACGTCGTCGGGGTGCACCTGCGCGCTGTCGCGCAGGATCAGCCGGCCGTCGGCCTTGCGGACCGCGACGTGGCCGCCCTTGCGGTCCGAGCGGGTCCGGCGGCAGACCTCCATCCCGAACGGCACGTCGTGCTCGGCCATCCAGGCGGCGATCCGGCCGTCCGGGGTGGCGCCGAGGTTGTCGGCGTTGGAGATGAACGCGTGCCGGAAGCCGTGCTCGCGGAGCGTGTCCAGCATCCCGGAGGCGACCAGCGCGGTGAACAGGTCGCCGTGGCCGGGCGGGCACCAGGCCAGCTCCGGGTCGGCCGGCCACTCCGCCGGGGTCAGGTCGTCGGCCAGGAGCTTGGGCTCCATGTTCTGCTGGAAGTCCAGCGGGATGCCGTCGACCGGCAGGTCGTCGTACTTGCTCAGCACGGCCAGCGACTCGTCCTTGGTCCGGAACGAGTTCATCAGCACCAGCGGCAGCGGTACGCCGTACTGCTTGCGGGTGGCCAGGATCTGCTTGGCGATGATGTCGAGGAAGCTCAGCCCGTCCTTGACCGGCAGCGCGGACTTCGGCCCGGTGACGCCCATCGAGGTGCCCAGGCCGCCGTTCAGCTTGATCACCACGGTCTCGGCGAGCGCCGCGCGCATCGCCTCGGCGTCGGTGTCCAGGTGCTCCAGGTGCGGCAGGTCACCGACCGGCTCGATCTCGTCCTCGCGGATCGTGCCCTGCTGCCCCGCCTCCAGCAGCCGGTAGTAGTGCGAGAAGACCGTGATCGCGACCTCGGCCGCGCCGGCCGCCCGCATCTTCTCCTGTGCCTGCTGAAGCCCCGCCTCACTCATGACCCAACCCTAGGGGACGGTGTGTGGGGCGCGAATGTCGAGTGGCGTGCTTCATACAATCCAGGGGTGATCTCCACCAAGGCTGCCGTGCGGCAGTCACTTCTGGACGCCCGTCGCTCGCTCCCGGCCGGTCGGGGGCTGCTGGACGCCGCCCGGGCGACCGAGCAGGTCCAGCAGGCTCGGCGGGTCGCGCTGTACGTGTCGAAGGGCCCGGAGCCGCAGACCGGTTCGCTGATCGACTGGCTGCTGGCCGGCGACCACGAGGTGCTCCTCCCGATCCTGTACGCCGACAACGACCTCGGCTGGGGCCTCGCACCGGGTGCGGCCGACCTGGTCCCGGGCCGGCTGGGGATGTCCGAGCCGCGCGTGGACCTGGGCTCGGAGGCGATCGCGACGGCCGACCTGGTGATCTGCCCGGCGCTGGCGGTCGACCGGACCGGCGTACGGCTGGGGCGTGGCGGCGGTTCGTACGACCGGGCGCTGGCCCGCGTGCCGGCCGGCGTACCGGTGTGGGCTGCGGTGTTCGACAGCGAGATCCTCGACCACCTGCCGAGCGACCCGCACGACCGGCCGGTGCACGCAGCGCTCACACCCAGTGGCCTAATCCAGCTGACCTGACCCAACTCCGGCTGGTTGGATGGCCGGATGACTACGGAACGTGCAGCCCAGGCCGCTGAGACCGCCGCAGCCGCAGGACGCGAGCTGGGCCTGGAGGTGACCGAGCCGACCGTCCTGTACGACGTGTTCTCGGCGGTGGTGCACCTCAAGCCGTCGCCGGTCGTGGCACGCATCCCGCTGGTCCTCCCCGGCTCGCTGCTCGACCCGGAGCAGGCCGGTGCTCGCCAGCAGCGCGAGCTGGAGGTAGCGCAGTGGATCTACGAGCAGGGCGAGCTGGTGGTCCGCCCTAGCCCACTGGTCCCGCGGCGCTCGGTGCAGCGCGACGGCTTCTCGATGTCGTTCTGGGAGTACGTCGAGCACGACAAGTCGACCGAGCCGGACTACACGCAGGGTGTGGTCCGCTCTGCGGCGATGCACGCGTTGCTGGCGGAGTACCCGGCTGAGCTGCCCTGGTTCGCGCCGGTGACGCACGCCGTACCGGAGGCGCTGGAGCAGCTGTCGGCCGACACACCAGTGCTGACCGCTGGGGACGTGGACCGGGCCCGGCGCGAGTGGGAGCTGCTGGAACCGCTGTGCTCGACCAGGGAGGCCTGGGAGGAGGCGTTCCCGGGCTCGCAGGTTCAGGCGATCCACGGCGACGCGCCGTACTACAACATCATCCCGACCGCGCAGGGCGTGCTCTGGTCGGACTTCGAGGACGCCAACCTCGGTCCGATCGAGTGGGACCTGGCCGGCGTACCGCCGGAGTACGTGGAGGTCTACAACAAGGCAGCTGCCGAGCTGGGCCGGCCAGTGCTCGACGAGCGGGCCCAGGTCGCGGCGAACCTCGCCCGGGCCCTCCAGCTGCTCGCCGTACTGCCGCTCACCCCGCAGATGCCCGGCATGGCCGACGCGCTGGAGCCGCTGGTCGGCCACTGGCGGGCCATGCCGTTCGCCTACGGGTTGGAGTAGCCGCTACCGCTCGGGCTTGGTGAAGGTCAGCGTGTGCTCGCGCTTGGCCTCCACCGCACCCTTGCTGAACGCCCAGGGCAGCGTCTCGCCCTTGACCCACAGCTCGGTCTGGTCGGTGTAGTTGCCGGTGAAGGCGTGGCCGGAGACACCGGTCAGGTTGATCCAGCGCGACTTGTCGAAGTCGGACAGGTCGACGACCATCCGCATCGACGGCGTCGCGGTCACGCCGTACCCCTCGGAGGCGTCCCAGCCGGTCGCGTTGACCACGGAGGCGCCGCCGCCCAGCTCGTACGGGCCGCGGTTGAACAGCTTGTCGACCACGCCGATCCCGGACTTGCCGAGCGTCTGGTTGGTCAGCGTCAGCTTGTGCAGCCGCCCCCACTGCCAGTTGCTGGGCTCACGGGCCATCTTGGTGGTGATCTCGGCGCGGCCCTGCTCCAGCGCCTCGCGCAGGATGTCGTCGCGGCTCTCCCGCTGCGGCGTCCGCAGGTCGTCCCACCACCAGCTGTTCGGCTGGACCAGCAGGTTCCGGATCACCTCGAACCAGCGCGAGCCGCCGTCCGGCCAGACCGCCTCCGGCAGCTGGTCGTGGAAGGTCAGCGCGAGCAGGTTGCGCCAGACGATGTTGAAGTACGCCGCCGGCGCGGAGTCGGCCGGCTGGGTGAAGTCCCAGCCCTTGAGCGTGTCCTGGCCCTGCTTGTCGAACTCGTCGTTGATCCCGATCCGGAGCAGGTACGGGACCAGGGTCTCGGCGTTGCGGTTCTTGGTGTCCAGCTGGATCGAGGTCATCGCGTTGACGTCGAGCTTGCCGGCCGCCTGGATCCGCTCCAGGATCTGCTGCGAGCGGTAGCCGTAGTCCCAGTCGCTGGTCAGGTCGTAGCGGTAGGACTTCGGGACGACGGCCTGGTTCGCGGTGACGATGATCCCGTCGGCCGGGTCGAACTCGGTCGGCATCGCCTGGAACGGGATGAACCCGGCCCACTCGTAGCGCGGGTCCCAGCCGGGGACCGGCCAGTCGCCGGTGCCGACCCGGCGGATCGGGACCTTGCCCGGCGCCTGGTAGCCGATGTGGCCTTCCTTGTCGGCGTACACGAGGTTCTGCGAGGGCACCTCGAACAGGGTCGCGGCGGTCCGGAACGCCGACCAGCTCTGCGCCTTGTTCATCGCGAAGATCGCGTCCGCGGTCCGGCCCGGGGTGAGCGCGGTCCACTTCAGCGCGATCCCGTACGGCTCGGTGCTCTTGCCCTTGGCGGCCAGCTCACCGGCCTGCTCGGCGTCGTCGTCGACGTCGGAGATCAGCGGGCCGTGCCGGCTCTCCCGGACGATGATCCGCTCCGGCTCCTCGCGGCCGGCCACCTTGAACTCCTCGGTGCGCAGCTTCAGCGGCTCGACCTTGCCGTTGTAGAGCGCGCCGTTGCCGGACAACCGCTCCAGGTACAGGTCCATCACGTCGGGGTCGAGGTTGGTGAAACCCCAGGAGATCGCGCTGTTGTGGCCGATCACGACCCCGGGCAGACCGGAGAAGCTGAAACCGGACACGTCGAACGGGCACTGCGGGCTGAACTTGTTGCAGTGCAGCCCGACCTGCGTCCAGATGCCCGGCATGGTCGCACCCAGGTGCGGGTCGTTGGCCAGCAGCGGCTTGCCGGTGGTGGTGTGCTCGCCGGAGACGACCCAGGAGTTGGAGCCGACGCCGTCACCGCGGCCGAGCAGCAGCGGCAGGCCCTTGGCGACCTTGTCCACGCTGTCCAGCGACTTCAGCAGCTCCTTGCTGAGCATGGCCCGGTTCGGCGCCTGGCTGTCGACCGGGGCGGTGGTGAACTTGCCCTCCTCGTCGACGGCGCCGCTGGTCAGGATCGGCTCGTTGCGCTGGTACGGGTACGCCGGGTAGAGGCTGTCGATCGTCTTGGGCGGCAGCGACGCGGCCAGCTTGGTCCGCGTGATCTCCGCCTCCATGTTGCCGCCGAGGTCCCAGGCCATCGCCTTCAGCCAGGCCAGCGAGTCGGCCGCCGTCCACGGCTCGGGCCGGTAGTCGGTGCCCTTCAGCGACAGTACGGCGTACTCGAGGCTGAGCCCGGAGCCGGAGTGCTGGTCGAGGTAGGAGTTCACGCCGCGGGCGTAGTCGTCCAGGTACTGCCGGGTGGCCGGGCTGAGCAGCCCCAGCTCCTTCTCGGCGACCCGGCGCCAGCCGAGCGTCCGGACGAACTTGTCGGTCTCCAGGGCGTCCGGGCCGAACAGCTCGGAGAGCCGGCCGGCGGTGACGTGGCGGCGGAAGTCCATCTCGAAGAACCGGTCCTGGGCCGCGACGTAGCCCTGGGCGGCGAACAGGTCGGCCGGCTTGTCGGCGTAGATCTGCGGGATGCCGTTGCCGTCGCGGACCACCTCGACGTCGGCGTCCAGGCCGGTCAGCTCGATCGTGCCGTCGTAGGAGGGGAAGGAGTGGCGGACCACGAAAATGCCGGTCCCGGCCACCACGAGCAGCAGGGTGGCCAGCGCAATTCCGCTGATGACGAGTAACCGAAGCAGGCGACGCACGGACCCAACCGTAGAGAATGCCGCCGCGCACCCCAAATGCTGATACCGGTCCTTAACGCTGCGTACTCACACCGCCGGGGCCCGCGGCGTTCCAGAGTCATGTTCAGCGAGCTCGAGTTCCTGCCCGTTCCGGCCACCGATCTGGACCGGATCCGATGCAACGGCCACGACGACCACGGCAACCCGCTGGTCGCCTTCGACGCCGGGGAGGGCGCACCGCTGCGCTGCTGCCTGCGGATGTCCACCGAGGGTGAGCAGATCACCCTGATCGCCTACCGGCCGTCACCGCTCGGCGGACCGTACGCCGAGGTCGGGCCGGTGTTCGTGCACGCGTCGGCGTGCCCCGGGTTCGTCGGGCCGGAGTTCCCCGCCGACTTCCGCGAGCGACGCGCGGTGCTGCGGCCGTACGACGCCGCCGGGCGGATGCTCGACGGGGTGCTGGCCGAGCCCGGGACCGCTCCCGGTGAGCTGAAGCGGCTGTTCGACGACCCGGCGGTGGCGCTGGTGCACGTCCGGAACGTCATCGCGGGCTGCTGGAACTTCTCGGTCCGCCGGGCCTAGCCGGGTCGTCCGTCGGCGCGGTCAGCGCGTACACCGCGACCGCGCCGACGCTGTACCGGTGCTCGGCCAGCCCGTCGAGCTCGCCGGACGGGCGGTCGAGGTTGGTGTCGAACACGAGCCAGCGGACGCCGTACTGGTTCCAGAGCTGGTCCAGGACGCGCCGGGTCGGCCGCTTGAAGGCGCGGTCGTTCAGCTGCAGGAGGGGCTGGTTCCAGAACGGGCCGTAGAGGGCGTCGGCGTTCCGGCGGCTCTGGGCGGTCGGCGTGTAGGCCCAGCCCTCGACGAGGACCCGGCGTTCGGCGTACGCGGAGAGCCAGAAGTTGCGGGCGTCGCAGGTGCGGTCGGTGTAGACGGGGGTGCAGTGGGAGTTGGTGGCGAGCCGGTCTGTGGTGGCTGAGTGGTCTCGGATGTAGCGGGCAGCCTCGGCTCCGCCGGAGGGGACCTGGCGTCTGGCCTGGCGGCACTCGGGGCGGTCGGGTCCGGCGACGCAGACCTGGTCGGTGAGGGTGGTCAGCATCGTCTTGGGGACGTTCACGGCCGCTACGCCCAGGACGATCAGTACGCCGAGGCCCAGCGCTACTCGACGCTCCGCTGTCCATCGCAGCACGACTACCGCCAGACCTGCCGCCACGAGGACGGCCAGCCATGGCCAGACGAGTTGGAAGGCCACCGCCGCCACCCCCTGTGCGCTGCGCGGTCTGCGCGGTGTCAGAGACGCCAGGACCTGCGCCAGCACCATCCCGACTCCCAGGGCCAGCAACACCCTCGGGCCGATGTGGCGGAGGCGGAGGTCCTTCAGCAGGACGGTCAGTCCCCAGGCGGAGGCGGCGATGGCGAACGGGAAGGCTGCTCGGAGGAAGTCGAGCTGGCTGGGCTTCAGGAGCGCAGCTGCTGCTACTCCGGCTGCTGCGAAGCCTGCGAGGAGGATTGCGGCCGGGTCCTTCCAGCGGCGGGCGAGGCCGAGCATGCCGAGGCCGGCGAGCGACCAGGAGACGAGGAGCGTGGCGCCCGTCGTACCGAGGACTGCGGCGGCCATCAGGTAGCGGCTCTCGAAGCCGACCTGACCGGCGAGGGCACGGAAGGCCTGGCCCGGGCCGAAGGCGACTCCGGACGAGCCGGTGGTGAACAGGACGAAACTTAACGTAGCGAGGACAGCCAGACCGAGCCCTGCCGAGGTCCGGTCGAGCCTCCGCTCGGTGATCAACTTGCCTGCGGCGACCAGCGCTACCGCGACCACGAGCATCGGTACGAAAGGCGCTTTGGTGCCTGCGAGCGCTGCCAGGCCGACGACGAGCAGGAGCCAGTTGCCGCGGTGCTGGTCCTGGCGGAGCAGGCAGACGATCACCCAGACCACCGGGAACGCCAGGACCACGGCGAAGGCGTGGGTGGGGCTGTACATCAGCGCCGAGCTTGAGTACGCCGCCTGGCTGATCAGGTCGCGTCCGCCCCAGCCGTAGACGTCGAAGCTGGTCACGGTCACAAGCAGCCAGGCCGCGAGCGGGCCGGCCCAGGACTTGCGGGCGAGCCGGGTGGCCAGGGCGGCGACCGAGAGGATCGGGACCAGCGCGGCGGTCACCGGCATCAGGCGGCGGAGCAGGAGGTCGAGTTCGATGCCGGTCTGCCAGTTGGCCGCGGCCAGCTCGGCGTGGAGGAACCAGTGGTCGTTCAATTGCTCGCCGAGGACGAACGGGATCTGGCCGGGGAGGTGGTGCTTCAGCTCGGCTGCGAGGGCCAGGTGGTACGGCAGGTCGGCGTACTGGAAGGCGGCGTCGGGGAACGCGATCGGCTCGATCTGGAGACCGGCGCGGGTGATCACCCAGAGGCCGAGCGCTGCTGCGCCTGCTACCGACCAGCTCCACCACAGCGGTGCCGGCGGGCGCGTGCTGCGCCAGTACGGTCGGAGTTTCTTGAGCAGGCCGAAGGTGGTGACCGCCGCGACCGGCACGATCAGCGGCAGGAGCGGGAAGCCGATCGCGCGGCCCGGTAGGTAGGTCAGGATCGAGAGCGCGAGCCCGAAGCCGGTGCCGAAGGCCAGGTCGGAAGCGAAGCCGTCCTGGTTGCCGCGGAGCAGTCGCCACAGCAGGACCCCGGGCAGCATGATGCCGAGGCTCAGGTAGGCGCTGTACGCCAGGACTGCGCCCCACGGCGTCCCGTACTGCGCGAGCAGCACCGCGGCGCCCGCCCAGACCGCCGCCCCCGGCAGCGCTCGACCGGCCCCTGCGCGCACGGCGCTGCCCAGGCCCCTCCCCAGTGGTCCCACGACCGTGGAGACGCTCGCCGGGGGTGGTTGGGTTGCACGGCTGCCGGAAGTGGCCGAAATCCGGTCTGGACCGCCGGAGTTGGAATACTTCGGCGCTCTGACGCATTATTAGCAGTCGAGTAGTAGGAGTGCCAGACGTCCTGAAGGGGAAGAACGTGCCGACGTACCAGTACCAGTGCACCGACTGCGGCGAAGCGCTCGAGGTCCGGCAGAGCTTCACCGACGACGCCCTGACCGTCTGCCCGAACTGCCAGGGCACGCTGCGCAAGGTGTTCAACGCCGTGGGCGTGGTGTTCAAGGGCTCCGGTTTCTACCGCACCGACAGCCGCTCGTCGAGCACGAGCACGGTGAGCGCGAAGTCCGACTCGTCGTCGTCCTCGTCCTCCTCGTCGGGCAGCAGCTCGTCGTCCTCCTCGTCGTCCTCGGACTCGTCGAAGTCGTCTTCGTCGTCCTCCTCCTCGTCGTCGGGCTCGTCGGGCTCCAGCAAGACCAGCGCCGCCTGATCCCCGCCGGCCCGGGCGGGCCTGTGGACAACTGAACGGGCGTTTCGGGGAAAACTCGTACTTTCCCTGGCATGACGAACTTCTGGCACGACCTCATCCGCGCCGCCCGCTGGCACCGCCGGCTCCTCGCCGGCCTGTTCGCGGCGGCCGCCGTGTACTTCGGCCTCGCCTCCTTCGCACCACCGGCCGCGGCCTCCGCCCCCGTCCTGGCCGCCGCCCGCGACCTCCCCGGCGGCGTCACTCCGGCCCCCGGCGATCTCCGCACCCTTCGCCTCCCACCGGCGGCAGTCCCCAGCGGAGCCCTGCAACCAGGCGCCGACCTCTCCGCACGCATCCTGGCCACGCCAGTGCGCTCCGGTGAGCCATTGACCGACGCCCGCTTCCTCACCCCCACAGCGGTTCCGGCAGGCCTGGTCGCCTATCCGTTGCGCCTCGACGACCCCGACATCGCCGCGCTGCTCCGCCCCGGCGACCACGTCGACCTGTACGCCGCCTCAGCCACAGCAGCCCCCGCCGCGACCGCGTTGGCGACCGCCGTACGAATCCTCGCCCTGCCGGCCCCGACCCGCTCCGCGGGCGCCCTCGTGGTCCTCGCCACCACGCCCACCACGGCTGCCCGCCTCGCCCAATCCACCGCCAACAGCAAAATCTCCGTCGCCCTGACCCCCGACACCAGCTGACCAGGACGTCACTGAGCGGACATCTGCGGCTACGATCCGCAGTCCCCCGGCGCGGTCCCTCGCCTGTCCCCGAGCAGAGTCCTACGTTGACGAGGTACAGATCGCCGCGGGTCCACCGGGACCCTCTCGTGGAGGCAGAAAGAGATGCTCAAGGGCTTCAAGGAATTCCTGATGCGAGGCAACGTCCTCGACCTGGCGATCGCCGTCGTCATCGGCACCGCCTTCGCCACCGTGGTGAAGACCGTCGTCGACAACCTGGTGAACCCCCTGGTCGCTTCCCTCGGCGGCAGCAACGTCGACGGCCTCACCTGGCAGATCGTCGACGGCAACAAGGCGTCCACCATCGACTTCGCCGCCATCATCAACGCCTTCATCGTCTTCTTCCTGACGGCACTGGTCGTCTACTTCGTCCTCGTCGTCCCGATGAAGAAGATCCAGGACCGCCGAGCCGCCGCAGCCGCCGCCAAGGGCGAACCCGAGCCGGAGCCCGAACCCCTCACCATGGACCAGCAGCTCCTGATCGAGATCCGCGACGCCCTCAAGTCCCGCCAGCAGTAGCCCTTCCGCTTGCCTACACCTGGCTGACGGTCGGGAACTGCATCCAGGTGTAGGCGACCGGCTGGTTCTTGTTCCACTCGTCGGCCAGGTCGGCCGGCACGTACTCGAACCCGACGCGGCGGTAGGTCCGGATCGCCACGTCGTTGTCCGGCCGAACCCTCAGGAACACATCGGAATACCCAGCCTCCAGCGCCGGACCCAGCAGCGCTTTCACGAACGCCGTCCCGATCCCCCGCCCCCGCGACCCCGGTCGCACGATGATCCGGGCCAGTTCGACCTCGTCCTCCTCGTCGTCCAGCCACAGCTCGGCGTACCCGACCGGTTCGCCGTTCACGTAGTACAGGTACGACCGCACATCATCCGCGGCCTTCGGCCAGCTCCCGACCAACTCCATCGGGAACGGGTACGCGTTCCGCCCCGACAGCAGCCCGACCTCCTGCGCCGAGGTCGCCCACCCCGCGACCTCCGCAGCCTGCCCCACCTCGAACGCCCGCAACTCCATGCGCCAAGCATCACGTGATCCCCGCCGAACCACCACGCTTTATCCGGGGCTCAACACGTAGGCGTCAACCAGCGCGGCTCATCCACCCCCGGCGAACGCAGCGACGGTCGCCACCAACCGATCCCGCTGAGCCTCGAACCCCGGCACCGGCGGCTCCAACAACCCCGGCAGCTCCACCGCCGACGGCATCAACCGCAGCAGCGCATCCACCGTTTTCCTTTGGTGCGAAGGGTTTTCCGGCACCGAAGGCAGCACCCCGATCGGCATCCCCGGCCGCCAAGGCCCGCGGTACTCCCCCAGCTCCACCAGCTGCGCGTCAAGCACCCCACGCAACGTCTCCCCCGCCAACAACCCGTCAGCCACCGCCCCCGAAGCCCCGCGCTCCATCAACCCAGCCCGCCCCCGAGCATCAACGACCGGATCCCCACCGGTCGCCGGCCAAGCAAGCAGCAACCGCCCAACCGCCTCCGGATAAGCCAGCGCCAGCAGCACCGCCACAGTGCACCCGTTCGAAGCCCCCACCACCGTCATCGGCTCAGGCCCCAGAAACCCGCCGAGCGCAGCAACCTCCTGCCCCCAACTCACCGGCCGCCGCACCCGATCCGGCGCCACCACCGTCAACCCAGCGGCCTCGAGGCCGCCCACGATCCCCCGCCGATACCAGAACATCTCGGCATCGGTCCCGTCCCACAGTCCCCCGTGAACCAGCAGCACCCCAGCCGCCACCGATTCACTCACGAACCATGATGCGGAGGTACCTCGCGCAGGATCCGTTCGTCGTCGTCGCTCCCGTTGTCCCGCTCGCCCCAACTCCGGGCGTCGTCGTCACGCGTCTGCTCAGGAAACAGCGGCTCGTCGTCCTCGTACGGCGTACTCATGCCCCCAGATTACGGGAGCCCACCAGCAGGCCCACGACCGTCAGCAGATACGCACCTCGGCCCGAGGCCGGGCTTCCTCAACGCGGCCCTGCTCGCAGCGGGTTCGTCGTGTCCGGGGCTCGGGCTTCATCGCCCCTGATCCAGCAGCTGGCTCTGCGATTTCTCTTTCCGGCCGCAGCGACCTCAGCCCCTGCCGACCCTCCCGGCCGCATCGCAAGCAACCCGCGTTCAGTCCTGCCCAGGAATCCGCGGCAGGTTCCCCTGCTGCCCGCCCTCGATCTGCCCCTGACCGCCCTGCCCCGGCGCGACCTGCGGATTCGCCGCCTGCAGCAGCGGCGCGATCCCCGGCTCGCTCTGCCAGCGCTCAGCGCCGAGCACCGACCAGGCCGTCAAGACCGACAACGTAGGAGTAGCCAGCCCACCCAACTGCAGCGGCTCCGCCTGCTGGAAGCCGAACGTGACGGTCCAGTTCGCCGGATCCGGATAGAACTCCTGCACCGAGTTGTAGTAGAAGCTCAACCACCCGCGCCGCTGCAGATGCGTCATCAGCCGGTAGTTGGTCGCGATCAGCTGCACCTCTTCGAGGTCACGCCACAGCAGCTGCATGTCGCGCCGCGCCGCGGCCTTCCGGCTCGAGTTCACCGCGGCGTTCGCGGCCATCATCCCGAGCACGAAACCCGTGCTGCCGAAGAAGAATCCGCCGCTGCTGTTGTAGCGTCCGTCGCCGCCGTACAGCCGCGCGTAGTGCACCGAGGTCTGCAGGTACGCGACCTCCCCGGGCTCCAGAACGATCCCGTACAACGGCAGCGCCTGCGGCTGTCCGCCACCGCGCAGGAAGCGCGCCCAGTCCTGCCCGAGCTGCCACTCCTCCTGCTCACGGCGTGCGAGTTCGGCCGAGTCTTTCCTCTTGCCCACGTCCGTCCTTCCTCCGGCTGCACCCGGCATCATCCCATTTCTCCAGGGTGAACAGCGCGCACCTGTTACAGCTCTGCTGCTTTTGCCACTCGATCCGGCCCGTGACCGGATAGACGCGCCTCCGTGACACTCCTGCCACGGTCTGTGAGACCTGGTTCGACCATCATGGTGGTCCTTGCCAACCCGGAAGGACCGAGTCGTGAGTGCATCAAGGACACGGGGCCTGATCGGAGCGTCGTCACTGGTAGCCGTCCTCGCCGTCACCGCCGCCTGCGGTGACGAGAGCGGCTCCTCGGGACCCGCCGCCCAGCCCAGCGCAACACCCACCCCCACCCCGACGTTGCCGACCGAGAGCGTCACCCCGCCCACCCCCAGCGGAACACCGAGCACGGACTGCCCGGAGACGATCACCGCGATCCGCAAGTCCGTCGACGCCGCCGTCTGGGGCAAGGGCAGCGCGAAGTCGGCGTTCCAGCCGGTCAGCGTGACGATCTGCCAGTACGACGCCCAGGCGTCCGGGCAGGACTACGCGACGGTGACGACGAAGCGGATGGCCGGCCAGGCGACCGCGTTGTTCGCCCTGGTCAACGCCGCGAAGCCGGAGCCGAAGAAGCCCGGCTTCTGCACCAAGGAGCTCGGCCCGACGTACGTGCTGCGGTTCACCGACAACGAGCGCGGTGTGCTGTCGTTCACGGCCGAGGCGTTCGGCTGCCACCGCCTGGTGGCGACCTCGTTCGAGGGCCAGGGCAAGCCCGGTGACCTGCCGGCGCCGCGGTCCGCCACTCCCGAGCTGGTGAAGTCGCTCGGCCTGCGCTGACCCTGCACCGGACGCGCCCCCCGAAGCCGTCCGGGACGGGGTCATCCCGCCCGCCTTGCGGGTCCCCCTGGGGTCGACCCGCAAGGTGGGTGGCAGAGCCTTGCCCCAGCACCGCGTTACCTGCACCCTGTTCGGCAAGGAGCCCTTCAGGGAGGCCGTATGCGGCTGGTCGCACTGGCAACCGCGCTGCTGCTCGTCTGCTCTGCCTGCTCCGACCCACCCGAAGAGACTCCGCCGCCGAACGTCGCGCGGCAGTGCGACAACATCCCCGGCTTCACCTGTACGACGCTGAGCGTGCCGCTCGACCACTCCAAGCCCACCGGCCAGAAGCTGGAGCTGAACGTCGCGGCCGCAGCGAACACCGACGCACCCCGCGGCGTACTCCTGATGCTCACCGGCGGCCCTGGGCAACCAGGCCTCCCGCTGGTCTCCCGCATCCGCTCGTACCTCGACCCGGCCGTACTGCGTGAGTACCAGCTCGTCATGTTCGACCAGCGCGGCACCGGCGCCAAGGGCATCGACTGCCCGGAGCTGCAGGCAGCGGTCGGCGGATCGGACTTCCTCACCCCGCCGGCGAACGCCGTCGACGCCTGCGCCCGCCAGCTCGGCCCGAGCATCAACTTCTACGGCACACCCGACACCGTCGACGACATCGAGCTGCTGCGCCGCTCGCTCGGCCGCGACCAGCTCACCCTCAACGGCACGTCGTACGGGAGCTTCACCGCGGCGCAGTACGGGCTGAAGTACCCGGACCGCGTCCGCTCGCTCGTGCTCGACTCGGTCGTTCCGCACCGCGGCTTCGACCCGTTCGGCGTCGACCTGATGGCCCACACCGGCGAGGTCCTCGCAGCAACCTGCAAACGCGACCCAGCCTGTACGACGGACCCGGTGGCCGACCTCGCCTGGCTGGTCCAGCGCGGCCGCCTCGACGGCGCACCGGTGAACGGCACCAGCCTGATCGAGTCGCTGTCGATTCTCAGCCTCAACTCGGTCAACCCGTCGCTCGAGGGCATCCCGAAGGTCCTGCACGACGCCCGCAACGGCGACACCGCCGCGCTGGAGGAGATGTTCCTGCGCGCGACCAGCCGCGGTACGCCGTACGACGAACTGTCGGCAGGCCTCCACCTGGCCACCCTCTGCTCCGACCTGCGCTTCCCCTGGAAGCCCGACACCCCAGCGGCCGACCGCACCAACCTGCTCAACGCAGCGGCCGCCAAGCTCACCCCCTCCCAGCTCCACCCGTACGACGTACGCACCGCGCGCAACCAGCTGGTCGTCGACGGCTGCCTGCGCTGGCCGGCCACCCGCGCGTCGACGTACCCGGCGAGCCAGGAGCTGCAGCCGCGGACGCTGATCCTGCACGGCAGCAACGACCTGTTCTGCCCGACCGAGTGGGCGGAGTGGGAACGCGACCACGCCCGTCAGGCGGAGCTTGTCGTCGTACCGGGGAGTGGGCACGGGGTCCAGCGCAGCCAAGTGGACCAGACCGGAAGGGCTCGGGTCAGAGCGTTCCTGCTGGGCTGAGATCCAACTGTGCGTGATTGTCTGCAGCACCTTGTGCGGCTCGATGCGTCTAATAGTCGTGAGGTGTTGTACGCCCAGTCGGGGAGTTGCCGGTGGAGTTCGAGGAGTACGCGTCCGCGCGCGGGCAGGAACTGGTCCGTCTCGGGTTCACCATCTGCGGCGACCACCAGCGCGCCGAGGACCTGGCCCAGATCGCGCTGATGCAGGCGTTCCGGTCCTGGCGCAAGGTGCAGCGGGCCGACGACCCGCACACCTACGTCCGGCGGATCCTGGTCAACTCCTACCTGTCGATGACGCGCCGGCGGTCCTTCACCGAGGCACCGGCGGCCGACCTCGACCCCGACCGCACGGTGCCCGACCCCGCCACCGACATCGTGAACTCCGACGACCTCTGGCGCGCATTGGCCGGGTTGTCGGCCCGCGAGAGGGTCGTCCTGGTGCTGCGCTACTACCAGGACCTGGACGACCGGACGATCGCCGACCTGCTCGGCATCAAACCGTCCTCGGTCCGCAGCCTGGCGAGCAGAGCGCTCGGCACGCTGCGGAAGGCGAGGCAGGCCCACCGCGTCGACGAGCGGTTGCCGTGAGCAGCCGCGGGCGCACCCATCCTGTGAAGAGGTTGCCGTGAGCAGCACCGAGCTCGAGGAAGACCTGCGCGCGACGTTCGACCGCGCCGCGGCTTCCGTCCCACCAGCCCCCGACCTGGTCACGCGGGCCACCGACGGCGTCCGCCAGGCCCAGCGGCGTACGTACGTCGCCACCGGTGCGGCCGTCGCCGCGGTCGCCCTGATCGCGGGTGCCGGGTTCGCGCTCGGCGGCCTGCGCGACTCGACCGACTCGCAGCCCGCCGCGGCCAGTCCTTCGGCCGCGGTCACCAGCGCGCCGGCCGCGGACGCGTCCAAGCTGGCGGGCACGTGGCAGCCGCTCAAGCTGGAGGGGTTCAACGCACTGAAGACGGCCCGGCCGGACAACCCGTCCCTGACCTTCAACTCCGACGGCACCTGGACGGGCTCCGACGGCTGCAACGGGATCAGCGGCACCTTCACCATCGGCCAGCGCGGCGAGTTCACCGCGAAGGCCGGCCCGCAGCGCCTGATCGACTGCGACGCCGTACCGCACACGGCTGTCCTGCAGGCCGCCCGGCGGATCTCGGCGGACGACAAAACGCTGCGCTTCTACGCCGGCGACGGGCGTGAAGTTGCGATCTACGCTCGCAGAGGGTAGCGGTATTTGCTTGCGGAAAGTAGTCAGCACTTGACTATCCGAAGTCCTTCCTTGAAGGATCTACGCAGGCCTGTCCACCGATAAGGGGAGCTCAGTGCGACTCTCAGCAACCGTCCCGCTGCTCGCTCTCGGCTCGTTGTCACTCGTCGCAGTCGCTCTGCCCGCCGGATCCACTCCGCTCCCCCGGGCCGCGGCGGCTCCCTCGACGGTTGCTGTCTGCAACCACAACGACCCGGTCTCGACCGCCGAACACTCCCAGCGACTCTCCCAGCCGACCAGCGCCAAGGACTCCCGGCCGCTCGGCCAGGCCCTCGGCGAAGGGGTCTCGGCCGCGGTCCGCTCGATCGAGCCGCTGGACGCGACCGGCCGCCCGAAGTCCGGCCTGCCGTACGGGTTGAGCGCCGGCGTCATCGGCGTACTGGGCACGCAGGAGACCGGGTACAAGGTGGTGCTCGACGACTCAGTGGTCGACGAGAAGAAGTACCAGGCCGCCGTCCAGAAGAACGTCCCGGCCGCGGGTAAGCCGATGCTGACCGTCGAGCGCAGCTGCCGCTCGGCGCGCTCGGTCGCCGCCGCCTGGAAGGCCGTCGGCGGCCGCGCCTGGTCCGCCGACGCCGCGAAGACCACCTTCACCGCCGACCTCGACCCGGCCAGCGAAAACGTCGTCGTCGAGTACGACGCCGCGACCACGTCGCCGGCCAGCGCCGAGGCGCTCGACGGGCTCGACGGCGTCGACGCGGTCCCGACCGGCGTGGCCCGGACGAGCCGCTTCAACGACACCCCCAAGGGCGGCCACTGGGGCGGCGCGCGGATCACCTCCGCGCTGAAGAACTGCACCGCCGGCTTCTCCGTGGTTCGCAAGTCGAACAACACCCGCGCCTCGGTCACCGCCGGCCACTGCGGCGGCCCCGGCACGATCTGGCGCAGCGGCTCGAACTACTACGGCACCACCTCGGTCCGCTCCAACTACCCCGACTACGACCAGGCCCTGATCACCGGCAGCTCGTACGGCGCCAAGATCTGGACCGACGGCCCCGGCGACTCCGCCGACACCCGCACCGTCAAGGGGGGCGACGACCCCGCGGTCGGCGCCTCGGTCTGCCAGTCCGGCTCGTTCAGCACGTCGCTGTGCGGCATCACCGTCCGCTCGCTGAGCGCGAAGTACTGCGACTCCGACGGCTGTACGACGTACGTGATCCGCGCGACCCGCAACAACCAGATCGCCATCATCGGCGGCGACTCCGGCGGCCCGGTCTACTCCCGCCCGACGTCGACCACCGCCACCATCCGCGGCCTCGCCTTCGCCGGCTCCGGCTGCAACGCCTCGCGCTGCACCACCTTGTACGCCGAACGCTACAAGTCGATCGCCGGGCACCTCGGCGTACGGGCTCTGACCGGGTGAACTCCCCGGCGCCCGCCGCCGCCCTGACCGCGCGACCGCTTAGTGTCGGCCGGTGACCTCCCCACGCCTGCACACGCTCGACCAGCTTCTCGAGCTCCTCGACACCGTTGTCGCCTCCAGCACCCGCGGCGACCGCTCCCAGAAGTCCGCCGCCGACTTCTGGACCACCATGCTCACCAAGCCCGGCCACCCCCTGGCCACACAGCTCCCCGACGAGCCCCTCGTCGACTGGCACGCCCGCGGCCTCCTCGGCGACCTGTCGAATGCGCGAGTCCTCGACATCGGCTGCGGCTCCGCCCGCAACAGCCGCTGGTTCGCCGACCAGGGCGCAACCGTCGAGGCCATCGACCTGGCAGCGCCGCTCCTCGACGCGATCCGCCCGACGATGCCGCCCGCCGTACAGCTGACCGCCCTCGACTTCCTCCGCGACCCGCTCCCCACGGGAACCTTCGACGTCGTCTACGACTCAGGCTGCTTCCACCACATCGCCCCGCACCGCCGCCTCACCTACCTGCAGCGCCTCGCGACTCTCCTCCACCCGGGCTCCCGCTTCGCGATCATCACCTTCGCCACCGGCCTGGTCGACACCCCCACCGACCAGGAGATCCTCACCGACGGCGACACCGGCGGCGGCATGTCCTTCACCCTCGAAGACCTCCGCGAAACCTTCGCCACCCTCACCCCCGTCGAGCTCCGCGCCGTACAGGACGATCGCGAAGGCACCTTCGGCGCCGACTTCCTCAACGCTGCACTGTTCGCAGCCCCTGATCGAGCAGCCGACTGAGCACACCCACCCGACTCTTCCCAAACGTTGCCTGAGGCAACTCAATCACCAGACCCCGTACGCCGGCCGGCGCGATCTCCACCGCCCACCGCACCGCATCCTCCCCAACTTCAGGCGCGCCGGCCGCCAGCTCCTCAGCCAACGCCATCTGCACCGCCGGCCCCAGCACATGCTTGACCTGATGCGGACTCACCAAATCGTGAACGTACGCCGCCCCCGCCGCATACCCCGCAGCCCGAGCCGCCGCCGTCCGCACCGGATCCCCCACCTCCCGAGCAGCCGATAACGCACCCCAAGCCGCGTCCCGAATCCCCTTCGTCCGCTCCCCACCGGCCGCGAACCCCTCAGCCGCCTCCACCGCACCCCGAACCCGCGAATCCTCGACCAACCCCACCACCCGCGCCGCACACTCCGCAGCCCACCCCGCCAGCACCCGCCGATCCGCCATCTCCACAACCTCAACCCTAGCTTTGAACCCCGTCGTGGAGACTCCTCGCAACCCCCTCGCTCAGCCCACCCCCAAACCCTCAAACGCCCGCAGATACCTCCGCCGATAAACCCGCTGCGCCACCAACACCGCCGGAAACACCACTCGCCACCACCCCCGCCCAGCCCGAGTCACCGACCGCACCGTCAACCACACCACCCCGTCCCCCGCCCGATGCACCACGAACGCCTCCTCCCCCACAACGGGATGCCCCACCCGTGTCCCATACGCAAACCCGCACCGCTCCCGCGTCCCCACCACCTCCACCACCCGAACCGGCTCCCGCACCCGAACCGGCCCCACCCTTACCACCAACACACAGTCCTCCCCCACCACAGCAACCTCCGCCCCCTCCACCCCAAACCCACTCCGCGTCTTAACCCCCCACCGCATCACCGCCTCAACAGCCGCCTCCCAAACCCGCTCCCCCTCCCCCACCCGCACCGACCCCTCAAACCCCCGAAACCCCTCCGGCGCCCCCACCCACACCGCTTCCCCCACCCCCGTAGCCCCCACCGGCGCGTAGTTCACCTCACTCATCCCCCCATCCTCCGATTCCGCTAGGCTGTCCCATCGTGCGCCCCCGTAGCTCAGGGGATAGAGCGTCGGTTTCCTAAACCGTGCGTCGCAGGTTCGAATCCTGCCGGGGGCACCTCATCGACGCTCCTCGCGGGCCCTCTGCACTGTCAGACTCTGCTGATG
This sequence comes from Kribbella sp. NPDC104740, assembly GCF_055583505.1. Lineage (NCBI taxonomy): Bacteria > Bacillati > Actinomycetota > Actinomycetes > Propionibacteriales > Kribbellaceae > Kribbella > Kribbella sp. NPDC104740. The sequence goes on along the minus strand of NZ_JBVJNV010000004.1, from coordinate 320,547 downwards.
GAGGAACGGCAAGGGGAGGAATCCGAGGTCACGGTCTCGGATGAGCCGCGTGCGGGTGTGATGCGGCAGTTGTTCGACATCAACAGCTTGTACTACTGGGGCCCGGGGTGGGTTCGGTGGTTTGTGTTGCGGTTCGTGCTGTTGGTGATCGGGACCGAACTCGGTGCGGTGTTGTGGCGGGTTGTGGTCGACTCCGGTGGTAAGCGGTCGTTCTTCGAGCGGATGCTCACGAACGTCTACATCTGGGCCTGTCTGATCGCCACGTTGATCTACGCCATCGTCGACCGACGGGCTCGGCGGCGGGAGGAGCAGTGGCGGTACCAGGCGTAGGCGAGTAGCGCGCAGAGGGTGCCGTTGAGGATGCCGGCGGTGACGTCGGTGACGTGGTGCATGCCTCGGTAGAGGCGGGAGAACGCCACGAGTAGGGGCATCGCCAGGCAGACGATGATGGTGGTCCAGCGGAGCCAGGTGGTTTCGATGCGGGTCGCGAGAAGCGCGAAGGCGACGTACAAGCCGGTGGAAGCTCCTACGTGGCCGCTGGGGTAGCTGGCGGTGGGTGGGGAGGCGTCGAGTTTTTCCACCTGGGGGCGGTCTCGGTCCACGACCTTGGCCGAGATGAGGAAGATCAGGCCCTGCATGGCGATCGCAACCGGTGGGACCAGGGCGAGGCGGAGGTCTCGGGTTCGCCAGAGGATGAGCGACGCCACGACGATGCAGACGGCGATGACGCCGATGGTGTTGCCGATCTGGGACCAGACGGCGGTGATGGTGTTCCAGGTGCCGGTCCGGTCGGTCGCGAGGTCCTTGTTGACGGTTTCCTCGGAGTGGCTGAGGGCTTTGAGGGGGCCTTGGAGGGCGAGGCCGAGGCCGATGATCACGCCGCCGAGGGCTACGCCGGGTGCGACGGTCCGGGTGAGGAGGTCGACGCCGTCCTGCCGATGAATCCGATCCATGAAGCGAACATAATGCCCAGGCCGAGTACGTGCCCGGCGAGAATGTCGGACGGGAAGTGGGCACCGATGAAGAGGCGGTCGAGGCCGACGATCACCGGTACGACGACCGCGAGCGCGACGGCGATGCGGCGCTGGGTGGTGGTGAGCAGCGGCCAGAGCAGGAAGACCATCACCGCGGCCGCGAGGGTGATGTTGAGGGTGTGGCCGGACGGGAACGAGTAGCCCTCGGCGTGCGGGAGCGTGTCGTCGACCAACGGCCGGGCCCGTTGCGCGATCGGTTTCGCGATACCGCCGATCGCCCAGCCGGCCATCATCGTGACGAATGCCCAGAGCGCGCGGCCCTTGAGATTGCGGGCCTTCCAGGTCCAGATCGCGACGCCGGTCGCGACGGCGTACACGAAGATCGGCAGGCTGACGACCTGGATCACGGTGAGCAGCGGGATCAGCCCGTGCCGAATGCTGAACCCGGTCGACGCGCGGATCGCCGCCTGGTCGGCGCGGATCAGCGGGTCGAACTGCTGCCGGACAGCGAGTCCGAGCAGCACCACCGGCAGCGCGAACACCAGCATCGCGACGACACCGCGCAGCAACCGCCGCCGCCGCGTCTGCACGACGGCGACCGCACCAGCCCACCGCGTCGCCATGGCCACCCTGTACCCATCGGGCGCAACTTGCCCCAAGCGCCTACCGCCGCCGCCCGGCCTGCCCTTTCCTAGTTGAGTTTACAGAGGAGAGGGTTGGGCGGCGGGCGGTTATCCACAGGCCTGCGGAGCGCTCCTCACTGGCGCGTCACGTGAGAGTTCTCGGAAGCCGAGGCCGTAGTACAGGCCGCGGGCGCGCGGATGGCCCGGTGCGCCGAGGCAGACCACGGTCGCGTGCGTCGCCCCGGCGTCTCGGGCCAGGTGCATTGCGTGCAGCATCATCGCCTGGGCCAAGCCGAGTCGGCGGTACGCCGGGTGGGTGCCCACTGGCTCGAACTCGACGGTTCGATTCGCCGGGTCGAACCACATGATCGCCGAGCACGCCATCGTGCCGTCGGGTGCCTCGACGAGGACGTGCAGGTCTGCTCGGTACGCCGCTGTCTGGCGGACGCCCTCGTAGCGTTCCAGCGTGTAGTACGACGGCGCCCACGCGTCGACATGCGCCTGTACGGCGGCCTCCGGTGAGACCTCGTCGGCGGTGCGGAAGCGGAAGCCAGCAGGCAGCACCGGCTCCGGCAGCTCGGCCAGCTCCCGCCGGTTGAGCTGCGTCCAGTCGCCGTCGTCGGCTAGCGCAACCTGGTCGGGCTCGTACCCGTGGGCCTTCCACCGCTCCAGCGCGAACGTCTCCGCGGTCGTCGGGCACGCCGTGCGCTCCAGGCCGCGCGTCACCTCGTCGTACGACTCGATCAGCTCGTCGACGAGCTCCAGGTGGTCAGGGCGGACTTGGTAGGTCAGCGACGCCCCGGTGATGTCCCTGACCGACCCGTCCGTACGCCGGATCCGCCGCGGCAGGAACGCCCAGCTCCACGCGACCAGCTCGTCGCCGGCGAACCAGAGGCGTCGCCGCCAGGCAGCGCCGTCGGCGGACCAGCCCTTCCCCCAGATCCAGGCCAGCTCGCCGTACGACGCGCCGGCGCTGATCAGGTCGGGCCGTACGGCGGTGACGCGCTGGGCAAGGCCCTGCATGAGTGGGAGGTCCGCCGGGCTCATCAGCTCCATCGCCGTACTGTCTCAGCAGACCAGTGCGCCGTCGAACGGTTTAGCTGGGGTCGGTGACGTCCAGCAGGTAACGCTGCGCCGGAGTGAGCCGCTGGTACGTGTCGGCGCGCAGGTACTCCTGCTGGTTCAGCTGCTGCGGGAGGTGGCGCAGGGCGAAGTACGAGTGCATCGCTCGGCGGGGGTGGGTGGTGTGGTTCTGGGTGCCGCCGTGCCAGAGGTGGCTGTTGAAGATGACGACGGTGCCGGCCTTGCCGGTCAGCTGGATCTGGTCGGGGTGGGTGGCGGCGGGGTCGGGCATCTCGTCGGCGGGCATCGTGCCGCGGCGGTGCGAGCCCGGTACGACGCGGGTCGCGCCGTTGTCCGGGGTGAAGTCGTCGAGCAGCCAGATCGAGTTGCAGACCTCGTACTCGCCGGGGGCGACCGGGTGGCCGAAGTCGGCGTGCAGCGATTGGTGGCCCTGGCCGGGCAGGGCGGCGCGGCTGTTCAGGGAGGAGAGCCGGAACGACGGGCCGAGGACGTGGCGGATCGCGGCCAGGACGCGGGGGTGGCTGAAGCAGACCTCGAACATCGGGTCCTTGTTGATCAGGTCGGCCAGGCGGTCGGTGCCCTGCTCCTGGTGGACCTCGAGGCCGGCCCGTTCGCCTTCGGCCGCGGTGAGCTCGGCCATCCGCCGGTTGACGGCGTACACCGCCTCGAGGGTCAGGACGTCTTCCAGGGGAAGGAAGCCGTCGCGGTCGAGCTGGTCGCGCTCGGGATCGGTGAGCAGGTCGCCGGTCACACCGAGGTCGCTCAGCGCGGTCGCCATGTCCATCAGGGGCTCCTTCGTGGAATCGGAAACGATTCCAGCATCGAGGCGTTGGGTTCGTGGGGCAAGATGGCCCGGGGCGGTCAACGGGCGAAGGTTGGGGCGGAGTGTCGGTGGGTACGGGCGACGGGGTGTTGGTAGCGAAGCGGTACAGGCTCGGTGAGTCGATCGGGCGAGGTGGCATGGGAGAGGTCTTCCGTGCCGTCGACGAGGTTCTGGAGCGGCCGGTCGCGGTCAAGCTGCTGCTGCCGACCGACCGGGATTCGAGCGCCAGCGAGCGGTTCCAGCGCGAGGCGCGGGCCGCGGCGCGGTTGAGCGACCCTCATGTGGTGTCCGTGTACGACTTCGGGCAGCACGGGGACGGGTTCTTCCTGGTGATGGAGCTCGTCGAGGGCCGTACGGCGTCCGGCGAGCTCGAGGAGCACGGCCCGCTGGAGAAGGACCGGGCGATCGACATCGTCGAGCAGGCTGCTGCTGGGCTGGCGGCGGCGCATCGGGTGGATGTCGTGCATCGGGATGTGAAGCCTGGGAATCTGCTGGTTGCGCAGGACGGGACTGTGAAGGTCGCGGACTTCGGGATCGCGCACGTCGCCGATCAGGCTGGTACGACGCTGACGGCGACCGGGCAGATCGTGGGGAGCTCCCACTATCTGGCGCCGGAGCGAGCGCGCGGTGGGCGGGCTGGGCAGCCGTCCGATGTGTACTCGCTGGGGTGCGTGCTCTATCAGTTGGTGATGGGGCGGCCGCCGTTCACGGCTGAGCATCCGACCGGGATTCTGTACCAGCACGTCGATGCCGAGCCGGAGCCGGTGAGCGCTGAGCGGGCGGAGCTGGCTGGAGTATTCGAGCAGGTGCTGCTGCGGATGCTGGCCAAGGATCCGGAGGCGCGGCCTCCGGCGGCGGAGATCGCTGGTGGGGCGCTGCGGGGTGCTGGGGCTGGTGGAGGCGACTGGCGCGGGGTTGCGGCGGTGCCGACTGCGGTGGATGTCGCGGCGGCGGGCGCTGGTGCAGCAGCAGGCGCAGGAGCAGGCACTGGTACGGCGGCAGGCGATGGCCCCGAGGACCCGACCGGTGAGCCGGCGCCTCCCGCAGGCCCGTCGCAGACGCGCTCCAAGGCCATGATGATCGCCGCAGTCGCCGTACTGGCCACTGCCGCGGCGGCGACGGCAGCGATCCTCATCTTCACCAACGACCCGGACCTCCCGCCATCGACCGACCTCCGCCCTGACCAGACCCCCACCGCACCAGCCGCCGGTACGACGGGCCCGAGCACCTCCAACGACCCGACCCGCACCAACCCGACCGGCCCAGCCACCACCGGCCAGCCAACGCAGACCCCCACTCAAACGCCGTCCAGCACCCCCACGCCAACAACCACCCCGTCGGGCACACCAACCCCCAGCACGACCCCCTCCTCCCCCAACCCGAGCACTACTCCCAGCACCCCGCCCCAGAGCACCCCGACCCCCGACAACACCCCGTCGAGCACGCCTCCGCCCGACACCCCCACTCCGACCCCGCCGGCCGGCACCCCGACCCCACCCGCCGAGCTGGCCAACTAGTTGAGTGGTTTTCCTCATGCGCGCACGCCCGGCCGGCCCCAGGATCTTGCGTATGACGAAAACTGTTCAGCCCTCGCAGACGGGGGCGTTCTACGCGCAGGCCGTGGCATCGTTCGGGCTCTCGATGGGGGCGATGGTGATCGGGCTGATCTACCTGCCCGCCGAGCCGTGGGTCAGGGGGTTCCTCGCGCTCGGTCTCCTGTACGTCGTGACCTCGACGGTCGTGCTCTGCAAGGTGGTCCGCGACCGCCAGGAGCTCGCGGGGGTGTCCAACCGGGTCGACCAGGCCCGCCTGGACAAGCTGCTGAGTGAGCACGACCCGTTCAAGGTGGAGGTCTGACACTTGGGGGACGCGGCGCGGTGGCGGCTGGAGGCGGTGCGGCCGCTGCTGGCGGCGTACGCCGGGACGACCGGCGTGGACGCGGTGATGGTCGGCGGGTCGACGGCGCGTGGGGACGCCGATCGGTGGTCGGACGTCGAGGTGGGGGTGTTCTGGGATCGGCCGCCGACGACTGAGGAACGGCGGAGCGTCCCGGCAGCGGCCGACGTACGGCTGGTGAACCAAGGGCCGCCGTGGAACGACCAGCTCCACCTCGGCACGAAGGCCGGGCTGATGGTCGAGGTCGAGCACAACCTCACCAGTTCGGTCGAGCGGACGCTGGACCGCGTGCTCGGCGACCACACCACCGACGGGACGGCGCTCGGGCTGGTGCAGGGGATCGTGGACGGGCGCGAGATCGCCGGCGTGCGGGCGGACGTCGTACGGCGGTGGCAAGCGCGGGCCGCGGAGTATCCGCGCGGGCTGGCGGTTGCGGTGGTCGAGTACAACGGGGCGATCGAGAAGTTCTGGCGGCTCGCGATGTTGGCGGAGCGCGAGAATCCGTTGCTCGTGGCCCGGGAGCTGGTGCGGATCTCGAACCAGCTGCTCAACGTGCTGCATGCGATGAACGGGAAGTACTGCGGGCACGTGCTGGCTTTCAAGCGGCTCGACGCGATGGGGCTGGAGATCGCGCCCGCTGATCTCCCACGCAGGTTGAGGAAGGTCTTCGCGGAAGACGGCGCGGAAGTGCTGCGGGAACTCGTCGAGGAGAGCTTCGACCTGGTGGAGATTCACCTGCCGGAAGTCGATGTCGAGCGGCTCCGCCGGATCTTCCGAACTCGACGTGAACCGTTGGAAAGCCTGCCCGGGCAGGGTTAACGTGGCCTGGTGCTGGGGGCACGCCGGGTCCATTGAGCGTGCGAAAGGGGCGGGACAGTGGGGACGATCACGACCAGCGACGGTACGGAGATCTTCTATAAGGACTGGGGTAGCGGGCAACCGATCGTGTTCAGTCACGGGTGGCCGTTGTCGAGTGACGACTGGGACGCGCAGATGCTGTTCTTCCTGCAGCAGGGGTACCGCGTCGTCGCGCACGACCGGCGCGGGCACGGGCGGTCGACGCAGACCGGTGACGGGCACGACATGGACCACTACGCCGACGATCTGCGCGCCGTCGTCGAGCACCTCGATCTGCGCGACGCGATCCACGTCGGGCACTCGACGGGTGGCGGCGAGGTCGTGCACTACCTGGCGCGGCACGGTGAGGACCGCGCGTCGAAGGCCGCGATCCTGTGCGCCGTACCGCCGCTGATGGTGAAGACCGACGCGAACCCCGAGGGTCTGCCGAAGGACGTGTTCGACGACCTGCAGGCGCAGCTCGCGGCCAATCGGTCGGAGTTCTACCGCGCGTTGCCGAGCGGGCCGTTCTACGGGTTCAACCGCCCGGGCGCCGAGCCGTCCGAAGCGGTGATCGCGAACTGGTGGCGCCAGGGCATGATGGGCGGCGCGAAGGCGCACTACGACGGGATCGTCGCGTTCTCGCAGACCGACTTCACCGAGGATCTGCGCCAGATCGGCATCCCGGTGCTGGTGATGCACAGCGAGGACGACCAGATCGTCCCGTACGTCGCCTCCGGCCCGAAGTCGGCCGAGCTGCTGAAGAACGGCGTCCTCAAGACGTACGCCGACTACCCGCACGGCATGCCGACCACCCACGCCGACGTGATCAACGCCGATCTGCTCGAGTTCCTGCGGTCCTAGCGGGGCTCGACGTAGACCCAGTCGCCGTTCTCGCGGGTGAACAGGCTGTTCTCCTGCTGGACGCCGCCGGCGTACGACGCGCGGAACTCGACGGTTCCCTCGCTGTGGAAGGCGGTTCCGGCGGTCGTGCCGACGATCTCGAGGCCGGTCCAGTCGGTGGCGTCGAGGGTGAGGGACGGCGGCCGGGTCTTGGCCGACCAGGTGCGGAGCAGGTAGCCGGTGTCGCCGACCACGAACGCGGAGTAGCGCGAACGCATCAGCTGCTCCGCGGTCGCGGCGGTCTTCTCACCTCGGTGGAGCATCCCGCAGCAGGACTCGTACGTCGTACCGGATCCGCACGGGCAGAAGACCGCCGAACGTCGTTTCGCCATGGCGACGATTGTCGCCTACGGCGTCAGCGCTGGGTCGGGTCGATGTGCGAGGTGGCGTTGTCGACGTGGCCCTGGACGGTCTCGCCGGCCTGGTCGACGTGGCCCTGGGCCGCTTCGGTGACCTGGTCGACGGGGACGTCGACGCCGGTCACACCGGTGAACTGGTCGGCCGCGCCCTGGGCGTTGTCGACGTGGCCCTGGGCCTGGTCGGCGAACCCGTCGACGTGGCCCTGGGCCTGGTCGGCCAGGCCGTCGGCGTGGCCCTGGGCTTGATCGGCAACGCCTTGGGCCTGGTCGGCGACGCCTTCGGCCTGGCCGGCCACGCCTTCAGCGGCGCCGCCGAGGTGGTCGGTGACGCCGCTGACGTCGATACCGGTGGCCTCGGTGACCTTGTCACCGGCGCCCTGCAGCATCTCGGTGGCCTTGTCCTTGAACTTGTCGAAGATGCTCATCGCGAAATCCTTCGGGTCTGGAGGGTTGGGGACGAGCTAGGAGTTCACCAACCTACAGACCGCGTTCAACTGAACGCTCAACGTTGTCAGGCCTCCGACGGCGGCGTCCCGTCGTCGTGCTTGACCTCACGGTCGGCCAGGCCGGACTCCTCGACGGTGCCGTCGCGTTCGAGGGCCTCGTTGATCTCGGAGTCGGTGACCTGGTGGGTCTTCTCGAAACGGGTCGGGGTCAGGTTCTCGTACCGGTTGCTCGGGTTCGTCATCGCTTTCCCTCCTACCGCATTGAACACCTCAGGTACCCCGCCGCACACCAGTTCGCACCGACGCCTTGGGTGGCGACAGTTCGCGATATATCGTCGAACTATCGCAACCTCTGGCAAGGAGACGGTGATGGGTGGATCGGCGTACGCGGCGGGATGGCCGTTCGGGCAGGCGGGGTTTGGCCGCGGCTGCTCGTCGTTCGAGGATCTCAAGGAAGAGCTGCGGGCCGCGATGACCGGCCGGCAGCGGCACGGCGGTGGGCACCACCAGGCGTTCGGCGGGATGTGGGGTCCGGGCTTCGGCGGGCCGCCGTGGGCCGGCGGGCCGGGTCCGCGCGGCTGGCGGCAGGCGAAGGCGCGGCGCGGCGACGTCCGGGCGGCGATTCTCGCCGTACTGGCCGAGGAGTCGATGAACGGCTACCAGATCATCCAGGTGGTGGCCGAGCGCAGCGGCGGGGCGTGGAAGCCCAGCCCTGGTTCGATCTACCCGACGCTGCAGCAGCTCGAGGACGAGGGCCTCGTGACGGCGGACGCGGCGACCGGGCGGCGAACGTTCTCGCTGACCGACGAGGGGCGCACATACGTCGCCGAGCACGCCGACGAGGTGTCGGCGCCGTGGGAGGCGATGAGCGCGGGCACTGACGACGAGAACGGGCTGAAGCCGTTGCTCGGGCAGGTCGGCGGGGCCCTGTGGCAGGTGCTCGCGACCGGTACGCCGGAGCAGCAGGCGAAGGCGCGCAAGGCGCTGATCGAGCTGCGCCGCACGCTGTACGGCATCCTCGGCGACGACGAGCAGGAGAGCTGATGAGCTCGCCGGAGCGCCTCGGCGCTGGGTGGGGCAAAGCCGAGCGGAGCGGCGCGTTGCGGATCGGCGATGCCGAGCGCGACCAAGCCGTTGCGGCGTTGGGTGATCACTTCGTCGCCGGGCGGCTGACGCAGGACGAGTTCGAGGAGCGCAGCGAGCGCGCGACCAAGGCCCGGTACGACGACGAGCTGGCGCCGCTGTTCGCGGATCTGCCGGACCAGGCCGTCGTACCGGTGCAACCTGCGTGGGCCGCGGGTCGGGGACGGCAGCCGTCCTGGGTCGCGCAGGGCCGGCCGCCCGCGTTCCTGTTCGTGCTGCCGTTCCTGATGGTCGGGCTCGTCATCGCGAGCGTCTCGTTCGCGGCACCCTGGGTGCTGTGGGTGTTCTTCTGGATCGCGCTGTTCGGCGGCCCGATGCACCACCGCCGGCACCGCCACAGCCAGCGCCGCTGATCAGGTCCCGCGGGTTCGCGTCCGCGGGATCTCCTGCGCCAGCTCGACCACGAACCCGTCCGGGTCGGCGAGGTGGACCGTCCGATGACCCCACGGACGGTCCGCCGGTCCACTGATCACGTACGCCGCCAGCCGCGCCGCCTCCGCGTCGACGTCGTCCACCAGCAGCACGATCTCCGCGGCCGGCCCGGGCGCGACCGGCCCGCCGGTGAGCCACTCGGCGCGGCGCCGCTCGTACAGGGCGAACCGCGGCGCCTCGGTGCCGAACTCGGCGTACCCGGCGTCGGTGAACCGGTACGGGAGCCCGAGAACGTCGCGGTAGAAGGCGATCGAGGCGTCCAGGTCGCCGACGTACAGGATGACGTAGCCGATGCGGTGCACCCGATCACGCTAGACGATGCGGCCGGTGGCGCCGGAGGTCGCTAGGCTCGCGCCCGTGAGTACTCGTGAAGACCGTCCGAAGCCGCGCCGCCGGGGCCGTGGGTTCCTGATCTTTCTGGTGATCGTGCTGATCATCCTGGTGGTCGGCGACCGGGTCGCGGAGTCGGTGGCCGAGAAGCGGCTGGCCACCGAGGCGGTCAACGAGGCCGCCCAGTACGACGTGACCGCGGCCAAGACGACGGCGGAGATCGGCGGCTTCGGGTTCCTGCCGCAGCTGGCCAAGGGCGAGTTCTCCGAGATCACCGTGACGATGGACCAGCCGAGCGTCTCCAAGGTGTCGGCCGAGGAGCTCACGATGGTGATGCAGGGGATCCAGATCCCCCGCGAACTGCTGACCGGCGACACGAGCGCGACGGTGACGGTCAGCCGGGCCGACGTACACCTGAAGATGTCACCCGCGGCGCTCACCAAGCTGACCGCGGCGGCGAGCGGTATCGAGGGCCTGGTCCTGTCCGCCGTCGACGACAAGCTCCAGGCGAAGCTGACCGTCCGCGGCTTCGACGCGATGGCGACCGTACGACCGGAGGTGAGCAACGGGCGGATCGGCCTGGTCGTCGAGAACCTCCCCGAGAGTGTGCCGGCGCGTGTCCGCACGGTGATCACTGCGCTGCTTGCGCGAGGAGTGCGGATCCCGGATCTGCCGTTTGGTGCGCGGGTGACCGCTGCGGACGTTCAGGGTCAGTCGCTGCTCGTCACCGCGACCGCGACGGATGTGCAGCTCTCCGGTTCCTAGTTTCCTGAGCAACAGCTTGCCGGTGCAGGAGGACCGCCAGGGAGCTGGTTGAGTCCACCCATCGAGGGGTACCGCAGGAGAATGACTGACTCGCGCCTGCTCGAGACCGCGCGGTTGCTGTCTCGGGCGCTGACTCCCGGCGACCTCGATCACACGTTGCGTCAGATCACGACCGCGGCGGTGGAAGTTCTGCCCATGGTCGAGTACGCGAGCATCACCGTGTTGCAGCACGACGGGAAGCTCACCACCGCGGCGCCGACCGATCGGGTGCTGCTGCCGCTCGACGCCGCGCAGTACGAGCTTCGTGAGGGGCCCTGCTACTACGCGGCCGTGGACGAGGCGCATGTCATCTCCCCCGATCTCGCCAACGACCCGCGCTTCCCGCGGTACGCCGGGGTCGCCGTGCCGACCGGGATCCGGGCTCAGGCCGGGCTGCGGCTGTACGACGCCCCGAAGTCCAAGGGCGCGCTGAACCTGTACTCGTCGACGGTCGGTGCCTTCGAGGACTTCGAGTCGCTCAGCCGGCTGTTCGCCCATCAGGCCGCGACCGCGATCGCGTACGCGCAGGAGATCGACGACCTGCAGCAGGCGATCCACACCCGCGGAACGATCGGCCAGGCGGTCGGCATCGTGATGGAGCGCTACCAGCTCAACGACGAGCGCGCATTCGCCTTCCTCACGCGGCTGTCGCAGGACAACAACATCAAGCTCCGCAACGTCGCCGAGGAGATCGTCAAGGAGCTCGACACCCGCGGCAGCTGAAGACCCCGAAGGGCCCGGCGCTGTGGCACCGGGCCCCTGGTCTCAGCGAGGTCCTACTGACCGGCGATCGTGAACTGCGAGCCGGGTTCGACCAGGACGTTGCCGTCCCTGGAGTTGGTGATGGTGACCCCTGTCAGGGTCGCGTTGCCGCGGGCGCCGCCCATCGCGAGGATGCCGGAGCCGTTGTTGGACTTGTCGATGCGGACGTTGGTGAGGGCGACGTTCGGCATCAGGCCGCCGCCGGTCTTGAACTGGATGCCGTCGTACGTCGAGTCGACGATCTCGGTGTCGCGGATGGTCACCCCGGGGATCGGGAGGTTCTGCGGGAACAGTGTGATCGCGCCGAACTCCTGGTCCTCGTTCCAGAACACGCCGCCGCAGCGGTACAGGCCGTTGTTGGCGATCAGGGTCTGACCGGAGAACGGCAGCGGGTCGTGGTCGGTGGCCAGCATGATGCCGGGGTAGTTCATCGTGTCGTAGATCAGGTTGTTCTCGATCTTGTTGTCGTAGCCGCCGTAGATCGCGATGCCGTTGGCGCGCCAGGGCAGCTGGACGGTGTTGTTGGTGAACGAGTTGGTGTGACCGATGTCGACCGACTGGTCCTTGACGTACTTGTTCGCCCAGACCGCGAGCGCGTCGTCGCCGGTGGTGCGGAACGACGAGTTGAACACCTTCGAGTTCCGGGTGCCGTTGCTGAAGTTGATCCCGTCGGCGTAGGTGTTGCGGATCCGCATCCCGCTGAACTCCAGGCCGTCGGCCGGGCCCCACAGCTCCTGGATGTTGTCGTAGTCGCGGCCGACCCAGACGCCGACGTTGGCGTGCTCGATCCAGACGTTGGTGATCTTGGTGCCGACGCCGAACCGGCCGTTCAGGCCGACACCGCCCTCGGCGTTGCCGTCACCACCGCGGATCCGGCCCGACCCGAAGATCGCGAGGTCCGAGATCTGGGTGTTCTTGTCGATGTCGAAGCCGAAGTTCCCCTCGTGCGGGTGGTTGATCCCGCCGGCGTTCTGCGGCTCGGTCGTCGAGTACAGCTGCGAGTACCACATGCCCGCGCCGCGGATCGTGGTGTTGCTGATCCCGACCTGGTTGTACTGACCCCGGTTCAGCGGGTCGTCGGTGAGGATCTTCTTCTCCTGCCGCCACTGGCCGGCCGGGATCCAGACGCAGGAGATCACGCCGTTCTGGTCGTCGGTGACGGCGCGCTGGATCGCGTCGGCGTCGTCGATCCCGTCGTTCGCGACCGCGCCGTACTGCGTGATCGACGTGCACCCGGCCGGCTGGCTCAGAGCGGGAGCGACCTGCTCGAGGTCGATCGTGTCGATGATGTAGAACGACGCGCTGTCGCCGGCGTCGCGCTGCAGCTTGAACTTCGTCCCGGCCGGGTACGACGTCCCGAGCAGCGCGCTCGACTCGTCGAACAGGCGGCGCGCGTCGCCACCCGGCGTGTTGGTGAGGCCCTCGGGCTGGTCGGTCGAACCGTACAGCCAGCTGTGCCGCGACGACAGCGTCAGCTTGCGGCTGAAGGTGCCGTTCACGTACAGGCTGATCGTTGCCTCAAGCCCCTGTCCGTTGGCCGAGTCGGGGATCGAGTTGCGGACCACGATCGAGTTCGACTGGTTGGTCGAGGTGAACTCGACGAACTGGCCCTGGCTGTTCAGCCGCACCGAGCTGCGCCCCGACGACTCGGTCGCGAAGTTGGTGTGACCGAAGGTGCGCAGCGGGTCGGCGACGAGCAGCTGACCGGTGTAGTTGGCCGCTTCCGCCTCGTACGACGTGTACGGTACGGCGGCGCCGCGGCCGACCACGATCGCCCGGGCGAACACGTTGTTCGTCTCGTTGGTCTCGGCAACGACTCCGGTCGCGTCGGCCGTGGCCGTGATCGTCGCGCCACCGTTGGTTGCCGTCCACGTCCCACTGATCGCGACGTTGCTGGTGGCACCGGCCGCAACAGCCGGTGCGTTCCCGTTGAGCGTCGTACCGCCGACGACCACGCGGGTCACCGAGGCGGCCGAGGCCGACGTGCCCCGGTTGTTGACGGCAACGGTGAAGCTGACCGCCTGGCCGATCGCCGGGTTGGCCGGGTTCGTGGTGATCCCGGTGACCTGGAGGTCCGGGCCGGGCGCCTGCGCAATCACCAGTTGCGTCGGCGCGGTGAACGCGTTGTTGTCGTTGTTCTGCTCGACGACGGTGTTGGTCGGGTCGACGACCGCGCCGACGGCGTACGAGCCCTGGGCGCGAGTACCGGCGTTGAAGGTGACCGTGGTCGAGGCACCGGCGGCGAGCGCGCCGACCGGGGAGCTGCCGACGACCGTGCCGCCGAGGGTGAAGTTGACCGTGGTCGCGGGCGCCGCGGCCGAGCCGATGTTCTGGACCGTGCCGGACAGCGTGATCGGCGAGGTCTCGCTCGGCGAGGCCGGGGTCCAGGTCAGGCCGCTGACGACCAGGTCCGGGTTCGGCGCCGCCGTACCGATCACCTGGAGCTCGGCGACCTGGCCGCCCGGGGCTCCGGTGTTGCTGAAGAACTGCAGCCGCAGGTCGGCGACCCGGCCGCTGACCGGGATCTCGACGGTGTTCTGCGCCGACGGGTTGAAGGCGTGGTTGGCGCGACCGGACAGCGAGGTGAACGCGGTCGCGTTCTGCTCGCGGCCGAGCACCTCGAAGTTCTGGGTGCGGGCGCCCCAGGCCTGGTCGGGGTTCAGCTTGACGACGACCGAGCTGACGTCGGCGTTCGAGCCGAGCTTGACGGTCAGCGTGGCCGGGAAGCCGTTGGACTCCCAGTACGTCGCCACGTTGTTGTCGTTGGCGTTCGCGGCGACGAAGGTGTGGATCGTCGACGACGCCTCGATCGGCTTGCCGGTGGCGAGGTTCGCGCCGCCGCCCTGGCCGGCCCGGCGGACCCGGTTGCTGTCCCCGGATTCGTTGCCTGCAGCATCTTTCGCCCGGACGTAGTACTCGACGGTCGCCGAGGAGGGCTGGTTGTCGGTGTAGGCGAGGACATTGCCGGCGACCGTGGTGACGGCGGTGTTGTTGCGGTAGACGACGTAGCCGGTGACACCGACGTTGTCGGTCGCGGCGGACCAGGCGAGCCGGATCTGGCCGGACGACGGCTCGGTCAGCGCCAGGTTGCCGGGCGCGGTCGGCGCCTGGGTGTCGCCGCCGGTGTCCGGGCCGTGCACCTCGAACTCGGACAGCTGCCCGGCGGGCCAGCCGGTGTTCGCGGTGATGTTCAGCCGCACGTACCGGACGCTGGTCGCCGGGAAGGTGATCGTCACGGTGTTCGCGTTGGCCGGCGTGAAGGCGTAGCCGGTGCTGGTGACGATGTCGCTGTACGCCGTGCCGTTGCTGCTGCCCTGGACCGCGAGGGTCTGGGTCCGGGCGCCCCACGACGCCGGGAGCTTCAGCACGACGCGGTCGATGCTCTTGGTGGCGCCGAGATCGGCGCGCAGCCACTGGGGGAACTGGTTGTTGTTGCTCTCCCAGTAGGAGTTCTGGTTGCCGTCACCGGTGTTGGTGGCCGGGTACTCCCCCAGTTGGCTGCTCGCGGACAGGGTGCGCGGGAGCGCAGCCGCGGGGGCGGCGGCTGCGGTCGGGGCGGACGGGGTGGTCGCGGTGGTGGTGCTCGCGGAGGCGATGGCCGGTGTGGCACCGGCGAGGATCAGGGCTGCGGAGAGCAGGCCGCTGATCAGCCGCCTGCGGGGCTGGCTCCGTTTCATGGACGTCCTCAGGTCTGGGCGGGGAACTGCAGTCTGAGCTACGTAACTTGCGCTGTGTTGCCAAGTTCTTGCGCCGTAGGTAGCCAAAGCTTGCAGGCGCAACTGCTGTTCGTCAACGGCTCGTCACTGGTGGCACACAGCAAAAAGCCACCTACCGGTCAGGCAGGTGGCTGGGTTCGGTGAGCTGATTCAGGACTTACGAGCGAGAACGGCCATCACCAAGCGAGTGACACCGGTGGGCTTGGCGCTCTGATCACCCGTCGGACAGGAGTCGGCGATCGTGGTCAGCCCAGGAGGCAGCAGCTCCAAGCCTTCGACCAGCTCGGCGACCTCGGCCGGCGTACGGAAGGCGATCGGCTGGACCGCCGGGCGAAGCGCCTCCTCGACCGCGGCCGAGAACTCCGCCAACCGGCCGCCGTCGCGCGGATTGATCGGGTGCGTGAGCGCCAGGTACGACCCCGGCGCCATCTCCGACAAGTACCCCTGGACCGCCTGCCGCGCGCGGTCCTGGCCGGGGATGTGGTGCAGCACCAGACCCTGCAGTACGCCGACCGGCCGACTCAGGTCGAGGACCTTCGCGATCACCGGGTCACCCAGCACCGCGGCCGGGTCGGTCAGATCGGCGTCGACGAAATGGACGGTGCGCTCGTCGGCGAGCAGGGCGAGGCCGTGGGTGACGACGGTCGGGTCGTTGTCGACGTACACGACGGTGGCCTGCGGGTTCAGCCGCTGGACGACCTGGTGGGTGTTGTCGGCGGTCGGCAGGCCACAGCCCAGGTCGAGGAACTGGTCGACGCCGCCCTCCTTGACCGTGGTCTCGATCATCCGGGCCTGCCAGCGCCGGTTCTCGCGGACCAGGTTCGGGATCTCGGGCGCGACCTTGAGCAGCTCGGCGTACAGCTGCCGGTCGACCTCGAAGCTGTTCTTGCCGCCGAGCAGCAGGTCGTAGACCCGGGCCGCGTTCGGGCGGCTGGTGTCGACGTCGGGCAGGAACGAGCGACCGCTGCCGTCCACCACCACTCGCCGTCACCTCGCCCGCGCCCGAAGGATCCGAAAACCCCGATTGTCGGCGAGGTTATCGCACCTGACGGGCGGCCAGAACCTCCTGCCCGGCGGAACTACCGGACGTGATCGTTCCGGTGCACAGAAACCGCTTCCCGTTCCATCGGTAAACGCTTGCCACGCGTCGGGCGGGCCTCCAGACTGACGCCACCCGTCCCCGCCGAGAGGTGGTGACGGGACCGCCCCGACCGACCACGGAGGACCGCCCATGCACCGCCGTACTTTTCTCACGTCGACTGCTGCCCTCGCTGTCACCGGCCTGACGGCCGCACCTGCCCGCGGCGCCATCACCACCCGCGCCCGCGCGACCCGCGCCCGCACCCTCGAGGAGCTCCGCGCCCAGATCGCCTCGGCCGGCCCGGGCGCGACCATCACCCTCGCCGACGGCACGTACGACGTACCGGCCGACCGCCCGCTCGCCGTCAACGGCCGCCGCGGCACCGCGAGCGCCCCGATCACGATCGCCGCCGAGCACCGCGGCCGCGCGGTCCTGACCGGCCAGCGCGGCTTCACCTTCGCCGACTCCTCCTACGTGACCGTCAACGGCTTCGTCCTCAAACAGCGGTCGACCATCGAGCTGCCGCTCAGCTGCCACCACCTGAGGCTCACCCGCAACGACGTCCAGCTCACCGACTCCGACGGCCTCAACTGGCTGCTCGTGAAGGCCGACCACACCAAGCTCGACCGCAACCACTTCCACGGCAAGGCCACCCTCGGCGTCTTCGTCGGCGTCGAAGGACCGAGCGGTGACGGCATGGCCAAGGGCCTGCACATCCTGCGGAACTACTTCTCCGACCACACCTTCACCGGTGACAACGGCGGCGAGCCGATCCGGCTCGGCCTCAGCGGCCGCTCGCTGGCCGACGCCGGCGCCCTGGTCGAGCAGAACCTGTTCGAGCGCGCCAACGGCGACCCGGAGGCGATCTCCGTGAAGTCCAGCGGAAACACCATCCGCGACAACACGATCCGCAACAGCCTCGGCGGCATCGTCCTCCGGCACGGCAACCGGTCCCGGGTCGAAGGCAACTTCATCCTTGCCGGGAGCAACGGGATCCGGATCTACGGCAACGACCATCTGATCGTCAACAACTACGTCGAGCGGGTGGCCGGCGCCGGGATCGTGCTCGGCAGCGGCTCGGTCCGCGACCACCTGGCCAGCGACTCCCCGGAGAGCCGGCGCGGCAACGACGCCCCGGACCGGGTGACGATCGCGCTGAACACCGTGCTCTCCTCCGGCTCCGCGATCGTCGGCGAGAGCCAGCGCACGCTGCCGCCGCTGGGCTGCACGATCTCCGACAACCTGCTGGTCGGCGACTCCGGCGAGCTGGTCGCGATGCCGTACCAGCAGGGCATCACCTGGTCGGGCAACCTGGTCTGGGGTGCGGCCGGCAACGGCAACCTCCCGGCGAACGGCTTTCGCCGGGTCGACCCGAAGCTCACCACGTCCGGCGTACGGCGACTGACCGCGGGCAGCCCGGCGATCAACGCCGCCAGCCGGTCGTACCCGACGGTGACCCGCGACCTCGACGGCCACCCGCGGTCCGGCCGGGCCGACGTCGGCGCCGACGAGTACGGCACCGCGGCGCCGCTCAACCGCCCGCTCAACCCGTCCGACGTGGGACCGAACGCCGCCTGAGCGATGATTTCTTCCGGGTTGTCCCGTCTCAACACCAGACAACCCGGAAGGAATCCTGATGGCCAAGACCCTGTACTCCGTCTCCATGTCGCTCGACGGCTTCATCGCCGGCCCCGGCGGCGACATGTCGTGGCTCACCGACCACCTGGGCCCGAACCCGCTGGTCGGTGAGCTGATCGGCGACATCGGTGCCCTCCTGGTCGGAGCCACGACGTACGGCGGCGACGATCCGCACAAGGACGACGAAGGCGCCGGCCAGGCGTTCGGCGGCGGCTGGGAAGGACCGCAGTACGTCGTCACGCACCACCCCGGCGCCGACACCGACGACCTGTTCTTCGTGCCCGACGTGCTCACCGGGCTCGACCGCGCCGAGGCCGCTGCCGGGGACAAGTACGTGAACGTCATGGGCGCGGACATCGCTCGGCAGTGCCTCGAGGCGGGCCGGCTCGACGAGATCCTGACGATCGTCGTACCGGTCCTGCTCGGCGGCGGCACTCCCCTCCACCGCGGCGACCAGGTGCAGCTCGAGCGCATCCACCACAGCGCCGTACCGCAGGCGAACAACCTGTGGTTCAAGGTCAGTAGTCGCTAGCCGCCGAGAACATCACCGGCCGGACGTCGACCCCCGCGCCTTCCAAGGTCGCCTCGGGCAGCAACGCGGCGAGCTCCACGGCGCGGGCCGCGGAGTCGACGTCCAGCAGGTAGTAGGCATGGATCGGCGGCCCCGGCGTCCCGAGCGCGATGCCGAGCGACGGGTCCGCGAGCGTCTGACCGTCGACGAGCTCGCCCGCGTCCTGGGCCGCCCGCCGGAAGGCTGTGTGGTCCGGCGGGCAGGGCTGGTCGGCGGCGTGCAGGATCACCAGGTACCTCATGCGGCGGGCTCCGATCGTCAGGCGCTGTCACCCAGGGGTCGTTTCCGGGCCGCGGATTTTGACATCATCGGCGGATGATCCTGGCGACGGAGCGGTTGGTGCTGCGCAGATTCACCGAGGACGACGCCGCGGCGTTGTCGGCGTACCGGTCGGTGCCGGAGGTGGCCCGCTACCAGTCCTGGGACGCGCCGTTCTCGCTGGAGCAGGCGGTCGACACCGTGCGCTCGTACGCCGAGGGCGATCCCGACGCGCCGGGCTGGTTCCAGTACGCGATCGACCTGGACGGCGTACTGATCGGCGACATCGGGCTGCACCTGGCCGACAACCTGCAGCAGGCCGAGATCGGGTTCACGCTGGCGCCGGCGTACCAGGGTCAGGGGTACGCCGCCGAGGCGGTCGGCGCGCTGCTCGACCGGCTGTTCACCGAGAAGAACCTGCACCGGGTGTCGGCCGAGTGCGACGCCCGCAACGACGCGTCGGCGCGGCTGCTGGAACGGCTCGGCTTCGAGCGCGAGGGTCTGCGCCGCGCCGCGAGCTGGTGGAAGGGCGAGTGGACCGACGACCTGCTCTTCGGCCGGCTGCACCCGGACTGGCCTAGGAGCTAGTCCCCCGGACCGCCCAGGCCCGCGCGGTCAGCCGGATCGACCCGTCGGGCTCGGTCGGAAGCCTTTCCTGCAAGGCGGTCCGGATCTCCTCGCGGGTCCCGTCGTCGACCGTGCTCAGGTACGCCGGCGCCGCACCCTGACCGCCGAGGAACGGCGTCCAGTAGTCCTCGAACGAGGTGAACACCGTCGGCACCGTGATTCCCCGGCTCGCCACGTCGGCGAAACCGGCCCCGGTGAACATCTCCTCCAGCGCGTCCGGCCGGCAGAACGGGAACCGGGTCGCCTCGTTCAGATCGCGCCACGCGGGATCGACCGCGCCCGCGACCTCCCAGAAGTGCGTCATCAGCTGCATGCCCTCGGCGTAGTCCCACACGTACGCCGCGACGACGCCGCCGATCCCGTGCAGCCTGCGCAGCAAGGCCTCCCGATCCGGCACGAAGTTCAGCACCAGCCCGGAGACGACGACGTCGAACGACCCGTCCTGCAGGTCCTCGGCCGCCCGGACCTCGAACGTCGCCTCGGGGACGGTCCGGCGCGCGTACTCCAGAAACCCTTCCGAGCGGTCGATCCCGAGCACCGACGCCGGTTCGGCATCCCGGACGACGGTGCCGGTGAGCGCCCCGGTCCCGCAGCCGACGTCGAGCCAGCGCAGCCCGGGCGGCTGCTCGAGCCAGGCGACGAACTCCGTCGCGACCAGCCGGCTCCAGCGTCCGACGTACGGCTCGTACTGCTCACCACTGGCCCATCGCTCCATCCCCGCAGGCTAGGTCTCAAGCAGCGATCGCGGGAAGGGACAAGCCCGTCAGTTCCTCGGCCTTGGCCCACAAGCGCAGCGAAACCTCGTCGTCGAGCGCGGTCCGCGGCGTCTTCGCGACGTCGGCCGGGCCGACCAGGCCGAACAACCCCGACGGCCCGTAGTACGAACCGGGTTGGGCGGTGGGATCCGTCGCCGCGACGAGCAGCGGCTCGGCGCCCTGCTCGACCCCCTGCGAGGGCAGCGGGTTCCAGCGGAAGAGGATGCGGTTCGCCAGCGCGGGTCGCTCGCGGCCGAGGGTGGCGCCCGCGGTCTGCAGGTTCGTCCGGGTGAAGCCGGGGTGCGCGATCGTGCTGAGCAGCGGCCAGCCGCGCTCGGCGGCGATCGTCGCGAGCCGCCGGCCCATCATCAGGTCGGCCAGCTTCGACTGCGAGTACGCGCGGGCCGGGCTGTACTTGCGGCGCTCCCACTGCAGGTCGTCGAACTGGATCCGCCCCCAGTTGGCGACGCCGCTGCTCATCGTCGCGACCCGCGGCGCGGGCGCCTGCAGCAGCAACGGCAGCAGCCGCAGCGTCAGCGCGAACGGCCCGACGAAGTTGCTGCCGAACTGCAGCTCGAACCCGTCGGCCGTGCTGTGCCGCTCCGGCGGCGTCATCACACCCGCGTTGTTGACCAGGAGATCCAGCGGTACGCCGTCCGCGAGCAGACCGTCGGCGAACTCCCTGACCGATGCGAGGTCGGCCAGGTCGATCCGGCGGACCTCCAGCTGTACGCCGGGGTGCCGCTCGAGGATCTCGGCCCGGGCCGCTTCGCCCTTCGCGACCGTGCGCACGGCCATCACCACGCGGGCGCCGGCCGCGGCCAGCCGGCGCGCGGTCTCCTTGCCGGTACCGCTGTTGGCGCCGGTGACGACGGCGTACTTGCCACTCTGGTTCGGGACGTCGTACATGATCGCGCTCCTTTAAAAGACTGCCGGTCTGTTGTTGACGACGCTAACAGACCGTTGGTCTGATGACAAGAGACCAGCGGTCTGTAGACTGGCGGCATGACCTTCCAGCGGGCGCGCAGCGAGGAGCAGCGGGCCGAACGGCGACGGGTGATCCTGCGGACGGCGACGGAGATGCTGGCCGAGCAGCCGGTCGCCCAGCTCACGCTGAACGAGCTGAGCCGCCGCGTCGGCCTGGCCAAGTCGAACGTGCTGAACTACTTCGAGTCGCGCGAGGCCGTGCTGCTCGAGCTGATGAACGTCGAGACCGCCGCCTGGCTGGACGCGCTCGAGACCGAGCTCGCGAAGGTCGATCCGGCGGCTCCGATCGAGGAGCGCGGCGAGCAGCTGGTGAGCACGCTGGTGGCGACATTGACCGCGCGGCCGATGCTGCTGGAGCTGACCAGCGCGCAGGCCGCCGTGCTGGAGCACAACATCTCGACGGAGATCGCGCTGCAGTACAAGCGCGCGGCGTCGGCGGACTACCGGCGGATGGTCGCGGCGGCGCTGTCCGCCGTACCGGAGCTGGGCGAGGAGGCCGCGGCGCGCTTCATCGCGTCGGCGGCGTTGCTGGCCGGGGCGTACTGGACGCACTCACGGCCGTCGGCCGCGGTGCTCGCGGCCTACGAGGCCGCACCAGAGCTGACCGCGATGCGGATCGAGTTCGAACCCGCACTGCGGTTCGCCCTGGACGGCCTGCTGTTCGGGCTGGCGCCTAGGGCAGGTAGTAGTTCGGGTTCGGGAGCTTGAAGGTCCGGTCGGCGTAGCCGCCCTTGAGGTCGCTGAACTGGTCGCCGAAGTTCGCGACGATGTCGTAACCGAGCGACTCGATGTGCGCGCGGGTCGCCGACTTGTAGTGGATCGTCGTGCAGGACCCGTTCGGGTCGGCGGCGCAGGCCTTCTTCAGGTACGCCGGGTAGTCGGTGACGGCCGGCTTGGTGAACAGCCCGTCCTCACCGTTCTTCAGGCCGGTCGGCTTCGGGTAGCCCGCGTCGATCCCGACACCGTCCGCGGTCAGGTTGCCGAGCGTCGCCTGCTCCTGCGCCGCACCGCGACCGGTCAGGAAGAAGATCGCGTAACCCTCGCGCTCGGCGGTCCTCACCAGATCGACCATGCCCGGCACAGCCGGGAAGCGCTGCTCGGTGACGTACTGCCCGTTGCTGGTCGGGTTGAACGCCCAGTTGCTGGCGATCTCGTAGTTCCAGGTGGCCAGCGCGGTGTCGTCGACGTCGAGCAGGATCGCCTTCGTGCCGCGGGTGTGGTGCCGCGTCGAGATCCACCGCTTTCCGTCGGCAGCGACCCCGCGCGCTTCCTTCGCGTAGTTGCTGTCCGCCGCGAACTCCCCGCTGCCGAGCGGGTCGCCGTAGTAGTTGCGCAACTGCTGCCGCAGTACGTCGATGTTGGTGACCTGCCGCTCGGTGCGCGGCGTCGAGGTCTGGATCGCCGGCTGCTGCGCGGCGACACCCGCTGAGTAGGCGACCCCACCGGCGACCGAGGCGATCGCCACGGCCGCCCCGGCGACCAGCAACGGCCTGCGCCAAGAACGCTTGAACATGATGTCTCCCCACAAAAAGATTGCTGACCAATGCAAGCTAACCCCTCAGCGGTCATCCAGTCATCGAGACACCGGCACCGGCCGCGTGGCAGTGGTTTAGATTTCAGTTTTGACAGGAGTCTTCTTAAGGGTGGCTGATGACGCGGGGTTCCAACTTCCGGCTGTACTTCGCGGCGAGGACCACCTCGTTGCTCGGGGACGCGATGATCCCGGTGGCGCTGTCGGTCGGGGTGCTGGACGCCGGGTACGGCGCGACCGGGGTCGGGTACGCGCTCGGCGCGTGGCTGGCGGCGGTGGCGTTGTGCATGTTGTTCGGTGGCGTGCTCGCCGACCGGTTCACGCCGCGGCGGATGATGGTGCTCGCC
The DNA here is from genome assembly GCF_055583505.1 of Kribbella sp. NPDC104740. Classification (NCBI taxonomy): domain Bacteria; kingdom Bacillati; phylum Actinomycetota; class Actinomycetes; order Propionibacteriales; family Kribbellaceae; genus Kribbella; species Kribbella sp. NPDC104740. The sequence continues at coordinate 297,621 of NZ_JBVJNV010000004.1, read as the reverse complement.
GACTTCGCGCGGTTCGGGCTGCAGGCTCTGACGGCGGTGCTGTTCGCGGTCGGTACGCCGTCGCTGCTGCTGATCGTGGTGCTGCAGTTCCTCAGCGGCGCGGCGACGGCGATGTTCCAGCCGGGCGTCGCGAGCATGGTGCCGCAGGTCGCCGACGACGTGCAGCGGGCGAACGGGACGCTCCGGATCGCGGAGTCGATGGCCGGTGTGCTCGGGCCGGCGCTGGCCGGCGTACTGGTGAGTGTGTCCGGGCCCGCGGTCGTCTTCGCGATCTACGCCGCGACGTACGCCGTGAGCGGCGCGTGCCTGCTCGCGCTGAAGCTCGACACCGCGCCACTGGGGATGGCCTCGTCCTTCCTCGGTGAACTGGCCGCGGGCTGGCAGGCGTTCCGGGAACGCACCTGGCTCTGGTCGGTGATCGCGATCTTCGGCCTGTACGGCTGCTTCGTCGTCGGTACGTCGTTGCCGATCGGCGCCGAACTGGTGATCGGGCACCTGAGCTCGACCGCGCTCGGCCTCGGCCTGGCGGCGTTCGGCGCCGGCGGCGCGATCGGCGGGACGGTGGCGATCCGCTTCCGGCCGCGGCGGCCGCTCGCGGTCGGTTCGATCGGGTGGGCGCTGTTCGCGATCTATCCGCTGATCCCTGCGCTTGAGCCGAGCCTTGCGGTGCTGATGATCGGCTGGTCGATCGCGGGCGCCGGGATCGCGTTCTGGTCGGTGCTGTGGTCGACCACCGTCCAGACGCAGGTGCCGCCCGACCTGCTCAACCGCGTCTACGCGTACGACGTCGCCGGGTCGCTCGTGACGATGGCGCTCGGGCGCACGCTCGCCGGACCCATCGCCGGGGTGACCGGCGCGGTCCCGCTGATGGTCTTCGCCACGGGGCTCGGGCTGGTGTGCGCGGCGCTGCTGCTCGTCGTACCGGCTACTCGCCGGCTGCAGGTGCGCTGACGGTCTTCACGTACCGGTGGCAGGGGACGGGGAGAGTGCCGCCATCGACCGCGGCTTGGTACTCGAAGGCGCCGTCGTCGGTCCAGCCGGAGCGTTCGTAGAACCTCCGCGCCCGACTGTTGCCGGTAGCAACGGCCAGCCAGGCATTGGAGTGTCCGCCTCGTGCTACTTGACGTTCTGCCTCGGCGAGCAGAACGCCCGCCACACCAGACCCGCGATGATTCGTCCCGACGTAGACCTGTTCGACCTCGTCGCCTTCGACGATCACGAACCCGGCAACTACTTGGTCCACCACAGCAACCGTAGTCTGACCGACTCGTTCGGCGGCTCGCGTCCAGAACGTGTCCTTCGTCCGGACGGCGGCGAGCTCGTCCGGGACGTTCCCGTCGTGGCCGTCGTGCCAGCCGGTGAACCAGATGGCGGCGACGGCCTCGGCGTCTTCGGTGGTGGCGGGGCGCACGTGCATGCGCCCCACCGTGCCACTTACTGCGGGTCGTACGCCAGGTTCGGGCGCAGCCACCGCTCCATCTCGGACAGTTCGAGCCCGCGGCGCTTGGCGTAGTCCTCGACCTGGTCGCGGCCGAGCCGGCCGACGCTGAAGTACCGCGCGGACTCGCTGGCGAAGATCAGGCCGGAGACCGCCGCCGCCGGGGTCATCGCGTACGACTCGGTCAGGCCGAGGCCCAGCTTCTCGGCCTCGATCAGCTCGAAGAGCTCCTTCTTCTCGCTGTGGTCCGGGCTCGCCGGGTACCCCAGCGCGGGCCGGATGCCGCGGAAGCGCTCGGCGTGCAGGTCCTCCAGCACCGGGACGACGTCCGGCTCGAACCACGCCTTGCGGGCCTCCAGGTGGATCCACTCGGCGAACGCCTCGGCCAGCCGGTCGGCCAGGGCCTTCACCATGATCGCCCGGTAGTCGTCGTTCTTCGCCTCGTACGCCGCCGCCAGCTCCTCGGCGCCGTGGATCGCGACCCCGAAGCCACCGAGGTGGTCGCCGGACGGCGCGATGTAGTCGGCCAGGCAGCGGTTGTGCCGGCCGGCCGGCTTCTCGGTCTGCTGGCGCAGCATCGGGAACGACAGCCCGCGGCCGTCGAGCACGATGTCGTCGCCCTCGCTGTGCGCCGGCCAGAATCCGTACGCGCCCTCGGCGGTGAACGAGCCGTCGGCGATGATCTGGTCGAGCAGCGTGTTCGCGTCGTCGAACAGCTCCTTGGCGACCGGGTTGTCCAGGATCGCCGGGTACTTGCCCTTCAGCTCCCAGGCCAGGAACAAGAACTGCCAGTCGATCATCTCGCGCAGCGTCTCCAGGCTCGGCGTCTCGCGCCGCAGCCCGGTGAACGCGGGCACCGGCAGTTCGCCGTACTCGACCGGTTCGGCGTTGGCCCGCGCCTGCTCGACGGTCAGCAACGGCGCGCGCTGCTTGTTCGCGTGCTGCTCGCGGAGCCGGTCCTGGTCCTCACGGTTGCTGATGGCCAGCGCCGCCGCGCGGTCCTCGTCGAGCAGGTCCGACATCACGCCGACCACCCGGGACGCGTCCAGCACGTGCACCGTGGTCTGGTCGTACGCCGGGGCGATCCGCACCGCCGTGTGCTGCTTGGACGTCGTCGCGCCGCCGACCAGCAGCGGCAGCTTCAGGCCGCGGCGCTGCATCTCCGCGGCGACCGAGACCATCTCGTCCAGCGACGGCGTGATCAGCCCGGACAGGCCGATCGCGTCGGCCCCCTCGGCGATCGCGGTGTCCAGGATCTTCGCGGCCGGCACCATCACGCCGAGGTCGATCACCTCGTAGTTGTTGCAGCCGAGCACCACGCCGACGATGTTCTTGCCGATGTCGTGCACGTCGCCCTTGACCGTGGCCATCACGACCTTGCCCTGCCCGCGGAACGCCTCCTCGCGGCCCTCCAGCCGGGCCTGCTCCTTCTCGGCCTCCATGAACGGCTCCAGGTAAGCGACCGAGCGCTTCATCACCCGGGCGCTCTTCACCACCTGCGGCAGGAACATCTTGCCGGAGCCGAACAGGTCGCCGACGATGCTCATCCCGTCCATCAGCGGGCCCTCGATCACCTGCAGCGGCCGCGGGTACTGCTGGCGGGCCTCCTCGGTGTCCTCCTCGACGAAGTCGACGATGCCGTGCACGAGCGCGTGCGACAGCCGCTCCTGGACGGTGCCCTCGCGCCAGGTCAGGTCGACCTCGCGCTTGGTGCCCTGCCCCTTCACGTTCTCGGCGAACGCGACCAGCCGGTCGGTGGCGTCGTCGCGGCGGTCGAAGATGACGTCCTCGACCAGCTCCAGCAGGTCCTTCGGGATGTCCTCGTAGACCGCCAGCTGACCGGCGTTCACGATGCCCATGTCCAGGCCGACCTTGCCGGCGTGGTACAGGAACGACGAGTGCATCGCCTCGCGGACGACGTCGTTGCCGCGGAACGAGAACGACAGGTTCGAGATGCCGCCGCTGATGTGGACGCCCGGACAGCGCTCCTTGATCTGCGGCAGGGCCTCGATGAAGTTCTTGGCGTAGCCGTTGTGCTCGGACATCCCGGTCGCGACGGCCAGCACGTTCGGGTCGAAGATGATGTCCTCGGCCGGGAAGCCGATCCCGGTCAGCAGGTCGTACGCGCGGGCGCAGATCTCGACCTTGCGCTCGACGGTGTCGGCCTGGCCCTGCTCGTCGAAGGCCATCACCACCGCGCCGGCGCCGTAGCTCATGATCCGGCGGGCCCGGTCGAGGAACTCCTCCTCGCCCTCCTTGAGGCTGATCGAGTTGACCACGCCCTTGCCCTGCACGCACTTCAGGCCTGCCTCGAGCACCGACCACTTCGAGCTGTCGATCATGATCGGGATCCGGGCCACCTCGGGCTCGGTCGCGATCAGGTTCAGGAACGTGGTCATCGCCTGCTCGCTGTCCAGCAGGTCGGCGTCCATGTTCACGTCCAGCAGGTTCGCGCCGCCGCGGACCTGTTCCAGCGCCACGTCGACCGCGGCCTGGTGGTTGTCGCCCTCGATCAGCCGGCGGAACTTCGCCGAACCGGTCACGTTGGTGCGCTCGCCGATCATCACGAAGCCGGTGTCCTGGCCGATCGAGAACGGCTCCAGGCCGCTGAACCGGGTCCGGTCGTACGGCGCGGCCACCGCGCGCGGCGTCACCCCGCGGACCGACTCGGCGATCGCGGCGATGTGCGCGGGCGTCGTACCGCAGCAGCCGCCGACCAGGTTGACCAGGCCGGACTGCGCGAACTCCTCGATCATCCCGGCGGTCTGGTCCGGCGTCTCGTCGTACCCGCCGAAGGCGTTCGGCAGGCCGGCGTTCGGGTGCGAGGCGACGTAGGTGTCGGCGAACCGGGCCAGGTCGGCCACGTGCGGACGCATCTCGTGCGCGCCGAGCGAGCAGTTCACGCCGACGACCAGCGGCTTGGCGTGCTCGATCGAGCTCCAGAACGCCTCGACGGTCTGGCCGGACAGCGTGCGGCCGGACAGGTCGACGATCGTCACCGAGATCCACAGCGGCAGCTCGGGAGCGACCTCCTGGGCGGCGGCGATCGCGGCCTTGCAGTTCAGGGTGTCGAAGATGGTCTCGATCAGCAGCAGGTCGACACCGCCGTCGCGCAGCGCGGCGATCTGTTCGGCGTACGCCGCCTTGACCTGCTCGAACGTCACCGCCCGGTACGACGGGTCCTCCACGCGCGGCGACAGCGACAGCGTGACGTTCAGCGGGCCGATCGAGCCGGCCACGAACCGGCCGCCGAACTCGTCGGCGGCCTGGCGGGCCAGCCGGGCGCCTTCCAGGTTCATCTCGCGGACCAGGTGCTCCAGCCCGTAGTCGGCCTGGCCGATGCTGGTCGCGGTGAAGGTGTTGGTGGTGGTGATGTCGGCGCCGGCGTTCAGGTACTGCCGGTGCACGTCGAGGATGACGTCCGGCCGCATGATGTTCAGCAGGTCCGGGTCACCGGTCACGTCATGGGTGTGGTCAGCGAAGCGGTCGCCCTTGTAGTCCTCCGGCGTCAGCTTCGCGCCCTGCAGCATCGTGCCCCACGCGCCGTCCAGCACCGCGATGCGCTGGTCGAGCAGGTCTCGCAACGAGCTTGTGGTCACCCTTGGCCTCCAGAAGATTCCCGGAGGCGCCCTTGCGTGTGCTGATCAGGACGAGCGTGGCGGGCCTCCGGCCCGTTGCAGCGCCTCTCGGCCCAAGGAAAGATCGTACTGGCCCGATCGCCCGGAAACACCACAAAATGTCCAGTTAGTGAGACGGGTGTCCATTCTGGTCGATCAGGTGCTGCAGGGCCGGGCCGTAGAGGTCGGCGAGCAGCTCCGGGTCGGCGGCTGCCGCGTGTCCGGACTTCTGGACGGCGAGCAGGGCGCCCAGGCCGAGCAGGTGCGCGACGATCAGCTCGGCGCGCAGCTCGCGGTCGGCGCCGTCGAGGTGGTCGGCGAAAACTCGCACGACCTGCTCGTGGAAGCGGTCGCGCATCATCTTCCGCTCGTCGCCGTCACCGGCCGCGAAGACGACCCGGACCATCAGGTCGCTGTCGTGCTCGCGCCGCCAGCGGACCAGCGTCAGCACGGCGTGCCGCCCGAGTTCGGCCTTCGGCGCCGCGACCAGCAGCTGCCCCGCGTCGCCGAAGTCGGCGACGACGTCGAAGAGCTGATCCTTGCCGCCGTAGTGCTTGACGATCAGCGAGGCACTGACGCCGGCGTCGGCCGCGATCCCCCGCAACGTCACCGCGGCGTACGGCTGCCGCGCGAACGCACGCTTGGCCGCCCTGAGGATCGCGGTCCTGCCGTCGTCGCTCACGTCACGGTCTCCACCAGTACGGCGGCTTTGCGCCGCGCAGGAATCAGCAAGGTGAGAACGATCGCCACCAGCGCCGCCGTACCGGCGATCACGAACACGATCAGGTAGGCATCGAGCGTCGGCGCCGTACGGCCCGCGTTCGTCGCCACCACCGTGCTCAGCACCGTCGCGACGACCGCGCTGCAGACAGCCTGCCCGATCGTGCGCATCAACGTGTTGAGGCCGTTCGCCGCGGCCGTTTCGGTCACCGGCACAGCATGCATGATCAGAGCGGGCAACGCCGAATACGCGACCGCCGTCCCTGCCGAAACCACGGTCGCCCCGGCGACGATCGCGATCAGGTTCTCGCTGGTGAACAGCCGTACGACGTACCCGGCAGCCATCAACGCGGCCGCGAACGCCAGCGTGAACCGCGGCCCGCGCGCGGCGGAGATCCGAGCCGAGACCGGTGACAGCAGCACCATCGCGACGCCACCGGGGAGCAGGCACAGGCCGCTGACCACGATCGACGCGCCGAGTCCGTAGCCGGTCGAGACCGGCTCCTGGACGAGCTGCGCGGTGGACAGCGAGTTCGCGTAGAAGGCGAAGCCGATCAGCAGCGCCGCGAGGTTGGTGAACAGCACGGCCGGCCGCGCGGACACCCGAAGGTCGACCAGCGGGCTCGCCGTACGCAGCTCGAAGAACACCCACAACGGCACCACCACGAGCGCCCCCGCGAAGGTCGCGATCGTCGCCGCCGATCCCCACCCCCAAGCACTCCCCTTGGAGACAGCCAGCAGCAGACAAACCAGGAACGCGCTCAGCCCTAGCGCCCCCAGTACGTCGAACCGCCCACTGGTCCGCAGCTTCGACTCCGGCACGATCAGCAGCACAACCAGGATGTCGAGCACGCCGAGCCCCGCGCAGATCCAGAACATCGTGTGCCAGTTCGCGTACTCGACCACCAACGTCGCCGCCGGAATCCCGAACGCGGCCCCGACCCCGAGCGTCGAGCTCATGATCGCGATCGAGGGAATCACCCGCTCGGCCGGCAGCTCGTCCCGCAGGATGCTGATCCCCAGCGGCACCACGGCCACCGCCGCGCCCTGGAACGCTCGCCCGACGACCAGCACCGCAAGCACCGAATTCGTTGCACAAAGCAACGACCCCAGCACCATCGAAACCAGCGCGACCAGCAACACCTTGCGCTTCCCGTACATGTCCCCCGCCCGCCCGAGCAGCGGCGTGAACACGGCGCCGGTCAGGAGCGTCACCGTCAACAACCAGCTCACATCTGCGGGCTTGCTGTGCGTCAGCCCCGGCAACTCGGGGAGCAGCGGCACGACGATGGTCTGCATCACCGAAACGAGCACGCCACAGGAGGCGAGCGCGGCAAGAATCAAACGAGGGTGGGCGGCGGGCCTGACTGTCAACGGAGCGTCCTCACGGCAGAGATGAACAGATGTTCACCTCTAGAGTAAACAGCCGTTCACCACCGGCGCGACTCCGGACCCGCCACGCTCCGGCCGGGCCGCCGGGGCAAGCGCCGCCGGGCCCGATGCGGCCCGAGTAGGGGTGGTGGGCTGCGGACGTCCACCACTCAGTAACCACCGCTGGGCGGTGCGGTCGCAGGCGCGGTGGGCTCAGGCGGGGTGAGCCGTGGAGGGTTGGTGAGTGGTGGAGGTCCGGCCACCAAGGCAGTCGGGCGAGTCAGCGGGGGCGGCGAGCTGAACCATCCACTCTCGCTCACCTTTGGCCCACCGGGACGACTCGGTATTGGCCCATGGCCGTGGGCCGGTGCGGCCCTAGGGTGCTGGGGTGACTCGGATATTTCTGGCAGGGGCTACAGGGGTTGTCGGGCGGCGGCTGGTGCCGCGGTTGGTGGCGGGCGGGCATGCGGTGACCGCGTTGACGCGGCGTACGGCGGACGTGGAGGCGCTGCGGGCGCAGGGGGTCGAGGCGGTGGTCGGGGATGTCTTCGACGCCGGCTCGCTGCGGGCCGCTGTGGTTGCGGCGGCGCCAGAGGTGGTGATGCAGCAGCTGACGGATCTGGCCGGGCTCGACTTCGCGGCGAACGCTCGGCTGCGGAAGGTCGGGACGCGGAATCTGGTCGATGCAGCTCAGGCGGCGGGGGCACGGCGGTTTGTCGTGCAGAGCATCGCTTGGGCGTACGAGGCCGGGGATGAGCCGGCGTCGGAGGGGACGCCGCTCGATGTGGATGCCGAGTCCGAGCGGCGGCGTGGGACGGTCGACGCGGTGCGGACGATGGAGGAACTGGCGGCGACGCTGCCGGAGTACGTCGTACTGCGGTACGGGACGCTGTACGGGCCGGGGACTTGGTATGCGCCGGATGGGCTGACGGTCGATCAGGTGCGGGCTGGGCAGCTAGTGGCGAACGCGGACGTGAGCAGCTTCCTGCACGTCGACGACGCTGCGGGTGCCGCGGCCGAGTCGCTCGGCTGGCCGTCCGGCGCGGTGAACGTGGTGGACGACGTGCCGGCGGCGGCGAGCGAGTGGGTGCCGGCGTTCGCGCGGGCGGCGGGGCTGACGGGACCAGAGCCGGTGAGTGCAGAGCGGACCGGCTGGGCCCGGGGTGCAGACAATTCGTACGCGCGCAAAGAGCTGGGGTGGACGCCGCAGCACAGCTCGTGGCGTGAGGGGTTCGGTAGTGCCTGAGACAGACAGCAGCCGGGCCCGGGGCGCCTGAGGGGGGAGGCGCTGGCCGGGCCCGGGTTGTTCGGTCCGCTGGTGGGGGGAGGCGCTAGCGGACCGGGCCGGTGGTCAGTTCGATGTCGGCGGTGTGGTGCTGGCCGGACTGGTCGGTCCAAGTGACTGCGACCTTGTCGCCGGGGTGGTGCTGGTTGAGGGCGGTGGAGAGGGCTTCTGGGGAGTCGATCGTCTTGCCGCCCAGGGCGGTGATGGTGTCTCCCGCCGCCAGGCCCGCGGCTTCGGCCTTGCCGTTGGCGACCACGTCGTTGACCACCGCGCCCTGGGTGCCGTTGGTGAGGACGGTGATGCCGAGGATCGGGGAGTCGCCGATGTGGACGTCGGCCGAGGACTGACCGGCCTCGATCTGGTCTGCGATGGCCATCGCCTGGTTGATCGGGATGGCGAAGCCTTGGGTTTGGCCGGTGCCGCCGCCGTCACCCTGGGACTGTCCGCCGTTGCCCTGACCGCCGTCGCCCTGCGACTGGCCGTTGCCGAAGCCCCCGTTGCCCTGGTCGCCCTGGGACTGGCCGTTGCCGAAGCCGCCGTCGCCTTGGCCGAAGCCGTTGCCCTGGCCGAAGCCGCCGTCGCCGAAGCCCGGGGCGGTCGGGTCGAACGCTGTCTGACCGGCGCCGCCCTGGTTGCCGTTGCCGCCCGAGCCGGCCACGTCGACGCCGATCACCTCGCCGGCGGAGTTCGCCAGCGGGCCGCCCGAGTCGCCGGCCTGGATGTTCGCGTCCGTCGCGATCAGGCCGGTCAGGTTCTCGGGGTTCTGGCCCGACTCGTCCGTCGCGGTGATCGCCTGGTTCAGCGCAGTGACGTCACCAGGCGCGTAGCTCGGTTGGCCGCCCTTGCCGCCGGCGTTGCCGATGCCGACGACGTCGTCGCCGACCTTGACCGTCGAGGAGTCGCCGATCTTCGCGGTCTGCAGCCCGGACGCGTCCTTCAGCTTGAGCACCGCGATGTCGTGGCTGTCGTCGTACCCGACGACGCTGGCCTGGTACGTCTTGCCGTTGCCGACGTCGACCACGCTGATCTGCGTCGCGCCCTGTACGACGTGGTGGTTGGTGAGCACTTCGCCGTCCGGTGTCAGCACGATCCCGGTCCCGGCCGCCCGTGCTCCCTCGAAGCCGAGGACGGTGTTGATGTTGACCAGACCGGGCGAGACCTTCGCCGCGACGTCCGCGGGGGTCAGCACCTGGGCGAGCTGCGAGGAGTTCGCGACGTGCTGGTCGATGCCCCAGGCGACCGAGCCGGCGACCAGCGCGGCCGCGAGGCCGAGGGCGCCGACCATCGCCGGCAGCCGGCGCCGCCGCTTCGGTGGCTGCGGCTGCTGCCACGGCCCGTACGGCGGCGGGGGGTACTGCCCTTGCTGCCAAGGCCCCGGCTGCGGGTACCCGTACGACACGTACCCCGGCTGCTGCTGATCGTTGTGCCCCTGCTGGTCCATCGTCCCTGCGCCTCCTCAGGCTGTTCCTTCCTGAGATCGAGTAGACCGCGCGGACCTGAGAACGCGATCGGACGAACAGAGGAATCAGCTGAGAATCCGGTGTGCCCCGCGACACACGCCGAGGGCAACTACTTCAGCAACCGCCGGACCGCCTCGACGACCGCCGTACGACGGATCTCGCGCGCGGGCATCCCGGACTCGAACTCCGGGTTCATCGAGGACCAGCTGGTCGCGATCGCCTGCACCAGCGACAGCAGCTCGACCGGGCTGAAGTCACTCACCAGAGTCCCGGCCGTCCGCGCCCGCTCCAACTCTTCGAGCCGAGCCTCGTTGACCTCGAGCACCACCTCGAGCCGCGCACTCCCCGGCCGCTCCAGCCGGTACCAGACCGCCAGCCGCAGGTGATCCGGGGACGCCTCGAAATAGTCGAACACCCGCCCCGCGTACGCCGGCAGGTCGTCGGCGCTGAACCCGACCTCGGCCAGGTACGCCCCGACGTACGCCGTGAACACCGCGTCGAACAGCCCGTCCTTGTTACCGAAGTAGGCGTAGATCATCGCCTTGTTGCACCCGGCCAGCTCGGCGATCTTGTCCACCCGGGCGCCGGCGATCCCGACCTTGGCGAACTCCCCCGTCGCCGCCGCCAAGATCTCCCCCCGCGTCCGCTCCGCATCACGTGTCCGCCTCATCCTCGCAGCCTAGCAACCAACTGGTCAGTTGCTTAACTGCCCCGAAGGGTGTTTCATGGATATATCCAACCAGTCAGTTAGTTAGCGAGAAGGAAACCAAGATGTCCAAGACGTGGCTGATCACCGGGAGTTCCCGCGGTCTCGGCAGGGAGTTGGCGGTGGCGGCGCTCGAGGCGGGCGACCGTGTCGTGGCGACCGCGCGGACGCCCGAGCAGCTCTCCGACCTCACCGGCAAGTACGGCGATCAGGTGCGCGCCGTCGCGCTGGACGTGACCGACGCGGCGGCCGCTCGCGCGGCCGTTCAGGTCGCGGTCGACGAGTTCGGCGGGCTCGACATCGTCGCGAACAACGCCGGCTACGCGAACAGCGTCGCGATCGAGGAGATGGCCGAGGACGACTTCCGCGCGCAGGTCGAGACCAACCTGTTCGGGGTCGTGAACGTGACCCGGGCGGCGCTGCCGGTGTTCCGGGAGCAGCGCGGCGGGCACTTCCTGCAGTTCTCGTCGGTCGGCGGGCGGGTCGGCGGTACGCCGGGCATGGGCGCGTACCAGACCGCGAAGTTCGCGGTCGAAGGGTTCAGCGAGGTGCTGAACAACGAGGTGAAGCCGTTCGGCGTGAAGGTCACCATCATCGAGCCGGGTGGGTTCCGGACCGACTGGGGTGGCTCGTCGATGACGATCCCGCCGGTCGGGGCGGACTACGCGTCGACTGTCGGCGCGATGAACACCTACCGCCGCGAGACCGACGGCACCCAGCCCGGGGATCCGGCGAAGGCCGCCCAGGCGATCGTGGAGATCGTCAACCTCGACAACCCGCCGCTGCGACTGCTGCTCGGCAAGGACGCGCTCGAGGCGGTCCGGAAGTCCTCCGCCGCCCGCGCCGAAGAGGCCGAGCAGTGGGCCCACGTCAGCACATCCACCGACTACTGAGTCAAGAACGAATCGATCATCGCGTTCACCTCGGACGGGTTCTCCAGCGCGGCCAGGTGCGCGGTCTTCTCCAGTACGGCGAACGCCGCGCCCGGGATCGCGTCAGCCATCGCCTGCGTCTCGGCGACCGGGAACGTCGCGTCCTCGCGGCCGGCCACCACAAGCACCGGCGCCGTGATCGTGCCGAACAGCTCGCGCTGGTCCGGCCGCCGGGGCACGACGCTGGTCACCGCGTGCCGCACCGAGGAGACGTCGGCCCGCGCAGCAAGTTCGTTGACGAAGGCAACGGCCTCGGGTCGTTCGCGTTTGCTGGTCGGCCCGAGGAACGCGTCCCGCACGGGCCCGACCAGCGGCCCGCGCATCCCGCCGAGCAGCTGCGCCGCCCGCACCAGTACGCCGTACTCGGCCTTCTGCCGCAGGCCGGCCGGGGACGCGGTCGCGTTCATCAGCACCGCGCGACCGACCCGCGACGGGTGCAGTGCGGCGAACGTGCCGCCGATCATCCCGCCCCACGAGTTGCCGACCAGGTGCGCCCGCTCGATGCCGAGGGCATCGAGAATCTGGACCACGACCTGCGCACAATCAGCAAAGCTGAACGAACCGGTCAGCGGGCTGCTCCCACCATGACCCGGTGGGTCGACCAGCACCACCCGGAACCGCTCGGCGAAGTACGCGGCCTGCGCGTTCCACAGCGTCCCGTCCATCAGCAGGCTCGGCCAGAACACCACCGCCGGCCCCTCACCCGCGACCCGTAAGCGGATCCGCCCGAGCACCGTCTCGACGTACTGGTCTTCCATGCGCTGGACTCTAAGCTCCCGCGAGCCGGGCCGCTACTGTCCGGGCATGCTCGGCGACCTCGGGTGGTGAGACGACCTCGACGGCGACGCCGAGCAGTCCCATGTAGAGGACGAGCTCGTCCAAGGAGTTCGAGCCGGTTCGCACCAGACAGGTCGTCTCGTCGACGGGCTCGATCGTGGCGACCGTCGACGACAGGCGGTCGCCGACTGCGAGGCCGGAGGCGTGCACGCGGAAGACAGCTTGGTACTTGTACCCACCGGACGCGATGCCCTGCGAGGCCTCGGGGATCTCGCGCGGGGTGAACCGCGGCCCGGTCGGAATCCTCAACGTCATCCGATCCAGCCGATAGGTCCGCCAGTCGCTCCGATCGAGGTCCCACGCCGTCAGGTACCAGCGCCGCCCGGTGTGGAGGAGCCGGTGCGGCTCAGTCGTCCGCACACTCGCCGTCCCGTCATGCGACCGGTAGTCGAACCGCAACCGCTGATGATCCCTACACACCGCAGCAACCGCCAGCAACACCTCCGAGTCCACCACAGACCCCTGAGCAGCCGGTACGGCGACCGACTGCAGCAGCCGCACCCGGTGCCGCAGCCGCGACGGCAGCACCTGCTCCAGCTTCGCCAGCGCCCGCACCGACGACTCCTCCAGCCCAGCCACTCCCCCGGCCGCCGAGCTCCGCAGCCCGATCGCCACCGCGACCGCCTCCTCGTCGTCCAGCAGCAGCGGCGGCAGCGACGCCCCGGCGCCCAGCCGGTAGCCGGCGACACCAGGGACCGCCTCGACCGGGTAGCCGAGGTTGCGCAGCTTGTCGACGTCCCGCCGCACGGTCCGTACGCCGACGCCCAGCTCATCGGCGAGCGTCGTACCGGACCAGTCGCGCGGGGTCTGCAGCAGGGAGAGCAGCTTGAGCAGCCGCGCCGAGGTTTCCAACATGTCCCGAAGTCTGCCAGCCAGCTAGGACCGAAGCTGTCCTAACCGGATGACAGAGTCGTAGCCATGACGACGATCACCGAGTTCCGCCTCGACATCCCGCAGAGCACCCTCGACGACCTGCAGCGCCGGCTGACCGACGCGCGGCTCCCCATGAAACTTCCGGGCGACGGCTGGGACACCGGCGTCCCCGTCAGCTGGCTCAGCGGCCTCGTCGACTACTGGCGCACGGAGTACGACTGGCGCAAGATCGAGCAGCAGCTCAACGAGTTCCCGCAGTACACCACCGAGATCGACGGGCAGCGGATCCACTTCCTGCACGTCCGCTCGGCCGAGCCGGACGCGCTGCCGCTGCTGCTGACGCACGGCTGGCCGGGCTCGTTCGTCGAGTTCGTCGACCTGATCGGTCCGCTGACCGACCCGGTCGCGCACGGCGGCGAGGCGGCCGACGCCTTCCACGTGGTGATCCCGTCGCTGCCCGGTTTCGGCTTCTCGACGCCGGTCGCGGACGCCGGCTGGACCACCGAGCGGATCGGCCGGGCCTGGGCCGAGCTGATGAGCCGGCTGGGCTACGACCGGTACGGCGTCCAGGGCGGTGACATCGGCGGCGCGGTCTCGCCGGAGGTCGCCCGGGCCGACCGCGGGCGCGTCGTCGGCGTGCACGTCAACGGCGGGCCGGCGCTGCCGCCGTTCCCGCTGCCGAACGAGGAGCTCGCGACGCTGACGCCGCTGGAGCAGGACCGGATCGCGCGGGTCGGTGAGTTCATGCAGGAGCAGTTCGGCTACATCGCGATCCAGTCGACGCGGCCGCAGGCGCTGGCCTACGGGCTGGTCGACTCACCGGTCGGGCAGCTGGCCTGGATCATGGACAAGTTCCGCGAGTGGACGCACCCGCGGGCGACGCTGCCGGACGAGATCATCAGCCGCGACAAGCTGCTCACCAACGTGATGATCTACTGGCTGACCGGCTCGGCCGGTACGGCGGCGTACGTCGGGTACGCCCAGGGCGGCGCCTGGGGTGCGCAGCTGGAGAACTCCGGCGTCCCGACGGCGGCGATCATCTTCGCCCACGACGTCTGCATCCGGCGCTACGCCGAACGCGAGAACACCATCGTGCGCTGGACGGACGTCGACCAGGGCGGCCACTTCGCCGCCCTGGAGGAGCCGCAGCTCCTGCTCGCCGACGTCCGGGAGTTCTTCAGGACCGTTCGAGGATGACGATCTGGATCTTGCGGTCGGTCTTGGTCGTGTAGGTGTTGTAGTCCGGCCAGACCTCGACCATCTGCGGCCAGATGCGGTCGCGCTCGTCGTCGGTGGCCACCCGGGCGTGGGCCGCGAACCGGTCGCCCTTGATCTGGACCTTCACGTCCGGGTCCGCGACCAGGTTGTGGTACCAGCCCGGGTGCTGCGGCGCGCCGCCCTTGGAGGCGACGATGGCGTAGCCCTCGTCGACCTGGCGGTAGATCAGCGCGTTCTTGCGCTCCTCGCCGGACTTGGCGCCGATCGTCGTCAGGACCAGGATCGTCGCGCCGTGGTCGCCCCAGTCGTAGCCGACCGCGCCGTCGCTGTCCTCGTACGCCTTGACGTGCTCGGCTCCGTACAGTTTCTGCTCTGCCATACGACGTGTAGCCAACCGGACACGCGATCTATTCCCGGCGCGGGACCGGAATCCGGGCCAGGTCGGCGGCGATCACCACCTCGCCGCCGAACTCGGCGCGGGCCTCCTCCTCGAACGGTTTCATGTCGGTGTAGCGCTGCGAGAAGTGCGTCAGCACCAGCGTCCGTACGCCGCACTCCCGCGCGACGCGCGCGGCCTGCCGGGCGGTCAGGTGCCCGAAGTTCCGGGCCAGCGTCGCCTCCGAGGACAGGTACGTCGACTCGATCACCAGCAGGTCCGCACCGTCGGCCAGCCGGAAGACGCCCTCGCACAACCGCGTGTCCATCACGAACGCGAACCGCTGCCCCCGCCGCGGCTCGCTGACCTGCTCGACGGTCACCGTCCGCCCGTCCACCACCAGCGACCCGGCGGCCTGCAACCGCCCGACGGCGGGCCCGCTCACGCCGTACGCCGCCAACTGCTCCGGCAGCATCCGCCGCCCGTCGGGCTCGACCAGCTGATAGCCGAACGCCTCGACCGGGTGCTCCAACCGACGGACCCAGAGCTGCCCGAACGAGCCGACCGAGAGCAGCCCTTCCTCGTCGATCGGCTCCTCGCGCAGCTCGGCCCGCTCGAAGAACGACGCGGCGTACCGGAGCCGGGTGAAGTACTCCTGCCCGGACGCCGGGTAGTGCGCGTGCACCGGATGCGGTACGCCGTCCAGCGACAGCCGCTGCACCACCCCCGGTACGCCGAGGCAGTGGTCGCCGTGGAAGTGCGTGACGCACAGCCGCGTGATCGCGCCGGCCGCGACCCCGGCGTACAGCATCTGCCGCTGAGTGCCCTCGCCGGGATCGAAGAGGAACCCCTCGGAGTCCCAGCGCAGGAAGTAGCCGTTCTGGTTCCGCTCCCGGGACGCCACCTGGCTCCCGGTGCCGAGCACAACTAGTTCGCGCACGCCCTCACAGTAGTGCGAACGCCTTCAGGAACAGCTCGACGTGCTGGGTCTCCCAGATCAGCGGCGGCCGGATCTTCAGCACCTGACCACCAGGTCCGGTCGTGCCGACCAGTACGCCGTGCTCGCGCAGCCGCTCGGCCAGGTCGGCCGCGTTCACACCGGCCTCGTCCGGGATCTCGACGCCGACCATCAGCCCCTGCCCGCGGACCTTCGCCGCCGGGTGGATCGACGGCGCGAGCTCGGTCAGCCCGGCGAGCAGCTGCGCGCCGACCGCACCCGAGCGCGCGACCAGGCCGGACTCCTCGATCACGTCGAGCACGGTGTTCGCCGCGACGCAGGAGACCGGGTTGCCGCCGAAGGTGCTGAAGAACTCGTCAACGGTCGCGAACTGCTCGGCGATCTCGCGGCGGGTGATCAGCGCGGCGACCGGGTGCCCGTTGCCCATCGGCTTGCCGAGCGTGACGAAGTCCGGCGTCAGCCCGTAGTCCTCGAACCGCCACAGGTGCCGCCCGCCGCGGCCGAACCCGGCCTGCACCTCGTCGGCGAGGAACAGCCCACCGGCCGCGTGCACCGCATCCTGCAACCCACGCATGAACTCACCGGTCGGCGTCAGGATCCCCGCGCTGCTGAAGACCGAGTCGACCGCGAGCAACGCGACGTCGTGCCCGTCCAGCTGGTCGCGCCCGGCCTGCACCCGTTGCCGCGCGTCCTCCGCGGTCGGCTGGCGACCGTCCACAACCCGCGGCGCCTCGAAGGTGCCGACGTGCGCCGGACGCGCCGACGGCGGGTAGGTGTTGGTCGACCAAGCAGTCGTCGCCTCACTCACCCCGTGGTACGCCAGATCGGCGGCGATCGCGCCCGACCGCCCGGTGACGATCCGCGCCATCCGCCAGGCCAGGTCGTTGGCCTCGCTGCCCGAGTTCATGAACACGCAGGTGTCCAGCCCGTCCGGCATCGACGCGGTCAGCCGCTCGGCCAGCTCGATCGCGTGCGGGTGCAGGTACCGCGAATGCACATTCAGTACGCCGGCCTGCCGCGCGACCGCCTGCACCACGGCCGGATGCGCGTGCCCGACGACCGGAACGTTGTTGTAGGCATCGAGGTAGCGCTTGCCGTCGGCCCCTTCGATCCAGACCCCTTCGGCCCGGACGACCCGCAACGGCCGCCGGTAGAACAGCGGCGACAACGTCCGCCCCCCGAACACCAAGTCCCGGCGCCCGAGCAGGTCATCCCCTCCCGCAGCGCTCACGCGCAACGTGCCGCAAATCCGGTGGAATCGGTCTGCCAGCTCCCGCGGCGACAGCTCCGCCCACACATCGAGCACGTGCCAGCTCCCGGCGACCAGGCTGGTCAGGTACTCCTCGTTGCCCGGGTACAGCGGCGCCCGCCAAGCCGAGATCAGCGTGCTCGCCGCACACCGCGCGAGCACCAGCTCTCCGATCAGCTCGACCTCCGCCGGCTCCAGCGGCAGCACCCGCTGGTACGCGTCGAGGAACTCGCGCGCCGCCGGCCACGGGTCCTCGGACTCGCGCAGCAGCGAGGCCAAGCTGATCGCCAGGTCCGCGACCCGCGCGGTATGGTGCATGTCGCCGAAGTCGATCACCCCGTCGATGCCGTCGGCCCCGAGCAGCACGTTGCTCAGCGTCACGTCCGCGTGCAGCGTCAGCGCCGGCAACTTGCTCGTTGCCTCAGGCAAGGACTCGAAGCGATCGAGCAGACGGTGCATCGGAGCCCGGCGGCGCTGCTCGGGCAGGCGGTCGGCGTACGGGCGCAACGACGAGACCACGCGCGGATCCCAGTCCAGCCGGCGGTGCGCGGCCGGGTGACCGAAGCCCTGCAGGGCTTTGACGAGCCGCGCGCAGATCGTGCCGAACGACGCGGCGAACCAGCTCGGAAGCCGGACCAGATCACCGACCTGGCCGGGCATCACCGTCATCAGCCGGGTCAGGTGCCGGCGGCCGTCCGCGGCCTCGGCGAGCACCACCGAGCTGCCGTCGAGCGCGGGCAGCAGCCGCGGGATCGGCAGCCCGGGATCGGTCAGCTCGACGTGCCGCATCGCGGCGCTCTCCATCGCGATCTGTGCCGGGTCGTCACCGGTGTTGGAGATCTTCAGCACCAGCTCGCGACCGTCGTCCGCGACGGCGAGGAAGTTGCGGTCCCGCTCGCTGCGCAGCATCGTCAGCTCCGCCGCGATCCCGTACGCCGTCCGCAGCAGGTCGGTCGCCGCGGCGATCCCGACCTCGGGCGGGTCCTCGACCATGCTCGGCGTTTGCCCTGCGACGGTCTCCACGCTCACTCCTTCACCTGACGCTGCTCGCCCCGCGGAACACCAGCGGCGTCCGGGGCTGCGCGGTCTCGAAAGCTCCGCCGGCGGTCCGCCGGAGCAACTGATCGTGACCCGGCAGGACGAAGTCCGCCAGGGCGGCGACCCGCGCGATCGACGCGTTCGCCTGCTCCGGACCGGTCGGCTGCCCGGACGCCTGCCCGGACCGCAGCACGTCCAGCGTCGGTACGGCGTCGCCGGTCAGCACGACGGTCCCGTCGTCGGTCGCGACGCTGAGGCCGATCGATCCGGGCGTGTGCCCGGGCAGCTCGATCACCTGTACGCCGGGCAACACCTCGTCGCCTTCAAAGGTCTCGGCGATCGTCAGCCCGGCCAGCACCGAGCTCGTCCAGCTCGGCGTGTGCGGCCCGGCCGGGTTCGCCAGGAACGTCAGCTCGGCGGGGTGCACGACCACGCGGCTCGCGGCGAACAGGTCGATGTTCTGGATGTGGTCCCAGTGCCCGTGCGACAGCACGACGGTGTCGATGTCGGCCGGCTCCAGGCCGCGCTCGGCCAGCTCACGGCGCAACGCCCGGCGTCGGCCGACGTGCCCGAAGTCGAACACCAGTCGCCGGCCCTCGCTCTCGACCAGCACGATCGAGCAGAACGCCGGGCTGCCCTGGTCGGTCGCGAGCGAGTAGCCGTTGAGCAGCGCGGTGACGGTGGGCATCAGCCCAGCGCCGTGACGAGCGTGCTCGCCGAGATGTTGCCACCGCAGGACACGATCGCGACCCGCGCGCCCTCCAGATCGGTACGCCGGGCCCGCGCGGCCGCGAAGGCCATCGCGGCCGAGCCTTCGACCAGCTGGTGCTCGGTGTCGATCACCATCCGCAGCGCGGCGGCGATCGCGTCCTCGCTGACCAGCACCCAGTCGTCGACCAGCTCGCGGCAGAGCGGGAACGTGATGCTGCCCGGTTCGACGCTGCCCGCCGTACCGTCGGACAGGCTCTCCTGCGGCTCGACCTGGACGATCTCCCCGGCCACCATCGACGCGGCCATCGGCGCCTCGCGGACCGGCGACGCACCGATCACCTTGATACCCGGCCGGTGCCGCTTCAGCACCGACGCGACGCCGCTGACCAGACCGCCACCGCCGACCGCGACGACGACCACGTCGAGCTGCTGACCGGCCAGCTGCTCGAGGATCTCCACCCCGACCGTGCCCTGCCCGGCGATCGTGTCGGGGTCGTTGTACGGCGGGACGTAGACCAGGTCGTGCTCGGCGGCGTACGCGCGGGCCTTCGGCTCCAGGACGCCGGAGTCGAAGCCCTCGGCGCGCAGCTCCAGCCCGAACCGGCGCAGCGCCGCGACCTTGCCCGGCGCCGCGTTCTCCGGCAGGTAGACGATCCCGCGACCGCCGAGCGTGGCCAGCGCGTTGCCGACGCCGAGCCCGTGGTTGCCGGTCGACGCCGTCACCACGCCGCGCTCGCGCTGCGCGTCGGTCAGCGTGAGGATCTTCGCCATCGACCCGCGGGCCTTGAACGAGCCGGTCCGCTGCAGGTGTTCGCTCTTGACCAGCACCTCGGCGCCGATCTCCTCGCTGAACGCGTCGTACCGGACCAGCGGCGTCATCGGCAGGTGCTCACGCAGCTTCGGCGCGACCCGCTCGGACCGGGCGGCGATCTCGGCCGGCGTCGGTTGTTCGTCGGTCATCTGGATCTCTCCGTTCAGGAAGACGTCGTGCTGAGGGCCGGCGACGGGACGTCGGGACGCTCCTCCGGGCCGGGGCCGTCGTACAGGTTCCAGGGCAGCTGCTGGTAGCTGTTGCTGCACGGCAGGCCGGGGGTGAGCTGGTAGATGCCGGTGGTCAGGTCGACCAGGCTGGACACGATCGTCTCGTTGCGGTCCAGCTCGTGCCGGCGCGGGTCGGAGTGCTCGCAGACGGCGTTCGGGTGGCCGAAGTGGTCGCTCATCGTGGACTGCACGATCCGCGCGACCGCCTCCTCGCTGGTCCCGTCGAGGCGGATCTGGGCCAGGCCCTCCTCGACCCGCGGCAGGCGGTAGAGCGAGTCGACCGAGAACGGCTTGTAGCTGCCGTTGATCTGCTCGGGGATGAACGACTGGAAGTGGTTGCCGTGCACAAGCAGGCCGTCGGTCGGGTACATCCAGCCGTTGCGGCCCGGCGTGGTCTCGATGTCGATCGCGAAGCCGTCCCGGTGCGTCAGCAGCAGGTTGCTGGACAGGCTCTGCTGGGCGTCGAAGATCACCTGCAGCGCGTCGTGGAAGTCCCAGCACTCCAGCACCGTACGGCGAACCACCGTGCCCGGGATCCCCGCGCCCGGGCCGAAGCCCGCGCCGAGGCCGTTCGCGTTCAGCGCGATCCCGGCCGAGTTGGCGCCGTGCCGGGCGACCTGGCCGGCCTCGACGTGGCCGATGATCGTCGGCTTGCCGGGCTGGGTGATCCGCAGCACCACGACGGTGTCGGCGACGCCGGAGTACAGGTCCCAGTTCTGGCCGGCGAAGACGTGGCCGAGCGGGTTGGCGGCCGGCAGCAGCGCGAACGACGTACAACCGTCGTCGTTGGCGTCGGCGACCTCGGTGCCCTCGGTGCCGAACACGTCGCCGCGGAGCAGTTCGCCGCGGACGTTCAGGGTCAGGATCTCTTCCAGCCTGCGGTTCGCGCCGAGCGCGATGCCGCGGATCTCCTCGAGCAGGTCGGGCGCGAAGCCCTCGACCAGCGGGATCCACTGCCGCGAGCGCACCGTCACCTCGTCCCACGGCAGCCCGGTCTTGCGGGACACCGAGGCGGCGTAGAAGGCCAGCGAGCGCTCGATCTGCGCACGGGCGGCCTCGCCGTACTGCTCACCCCGGCCCCGCGGTCCGGCGGCGGTGAGGTCGATGGTCGGCAACTGCGTCACGAGCTTGACTCCGTTCGTTACAAGATCAGGATTCACTGTAGCGTCTATTACGACCGTGAGGAACGGCCTGTCCGGTCGCCCTCGGACAGGTGCGCAACGGTGACGCCGGTCTCGGTCAGCGTCCGGGTGACCGCGCGGCCGCCGTACACCCAGTAGATGGTCATCTCGTCGTCGCCGGCGTTGACGAAGTGGTGCGGTACGCCGGCCGGCACCCAGGTCGCGTCGCCGGCCTTCAGCTCGACGCGGTCGCCGCCGATCACCGCGACCGCGCGGCCACGCAGGATCAGCACCGACTCCTCGACGTTGTGCGAGTGCAGCGGGATCCGCGTGCCGACCTGGAAGGTGGTCGTGCCGGTGGTGACGCCGTTGTGAGTGCTGTTCCAGCTGCCGACGTACGGCGTGGTGACGACGCCGTTGCCGCGGTCGAACACGTCGACCTCGTCGGGATCGATGACCAGGCACTCGGACTCGGGCGTGCTGACCGGGCCGACCCAGACGGTCTTGGTGTTCATGAACTCGCGCATGCCGTGCGGGCCCAGCTCGCGGCCGTAGCCGGAGCGCTTGATGCCGCCGAACGGGAGCCGGGGGTCGGAGGCGACCATCCCGTTGACGAACACCGCTCCGGCTTCGAGCTTGCGGCTGTACTCCTCGGCCTTGGCCGCGTCGGTCGTCCAGAGCGCGGCGCCGAGGCCGAACTCGGTCTGGTTGGCGAGCCGGATCGCCTCGTCGGCGTCGGCCGCGCGCACGATCGCGGCCAGCGGGCCGAAGGTCTCCTCGTCGAACGCGGCCATTCCCGGTACGACGTGGTCGAGCACGGTCGGCTGGTAGAAGTAGCCCTCACGGTCGACGTTCTCGCCACCGCGCAGCAGCTTCGCGCCGGCCTCGACCGAGCGGCGGGTCTGCTCGTGCAGGGTGTCGCGGAGATCCGCGCGGGCCAGCGGACCGATCGTCGTCGCTGCGTCCAGCGGGTCGCCGACCACCAGCCGGTCGGTCGCGGCGCAGAAGGCATCCACGAACTCGTCCGCGACCGACTCCTCGACGATGAACCGCTTCGCGTTCACGCAGCTCTGCCCGACGTTGATGAACCGCGCCCGGACGGCGGTCTCGGCCGCGGCCTGCACGTCGGCGTCGGCCAGGACGACGAACGGGTCGGAGCCGCCCAGCTCCAGCACCTGCTTCTTCAGTGCCGCGCCGGCCTGGGCCGCGATGATCGTGCCGACCTCGGTCGAGCCGGTGAACGTGACCGCGGCGATCCGGTCGTCGGCGATCAGCTCGGCGACCTTCTTCGTCTCCACCAGGACGACCTGGACGAGGCCTTCCGGCGTACCGGCTGCGTGCAGAACGGCGGCGATCGCCAGCGCGGATTGCGGAACCGAGTTGGCGTGCTTGAGCACGATGCCGTTGCCTGCGGCAAGCGCCGGGGCGGCGAAGCGGAAGAACTGCCAGAACGGGTAGTTCCACGGCATCACCGCGAGCACGACGCCGAGCGGGTCGTAGACGATCCGGCTCTGGCTCGCGTTGCTGCGCACCGGCTCGTCGGCGAGGAAGCCGATCGCGTTCGTCGCGTAGTACTCGCAGGTGATCGCGCACTTCTCGATCTCCGCGCGGGCCTCGGTCAGCGGCTTGCCCATCTCCTGGGAGATCAGCAGCGCGAGATCGGCGGACTTGTCGCGCAGCGTTGTGGCGATCCTGCGGAGCAGTTCGGCGCGCTCGCCGATCGGAGTCTGGCGCCAGGCGACCTGTGCTGCGACGGCTGCGCTCAGGCGCTCGTCGACCGACTGGTCGGACTCCGGCTCGAACTCGGCCAGCTGCTGACCTGTCGCGGGGTTGACGGAACGGATCATCTCAGAGCTCTCCTGCCTTCAGACGCTGCAGCACGTAGGGCAGCACGCCGCCGTGCCGGTAGTACTCGGACTCCCGCGGGGTGTCGAGGCGGATCCGCAGCCGGTAGCTGCGGCCGCCGGAGACGACGGTCGCGAACCCGTCGTCGCCGAGGGTGATGTCGATCGGGTGCTCGCCGGTCAGGTCGTCACCCTCGCCCTCGGCGAACTCGAGGGGGAGGATGCCGAGGCCGACGAGGTTGGAGCGGTGGATGCGCTCGAAGGACTGCGCGAGGACGGCGCGGACGCCGAGCAGGGCAGGGCCTTTCGCGGCCCAGTCCCGGGACGACCCGGTCCCGTAGTCCTTCCCCGCGATCACGACGACCGGAGTCTTCTCGAGTCGGTACGCCTGAGCGGCGTCGTACACCGCCAACAGTTCCCCGTCTTTGCTGGTGAACCCACCTTCGCGGTCCACGAGCTGGTTCCGCAGCCGGAGGTTGGCGAACGCGCCGCGCATCATCACCAGGTGGTTCCCTCTTCTGGACGCGTACGTGTTGAGCTCCTTCACCCCCAGCTCACGCAGGTACTTCCCCGCCACACTGTCCGGTGGGATCGCCCCCGCCGGAGAGAGGTGATCGGTCGTCACCGAGTCCCCGAGCCTGACCAGCGCGCGGGCTCCCTTCAGATCGCCCGGCGTGTTCGGCTGCTCCAGGTACGGCGGCCGCTGCAGGTACGTCGACTCGGCGTCCCACTGATAGGTCCTGCTGCCCTCGACCGCCAGGCCGCGCCACCGCGCGTCGCCCGCGAACACGTCGGCGTACGCGTTGGCGAACATCTCGGGCTTCAGAGCGTTCTGGATGACCTCGTCGATCTCGGCCTGGGTCGGCCAGAGATCCTTCAGGTAGATCCCGTCGGCGATCGGCTCGGTGGTCAGGTCGAGCCCCATCCGCCCCGCGAGCGCGTACGCGACCACGAGCGGCGGCGACGCCAGGTAGTTCTGCCGTACGTCGGGCTGGATGCGGCTCTCGAAGTTCCGGTTCCCCGACAGCACCGCCGCGACCGAGAGGCCCTTCGCCCGGACCTCCTCGGCCACCCCGTCGGCGAGCCCGCCCGAGGCGCCGATGCAGGTCATGCACCCGAAGCCGGCCAGGTGGAACCCGAGCTTCTCCAGGTACGGCGTGAGCCCGGCCGCCGCGTAGTAGTCCATCACCACACGCGACCCCGGCGAGAGCGTCGTCTTCACCCAGGGCCTGGTCGTCAGCCCGAGCTCCACCGCCTTCTTGGCGACGAGCCCCGCGGCAACCATCACGCTCGGGTTGGACGTGTTCGTGCAGGAGGTGATCGCGGCGATCACCACAGACCCGTCAGCCAGCTCTCCCGCTCCCCCACCCCCGCCCGCCGTCGTCGCGGCGACTTCCGTCAGCGGGATGCGCTGGTTCGGCCGGTTCGGCCCGGCGATCGACGCCACGACCTCCGACAGATCGACCGTTAGCTCCTCGTCGTACCGGATCTCCGTGCCGTCGTGCCAGAGCCCCTGCTCCTTGGCGTAGTTCTCCACCAGCTCGACGTGCTCGCGCCCGGTGAAGCGCAGGTAGTCCACGGTCTGCTCGTCGATCGGGAACCACGCGACCGTCGACCCGAACTCCGGGCTCATGTTCGCGATCGTCGCCCGGTCCGGCACCGGCAGGCCGGCCAGCGCCGGCCCGAAGAACTCGACCAGCTTCCCGACCACCCCGTGCGCCCGCAGCCGCTCGGTGATCGTCAGCACCAGATCCGTCGCCGTCGACCCCGCGGGCAGCGCCCCGACCAGCCGGACGCCGACCACCTTCGGGATCACCATCGAGACCGACTGCCCGAGCATCGCCGCCTCGGCCTCGATCCCGCCGATCCCCCAGCCGAGCACGCCGAGCCCGTTCACCATCGTGGTGTGCGAGTCGGTCCCCAGACACAGATCCGGGAACGCGACCCCGTCCCGCACCTCGACCACCCGGGCGAGCTTCTCGAGGTTGACCTGATGCATGATCCCGGCGCCCGGCGGTACGACCTTCAGCTGCTCGAAGGCTTCCTGCCCCCAGCGCAGGAACTGGTAGCGCTCGCCGTTGCGCCGGTACTCCAGCTCGACGTTCCGCTCCAGCGCATCGGGCCGCCCGAACACATCGGCGATCACCGAGTGATCCACCACCAGCTCGGCCGGCACCAACGGATCGACCCGCGCCGGGTCGCCGCCTTGCGCGACCATCGCGTCGCGCATCGCGGCGAGATCGGCCAGTACGGGGACGCCGTTGGTGTCGTGCAGGAAGACCCGCGACGGGTGCACCTCGATCTCACCCGTTGCCCCCGGCACCCAGTTCGCGAGCACGCTGCTGTCGGTCCCGTGCCGCAGGGCGTTCTCCAGCAGGATCCGCAGCGTCCGCGGCAGATGCTGCGGCGCTACCCATCGGAGCGGCTGGTAGTCAGGGGCGATCATGCTGAAGTGATCGCCTTGGCAACAGCTGAACCGAACTCTGCTGTGCCCGCCGTACCACCCAAATCTCGTGTACAGACTCCTGAGCGGATGGTCGCGAACAACGCATCATCCACCAACTGAGCCGCCTTGCTCGCCGCCGGATCGTCGCAACGCCGTCCCAGCCAGTCCAGCAGCATTCCACCCGACCCGATCATCGCCGTCGGGTTCGCCAGGTCCTGCCCGGCGATGTCCGGCGCCGAACCGTGCGCGGCCTGCGCCATCGCCCGCTCCGCCGACGCGTTCACCGACGGCGCGATCCCCAGCGACCCGGCCAGCTCACCCGCCAGGTCCGACAGGATGTCCCCGAACATGTTCTCGGTGACGATCACGTCGAAGTCCGCCGCACGGCGTACGAGGTGCACGGTCATCGCATCGATGTGGAAGTCGTCGACGACGACCTCCGGGTACTCCGCCGCGATCTCCTGGCAGATCGCCCGGAACATCCCCGTCGACGTGCGCAGCACGTTCGCCTTGTGCACCACCGTCAGGTGCTGCCGCCGGCGCTTGGCCAGCTCGAACGCCTCCCGCGCGATCCGCTCGATCGCCGGCCGGGTGAACACGCCCATCGCGATCGCGACGTCCTTGGTCGGCATGTACTCACCGGTCCCGGAGAACGTGTTGCGGTCGGCGTAGAAGCCCTCGGTGTTCTCCCGGACCACGACCAGATCGGTCCCGCGGTCGTCGAACGACCGGGCCGGGCGGATGTTGGCGTACAGGTCGAAGTGCTTGCGGATCGCGCCGCTCGGGTTGAGCAGGGCGCGGTGCGGTTCCGGGTACGCCGCGCTGTCGTGCGGGCCGAGCAGCCAGCCGTCGAGCTCCCCGAGGGTCTCCAGCGTCGCGGGCGGCAGCGCGCTGCCGTGCGTCTCGATCGCGGCGGCACCGAGCGGCAGCGGGACCCACTCGATCGGGGCCGCGCCGGCCGCGGCGACGGCGGCGTCCATCACCTCGACCGCGGCCGGAACGATCTCGGGACCGATGCCGTCGCCGAGCAGGATGCCGAGCCGGTAGCTGCGGGGGGTGGGGTTCACGCTGGTTCCTCTCCGGTGGTCGGCCTCCACTGTGCTTCGTTATAACCTTCCGCGTCAAGCTCTGGTGTTGACTCGTCTCACGTCTTGATCTTGGGTGGTTTGAGCTAGAATCCTCGTTATAACGAGCTGCAGCGATCGGGTTGCGATAAATTTGACCCCCGGCCGGAGGGAGGTGCGATGGACGAGCAGAACGGGAACCGCCCGACCAAGGCGGAGGCGGCGTACGGACTGGTCCGCGCCCGCATCCTGAGCGGCGAACTGGTCGCCGGCGCGGTGATCCAGCAAGGCCCACTGGCCCGCGACCTGGGCATCAGTACGACGCCCCTGCGCGAGGCGCTGCGCCGCCTGATGAGCGACGGCCTCGTCGAGCTGGACGCCCACCGAGACGCCCGCGTCACCGCCCTCACCGCCGAAGAGGCCCGCGATCTCCTCGAGATCCGCCGCTCCCTGGACCCCCTGGCCGCCGGCCTGGCCGCCGAACGCCGCACCCGCGCCGAGCTCGAAGCCATCCGAGCCTCAGCCACGGAACTGCTCCCCCTCCGCGCCGACCCCAACTCCCTGGAACTGGCCACCCACCGCGAGTTCCACGCCGCGATCTACCGCGCCTCCCACAACCAACTCTTGATCCAGTCGCTGGACAGCCTCTGGGACAAGGCCGACCGCTACCGCCGCCTCGCCCTCGAAACCGGCCGCTCCGAGGAAGACCTGGACCGCACCCACGCCGACCACCTGGCCCTCGTCGAAGCCATCGCCGCCCGCGACACCGAAACCGCGGCAGCGGTGATGCTCGCCCACGTCAACGCCAGCCTCGGCGCCCGAGCAGCTACTCGCCTGACCGCCCCCGAAGACACCCATGTCTGACACCCTCTGGACCGGCTACCGCTTCCGCGAAATCGACGCCGACGGCTGGTCGACCTTCTGGCGACTAGACCCCCGCGAGCAGTCCAACGGCCTGCACGACTGGCACGGCCGCCCCGACCGCTCCGGTCACCGCCTCTGGTCCCGCGCCGCCACCCCAGCCGGCGTACGCGCCTCCTGGAAAACCTCAGCCACCGAGATCCGCCTCGAACTACGAACGGCCCTCGACATCTACACCAAGCTCGCCCCCGTCGACTTCCTCATCGACGGCCACCTCCACCACCGCCAAGAGCTGGCGCTCGGCGAGCAGGAGATCACCGTCCCACTCCCCGGCGACGAAGCCGACCTCACCGTCTGGCTCCCGCAGGCCGGCGCCATCGCCGTACGAGCGGTGACCTTCACCGGCGAAGCCACCCGCACACCCCCGACCGGCCCCCGCTGGATCACCTACGGCAGCTCGATCACCCAGTGCACCGGCGCCTACGGCCCGTCCGAGACCTGGCCGGCGCTCGTCGCGCGACGCCACGGCTGGGACCTCACCGCGATGGGCTTCGCCGGCGAGTGCCACCTGGACCCGATCGCCGCCCGCACGATCCGCGACACCCCCGCTCGCCTGATCTCGCTGTGCCTCGGCATCAACATCTACGGCGGCGCGACCTTCTCCGGCCGCACCCTCCCCGGCCAGGTCGAGTCCTTCCTCCGTACGGTCCGCGACGGCCACCCGCACACGCCGCTCGTCGTCATCACCCCACTCGTCGCCCCCGAGCACGAGGGCAAACCGAACGAGGTCGGCCTCACCCTCGACGACGTCCGCGCCTGCGTCGAGCTAGGCGCCCGCTCCCTCGCCGACCCCGACCTCCAACTCATCGACGGCCGCACCGTCCTCACCGCCGAGGAAGCCAGAGCCCTGTACGCCGACGACCTCCACCCCGGCCCCGACGGCTACCGCCTGATCGCCGACCGCCTGGCCCCGCTCCTCACGCTCCCCCTCTGAGCACCCCACCCAGCACCGCGGCGAACCCGTCCACCGCACTCCCGAATCCCCCGTGATCCCCGGGAAACTCCGTCACTTCCACACCGAGCCCGTCAGCCAACGCAGCCGCAGCCCGCCCCGGCGGCTCCTCCGCCGACATCTCCCCCACACCAATCACCACCCGTACGCCGCCCAGCGCCGCCAGATCGACCCGGTACCGCCCGAACGACGGCACCTCGTACCCGATGAAGAACCCGAAGTTCCGCTGCATCCGAGCCTGCACCGCAGCATCAGGCTCGACAATGGACCCCGGCCCCAGCTCACTCTCTTCAACAGCTGGTTCCGCCGACTGCTCAGCGGCAGCAAACCCCGCGTTGAACACCTCCAGCGCCGCCCAAGCCCCCTCCGCCTGGAACTTCTTCTCGACGTCGTCCATCAACGTCGCCCAGTACGCCTGATCCGGCAGCAGATGGAACAACGGCGGCTCATGCGCCACCACCGTCCCCACCAACTCCGGCCACCGAGCCGCCAACTCAAGCCCGATGATCGCCCCCGAACTGTTCCCGAACACCGCAGCCCGCTCCCCCGGCGAAACCACCTCCAGCAACCGCCGAGCATCATCCGCATGCACCGCGATCTCCTGCGGCGACGGCTCCCCGTCCAGCGGGCTCCGCGAGTTCCCCCGCCGGTCGTACGTCACCACCGTGTACCGCTCAGCCAGCCGATCGGCCAGCGGCGCATACGCCTCAGCGTCGTACACCCCTCCACACACCAACAGCAGCACCGGCCCAGCACCACGCACCTCGTAGTACAGCTCCGCTCCAGGAACCACCAGCACGCCAACCACCTCCACACCAGGAACGCCGACCACCCGGCCGATCACCCCCTGGTCGAAACCAAAGCCACGACCTTGCGCTCACCCAGTGAACGAAACCGGCTTCCCCACCGCCTCGGCGTACGCAATCTCCCGCCGCGTCGACTCCCCGAGATACCCACCGGGATTCACCACCAGCACCCGATCCGCCAGATCGATCTTCCGCAGATGCAGCTCCCCCAACACAACCTTCTGCTCGTCGGTGAGCTCCGCACCGAAGTCGCCAGGCGCCACGACGATCACCCCGGCGAGGCTCAGCTCCCGGTTCAGCGCCACCATCTCGTCCGCGAACTTCAAGGATCCGCAGATGCACACGATCTCAGCCACAGCTCAGTGAACAGCAAAAGGGCGCCCGGCCACAGCAGCCGGGCGCCCTTCACCAACGATCAGCCGAGGCTGGTGCCCAGCGCCTGCCAGTCCAGGACCGGCGCGGCGAGGTCGCGGATGGTTGCCAGCAGGCCGAGGCGGGCGGCCTTGACCTCCGGGTCTTCGGCCATCACCAGGATCTCCTCGAAGAACGTGGTGATCGGCTCGACCAGCACCGACGCTGCCGGGACGAACTCGGCGAGCGTCGTCGGGGCCGGGGTGACCTTCTGGACCGCCTCGTGCAGCACGACCTCCGCGGGCTCGGTGAGCTTGCTCGGGTCGTACGACGGGTCGGTGCCGGCCGGGACGATGCGGCGGGCCCGCTGCAGGACGGCGACCAGTTCGGCGAAGCCCTCGGTGTCGACCTGGCGGCCGAGCTCGGCGAGGGTCTCGTCGGCCAGGGCCGGGGCCTCGGCGAGCGGGAGGACCGCCGCGACCTGGAGGTGGTCGTCGCCGCGGTCGATCAGCTGCTGCTCGTACCGGCGTACGGCGAACTCGGACACCTCGGCCAGCGACTCAGCCGGCACCTCGATGCCCTGGGCACCGATCTGCTCGGCGGCGGCCGCGAGGCCGACCGGGAGCGTGATCGCCCGCAGCGACGGGTGCTCGCGCAGGATCGCGACCACACCGGCCGCCGCGCGACGCAGCGCGAACGGGTCCGACGAACCCGTCGGCTTGGCGCCGATCGCGAACAGCCCGGCGAGCAGGTCGAAGCGGTCGGCCAGCGCGAGCAGCGCGCCCGGGGTCGTCGCCGGGACCGGGTCACCGGCCGAGCGCGGCAGCTCCATGTCGAACAGCGCCTGCGCGACCTCCTCGGTCTCGCCGGCGCGGCGCGCGTACTCGCGGGCCATCGTCCCGGCCAGGCTGGTCAGCTCGACGACCATCTGCGAACCGAGGTCGAACTTGGCCAGCTCGGCGGCCCGGTTCAGCGTGGTCAGCTCGTCGCCGTCCAGCTCGACGACCGCGGCCAGCGACTGCGCGATTCGCCCGATCCGGCCGGCCCGCTGGGCCATCGAGCCGAGCTTCTCCTCGAAGGCCAGCTTGTCCAGCTCGCCCTTCATCGTCTCCGGCGTGGTCTGCAGGTCCGCGCGCCAGAAGAAGCTCGCGTCCTCGTACCGCGCCCGCAGTACACCTTCGTTGCCTCCGCGCACGACGTCGGGCTTGACCGAACCGTTGGCCACGGCAACAAAGTGCGGGAGCAACTTCCCGTCGGCGTCCCGCACCGGCAGGTAGCGCTGGTGCTTGCGCATCACGGTGGTCAGGATCTCGCCCGGCAGATCCAGGTACGCCGGCTCGAAGCCGCCCAGGATCGCGGTCGGCTCCTCGACCAGGTTGACGATCTGGTCGATCAGCGCCGACTCGCCCTCGACGTCGACGCTGCCGCCGACGGTCGCGGCCAGCTCCTGCGCCGCCTCGACGATCTGCGTCCGGCGCCGGGCCGGGTCGGCCTCGATGCCGTGGATCCGGAGCAGGTCGAGGTACCCCTCGGCGGCCGCGATCTCGACGGTCGGCTGCGCCGCCGTCCGGTGCACGCGGGTGATCCGGCCGGCGGTCAGCGTCGACGCGGCGACCGGGACGACCTGGTCGCCGAGCAGCGCGACCAGCCAGCGCACCGGCCGGGTGAACGACAGCTTGGCGTCGTTCCAGCGCATGTTCTTGTCCGAGCGCAGCCCGGTCACGATCTCGCTCAGTACGCCGCTCAGCACCTCGGCGGCACCGCGGCCCGGGTCCGGCTTGGTCACCGCGACGTACGCGACGCCGTCGACGTCGAGGTCGTGCAGCTCGGAGGGGTCCACGCCCTGGCCGCGGGCGAACCCGGCGGCGGCCTTGGTGATGTTGCCTTCGGCATCGAATGCGGCGGCCTTCTTCGGGCCGCGGGCAACCTTCTCGGCGTCCGGCTCGCCGGCCTGCACCTCGGTGACGAAGGCAACGACCCGGCGCGGGGTCGCGTACGTCGTGACGGTGCCGTGCCCGAGCCGGGTCGCGGCGAGCTTCTCGGTGAGGGCCTTGCGCACCGACTCGGCGGTCTTCGCGACCTCCGACGGCGGCATCTCCTCGGTCCCGATCTCGAACAGCAGCTGCCGCGTCCCGGAGACCTTCGGGAACGACGTCGGCACCGGCGCCGCGGCCGGCAGCTCGGCCTGGCCCAGCGGGTACTCCAGCTCGGTGCGCCGCTCGGCCCACAGCTGCGCGACCTCACGCGCCAGCGTGCGCATCCGGCCGAACGCCTTCGCGCGCTCGGTGGTGCTGACCGCACCACGGGCGTCGAGCACGTTGAAGGTGTGCGAGCAGCGCAGCACGTTGATGTGCGCCGGGACCGGCAGCCGCGCGTCCAGCATCCGGCGCGCCTCCGCGGCGTACTCCTCGAAGAGCCGCTTCTGCGACTCCACGTCGGCGTCGTCGAGGTAGTACCGGCTCATCTCGTACTCGGCCTGGCCGAACGCCTCGCCGTACGAGATACCCGGGGCGTAGGCGATGTCCTTGAAGTGCGAGACGCCCTGCAGCGCCATCATGATCCGCTCGATGCCGTAGGTGATCTCCACCGACACCGGGTCCAGCGTCATGCCGCCGGCCTGCTGGAAGTAGGTGAACTGGGTGATCTCCAGGCCGTCCAGCCAGACCTCCCAGCCCAGACCCCAGGAACCGGTCGCCGGGTTGGCCCAGTTGTCCTCGACGAAGCGCACGTCGTGGGCGTGGATGTCGATGCCGAGCACCTCGAGGCTGGCCAGGAACAGCTCCTGCGGGTTGCCCGGGTCCGGTTTGAGCACCACCTGGAACTGGGTGTGCGTCTGCAGCCGGTTCGGGTTCTCGCCGTAGCGGCTGTCGTCGGGGCGCACACTCGGCTCGACGTACGCGACCCGCCACGGCTCGGGACCGAGCACCCGCAGGATGGTGGCCGGGTTCAGCGTGCCGGCACCCACCTCGGTGTTGAACGGCTGCACCACCATGCAGCCCCGGTCGGTCCAGTACTTCGTCAGCGCGAGCAGCGCGTCCTGCATGGTGAGCACGACAACAACCTCGGGTTCGGTGTGGGGATCTCAAGACCCCGCTGGCCGGGCAAGCCACCGGGATCGACCCGTGAAGTCTATTAGCCCCCACCGCGTCCTCGCGCCACGCGTCACCACCCGAGCACTCAGCGCCCCGGAAACCCGGTGCCCGCGGCGCCTGTCATGTCGTACCGTCGCCCCCGTGACCAGCCCCGTGCACGCACCAGTCGTTCACTGACCCAGCCGTTCCCGCTCCCCCGCCGCGCCGACGCGCCGCGGGGTGAGCCGCGCTGCCCCTGGTCACTTCTCTTCGCAGCAGGAACGGCTGATGGACACACCTCTCGTCATCGACGACACCTGGTCGGCTTCGCGCGCGCTCCGCGCCATCGAGCAGGGCTCCCGCCTGCTCTGGCAGGGCGACTGGCACACCGGAAAGCAGGTGGTCGCCGCACTCAAGCGGCGGCTCAGACCCCGCGAGACGGACTTCGCGTCGTACCGGCGTACGCGGAGCCGGCAGATGCGGGTCGTGAACTCGGTGCTGGTGCGGATTGATCGCTCGTACGCCGTGGAGGCGCGGCGGGCGCCGGATGTGCGACGGGCTTGTCGGCTTGCGTACGGCGCTGGGCAGGGTGATCGGCTGGTGCCGCTGCAGGAGTTGCTGGGGGTGATCGGGGCCGAGCAGCTGCGGCTTCGCGGGGTCGAGGTGCCGGCGTTGGATGGTCGGATTCATCCGCACTACGGGGTGTTCGCGCCGACGCGGAGCGAGTACGTCGACTTGGTCGCTCGGACACCGCTGGTCGCAGTAGGTCAAGCATTTGATGTAGGGACCGGGACCGGAGTGCTGGCTGCCGTACTGGCCCAGCGCGGTTTCGCGGTGACAGCAACAGATCTGAGCCCCCGAGCGGTCGCCTGCGCGCAGGACAACCTCACGCGACTCGGCCTGACCGCCGACGTGATGCACACCGACCTGTTCCCACCCGGCCGGGCTGACCTGATCGTCTGCAACCCGCCGTGGATCCCAGCCCGACCGATCGGCCCGCTCGACCACGCGGTGTACGACGAGAACAGCCAGATGCTGCGCCGCTTCCTCTCCGGTGCGCGCGACCACTTGAGCCCTGGCGGAGAGGTCTGGCTGATCCTCTCCGACCTGGCCGAGCACCTCGGGCTGCGCTCCCGCGATGAATTGCTGGAGCTGTTCGAGGGCGGAGGCCTCGCGGTCGCCGGGCGATCCGAGATCGCGCCCCGGCACACCAGGGCCCAGGCAGCACGAACCCGACAAGGAGGAGGCGGCCGCCGAAGCGGCGGCCCCCTGGCGGAGGCCCGCGCGCGGGAGATCACCAGCCTGTGGCGGCTGGCGCCCGACATCCAGCACTGATCAAGCAGGCGTCGGGCCGATGATCGAGGGTGCGTTGAGCGTGGGCGACAGGCCGGTGGCTCGCTTGATCAGTGGTGCATGTCGGCAGGGCGCTCGTGATTGACGCGTTGGGTGCGTGAATCGGCTGCGAACAGGTGTTGGAGTTCGGCGGCGCCCCGGCCGCATCGTCGGAGGATGAGACGGACAGCTGGGTGTTACGGCGTGACCGGGGTGCTGAACGCCGCGTGGGGCGCGACGCTGCCGGCGACCGATGCGCGGCTCGATCTCGGGCCCGGGCGGCTCGGTGTACTGCTGATGGCGCTGGCGCTCGGTGCCTTGGTGGCGATGCCGATCGCCGGGCGGCTGGCTGACCGGTACGGCGGGCGCCGGGTGCTGGTGTGGCCGCTGCGGGCGGCCGCGCCGGCGCCGGTGCTCGTCGCGGCTGCGCCGTCGTACGGGGTGCTGGTGGGGGCGGCGGTGGTGTTCGGGGTGCTGTCGGGGGCGCTGAACGTGGCGCTGAGTCTGCAGGCGGTGGACGTCGAGCGGGCGACCGGGCGTGCGGTGATGGGGACGATGCACGGGACGTGGACGCTCGGGGCGGTGCTCGGTGGGGCGCTGGCGACGGTCGGGCTGCGGGGTGGGGTGGATGTGCGGGTGGTGCTGGTGCTGCTCGCTGGGGCGTTGAGTGTGGCGGCGGTTGCGATGACGCGCGGGCTGCCGTCGCCGCAGGGAGGCGTCGCTCGCAGCCACCGAGGTCAGGCCTCGCTGGGCAGCGCGGAGCGCGGTACGAAGTTCGTGATCGCGCTCGGGGTCATCGGAGCGGCCGCGTTCCTCACCGAAGGGGCGGCGACCGACTGGGCGGGTGTTCACGCCACCCGCGTACTCGGCGCCGATCCGGCGATGGGGTCGCTCGTGTACACCGCGTTCTTCGTCGCGATGACCGTCGTCCGGTTCGCCGGGGATCCCGTCCGGGCGCGGCTCGGGCCGACGGCGACGATCCGGTACGCCGGCGCGGTCGCGACCGTCGGCTACGCGCTGGTGCTGCTCTCGGGTGTCGCCCCGGCAGCGCGAGTCGGTACGGCGATGGCCGGCTGGGTCCTGGCCGGCGCCGGGATGGCTGTCGTCTGGCCGGTCGTGGTGAGCACGCTCGGCAGCTCCGGTGCCTCCGGGCGGCGGCTGTCGAGCGTGACGACGATCAGCTACGGCGGCGGCCTGGTCGGGCCGGCGCTGATCGGCGCGGTCGCCGGGCAGGCCGGGCTCCCCGTGGCGCTGCTGATCCCGGCCGCACTGGCGGTCGTGGTCGCAGGCGCGGCGCCCGTCGTACTGGGGAGGTTCGTGGAAGGCGGGACGCGGGGTTCCCGGGGTGGTTCGAGAGGTGACAGCTCTGAGCGGGTGGGCTGTGACGAGACTGGGAGACCTCCGGCGTGGGTGCGTGGCCGGAGTATGTGAAGCTGGAGGCGACCGGCGCGGTGTGAACGGCGCCGGACCGGGCACTGGTCGGGACATCCACGCCGCCCCGCGTGGTGACTTGACCTCAACCGTGGTTGAAGTTTCAAGCTGGTGTAGCTCGGACAGGACATCGGAGATACCGGCCCCCGCGCGGGCCCTGACGAAGGAGCAGAGTTGACCACGTACACGCTTCCCGACCTTTCCTACGACTACGGCGCACTGGCGCCGCACATCGCCGGGGAGATCATGGAGCTGCACCACTCCAAGCACCACGCCACCTACGTGAAGGGTCTGAACGACACGCTCGAGAAGCTGGCCGCGGCCCGCGAGGGCGGCGACTTCGGCGCGATCGTCGGGCTGGAGAAGACCCTCGCCTTCAACCTGGGCGGGCACGTCAACCACTCGATCTTCTGGAAGAACCTGTCGCCGGAGGGTGGGGACAAGCCGGACGGTGAGCTGGCGGCCGCGATCGACGAGTCGTTCGGCTCGTTCGACGCGTTCCAGGCGCACTTCACCGCGGCGGCGACCACCATCCAGGGCTCCGGCTGGGCCATCCTCGGCTGGGACGCGCTCGGCGGCGGCCTGCTGATCCACCAGCTGTACGACCAGCAGGGTCAGCTGCCGGCCGGGCAGATCCCGATCGTGATGCTGGACATGTGGGAGCACGCCTTCTACCTGCAGTACAAGAACGTCAAGCCGGACTACGTCAAGGCCTGGTGGAACGTCGTGAACTGGGCCGACGCCCAGCAGCGCTTCGACGCCGCCCGCACCAACGCCGGTGGTCTGATCACCGTCGGCTAGTTCGATCCTGCAGCGTCCGGAAGAGGTCCCAGCCTCCTCCGGACGCACCGCAGGTCACCTCTGCCCGCGTCCCGACGCCAGGCGTTCGACCGCCTTGGTGATCCGGTTGGCGCGGGTTTCCGGTTTCTTGGCCTCCTCGATGCCGAGGACGAACCAGCGGCGCTGGCTGTACGACAGCCCCTCGTAGAACGCCTTCGCCTTCGGGTTCGCCGCGAGGGCCTCGGCGAAGTCCGCCGGTACGGCGACCTCGCGCGGGGCCGTGTCGAGCTCCAGCTCGATCTCGACCTCGTCACCCCCGGCGACGCCGGCCGCCGCGCGGTTGTCGGCGTTGACGCCGACCATGTAGACGCCGCCCATCACCGCGACCGTGCTGCGG
Organism: Kribbella sp. NPDC104740; assembly: GCF_055583505.1. Lineage (NCBI taxonomy): Bacteria > Bacillati > Actinomycetota > Actinomycetes > Propionibacteriales > Kribbellaceae > Kribbella > Kribbella sp. NPDC104740. The sequence goes on along the minus strand of NZ_JBVJNV010000004.1, from coordinate 261,275 downwards.
TAGGTGAAGTCACCGATCGTCACCCGCACCGCCGGCTTCCTGCCCGCGCCGAACGACTCGACCACCTCGGGCGGGACCTCGAAACCGACCTTCGTCGTCCCCTGCAGAACCGTCCGGAACCTCATCCGAAGAACTCCTTCAGCGCGCCGGCCATCACGGCCGGGTCGACGTTGTGCTCCTGACCGTCGAGCGTACGGTGGCTGCCGTCCACCAGCCCGGCGACGACGGCGAGGTTCCCGTCGACCATCCACTGCCACGACGCGCCACCGGTCAGCACCCGCGTCGGCACCAGGACCTGGCCGAGCGCGTCGACGGGCACCGAGTAGTCGCCCATCACCGTCGCGTCGTACGCGAGCGTGTGCGCGATCGCCTCCTGCGCGGGCCACCACGGCGACGCCTTCGCCATCGCGACGAACTCCTCCGGCAGCCCGACCACCTCGGCCATGAAGTACTCCGCCGCCTTGTCCCGCCGCCCGGCGGCGACGAAGTCCCGGTAGATGTCGGCGGTGTTCGCCGGCGGCCGCGGCCGGGTGCCGTCGAGGATGTACGGCGGCTCCCACAGCACCAGCCGCCCGACCGGCAGCCCGGACGCGGTCGCCAGCAGCGCGAGCGCCGCACCCGACGACGTCCCGTACAGGTACGCCGTACCGCCCGCGGCCGCGATCACCGCGTCGAGGTCCTCGAACTCCCGCTCGACGGCGTACTCGGGAGCGTCCCCGGAGTCGCCGCGGCCGCGGCGGTCGTAGTTGTAGACGGTGAAGTGCTCGGCCAGCAGCGCGGCCAGCGGCGCGTTCGACATCCGGTCGACCGATCCTCCGCAGACCAGGACCACCGCGGGTCCGGCGCCGAGCTTGTCGTAGGCGATCGGCGTACCGTCCGCCGAGGTGACCTTGTCCATCAGCTTGCTCCTCGTCTCGGGGGCCGCGATCCGGCCTCGCACCACTGCGTCGATCACCTCGCCACCAGATCGACACGACCTCCGGAGAAAGTTTCAGCAGGCCGCGGCACGGTCGAGCAGCAGCGCCCGTTCCCGCGCGTTGCGGGTCAGCGAAGCGGCCCGTTCGAACTCGGCGCGCGCCTCGTCGAGCCGCCCGAGCTTGAACAGCAGGTCCCCGCGCACGCTCGGCAGCAGGTGGTAGTCCTTCAGCGCCGGTTCGTCGAGCAGCGCGTCGACCGCGACCAGCCCGTTCTCCGGCCCGAACGCCATCGAGATCGCGACCGCGCGGTTCAGCTCGACCACCGGCGACGGCACCACCTGCGCCAGTACGGCGTACAGGCCGGCGATCCGCGCCCAATCGGTGTCGTCGGCCTCGGCCGCTCGCGCGTGACAAGCGGCGATCGCGGCCTGCAGCACGTACGGGCCGGGCTCGCCGTCGAGCGCCCAGGCGCGGTCGATGCTCTCCAGGCCGCGCCGGATCAGCAGCCGGTCCCAGCGGCGGCGGTCCTGGTCGAGCAGCAGCACCGGCTCGCCGGCCGGGCCGACGCGGGCCTTCGCGCGGGACGACTGCAGCTCCATCAGCGCGAGCAGGCCGTGCACCTCGGGCTCCTGCGGCATCAGCTCGGCGAGCAGCCGCCCGAGCCGGATCGCCTCGTTGCACAGGCTCGGGCGCATCCAGTCGTCACCCGCGGTCGCGGAGTACCCCTCGTTGTAGATCAGGTAGACGACCTCGAGCACGGACCCGAGGCGGCTCAGCAGTTCGTCGCCGGTCGGGACCTCGAAGCCGACCTCGGCCTTCGCGAGGTTGCGCTTGGCGCGCACGATCCGCTGCGCGATGGTCGCCTCGGGGGCGAGGAACGCCCGCGCGATCTCGTCGGTCTTGAGCCCGCCGAGCAGCCGCAGCGTCAGGCTGACCCGGGCGTCGGTGGTGATCACCGGGTGGCACGCGGTGAACACCAGTCGCAGCAGGTCGTCCTCGATGGTGTCCTCGAGGATCGCCTCGACGTCGTCCTCGACCGAGTCGCCGTCGATCTCCAGCTCGTGGCCCAGCTCGGCGAGTTTGCGCTGGTAGGTCTCCTTGCGCCGGATCAGGTCGATCGCGCGCCGCTTGGCGATCGCCATCAGCCAGGCGCCCGGGTTCCGCGGTACGCCGGACTCCGGCCACTGCTCCAGCGCCGCGACCAGCGCGTCCTGGGCCAGCTCCTCGGCCAGCCCGACGTCGCGCACGATCCGCGCCACCCCGGCCACGATCCTGGCCGACTCGATCCGCCAGACCGCGTCGATCGCCCCGTGCGTGTCCGTCACCGTCACCCGACCGATAGAACAGCACCCCCGGGGTCACGGCAAGCGGCGTACCCGGAAATCTGTGCGCAGCAGCATGTCGATCTCGCGATGACCCGGTCGACGTGAGAGTAAGTGACCGACCGACGAACGAGGAGTCAGCAGATGCGCTACATGATCATCAACAAGGCCGACGAAGCCAGCGAGGCCGGGCGGATGGTGAGCGACCAGGTCGCCGCGAACGTCGGCGCGCTGGTCGACGACCTGTCCAAGGCCGGGGTCCTGCTCGTTGCCGAGGGCGTGCACCGCAGCGCGCTCGGCGCGCGGGTGAAGGTGACCGGCGGCAAGCGCACCGTGACCGACGGCCCGTTCGCCGAGACCAAGGAGCTGATCGGCGGCATCATCGTGGTCGAGGTCCGCAGCAAGGACGAGGCGATCGAGTGGGCCGCGCGGCTCGCGGAGGCGCTCGACCAGGAGGTCGAGGTACGGCGGGTCGTCGACGAGGCCGACTTCGGCCCGGACTCGGACCTGTTCACCTGAGCACGTCCTTCGTCAGCTCGTAGAGCCGGCGAGCGTCACCGGGATCGAACGTCGGCAACGACGGATCCACCGGCCGGTCGAGCGCCCGCAGGATCAGGCGCTCGGCCGGCTGCTCGTCCATCAGCGCGAGCGTCCCCCGGATGCTCTCCTCGGGCGACTTGGCGAACACCTTCCCGAGCGCCCGCGCGAAGAACCGGTGCGGCTGCGGCAGATGATTCGTGCCGCTGTTCGTGTACCAGGGCCTGAGCTGCAGGTACTTCGTCCGCCCGTCCGGGTGGTTCTGCAGGTAGTGCACCCCGAGCAGGTCGTTGGCGCGCCCGGCGCTGACCATCGCCTTCACCATCCCGTACTGACGAGCGAACTGCGGATCCGCCCAGTGCACCGCGCCCTTGGTGATCCCGGTCGCGCCGATGCTGACGATCAGCGGCGTGTCACCGCGTTCGAGCAGCGGCGTCAGCCGGTAGCCGAGGATGAACCGGCTGAGGTAGTACAGCGAGAACACGCCCTCGTACCCGTCGACCGTCTCGTACCGCTTCACGAACGGCATCAGCTGCGTCAGCACCAGCCCGTCGAGCGCGTCGTGCCTGGCCTCGATCTCGGCGACGACCCGATGGTTCTCCGCCACCGACCGCAGATCCGCGAGCACGAACCCGGCCCGCTCCCCCGCGCCGATCCCCGCCGCGTCGGCGAGGAACTGCTCGCCACGCTCCGGCGTACTGCCGATCACTGTCACCCGCGCGCCCTGCCGCAGGTGGTGCAGCGCGATCTCCCGCCCCATCCCGGTCGTTCCACCGGCCACCACGACGTTCTTCACCCGACACCTCCGCTCGTAAGTCATCGATCGATGACTTACGACGGGAGCCTAGGGTGGTGCGCGCTAACATGTCAACGATCGATGACTTGAGAGGACGGGGCGATGCCGCACAAACGGGACCGCGAGGCGACCCGGGCCCGGCTGCTGGACTGCGCGCGGGTGCGGTTCGCCAGGGACGGGTACGACGGCGCGAGCGTGCGTGACGTCGCCGGGGACGTCGGGGTCGACCCGGCGCTGGTCTTCCGGTACTTCGGCTCGAAGTCGGAGCTGTTCGCCGAGGCGATGGCGACCTCGAGCGCACCCGTCAAGCTGCCCGACGGCCCGGTCGAGGAGCTCCCGGCGAAGCTGCTCCGCAACCTGGTCTTCGAGGACTGGGCCGCGTACGCCGGCGAGCACCCGCTGATCGCGATGCTCCGCTCGGCCGGTCACGACGACATGCGCGACCGGGTCCGCGAACAGGTCTGCAACGGTTACCTCGGCGTCCTCCAGGAGCTTGCCGAGGGCAACGACGATGCCCAGCTGCGGACCGAGCTGTTCGCCGCCTGGCTGCTCGGCATCGGCATCCTGCGCACCGCCGTCGGCACCCCGAGCCTGGCCGAGGCGACCGAGCAGGACCTGCTACCGCACCTGAAGACCGTCAGCGAAGCGCTGTTCGGCCGCCCGATCCCGGTGGACTGAGCGCCCGACCCGGCGACGTCAGCCCCCGATCCGGCCGACCTCCCCCGATCCCTGTGGACTAAGGCGTGTCGCCCGACGGGTGGTAGGCGCACGCATCGCGCAGATCCTCCGTCGGACCCGCTGGCGGCGCGGCGGGAGTACCGGACTTGCCCGGCTTGCCGGGCGTCACCGGGGTGCTGGGCGGCGGCGCCGGGGTGTCGGCCGGGTCGTGCTCGAGGGCCTTCTCGATGGTTTCGCGCAGCCCGTCGTAGTCGGGGTGCAGGTACTTCATCTTCAGCTTCGACTGGTCGAGCGCGACGTTCGAGACCGTCCCGGACTTCACCTTCAGCGCCAGCTGGACCAGCGCGGGCAGCAGCTCCTGCGGGATGTCGGTGCGGAGCAGGTTCTTGCCGGCCCGGGCGATCGCCTGGTACTTCGTGACCAGGGTCTTCGGGTCGGCCGCGTCGACGATGCCCTTGATCGCGCAGCGCTGCCGGATCTGGCGCTGGTCGTCGTCCGCGCCGTACCGGCCGCGGGCGAACCAGAGCGCCTTGAACCCGTCCAGGTGCTGGTTCGGGCCCGGCTCGATCCACTGGCCGGGCGGGATGTGCGAGCTGCTGATGCCGCCCATCGCGACCCGCTCGTTGACGTTCACGGTGATCCCGCCGAGCGCGTCGACGATCTGGTCGAAGCCCTGCAGGTTGACCTGCAGGTAGTAGTCGATGTCCAACCCGGTCGCCTCGCCCACGGACTGCTTGACCACGTCGGCGCCCTCGTTGTCGGACGGGCCGAGGATCCCCGGGTGCGCCTCGGGGATGTTCTGGTACATCGCGGTCAGCATCCACTCCAGCCGCCCGGTCAGGCTCAGCCCTTCCTTGCCGAAACCGTTCGGGTAGAACTTGTGCAGCGGCGAGTCCTTCGGGAACGGCATGAACATCAGCTGCCGCGGCAGCGAGATCAGCGCCGTGTCACCCGTCCTGGTGTCGATGCTCGCGACGATCACGGTGTCGGTCCGGACACCGATCCGGCCCTTGCCGTCGTCGCCGCCGAGCAGCAGCAGGTTCAGCCGTGGTTTGTCCTCCCACGGGTCCTTCACGTTCACCGTCTCCGGCCGGGTCGCGCTCTTGCTCTCGTCCTGGGAGACGAACACGTTGGTGACCAGATCGCGCTGCGCGAGCACACTCTGTACGCCGACCGCCGCCGGCGCCGTGATCGCGAAGCAGAGCAGCCCGACGAAGACCGCCCCGGCGGCCCGCCCGGCCGGCCCACCCGTTGCCGGGCGCAACAACCGGTGCGAGGCGACGACCACGATCACCCAGCCGAGCGCGAGCGCGCCGATCGCGATCGCGGCCCCGAGCAGCCGGTTCGGGATCACCGACGACTCGACCACCTCGGCCCGGCGCCAGAACCCGACGTACAGGCCGAAGCCGACCAGCCCGAGGGTCAGGGTGAGCACGAACGCACCGATCCGGCGGCGGCCGCCGAGAATCAGCCCGGCCCCGGGCAGGATCGCGCTGACCAGTGTCAGCCCGAGCGACTGCGGCACGGTCCGGGCCCGGCTGTGCCGGCCGTCGGGACGCGCGTCGGTGTCTCCCGCGGCGCGGGTGGCGCGTGAACGACTCCCCATGGTTCCCCTGTCGATGCCCCGTGACCTGGGAAGCAGGTACCCAGGTCGCACACTGGTAGAGACGTTGGGCGGGGACGATCGGTTTACCTCGGGAAAAGTCTACTGGCTCACGTGCCACCCGCGGGGGTCTAGCGGGACAGGTTCCGGAACTTGCGGGCCGACAGCGGCAGGAACACGACCACCAGGAGTAGCGGCCAGATCACCGCACCGGCGAGCGCGTGCTCACCGATCCACGATCCGGCCGATCCGCCCGGGTTCCCGAACAGGTCGCGGGCCGCGGTCGCGGTCGACGACATCGGGTTCCACTGCGAGACCGCGCCGAGCCAGTCCGGCATCGTCGCGGTGTTCACGAACGCGCTGGACAGGAACCCGATCGGCCAGATCGCCACCTGGATCACGGTGATCGACTCCGCGTTGCGCACCGACAACCCGATGAAGATCCCGACCCAGAGCAGCGCGAACCGCAGCAGCAGGAGCAGCCCGAACGCCGCCAGCGCCTCGAGCGGCGATCCGTGCCAGCGCCAGCCGAGCGCGAGCCCGGTGCCGGCCAGGACCACCAGCGTGACCGCCGAGTCGAGCATGTCCGCGATGCACCGGCCCAGGACGACGGCCGCCGAGCTCATCGGCAGCGACCGGAACCGGTCGGTCACCCCCTTCGCCGCGTCGGTGGTGATCGCGGTCATCGTGCCTTCGAGCCCGAACAGCATCGCCAGCGTGAAGATCCCCGGCACCAGCAGCTCGTAGTACGACTCGCCGCCCGGCATCTCGATCGCACCGCCGAGCAGCGCGCCGAACATCAGCAGCATCAGCACCGGGAAGAACCAGCCGAAGATCACCAGTCCGGGCTGGTTGCGCCAGTGCGTCAGCGTGCGCAGCGCGATCGTCCAGCCGTCGGCGAGCGCCCACCTCATGCCGCCACCTCCGCTCCGGTCAGGTGCAGGAAGACCTCGTCCAGCGTCGGGCGTCTCAGCGTGATGTCCTCCGGTTCGATCCGTACGTCGCGCAGCGCGGTCGCCACGTCGACGAGTGCTCTCGTGCGGTCCTTCACCGGGACGCTGACGGTCAGGTCGTCGACCCGGATCTCCCCCTCGGCCAGCCGCTCGACCAGCCCGAGCACCACCGGCACGTCGTCGGGGTCGGCCAGGACCAGGTCCAGCCAGTCGCCACCGAGCTGCGCCTTCAGCTGGTCCGGGGTGCCCTCGGCAACGACCTTGCCCGCCTTGAGCATCGAGATCCGGTCGGCGAGCTGGTCGGCCTCCTCCAGGTACTGCGTGGTCAGCAGCACCGTCGTACCGGCCCGGACCAGGTCGCGGACCGCGGACCAGACCTCGCGCCGCCCGGCCGGGTCGAGCCCGGTGGTCGGCTCGTCGACGAACAGCAGCGCCGGGGCGACGATCAGGCTGGCGGCCAGGTCGAGGCGCCGGCGCATGCCGCCGGAGTACTTGCTCGCGGCCTGGTCCGCGGCGTCGTGCAGGGCGAAGCGGTCGAGCAGCTCGTCGGCGCGCTGCGCGGCCGCCCTGCGGGAGAGGTGGTTGAGGCGGCCGAACAGCACCAGGTTCTGGCGGCCGGTGAGGATCTCGTCGACCGCGGCGTACTGGCCGACCAGGCCGATCCGTTTCCGGACCTCCTGGCCCTGGCGGCTTACGTCGTACCCGGCGACGGTCGCGACGCCGGAGTCCAGGTCGAGCAGCGTGGACAGGATCCGGACCGCGGTGGTCTTGCCGGCTCCGTTCGGGCCGAGCAGTCCCACCACCGACCCGGCCGCCACCTCGAGGTCGAACCCGTTCAGGCCCGCCCCCTCGGTGCCGCCGGGGTAGTTCTTGCGCACGTCGTCGGCGACGATCACGCGTTCTGCAGTCACTTCCACCTCGTTCTCGAGTTGTTCCGTACGGTTTTGGTACGGCGTACCGTACACCGTACGACTCAGGTACGATCGGGTCAACGACGAGCGGTTGGAGTTTGTTCCCGGTGAGTGCAAAGAAGTCCGCGGCGCCCGATCCGGCGCGCAGTCTGGCCCTGCTCTGGGGCAGCCACAGCAAACCCGGGCGCTCCGGGCTGACCGTGCGCGCGATCGTCGACGCGGCCATCGGGCTCGCCGACGCCAACGGGCTGGAGGCGGTCTCGATGCGGATGGTCGCCGAGCAGCTCAAGGCCGGGACGATGTCGCTCTACACGCACGTCCCGGGCAAGGGCGAACTGACCGACCTGATGTTCGACAGCGTGTACGCCGACCTGTACGCCGACGTCGACGAGCCGGCACGGCAGAGCGGATGGCGGGCGGGGATGGAGTTCGTCGCGCTGCGGAACTGGGAGGTGCTGATGGCGCATCCCTGGATCCACGAGGTGCCGGCGATCCGGAGCGCGCTCGGGCCGAACATCACGCTCAAGTACGAGGCCGAGCTGCGCCCGCTGGACGGGTCGGGGCTGAGTGACGTCGAGATGGACTCGGCGCTCACGCTCGTCCTCACGCATGTGCAGGGGACGGCGCGGGGAGCCGCGGAGCATCAGCGGACGCAGCAGGAGACCGGGCTGACCGATGAGGAGTGGTGGCTGACGACTGGGCCACTGCTCGATCGGTACATGGCTGGGCTGGCCGATCGTTTTCCGGTCGCCGGGCGGGTGGGGACGGCGGCGGGTGAGCAGTTCCAGGCGGCGATGGATTCGGACCACGCGTTCCGGTTCGGGTTGGACCGGATCCTGGACGGGATCCAGTTGCTGATCGACTCGCGGAGCTGAACCCGCGCCCTTCGGGCGCGGGTGGAGAAGAAGAGCGGGGGACGGGAGCCCGGGGACCGGGAGCCCGGGGGACGGGAGCCCGGGGGACGGGAGCCCGGGGGACGGGAGCCCGGGGGCCGGGAGCCCGGGGGCCGGGAGCCCGGGGGCCGGGGGAGCTTGCTCGCTCCGCTCACATCGGGATGTGAGCTCCGGTGATCGCGTCGGAGTCGACCAGGAAGTGGATCGCCTTGGCGATCCGGCTCGGCGGGGTCCAGTGGGTGGTGTCGGCGTTCGGGCGGGACGCGCGGTTGGCGGGGGTGTCGATGGTGCCGGGCAGGATCGTGTTCACCCGGATGTGGTCGGCGGCGTACTCGACGGCGAGGGCGTCGGCGAAGGCGATCACGCCGGCCTTCGAGGTGATGTAGCCGGCCGCGCCGGGGAACGGTTTGAGCGCGGTCTGGCTCGACGTACAGACGATCGCGCCGCCGCCGTTCGCGATCAGGTGCGGGACGGCGACCTGGGTGATCAGGTAGAGCGGGCGCAGGTTGAGCGTCAGCTGCCGCTCGAAGTCCTCGACCGGCGTCTCGTGGACGCGCTTGCCGGAGTCGAACCCGCCGACGAGGTTCACCAGCGCGTGCAGCGGCGCGGACTCGTCGGAGGTCGCCAGCGCGACGACATCGGCCGCACCGGCCGGGTCGGACAGATCCGCGAGCACCGGAGCGAGTCGTTCGTTCGCCCCGAGCGCCGCGAGCGACTCCTCACTCCGACCCGGTACGACGACCCGCCACCCGCCGGCCAGCAGCTCGGCCGTCACCGCCCCACCCAGCCCACCGGTGCCCCCGGCAACAATCACAGTGCGCGTCATTCAACGCAGTTTACTCGGGGAGCGCCAGCGTGCGGCCGGCGTCTCGGGCCGCGTTGATCGACCTGGTGAACGTGTCCTTCAGCGCGGCCGCTTCGTCCGAGAATCCCTGGACCAGCGCCGTGTCCCCGGCCGGTTCCGTCCGGGCGAGCAGCTCGATGTAGCGGTCGCCGTCCTCCAGCGCCGCCTCGGCGCGCAGCGCGGCGTCCGCGGAGCGCACCCGGTCGGCGTACTGTTCCAGCAGCTCGACCTTCCGCTTGATCGCATCGACCGACCGCGACAGCGCCCGACGCTGCGGACCGAGCACCGCCTCCAGCTCCGCCGTCGCCATCCCGCGCGCGACCTCCTGCTGCCGCGCCCGCAGGACGGACTGCTCGTGCAGCACCTGCCCGATGTCCCACAGCTGCTCCGGCAGGACCAGCTCGTTCTGCATCTCGTCGAGCAGCCCGCGCTGGGTGACCGTTGCCCCCAGCACCGTTTTCACGGCCCGCTGCGCCCGCCCGAGCAGCTTGCCCGACGGCTCGTCGAAGTCCTCGGCCAGCAGGTACTTCCCGTGCTGCTGCCGGACCTGCTTGCGCCCGCCGTCCTCGACCACCGACCGCACCACGATCCCGCCGGTCGCGACCACCGCGACGACAGCGAGTGACACCGCGGCCCACGCCGCGACGTCGGTCGGCAGCGCGAGCGCCAGGACGATCACCGCGAGCGTCCACCCGCCGACGCAGACCGCGAGCCAGACCAGCATCGTGCCGAAGGTGTTGCCGGGCGCCTCCGACCACGACGTACTGCGCTTCGGCCGCGGCTGACCGGCGGGCACAAACAGCTCGGGCCTGCGCTCGAACAACCGGCGTACCGCGATCGGCACGCCCGGCGCGAACACCGGATCCATCGCCACCTCCACCCTTCGGTCGACGACACTCAGCGTAGCCGCGCCCGTACCGGTTCGAGGCGCGCGCCCAGCCCGTCGAGCACCAGTTGCAATCCGAACTCGAACAACTGGTCCAGATCGAAGTCGAAGTCGAACTCCTCCCCCAGCGCCCGGAACCCCGCCAGCCCACCAGCCAGTACGGCGAGCCGCTCCGCTTGCTCACCGGCCCACTCGTCCGCGGTCATCCCGGTGTCCTGCTCGGCCAGCGCTTCGGCCTCGAGGTTGAGCGCGACCCCGCGCACGTACCCGAAGACCGTGATCGCGGCGTACATCGCCGTACTCGGATCGACGCCGAAGCTCCCGACAGCCCGCAGGACGACGTCGGTGTGCGACAGCAGACTCGGCAGCAGCTGCGGCCGCCCGATCGTCACCGCCCCCGCGAGCCACAGGTGCTTCCGGTACGCCGACCACTGCAGCCGCGCGGCGGCCTCGATCGCCGCCCGCCAGCCCGCTGGTTCGTCGGACGGCAGCGGGAAGTCCGCGAGCGCCCGGTCGACCATCTGCAGCACCAGCGCGTCCTTGCCGCCGACGTGGCGATAGAGCCCCATCGTCGACACACCAAGCTCGCTCGCGATCCGCCGCATCGACAGCGCGGCGAGCCCCTCAGTGTCGGCGAGCGCGATCGCGACCCGGACCACCTCGTCGCGGCCGAGCGCCGGTTCGCCGGCCCGGGCCGCCGTCCGCCGGGCCTGCCCGACGACCGTACCGACGCCGGGCCGCGCGTGCACGAGCCCTTCGGACTGCAGCGTCGTGAGCGCCTTCGTCGCGGTCGCCATCGCGACGCCGTACTCGCGCATCAGCTCGCGCGTCGACGGGACGCGCGCACCGCGCCCGAGCTCGCCGGTGCTGATCCGCAGCCGCAGCGCGGCGGCGATCTGCTGGTACGGCGCCGTCATCCGCCCTCCTCAGGGGTGCCCTAGTGCACGTGGACGCCGACTCGACCGCTCCGGCATCGTGCTGCGTACACCGTACAGCGCACTACCCCCGGGAGACACCATGAAGGTACTGATCAGCGGCGCCGGGATCGCCGGGCCGGCCCTCGCGTACTGGCTGCAGCGCGCCGGGTTCACGCCGACCGTCATCGAGCTCGCGGCCGCGCCGCGGTCGGGCGGGCAGACCGTCGACGTCCGCGGCGTCGCGCGGGACGTCGTCGAGCGGATGGGCCTGATGCCCGCCGTCAAGGCGCGGCGGCTGCACGAGAAGGGAATGGCCTACGTCCGCGCCAACGGCAAGCGGGCCGCGGCGCTCCCGGCCGAGCTGCTCGACGGCGCCGGGCCGGTCGCCGAGATCGAGATCCTGCGCGGCGACCTGTCCGCGATCCTGCTCGCGGCGACGCCGGACGTCGAGTACCTGTACGGCGACTCGATCGCCGCGCTGGCGCAGTCGGCGGACGGCGTACGGGCGACGTTCCGGAGCGGGACCGTGCGGGACTTCGATCTCGTCGTCGGCGCGGACGGGGTGCACTCGCGGGTGCGGGCGCTCGCGTTCGGGCCGGAGAGCGAGTTCGTGCAGCACCTCGGCGGGTACGGGTCGTACTTCACGATGCGAGCGCCGGAGGACCTCGACGGGTGGATGAAGGTGCACACCGCGCCCGGGGGCCGGTGGGTGGGGCTGCGGCCGGATCACGATCCGCGGTTCGTGCGGGCGTTGCTCAGCTTCCGGTCGCCGGAGCTCGCCTTCGACCGGCACGACATCCCGGCGCAGAAAGCGTTGCTGCGCAAGGTCTTTCGAGGCGCCGGCTGGTACACCCGAGAGGTGCTCGACGGGATGGACGCCGCCGACGACTTCTACCTCGACAGCACCAGCCGGGTCGTCGTCCCCGAGTGGTCGCGCGGCCGGGTCGTGCTGCTCGGCGACGCCGGGTACTGCGGGTCGCCGCTGGCCGGGCACGGGACGGCGATGTCGCTGGTCGGCGCCTACGTGCTCGCCGGGGAGCTTGCCGCGAGCAACGATCATCGACGCGCGTTCCCGGCGTACCAGGACGTGATGCGCGAGTACGTCGTACAGCGCAGCGCCCTGCCGCCGGGCGGGATCGCGATGGCGATGCCGAGGACCGCGCTCGGGATCCGCGCCCGGGACCTGATGACCGCGACGATGACGTCCCGGCCGTTCCGCGGCGTGCTGGCCAAGGCCGCCGCGGACCAACCGGACGCGATCGAGCTGCGTGACTACCTCACTCCGGCCACTCCGAGCCGAGGATGACGTCGACGAAGTTCGTCCGCTCGAACCCCGGTACGAACCGGTCGAGCACGTCGGCCTTCACGTTGCCGAAGGTGGTCGCCGGGCGGTGCTCGATGCCCGCGGTGAACGCGTGCAGGATCCGGTTCTTGAAGTCCGGACGCGGGTGCGCGGCAACGATCTCGGCGCGCTCGGCGGCGGTGATCCGGTCCAGGCCGAGCCCGAGCACATCGGCCTCGACACCGCGGGTGACCAGCGCGATCTCCGGCTGCATGTGCAGCGGGACCTCGGGCGTCGTGTGCAGCGCGATCGCCGTCCAGACCGCCTGGACGTCGGCGTCGGCGATGCCGTTGCCGCGCAGGAAGTCGGCGGCCGCGTCGGCGCCGTCGATCTCGAACCGCTGCTGGGAATCGCGGTACCCGGCGGTCAGGCCGAGGTCGTGGAACATCGCCCCGACGTACAGCAGCTCCGGGTCGTAGCTCAGGTCGCGGCCGTGCAGCGCGCCGAACAGGTACACCCGGCGCGAGTGGTCGTACACCAGGTCGTCGGTCACGTCGCGAACCAGCTCGGTCGCCGCGGTGGCGAGCTTGCTGTCCGGGATCTCGATTCCTGCGATCACTGTGGTCAGCCTCCTTCTTCGATCGGTTTCCTCCAGCGTGACGCGGCGCGGGCGTCCGGCGTACGGGCGATCCGGACGGGTCGCCCACGGATCCGGACACGCATACTGCTGGGGTGGAACGCGTTGTCGTGGTGGTCGTGTACGACGGGGTCCGGCTGCTCGACGTGACCGGGCCGCTGGAGGTCTTCGCCGTCGCCAACGAGCAGGGCGGCGGGGCGTACCGGTCGGTGATCGCTTCGCCGGACGGTCGCGACGTGGTCGCCAACACCGGGACGCGGCTGGGCGTCGACGTGAGCCTGGCGGACGTGGACGCGCGGGGTGCGACGCTGGTGGTGCCGGGTGGGCCGAACTGGTTGCACACGATCAGCGATGCGGGGTTGCTGGCTTCGATCCGGGCGCTCTCGGCTCAGTCCGCGCGGACGGCGTCCGTTTGTGCTGGGGCGTTCGCTCTGGCGGCGGCGGGGTTGCTCGACGGGCGCCGGGCGACGACGCACTGGGAGCTCGCGGACCAGCTCGCGCTGCGGTTTCCCGCCGTACGGGTGGACAGCGACGCGATCTTCGTCCAGGACGGGCCGGTCATCACGTCAGCGGGAGTGACGTCGGGGATCGATCTGGCGTTGGCGCTCGTCGAGGCCGATCTCGGATCTGCTGTGGCGCGGCTGGTCGCCAAGCATCTGGTGGTGTTCTTGCAGCGGCCTGGTGGTCAGTCGCAGTTCAGCGTGCGGCTGAGCGCTGGTCAGGCGCGGCACGAGCTGGTGCGGGGTGTGCTCGACTCGATCACTGTGGATCCCGCTGGGGACCACAGCCTGACCGCGCTCGCTTCACGGGCCGGCGTCAGCGAGCGGCATCTGACGCGGCTGTTCAACGACGAGGTCGGTACGACGCCCGGCCGCTTCGTCGAGAAGGTCCGGGTCGAGGCGGCGCAGCACCTGCTCGAGGCGACGACGGATCCGCTGGACGTGATCGCCCGGCGTACGGGCCTGGGGACCGCCGAGACGCTGCGGAGGGCGTTCACCCGAGTCCTCGGCATCAGCCCCGGCGCGTACCGCAACCGCTTCCACACCAGCGGGGTGGTCACGTCAGCCTCAGTCGAGCGGTGAGACCCAGTCCGGGTTGCGCCCGAGCAACGCCAGCAACGTCTCGAAGTCGCCGGCCTCACCAGGCACCTTGACTGCCCGATCGAACGCAGCCCCCGGCCCCCGGCTCCCCTCGGTGTCCGGAATCCGCCGCGCGAGACTGAGCGCCATCTCCACCATGTCCACCGGCGGCTCGTACGGCACGTCGATCGCCCGCGCCAGATCCCACGCGTGCACCACACAGTCGAGCTGGTGAAACGTCAGCGCCACCCGCCGCGGAAACGTCCCGAACTCCCGCACCTCGATCGGCCGATCCAGCGCCCCACCATCAGCGAACGCCTCCGCCACCTTCACGTTCGACCGCCGGTAGGCACCGGCCGGGTTGTCCCCCAGCCGCCCACCGTTCCAGGTCTGCACCGGAGCCGACCCGTTCGCCGCCGCAGCCGCAAACCCCTCGTTGTCACTCACGATGTGCCGCAACAGCCCGCGCACAGTCCAGTCCGGACAAGGCGTCGGAAACCAGAGCTGCTCAGCCCGAACCTGCATCACCACTTCCCCCAGCACCGCACCAGCCCGCCGGTCCAGATCCCGAATATCCACCCAAACCCCTCCCGTAGCCGCCCAGCCGAGCATAGGCCCGCCCTCCCGCGCCCACGGGAAACCGGCCGAGATCCACGGGTTAACCCGCACGCACAGGGCGGTGGCACCCCTGGCGCTGCCCGCGCCGTACTACCCGGCGCTCCCGGCCGGGGTACTAAAGCGCACCTACCTCCAACACCGCCTTCCGGCCGCAGCGGCCTCAACCACAGCCGACCTCCCCGGCCGCATGCCCGCCGACCTGTACGCCGTACGAACGAAACTCAGCCGCCCACAACCCCCGTCGCGATGTCCTGCTCCACGTTCCGCCCACCGTCAGGATCCAGCACCGGCGTCCCCGGGTGCGTGCTGACCGTGTCCTCGAGGCGGATCGGGTCCGGCAGCCGCGTGTAGTCAGGCTCGCTCATCAGAACCTCCGAGAATCAGGCCACCTGGAGCTCCCAGTGTGCCCGCCCTCGGGCTCGGGCGGGAAGGATGCATGCGACCATGGCCTCATGGGCTTCCAGATCGCCAACGAACCCGAGGCCGACAAGGTCCTCGACCAGTACCCGTTCGCCGTCCTGGTCGGCATGATGCTCGACCAGCAGTACGGCATGGAGCACGCCTTCCGCGGCGGCTACAAGGTCCTCAGCCGCTTCGGCAACCTCGACCCGGCAGCGATCGCCGCCGCTGACCCCGAGGAGTTCAAGGCGCTCTGCAGCACTCCCCCGGCGATCCACCGCTTCCCCGGCTCGATGTCGGCCCGCCTGCAGGAGCTCGCGGCGCTGATCGAGTCCAAGTACGACGGCGACGTCACCCGCCTGTGGACCGAACCGGACACCGGCAAGGAACTCCTCAAGCGCGTCCAGGAACTCCCCGGCTTCGGCAAGCAGAAGGCGCAGATCTTCGTCGCCCTCCTCGCCAAGCAACTCGGCATCAAGCCCACCGGCTGGGAGGCCGCCGCCGGCGACTACGCCCTCGACGGCTACCGCTCGGTCGCCGACGTCGTCGACGCCGACTCCCTCCTGAAGGTCCGCGAGTACAAGCAGGCCAAGAAGGCCGCCGCCAAGGCGACCTGACCACCGGTACGCCGTACCGCCCGCGCCCTACCTCACCCAAGCTCCCCGACCGCGGCCACACCCCGCCCCGACTTCGGGCACACCCACACCGCGCTGTCCTCGACGACCCGCGCCTCCACCGGATGCGCCCCCGGGTGCTCCCCACACTCCGGCCAACTGGTCGACAACCCAGCCAGCCACAGCTCCTCCACCACAAACTCCTGCACCTGATCCGCCACATGCTGCACCAGCTCGGCCCCACTCATCTCCCGAGGCGCCAGCAAACCCGTCCGCGCAGGCCACTGCGCCGACAACAGCACCACCGACTCGTACGCCGGATCCGCGCTCACCGGCTCGTCCGACACCCGCAGCGTCAGCCCACCGGTCCGCTCGAGATCCCGCACCACCAGCCGCAGCGCCGAGGCAAGGTCCATGCACCAAGCCTAGAAGGACCTCACAGCTTAGTCGTGCGAGTTCTCCACAGCAGGTACACGAAGTACGGCGCCCCGATCATCGCGGTCAGCAGCCCCGCGGGGATCTGGGCCGGCGCCAGCAACGTGCGCCCCAACGAGTCGGCCACAGAAACCAGTACCGCGCCAAGCAGCGCCGCGACCGGCAGCAGCCGCGAGTGTCGCCCGCCGACCAGCGCTCGCGCGGCATGCGGCGCGACCAGACCCACGAAACCGACCACCCCGATCGCCGACACCGCCGCCGAGGTCAGCAGCGCCGAAGCAGCCAGCGCCAGCAACCGTGTCCGCTCCAGCCGGACCCCGAGGATCCGCGGCACATCGTCGTCCAGCGACAGCAGGTCGAGCTCGCGCCGAGCGAGCACGACCACCGGCGTCAGCACGAGCAGCGCCGCCGTCACCGGGATCACCTGCGGCAGCGTCCGCCCGTACGTGCTGCCGGACAGCCACGTCATCGCCATCGAGATGTTCCACGGGTCGGTGTAGACGATGACGAAGGTGATGACCGCGGTCGTCGCCGAGGAGACGCCGACCCCGATCAGCACCAGCCGGTCCGAACTGAGCCCACCCCTCCAGGAGACCAGGTAGACCAGCGCGAAGGTGCCCAGCGCGGCCGCGGAGGCGACGCCGGACAGGAGCCAGATGCCGGCCGCGGGGACCAGCATCAGCGTGACGACGGCGCCGACTCCGGCGCCGCCGGTGATGCCGAGGATGCCGGGTTCGGCCAGCGGGTTGCGGCAGACCGCCTGGACGGTCGCGCCGGCGATCGCCAGCGCGGCGCCGCACAGCACCGCCGACAGCACCCGCGGGAACCGCTGGTCCAGCACGAACGTGATCGCCCGGCCGGAGCGGCCGTTGACCCAGTTCACGATGTCGCCCGTGCGAAGGAACGCGTCGCCCGCGAGCATCGCCAGCACCAGCGCGGCGACGAGCAGCACGGACAGCACCACGACGACGATCACGAACGTACGCCGGCTCCGCAGCCCGGACGACGCGCTGGCCGGCGTACGGCTCGGGCCGGAGTCGCGGTACCGCCGCGCGAGCCAGACCAGCACGATCGCGCCGACGAGCATCGTCATGATGCCGGTCGGGATCTCCACGCCGGCTTGCCCACCGAGCACAGCGCGCAGTACGACGTCGGCCGCGAGCACCACCAGGATCCCGGCGAGCCCGGACAGCGGCAGCAGGACCCGGTGCCGCATCAGCCCGGGCACCAGCGGCGCGACGAGCCGCACGAGCACCGGCGCCACCAGTCCGACGAAGCCGACCGGCCCGGCGACCGTGACAGCGGCCGCCGAAAGCATGACGGTGACGAGCGTGATCAGCACCCGCGTACGGCGTACGCGAACTCCCAGCACCGAAGCGGTGTCGTCGCCGAGCGAGAGGATGTCGAGCCGCGACGCCAGCCACAGCGCGGCGACCAGCGACACCACGACGATCGGCGTCATCTGCCCGACCGCGTCGAGATCGGTCTGGACGAGCGTCCCGGCCCCCCACGCGAACGTGCCGACCGTCTCCTCGCGGCGCAGCAGCATCAGCAGCGTCGTCACCCCGGACAACGCCATCGCCACCGCCGACCCGGCGAGGATCAGCAGCGTCGGCCCCGACGTACCACCGGCCGACAGCGCAAGCACCAGTACGGCGGCCGCCAGCCCGCCCGCGAACGCGACCCCGCCCGCCGGCAGCACCGGCAGGTTGATCCCGAACGCGGCGACCACCACGACCGCCAGGTACGCGCCCGCGTTGACGCCGAGGGTGTCCGGCGAGGCGAGCGGGTTCCGGGCCAGCGACTGCAGCCCCGCACCGGCGACGCCGAGCGCGAGCCCGACCAGTACGCCGGCCAGCAGCCGCGGCAGCCGCGACGCGATCAGCACGTTCGCCGAGTTGTCGGTGCCCTGGCCGATCACCAGCCGGAGCAGGTCCCCGGCGCCGACCGACGAGGTGCCCTGGGTGATGTGCACCCCGGCCAGTACGACGACCGCGGCCAGGGCGATCACGAACACCCCGGCGACGCGGATCCGTCGTACCGGCTGGAGGGCCTCGGCGACCTGCGGCCGCTCGGTGGTCAGCTGGGTCAAGAGGTGACTGCCTGCACCGTGGCGTCGATGAACTGCTCGGTCGACTTCGGCCCGCCGAACATCCAGATCCCGTCGGACAGGCGGTGCACGCTGTTGGACTTCACGAACGGCAGGTTCTTCCAGATCGCGTTCTTCGACAGGTCGCCGCCGAACACGTCACCGCCGTCGCTGGTCGAGGCGATGTAGAGGAAGCTGCCGTCGCCGAGCTTGGTCAGCCCCTCGATGTCGGTCTGCGCCAGGCCGTAGTCGGGGTCGCCGGAGCCGGTCCAGTTGTTCTTCAGGCCGAGCTCGACCGCGACCGCGCCGAGCAGCGAGCCGGTGGTGAACATCCGGATCGAGATCGTGCTGCCTTCCTTGTAGCCGTCGGCCATCGTGAAGCCCTCGCCGGCCTTGCCCGCGTCGGCGATCTTCTTCTTGCCGTCGGCAACGGCCTGGTCGAAGGCGGCGTTCGCCTCGGTGGCCTCCTCGGACTTGCCGATCGCGGCGCCGACCAGCTCCAGGTTCTTCTTCATCTGCGGGATCGCGTTCTTGGCGTCCGCACCCCGGACGACGAGCACCGGCGCGGCCTTCTCCATCTGCGCGATGGTGCTGGCCGACTCGTCGGTGGTGGTGATGATGAGATCGGGGTTCAGGGCAACGATCGCGTCGACGCTGGACTCACCGCGGGTCCCGACGTCCTTGACCCCGGCGTCGAGCTTGGCCGCGGTCACCCAGGTCGTGTAGCCCTTCACGTCGGCGACGCCGACCGGCTGCACGCCGAGCGTGATCAGGTTCTCGATCACGCCCCACTCCAGGCCGACGACCTTGGTCGCGGGCTTGGGCAGGTCGATCTTCTTGTTCCGGGCGTCGGTGACCGAGACCGGCTGGGCGGCGGCGGAGCTGTCCGCCTGCGGCTCGGCCGCCGGCTCGCTCGTGCCGCAGGCGGTCAGCGCGAGCAGCAGGCTCGCGGCCAGGACGGTGACTCTTCTCATCGGGACCTCAGATGTGGTTTTGAAGGACGTGCCGGTGCAGGTGCCTGCCGACCGGCTGGGTGCTGATCCGCCCGGTGGCCGGGTCGGTGCTGACGTCGATCCGGATCCCGTAGGTCTCGGTCAACGCCGCCGCCTGCAGGACCTCGGCCGGCGTACCGGTCGCCCGGACCCGGCCCTGGTCGAGCAGGACGATCCGGTCGGCCACGTCGGCCGCCTGGTTCAGGTCGTGCAGTACGACGCCGACGGCCACCCCGTGCTCGTCGGCGAGATCGCGCATCAGGTCGAGGATCTCGATCTGGTAGCGCAGGTCGAGAAAGGTGGTCGGCTCGTCGAGCAGCAGGACACCGGTGTCCTGCGCCAGACAGGTGGCCAGCCAGACCCGCTGCAGCTCACCACCGGACAGCTCGTCGACGGCCCGCTCAGCCATCGCGGTGACCCCGGTGACGTCCATCGCGTGCTCGATCGCCGCATTCCCGTCCGGGTCGTCGCTGCGCCACCGCCCGCGGTACGGGTGCCGGCCATAACCGACGACGTCGCGCACACTCACCCCGTTCGGCGTCGGCCGCGACTGCGAGAGCAGCGTCACCTTCCGCGCGAACTCCTTCTGCGAGAGCGCCAGCGCGTCCTCCCCGTCCGCGAACCGCACGGTCCCCGCGTCGGGCTTGTGCAACCGCGCCATCGCCCGCAGCAGCGTCGACTTCCCACTCCCGTTCGGCCCCACCAGCGCCGTCACCGCCGCCGGCACGATCCCGAGCCCGGCGTCGTCCACCACCAACCGCCCGTGGTACCCCAGCCGCAACCCGGCGCCCGTCAGCCCCACCGACTCTCGCATGGCCGCAGGATAGCCTTACCTAACCACCGATGTCAGCTTCGCAGAACGTGATCAAGCCTTCACGCCAAGGGTGTTTCAGCCCGCCCAGGGGTGAGCTCCCTGGCGCAGCACGACCAGCTCGGCCGGTTGCTCAACCGGCCACAGATCAATCCGGTAGAAGAAATAGTCACCAGGGTCGCCGTCCTCGTCGGGGACCTTCGGCAGCGGCAGGTACGAGACCCGAGCCCGGAGCAGCCCAGCCGGCACGGCAAGGTCGGGCCGTCGTACACCGACGGGCTGGACAGCGTGAGCTCGCCGCCTGGGACATCGAGATCAGCCTCCACGGCATGCTCAGCAGCCGCCTCTGTCGTCAGGGCAGCCGGGTGGAGTGCGATGAATCCCTCGATGACGTCCGCCCGCGCAGTCCCTACCGCAACCGAGTGCGACTCGAGCCCGATCCGGTGCCAGTGCAACGCCTCATCCGTCCAGCCCGCCGGCGGCAGATCAGGATCTGTCGCAGCGCCCTGCATCCACGCATCGTGCGCAGGCAGATCCTGTAGATAGAACTGGTAGTTCCCCGCTGCAATCTCAAATCTCACCGGCGCAGGCTACCGGCGAGAGGCGTGCTCTACAGCACTCGAGCAGCCTCTGAAGGTCGGCCGCCACAACCGCCGATTCCAGAGCTGGTGAGCGACTGAGGTGATTCGTTGCCGCACCGCGGCTACCGCCGCGACTCTGTCCGGAGTGCCGAACCACCCGAGCTTCCAGTCGACCCGGTCGAGCGAGTCACCCCAACCAACAGGCGACCTCTCACCCGGAAGACGGCAGCAACCAGAGCACCCTCTCTTGTCTTTGCTCTTGTCTTTGCTCTTGTCTTTGCTCTTGTCTTTGCTCTTGTCTTTGCTCTTGTCTTTGCTCTTGTCTTTGCTCTTGTCTTTGCTCTTACAGCTTGGCGGCCAGGCGGGTGCCTTGTTCTATTGCGCGTTTTGCGTCCAGCTCGGCGGCTACGTCGGCGCCGCCGATGACGTGGATCGACGGGTGGGCGAGTGCTGCGAGGTCGTTGACCGACTCCTGGCCGGCGCACAGGACGATGGTGTCGACGGGGAGGGTGCGGGGGTTTTCGTGTTTCTCGCCGAAGGTGATGTGCAGGCCGGCGTCGTCGATGCGCTCGTAGTTGACGGCGCGCAGCTGGGTGATTTGTTTGTTCTTCAGCGTCGCTCGGTGGACCCAGCCGGTGGTTTTGCCGAGGCCGGTGCCGATGCGGCCGGGTTTGCGTTGCAGGAGGTAGATCTCGCGGTCCGACGGCTCGGGGGTCGCGGGGATCAGGCCGGCGCGGTCGACGACCGGGTCACCGACGCCCCACTCGGCGCGCCAGGCGGCGAGGTCGAGGGTGGGTGAGTGCGGGGTGGTCAGGTACTCCGTGACGTCGACGCCGATGCCGCCGGCGCCGATGACGGCTACCGACTGCCCGGCCGAACCCTTGCCGCGGATGAGGTCGGCGTACGTGATGACCTTGGGGTGGTCGATGCCGGGGATCACGGGGATGCGCGGGGTGACGCCGGTCGCCAGGACGATCTCGTCGAAGCCTGCCAGATCGTCGGCGGTGGCTCGGTGGTTGAGGTGGAGTTTGACGCCAGTGAGGTCGAGGCGGCGGCGGTAGTAGCGGATCGTCTCGGCGAACTCCTCCTTGCCGGGGATCTGGCGGGCGATGCCGAACTGGCCGCCGATCTCGGCGTCGGCCTCGAAGAGCTCGACGGTGTGGCCGCGTTCGGCGGCCGTGACCGCTGCCGAGAGACCGGCCGGGCCGGCGCCGACCACCGCGATCTTCTTCGTACGCCGGGTCGGCAGCAGCACGAGCTCGGTCTCGCGGGCCGCGCGCGGGTTGACCATGCAGCTGGCCGGTTTCTTGGCGAACACGTGGTCGAGGCAGGCCTGGTTGCAGGCGATGCAGACGTTGATCTCGTCGGCGCGCGATTCCGTTGCCTTGAGCACCCAATCGGGGTCGGCCAGGAACGGGCGGGCCAGGCTGACCAGGTCGGCGTCGCCGCGGGCGAGGACCTCCTCGGCGACCTGCGGCAGGTTGATCCGGTTCGACGTGACGACCGGGATCGTGACGTGCGGGCGGAAGGCGGCGGTGACGGAGGTGAACGCCGCGCGCGGGACCGAGGTGACGATGGTCGGGACGCGGGCCTCGTGCCAGCCGATGCCGGTGTTGATGATCGACGCTCCGGCCGCCTCGATCTCCTTGCCCAGGGCTACAACTTCGCCCCAGGTCTGGCCGCCCTCGACGAGATCGGCCATCGACAGCCGGAAGACGATCAGGAACGACGGGCCGACCCGCTCGCGGGTCCGGCGGACGATCTCGACGGCGAGCCGGCGGCGGTTCTCCGGCGTACCGCCCCACCGGTCCGTACGCCGATTGGTGCGCTCGGCAAGGAACTGGTTGATGAAGTAGCCCTCGGAGCCCATGATCTCGACGCCGTCGTACCCGGCCTCCTGCGCGAGCGCCGCGCAGCGCACGTACGCGCTGATCTGGCGCTCGACGCCCCGGTCGGTCAGCGCGCGCGGTTTGAACGGGTTGATCGGCGCCTTCAGGCCCGACGCCGAGACGCTGAACGGGTGGTACGCATAGCGACCCGCGTGCAGGATCTGGAGCGCGATCCGGCCGCCCTCGGCGTGCACGGCGTCGGTGACCACGCGGTGCTTGCGCGCCTGACGGCGAGACGTCAGCCGCGAGCCGAACGGGGTCAGCCAGCCGGTCCGGTTCGGCGCGTAGCCGCCGGTGACGATCAGGCCGACGCCGCCGCGGGCGCGCTCGGCGAAGTACGCGGCGAGCTTCGGCAGGTCGCGGGCCCGGTCCTCGAGCCCGGTGTGCATCGAGCCCATGATCACCCGGTTGGGCAGCGTGACCTGACCCACCTCGAGAGGTGCCAACAGGTTTGGGTAGCTCATCGGGGGCCTTCCTTTCGCAGGGCTTCGAGGACCTCGTCGCACCACTCCGTGAACGACTGCTCGGCGCGAACGCCTCCCCGCAGTACGAGGTACTGGTGCAGCTCCCGCCCCGCCAGCTTCGACGGCTTCGGGAAGTCGCGGCGTTCGATCGCCTGGTACGCCGCCAGTCGCGCGGCGTGCTCGTCGCGGTGCCGCGCGACCTCACGCCGTACGGCGGCCACGTCGCCGAGCGACGCGCCGCGCAGCTTCACGCCGAGCTCGTCGCGCAGCATCGTCGGCTCGACCGGCTCGGCCAGCCAGCGGGTCAGCTCGTCGCTGCCCGCGGCAGCGACCCGGTACACCTTCTTGTCCGGCCGGCCCTCCTGGGCGACGTCGGTGTGGGTGACCCAGCCGGCCTCTTCCATCCGCTTCAGCACCCGGTAGATCTGCTGGTGCGTGGCCGCCCAGAAGAACCCTATCGACTTGTCGAACCGGCGGGCCAGCTCGTACCCCGATCCCTCCCGCTCGCTGAGCGAGACCAGCAACGCGTGCTCCAGCGCCACCGCGACCACCTCCAAGGCGATCAGCGTACCTATGCAACCAGTTGCAGTGCACCTGATTGCAGCACAGGTCACAGCGACGGAACACCGGATGCGAAAGAATGGTTGTCGCAACTGATTGCTGTTTTCGAGCCGAAGGACCAGCTGATGGACCACGCCCACCCGACCCGGACCACGCTGCCCGGGATCGGCACCCGCTACGACCTCGTCACCGGGGGCGGCAAGCACGTGTCGATCGTCGTCCACGAGGACGGCCGGCGGTTCCTGGGCTTCCACGACCCCGACGACGACGACAACTGCACGAACTCGGTCCCGCTGGACCCGGCCGAGGCCGGTGCGCTGGCCCAGCTGCTGGTCCCGACCCCGATCGACCCGCTGCGCAACGACCTCGAGATCGATCTGGTCACCGAGCAGATCCCGATCACCGGGCGGTCGCCGTACTCCGGCCGGACGCTGGGTGACACCCAGGCCCGGACCCGGACCGGCGCCTCGATCGTTGCCGTACTGCGGCGGACCGGCGCGACGCCGTCGCCCACCCCGGACTTCCGGTTCACCGTCGGCGACACGCTGGTCGTGGTCGGCACCCGTGAAGGTGTGGACGCCGTCGCCGACCTGATCTCGGGAGGCTGACGTGCACGACATGACGATGCTGCTGATCGAGCTCGGCGCGGTGATCCTTGCTCTCGGCATCCTCGGCCGGATCGCCGGCCGGGTCGGCTTCTCGCCGATCCCGCTCTACCTGCTGGCCGGGCTCGCCTTCGGCCACGGCGGGCTGCTGCCGCTCGACGCCAGTGAGGAGTTCGTTGCCACCGGCGCCGAGATCGGCGTGATCCTGCTGCTGTTGCTGCTCGGCCTGGAGTACACGGCGGCCGATCTGGTCAGTACGCTGAAGACGCAGTACCTGTCGGGTGTGGTCGACTTCGTCCTGAACGCGCTGCCCGGTGCCGCGGTCGCGCTGATGCTCGGCTGGGGTCCGGTCGCGGCGGTCGCGCTGGCCGGGGTCACGTGGATCTCGTCGTCGGGGGTGATCGCGAAGGTCGTCGGGGATCTCGGTCGGTTGGGTAACCGCGAGACGCCCGTGATCCTCGGGATCCTGGTCCTCGAGGACCTGTCGATGGCGGTCTACCTACCGATCCTGACCGCGCTGCTGGCCGGCGTCGGCCTGGCCGGCGGCAGCATCACGCTGCTGATCTCGCTCGGCACGGTGAGCATCGTGCTGTTCGTCGCGCTCCGGTACGGCCGGATGATCAGCCGCGCGGTCTCCTCGGACAACCCGGAGATGCTGCTGCTCGTCGTACTGGGCCTGACGCTGCTCGTCGCCGGCATCGCGGCGAAGCTGCAGGTCTCGGCCGCGGTCGGCGCGTTCCTGGTCGGCATCGCGCTCTCCGGCGAGGTCGCGCACGGCGCGCGGAACCTGCTGAGCCCGCTGCGGGACCTGTTCGCGGCGGTGTTCTTCGTGTTCTTCGGACTGAGCACGGACCCGCGCGACATCCCGCCGGTGATCGGCGTCGCGCTGGCGCTCGCGGTGTTCACCGGGCTGACGAAGATCCTCACCGGCTGGTACGCCGCGAGGCGCGCGGGGATCAAGCCCGCGGGCCGCTGGCGGGCCGGTGGGACGCTGGTCGCGCGGGGTGAGTTCTCGATCGTGATCGCGGGGTTGGCGGTCGGTGTCGAACCGCGGCTGGGGCCGCTGGCGACGGCGTACGTGCTGATTTTGGTGATCCTCGGGCCGATCGCCGCGCGGTACACGGAGCCGGTCGCGAAGAAGCTGTCGGGCCTGCGGAAGAGCCCGCCGCCGGCGATCCCCGCGGGCGGGCCCGCGGAGGAGCGCCTGGACGACCCGGCGAACACGGGAAGGTGAACACCCACCACTGACCAAGCCGCGCGTTCTGCCGCCGCCGACGCTCAGCACCGACTGATCGCGGGGCTGGCGAGGGGGTTGGTCAGTGGTGGGTGTCGGACGCCCACCACCCACTAACCCTCCGCCGCGACCGTCGCCCACGCTCAGCACAGGCTGATCGCGGCGCTCGCGAGGGGGTTAGTGGGTGGTGGGCGTCCGGTGATTCGCCCGCCGACCGATCTCCGCCAGCTCGACGGTCTCCCGAATCCGCCGCGCCCGCGTCTCCGGCCGCTTCGCGAGCGCGATCCACTCCAGGATCACCCGCCGCGACGACGGCGGAAACGCCCGGAAGTGCTTCTCCGCCGCCTCGTTCCCGTCGAGCTCCCGCCGAAGATCCCCCGGCACGATCAACTCCTGCGCCTCCGCCAGCACATCCCAAACCCCGCTCGCCTTGGCCCGCTCCACCACCGCGATCCCGGCCGGAGCCATCAACCCCTCCGCCGTCAGCCGAGCGACCCGCTCCCGGTTCACCTTGCTCCACGTACTCCGAACATTCCGCGGCGTGAAGCACTGGTACGTCGTCACCGCGTCCCGCCGCACGGTCTTGCTGTCCACCCACCCGAAACACAACGCCTGCTCGACTGCCGCGAGGTAATCCACCACGCCGCCGCCCCCACGCCCCACCACCAACCAAACGGCCCGCTCCACCTCCCCATGAGTCTCCAGCCAAGCCCGCCACTCCCCCACACCGGCAAGCCGCACAGCAACCTCGTCCGAAACCTTCGCCGCGTTCTCCATGCCTCCACACTCACCCAGATAAGTGCTCACCCACTGAGCACTTTCCTCAGAAAAGTGCGTCGCCGCGTTCCAGGTCGAGGAGTTGTTGTTTGCGGGGGAGGCCGCCTCCGTAGCCGGTGAGGTTGCCGGAGGAGCCGATGACTCGGTGGCAGGGGACGATGATGCTGATCGGGTTCTTGCCGTTGGCGAGGCCTACGGCTCGGGAGGCGGCCAGAGGCTTGCCCAGGGTCAAGGCCAGTTCGCCGTACGTTGTGGTTTGGCCGTAGGGGATGTCCAGGAGCGCGGTCCAGACCTCTTGCTGGAAAGGGGTTCCGGCGGGCGCGAGGGGGACGTCGAAGGTGGTGCGGGTGCCGGCGAAGTATTCGGTGAGTTGAGCCGCGACGGCGGGGAGGATTGTGTCGTCGCGGGCGCCGAAGGTTTCCACCGGCGGCTGGTGGCGGTGTTGTTCCATGTAGAGGCCGACCAGTTCGCCGGCGGTGGAGCCGACGAGGGTGAGGTGGCCGATGGGGCTGTCGAGTACGGCGTACGGCATCAGGGGCGGGCGATGCGGTAGAGGACGTGGCGCTGGAGGCGGTGGCCGTCCGGGAGGCGGGGGTGGTCGAAATCGCCGGGTTCGTCGTGGGTCATGCCGATGCATTGCATGACGCGCTGGGACGGGAGGTTGGTGGTGGCGGT
Source organism: Kribbella sp. NPDC104740 (assembly GCF_055583505.1). NCBI lineage: Bacteria > Bacillati > Actinomycetota > Actinomycetes > Propionibacteriales > Kribbellaceae > Kribbella > Kribbella sp. NPDC104740. The sequence goes on along the minus strand of NZ_JBVJNV010000004.1, from coordinate 234,276 downwards.
GAAGGAGACGATCTCGTCCAGGCCCGCGGGGCCGAAGCCGTGGGCCAGGGCGGCGCGGGCGCCCTCGGTCGCGTAGCCGTTGCCCCAGGCATCTTTCGAGAGGCGCCAGCCGATCTCGACGGCGGGCATGAAGTGGGCGTCGAAGCTCGGCCGGGACAGGCCGATGAAGCCGATGAAGCGGCCGGTCTCGCGGACCTCCGCGGCCCACAGGCCGAAACCCCACTCGTCCATCTGCCGGATCATCCGGTCGACCATCGCGTAGCTGTCCGCGGGCGCCATCGTGGCCGGGAAGTGCTCCATCACCGCCGGGTCCGCGTTCAGCGCCGCGAACGGCTCCTTGTCGGCGTCGGTCCAGCCGCGCAGCAGCAGGCGCTCGGTCGAAAGCTCGGTCATCTCACTCCGTCGGGATCGTGTTGATGGCGTGGTCGCCGGTCGCCCACAGGTACTGCACGGCGTACGCGCGCCACGGCCGCCAGGCCCGGGCGTGCGCGGTCAGGGGTTTGGGGGCCTCCGGCAACCCGAGGTCGCGGGCGGCGTACCGGATGCCGAGATCGCTGGCCACGAACGCGTCCGGGTCGCCGAGCGCGCGCATCGCGATCGACTCGACCGTCCACGGGCCGATGCCGGGCAGCTCGGCGAGCTGCGCGCGGGCGCGGTCCCAGTCGCTGCCCGCGCCGAGGTCGATCTCGCCGGCCGCGAGTGTCGCGACCAGCGTCGTCAACGTCGTACGCCGGGACTTCGGGAACGCGAGCTGCTCCGGGTCGAGCCCGGCCAGCGCGTCCATCGTCGGGAACAGATGGGTCAGCCCACCGGCCGGATCCTCGACCGGTACGCCGTACGCCTGCACGAGGCGCCCCGCGTGCGTCCGCGCGGCGGCGGTCGAAACCTGCTGCCCGAGCACCGCCCGGACCGCGAACTCGTTCCCGTCGACCGTCCGCGGCACCCGCCGCCCCGGCGCCTTCGCGATCAGCGGAGCCAGCACCGGGTCCTCGGCGAGCAGTTCATCGACCGCGACGGGGTCCGCGTCCAGGTCGAGCATCCGGCGGCAGCGGCTGATCGCGATCGCGAGGTCGCGCTGGTCGGTCAGCGACAGCTGGCAGGCGATGTGGTCGGGCATCGGTCGCAGCGCGACGACGCCGTGCCCGTGCGGGAGCCGGAGCGTACGGCGGTAGGCGCCGTCGTACCACTCCTCCACCCCCGGTACGCCGGTCGCGATCAGGTGCCCGAACAGGTTGTCCGGCGTGAGCGGCGCGCGGAACGGCAGCCGCAGCGAGATCGTGCCGGGGGCGGTCGGGTGCGCGCCGCGCTTGGCCCGGCCGCGCAGCTCGCTCGGCGACAGCGCGAAGACCTCCTGGACCGTCTCGTTGAACGTGCGCACGCTGGAGAAGCCGGAGGCGAACGCGACGTCGGCCATCTGCAGGTCGCTGGTCTCGATCAGCATCCGCGCGGTCTGCGCGCGCTGCGCCCGCGCCAGCGCGAGCGGACCGGCGCCGAGCTCGGCCTGGAGCTGACGCTGCACCTGGCGGACGCTGTACCCGAGCTGGGTCGCGAGGCCCGGTACGCCGTCGCGGTCGACGACGCCGTCGCTGATCAGGCGCATCGCGCGAGCGACCAGGTCGGCGCGATCGTTCCACTCCGGGGAGCCCGGGCTCGCGTCCGGGCGGCACCGCTTGCAGGCGCGGAACCCGGCCTGCTGGGCCGCGGCGGCGCTCGGGTAGAAGCGCATGTTCTGGACCTTCGGCGGGACCACCGGGCAGCTCGGGCGGCAGTAGATCTTGGTGGTCAGCACCGCGGTGAAGAACCAGCCGTCGAACCGCGCGTCCTTGGACTGGACCGCTCGCACGCACCGCTCGACACACTCGTACACGCAGACCAGCATCGCGGTCCGCACCGACAGTTTCTAGCGGTTTTGCGCCATCGAGGTTCGGCGGTTTTGCGACGTGAGGTCCTGGTGCCGTTTTCCCGCCAGCCCGCGCCGGGTCCCGGGCGGTGGAGTGGACGGCGTACCGAACGACGACGGAAGGACTTTCGGATGAACGACCTGACCGGCAAGCGGGCCCTGGTGACCGGCGGCAGCCGCGGGATCGGCGCCGCCACCGCGGTCGCCCTGGCCGAGGCCGGCGCCGACGTGGCGATCACCTACCGGGACGCCGGCGACGAGGCCGCGAGGGTGGTGAAGCGGATCGAGGCGAGCGGGCGGCGGGGCTTCGCGTTCCGGGCCGATGTGGCGGACGCCGCGGTGGTCGAGGAGGTGGTCGGCCGGGCGGTTGATGCGCTCGGCGGACTGGACGTGTTCGTGAACAACGCCGGGGTCGGGACCAGCGGGATGATCGGCGACGTCGCGCTGGAGGAGATCGATCGGGTGATCGGGATCAACGTGCGAGGCGCGTACGTCGCGGCGCAGGCGGCTGCCCGGCGGGTTGCCGACGGGGGTCGGTTGATCCACGTCGGGAGCTGCATCGGGGAGCGGAACGCCGGGCCGGGCATGACGCTGTACGCGTTGAGCAAGTCGGCGCTGGTCGGGATGAACAAGGGGCTGGCGCGTGATCTCGGCGGGCGTGGGGTCACGTCGAACGTCGTACAGCCTGGGCCGACGGACACGGAGATGAACCCGGCCGATGGTCCGTACGCCGACGCGCAGCGCGGGTTCCTGGCGCTGGGGCGCTACGGGGCTCCGGAGGAGATCGCGGCGGCGGTGACGTACTTGGCGAGCCCGGCCGCGGCGTTCGTCACCGGGACGGAACTGACGGTGGACGGCGGGCACTCCGCCTGACACCGGGTGGTCAGTACCTTGGCCGGATGGAGTTCTCCGTGACGTTCGGGGCGGCCGGCGCCGGGCGGGATCCGCGAGGGTTGGCGGATCTCGCCCGGCTTGCTGAGGAGTGCGGGTGGGACGGGGTGTTCCTGGAGGACTACCTCGTTTACCAGGGTGACGCGGCGGTGCCGGTGTACGATCCGTGGGTTTGTCTGGCGGCGATGGCCTGCGCGACCTCGCGGGTGAAGCTGGGGACGACGGTGACGCCGCTTCCCCGGCGACATCCCTGGAAGGTTGCGGCTGAGGCTGTTGCGCTTGATCGGCTCTCGGACGGGCGGATGATTCTCGGGGTGGGGATCGGCGATCCTCAAGATCCGTTCATGCCGTCGGTGAGTGCTCGGGTGCTGGCCGAGATGCTCGACGAAAGTTTGCAGGTGATCGACGCGCTCTGGAGCGGCGAGGTCGTGCAGCATGAGGGCGTGCATTACCGGCTGGACGGCGTGCGACTGGCCGCTCGGCCGGTACAGCGGCCGAGGATTCCGGTGTGGGTCGGGGGGAATCTGCTCGTACCCGCCGTACGGCGAAGGATTCTGCGCTGGGACGGGTCGTGCGCGTACAAGGGACCGACCACGGCGTCGCTGCCGATCCTGCCGTCGGATGTCGCGGAGCTGCGGGCCGAGGGTGGAGACGGTTTTGACATCAAGGTGAGCGGGGGCGACCCGAAGGCGTTCGCCGAGGCGGGTGCGACGTGGTGGGGGCGGTGGATCGGGCCGGGCTCGCCGGAGGAGACCGAGCAGGTCGTCCGCGCGGGCCCGCCTCGCTGGTGAGCGAAGAGCAGGCGGGCGTGCCCCACATCCGCCGGGGCCGCCGCGCTGGCTAGATCAGGTCGGCGCGGGCGTGCTGGATCTTCTGGTCGCCGCTGAAGGTGAGGTCGAAGATCCCGTTGGTCTGCCCGCCCGGGAAGCTCCCGGTGAACGCGACCTCGACGTGCAGCACGTCGTCGCGCTGCTCGGTGCCGACCAGCTCGGTCCGGGTGTCGTACCCGATGAAGTACGACCGGTAGTACTCGCCGATCCGGTCGCGGCCCTCGTAGACCTCGCCGACCGACGGGTCGTCGAGTACGGCGTCCTCGGCGAAGTAGGACAGGAACTTGCTCGCGTCATGCGTGTTGGCCGCGGCGATCCACTCGGCCACGATCTCGGTGCTGCTCGACATCTCGGTCTTCCCTCCGGCTGCTTGCTCTCGGCATCGACTCTGCCGAGTCCCGGGCGGGCGTTCCAGGGTGCGGTACTCCCTGGTTGGCGGAGAGTGACGAGCCGGCCAGCCGTTGACAAGGCCGCTGGGGCGGGTGAGACTGCGGGGAGATTTTAACGTTCAAACCCGTGGCTGGTGAGGGGGTGGCGATGGCTACGCTCAAGCAGGTGGCGGCGCACGCCGATGTGTCGGTGCAGACCGTGTCGAACGCGCTGAACGCTCCGCACCGGCTGCGGCCGGACACGCTCGAGCGGGTGACGCGATCGATCGAGCTGCTCAACTACCGGCCCAATCGTAACGCGCGCAGCCTCCGGACCAGCGCGGTCGAGCTGATCGGGTACTGCGTCCCGAGCTGGCACGGCGGGCAGGCGCACCTGGTGATGGACCAGTTCCTGCACGCGTTGTGCGCGGCCGCGGAGACCACCGGGCGGCACATCTTGTTGTTCACGGCACCGGCCGGGGCGGACGGGATGTCGGTCTACGAGGACCTGCACGCGCGGCGCCTGGTCGACGGGTTCGTGCTGTCGCAGACCGAGACGCACGACCCACGGCACGGGTGGCTCAAGGAGCAGCGGATCCCGTTCGTGTCGTTCGGGCGGGTCTGGAAGGAGTCGACGCAACCCGGCCCGTACGTCGACGTCGACGGCGCCGGTGGGTGCGCGATGGCGACCCGGCACCTGTACGACGGCGGGCGGCGGCGGATCGGCTTCCTCGGCTGGCCGCGGACGTCGGGGCTCGCGGAGGACCGGCTCGGTGGGTGGCGGGAGACCTGCGTCGAGCTCGGGCTGCCGGTCGATGGGCTGGCCGTGCACTGCGTCGAGGACACGTTCGACGAGGGTGCACGGGGGGCCGCTTCGTTGCTCGACGCACCGGAGCCGGTGGACGCGATCGTTGCTTTGAGCGACGTACTGGCGTTGGGGGCACTGCGGGAACTGAACCGGCGTGGGCTCGCCGCCGGGACCGATGTCGCGCTGACCGGTTTCGACGACTCGCCGCTGGCGTCGGTGGTGTCGCCCGCGCTGACCACGGTGCGGCAGCCGATCGACCTGATCGCCAGCGAACTGATCACCATCCTGACCGGTTCGGCCGACTCCGAACTCCCGGCCGAACGCCTGCTGCAACCCGAACTGATCGTCAGGGGCAGCTCAGCCCCCGGCTGATGACGCGGCACCCGCCGCGCGAGAAGGAGGAACCCGTCATGACACCCCGCCCGACCACCTCCCGACTTCCAGGCCGCCGCCGACCGCGCACGGCAGCCGCCGGGCTGATCGCCGCAGCCCTGCTCACAGGTGTGGCGACGCAAGCATCTGGTGCCCCGCCCGCCGCGAACCCCGCGCTCTCCGCGCTGCGCGCGGAGAGCGCGGGGGGAGGAACAAGTGGAGTTGCCGCAGCAGGTGCGCAGAGCGAGGCGGGCGCGCAAGGCTCCGTGAGCGCGGCAAGCGCGCAGAGCGGCGCCCGCGAGGACGCGGGTGCAAGCGCCGCGCGAGCAGGGGGTGGCGGGGCGACCGAGCTGTCCGAGTCCACTCGGCTTTCTGACCGTCGGTCGCTGGTCGTCGGGGACCGGGCCTACGCCATGGGGGACGAGAGCGGGCTCTACCCCGCGACCGGGTGGCACGCGCGGGGCGAGATGGGCGGCTTCTGGTCGCAGCCGATCAAGCTCCTGGACGGCGTCTGGTTCGGGGTGGACGGGGGCTGGCTCGGCAAGCAGGTGCCGGCGACCAAGTACACCAGCGGCTACGGCTACCAGCGGATTGACTACGGGAACGGGATCCAGCGGACGGACTTCGTGCCGGACGGGGTGCGGGCGACGCTGGTCGGGCTGAGTTTCAGCAGCACGACGAACAAGACGGTCAAGCTGGATCTGGATGCTCATTCCGAGTTGATGCCGGCGTATCCGTGGGGTGGGACGACACCCAACGCCGGCCAGGCCAACCTCCAGGACACCGGCTCGTACGCCGACGGCGCGCTCCGCTTCCGTGATCAGGGCACCGCACCGATCCCCAACGCAACGAAGCACGACTACAACGCGATCGTGGGATCGGAGCTGCGCCCGGCGAACCACGCGCTCGGCGCCAACCACCGCGGCCCTCAGGACCCTGCCGTGGTCTGCCCGATGGACGGCACTCCCCCAGCGCGCTGTGACGACTCCGCGATCGGCAAGGGCACCGGCGGGCGACTCTCGTACGACGTGAAGCTCGAGGCGGGCCGGAAGACCACCGTCTGGTTCGCCGTCGCGGGATCCGACGCGGGCAAGGCAAGCGCCGAGCGCGAGTACCGCAAGGCGATCAGCAACCCGGAGAAGTTGCTCAAGGCAAAGATCGGCGACCGGGCCGAGCTCGCCGGCCGGTCGAAGGTCAGTCTCCCCGGCGACCAGCTCCTGCAGCAGAGCGTCGAGTGGAGCAAGCAGAATCTCGCCGACTCCGTCCAGGAAGCGCACAACCTGCAGATCCGCGACGTCAACGAAGGCAAGGACTACCCGGTCCCGGCCGGGACGGTCGACAGCGCGCGCTGGTTCGGCGCCGGCTTCCCGGACTACCCGTGGATCTTCGCCACCGACGGCGAGTACACGTCGTACGCCGCGGTCGCCGCGGGCCAGTTCGACACCGTGAAGGCGCACCTGAAGGCCCTGCAGGAAATCAGCGACCTGCTGAACGACGGCAGCGGCAAGGTGGCGCACGAGATCGTGCCGACCGGTGACGTGTACTTCGGCTCGAACCAGAGCGCGGGCAACACCGACGAGACGGTCAAGTTCCCGAGCATCGTCGCGCTGCTGTGGCGCTGGACCGGCGACGACCGGTTCCGTGACCAGCTGTACGACTTCAGCGTGCGCAACCTGAAGTACGCGTACCGAGAGCTCGACCAGGACAACGACGGCTGGCTCGAGGGACTGGCCAACGTCGAGCGCAGCGGTATGGGCGCCGAGAAGCTGGACAGCACGGTCTACCTGGCGCGCGGTCTGCGCGACCTCGCCGACCTGGCCGCCTCCAAGCGCGACAAGCCGACGCAGCAGTGGGCGACGGCGAAGGCCGACGACCTGGAGAAGCGCTTCGAGTCCCAGTGGTGGGTCCAGCAGGCGTTCGGGTACGCCGACTCGGTCGACGACCCGGCGGACCCGGCGAACGACAACAGGCCGATCTTCCAGCGGCACTGGACCGGCGTCACGCCGATGGAAGCGATGCTCACCCGCCCGGGTCAGCTGGACGCGCCACTCGCCTCCAAGGAGCATGCGAAGATCGCGCTCGACCAGCGCGAGAAGGCTTGTTACACGGGCGAGTTCGGCCTGTTCCACACCGGCACCGGCCCGACCGCCGACCCCGGCGGCAACCCCGGCGCCACCTGCGACAACGTCGTGTCGGCGGTGAAGAGCGAGCGCGCCATCTTCTCGCTGAACACCTCGATCATGGCCGTTGCGGAGGGCAACTTCGGGCGGCTCGGCCAGAACCAGCAGCAGGTCTACACCACCGGCAACGCCCGCATCCAGCTCGACCCGAAGGTCTGGGAGACGCCGGGGGCGATGCCGGAGATCGCGCCGTCACCGGACGCCCCGGCGAACATCGACCGGCCGTTCACCGACCGCTCGATGGCGCTCCAGGCGTGGGGTGCGTACGGCGTCCTGTGGCCGGTCGTGCACCAGCAGCTCGGGGTCGACCCGGATCTCGGTCGCGGCAAGCTCGCCGTCGTACCGCAAATCCCCGGCGGGCAGCAGAAGGTGGCCGGCAGCAACATCAAGGTCGGTCGCGGTGCGGTCGACGTGTCGGCAACCCTTGAAAACAAGGAGCTCCGGACCACGGTCCGGACCAGCGGCGTGCGCGCGGACGTCACGGTCGGTGCGGTCCTGCCCGCCGGCGCGAAGGTCGCCCGGGTGTCCGTCGACGGGAAGAGCACGAAGTACCAGCTGGTGACGACGAGCCACGGGACCGAGGTGCGGGTCGCCGCGCACGGCTCGTCGACCAGCCTGAAGATCACGCTGAAGTAAAAAAGCTGGGCCCCTCGGAGTATGAGTCAGAGGGGCCCAGCACAGCTGAAGGGACAGTGACGTCTCCAGCTTCCCGAAGCAGGCCGTTGCGCCCGGCAGACCCCGTCACCGGTCTACCTCGGTGGGGATCCCCACCGCGAGGGGGCTCGGTTTCCGTTCGACCCGCCGTCCCGGATGGAACAGCGTGTCGTCTGTTCTACCGCCGGGGACCGGTGCCACACAACCCTTTCCGGAAAGGTCATGCGTGTCGTCCACAGTGTGTGCCCGGCCGTCCACAGAAACCGTTGCGGTTATGCACACCCCCTGTGTATAAGTCACTCCCAGCGGAAGAAGCGGGCGGCCGCCGCGACGCTCACGACCACGGCGACGATCAGTGCGACCAGGCTGACCGTTCCCGGCCACTGGCCGGACCACGCGTCCTGCATGCTGGTCATTCCGGCGCCCATCGGCGTCACGTCGCGCAGCCAGCGGATCGACTCCGGCATCAGGTCGCCGGGCGTCCAGACGCCGGCGAAGAACATGCTCGGGAAGAGCAGCAGGTTGCCGACGATGCTGGCCGCCTTCGCGGTCGGAACCAGTCCGGCGATCAACAGTCCGATGCTCAACTGAGCGGCCGAGTAGAGCAGCGCGGCGACCGCGAAGGGCAGCGGCGCGCTGGGCAGCGCGGCGTCGAAGAAGATCGCGCCGGCGCCGAGGATCAGCACGATCACCAGCAGCGCGGCGACCAGGTGCAGCAGCAGCTGCGCGACCAGCATCTTGGCCGGCTTGACCGGGGTGGTCGACATCCGCCGCAGTACGCCCTTCTCGCGGTAGCCGGCCAGAACCATCGGCAGCGTTGCGAAACCGAGCAGTCCGATTCCGATCCCGATCGCCATCGTGGGCAGGAAGCTGACCGGGATGCCGTCGCTCGGCGCCGAGTCGTCGCCGACCAGCGAGAAGATCGTCAGCAGGGCCAGCGGCAGCAGGAAGACGAAGAACAGCGTGGCCGGTTCGCGGACGAACAGCTTGGTCTCGATCTTGGTCAGGGTCAGGGTCTGGCTCATCAGTTCGCTCCTTCGAAGTTCCGGCCGGCCAGCAGCAGGAAGGCGTCGTCCAGGGTGGTCTGCTCGGTGTGCAGGTCGAGCGGGGCGAGGCCGCGGGCGGCCAGCTCGGTGACGACCGCGACCAGCACCTCGTCGTTGCCGGTGACAACGATCCGGTCGTGCTCGGTGGTCACCGTCCGGACCGCGGGCAGCTCGGTCAGTACGGCGTGGTCGGTGAGCGGCGCGGCCAGCCGGAAGCTGATCCGCTGCTCGAACCGGGCCGCGTCGACCAGTCCGGCCGGGGTGTCCAGCGCGACCACGCGGCCGCCGTCGATGATGGCGATCCGGTCGCAGAGGTGCTCGGCCTCCTCCATGAAGTGGGTGACCAGGATGATCGTCACGCCGGTGTCGCGGATCTTGCGGACCAGCTCCCAGGTGTCGCGCCGGGCCTGCGGGTCCAGGCCGGTGGTGAGCTCGTCGAGGATCGCGACCTGCGGGTTGCCGATCAGCGCCAGCGCGATCGACAGCCGCTGCTTCTGACCGCCGGACAGCTTGCCGAACGCGGTGTTCTGCACCTTGGTCAGCCCGAGCTCCTCCAGCAGCTCGGCGGGCTTGCGCGGCGCCGGGTAGAACGACGCGTACAGCTCGAGCGCCTCCCGGGCCTTGATCTTGTCGGGCAGCTCGCTGGACTGCAGCTGTACGCCGACCAGCGACGTGATCTCGCCGCGGTGCGTGCGCGGGTCCAGGCCGGCCACCGTCACGGTGCCGCCGTCGGGGGTGCGCAGCCCGGCGATCGACTCGACCGTGGTGGTCTTGCCGGCGCCGTTCGGGCCGAGGATGCCGAAGATCTCCCCGGTACGGACGGTCAGCGAGACGTCATCGACGGCGACGGTCGCGCCGTAGGTCTTGCGCAGGTTGCGGACGACCACCAGGTCGTCGCCGGAGTTTTCGGGCATGGCGAAGCCTTCTCTCGTACAGGAGTGTGGAAAGAGCGAAAGGGGGTGGAGGGATCAGCCCTTGGTCGGCCGGACGCCGAGCGGGCGGATCATCAGGTAGCCGAAGTACAGCCCGAGGGCGCTGACCACCAGCACGCCCGGGACCGCGAGGGCCAGCGACGGACGGTGGTACCCGGTGGTCTCGATCGCGTCGGCGATCCACTGCGCGACCAGCAGGAACTCCGCCGCGGCGGCCGGCAGCAACGTCACCGGCAGCATCAGCAGGCCCTTCCAGGCACCGAAGCGCAGGAAGCTGATGCCGACCAGCCAGCCGGCCACTTCGTGCGAGAGGACGAGCAGGAAGAACTCGGTGAAGATCAGTCCGGCCTGCGACGTCTTGGTGAACAGGTGCGGGTTGGCCAGGGTCTGCGTCCAGCCCTGGGAGGCGTAGATGACGTGCTCGGCCTGGTAGACCAGCACCCACAGCAGCGCGGTGCTCGCCGCCGCTCCGACCAGGAAGGTGCTCGCCGCCAGCGAGAACATCCGCCGGGTGACACCGAGCGAGATCATCAGCGTGAAGAACGCCGGCGCGACGGTGATGCCGATCGCGAGCGAGAAGTACTTCGGCGACTGGGTGCCGTAGTCCCAGATCGAGTGGTCGTTGCCGTTGCTGAACGCCTGGATCACGATGCCGACGAGCAGGAACCCGACGATCATCACGACCCAGTAGCCGCCGAGCATCTGGCTCATCCCGACGACGATCGCGCGCAGTACGCGCTGGAACCGCCGGCCGGAGGTGACGTTGTTCGGAAGGGTGGCGGTGCTCATCGGGCGGCCTCCTTCGACAGCGACGACGACGGTGCGGTCAGGTGGACGAACAGGTCCTGCAGCCCGACCGGCCCGACCTCGAGCCCGGCCGACCGTGCCTTGGCCAGCAGGGCGTCGTCGAGATCACCGAGCACGGTGACCGACTTCGTCCCGCCGAGCCGCTGCTCGGCCAGGACGGCGAGACCCGCGGTCAGCTCGTCGACCGCGGCCGCCGGTCCGACCAGCGAGGCGCCCCGGCCGCGGAGCGTGTCGACCGGCGCCTGGGTGACGAGCCGGCCGTTGTCCAGGATGACGACCTCCTCGAGCAGCGCGCTCACCTCGCTGACCAGGTGCGTGGACAGCAGGATCGTGCGCGGCACCTCGGTGTAGTCGGCGAGCAGGACGTCGTAGAACAGCTCCCGGGACGGAACGTCCATCCCCAGGTAGGTCTCGTCGAAGATCGTCAGCGGCGCGCGGCTGGCCAGCCCGAGCACGACGCCGAGCGCCGAGCGCTTGCCGCGGGACAGCTTCTGCGCCTTCTTGTTGGTCGGCACCTCGAACTTGTCGAGCAGCTCGCCGGCCAGCTCGGCGTCCCAGTACGGGCGCAGCGTCGCGGCGAAGTCCAGGACCCGCTTGACCGGCACCTGGTCCGACACGTCGCCGGACTCGCGGATCAGGCAGACCCGGCTCGTCACGACAGCGTCCTCGTACGGCGTACGCGCGTCGCCGAGGTCGCCGCCGCTGAGCAGCACCCGGCCCTCGTCGGGCCGGCGGAAGCCGGCCAGCAGCGCCGCGAGCGTGCTCTTGCCGGACCCGTTGCGGCCGAGCAGGCCGTGGATCTTGCCCGGCGCGAGCCGCAGGTCGAGGCCGTCGACGGCGGGGACGCCGCCGAACCGGACGGTGAGGTTCTCGGTGCGCACTTCCAGGGCGTTCACTGCTCCTCCTTCTGGATGTGCTGGACGATCTCGGTCAGCGGGACGCCGATCGCCTTCGCCTCGGCGATCATCGGGTCGACGACGTCGGAGAAGAACGCCTCCCGGCGGCCGCCGCGGAGCAGGTCGCGGGCGTTCGGGCTGACGAACATCCCGATCCCGCGCCGCTTGTAGAGCACGCCCTCGTCGACCAGCTGGGCGAAGCCCTTGGCCGCGGTGGCGGGGTTGATCCGGTAGAAGGCGGCGTACTGGTTGGTCGACATCACCTGCTCGTCCTCGGCGAGGGCACCCGTGACGATGTCGTTCTTGATCTGGTCCGCGATCTGGAGGTAGATCGGGCTGCGGTCGTCGAACATGCTCGGTTCCCCTCCGTTTCGTGGGTCGTCAGGGTATCGCGGTTCGTAGGTTCATTACTTGACTAATGAACCGTAGCACCGACGAACCCCGTCCCGTCAACCCCCGACCCGCCAACTACCCCGCGGAACTGGCCGCCGCGTTCTGCTGCTGGACCGCCTTGCGCAGCGCCGGCCCGACCGGACCGACCCGGATCGTCAGCTGCGCGAGCCGGTCCTTGTACTGCTTGCGCTGCTCCTTCGACAGCACCGGCTTCAACTCGCCCGCCGAGGCCAGTACGACGAGCGCCGCGTCCCGCAGGTCGACGCGGGTGACCAGCCGCGCTGGCCGGAGCGTGTCGGTCGCGGCCTGCAGCAGCTGGCGGCGTACGAGCGGTTGGCGCAGAGTGATCCGCTCGGCCGGGAAGACCAGGAGGCGGCGGTAGTGCTCGACCCTGATCAGGCGGGTGCGCTCGAGCTCGTCCCGGACCGCCGGTACGGCGGTGCGGGCGTGCCGCTCGACCCAGTACTTCCAGCGCTTGCGACCGCCGGCCTCGACCTCGGCGAAGACCTGCTCGCCGAGCGGGGACCGGGCCGGAATCTGGGTGCTCACGGCAACGACCCGGTCGTCCTGGTCGGACAGTCTCCCGTCCAGCTGGAGCTCGGTCAGCGCCGCCGCGCGGAGCATCAGGCCGAGCCGGGACCGGTTGGAGAGCTTGCCGGTCATGGGATCGAGGGCGAGCAGGTAGAGCCGCTCGGGCAGGCCGTCCGGCACCTTGTAGCCAGAGGCAACTTTCCTGGGCTGGCGTTCGAGACGGGCGTTCATGACTCCTCCTTGCGGGGGCGGCCCGGGCCGCGCATCTTGCCGACCTCCCCGGGCAGCCGGCCGGCGTCGGCGAGGGCACGCCGGAGCAGGAACTCGATCTGGGCGTTGGTGCTGCGCAGCTCGTCGGAGGCCCAGCGAGCCAGCGCGTCGTGCACCACAGGATCCAGCCGGAGCAGGATCTTCTTGCGTTCGGTCGGCATCGGGCTACTGGTACAGGGTGCCGGTGTTCACCACGGGCTGGGCGTCCCGGTCACCGCAGAGCACCACCAGCAGGTTGCTGACCATGGTCGCCTTGCGCTCCTCGTCCAGCTCCACCACGTTGTGCTCGGACAGCCGGTCCAGCGCCAGCTCGACCATGCCGACCGCGCCCTCGACGATCCGCTGCCGGGCCGCCACCACCGCACCGGCCTGCTGGCGGCGCAGCATCGCCTGGGCGATCTCCGGCGCGTAGGCCAGATGGGTGATCCGGGACTCGATCACGTGGACGCCGGCCGCCTGCACCCGGGCCGCGATCTCGGCCGACAGGGTCTCGGTGATCTCGTCGGTGCTGTCCCGCAGCGACATCCCGCCCTCGTCGGTGTGCACGTCGTACGGGTAGGAGTTGGCGATGTGCCGGACCGCGGTCTCGGTCTGGATCGCGACGAACTCGACGAAGTCGTCCACCTCGAACATCGCCTGCGCGGTGTCCTCGACCTGCCAGACCACCACCGCGGCGATCTCGATCGGGTTCCCGTCGGCGTCGTTGACCTTGGCAACGGCCGTCTCGTGGTTCCGGATCCGGGTCGAGACCGGCTGCCGGACCGAGATCGGGTTCACCCAGCGCAGGCCGTCGGTGCGGATCGTCCCGGCGTACCGGCCGAGGATCTGCAGCACCCGGGCCCGGCCCGGTGCCACCGGCGTCAGCCCCGCCGCCAGGATCGCCCCGGCCACGAACAGCACCGCCGCGAGCACCGCCAGCGCGACCTGCTCCTGCGAGATCCCCACGATCAGCAGCACCACCGCGGCGATCACCAGCACCAGCGAGCCACCCAGGAACGGCCACCCGTTCAGGTCCCCCGCCGACCGCTCGGTCACCTTCGGCTTCGGCATCTCCACCATCACGTCGACATCAGCCATCGTCGTACTCCCTCCGAGATCAGATGTCCCGAAGGTAGCATAGTGATATCACTTTTTGGAAGCGGTCAGATCGGGCGGGCCAGGGCGGTGAGGGCTCGTTGCCAGTCGTCGGCGGCCGAGGCGGGGAGTGGGTCGATCGGGCCGTCGTGCCAGGCGTGGACCGGGCGGATGCCGTGCAGCGCGTTCAGGAGCCAGAGCTCGTCGACCTCGGCGAGCTCCTCCGGGCGGCGGGCGGTCTCGGCGATCTCGACGCCTCGGGTCGTGGCGAGGTCGCGGAGGAGGGCGGCGGTGACGGACGGGAGGAAGGCGCGGTCCGAGGGCGGGAAGTGCAGGACGTCGCCCTCCCACCAGGCCAGCGCCGAGTACGCCGCTTCGACGGCGATGCCTTCGTGGTCCATCAGCAGGACCTCGTCGGCACCGCAGTCGGCGGCCGCCTCGGCTTTCAGGGCGCCCAGAGCCTCCAGGTCGGGGCCCTTGACGCGGGGCTGCGTGCGCGGGTCGGGCCCGCTGTGGACGGCGACCCGGATCCGGCCGCCCTGCGGAGGAGCCGGGCGCAACTGGACGGACAGGCCAGACTGGTTCAGCTCGAAGCGCGGGAACCACCGGCCGAAGCCGGGGAAGCGGCCGGCCTGGTCGGAGAAGTAGGTCGCGGCCCCCGGCTCCCCCGCGACGGCGCACGACCCGGCGAACCGCTCGCGGTGCAGGTCCAGCCCGCGGACCTTCCCGGCGTCCACGAGAAACGAATCGGCGACCAGTACGACGTTCATCCCGACCTTCCCAGCGTTGCGGCGGCTTTCAGCACCATCTCGTCGTACTCGGCGACCGGGTCCGAGTCGAGCACGATCGCTCCCCCGGCCCCGATCACCGTCTCGTGCGGGGTCAGGACGGCGGTCCGGATCACCACGCTCAGGTCGGCCCGGCCGTCCACGGTCAGGTAGCCGAGCGCACCGGAGTACACCCCACGCGCGCTCGACTCGAGCCCGTCGAGGATCTCCATCGTGCGGATCTTCGGTGCCCCGGTCATCGATCCCGGCGGGAAGCAGGCCTTGGCCGCGGCGACCGCGTCGACCCCGGCGCGCAGCTTGCCGCGGACCGTGGTGACCAGCTGGTGCACGGTTTGGTAGCTCTCGACAACCATCAGCTGCGGGACCTGGACGCTGCCGGGTTCGCTGACCCGGCCGAGGTCGTTGCGGATCAGGTCGACGATCATCAGGTTCTCGGCGCGGGTCTTCTCGTCCTCGGCCAGTTCCTTCGCGACCAGCTTGTCCTGCGCCGGGTCGGCCGACCGCGGCGCGGTGCCCTTGATCGGCCGGCACTCGGCCCAGCCGTCGCGGTCGACGGCCAGGAAGCGTTCCGGTGACGAGCTGGCGATCGCGAGGTCGCCGTACCGGAGGAAGGCCGAGTACGGCGCCGGGTTGCTCGCGCGCTGCCACAGGTAGAAGTCGAGCGGCTCCGGGACCGGTGGGAGGCGGACGCGGTTGGTCAGGCAGACCTCGTAGGTGTCACCGGCTTCCAGCGCGCGCATGCAGGCGTCGATCCCGGCCAGGTACGTCGTACGGTCCTGCTCGAGGTGCTGCTCGACGTCGAGCAGCGAAACGGCGGGCGGGTCGACCCAGCCCATCCACCAGGAGGCGGTCGTCTCGGCAGCCGTGTCGAGCCAGCGGGCAGCGTCGGGGTCGCCGGGGGCGTGCACGGCGACCAGGTACGAGCGGTCGCGGTCGTGGTCGATGACGACGAAGCGGTTGGCCCAGATCCAGAGCGCGTCCGGAGTCGCGGCTTCGTGGACGGCGGCGCCGCCGGTCAGGGACTTGAGCTCGTAGCCGAAGTAGCCGACGTACCCGCCGTTGAAGAGGTCGGCGAGCTCAGCCGGTCCGTCCGTACGCCGGGCCGCGAGGCGCTCCTGGAGCTCGGCGAAGGCGTCGCCGTCGGCCGCGTCGCCGACGATCACCTCGGCGTCCGGGCCGAGGCTCGTCCCGAGCACGGAGATCCGCCGCTGCGACCGGTCGGTGAGGCTGCCGTCGAGCCAGAACGCCACCGGCTCGGCAGCGAACAGCTCCCGGTAGACCGACTCGCCACCGAGCGCGCGGTCGACCGAGCGAACGGACCAGATCAGAGCAGGCACAGCAGAACGGTACCTACTGCGCCGGTCGCCGCGACCCCGGTCTCGCCGCCGAGGCGCCGAGAGCGCCGGCCGTCGTCAGTTCAGCGCGAGCTTGGTGCGCATCGCGGTGATCCGGCGGATCGGGATCGCGACCTCGAGACCGTCGCGGTCGTGGGCGCGCTGGGCGAGCCAGGCGGCGGCGTGCTCGCGCCGTTTGGCCGACGTACCGGGCAGGTAGAGCGCGCCGACCATCCGCCGCGCGTCGTCGATGCTGCGGACCGTGTACGCGTACCGCTCGCGCTGGCTCTCCATCACGATGAAGCCGGCCTCGCGCAGCTGCTCCTTCAAGCCGGTGATCTCCCCACCGGCCGGGAACTGCGGCCGCGAGCGCAGCCGTGTGGTGAGCCCGGTCAGCGTCCGCAGGTCACCGCGACGCAGCGGCCGCACCGCCGGGATCGTTGCCGCGAGCACTCCTCCGCGCCGCAGCACCCGCGCCGCTTCGGCCAGTACGTCGGGCAGCGGCTGCAGCACCATCAGGCCCATCGAGCACGTGACCACGTCGAACGCCTCGTTCGCGAACGGCAGGTGCAGCGCGTCGGCCTGCACCTTCGGCCCGGGAGCGCCGTCGAGCTGGACCGCGTTGCTGTCGACACCGACCACCCAGCGCCCGTACAGCTCCCGCGCGACCGGGCCGTTGCCGCAGGCGAGGTCGAGCACCCGCCGGGCCTCGCCGGAGACGGCACGGACGAGCCAGCGGTACGGCGTGTGGTCGCCCGCTACCGCCCGGGACAGCAGGGCTTCGGTACTGCCCGGGGTCGCGGAGTGGAACTCCCGCAGGTACCCGGGCCAGTCGATCTGGTTCTCTGACATCGCGGACAGACGTTACCCCGTGGCCACTGCCCGTACATCATCGAGCGCAGGCAGTGGCCGGATTCTTGACGCGGAACTGATTCAGACCAGCGACACGAAGATGTGCCCGGCCGTCTCGTCGCTGATCACGCCGCCGGCGTCGCGGCTGCCGACCAGGACGCCCTCGGCGTCGAGCATCGAGTCGACCTCGCGGCCGGGCAGCGCGCCGGCCTTGCGGAGCACCGACATCGCGAAGTCGTCGGTCTGCACCGGCTCGGCGATCCGCCGGACCAGCACCCGGACCGGGCTGCCGGTGGCCTGGTCGAGCACCTTGTCGAGCGGCTCGACGCCGTCGCGGAACTCGCCGATCGGCGTCGCCTGGCTCTCCTTCTGCAGCTCCTCCAGGCCCGGGATCGGGTTGCCGTACGGCGACTCGGTCGGGTTGTCGAGGATCTGCATCAGCCGGAGCTCGACGGCGTCGCTCATCACGTGCTCCCAGCGGCAGGCCTCGGCGTGCACGTCCTCCCACTCCAGGCCGATCACGTCGACCAGCAGCCGCTCGGCCAGCCGGTGCTTGCGCATCACCCGGGTGGCCTGCATCCGGCCGACGTCGGTGAGCTCCAGGTGCCGGTCGCCCTCGACCGTGACCAGTCCGTCGCGTTCCATCCGGGCCACCGTCTGGCTGACCGTCGGGCCGGACTGGTGCAGCCGCTCGGCGATCCGCGCGCGCAGGGGCAGGATGCCCTCTTCTTCCAGTTCGTAGATGGTCCGCAGGTACATCTCGGTGGTATCGATCAGCTCGCTCACGACAACCATTCTCGCCTATCCAGGCAAGCCGCACCGAATCGGCGGACCGATCCGGTCGTTGATCGTTCAAGCTCACTTGAAAAGTTGTTCATCGGCAAGACTGACAGCGATGAGCGCTCTGATGTGGTTCCGACGTGATCTCCGGCTGGCGGACAACCCGGCTCTGCTCGACGCGGTGGCCGCGGGGGACGGCCGGGTCTGCGGCCTGTTCGTGCTCGACCCCGCGCTCTGGGACGCGGCCGGCGATCCACGCCGCGACCACCTGATCAGCTCGCTGAAGCGGCTGCGCGACGCGATGGACGGCAAGCTCGTCGTCCGCCGCGGCGATCCGGCGACGGTCGTCCCGGAGCTGGCCACCGAGCTCGGCGCGGCCAGCGTGCACGTCGCCGCCGACTACGGCCCGTACGGCGGCCGCCGCGACGAAGCGGTCGAGAAGGCGCTCGACTGCCCGCTGGTCGCCACCGGTTCGCCGTACGCCGTGGCGCCGGGTCGCGTGCTGAACGGGTCGGGCCGGTCGTACCAGGTGTTCACGCCGTACTTCCGGGCCTGGCTCGACCACGGCTGGCGGCAGCCGGCCGACGCACCCGGCAAGGTGGAGTGGATCGGTAAGCGCGGCGACCCGCTGCCCGAGGCCGCGGACGTCGAGGACGCCGGCGAGGCCGCGGCCCGCGAGCACTGGCAGGACTGGCTGGAGACCGTCGCGGCGTACGACGACGAACGCGACCGGCCCGACCTGGACAGCACGTCGCGGATGTCGGTGCCGCTGAAGTACGGCGAGATCCACCCGCGGACGATGCTCGCCGACCTGGCCCGCCTGCGCAGCAAGGGCGCGGAGGCCTACCGGCGCGAGCTGGCCTGGCGCGAGTTCTGCGCCGACCTGCTCGCGCGCAACCCGGAAGCGGCGTGGAAGCCGCTGCGTTCGGAGTTCGAGAAGATGGCGTACGACGAACCCGGCGACGACTTCACCGCCTGGCGCGAAGGCCGGACCGGCTACCCGATCGTCGACGCCGGGATGCGCCAGCTGGCCGAGAGCGGCTTCATGCACAACCGGGTCCGGATGGTCGTCGCGTCCTTCCTGGTCAAGGACCTGCACATCCACTGGAAGTACGGCGCGCGCTGGTTCATGAGCCGACTGCGCGACGGCGACCTGGCGTCGAACAGCCTGAACTGGCAGTGGGTCGCGGGCTGCGGCGCGGACGCGTCGCCGTACTTCCGGATCTTCAACCCGACCACCCAGGGCAAGAAGTTCGACCCCGACGGCAGCTACGTGCGGCGCTGGATCCCCGAGCTGGCCGAGGTCCGGGGCAAGGCCGTGCACGAGCCGTGGCTGCTCGACGACGACCTCGGCTACCCGGAGCCGATCGTCGACCACGCCGAGGCCCGGCAGGAGTCGCTGCGCCGCTACGACGCGATCAAGTAACCCGCCGGGGGCTTGACCGCGGGCTCCCGTCTGACCCTATAGTGCTAGGTAACTAGATAAATGGGGTGACAGATGATCGAGTTCCATCTGGACGGGCGGTCGGGGGTCTCGCCGTACCAGCAGGTCGTGCAGCAGGTCCGGAACGCGTTGCGGCTCGGGCTGCTCCGCGAGGGTGACCAGCTGCCGACCGTGAAGGACGTCGTCGCGACGCTCGCGATCAACCCGAACACGGTGCTGAAGGCCTACCGCGAGCTGGAGCACGAAGGACTGGTGGCGGGCCGGCCGGGCCGCGGCACCTTCGTGACCCGGACGCTCACCGACCACAGCCTGGCCGCGCACGGACCGCTGCGCCACGAGCTGCAGCGATGGTTGTCGAAGGCCCGTAAGGCGGGGCTGGACGACGAGAGCATCGAGGCGTTGTTCAAGGCCACGTTTCGGTCCGCCGCTCAGGAGGACATAGCGTGAACGCCGTCCTGAGCGCCCAGGGACTGGGCAAACGCTACGGGCGCCGCTGGGCGCTCACCGACTGCGACCTGGAGGTCCCGGCCGGCCACGTCGTCGGCCTGGTCGGACCGAACGGCGCGGGCAAGAGCACGCTGCTGAACATGACGGTCGGGATGCTCACCCCGACCACCGGCACGGTCGAGGTCCTCGGCGCGCCCGCCGGGACCCAGCAGGCCAAGGTCGGGTACGTCGCGCAGGACACCCCGACGTACGCCCGGCTGTCGGTCGCCGACCACCTCAAGCTCGGCGCGCACCTCAACCCGCGCTGGGACGACTCGATCGCCCAGGCGCGGATCCAGGCCCTCGGGCTCGACCCGCAGCAGCGGGCCGGCCGGCTCTCGGGCGGTCAGCGCGCGCAGCTCGCGCTCACCCTCGGCATCGCGAAACGGCCCGAGCTGCTGATCCTCGACGAGCCCGTCGCCGCGCTCGACCCGCTGGCCCGGCGCGAGTTCCTGCAGGACCTGATGGAGGCCGTCGCCGAGCAGGAACTCAGCGTCGTCCTGTCCTCGCACCTGGTCTCCGACGTCGAACGCTCCTGCGACTACCTGGTCGTCCTGGTCGACTCCCGGGTACAGATCAGCGGCGAGATCGACACTCTGCTGGCCACGCACTACCGGCTCACCGGGCCGCGCCGCGACGAGAAGTCGATGCCGCAGCATCAGCACGTGCTGTCGGTCAGCCACACCGACCGGCAGTCGACGTACCTGGTCCGGACCGACGAGCCGATCCTCGACCCGGCCTGGACGGTCTCGCAGCTCACGCTCGAGGACATCGTGCTGGCCTACATGGGCCGGTCCACCAGCCGGCCGTCCGCGCGACCCGTTCTGGAGGTGCAGCGATGATCTGGCTGACCTGGCGGCAGTTCCGCCTGCAGGCGCTGGTGGTCGCCGGCGCCGTCGTTGCCCTCGGCATCTTCCTGGCCGTGACCGGCCCGGGGCTGCTCGACAAGTACCAGCTGCAGCCCGACGACTTCCTGAAGCAGATCCAGTTCGAGCGGATCAACCAGTACCTGTACGTCGCCGGGCAGGCGCTCGTGTACGCCACTCCCCCGGTGATCGGCGCGTTCTGGGGCGCGCCGCTGATCGCCCGCGAGCTCGAGGCCGGAACCCACCGGCTGGTGTGGAACCAGAGCATCACCCGGACCCGCTGGCTGGTCACCAAACTGGCCGTCACCGGGCTCGGCGCGATGGTCGTCACCGGGCTGCTCAGCCTCGCGGTGACCTGGTGGTCCGACCCGATCGACGACGCGATCGGCTCCGGCCAGGCGGCCGGCGTCTACAACGTTCCCCGGCTGCTACCGGCGGTCTTCGGCGCGCGTGGGGTCGTGCCGATCGGGTACGCCGCGTTCGCCTTCGCACTCGGCGTCGCCGTCGGGCTCGTCGTACGGCGCAGTGTGGTCGCGATCGCGATCACGCTGGCCGCGGTGATCGCGCTCCAGATCGTGTCGCCGCTGCTGATCCGGCCGCACCTGATGGCGCCGGTCGACACCACTCTGGTCGTCACCACGGAGAACATGCGCGGGCTGCAGCTGTCCGGACCGGAGGTGAACCCGGTGGTGATGCGGGTCGAGGCGAAGATCCCGGGCGAGGGCAACTGGAAGCTGTCCGAGCACACCGTGAACTCCGCGGGGCAGCAGCAGAAGACGCTGCCGCCGTACCTCGCCGAATGTGGTCCGCCCGGTCCGAACGCGACGCAGGAGGAACTGAAGAACCGGCAGCCGATGAGCGCGTGCTTCGCGCGCCTCGCCGACGACGGGTACCGGCAGCAGATCAGCTACCACCCGGCGAGTCACTTCTGGGGGCTGCAGTGGCGGGAGACCGGGCTGTTCCTGGTGCTGGCGCTCGGCCTGGTGGGCTTCAGCTTCTGGCGGATCCGGTGCGACCTGACCTGAACACCGTCCTCAGTAGCAGCGCTGCTGCCAGTACGGCGGCCGCGGCGATCGCCGAGGTGAGCGGGAGCGTGAAGGCGAGGGTGATGCACCCCAGCAGGCCGAGCACACTGACGGCCCGGGGCCAGCGGCGCTGGTCCCGGGGCTGGGTGAAGGCGGCGGCGTTCGCCACGGCGTAGTACAGGAGGACGCCGAAGGACGAGAAGCCGATCACTGCGCGGAGGTCGGTGGTCAGGACGAGGCCGCCGACGACCACCGCGAGGGCGATCTCGGCACGGTGCGGGACGTGGAAGCGGGGGTGGACGGCCGCGAGGGTCCTCGGCAGGTCGCCCTCGCGGGCCATCGCGAGGGTGGTGCGGCCGATGCCGGCGATCAGTGCGAGCAGGGCGCCGAGGCTGGCGAGGGCTGCGCCGAGGCGGACGACGGGGACGGCCCAGGTGGCGTCCACCGCGGTGACCGCCGTCGCCAGCGGGGCGGCCGACGCGGCGAGGCCGGCCGCGCCGACGGCGCGGAGCAGGGCCAGACCGATCACCAAGTAGATGCCCATGGCAATCACCAGGGCGATCGAGACCGCCCGCGGGATGGTCCGGGCCGGATCGCGGACTTCTTCACCCATCGTCGCGATCCGCGCGTACCCGGCGAAGGCGAAGAAGAGCAGCCCGGCGGCCTGGAGGACGCCGTAGACGCTGGTGCCTGCGGGGAACAACGACGGGAGGTCGTGGCCACTGGGGGATCGCAGGAGCAGGATGAGGACGAGCGCCAGGACGATGAGCGAGCAGGTCACCAGGATGCGGGTGAGGCGGGCGGTGCGGGTGATGCCGCGGTAGTTGACCGCTGCCAGGGCGATCACCGCGAGGAGTGCGACGCCGCGGCGGAGCCAGCCAGGGTCGGGGATGACGTAGGTGGCGAAGGTGAGCGCCATGGCGGCACAGGAGGCGGTCTTGCCGATCACGAAGGCCGAGCCGGCGAGGAAGCCTGCGGTCGGCGAGAGGCGCTCGCGGCCGTAGACGTAAGCGCCGCCGGAGACCGGGTAGACGGCTGCGAGCTGAGCTGAGGACGCGGCATTGCAGTAGGCAACAATCGCGGCGATCACGAGGCCCGCGAGGAGCGCGTCCCCAGCAGCTCGGGCGGCCGGAGCCCAGACAGCGAACACCCCGGCACCGACCATGGACCCGAGCCCGATCACGACAGCATCGGTGACCCCCAGCCCACGGACCAGCCCCGGCTGTGTCATCGCTACCTGCTCACACCGCTTTCAGGATCGTCAGCAGGCGGGCGACCTCGGCGCCGACCGCCGTACGTGCGGGCCCGAGGTACTTGCGGGTGTCCACCAGCTTCGGCTGGTCGGCGAGGATCTCCCGCACCACCCCGGTGAACACGTTGTTCAGGTGCGTCGCGATGTTCACCTTCGTCATCCCGGCCTCGACCGCGCGGGTCAGGTCCTCGTCGGCGACCCCCGACGAACCGTGCAGCACCAGCGGTACCGGTACGGCGTCGCGCAGTTCACCGATCAGAGCGAAATCCAGCTCGGCGGTCCGCTCGGTCATCGCGTGCGACGAGCCGACGGCGACCGCCAGCGCGTCGACGCCGGTCGCCTGCGCGAACGCGAGCGCCTCGTCCGGCCGGGTCCGCGCGCCCGGCGCGTGCACGCCGTCCTTGCCGCCGACCTCACCGATCTCCGCCTCGACGAACACCCCGTGCTCGTGGCAGAACGCGGTCACCTCGCTGGTCGCCGCGACGTTGTCGGCGTACTCGAGCTTGGAGGCGTCGAACATCACCGACGTGAACCCGAGCGACACCGCCTCGGTGACCAGGTCGCGGTCCATCGCGTGGTCGAGGTGCACGACCACCGGCACGCTCGACGCCGACGCGGCCGCCAGCGTGGCGACGCCGATCGGCTTGAGCGCGCCGTGGTACTTCACGGCGTTCTCGCTGATCTGCAGGATCACCGGCGCGCCGACCTGCTCGGCGCCGGCGATCAACGCGGTCGCGTGCTCCAGCTGGATCACGTTGAACGCGCCGACTCCCCGGCCCGCCTGGGCTGCGGCCAGGACGACCTCGGCTCCGGACACCAACGGCATGAGCTTCTCCTATCGGACGACGACCTGCGGCTGCCACCGCCGGTACGCCGCGAGATCGATGTCACCGGCAACCGGTGTGAGGACGGCCGCGGCCGACGCGGCCACGGCGGACTTGAGCACCAGCGGCCAGTCGGGCTGGGCCGACTCGGCGATCGCGGCGGCGACGACGGCGGTGCACGCATCCCCGGCACCGGTGGGGTTTCCGGCCACCCGCTCGACCGGGTCCGCGCGCCAGACCCCGCCGCGGCTCGCGGCGACCATACCGCGCGGGCCGTCGGTGATCACGGCCGCGGTCGCGCCGAAGTCGACCAGGCGCCGGGCGCCGTCCTCGACGGTCATCTCGTCGCCGAGCGCTTCGCGCAGCTCAGCCGCGTTCGACCGTACGACGGCGCCCGCCTCGGCCGCAGCGAGCAGCGCCGGCCCGCCGGTGTCGATGACCGTCCGTACGTCGCGCTGCCAGGCCAGCGTCGCCAGCTCGGAGTACGCGTTGGGCGGCAGACCGGGCGGCAGGCTTCCCGAGCACGCGAGCACGCCGAGCCGCTGCCACGGCATCCGCTCGGTCAGCGCCCGCCACTCGTCGGCGGCGACCGTCGGCCCGGTCTCGTTGAAGATCGTCGCGTCGCCGTCCACACCGTTGACAATGGCAACGGTCCGCCTGGTCTCACCCTTGATCGGCGTCAGCAACGAGGTCAGTCCGGCGTCGAACAGCTCCTCGGCGACCTGCTCACCGGTGACCCCGCCGACGAACCCGAGCACGAGCACCTGGTGCCCGAGCGTCGCGGCGACCCGGGCCACGTTGACTCCCTTGCCCCCGGCCCGCATCCGGACCTCGCCGACGCGGTGGCTGCCGCCGACCACGAGCTCGTCGACGGCGTACGTGACGTCGAGGGCCAGGTTGAGCGTGACGGTCCCGATCATCCGCGGTCGAGCCACTCGCCGGCCCGCATCACCTTCTGCACGGTGTAGTCGTCGTCGAGCACGACCAGGTCGGCGCGCTTGCCGGTCTCGATACCGCCGACGTTGTACCAGCCGAACGCCTCAGCGGGCGTCGTCGAGGCCATCCGGGACGCGTCGACCAGCGAGACGCCGGCGTTGACAGCGTTGCGGTAGGCAACATCCATCGTCAGTGTGCTGCCCGCGATCGAGTGCGCGCCGTGGGCCAGCGTCGCCAACCCGTCCTTCACGTCGACCTCGAGGCTGCCCAGCTTGTAGCGCCCGTTGGGCATTCCGGTGGCGACCATCGCGTCGGTGATCAGCGCGATCCGGTTCACGCCGGCGGCCGCCAGCGCGACGCGGACCACCTGCGGGTCCAGGTGCATGCCGTCGTTGATCACCTCGAGCAGCAGCCGCGGGTCGTTCAGCGCGGCACCGACCGGACCGGGGTCGCGGTGGTGGAACGGCCGCATCCCGTTGAACAGGTGGGTGGCGACCGTCGCCCCGGCGTCCGCCCCGGCGATCATCTGCTCGTACGTCGCGTCGGTGTGCCCGAGCGCGGCCACCACCCCGGCGTCGACGACCTGCCGGATCGCGTCCAGCCCGTGCTCCAGCTCCGGCGCGATCGTCACCATCTTGACCGCGTCGCTGAGCACCTTGGCGACGTCACCCTCGACCGGGTCGCGCAGCAGCGTCGGCTCGTGCGCGCCGCAGCGCGCCGCGGACAGGAACGGGCCCTCCAGGTGGACACCCGCGATCACGCCGTCGGTGACCAGGTCGGCCAGGCACGCGGTCTGCGACACCAGCTCGTCGAGCGGCCCGGTGACCAGGCTGGCCATCGTCGTCGTGGTCCCGTGCCTGGCATGGAAGGCCGCGACCTTGCGCGCCTCGTCGGCGTCCGTGGTCGAGTACGTCGCCCCGCCACCGCCGTGGGTGTGGATGTCGACGAAGCCCGGGATCACCGTCGTGTCGCCGAGGTCCTGCGGCCGCTGCCCGTCGGCCGGCATCCCCTCGGAGCGCCGGCCGAAGGCGAGGATGTCGCCGTCCTCGACCTGGAGCCACGCGCTCTCCAGCACGTCGTCCGGCGTCACCAGCCGACCCACCCGGTACGTCGTCATTCGCTCTGCTCTCCGCTCTCGTCCTGAGTGACCCGGTCCCATGCCAGCAGCGCGGCGCCGAGGCAGCCGGCCTCCTCGCCGAGCTCGGCGGCGACGATCTCCGGCTCGCGCTGGAACGTCAGCCGCTCGTGCAGCCCGGCCCGCAGCGGCGCCAGCAGGGTCTCCCCCGCGCCGACCAGTCCGCCGCCGATCGCGATCCGCGTCGGCGCGATCAGGGTCGTGTAGAGCACCAGCGCGTCGACCAGAGCCGCCAGCGCCTCCTGCCACACGATCGCGGCGTCGGCGTCGCCTTCAGCCAGCAGCTCCAGCACCTCACGAGCCCCGTCGACCTCACGGCCCGTCCGTACGCCGTACCGGCGCGCGAGGGCAGCCGCCGAGGCGACCGTCTCCAGGCAGCCGTACTGGCCGCAGGCGCAGAGCTCGGCGGCCTCGCCGTGCACGAACCGGGTGTGGCCGAGCTCACCGGCGTACCCGTCGCCGCTGACCAGGGAGCCGTCGACGATCATCGCCGCGGCGATGCCGGTGCCGAGCGGGAGGAAGAGCGAGTTGGTGGTGCCGCGCAGCGCGCCCTGGCGCAGCTCGGCGTAGCCGCCGGCGCGGACGTCGTGGGCGAGGTGGACCTCGTAGTCGGGTCCGAGCGCGGCCTGGATCGCCGCGCGGACCGGTGTGTTCACCCAGAGCAGGTTCTCGGCGCTGACCGTGCCCTGCTCGGCGTTGATGATGCCCGGCACCACCACCCCGACCGCACGCACCCGGTGGCCGTCGGCCGCGGCCTTCTGGCTCAGCTCGACGACGGTCTCCAGCAGCGCGTCCAGCACCGCCCGGGCACCGCCTTCGGCGTCTCCCAGCGCACGAGGCGTCGGCCTGGTCTCGCGGTGCAGCACGGCACCGTCGGCCGCGACCAGGCCGCACTTCATCCGGGTTCCACCGAGATCGACGGCAACCACGACTTCACAGGGCTCCACGGAGCGCCATTATGCAGCGTTACCCAGGGGTTCGAACATCCGTGAGCAGTTGATGGACAGTTCTCGCCGGACCAGTGGACCAGCCGGCCCGCCGCTGCACCGGACGACGACGGGCCCCTCGGTTGCGCTGCGTGGCCTCAGGCGCGCAGCCCGCGATCGAAAGCGGCCACCAGGAAGGCGATCAGGTTCTCGGCCAGCCTGCTGGCGTCGTCCACGTCCTCGGTGCCCGGGGCCCGCGACAGCGCCTGCGACTGGTGCAGCGCGAGCAGACCGAGCATGTTGACGTAGCCGAACGCAACGGACTCCGGCGCCGCCCTGGGCAGCGCCTGCTGCAGCGCGGCCAGGTAACGGGCCTCGACCGGGTCCGCCTCGGCGGCGTACAGCTCCCGGATCCGGCGGCTCGGGTCGAACGCGACCCGGCCGATGAACCGGGCAACGATCGCACCCCGCTCCCCCCGGCGCAGCACGAGATCCAGCCCCGGTTCGATGAACGCCCTGATCAGCTCCTCGGCGGTCGGCTGCCCGGACGCCTCCAACTGGTCGAGCCGGCGCCGCCGCTCGGTGTTGACCGGTGCCATCGCGCGCGCGACCGCGGCCCGCAGCAATGCTTCCTTCGAGCCGAAGTGGTAGTTGACCGCCGCAATGTTCGCTGCTGCCGCGACCGTGATCGCGCGCAGCGAGGTCCCTTCGTAGCCGCCCTCACCGAACCGCTGCTCGGCGATGTTGAGCAGCCGTTCCCGGGTCGATTCCACGGGTGGTGTCTCCACAGAGTTCTCCTTCCCCCCGGCCACCGCTCGCGCAGGCACCCCACCTGCTCACGCGCCGTAGCCTGCAGTCAGCATAGTTCAAACGGACGTTTGAATGAGAGTGGTCGGAGCAGTAAATCTGTGGGAACGCGGGAAAACCCTTCACTTTGCAGATCCTGAGCCTGGTTTCGGGCCGTTCCGGGACCGCGCGTCCCACCCGGTGGACGGTTGGCTAGGGTCGGTGGGCATGACGACGCGCGAGGTGCTGCGGATCAGGCGACGCTTCCGGGGACCGGAGCGATCGGCCAACGGCGGCTACACCGCGGGCCTGGTCGGGACCCGGCTCGGCGCGACCGGCGACACCGTCCCGCAGGTCACGCTGCGGATGCCGCCGCCGCTGCGGACCGACCTCGAGCTGACCACCGGCGACGGCAACGCCGTACTGCGGGCGCCCGGCGAGACCGTGGTCGCTCTGGCCGAGCCGGTGTCCACTGACGTGCTCGGCGACGCGGTGATCGACCCGGTCCAGTACGACGAAGCGCGCGCTGCCGAGTCGGCGTACCGGGGTCTGGAGAACCACCCCTTCCCCGGCTGCTACGCCTGCGGCCCCGAGAACGACCACGGCCTGCACCTGCGTCCCGGGCTGCTCGGCGACGGCCGCACCGCCTGCACGTGGACCCCCGCCTCCGCGCTGGCCGAGTCGGGCGACCTGGTCGACCCGGTGCACCTCTGGGCCGCGCTGGACTGCCCCGGCGGCTGGAGCATCGACCTGGAGGGCCGGCCGTCGGTGCTCGGCCGGATGACCGCCTGCATCGACGCCCGGCCGCAGCTCGGCGAGCCCTGCGTGATCATCGGCCGCAAGCTCGGCGAGGACGGCCGCAAGACCTTCACCGCCACCACCCTGTACGACTCCGACGGCCGCATCGTCGCCCGCGCGAAGCACACCTGGATCCTGGTCGACCCGGCGCTGTTCAACTAGTCGTCAGCACGAAGGTCGGCGAGACCTGCCAGCTCAGCGGGCGGCCGCCGTACGTGAAGGACGGGACCAGGAAGCGGTACGCGGACGAGCCGCGCTGCGTCGCGGTGAACGTGTAGTCGGCCCAGCCGCTCTTCAGGTCGACCCACTTCAGGTCCCGCCAGGCCGTGCCGTCCCAGCGCTGCAGCGTGGTCCGCAGGTTCACCGCCGGGCTGACGGAGATCCGCGCCCGCGCGGGCTGCCCGTAGCCGACCGCCGGGTCGGCGAACGACGCGAGCACCTTCGGCCGGGTCAGCGTCGTGGACGCCGGACCGATCGCTCCCAGGGAGAAGTTGTTGCCGGCGAACCGGTCGGGCACCGCGACGCGGTACTGCCTGGTCCCCCACGCCACCGGCGCGAACCGGAACGACCCGCTGTCGTAGGTCAGGGCCGAGCCCACGGCGTACCAGGGTGAGGCCGCGTTCGCCCGCGCCTGCAGGACCACCGTCCGCGGGATGTCGCCGATCGGCGTCGTCCCGCAGCCCTCCGGGACGCAGGAGCGGCCCATCCGGTCGAAGCGGCCGGTGATCACGGTCGGTTGCCCGTACGTCGTGGCCGCCGGCACCGCGGCCGGACCGAGTCGCCCGCTGTAGAACTCGGTCCACAGCGTTTCCGGCTGGCGCGGCCACTCGTTGGTGTCCCGGGTGGCGACGGTGAACGGTGGCGGCCCCTGCGGCCGGAACGTGGCCGCGGCCGCGGCTCCGGTCGAGGCCACCAGGGCCCAGGCGGTGATCGGCGTCGGGCGCACCAGCACCTGGTAGTTGTGCGGAGCGTTCGGCAGGTCGAGCGGATCACTGGGGTTCTCGTCCGCCGGTGCCGGCGCGGAATGCCAGCGCATCGTGTAGGCGCCGTTGACGGCGACGACGTCGTCGATCACCGGGACCGGCTTCGGCATCGCGTCGAAGGGATCCGACGACACCAGCGCGGCGGTGTTCACGCCCGCGTCGGTGATGCCGAAGACCTTCATCCGGACCACCGGGGAGGCGTAGAACTCCGACACCGGGATGTCCACCTGGTTCGGATCGGCCGTCTTGAGCTCCCGGCCGTCACCGGTGGTCCACGGGTACTCCGGGAAGATCCGGTTGCCGGTCGGTTCGCTCTCCGCCCAGGTCACCCGGACGTGGGTGTGCGCGGCGCCGGCCCACGCGACCTTCACGTCGCTGATCACGATGCCGGCCGCGTGGGCCGGGCTCACCAGTCCCAGTGACGCGACCAGTCCGGCCACCACTGTCAGCGCGACTCTTCGCACAGGACCCACCTCCCACGGATTACCGGTTACGAACTAGATGCAGGTGGGCAGGCAGAAGTTACCGATCGGCGGTGCGGGCGGGTGATATGCAGGGACGCATGGAGACGACGGAATACGACCTGATCGTGCTGGGCGCCGGAGCGGTCGGTGAGAACGCGGCGGACCGGGCGGTGCAGGGTGGGCTGACGGTCGCGCTGGTCGAGAGCGAGCTGGTCGGCGGCGAGTGCTCGTACTGGGCCTGCATGCCGTCGAAGGCGCTGCTACGGCCGGGCCAGGTGCTGCGGGCCGCGCAGAACGTCGGCGGCGCGGCCGCGGCGGTGACCGGGAAACTCGACGTGCAGGCGGTGCTCGACCGGCGGAACTCGTTCGCGAGCAACTGGGACGACGCCGGCCAGGTCAAGTGGGTCGACGGCGCCGGCATCACGCTGGTCCGCGGCCACGCCCGGCTCAGCGGCGTCAAGGAGGTCACGGTGACCGGGCCGGACGGCGAGACAACGGTCCTCACCGCGCGGCACGCGGTGCTGATCTCGACCGGGTCCGACCCGGTGGTGCCGGACATCGACGGGCTGCACGAGTCCGACCCGTGGGCGAGCCGTGAGGTGACCAGCGCGAAGTCCGTGCCGGACCGGATGGTGATCATCGGCGGCGGCACGGTCGCGGTCGAGATGGCGACGGCGTACGCCGGGTTCGGGACCGAGGTCACGGTGATCGCGCGCGGTCAGCTGCTGTCGGCGCTGGAGCCGTTCGCCGGGGAGATGGTCGGCGACGCGCTGCGCGAGCTGGGGGCGACGGTGCTGACGCAGACCGGGACGACTCGGGTACGGCGTACGGACGGAACCGTGTACGTCGAGACCGCGGACGGCACAACGATCGAGGCCGACGAGATCGTCGTCGCGACCGGGCGGCAGCCGCGGACCGACGACATCGGGCTGGAGGCGGTCGGGCTGACGCCGGGCGAGTGGCTGCCGACCGACGACACGATGCTGGTCGACGGGTTCGACTGGCTGTACGCCGCGGGCGACGTGACGAACCGGGCGCTGTTCACGCACCAGGGCAAGTACCAGGCCCGCGCGGCCGGTGACGTGATCGCGGCGCGCGCGAACGGCAAGGCCGTGTCGGACAAGCCGTGGGGCACGCACGTCGCGACCGCGGACCACGAGGCCGTCCCGCAGGTGACGTTCACCGACCCCGAGGTCGCGTCGGTCGGGCACACCGAGAAGTCGGCGCGCGAGGCCGGCTACACGACCCGGACCGTCGACTACGAGATCGGCAACGTGGCCGGCGCGAGCGTCCGGCAGGACGGATACCAGGGCAAGGCGCGGATGATCGTCGACGAGGACCGCAAGGTGATCCTCGGCGTCACCTTCGTCGGCCCGGAGGTCAGCGACCTGCTGCAGGCGGCGACGTTCGCGGTGGTCGGCGAGATCCCGCTCGACCGGCTGTGGCACGGCGTACCGGCGTACCCGACGGTGAACGAGATCTGGCTGCGGCTGCTGGAGACCTACGGGCGGCCGTAGCTAGCGGGTCCGGGCCGCGTGGGCGCGGACCTTGGCGCGGTTGCCGCAGGTCGCCATCGAGCACCAGCGGCGGCGGCCGCGCGCGTCGAGGAACAGCCAGCCGCACGCGTCGCCCGGGCAACGGCGGACGTGGGCCCGGTGCTGGCCGGTGAGCAGGTCGGCGCTCAGCAGGGCCAGGTGGTCCAGCGGGAGGTTGAGATCCTCCGGGAGGTCCCAGTTCGCGCTGAGGCCGTGCAGCGTCGGCATCGGGAGCAGCCGGCGGTGCGCGCTGGCTCGCGCGATCGCCCGCTCCACCGCGGCGAACGAGGACGTCGCGGTGGAGTCGGTCAGTACGTCGTACAGGTCGGCCCGGAACTCCAGCGCCGCCTCGAACCGCCGGGCCGCGTCGGTCGGGCGGCCGGCGGCCTGCTCGATCAGCCGGAAGACTCCGGCGTCGGAGAGCAGGCCGACGTACCCCGTCCAGATCACCAGCGTCTCGAAGCTGGTCAGCCAGTCCGTCCGGGCCGGACCGCGGTCGGTCCAGTCCGAACGGGTGTTGAGGAAGTCCAGGACGGGGTCCGCGCCGACCGGTTTCGGCAGCACGACGCCCTGGACGAGCTCGAGGTGGGACGGCAGCGCGGACATCGGGTCAGCGCGGCGTCTGCGTCGGGGTCGGCACCGGGATGCTGACGTTGCCGTTCTGCGGGATCACCATGAACTGGATCTTGCCCGACTCGATCGCCGACTTCAGCAGGTAGCCGTTCGAGCCGAGCAGCGCGACCTGCTGCTTGACCGACATCAGCTCGACGTTGACCTGCTGGTTCTTCTGCTCCTGGGCCTGCTTGGCCAGCTCGGCGCGCTGCTTGGCCTCCAGGCCGTCGATGATGCCCTTGTCCAGCGGCGTCGGCTTCTGGATCGTGAACGACAGCTCGCCGCAGGCGTTGTTGCCCGTGTACGACGGCCCACAAAAGTAGTCGCCACCGACAGCGGCCGGCAGCAGCCGGGTGAACTCCTTGGCCGCCGCGGTCTGGAACGCGGACTTCTTCGCCTCGTTGTTGTACAGCTCGGCCCAGTTGTAGTTGGTGCCGACGGCGGCGAGCGCGCGGTCGATCTGCGGCCGGAAGTACGACTGCAGCATGTCGTTCCAGCCGCGGTCCTCGTAGGCCTCGGTCTTCAGCCCGATCCGCTCGTGGAACGACTGCAGCACCGCCTCCTGGCGGTTCAGCGTGAAGTAGACCTGGACCCGGACGCCGAGCCGGACGTTGTCCTTGCTGACGACGGTGACCTCGTCGGCGTTGTCGGTGTCCGCTCCGGCGCCGCCGATGATGTACGAGCGCTGGTCGATCGGGTAGCTGTAGACCGTGTCACCGGGACCGATCAGCTGGTTGGTCGCACCCGGCGGGATGATCGACTTGAACTTCTTGTCCTCGACCACACCGCCGCCGTAGTGCAGGCCGATCTTGTTCGCGTCGGTGTCGGCGAAGTTGAACAGGTTGGCCAGCACGATGATCAGCAGCACCAGGACGATCCCACCGCCGATCAGCTTGCCGGCGACACCGCCCTTCTTCGTGACCGTGGTGGTCCCCAGCTTGGCCATCAACTGTCGAGCTCCTTGCGTTCGGTCAGCCGCCGGATGTCGGCGAGCGTCAGGTCTGCGGTCACCGCGACGTCGCGCGGGACCGACGGGTGGGAGCTGAGCGTACGCAGGCCCTGCTCCGCGGCCGCGACCGCCTTCTCCAGCGCCCGGACCTCCTGCACCAGCGCCTTGGTCTCGCCGGTCAGCTCGATCACGGAACGCTCCGCGAGGGCGGCCCGGCGGTACGACGCCCAGGCGAACCAGGCGGTTCCGACGAGCAGGATCAGTACGGGGAGTCCGAGCCGGAAGACCATGGGCTCATGGGATCACGAAAACTGGTTGAACGGCGGTCTTTCGCGACGTAGGTTCTGAGTACACGCGAAGGGAGGTGGTCCTTGCATGATGTGCAACCGGACTCGTGAGGTGGCGGCGGTCTGACCGTCAACCACTAGCAGCACGTGGGCTATGTGGTCAGGCAATTCAACGCCTGCCACCGGACCCGCAGACAGCCAGGAAAGTCCGCCTGGCCCAGTGTTCGGCCACCCGGTCGTGTCTCTGGAAGCGTCTGCGGGTCTTTTTCTTTGCGCCGTAGGGCTTATTGCGCGACCGGCGGGCAGTCGAGGCCGAGCGCCTCGCCGATCTCGCGCAGCTGCGCGTCGAAGTACGCCGCCGCGTCCTCCAAGGCCCAGTGCAGCTGGCCGAAGACCTCCATGCAGATCAGGCCGTACAGCCGCGTCCAGTAGGTCAGCGACAGGTAGACCGCGCCCGGCGGCATCCCCTCGAAGAACTCCGACTTCTGGGTCAGCTGCGCGACCAGCTCCGGGCCGAGGAACTCCTCCGGCGGGCTCGGGAACGGCTGCTGCCGGTACACCTTCGCGACCAGGTCCTTGAACACCGCCCCGAAGCGCATCGCCGCCTGATGGCTCGGGGTCAGCTCGTGATCGACCGCCTCGGGGTTCGGCACCGGCGCCCCGAACAGCAGGCCGAACTCGGCCGGGTGCTTCAGCGCCCAGGTCCGCAGGCCCCCGGCGACCAGGAAGAGCTGCTCGCCGAGATCCGTGCTGGTGTCGCGCTCGGCGAGCAGGTACGCCGTCAGCTCGTCGTACAGGTCGGCGACGACGGCGGCGATCAGGTCCTCGTGGCTCGCGAAGTACCGGTAGAGGGCCGGCGCGCTGAGGCCCAGCTCGCGGGCGACCGCGCGCAGCCCGACCGCGCTCGCGCCACCCGCGACCAGCAGCTTGCGCGCGGCCGCCTTGATCTCGGCGACCGTCTCCGCGCGCTGGCGGTCCCGTCTCGTTTCCACGCTCAGCTCCCTTGACAACTGAGTGAACACCGTTAACAGTTAACGGTGTTCACGTCGGTGATCACTGTTCAATGTACGCCCTCGGGAGGGGTCCTGTGTTCGAGACGCTCGGTAGGTTCACGTATCGGCGCCGCCGCCTGGTCCTCGCGCTGACCGGGGTGTTCGTGGTCGCCGCGCTGGTCTGGGGCACCGGGGTCTTCGGGTCGCTGGCCAACGGCGGGTTCGAGGCGCCGAACACCGAGGCGGCGCGGGCGGTCCGGACGATCGAGCAGACGGTCGGACGGACGGGGACCGATGTGATCGTGCTGTACCGCGGGTCGACCTCTGTTGCCGATCCGGCCTACCGAGCAGCCGTCGAGGGTCACCTCAACGGGCTGCCTCGTTCCGAGGTGGTCAGCAGTGCGACGTACTGGTCCACTCGATCACCGGCTTTCGTTGCTGAGGACAAGCGCACGTCGTACGCCGTACTGACGCTGGCCGGGGCGGATCCCGAGGAACGGCTCGCGTCGTTCCACAAGATCGCTGACGCCGTGCGGGCGGCGCCCCCTGGGCTGGACGTCCAGGTCGGTGGCGAGGTCGCGGTCTTCGACGAGGTGAACACGCAGACCGAGCACGACATCGTCCAGGCCGAGACCATCTCGCTGCCGATCGTGCTGGTCCTGCTGGTGGTCGTCTTCGGCGGACTGGTCGCGGCGAGCCTGCCGCTGTTCGTCGGCGGGCTGTCGATCCTCGGCGCGTTCGTGGTGCTGCGGGCGCTCAGCCTGATCACCGACGTGTCGGTGTTCTCGATCAACATCGTGACGATGATCGGTTTCGGGTTGGCGATCGACTACGCGCTGTTCGTGGTGACCCGGTTCCGCGAGCAGCTCGCGGCCGGCGACGACGTCGAGGCCGCGCTGGTCCGGACGATGGCCACGGCCGGGCGGACGGTCGCGTTCTCCGGCGTGACCGTGGGCGTGGCGATCTCGAGCCTGGTGCTGTTCCCGGTGATGTTCCTGCGCTCGATGGCGTACGGCGGCGCGGCCGCTGTCGCGGTGGCGATGGTTGCCGCGCTCACCGCGTTGCCGGCGCTGCTCGGCGTGCTCGGGCACCGGGTGAACAAGCTGCGGCTGCCGGTCTTCCGGCGTGGTGTCGGCGTTTCGGATCACGGCGCCTGGTACCGGTTGGCGCAGAGTGTGATGCGGCGGCCGGTGCGGTACGTCGTGGTGCTGGTGCCGTTGATGCTGGTGCTCGGGATTCCTTTCCTGCAAGCGCAACTGGGCGGGGTGGATCATCGGGCGCTGCCGGATGGGGCGTCGAGTCGTGAGGTGACGGAGACGCTGCAGCGGGACTTCGCGGGGGCGGGCGGGTCCGACGTGTTGGTGGCGGTGCGGTTTGCTTCGCCGCCTGCTGATGCTGCTGCTTCGCTGGCTGGGTATGTGTCCTCGTTGCGGCAAGTTCCGGATGTGGAGAGCGTTCGGGTGGGTGGCGTGGCGGACGGGGTCGCGTCGGTGGTCGTGCACACGCACTACACCGCGCAGGAGCTGCCCGCCCGCGACGTCGTACACGCGGTGCGTGCTGTCGCCGCGCCGCCGGGAACGACAGTCGAGGTCGGCGGCGAGACGGCGTCGCTGATCGACCTGCTCGACGTCCTGGCCGAACGGGCGCCGTGGATGGCCGGGTTCATCGTGCTGATCACGTTCATGCTGCTGTTCGTTGCCTTCGGCTCCTTGGTGCTGCCGGCCAAGGCGCTGCTGATGAACGTGCTGTCACTGTCCGCGTCGTTCGGGGCGATGGTCTGGATCTTCCAGGACGGCAACCTGTCCGGGCTGCTCGACTTCACCCCCGCGGGCTTCCTCGACGCGACCAACCCGGTGCTGCTGTTCGCCGTCCTGTTCGGGCTGTCGATGGACTACGAGGTGTTCCTGCTCAGCCGGATCCGCGAGGAGTACGACCGCACCGGCGACAACACGCAGGCCGTCGCGCTCGGGCTGCAGCGGACGGGCGGGATCATCACGAGCGCCGCGCTGCTGCTGATCATCGTCGTCGCGGCGTTCGCGACGTCGGGGATCGTGTTCGTGAAGATGATCGGCGTGGGGCTGGTGATCGCGATCCTGCTCGACGCGACCGTCGTACGGGCGTTGCTGGTACCGGCGACGATGCGGCTGCTGGGGCGTGCGAACTGGTGGGCGCCCGCGCCGCTCGCGCGGTGGTGGAGACGGCACGGCTTCCGTGAAGAAGCCTCTGAACCGAAAGTCATGGCTGGAGCCGGAGCAGCTCCCAAGTAGTTCCCTTCCGCTGGTAGGCCAGCCGGTCGTGCAGGCGACCGGTTCGGCCCTGCCAGAACTCGAACCGCGTCGGCTCGATCCGGTACCCACCCCA
The DNA here is from genome assembly GCF_055583505.1 of Kribbella sp. NPDC104740. NCBI lineage: Bacteria > Bacillati > Actinomycetota > Actinomycetes > Propionibacteriales > Kribbellaceae > Kribbella > Kribbella sp. NPDC104740. The sequence goes on along the minus strand of NZ_JBVJNV010000004.1, from coordinate 197,909 downwards.
GAAGTACGGCGTTGCGATCTCCGTCCCCTCCGGCCACTGCCGTTCGTACGACGCGTACTGCAGATCCAGCTCCTCCCGCGACTCCACCGGCTGCGACTGCTGCGACGCCCACGCCCCCAACTGCGAGCCCCGCGGCCGGCTGGCGAAGTACGCGTCGACCTCCTCCTCGGGCAGCTTGCTTGCAGTCCCCTCCACGCGCACCTGCCGCTCCATCGCGTGCCACGGGAACACCAGCGCGCAGGCCGGGTTCGCTGCGAGGTCGTCGCCCTTGCGGGACTGCTGGTTGGTGTAGAACACGAAACCGCGCTCGTCCAGCCCCTTCAGCAGCACGGTCCGCGCCGACGGCCGGTGGTCGGCGTCGACCGTCGCGAGCACCATCGCGTTCGGCTCGGCCAGCCCGGCCTCGGTGGCCTGGGCGAGCCAGATGCCGAACTGCTTGACCGGGTCGGCATCGACCTGTGCCTCGAGCAACTCGCCGAGCCCGTACGTCTCCCGCATGTCAGCTAGATCCACACCCCTAGTGTGGCCGGTCCTGCGGGAAGCTCTGGCCCGGGTGGTAGCCGCCGGGCTGCTGCGGACCGGCGTACGGGCCGGGCTGCGGCCCCGGGTGGAGGCCCGGCTGCGCCTGGCTGTCCAGGTAGTACGGCGGCATCGTGCGCTTGGCGTCGACGACCATCCGCCGTACGCCGGCGATGAGCAACGCGATCCCGACCACCAGCAGTACGCCGTCCGTCAGCAGGAACCCTCCGCCGCGTGGCGTCGTACCGGGCAGCTCGAACAGCTTGATCAGGTCGGCGGCCCGCATGATCGGCAGCACCTGCACCGCGAGCCCGAGCCCGGTCAGCAGCAGGCCCACCCCGGTCATCACGCCCGAGCCCAGCGCTCTGGGCGACATCGCCGCGCCCAGCACCAGCCCGACGGCGACCAGCGCCAGCAGCCAGGGCACGCTCTCCGTCTGCAGGTCCTCGAACCGCTGCATCCGCCGCAGGTACAGCTCGGTCCCGGCGTACGAGGCGACCGCCACCGCCACCCAGCCGATCACGACTCCGACCACCACACCGATGACTGGCTTCATCTGTCGAGCCTAGGCGCCGAACCGGTCACAGATCTGTCCGCCGGGCGAGGCGGCGAACTATGCTGCCGGAGCGCCTACCAAGACAAGGGAGTCACAGGCTGATGTCAGATCCTAAGACCGAAGTCCAGCACGGCCTCGAGGGCGTCGTCGCGTTCGACACTCAGATCGCCGAGCCGGACAAGGAAGGTTCGGCGCTGCGCTACCGCGGTGTCGACATCGAGGATCTGGTCGGCCGGGTGCCGTTCGAGAACGTCTGGGGCCTGCTGGTCGACGGCGCGTTCACGCCCGGCCTGCCGCCGGCCGAGCCGTTCCCGCTGCCGGTGCACACCGGTGACGTGCGGGTCGACGTACAGTCCGCGCTGGCGATGCTCGCTCCCGCCTGGGGCCTGCGGCCGCTGTACGACATCGACGACGTCCAGGCCCGCGACGACCTGTCCCGCGCCGCGGTGATGGCACTCTCGTACGTCGCCCAGGCGGCCCGCGGCATCGGCCAGCCGATGGTCCCGCAGCGCGAGGTCGACAAGGCCACCACGATCACCGAACGCTTCATGATCCGCTGGCGCGGCGAACCCGACCCCAAGCACGTCAAGGCCGTCGACGCCTACTGGACGTCCGCCGCCGAGCACGGCATGAACGCCTCCACGTTCACCGCCCGCGTCATCGCCTCCACCGGCGCCGACGTGGCCGCCGCCCTGTCAGGCGCCGTCGGCGCGATGTCCGGGCCCCTCCACGGCGGCGCCCCCGCGCGCGTCCTCACGATGATCGAAGGCGTCGAGAAGAGCGGCGACGCCCGCGCCTACGTCAAGGGCCTGCTGGACGACGGCGAACGCCTGATGGGCTTCGGCCACCGCGTCTACCGCGCCGAAGACCCGCGCGCCCGCGTCCTCCGCCGTACTGCGCGGGAGCTCGACGCCCCGCGCTACGAGGTCGCCGAGGCGTTGGAGCAGGCCGCACTGACCGAGCTCCGCGAACGCCGCCCGGATCGTGTGCTGGAAACCAACGTCGAGTTCTGGGCCGCGATCGTCCTGGACTTCGCCGAGGTGCCTCCGCACATGTTCACCTCGATGTTCACGTGCGCCCGCACGGCAGGTTGGAGCGCCCACGTGCTGGAGCAGAAGCGCACGGGGCGGTTGATCCGGCCGTCGGCCATCTACTCGGGCCCGGCAACTCGCCCCGCTACCTCCATTGAAGGCTGGAACGACAACTGGTCTTGAGTTTCTAACGCACCGGTCGGTCGTCGCTCGGCGATCGGCCGGTGCGTTGTTTGTACTGGCGGCTGAAGTACGGCACGTCCGTGTAGCCCAGGGCCGCGGCCGTCTGCGTCACCGTCATCCCGCTCTCGGTCAGCAGCTGGTGTGCCCGGTCGATCCGCGCCTGGATCAGGAACTGCGCCGGCGTACTCCCCTGGTGCGCCAGGAACCTGCGCGTGAACTGCGCCCGCGACAGCGCCGCGTGCTGTGCCATCTCCCCCACCGACCAGTCCCGCCCGGGATCCTGCCGGATCGCCTGGGCGACGTCGTCGACGACCTGGTCCCCCGCCGTCCGGCCTTTGTCGTGCGCAGCTTCCCACACCATCGCGAGTAGTTGCTCCAGGCAAAGTTCTGCTTGCCTGAGGCCGAGCGCGTCCTGCCGTCGGTACGCCGAGTCCGCGGCCTTCGCCAGCGCGCCGAGCAGCACGCGATCCTGTACTTCGCCCCAACGCTGGTCGGAGACGACGTCCGCCGTACGCCACGCGTCGTTCACCGGCTCGAAGTGCATCCCGAAGACCAGCAGTCGCCGCTTGGGATCGTGCGCGGCCGTCGGCGCGTCGCCCGGCGCGAACACCGCGCACGTCCCCGGCGTCAGCTCCTTGACCCGCCCATCCAGCTCCAGCCGGCCGATGCCCTCCAGCACACACCACAGCAGGTGATCGCCGAGCGCCGGCGACACCCACGTCCAGCTCGGTTCGCAGCGCCAGAAGGTCGGCGGCGACAGCAGTCGCACGCGGTTCACCAGTCCGATCGGATGCGTCAAAGGTTCAACCTCTTGCGTCGTTCGTGCATCGCCGTTCGCGTTGCCGGCTTTCAGACTAGACGTACCAGAGGAGGCAGGGATGAGCGTTTCGTTCAAGGACGAGTTCGACCGCGACGGGTACACGCTGGCGCGCGGGCTCTTCGGCACCGCCGAGGTCGAGCAGCTGCGCGAGCACTACATGGTGCTCCGCAAGCGCGACCGGTACGCCAACGACCTCGTCGGTGTCGAGGCCGGCAGCCGCGACCCGCTGAAGCGGTACCCGCGGATGGCCCAGATGCACCGCTGGGACGAGCTGTCGCTGCAGTGGATGATCGACGACCGGCTCGACCAGGTGATGACCGCGATCCTCGGGCGGTCGCCGTACGCCGTGCAGACGATGCTCTACTTCAAACCCCCGGGCTCCCGCGGCCAGGCGCTGCACCAGGACAACTTCTACCTGAAGGCCGAGCCGGGCACCTGCGTCGCCGCCTGGATGGCGCTCGATCACGTCGACGTCGCGAACGGGTGTCTGCAGGTCGTCCCCGGCAGCCACCGCTGGCCGATCCTGTGCACGGAGAAGGCCGACACGAAGGTCAGCTTCACCGACATCACCGTCCCGCTGCCCGCGCCGGACGCCGCCGTACCGGTGGTGATGGAGCCGGGCGACGTGCTGTTCTTCCACGGCGCGCTGGTCCACGGCAGCGCGCCGAACGTCACCGATGACCGCTTCCGGCGCGCGCTGATCGGCCACTACATCCAGGGCGAGGCCGAGCAGGTCGCCGAGTACTACCACCCGGTGCTCCGGATGGACGGTACGACGCTGGAGCTGGGCGTCTCGGTAGGAGGCGGCGAGTGTGGTGAGTGGGTGGAGACGGAGGACGGGCCGGTCGCCGTACTGACGGGGACGGAGTCGATCTCCCGCAAGCACGAGTAGCCGCCGCGCGCGACCGGCTCAGGGCCGCAGGCGCTTCTCCTGGTCGCGCTCGTGCCGCAGGTACAGCCCGGCGGCGGTCGACACGCTGGTGAACAGCCATGCGGCGACACCAGCGTCGTCGGCCACCCCGATGATCGGCAGCAGCTCAGGCAGTACGTCGATCGGCGACACCAGGTACAGCACGGCGAAGCCCCACAGGGCCATCCGGCTCGTCGGCAACCCCGGGTACTGCCCGCTGCGCGCCGCCCGGATCAGCCGCGGCAGCGCCTTCGCCCGCTCGAACACGTCCCCCACCGGCTCCGGCTCGCCACGCTCGCGCCTGCGGCGGCGTACGACCTGCTTCCGCCACAGCCCCAGCCCGACGGCTGCCGCACCCAGCACCAGCAGCACGACCCCGAGCCCCACCGCCGGCACCCCGGCGACGTCCCCGTCCCTGAAGACGAGCGTCACCAGCCCGATCAACGCCAGCAGCCCACCGAAGAACACCATCCACCAACTCTAGGGCGCAGCGCGACCACGCACCGGCGCAGCGCGGCCGGGTCGTCAGGGCAGCGAGCTCTCCGAAGCGTGCTGCGACAGGCGCTGCCGGACCGCCGTGATGTGCGTGTCCCGCGACACCGGACCGTCGAACCGCAGCCGGTCGTACCCCGTGAACTCAGGTTCCAGCGCGTCCAGCTCGTCCACGTACGTCGTGAGCTCCACCGGGTCCGTCGTCCGGTCGATCGCCTCGAGCAGCGCGGTCTTGCGCTGCATCGTCACCGGCGTGACCGAGCGCAGGCAGACGTTCTGCCCACTCAGGTACGACTCCCACTCCTCGTCAGCCGTCGCAGGATCCGCCCACTGGCCCACGAACCACTCGCGCACGTTGTCGAGCCCGACCTCAGCGGCCGGCGCGAACAGATCCGCCGGCACCATCTCCGCGCCGTCCGAGCGCAGGTAGCTCGGGATCGGCAGCCGCCCGTCGAGCATCCAGCCGCGCACCTCGTCCACGTCGTACCCGGTCTCCTCGCACAGTTCGCCCAGCTCCCGGTACTGACGGGTGACGTAGGCGTCGTCCGCCGGCGTCATCGGGTGCGTGCCGTTGATCTCCAGGTACCGCCGCCGTACCGCCTCTTGTCCCATACCGGCACGCTAGTGCCGGGTCGTTTCGGCGTACGCCGAACTGTCGGTGTCCGCGATCTGGGGCCGGTGGAGGGGTGTGCCGGGGGTGTGGAAGACTGGAGAGTGCTGACAGCGTCGTCGGCGAGGAACCAGCCAGACGACGAAGGGACACCGCTGGTGACCAGCGACATTGTCATTCCCGCAGAGCTCAAGCCCGCCGACGGCCGGTTCGGCGCCGGACCGTCGAAGGTCCGCCCCGAGGCTGTCGCCGCGCTGGCGACCGAGGGCGCGAAGCTGCTCGGCACCTCGCACCGGCAGGCGCCGGTGAAGAACCTGGTCAAGCGCGTGCAGGACGGCGTCGCGGACCTGTTCAACCTGCCCGACGGGTACCAGGTGGTGCTCGGCAACGGCGGGTCGACCGCGTTCTGGGACATCGCGACGTTCGCGCTGATCCGGGAGAAGAGCCAGCACCTGAGCTTCGGCGAGTTCTCCTCGAAGTTCGCGAAGGCCGCGCAGCAGGCGCCGCACCTGGGTGAGCCGACGGTGGTCAAGGCCGACCCGGGCACCCGTCCGGTCGCGGTCGCCGAGGCCGGCGTCGACCTGTACGCCTGGCCGCACAACGAGACCTCCACCGGCGTGATGGCGCCGGTCAAGCGCGTCGCCGGCGCCGACGAGGGCGCCCTGGTCGCGATCGACGCGACCTCCGGCGCGGGCGGTCTGCCGGTCGACCTGAACGAGGTCGACGCCTACTACTTCGCGCCGCAGAAGTGCTTCGCCTCCGACGGCGGCCTGTGGATCGCGATCCTGTCCCCGGCCGCGCTGGCCCGGGTCGAGGAGATCACCGCGAGCGGCCGCTGGATCCCGGCGTTCCTGGATCTCGCGACCGCGATCGACAACTCCAGCAAGAACCAGACCTACAACACGCCGTCGCTGTCCACGCTGTTCCTGATGGCCGAACAGACCGACTGGATCAACAGCCAGGGCGGCCTGGAGTGGAGCGTCGCGCGCACCACCGACTCCAGCAACCGGCTGTACACCTGGGCCGAGAAGTCCGACTACGCGACGCCGTACGTCGAGGACGCCGAGGCCCGCTCGCTGGTGATCGGCACCATCGACCTGGACGACTCGATCGACGCCGCCGCGGTCGCCAAGACGCTGCGCGCCAACGGCATCGTCGACACCGAGCCGTACCGCAAGCTCGGCCGCAACCAGCTGCGGGTCGCGATGTTCCCGGCCGTCGACCCCGACGACGTCGAGAAGCTGACCCAGGCGATCGACTTCACCGTCGACGCGCTGCGCTGAGCCTGGTACGGAGAGAGCCCCGGCCGGTCCGGCCGGGGCCTCTCAGGCGCCCGCGAGGTACGAGGTGACGATCGTGATCGCCACGGCCAGGATCAAGGTGTTGAAGAAGAACGCCAGCACGCCGTGGAACAGCACCTGCCGCCGCATCCGGCGACTTGTCACGGTGACGTCGGTGGTCCCGAACGTCGTCCCCACCGCGACCGCGAAGTAGGCGAAGTCGACCACTGCCGGGTCGCCCTGCGCGCCCGGGAACTCCAGGCCGCCCTCCTCGGCGTACAGGCTCGAGCAGGCGATCGCGAACCCGATCTGCAGGGTCAGCCAGCAGCTCAGGACCGCGAACACGCAGATCGCGACGACCAGGTTCGGCGGCGCCCCGAGGTCGCGGGCGTTCGGCATCGCGATCACGGTCGCCACCAGCGCCACCACCGCGGCACCCTGCGAGACCTGCTCCGGCGGCGACACCAGCAGCCGGTCGGTCAACCGCCGCCGCCGCCGCGACCCCAGCGCCATCGCGCGCACCTCGGCCGGGCCGAGCTTGCGGTAGGCCAGCCAGGTCAGCGTCAGGTACCCGACGGCGTAGAAGTCCCAGGCCGCCAGCATCTTCACCACCAGCTCGCCCGGCACGAGCGCGCACAGCACGCCCAACGGCATCGCCAGCAACTGTCGCGCCGCCTCCCGGCTCCACCACCTCATGAGGCGCCATCGTAGAGACCCGGCGGTCCGGCCCGTCCCCGGATCGCGACGAAACCGCAGGGTTCGAGGGCCCTGCGGCGCGGGAGCGCGTGCTTAGACTGATCGGGTTGGGACCGTCCGGAGCTGACCTGGAAGGACCACGCCGTGACGAACCCGGGCTTTCGCGACGAGCTGGACACCGAGCACCACGAGCGGGTCGGCGACCGGTGGGCCGGCGGACTGCCCGCGCAGTACGGCGTCGCCCCGCGGGTGCGGATCGGGCGGAGCAAGTGGTTCAACCTGCTCTGGCTGCTGCCGATCGGCGGCGTGCTGCTGATCGCCGGGGTCGCGGTCGCCCAGGGGCTGCGCGGCACTTCCGGCGTACAGGCGTTCATCGAGCGGCATCCCGGTGCGGCGCCTCAGGCCGCCGGTACGCCGGTGGGCATCCCGGCGTGGCTCGGCTGGCAGCACTTCCTGAACCTGTTCCTGATGATCTTCATCATCCGCTCGGGCCTGTCGATCCTCGCCGACCACCCGCGGCTGTACTGGTCGAAGCACTCCACGCCCGGCTCGGAGTGGTACCGGATGAACCGGGCGGTGCCCGACGACCCGGCGTACACGGCGAAGGCGGACTCGCTCACCCTGCCCGACCACGTCGGGCTACCCGGGCGGCGGCACTCGATCGGCCTCGCGCGGTGGTGGCACCTCGGGATCGACGTGCTGTGGCTGCTGAACGGGATCGTGTTCTTCGTGCTGCTGTTCGCGACCGGGCAGTGGCGGCGCCTGGTGCCGACCGGGTGGGAGATCTTCCCCGGCGCGGTGTCGGTGGGGATCCAGTACCTGTCGCTCGACTGGCCGCTGGAGAACGGGTGGAACGGCTACAACAGCCTCCAGCTGCTCGCGTACTTCCTGACCGTCTTCGTCGCGGCGCCGCTCGCGCTGCTGACCGGGCTCGGGATGTCGCCGGCGCTGTCGACGCGCTTCCACCGGCTCAGCTCGGTGCTCAGCATCCAGCTGGCGCGGTCGCTGCACTTCCTGGTGATGGTCTGGTTCGTGTTCTTCGTGGTCGTGCACGTGACGCTGGTCTTCACGACCGGTGCCCTGCGCAACCTCAACCACATGTACGCCGCCAACGACGGCGACTCCTGGCTCGGCTTCGGGATCTTCGCGGCGTCGATGGCCGTGGTGGTCGTCGCGTGGGTCGCCGCGACGCCGGCCACCTACCGCCACCCGCGACTCGTCCGCCGGATCGGCTTCGCGCTGATCGGGCCGGCGCAACGGCTGTTCGAGCACATCGACTCCGAACCCGGCCGGTACACCGACGCCGACATCTCGCCGTACTTCTGGGCCAACGGGCGGCTGCCGGACACTCCGGAGTACCTGGAACTGCAGGCCGGGGACTTCCGCGACTACCGGCTGCAGGTGTACGGGATGGTCGAGAACCCGGTCGCGCTCAGCCTCGACGACCTGCGCGCGATGGCCGGGCACGAGCAGATCACCCAGCACTTCTGCATCCAGGGCTGGTCGGGCGTCGCGAAGTGGGGCGGCGTCTCGATGCAGACGGTTTTGAACGTGGTGAAGCCGGTCCCGGAGGCGCGGTGGGTCGTCTTCTACTCGTTCGCGCAGGGGTCGGAGGAGGGCATCTACTACGACGTCCAGCCGATCGAGCAGATGAGCTACCACCTGACGATGCTCGCCCTCGACATGAACGGCGGCCCGCTGCCCTTCCACCACGGCGCGCCCGTGCGGCTGCGCAACGAGACGCAGCACGGCTTCAAGATGGTCAAGTGGATCAAGGGCATCGAGTTCGTCGCGGATCTGGAGGAGATCGGCGGCGGGCTCGGCGGCTACAACAACGACCATGAGTTCTTCGGCTACCGGCAGAGCATCTGAGCGCGGGGTGGTGAGGTGGCTGTTGGGAGCGTTGGGCGGGCGCTGAGTGAGTCCGTGCGGGGCGGCGTCAGGGCGGTGGGTGGGTCCGTGCTGGCCGGCGTACGGGCGCTGGGAGGGTCCGTGCTGGCCGGCGTACGGGAGTGGCCGCCCGCCGCGTTCTCGGTGGTGATGGGGTCGGGGATCACGTCCACCGCGCTCGAGCGCGCTGGGGCCGGTGGGTGGTCGATCCCTCCGCTGGTGGCAGCACTGATTGGCTTCGTGCTCCTGCTGGGAGTCGCGGTCGCACGGCTGATCGTGATGCCAGGTGCGGTGGTGAGCAGCTTCAAGAAGCCGCCACAGGCTTTCGGGTACTTCACGGTCGTGGCCGCCGCGAGCGTTCTCGCCGTACGGCTCAAGTCGGCTGGACTCGACACAGTCGCCGTCGGCTTCGCCGTCTTCGCGGTGGTGGTCGGCGTCGTCACGCTGTACGTCGTACCGGCTGCGCTCGTCGTACGGTCTGGCACACGGGCGGACGAGCCCGGCCCGGACGGGAGCTGGCTGCTCTGGGTGGTCGCCCTGGAGTCACTCTGCCTGGTCGTCTGCACAGTCGACCTCAACCTCCCAGCCGTCGCCGCCATCGCCTTCGGCCTGTGGAGCAGCGGCGTCCTCCTCTACCTCATCCTCGCAGCGCTGGTCCTGAGCCGACTCCTCACGAGACCGATGACAAGCGACTCGCTGCTCCCGAGCTACTGGATCCTCAGCGGGGCAACGGCAATCTCCTCCCTGGCCGCCATCCGCCTCCTCGACGTACGCCCCGAACCCACCTTCGTCGAAGACCTCCGCCCCGCAATCACCGGCGCCGCCTTCGCCCTCTGGTCCTTCGGCACCTGGTGGATCCCCCTGCTGCTGGCGCTTGGCGCGTGGCGGTATGCCGCGGGCCACTACCGGGCGCGGTATGAGCTCGGGCTGTGGAGCATCGTGTTCCCGCTGGGGATGTTCAGCACGGCGTCGATCGCCTTGGGGAATCTTGTCGCTCTTCCATCTGTCACCTATCTGGGCAAGCTCGTCGCGGGCCTGGCGGGAGTGTGCTGGGCGATCACGCTCGGCGCGCTGCTGGTGAGGTCGGTCCGTGGGAGCCGGGACTGACCGCGGCGGCAGCTACAGCTACGCGGCGCCGCGCCGCGCGAGCGCGACCGGATCCGAACCTCCACCGACAGCAACGGCGCTCGACGTGATGCCATGCGCGCAGCTGCGCATGGTGGGAACCCTGCGCACACCGCAACGCTGATCGCGTGCACCTCTCCCCCGCCCGGCCGTGTTGACCGCGACAACGGGAGGGCGGATGCGTCAGTCGAGCTGGCGGACAACGCGGGCGGGCGTACCGGCGACAAGGGTGCGGGGTGGGACGTCGCGGGTGACGACGGCACCGGCGGCTACTACCGCGTCGGCGCCGATGGTGACTCCTTGGAGGATGATCGCGGAGGCCCCGATCCAGACGTTCGCGCCGACCCGGATCGGAGCCGCGGTGATGCCGGAGCGGCGTTGTGCGGGGGCGACCGGGTGGCCGGAGGTGATCAGGCTGACGTTCGGGCCGAGCATCACGTGGTCGCCGAGCTCGATCCCGCCGACGTCGTTGAAACGGCAGCCCTGGTTGACAAAAACGTGCCGGCCGACCCGCACGTTGACGCCGTGATCGGAGTAGACCGGCGGGATCAACCGGAACGTGTCGTCAACGGCACGCCCCGTGAGCTCGCCCCATCTAGCACGGATCGCTGGCTGGTCGTCGTACGGGACGGTGTTGAGCTGCTCGGTGAGCCGGATCGCGCGCGCGACACGCTCCCCGAAGTCGGGTGGGATCGGGAGGATTTCCATACCGCGCAGCCAACCAACCGGTCGAGCGGCACCGCAAACAACCAGACACGCAGGCCGGTACAACACGCGGTTGTCCACGCTCGACCCCGGCGGCCGCTTGCGCCTGTATTTGCGCGCGGCTCGGGGTCGACCTCGGTGCCTCGCGCCTGCACCCGCCCAGCGCTCGGGTCGACCTCGGCACCGCCCCACGCCTGCACTCACCCGGCGCTCGGGGCCAACCTCAGCGCCGCCTCACCCCTGCACTCGCCCGGCGCTCGAGGTCGGCCTCTGAGTCCGCCTTGCAGGGTCGATCTCGAAGGCCGCCTCGCACCCTGCACGGGTGCTGAGTGGACACCGGAGCGCCGCCTGCTGCTCGAATCCCCGCCGGGTGTCCGGCGGATCGCCGGTGGGTTCGCGGCGGCTGATCGGGCGGCTTGCTGCTTGCCCGGCGGGACTCGGGGGCGGTTTCTTCGGTGGTTGGCGTCGTACAGTGCCGGGGTGGATCTCGGGGCGGTGCGGACGTTCGTGGTGGCTACCGAGGCGGGGCAGTTTCAGGCGGCGGCCGATGAGCTTGGGGTGACTCAGCAGGCTGTGTCCAAGCGGATCGCCGTGTTGGAACGGCAGCTTGGGGTGTTGTTGTTCGCTCGGTCTCCGCGAGGTGCGCAGCTCAGTGCCGACGGTCGGGCGTTTCTGCCGTACGCGCGGGAGTTGCTCCGGGCCGCGGAGCGGGCGGAGGCGGCTGTTCTCGGGGGTCGTCGGCCGTTGCGGATCGATGTTCTGAATCGGAGGACCGCGCCGGCTACGGCGCTGCTCGCCTTCCATCAGGAGCATCCGGCGATCGAGCTGGACGTCGTGACGCTGCCCGACGCCTCGGCGGAGGCCGCTGTCGCTGCGGTGGCTGACGCGAGTGTCGACGCGACCTTCCGGTCCTTGCGGGAACCGGCTGCGTCGGTCGGTTCGCCGTTGCGGGCGGAGCGGGTGATCGACGACCTCCACCAGTTGCTGGTCGGCCCTCGGCATCCGCTGGCGTCGGTTGGGCGGCTCACGCTCGCCGAGCTCGCGTCGTACTCGATTTGGATGCCAGGGCTGCAGGGCGGCACCGAGTGGGGTGCGTACTACCCGCAGCTCGCGGCGGAGTTCGGGCTGCGGATCGACACCGCGGGGCCCAGCTTCGGCGTCGAGGTGATGCTCGAACGGCTCGCGGGGTCCGCTGAGCTCGCGACGTTCGTCGGTACCGGGTCGCGGTACCTGTGGCCGGAGACGTATGACCTGCGGCGGATCGACATCGTCGATCCGACGCCGGTGTACCCGCACTCGATCGTGTGGCGCGAGGACAACCGGCACCCCGGGCTGATCGCGTTCGTCGAGCACCTGCGAGGGATCCGCACGATCCCTGCGGGACGCGAGACCTGGTTGCCGCAGCCGGCCTGACGGCTGCTCCACGTACCGCGTCGGCGTCGGTACCAACCGGTCGGACGGTGCGGGTCGGAGCAGGTGCGGCCCGGTTTCGCTGGATGTGGGCAGGCGCGTGTCGGCGTGGGGTGCTAGCCGGGTACCGGCGCGAGGTGCTGGCGCGGCGGGGGCGCTGGGTGTTGGTGCGCGCGGGCGACGATCCGGGCCCGAGGTGCGCGCCGCCGCAGGTGGGCGCGAGGTGGGCCGGATGTTGGCGAGAGGTGCTCGCGCGGGTGTGAGGGCTCGGAGTACGGGCCGGGTGCCGGCGAGGCGTGCACGCGGGTACGTAGGGTGCGGATGCACACGGGTACGCGGGGTACGGATGCACGGGGGCGCGGGGTGCGGATGCACGGAGTGGGCGCTGGCACTAGGTGCGCTCCGGCGTGGGTGCGCCGAGTGCAAGTGGGCGCAGGCACGAGCGGGTGGATTGCGGGCGCGCGCGAGGTGCGCGTTGGTGCGGGGCGCGAGCGCGGTGCAGGGCGCGGGCGACGTACGGGGTGCTGGCGCGGGAGCGCGGTGCTTCAGGTGCAGGCGCGGGAGCGCGGTGCTTCAGGTGCAGGCGCGGGAACGCGGTGCGGGCAGGCTCGGCGAGGACGCGGGCGGCTGCGGGTGCCGGTGCAGGCGGGCGAGTCACGGGTGGGTGCGATGTGGTCCGGGCGCGGCGCGGCCGTGGACTCGGGAGGGTGCGATGCGGCTCGGGCGGGGACGGGGCGGCGGGGGATGTGGTCGCGGCGCGAGTGCGTGAGCAGCGCGAGCGTACGCGGGGCAGGTTGCGAGTACGGGCGCGGTGCTGCGCGGGTGCAGGCGGCGTCGGCGTGGGCGCGAGGCGGCGGTAAGCGCGGGGAGGCGGGCGCAGTGCGGTGAGACCGGCTGCGTGCGTGGGTGTGGCGTAGGCACGTGGCGGCGGCGTAGGTGCAGCACGGTGAGGCCGCGGGGTGCGTGGGTGCGGTGCGCGAACGTGGGGCGGTGCGGGTGCGCAGGGGGCGGCACGTGGGTGCGGCATGGTGCGGGTACGCAGTGCTGCGCGGGTGCGGGGTGCGCGGACGCAGGGTGCGCGGTGCGGCGCGGGTCTGCGGTGCGAGTGCGCAGTGCGGTGTGGGGGTACGGGCTCGAGAACGCCGGTCAGATGGCGCGGCGGCGGCCGTGGGGGTCGGGTGGGGGTTGGCCGGTTAGGCGGGCGTTTTCGGCCATTCGGTCTAGGCGTTCTCGGCGGCCTGGGGGGAACGTCAAGAAAGTGATGAGGATGGCGAAGAGGGCGGCGCCGATGAGGATCCAGCGGAGGTTGTGGGACTTTTTGGGGGTGCTGGAGTCGGTGGGGTCGGCGGCTTGGGTGGGGGTGGGTTTGGGGGTGGTGGGGGTTGCGGCTGGTTTGCGGGTGGGGACGGCGATCTCGTAGATCGCGGAGGACTTGCTGCCGATCAGGAGGGCGTTGCCGGAGTCGCTGAGGGCGATGGAGTCGCCTTGGGCGGTGGGGGTGGCGGTGCGGGCGATGACGTTGGGTTCGTCGGACCACTCGACGGTGGCGATGTCGGTTTGGCTGCGGAGGACTGCTTGGCTGCCGTCGGGGAGGAAGATGCCGTCGGTGACGCCGGCGGGGGCGTCGGCGATCTTGGTGAGCTCGTTGGTGCCTTCGATCGACGGTTCCTCGGGGGCGGCGTAGATGCCGGCCTTGCCGGAGGTGACCTTGGTGACGATGAACAGGCGGCGCGACTCGGGGTCGATCAGCAGGGTCTCGGCGTCGTGCGGGCCGTCGGGGTACTCGAAGTCGTAGCGGTGGAACTTCACCGCCTCGACGTCCTCGAGGTTGCTCGGCTCGGGGAACGTGAAGATCTCGACCAGGTCGCGGTTCTTCTTGTTGTCGCCGATGTCGGCGACGTAGATCGTGCCGCCCTTGTCGACCGCGATCGCCTCGACGTCCTTCACCGGGGGCTTCAGGCCGAGCACCGCCTGGACCTTGCCGGCGTTGTCGACACCGACCACCTCGGCGGAGCCGCCGGAGTCGTTGACCGTCCACCAGACGCCTTCGTAGTTCTGGCTGCGGGCCAGGCCTGAGGACTGGTCGACGCGGTCGTCGCGGATCGTGAAGCGCTTCTTCGGGGCCGGCGGCGGGTCAGCCTGCCGGGCGGCGGGGACGAAGCCGGCCGAACCCGAGGCACCGGCGGGAAGCGCCGAGGCAGCCCCGGCGGGGAGAGCCGCGCCGGTCAGGGTGAGGAAGCCGGCTGCTGTCGCGGCCAGGAGAGTGCGGAGCGCGCTCACGACACCGCCTTGCGGTCGGGATGCTGGATCAGGGTGGCGAGTCGCGGCGTGACCTGCCAGGCCGTGACCAGCTCCTCGTACTCGGCCCGGACCTCGGGGCCCGCGGTCGCTCCGGTTCGGGCGGCGCGCAGGAGGAGGTTGCGGGGCGTGTGCTCACTGTCCACGAACTGCACCACCTCCACCCGGTAGCCGACCTGTCGGAGCAGCGCCACACGCAACGAGTCCGTCAGCATGTCGGCGAGCCGCTCCCGAACGATGCCATACCGCGTCAAGGCCGCGTACGGCGCCGGTGGTACGACGCTCTTCAGCTGCTTTTGGATGTCGTGGTGGCAGCAAGGTGCCGCGAGGACCAGCGGCGCCTCCCAGCCGACCGCCCGGGCGAGCGCGTCGTCGGTCGCCGTGTCGCAGGCGTGCAGCGCCAGGACGACGTCCGGCCGGACCTCCAGCTGCGCCTCCGCGATGGTCGCGTCGACGAACCGCAGGTGGTCCTGCCAGCCGAGCGCCGCGACCCGCTGGGTGTTGCGGGCGCGGGCCGCCGGGTTGTGGTCGATCCCGATCATCCGTACGTCGTGCCCGGCGGCCGTGAGCAGGTGGTACGCCGCGAGCGTCAGGTACGCGTTGCCGCAGCCGAGGTCGACCACCTGCAACGGCCGGCCGGTCGCGATCCGGCCCGCCGCGACCGCCTCGTCGAGGGCCGGCGCGAGCAGCTTGCAGAACTCCTCGATCTGCTTGTACTTCGACTGCCGCGACGGCTTCACCCGGCCGTGGTGGTCGCTGATCCCGAGCTCGACCAGGAACGGCGCGGCCGGGTCGAGCAGCCGCTGCTTGGTCCGGTCGTGGTCGGTCCACTGCTCGCGCGACTCCTGCTCGCGGTGCAGCAGCAGCTTCCCCTTCTTGGTGTAGCGCATCCGCAGCGTCTCGGCGGTCGTCTCGACGTGCCAGTTCCCGTACGGCGCGCGCAGCAGCTCGTCGATCACCGCCTCGGCCTCCGCACTCCCGGCCGGGGCGTTGCGGGTGTGGGACTGCCGCTCGTCGAACTCCATGACCTGCAGGTGCCGGCCCGCCTTGAGGTCGACGTACCGCAGCTCGACGCGGTGGTACGCCGGGGCGTCGGCGCCGCGGCGGCGCCCCGATCCGATCGCCCGGACCAGGGTCTCCCGGCCGAGCAGGGCACCCCGGATCGCGCCCAGCGGACCGGACGCGCCGTCCGTGCCGCCCGGGTCCATGTCCGGGGTCGAGACCGGCTCCAGCTCGGTACGCATCGGGCCATTGTCTCCGACCTCCTCCTCGAGTCACAAAAGGGTCTCGTTCAGCCGCTGTCCGGGGTGTCGCCGGTCAGCTGATCTTCTCGTCCTCGCCGATCAGCCCGAGCCCTCGCAGCCGGGTGATGATCCCGCCCTGCTGGCGGCCGAGGGCGCTGCACAGCTCGTCCAGGGACGCCTTCTCGTTCCACATCGTCCGGAGCAGCTCCTCCTGCTCCTCGGTCCAGACCGTGAAGGCGTTCGGGTGCGCCTTGCGGGCCGCCTCGATCCGGCGCGTCATCGACCGGGTCGCGATCGGCTCCAGCGAGCGGATCCGGGCCTGCCGGTGCCGCCCGACCTCCTCGCCGTCGCGCCAGAACACGACGACCCCGTCGTCGAAGGTCATCAGGTCGGCCGGGACGTCGCAGTAGTCAGAGTCCTCGAGCATCACTCGCAGCATGGGTTCTACCTCCAGGTGTTGGGTGCTGTCGTGAACAAGGTGCCGCGATCCCGACCGCGACCCGGAGACGACTTCAGAACCTGTGGACAACCAAACCGCAAAGAAGTTTTGCAAAACCTCTTTGCAAACTGTCTTTGCAGTCCTACGCTCAGACCATGAGTGAGGACAACATTCAGCTCGAAGGCAAGATCCTGCGCGCACTGTCGCACCCGATGCGCAACCGGATCGTCGGCCTGCTGCGGATCCACGGACCGCAGACCGCGACCACGCTGGCCGGGCGTCTCGGCGTCAACACCGGAGCCACCAGCTACCACCTGCGTCAGCTCGCCGAGGCCGGGCTGGTCGAGGACGACGAGAGCCGCGGCAACGCGCGCGACCGGTGGTGGAAGGCCTCCCACATGGGGACCGACTTCGACGCCGCGGCGCTGCTGCAGACCGAGCCGGAGCTGACGATGGGCTTCCTGCACGGCATCGGCCAGACGTACGCCGAGAACATGTTCCGCGCGATCAACGGCTGGCAGACCCTCGACCCGGAGTGGCGCGAGGCGACGATGCTGTCCGACTGGGCGTTCCACCTCACGCCGGAGCAGGCCAAGGCGCTGAACGAGGAGCTGATGGCCGTGTTCGACAAGTACCGGACCGACCTGACCCAGCCCGCCCCCGAAGGCACGGAGAAGGTCAGCGTCCAGATCCAGACCTTCCCGTGGGAGCAGGAATGAGCACCCGGCAGCAGAAAGCGCCGCTGATCGCGTTCCTCGCGGCGAACGTGATCTCGATCTGCGGCACCCGGCTGAGCGCGATCGCGATCCCCTGGTTCGTGCTGATGACGACCGGCTCGCCGTTCAAGACCGGTCTGGTCGCGCTCGCCGAGATGCTGCCGCTCGTACTCTGCAAGGCCGTCGGCGGACCGCTGATCGACCGCCTCGGCGCGAAGCGGATCAGCGTGACGGCCGACGCGGCCAGCATGTTCGTGGTCGCGCTGATCCCTCTACTTCATTCCCTCGACCTACTGAGCTTCGCCGGCCTGCTCGTCGTCGTGGCCATAGCCGGAGCACTCCGCGGTCCAGGCGACGCGGCCAAGGGCACGCTCGTCCCCGACATCGCCACCGCGGCGAAGGTCCCGCTGGAGCGGGTCACCGGCTTGGAGAGCACCACCGAACGACTGGCCGGCCTGATCGCGTTCGGGCTCGCGGGCGCGCTGATCGCTCTGGTCGGCGAGGTGAACGCCCTGTGGATCGACGCCGCCTCGTTCGGACTCTGCGCGCTGCTGATCAAGCGCTGGATCCCCACGCTGCACAGCGACAAACAAGACGACGCCGAGGAAGGCACCTACCGCCAGCAACTCCACGAGGGCTGGACGTTCCTGCGCAGCGACCGCCTCCTGCTCTCCCTCGTGATCATGATCGCCGTCACCAACCTGTTCGACATGGCCTGGAGCGCGGTCATGCTCCCGGTCTGGATCCGCGACCACGGCTTCGGCCCGCCGGAGATCAGCCTCGTCCTGGTCTCGTTCAGCGTGATGGCCTCGCTGTTCGCAGGCCTGGCCTCCGCGATCGGCGACAAGCTCCCGCGAATGCTCGTCTTCACCGTCGCGTTCCTGATCTGCGGCGCACCGCGCTTCGTCGTGATGGCGTTCGACTCACCGCTCTGGACGCTCGTCGTCATCGCAGCGACCGCCGGAGTCGGCGCGGGTTTCATCAACCCGGTGCTCGGCGCACTGTTCATCGAGCGGATCCCCCGCCCACTGCTCGGCCGGGTCAACTCGCTCGGCGACGCGATGGCCTGGGTCGGCGTACCGCTGGGCGGTGTCGTCGCCGGCGCGATGATCGCCACGATCGGAATGACACCCGCACTCCTGGCCTCCGGAGCGATCTACTTCCTGGCCACGATGTCCCCGCTCGCCTTCGGGCGCAACGAGAACTGGGGCGGCCGGCAGCCTAGGCGGAGTCGTTCGGATCCTCAGGAAACAACGGACCATCAGGTGGCAGCTGCTTCGAGGCAATGACCGCAGCGGTCGGCTCGGCCTCGCGCCGCAGCCGATCGCGCTCCGCCCCGAGCAACCCCAGCAGCACCAGGTCGAGCAGCATCCCGCCCACCGCGGCGAACTGCGTTCCGGCGAACTGAAAGACCTGCGTCACCAGCAACGACACCAGTACGGCGAGCTCGAACAACCGCACCGCCCGCGCCCGATCACCGACCCGCAACCGCAGCGCCCCTCGGACCGTGAAAGTCGCCGACAGCACGCTCCCCGCCGCAACGCCCAACACCGGGAAGTCGGTCAGCAACTGCCCACGATCGAAGCGAATCCCAGCAGCGATCGCCGGCGCTCCCAGCGCCTGCACCACCAGTACGCCGACAGCAACAGTCGGCGCGAGCGGATGCGTGGCCAGCCGGTCGAAGCCCCGCCGCAACGCCTGCCAGGCCGCGTCGACCGGCGCGGCCAGCTCGACCTCGTCCGGCTCCACAGCACCAAGCAGCGCACGCGTCTCGCGCCGCCCACGCACGTCCGGCCCGACCTGTCGCAGCTGCTCCGACGCCTGCGCCAGCCGACGCCGTGAGAGCCCACCGGCCACGCCCTCGACCGCGAAGTCGACCACGTTCGCCAGCTGTTCGCGCGGATCGATCGGCCGCCGCGTCGTCACGAACCGGCTGCCGAGCACGATCAGCACGAACACGACGTACACGATCGCGGCCGTCGGTTGGTAGAAGTAGTTGTTGTCCGAGGTGACGAACTTGCCGACCTCGTCGATGAACAGACCGAAGCCGACACCGCCGATCAGGGCCGCGGCCGGCCGCACCACCGGGCCGACGTACGCGAGCAGGAGCACGATGCCGACCAGCATCAGCAGGCCGCCGGGCAGCACGTGCGCGATGTGCAGCCCTTTGCCGCCGATCTGCGGGTAGCCGCTCAGCTGCAGGATCAGCCGGGTGATCAGCACGGTCGCCACCCCGGACACCACGAAGGTGGTCAGGTGCTCGCCGCTGCGGACGTTGCGGACGAGTCCCGCCCTCATCAGGTACGGCGACCGCGGTGTGCTCGTCATCTGCCGGAGGTTACCGCGCACCGCCCGCCGGGCCTGATCCACGCTTGTGAATACGAATGCACCGACCTCTTGCGCATCCCACCGAGCCGTCCTAGCCTCTCGCCTAGTGGAAGTCTGATTTCACTTGGTGAGAACCCCCGGAGATCTGTCCTGCCTTGTTCCGGCCGGTTTCTACACCGATGAAGAAGGAGGCCCGATGAGCACGAGTACCGAGATCTCCGCTCCGGCCGGCCGCGACCCGACGGTCGAGATCCCCGCGCCACCCGCTCCCGCGAAGCCGCGCCGACGGACCGACCGGGTCGCGTACCTGTTCCTGCTGCCGTGGTTCGTCGGGCTGGTGCTGCTCACTGCCGGGCCACTGCTCGGCTCGCTGTACCTGTCGTTCACCAAGTTCAACCTGCTCCAGCCGCCCGAGTGGAACGGCTTCGGCAACTACCTGAAGATGTTCACCGACGACCCGCGCTACCTGCAGTCGTTGAAGGTCACCTTCATCTACGTCGCGTTGACCGTCCCGCTGCAGCTCGGGTTCGCGCTGGCGGTCGCCGTTCTGCTCAACCGCCCGCTGCGCGGCATGGCTTGGTACCGGTCGATCTACTACATCCCGTCCCTGCTCGGCGGCAGCGTCGCGATCGCGGTGATCTGGGGCCAGCTCTTCGACGACGACGGTGTCCTGAACGCCTTCCTGGCATTCTTCGGCGTCGCCGGACGGAGCTGGATCTCCAACCCCGACACCGCGCTCTACACCCTGGTCCTGCTGAACATCTGGCAGTTCGGCTCGCCGATGGTGATCTTCCTGGCCGGCCTGAAACAGATCCCCCAGGAGCTGTACGACGCGGCGTCCGTCGACGGCGCGAGCGCGTGGCGCCGGTTCCGGTCGGTCACCGTACCGCTGCTGACACCGATCATCTTCTTCAACGTCGTGCTGCAGATCATCCAGGCGTTCCAGGCCTTCACCCCCGCGTACGTCGTCAGCGGCGGCAGCGGCGGCCCGTCGGACTCCACCCTCTTCTACACGCTTTACCTGTACCAGCAGGGTTTCACGAACCTGAACATGGGCTACGCCTGCGCGATGGCCTGGGTGCTGCTGCTGATCATCGCCACCTTCACGCTGATCAACTTCGGCCTGGCCCGCCGCTGGGTCTACTACGAGGACCGCTGATGAGCACACTCCAGCAAGCTCCCGTACGCCGCCGCTGGCTGGTCCACCTCGGACTGGTCGCCGGTGCGCTGGTGATGATCTACCCGCTGCTGTGGATGGTCGGCGGCTCGTTCAAGGACGAGACCGACATCTTCTCCCAGCTGAACCCTTTCCCGTCCTCGCTCGACCCGCGCAACTACGTCAGCGGCTGGACCGCCACCGATCCCACCTTCACCCGCTTCTACCTGAACTCGATGCTGATAGCGGCGCTGGCCGTGGCCGGCAACGTGATCGCCTGCACGCTGACGGCGTACGCGTTCGCCCGGCTGGAGTTCCGCGGCAAGAAGGTGTTCTTCGCGGTGATGCTCGGCTCGATCATGCTGCCGGCCCACGCGCTGCTGATCCCGCAGTACGTGCTGTTCTTCAACCTGGGCTGGGTGAACACCTACCTGCCGCTGGTGGTGCCGAAGTTCCTGGCCACCGACGCGTTCTTCATCTTCCTGATGGTCCAGTTCATCCGGACCATCCCGCGCACCCTGGACGAGGCCGCGATGATCGACGGCTGCGGCAAGGTCCGGATCTTCAGCCGCATCATCCTGCCGCTGACCGGCCCGGTGCTGATCACCACGATGATCTTCACCTTCATCTGGACCTACAACGACTTCTTCGCCCAGCTGATCTACCTGTCCTACCCCAGCAGCGAGACCGTGCCCGTCGCCCTGCGCCGGTTCGTCGACGCGACCGGCGACTCGTCGTACGGGCAGCTGCTGGCCATGTCGGTGCTGTCGCTGGTGCCGACCTTCGTCGTCTTCCTCCTCGCCCAGCGCCGCATCGTCGAGGGCATCGCCACGACCGGCCTGAAGGGCTAGCCCGAAAGGAATCCCGCCATGACCACAGACTTCAGCCGAAGGCGTTTCCTGCAGGCCGGACTCGCGGCCGGCCTGCTCGCACCGGTGCTGTCGGCCTGCAACCTCGACCCCGCGGCCAAGGAGGCCAAGGAGTCGGTCCGGTTCAGCAGCTACGGCGACCCGACCAAGCTCGGCCTGCGCGGCAAGCTCGCCGACCAGTACACCTCCAGCCACCCGAACGTGAAGATGGTCTTCGAGGGCACCGCCACCGCGGAGTACTGGGACAAACTGGCCACCCAGATGGCCGGCGGCAACGCGCCCGACGTGATCAACATCGACATCGCCCGGATCGGCCAGTACGGCGCGGCCGGCGCCCTGCAGTCGCTGCAGAAGTACATCCCCGACACCATCGACGCGACGCCGTTCGACAAGAACCTGCTCAGCCAGGGCCAGCTCAAGGGCGAGCAGTTCGGCATCCCGGTCGCGATGGGCGCCTACAGCATGGGGTACGACGTGACCGTGCTCGACCAGCTCGGGCTGGCGCACCCGCAGGAGACCTGGACCTGGGACGACTACGCCAAGCTGGCCAACGAGGTCCGGCAGAAGTCGGGCAAGAAGATCTACGGCTCCGAGGACCCGAGCGGCGACGCGACGTCGTTGCAGATCTTCCTGCGGGGCAAGGGCGAGGAGCTGTACCAGGACGGCACGCTCGCGTTCACCGAGGACACGCTGACCGAGTGGTTCGAGTACTGGGCCGCGCTGCGTTCCAGCGGCGGAACGATCCCGGCCGACATCGCCGCCCAGGCCGTGTACGGCGACTGGCCGACGCTGCCGCTGGTCAAGAAGCAGGCGGCGCTCGGCCACATCCACACGCCGAACCTCAAGGGCGGCTTCCAGGACCTGACCGACCACACCATCGACATCACGCTGCCGCCGCGCTACACCAAGGGCGGCAAGTGCGGGACATTCCCGGCGCCCAGCAGCTACCTGTCACTGAACGCCAAGAGCCAGCGCGCGGACGACGCCGCCGCGTTCATCAACTGGTTCACCAACGGCGAGGAGGCCGCGAAGACGCTGCGGCTGATCAGCGGGCCGCCGGCCTCGGCCACCGGTCGCGACGTGCTGCTGAAGGGCAGCGACCTGTCGGCCAGCGAGAAGCAGGTGCTGGCCTACACCGACCTGGCGCTGAAGAACGCCTTCGCTCCCCCGCAGGCCAGTCCGGCCGCGTCCACCGCGGTCGGCGACCTGCTGCTGAAGACCAGTCAGGACATCGCGTTCAACAAGATCTCGATCAAGCAGGGCGTGCCGAAGTTCGTGGCCGACGCCCGCAAGACCCTCGACGGCAAGTAGGAGCCGCATGCCTGTCACCAGGAACGAAACCAACCCTGTCACCTCCGGCCCGGTCGTCACCTGGGCCACCGAGCAGCTCGACCAGACGCGGACCGCCGCCACGATCCGGCTGGCGACGCCCGACGAGTTCCCCGGCGCGGACCTCGCGGCCGTGCCGGAGGCGTACGCCGTACTGCGCGACGGTGCCGAGATCGTTGTCGTGAGCAACGACGAGATCGGGTTCCGGTGCGCGCTGCTGGAGCTGGCCGACCGCGCCGCCGCGGGCGACGACCTGGCCGGTACGACGCCGTTCGCGGAGCAGCCCGCGGTCCCGGTCCGCGGTGTGGTCCGGTCGTTCTCCAGCGTGGACGAGGACCTGTCCTGGTTCCACGACCGGCAGTTCTGGACCGAGTACCTGACCTGGATGGCCGCGTGCCGGTTCAACCGGTTCCACCTCGCGCTCGGCATGCAGTACAACTACGGCGCCGACCGGCACGGCGCCACCGACAACTACCTGTGCTTCGTCTACCCGTTCCTCTTCGACGTCGACGGGTACGACGTCAGCGTCGGCGGAATCACCGAGCCCGAGCGGCGACGCAACCTGGAGACGCTGCGATTCGTCGCGGCCGAGAGCAAGCGCCGCGGGCTGAAGTTCCAGCTCGGTCTGTGGAACCACGCCTACGACTACGGCCGCGACTCCGTGCACCGGTTCCCGGTCCACGGCGTCGGCCCGAACAACCACGCGGCGTACAGCAAGGCCGGGATCGCGAAGCTGCTGGCCGAGGTGCCGGACATCGACGGGCTGACCTTCCGGGTCCACTACGAGGGCGGGATCCCGGACGCGCAGCACGAGATCTTCTGGCGGGCCGTCTTCGAGGGCGCGAACTCGGCCGGGCGGCCGCTGGAGATCGACATGCACGCCAAGGGCGTCGACCAGGCGTTGCTGGACGCGGTCGACCTGCCGAACCTGTCCCCCGTGCTGTCCGCGAAGTACTGGGCCGAGCACGTCGGGCTGCCGTACCACCAGGCGTCGATCCGGGCCCGGGAGACGGCCAAGCCGATCCCGGCCGGGCACGAGATGAAGGGGATCACCGAGTTCTCCCGCCGGTTCACCCGGTACGGGTACGGCGACTTCCTGCGCGAGGACCGGACGGTCGACCTGATGTTCCGGATCTGGCCGGGGACGCAGAAGCTGTTGCTGTGGGGCGATCCGGCGATCGCTGCCGGGTACGGGCGGCTGGCCACGTTCGGTGGCTCTCGCGGGGTCGACCTGTGCGAGCCGCTGTTCTTCAAGGGCCGCCACGGGAGCGGCCATCAGGGCAGGCGGGATCCGTACGTCCGCGACGATCTGCGGCTGCCCGGCAACCGGGAGTGGACCAAGTACCGCTACAGCTACCTGCTGTGGGGCCGGCTGCAGTACAACCCCGACGCGGCGTCCGAGACCTGGCAGCGCCACCTACGGGCGACGTACGGCGAAGCGGCGGCGGATGTGGAGAGCGCACTGAGCTCACTGAGCCGAATCCTGCCGCTGGTGACTGTCGTGCACGGCGTCGGCGGGTCGAACAACGGCTACTGGCCGGAGGTCTACCTGAACCTGCCGATCTCCTCGCGGCTGCACTCGCAGCACTACGCCGGGGACACCGACGCCCCGGCCAACTGGGGTGGCGTCAGCCCGTTCGACCCGACGACGTTCTACGGCATCGACGAGTACGTCGCGGCTCGGGCCGCCGGCAACGTCTCCGCGAAGTACACGCCGCTGGAGGTCGCCGCCTGGATCGAGCAGCTCACTGCTGACGGCGAGAAGGCGCTGGAGAGGGCTGAGCAGGTAGCGGACCGGACGGACGCGCAGGTACGGCGTACGGTCATCGACGCGCAGGTGCTGGTCCGGCTGGGCCGGTTCTTCGCCGGGAAGTTCCAGGCGGCGGTCGACTACTCCAGCTACCGGGCGACTGGTGAGGTGGAGTCGCTGAAGGCAGCGCTGGACCGCTACCGGGTGGCACGGGACGCGTACGCCGAGATCCCGGCGCTGGTCGCGGGGGTCTACCAGCGGGACCTGCGGTTCGGCATCGAGGCCTCCGAGCACGGGCACTGGGCGGACCGGGTGCCGGACATCGACGCGGACCTGGCTGCGCTCACCGCCGAACTGGACGAAGCAGCAGGCACTCAGGCGCACTCCTCGCTGCAGCCTGTCGTGGCTCGGCCGGACACGACAGGCGTCAAGCACGTGGTACCGGAGGCGTTCGAGCGTGGGCAGGCACTGGTGCTGGCGCTGGAGGCTCCCGGGGCCGCCGGTGCGACGCTGCACTACCGCCACGTGGACCAGTCGGAGGCGTGGCAGGAGACACCGATGGAGGCGGCCGGGGAGACGTTCACCGGTACGGTCCCGGCTGAATACACCGCGTCGACGTACCCGCTGATGTACTTCTTCAGCCTCCGGCACGAGGACGGTGGACAGGCGCTGCACCCGGGCCTGGCCGAGGACCTGTCGAGCCAGCCGTACCACGTGCTGCGCTCCGGCAAGGTCAGCGAATGAGCGCGGCCACCACCACGATGGCGACAAGGGCCAGCAGTACGACAGAGGTGACGAGCCGTCGGGTCCGGGGGTCCACCGGCTCAGGCTAGTAGATGACCCCCGGGCGGCGTGACCAGCGGGTCCGGCCGGTGCACCCCACGCGGCTGGTAGCCGAGGGGCTCCGCGGTACCGAGGTAGTCGGCGAGCAGCCAGATGATGGCCAGCCACATCTCGGTGCCCTGGAGCCCCGGCACCGACCGGTCGTCGCTGCCGTCCGGGGCGAAGGCGAAGCCCTCGCCGTCGACCCAGCGGGTCAGGATGCCGTCCAACATCCCTGCCGCCCAGCGCTCGCCTTCCGCACGCCCGTACGCCGTCTGCTGGCCGGCCAGCCAAAGGGGGTGGATGACGTCGAGCACGTTGCAGGCGTTGTAGCCGTCGCCGGAGAAGACCGCCCGGTCCTGGGCGTGGGTGAGCACGGTCCGGATCGCCTGCTCGGGATACGGCAGCGGGAGGCCGAACTGGGCGTAGGTGCCGCGGGTGAGGCGGTAGAAGCCGTTGACGACCTGGAGCCAGCCGTCGTCGGGGTGGTGGTTGCCCCAGGCGCCGGTCGCCGGGTCGGCGCGGGTGGTGAGCCAGCCGAAGGTGGTGAAGAACGCGTCGCCGGGGTCTTCGCCGTGGTCGTGGAGGTTGCGGGCCATCGCGGTGCCGAGGGCGTCCAGGCCGTTGCCTGCGCTCCAGGCGTTCCTTGCCCAGGGCAACGCGTCGAGGCGCTGGGTGAGATCGGAAGGGAGGGCGATCGGGTGCTCGAAGCTGCTGCCGAGGAGCTGGAGGGCGTAGCCGACGCAGAGGATGTGGTAGCTGGCCGGGCCTTCGAGGACGTCGAGGCCGGTGAAGTCGGGCTTGTCGTCGGCGGCGAGGTCGCCGGGGGCGACCAGGCCGGTCGCCGGGTCCTGGCGGGAGCGGAGGCGGCGGATCAGGTCGTCGGCGGTGTGGCCCTCCGGCGTACGGCGGAGGAGGAGGTCGGAGATCTCGATCGCGTCGCACCAGGGGCGGATCGCGGGCTCGGCGGGGACGCCGGGGCGGTCGATGAAGCGGGTGCCGTCGTAGCAGCGCGAGAGAAGGTCGCCGACCTGGTCGCGAGCGCGAGAGGCAAAAGCAGAAAGTCTTTCAGAGGAGATGGCAGGAGTTCTTGCAGGGTGACGGCGGTCTCGGATGACTTTTGCTGGGTTGCCTGCGGCTACCGACCACGCCGGCACGTCCTTGGTGACGACCGCTCCGGCTCCGATGATCGAGTGCGGGCCGATCGTCACGCCGTCCAGGACGATCGCGTTCGAGCCGATCCAGACGTCGTCGCCGACGGTGATGCCGCGGGCGGTGTGCGGCTGGCGGAAGATCGGCTGGTCGGTGCGCTCGCTGCCGTGGTTGAACGCCAGCAGCGACGCGTGCGCGCCGATCCGGACGCCGTCGCCGATCGTGATCTTGCCGCGGACCACGGCGTACGGGTTGACGGTGGAGTCGGCGCCGATGCTGATCTCGCCGGTGACGTAGCTGCTCGCGGCCAGGTACGACCGCTCCCCCATGCGGAGTTCGTCACAGTAGACGGCGGCCGTCGGCGCGACGTACACGTCGGCCGCCAGCTCGACCCGGCCGGTCAGCTGCTGCTGGTGTTCGGCCTGCTCGGCCCGCTGTTGCGCGGACGCGCGACCGGCGTACTCCCAGGGCAGGAAGTCCATGCGCTCAACCATGGGATAACGCTATCCACAACGCGCGGCCGCCGCCGGACGACGGCCTGTCGGTGAGACGCGCTGCTACTCTCCCCGACATGCGGGGCGGGAGACTCAGATGACCTTGGACAGCGATCAGGCCGCCGGCGACAGCCCGGCGGGCGGTGCCGTTCGCCCGGGCCGCCGGGTCACGATCAGCGATCTGGCCCGGCGCCTGGACATCTCGAAGGCGTCGGTCTCGTACGCGCTGAACGGCCGGTCCGGCGTCAGCGAGGAGACCCGGCGCCGGGTGCTCGAGCTGGCCGAGGAGCTCGGCTTCCACCCGAACTCGGCCGCCGTCGCGCTGTCGGCGAGCCGGACCCGGACGATCGGCATCGTGATCGCCCGCGACCCCGAGCTGATCTCCACCGAAGCGTTCTACATGCGCACGCTGGTCGGCATCGAGCAGTACCTGAACGAGGTCGACTCCTCGCTGCTGCTGCGGCTCACCGGTGAGCACGGCGAGGACCTGGACGTGCTGCGGCGCTGGAGCCGGCAGGGCCGGGTCGACGGGTTCATCCTGTTCGACGAGCACCACGACGACCCGCGGATCACGCTGCTCAAGGAGCTGGGCGTGCCGGGTGTCGTGGTCAGCTCCAACGCGCCCGACGACGGTGTCGGCCGGCTGATCAGCTCGCCGGAGGAGACCGTGGTGCTGCTGCTCGACCACCTGGTCGAGCTGGGCCACCGCGACATCGCCCACGTCAGCGGGCCGTTCCACTTCGTGCACGAGCAGCTCCGCGTGCAGCTGCTCCAGGAGCACGCCGTACGCCGTGGCATCCGCGTGCGGCACCACGAGGGCAGCTACCGGTACGAGGACGGCGCCGACATCACCCGGCAGGTGCTGACCGACAGCGACCGGCCGACCGCGCTGGTGCTCGGCAACGACCTGATGGCCGTGGCGGCGCTGCGGGTGGCCACCGAGCTCGGCACCGTCGTACCGGACGAGCTGTCGATCGTGGCCTGGGACGACTCGCCGCTGTGCGAGCTGGCCCGGCCGGGGATCACCGCGGTCGACCAGCAGACGATGGAGCGCGGCCGCGCGGCCGCCGACCTGCTGTTCCGGATCGCCGCCGGCGACTCCGAGCTGCATGTGGAGGCTCCCGGCGGGGTACTGCGGACCCGCGAGTCGAGCGCGCGAGCGCCGTACTAGACCAAAACCGCAACATCGCTGCAACCATAAGCTGCGCACTCGTGCGCGAAGCTGCGGATAACCCGCAGCCGGTTCCGTTCTGGTCACGGAGCAGTAACGAACGCGACCCGACTGAACCGGTTAGGGTTTACCAACTTAACCGGTTAGGCCACTATGGCCGGACCAGCCTCCGCTCTCCTGCCGGAGGCTCGATGGGACGAGGGAGTCCGACGTGAGACTGCGTTCGCTTGTAGCCGCAGTAGCGGTGTCCGCCCTGGGAATCAGCCTGGCCGCCTGTGGTGGCAGCGACTCCGGTGATTCCTCCGGCGGTGGTGGCGGCGACGCCACGCTGACCTACTGGGCCAGCAACCAGGGAACCAGCCTGGACAACGACAAGCAGGTCCTGACCCCGGTGCTGGAGAAGTTCACCCAGGAGACCGGTGTGAAGGTCAACCTGGAGGTGATCGGCTGGAACGACCTGCAGACCCGGATCCAGACCGCGATCACCTCCGGCCAGGCGCCCGACGTGGTCAACATCGGCAACACCTGGGCCGCCTCGCTGCAGGCGACCGACGCGTTCCTGCCGTTCGACGGCGACGCGATGACCGCGATCGGTGGCAAGGACAAGTTCGTGCCGACGGCTCTGGCGACCGGCGGCAAGGAAGGCACCGACCCGACGTCGGTCCCGCTCTACGGTCTGGCCTACGGCCTGTACTACAACAAGGCGATGTTCGCCGCGGCCGGCCTGCAGCCGCCGAAGACCTGGGAGGAGATGGTCAGCGCCGCGCAGAAGCTGACTGTCCCGGCCAAGAAGCAGTGGGGCATGGCGCTG
This sequence comes from Kribbella sp. NPDC104740, assembly GCF_055583505.1. Lineage (NCBI taxonomy): Bacteria > Bacillati > Actinomycetota > Actinomycetes > Propionibacteriales > Kribbellaceae > Kribbella > Kribbella sp. NPDC104740. The sequence goes on along the minus strand of NZ_JBVJNV010000004.1, from coordinate 169,103 downwards.
GCGGCCGGCAGCTACACCGAGAACGTGCACTTCGCGTTCATCAACGCCGCGCAGAACAAGGCCGACTGGTTCGACGCCGACGGCAAGCCGACCTTCACCGGTGACGGCAACGTCCAGGGCGTGCTGCGCTACCTCGACCTGATGCAGAAGGACAAGGTCGCCAACCCGGCCAACGCGCAGTACGACAACGGCACCAAGTCGGTGAACGACTTCGCGACCAAGAAGGTCGCGATGGTGATCAACCAGAACAACGCCGATTCCTCGATCGTCGCCAACGGCATGAAGGCCGGCGAGTACGGCGTCGTGCCGTTCCCGTCGCCGAGCGGTGGCGAGCAGGTCGCCAGCCACGTGGCCGGGATCAACCTGTCGATCTTCAAGAACACCAAGAACAAGGACGCGGCGCTGAAGTTCGTCAAGTACATGACGGACGCGCAGACCCAGACGACGCTGGGCAAGCCGTTCAGCTCGCTGCCGGTGCTGAAGGACGCCAAGCCGGTGTTCACCACGGACGCGGCCGAGGCGGCCACGTTCCAGGACGTCTACAACACCAAGTCCAAGCCGCTGCCGCTGGTGCCGGCCGAGGACCAGTTCGAGTCGACCGTGGGCAAGGCGATGAACGCCATGTTCGCCAAGATCGCCACCGGTGGGACGGTGTCCGCCGACGACGTGAAGGCCGCTCTGCAGACCGCCCAGGACCAGGTGGCCGCGAGCAGCTGACGTAGCGACCAGTGGCCCGGGTGATCGTGCCCGGGCCACTGCCCACGTCAGCCCACCAGCACCCAGAAGACAGGAGGCGACCCCGAGATGTCCGTCGCCACACAGGACGCGACGCCGGCCGCCGCGACACCTGCCAAGAAGAAGAAGCAACGCGGTCTCGAGCACCGGCCCGGTCTGAACCGGTGGCTTCCGTACCTGCTGCTGGCGCCCGCGGTGCTGGCCGAACTGCTGATCCACATCATCCCGATGATCGTCGGGATCTGGATGAGCTTCGTGAAACTGACCAAGTTCTTCATCGCGAACTGGTCCGCCGCCCCGAGCGCCGGGCTCGGCAACTACAAGGTCGCCCTCGACTTCAACAACGCCGTCGGTGAGGGCCTGCTGAAGTCGTTCGGCGTCACGGTCGTCTTCTCGCTCGTCACCGTCGCGCTGTCCTGGCTGCTCGGGATGGCCGCCGCGGTCGCGCTGCAGCCGCCGTTCCGCGGCCGCGGGCTGCTCCGGACGATGTTCCTGGTGCCGTACGCGCTCCCGGCGTACGCCGGGATCCTGACCTGGAACTTCATGCTCCAGCGCGACACCGGCGCCGTGAACCACGTGCTCGAGCAGCTGCACCTCAGCGACGGGACGACGTTCTGGCTGATCGGCGGCAACGCGCTGGTCTCGCTGATCGTGGTCGCCACCTGGAAGCTGTGGACGTTCGCGTTCCTCACCCTGATGGCCGGGCTGCAGAGCATTCCCGGCGACCTGTACGAGGCCGCGTCGGTCGACGGCGCCGGCAACATCCGGCAGTGGCGCAACATCACGCTGCCGTCGCTGCGGCCGGTGAACCTGGTGCTCGTGCTGGTGCTGTTCCTGTGGACGTTCAGCGACTTCAACACGCCGTACGTGCTGTTCGGTACGGCGCAGCCGCCCGCCGGTGACCTGATCACCTTCCACATCTACAACGCCTCGTTCCTGACCTGGAACTTCGGGACCGGGGCCGCGATGTCGGTGCTGCTGCTGATCTTCCTGATGATCGTCACCGGCATCTACCTGTTCGTCACCGGAAGGAGGTCGCGCCGTGCGTGAGACCCAGGGCTTCAAGATCTACCGCGGTGTCGTGCTGGTCGTGCTCGGCCTGTTCGTGCTGGTGCCGCTGTACGTGATGATCACGTCGTCGCTGAAACCGCTGAAGGACGTCCAGGGCGCGTTCACCTGGTGGCCGTCGAACCTGACCTTCGCGCCGTTCATCGACATGTGGAAGACGGTGCCGCTGGCCCGGTACTTCGTGAACTCGACGATCGTGTCGGTGGCCGCGACGGTGTTCTCGGTGGTGCTGGCGATTCTGGCCGCGTTCGCGGTGTCACGGTTCAAGTTCCGCGGCCGGACGGTCTTCACCACCACGGTGCTGTCGACGCAGATGTTCCCGGGCGTGCTGTTCCTGCTGCCGTTGTTCCTGATCTTCGTGAACATCAACAACGGGCTCGGCGTCCAGCTGGTCGGGACGCGGCTCGGGCTGATCATCACCTACCTGACGTTCAGCCTGCCGTTCTCGATCTGGATGCTGGCCGGGTACTTCGACAGCATCCCGCGCGAGCTCGACGAGGCGGCGATGGTCGACGGGTGCGGGCCGATGGGCGCACTGTGGCGCGTCGTGCTGCCGGCCGCCCGGCCGGGGGTGATCGCGGTGGCGATCTACTCGTTCATGACCGCCTGGGGAGAAGTGCTGTTCGCGTCGGTGATGACGACCGAGGCGAACCGGACGCTGTCGGTCGGTCTGCGGCAGTACTCGACGCAGACCAACATCTACTGGAACCAGATCATGGCCGCTGCCCTGGTGGTCAGCATCCCCGTCGTGATCGGCTTCCTGCTCGCCCAGCGGCACTTCGTCGCCGGCGTCACCGCGGGTGCGGTGAAGTAGTCCGTACGTCGTTGCGCCCGGCCCCTTCACGGGTGCCGGGCGCAACCTTTTACTCGAACGCCGACGCGGCGTAGACCGTGACCGAGGTCGAGAAGCTGGAGCTGGCGCGAGCGCCGCGGCCGACGGTCGCTCCGCTGTAGCCGTGGATCGAGAGCCGGAAGACGCCGTACCGGGCCTCCTTGACCGCACTCGGGCCGCCGTTGGGCTGGCCGGCGTGCTGGTTGGTGAAGGCCGTGATCTGCTGCCGGACCCCCGCGTCGAAGACCGCCAGCGGGAGGACGCCGGGCAGACCGGCCTTCAGCGTCGCGAACGCCTGGCCCGGTCCCTGCGGGAACTCGCCCTTGCCGGTGGCCCGGCCGCCGACGTCGACGCTCTCGACGAAGCCCTTGTTGGAGTACGCGCGGTCGATCCCGATCTCGAGGTTGCCCTTGTCGCACTCGATCCCGAGCACCCGGTCCTCTTTGCAGGTGTACCCCTTGGACTTGAGCGTGTTCACGAGTCCGGTGACCGTCACGCCGGGGAAGCAGCCCTTGCAGACCGGCGGCCCGCTCGGGCTGGGCTTGGCGCTCGGGCTGTCGGCGGCCGTCGGGCTGCCGCTCGGCACCGACGGCGACTCGTCGACCGGCCGGGTCGTGGCCGGTCCCGGGATCGCGTCCGCGGGGTCGTCGTCACGGCCGCCGATCAGGACGATCGCGGTGCCGATCACGGCGAGCACGCCGACGATGCCGACCACGATCAGCCCGCCGCGGGACTTCCGGGCCGGCGGGGGCGGCGGCGGCGCGGGGTAGCCGCCGTACTGGGGTCCGTAGTTGTTGGCCACGGCACGGACTCTAGGGTCACGCCGGTTCATTTGCGTCCTGCTGCAAAGGTCGGCGCGTCGAGTTCCTGCCACGGCGGGTTGGTTGCCGCAGGCATCGGCGTACGGTGGACGGTGGGAGCGACCACGGGAGGACGACGCGATGAGCGTGCTGGACGGGATTCTGGACGGGGTCCGCGAGGACCTGGCCGAACGGCAGCGGCAAGTGCCGCTGGACGAGCTGAAGGCGCGGGTCGCCGATCTGCCCCCGGCGCTCGACCCGCTGCCGGGGTTCCGGGCCGACGGGGTGTCGATCATCGCGGAGGTCAAGCGCAAGAGCCCGAGCAAGGGTGAGCTGGCCGGCATCCCCGACCCGGCGGGCCTCGCGGCCCGGTACGCCGACGGCGGTGCCGCGGCGATCAGCGTGCTGACCGAGCAGCGCCGGTTCGGCGGGTCGCTGGCCGACCTGACCGCGGTCCGCGCGCGGGTCGGCGTACCGGTGCTGCGCAAGGACTTCATCGTCGAGGAGTACCAGCTGTGGGAGGCGCGCGCGTTCGGCGCGGACCTCGCGCTGCTGATGGTCGTCTCGCTGGACGACGCCCTGCTCGGCGACCTGATCGGGCTGGCCGGCGAGCTCGGGTTGACGCCGCTGGTCGAGTCGCACTCCCTGGAGGAGCTGGAGCGCGCCGCTGCCACCGGCGCTCAGGTGCTCGGCGTCAACGCCCGCGACCTGACCACGCTGCAGGTCGACCGGACCGTGTTCCAGAAGCTCGCGCCGCACATCCCCGCCGACCGCGTGAAGGTCGCCGAGTCCGGCGTCGCCGGGCCGGAGGACGTCGCGGAGTACCGGGACTGGGGCGCGGACGTCGTACTGGTCGGCGAGGCCCTGGTGAAGTCCGGCGACCCCGCCGACGCCGTACGGAAGTTCCGGGCTAGCTGAAGAGCTTCTCGCCCCAGAACGAGCCCGCCGGTACGCCGCCTGGGCAGGCGAAGATGCCGGAGCCGACGTGGCGGATGTACTCGTTCATCACGTCGGAGCGGGCCAGCTGGTTCTGGATCGGGATGAACTGCTTGCGCGGATCACGCTGGTAGGCCAGGAAGAACAGACCGGCGTCCAGGCGGCCGAGGCCGTCCGAACCGTCGACGAAGTTGTAGCCGCGGCGGAGCAGCTCGGCGCCGTTGTTGAACTGCGGGTGCGCGAGCCGGATGTGCGCGTCGGTGGCGACCTTCGGCTCGCCGTCGGCGGTCTTCGCGGTGAAGTCGATCGCGTCGAACTCGTCGGACTTGCCCAGCGGAGAGCCGGTGCCCTTGCCGCGGCCGACGATCATCTCCTGCTCGCTGAGCGGCGTCCGGTCCCAGGTCTCGATCGTCATCCGGATCCGGCGCGAGACCAGGTACGAGCCGCCGACCATCCACTCCGGACCGTCCTCGGGCTGCACCCAGAGCTGGTCCTCGAGCTTCGCGGTGTCCTCGAGCTTGAGGTTGTTGGTGCCGTCCTTGAAGCCGAACAGGTTGCGCGGCGTGGTCTGCGCGCGCGAGGTCGACGACGTGCGTCCGAAGCCGAGCTGGGAGTAGCGGACGGCCGTCGTACCGAAGCCGATCCGGGCCAGGTTGCGGATCGCGTGCACTGCGACCTGCGGGTCGTCCGAGCAGGCCTGTACGGCGATGTCGCCGCCGCTGCGGGCCGGGTCGAGGTTGTCGCCGATGAAGTGCGGGAGGTCGACCAGGGCCTGCGGGCGCTTGGCTTTCAGGCCGAAACGGTCGTTGCCCTTGGCATCCTGGAAGAAGCTCGGACCGAACCCGATGGTCAGGGTGAGCCGCGCCGGCGGGAGGCCGACCGCCTCACCGGTGTCCTCCGGCGGCGCCTCGGCCGGGCCGTTCACCGCGCCGTACTGACCGATGTCGCGGCCGGCGGTGATCAGCGCGGCGGCGGCCGTCCACTCCTTGAGGAGCGAGATGACGGCGTCGCGCTTGTCGGTGGTGACGTCGAAGGTCGCGAAGTGCAGCCGGTCCTGCGCCGGGGTGACGATGCCGGCCTGGTGCTTGCCGTAGAACTCCACCGGGCCGGTGGAGTCCGCCGCGTGCGACTCCTCTTGACTCACCACTGAATGAGCCGCATATCCGGCGACTCCAGTGGCGACGGCGGCTCCCGCCGCGCCGAACAGGCCGCGGCGGGAGAGGCCCTTCTTCGGCTCACTCATTTCTTGGCGATGACTCCGGCGACCTTGCTGACCGGCTCGGCCAGCGCGTCGACCACGGTGGCCAGCGCCTTCCGCTCGTCGGCGGTCGGCTGGTACGGCTTGAAACCGTCGCCCACGCGGTACTTGTCGACGGCCGCGAAGACCGCCTTGAAGTTCGTGTCCAGCGTGGTCACCAGCGCGGCGTCGCGCTGCTGCAGGGCCGGGCGGAGCGCCTGGATCGCGGCCTGCGAACCCTCGACGTTGGCCTGGAAGTCCCACAGGTCGGTGTGCGAGTAGCGGTCCTCCTCACCGGTGATCTTGCCGGTGGCGACCTCGTCCAGCAGCTCCTTGGCGCCGTTGGCCAGCTGCAGCGGGTTCAGCTGCACGGTCTTGGCCTTCGCGACCACCGTCTTCACGTCGACGAGCAGCTGGTCGGCGTACTTGGCCATGCCGGCGGTGGAGTTCTTCTCCCACAGCGCCTGCTCGATCCGGTGGTACCCGGTCCACTCGGTGCCCGGCTCGACGTCGTTCACGCGGGCGTCGATCTTCGGGTCCAGGTCGCCGAACGACTCCGCGACCGGCTCGATCCGCTCCCAGTACGTACGGGAGACGGGGAACAGCGCCTTGGCCTTGGCGACGTCACCGGCCTTGACCGCGTTGACGAAGTCGGTGGTCTTCTCCTCCAGCGCGACGGCCTGGGAGTTGACGTAGCGCTGGTAGCTGACGGTGGCGTCCTTGAGCGCGGTGTCGGTGTCGACCTGCGCGGCCGCGTCACCGGTGACGGTCAGGTCGCCGCGGATGCCGTCGCCGATCATGCCCGGCTTGCAGACCGCCTGGTACTTGCCGGTCGGCAACTCGACGATCAGGTCGCGCTTCAGGCCCGGGCCGATGTTCTCGACCTCGCCCATCACCCGGTCGCCCTCGGCGTACACGTAGAACTCGGTGACCTTGCTGCCGCCGTTGGAGACCGAGAACGTGCTGGTCCCGGACTTCACGTCGCGGCGGCTCAGCTCGCAGCCGTCGTCGGAGGCCTGCACCGCGACCGGCCCGGTGGCGTCGCCGGGCGCGGCGGCCGGGGTGTCCTCGGCACAGCCGGTGAGGGCGGCCAGCAGCAGTACGGCGCCGGCTGCGAGGCCTCGGCGGGTGGTCGTGTTCATGCGCGTTCCTTGTCGACGGACGGGTGGTGAGGTTCAGGCTTGGGCGGGGACCGCGGGCGGCGCCGGCGTCTGCTTGACCGGGCGGAGGTACAGCACCAGCACCGGGACCAGGTAGACCAGCCAGGCGGTCAGCTCGATCACGGTCGGCGACGGGTTGAAGTTGAAGATCCCCTTCAGCACCACGCCGTACCAGCTGTCCGGCGGGATGATGTGGGAGATGTCGAAGGCGAGCGTCTGCAGGCCGGGCAGGATGCCGGCCTCCTGCAGGTCGTGGAAGCCGTAGGCGAAGATGCCGGCCGCGACGAGGATCAGCAGTGCGCCGGTCCAGTTGAAGAAGACGCCGAGGTTGATCTTGATCGCGCCGCGGTAGATCGCGAAGCCGAGGCCGACCGCGGTGGCCAGACCGAGCAGCACACCGACGAACGGCGTCGCGGTGGTCGCGGTGGCGGCCGAGGCGTAGACGATGAACGCGGTCTCGATGCCCTCGCGGAAGACCGCCAGGAAGGCGAGCACGACGACCGCGGCCGGACCGACCTCGAGGGCCGCGCCCATCCGCTCGCGCAGCTCGCGGGCGATGCTGCGCGACGCCTTGCGCATCCAGAAGATCATCCAGGTGACGAAACCGACCGCGACGATCGACATCACGCCGCCGATGGTCTCCTGGGTGGTGAAGGACTTGGCGGTCAGCGAGGTGATGAACTGCAGCAGCGCCCAGCCGGCGACCGCGACGGCGACCGCCGCGGCCACACCGGCCCAGACCAGCTTGAGCCGGTCCTTGTGCCCCGACTTCACCAGGAAGGTGGCCAGGATGCTGACCACCAGGGATGCCTCCAGTCCCTCACGCAGTCCGATGAGGTAATTGGCGAGCATGGCGGTACTCCTGGAGCTTAGGTATGTCTAACCTTCGGAAGGCTAACCTAAGAAATCCCATTCGCCTACTGTGTCGTACGCCGCACCGTGGCTCGGCCCCTCACCGAGACGCGACGAGATCAGCCGCAGACTCTCCGCGGTCCAGGCGGGCCCCTGGTACTCGTCGAAGATCCGCACCCAGCGCACCACGTCCACGGGCTGGCGCATTCTCGCCAGTGTCAGGTGCGGCGTGAACTTCCGCCCGTCCACGGTCACCCCGGCCTTGTTGGCCGCCGACCGCGTCGTCATCGCCAGGTGCTTGAGCGAGTCGGTCCCGTCCTCGACCCCCGTCCACAGCACCCGCGCGTTCGGTACGCCGGGAAACGCCCCCGACCCCCGCAGCCGCAGGTCGAACGGCTTCTGCCGCTTCGCGGCCCGCTCGAGCCCCTCCCCCAGATCATCGGTCTTCCACTCCGGCACCTCCCCCAGGAACGCGAGGGTGATGTGCCAGGTCTCGTCACTCGCCCACCGAACATCCTCGTCAGGATGCGCCCGACGAGGCTCCACGAACTCACTCAGATGCTCGACAACCTCCACCGGCGGCACAACAGCCACGAACAATCGCATGAACCAAGCCTAAGGCCGGGCTCGGACAGTGCATCCTTGTTCCATGACCACTGGATCGGATCTCTCCACCACCGCGTGACCGGCCGACTCCGCCCCTGGGCACGACTGCCCGAGCGGTACGCACCGGACGATGTCCTGGCCGCCTGCATCGACCATCGGGGTCGCCTGGTTGCACTGATCGCCGAAGGCGTGGCCCGCGGGTCCGCCAGTACGCCGTACGACGCGCGGATCGTGGCAGTGGAAGCCTCGGGGCAGACCACCGAGCTGGCGATCGAGCAGCTCGCGTTCAGGTGGCCGCTGGTCGACGCGCTGGACGACGGCTTCGTCCTCGCCGACGCCCGTAACCGCCCGCTCGACGGGCACAACCTGAGGGTCGTCGACGCCACCGGGGGCACCCGCGCCAGCTTCTCCGTCGGCGATGCCCTCGAGCATCTGCTGGTCGATCCCGGCGGCGACATCTGGACCGCGTACTTCGACGAGGGTGAGCTGCAGGTTCCTGGGAGCGACCGGCTGGTCTGTCCTGCCGGGCTCGCTCGGTGGCGCTCGGACGGTGAGCTCGCCTGGCTGGCGGATGGCGACGGGATCGACTGGCTCGACTGCTACGCGCTCAACGTCGGGCGAGAGCGGGCCTGGGCGTGCCCGTACACGATGTTTCCGCTCGTGGCGCTCGACCGGAACGGCGTTCTGGACGTCACGCCGTCGCCCGTCCGGGGAGCTCGGGGGCTGCTGATCGCCGGGGACACGGTCGCTTACCTGGGCGGGTACACCGATCTGCGGGCCAGCGGGCAGTTCACGATCAGCCTGGCTCAGGTCGCCGACGGCCGGTTGGCGACGGTTGGCACGGCGCGGCTGACGATGCCGGACGGGCGTGTGCCGGAGGGACAGCCTCGTCAGGTGGTGTGCCGGGACGATCGTGCGTACCTGTGCTTCGGTGACTGGAGCGAGTGGTTCGTGCTGGAGCTCTGACTCGGGTCAGACAGTCGCCGCGTGTTTCCAGAAGTCCTGGAGGTAGGTGGCGGGGACCGGGCTGTCCATCGCGACCTGGGTGAGGAGGATCGTTGTGGTGTTGGTGGTGGGGACGATGTGGGCGGAGGTGCCGGTGCCGCCGACCCAGCCGTAGCGGCCGGTGGGATCGACTGAGCCGCCGTAGCCCCAGCCCTGGTCCTGGTCGAGGAAGAGATCGGCGGTACGGCGGGTGGCGGGAGTGGTGTGGTCGGTGAGCATTTGGTGGATGGCGTGTTCGGAGAGCAGGCGGTGGCCGGATGGGGTGGTGCCGTTGGACAGGAGCATGCGGGTGAAGGTGAGGTAGTCGGTGGCTGTGCCGGTGAGGCCGCCGGACGGTAGGGGGAAGGGCGATGGGGTGGACCACTGGCCGGTGGGTGGGTCGGCTAGTTCCAGACCTGACTGGGTGTTGCGGTAGTACGACGTGAAGCGGGTGAGCTTTTCGGGTGGGACCACGAAGGCGGTGTCGACCATCTGGAGGGGGGCCAGGAGGCGGGTCGACAGGAAGTCGGCGTACGGGCGGCCGGAGGCTCGGGTGACGAGGATGCCTTGGAGGGTGGAGCAGGTGTCGTAGAGCCAGGCTTCGCCGGGGTGGTGGAGGAGGGGGATGCGGGACAGGGCCGCGATCCAGTCGTCTTCGGGGAGGAAGGACTGGATTTCCCGGCCGTCCTTCTGGACCTCGAAGAGGGCTTGCACGGCGGGGAGGGAGAAGTCCGAGGCGAAGCCGTAGCCGGCTTGCGAGGTGAGCAGGTCCTCGACGGTGATCGGGCGGTTGGCCGGTACGACGTCGTCGACGGGGCTGGTCGGCGTACGGACGACCACCGGGTCGGCCAGCTCGGGGAGCCATTCGGCGACGGGGGCGTCGAGGGTGAGGGTGCCGTCGTCGACGAGCAGCATCACCGCGGCGGCGGTGAGTGGTTTGGTGAGCGAGGCGATGCGGAAGATCGCGTCGTCGGTCATCGGGGCCTGGGACTCGAGGTCCATCGCGCCGACGGCGGCCCGGTCGAGGATCTGGTCGCCGCGGGCGATCAGGGCGACGGCGCCGGGGATCGCGCCGGAGGCGACGTGCTGGGAGAGCAGCTGCTGCAGATCACTCATCACACCACTCAAGCACCAGGGCGGGGCACACTGAAGTATGGACGAGCGGAAGTTGCCTTCGCCGTGTGTGGTGGTGCTGGTGGGGCCGGGGGCTTCGGGGAAGTCGACGTGGGCCGCGGAGCGGTTCGCGGCCGAGCTCGTGGTGTCCAGTGATCGGCTGCGGGCATTGGTGGGCGCCGGGGAGGACGATCTCGCGGCCAGTGCTGATGCGTTCGCGTTGCTGGAGCAGGTGGTGCGGCAGCGGATCGGGCGGCGGTTGACGACCGTGATCGACACGCTCGGGACGGATCGGGAGCGGCGGCTCGGGTGGCTGGCGCTGGCTCGGGAGTACGGCGTGCCGTGCGTGGCGGTGGCGTTCGATACGCCGGCCGCCGAGTGCCGGCGGCGGAACCGGGAGCGGCTGAAGCGGATTCCGGCCGATGCGCTGACGGCGCAGTTGAAGAGCTGGAGCGTGGCGAAGAAGGAGCTTCCCGAGGACGGGTTCGACGAGGTCCTGCAAGCGGAGGTAGGGGTTCGGGTAGTGCCTGAGGTGTTTGCTCAGGCACAAGGTCAGCAGATTGAAGCACCGCGTGGGCTGCGGTTCGGGCTGCAGATCTCCAGCTACACGCACAAGGGCGGGCGCAAGACCACCGGCGAGTGGATCCGGCAGGTCGGCGTACGGGCCGAGGCCGCGGGGTTCGACGCGATCTACGTGATGGACCACTTCCGGCAGATCCCGCAGGTCGGGCGGGCCTGGGAGGACTTCCTCGAGAGCTGGACGACGCTCGCCTACCTGGCGGCCTGCACCGAGCGGGTCCGGCTCGGGACGCTGGTCAGCGGGATCACCTACCGCAACGTCGCGCACCTTGGGAAGATCGTCGCGACGCTCGACGTGCTGAGCGGCGGGCGGGCGGTCTGCGGCGTCGGGCTCGGGTGGTTCGAGGCGGAGCACAAGGCGTACGGGTGGGAGTTCCCGCCGGTGAGTGAGCGGTACGCGTTGCTGGAGGACGCGGTGCAGCTGCTCCCGGCGATGTGGGGAGCGGGCAACAAACCCTTCAGGGGCAAGGTTCTCGACGTCCCCGATACGACGTGCTACCCGCGGCCGTTGCAGGAGCGCGTCCCGGTGCTGGTCGGTGGGAGCGGGCTGCGAACGCTACGACTGGCCGCCCGGTACGCCGACGCGGCGAACGTGTTCGGCACCGCGGAGCAGGTGCGCGCGAAGGCGACGTACCTGCGGGAGCGGAGGCGGCAGATCGAGCTGACGCATCTGTCGACGACGCTGATCGGCCGGGACCAGCGCGAGGTCGATGCCTTGGTCAACCAACTGCGGCCGCGGAACCAGGACCCGGCGAAGTACGCCGCGGCGGTGAACGCGGGGACGGTCGCCGATCAGGTGAGTCGCTTCCGCGCGCTGGCCGAGGCCGGCGCCGCCGAGGTGATGTTCAGCCTGCCCGACCTGGACGACGACCTGAGCCCGCTCGACGCCGCCGAGGTGATCGCGGCCTTCAGCTCTTCTGCTCCAGTGGCAGGTTGAGCAGCGCGTTCTCGATCAGCTCCGGCAGCGCCGGATGGATCCAGTACTGCCCGCGCGCCATGCTCGCAGCGTCCAGCCCGAAGCTCATCGCCTGGATCAGCGGCTGCAGGATCGAGCTCGCCTGCGGGCCGATGATGTGGGCCCCGAGCAACAACCCGGTCTTCGGGTCGGCGAGCAGCTTCGCGAAACCCGTCGTGTTCTCCATCGCCCACCCGTACGCGATCCCCGCGTAGTCGGCGCGGCCCACGACGTACGGGACGCCCTGCTCGACGGCCTCCTCCTCGGTCAGCCCGACCGACGCGACCTGCGGCGACCCGAAGACCGCCGACGGGACGTAGCGGTGGTCGGACTCGATCGGCGCGTCCGGATTCAGCAGGTTGTGCTGGACGACGCGGGCCTCGTGGTTGGCGACGTGCTTGAGCTGGTACTTCGACGACAGGTCGCCGAGCGCGTAGATCCCGTCGACGACGGTCTGCTGGTACGCGTCCACGACGACCCGCTCGTCCTCGTCGACGGTGACACCGGTCGCGGGCAGGTCGAGCAGGTCGGAGTTCGGCCGGCGGCCGATCGCGATCAGCACCTCGTCGACCACGATCTCGTCGCGGCCGCCCGGGCTCAGCGTCTCCAGCGCGATCGCGCCGTCGTCGAGCCGGCGGGCGCTGACCGTGTCGTGGTTCAGCCGGACGTCGTACGCCGCGGAGGCGAGCTCGGTGTACCGGGTCGCGATCTCGGTGTCCTCGTGGCGCAGCAGCAGCCCGGAGCGCGCGACCAGCGTCACCTCGACGCCGAGCGAGCTGAACACGTGCGCGAACTCGGCCGCGACGAACCCGCTGCCGATGATCCCGAGCCGGGCCGGCAGCTCGCCGAGCCGCATCACCGTGTCGGACGTGTGGTATCCGACCTCGGCCAGGCCGGGCACGAAGGGGATGTTCGGCCGGCTCCCGGCGGCCAGCACGAACCGGTCGGCGGTGATCACCCGGACCGAGCCGTCCGGCGCGGTCACCGACAGCTCCTTGACGCCGGTGTAGCGCCCGGTGCCGTGGTACACGGTGACGTTCGCGTTGTCGGCGTGGTGCTCGCGGTACTCCTGACCGCCGGCCGCGATCGGGTCGATCCGGCCGAAGACCCGGTCCCGGATCTCCGGCCAGCGGACGCCGGTCAGCTCCTCGTCGACGCCGAAGCGCGAGCTGTACGACGGGGTCTTGGCCAGGTCGGCGGTGTGCACGAACATCTTGGTCGGGATGCAGCCGACGTTCAGGCAGGTGCCGCCGAAGACGCCGCGCTCGACGATCGCCGTCTTCAGGTCCGCGAACCGCGGGTCGAGGATCGAGTTCCCGGAGCCGGTGCCGACGATCACCAAGTCGTAATGAGTCACAGCCTCATTGTGGCTGAAGGCTCAAGCGACCTTGGGGTTGGTCTCCACTGTCGCCTTGTCGGCGAGCAGCTCGGTCTGCGGCAGCACCTCGAGCCGCGGCCTGGGCAGCAGCCGGGGCCGGATCGCCAGACCGCGGCGCCGGGAGAAGTAGATCACCGACGCGGTGGTCCCGATCACGGTCAGCGCGCCGCCGACGATCAGCGACCAGCGGGCGCCGAACTCCTGCCCGACCCAGCCGATGAACGGCGAACCGATCGGGGTCCCGCCCATCAGGACCGTCATGTAGAGCGCCATCACCCGGCCGCGCATGGTCGGCTCGATGCTCAGCTGCATGGTCGCGTTGGCCGCGGTCAGCATCGTCAGCGAGGCGAACCCGACCAGCGGCAGCACCGCGGCGTACGTGAAGTAGTTCGGCATCAGGCCGCTGACCACGACGGCGATCCCGAAGACCAGCGCGGAGCCGATCACCAGCCGGGCCCGGACCCGGACCCGCCGGGCGGCCAGCAGCGCACCGGCCAGCGAACCGATCGCCAGCACCGAGCCGAGGATGCCGAACTCCCCCGCGCCCTTGCCGAACGCCTGGGTCGCCATCAGCGCCGAGGTGAGCTGGAAGTTCAGCCCGAAGGTCCCGGCGAAGAACACCGCGACCAGCACCATCATCAGGTCCGGCCGGCGCCACAGGTAGCGCATGCCGTCGCGGATCATGCCCTTCTCGCGGGCGGCCGGCTTCGGCGAGTGCAGCTCGCCGACCCGCATCATCCGCAGCGAGATGATCACCGCGGCGTAGGTGAAGCCGTTGATCATGATCACCGGGCCGGTGCCGATCCAGTGGATCAGCAGGCCGGCCAGCGCCGGGCCGAGCAGCCGGGCGGCGTTGAAGGAGGCCGAGTTCAGCCCGACGGCGTTGGCGAGCTCGTCGCGGCCGACCATCTCCACCACGAAGGCCTGCCGGGTCGGCGCGTCGAACGCCGTCCCGACGCCGAACAGCAGGGCGAGCAGGTAGACGTGCCACGCCTCGACCACGCCGGTCACGGTGAGCGTGCCGAGCACCAGCGCCACGGCGCCCATGAAGAACTGGGTGACGGTCAGGACGAGTCGCTTGGGGAAGCGGTCGGCCACCAGGCCGGCGTACGGGCCGAAGAGCAGGGCGGGCAGGAACTGCAGGCCGGTGACGATGCCGAGCGCCGTCCCGGAGTGGGTCAGCTCCAGGACCAGCCAGTCCTGGGCCACGCGCTGCATCCAGGTGCCGACGTTGGAGACGATGGCACCGGTGGCGTACAGGCGGAAGTTACGGACCCGGAAGGCCCGGAAGGTGGGGCTCACGAGCCCGCCAGTCGTTCGAGTACAGGGGCTGCCTTACGCAGGATGTCGCGCTCCTCGGGGGTCAGTTTCTTCAGCTTGGTCTGCAGCCACTCGTCGCGGCGCCGGCGGTTGGCGCGCAGCAGGGCGTGCGCGGCGTCGGTCAGCTCGACGACGATCTGGCGCTTGTCGGTGGGGTGCGGGCGGCGGACCACCAGGCCCGCCTCCTCCATGTTCGACACGATCCGCGTCATCGACGGGGGCTTGACCTGCTCGTGCGCGGCCAGCTCACCGACGGTCATCGCGTCGTGCTTGCCGAGCGCACCGAGGACGCCGAGCTGGTTCGCGGTCAGGTCGTGCCCGTCCTCGCGCTGCCGCCGGATCTGCCGGGACAGCCGCAGGGTGGACGACCGCAACGCGCTGGCCAGCCCCACGTCGCTCTTCACCTGCTGGGCGACGATCTCGGGCATGTCGTTAGCATAACTCATTACCTTTGCTAACGAAAAAGAGTTCCTGGGCATTCCACGGAGTGGTCCGGGGCGGCCGGTAGGGTGAGCCGCCATGGGGACACCGGTCGAGCTGGCGAAGTACGAGCAACGGTTCCGGCGGGCCGGGCTGCCGCTGTTCATCGAGGACTTCTCGCCGACCCACGACATCTTCGCCCGGGCCACCCCGGTGCTGGCGCTGGTCTTCCTGGCCGAGGTGCTCGGCGCGATCGAGCTGACCTGGACCTGGTGGCAGAACGCCCTGGCCGTGCTCGGCGGGCTGGCCGTGCTGATCGGCGGCTTCGGCCTGCTGAACGGGATGCGTGGCCGGCCGTTCTGGTCGTTCCCGACCCGCTTCGGCACGCCTGAACTGGCCGTCTTCGTGCTGCTGCCGGCGCTGCTCCCGGTGATGTCGCACTTCCAGTGGAAGCAGTTCTTCGGCGTCGCGGCGAGCAACCTGGTGCTGATCGGTGTCGTGTACGTCGTGGTCGGCTACGGCCTGATCGGGACCACGGTCTGGGGCGTCCGCCGGCTCGCCGGCGAGCTGGCGAACTCGCTGGCCAGCCTGATCCGGGCGCTGCCGCTGCTGCTCGTGTTCTCCCTGGTGCTGTTCGTGAACACCGAGATGTGGCAGGTCTTCGCGGGCATGCCGATCGCGTTCATCGTGCTCTCGGCGATCGCGTTCGCGCTGCTCAGCGACCTGTTCCTGGTGCTGCGGCTGCCCCAGGAGCTGGACCGGATCGAGCGCGACGCCGGCTCCGGCCCACCGCTGCGCCGGATCCAGCGGCTGAACCTGAGCATCAGCCTGGTGGTCCGCCAGTGGATGCAGGTCCTGGTGGTCAGCGCCGGCGTCGGCGCCTTCTTCGTTGCCTTCGGCATGCTCGCGATCAGCGCCAGGATCTACGGCGAGTGGGGTGTCGACACCGGCTCCTGGTTCTACACCTTCGACCTGCTCGGCCACCCGGTCCTGATCAGCGCCGCCCTGGTGAAGGTCGCGATCGGCATCGCGAACTTCACCGGGCTCTACTACTCCATCTCGCTGATGACGGATGCCACCTACCGCACCGAGTTCCTCGACAACGTCACCGACGAGCTCCGCGAACTGTTCACGGCCCGGACGGAGTACCTGGAACTGCGATCCCGGCTCGTCGGCTGAGCGCTGCCGCTAGGCTCTGAGGCCTGGGGCAGCACGTGACGAGGCGGTGACAGCCGGTGGACGAGATCCGGGTGCGGTTCTTCGGCGGGCTGCGGGTCCTGCGCGGCGACCAGGAGCAGCCGCTGTCGTCGGGCCGCCTGCGTGACCTGACGGCCGTCCTGGCGCTGTCGACCGGTGAGCTCGTCCCGGTACGGACGATCGGCGACCGGGTCTGGGGCGAGGACCCGCCGCAGCGACTCGCGCCGACCGTGCACACCGGGATCTCCAGGCTGCGCAAGATCGTCGGCGCGGACGTCGTACGGGCCGGTCCGAGCAGCTACGGGCTGGCCCTGCCCCGCTCGGCCGTCGACGTGCTGTGGTTCTCGGACGAGGTCGAGCGCGCCGCCGGCCGGCCGGTGCCCGCCGACGAACGCGCCGTACTGCGGAGCGCGCTCGCCGGGTGGACCGGTCCGCCGTTCGCCGACCTCGGGTCGCGGTGGTTCGCGGACACGGTCGCACCGGCACTGACCGAGCAGTACCTGAGCGCCCGGGAGCGCCGGATCGACCTCGACCTGGCCGACGGCGGGCTGGAGGCGCTGGTGGTCGAGCTGCGCGAGCTGATCGCGGCGTACCCGCTGCGGGAGTCGCTCCGGTACCGGCTGATCAAGTTGCTCGCAGCAACAGGCCGGTACGCCGAGGCGCTGGCCGGCTACCAGGAGGCCCGGGCCCGGATCGCCGGCGAGCTGGGAGTCGAGCCCGGACCGGAGCTGCGGGCGCTGCACACCGAGCTGCTGGCGACCGACGCGCCGGCCGCGCAACCGAGCCGTCCACGGCCCGCTGAGCGGGTGCCCCGGCAACTGCCGCCGGACTCGGTCCGGATGATCGGCCGCGACGCGGCGGTGAAGCGGCTCGACGAGCTGGTCACCGAGCTGGACCGGCCGGACCCGCCGACGGTGATCGCGGTGATCTCCGGGGTCGGCGGCGCCGGCAAGACCACCCTCGCGGTCAGCTGGTCGCACCGGGTCGCCCACCGCTTCCCCGACGGCCAGCTCTACCTCGATCTCCGCGGCTTCGACCGGGCCGACGTCCTGTCGACCGCCTCGGCGCTGCGTGCGCTGCTGACCGGTCTGGGTGTTCGGGCCGAGCGGATCCCCGAGGAGGAGGAGAGCCAGGCCGCGCTGCTGCGCACGACGCTGGCCGGGCGCCGGATGCTGTTCCTGCTCGACAACGCCCGCGACGCCGTACAGATCAGGCCGTTGCTGCCGGCTGGCGGCTGCCTGGTCGTGGTGACCAGCCGGAATCGGCTCCGTGGGCTGGTGGTGCGCGAGGGCGCGCACCGGATCACACTGTCGCCGCTGGACCCGTCGGACTCGGTCCGGTTGATCCGTGCACTCGCGCCGCAGGCTCCGGACGACCAGCTCGGGGAGCTGGCCCGGATCTGCGGGCACCTGCCGCTGGCGCTGGCGATCGCGGGTGAGCACGCGGCCCGGCTGGAGCCTGACCAGGTGGCACAGCTGCCCGAGCAGATGCGGAACGAGCGCCTGCTGCTCGACGCGTTCGAGGGCGACGACCACTCCACCGACCTGCGGGCGATCTTCTCCTGGTCACCGAAGTACGCCGCCACAGGTACCGGATGCACGACCTGATCCGCAGCCACGCGGCAGAGCTCGCCACCCAACTGCCGCCGTCGGTCACCGAGCCCACGCTCGACCGGGGTGCTGTCCTGGTACCACTACACCTCGCACAACGCCCGGCTGCGCCGCGACGACCGAACGCGACCCGCTCACCTTCCACCTGATCGAGTCCTGCGGCGGCGACCTGCGCGGCCGGGACCTCGACCTGCTCACCGAGCTTCTCGGACTGGCGCTGGACAGCTCCCAGCGGCTCGACTCCACACTCCCCCGGGCCTTCGTCGAGAACGCGCTCGGCATGCGGTACATCGAGCAGGGCGCCGACTACCTGGCCGGTCTTGAGCACCTGCGCCGCGCTCACGACCTGTTCGCGGCGAACGGCCACGAGCTCGGGCAGGCGCGGACCATCGGCAACCTCGCCATCACCTACGACTCCCTGGGGCGCTACCAGGAGGCCATCGGCTGCTACGAGCAGTCGCTCGAGCTCAAGCAGCAGATCGGCGACGTGGCCGGTGCCGCCCGCTCCCGCGGCAACCTCGGCTACACCTACCGCAGGCTCGGCCGGTACGACGAAGCCGCCGACGTCCTCGGCAAGGCGATCACACACTTCCGGTCGATGCGCAGCCGCCGTGCCAGCTCCCTCGACACCCTCGGCACTGTCGAGCTGAGCCGCGGCCGGCTCGCCGAAGCGATCAGCTGCGGCCGGGAGGCGCTCCGGTTGCACCAGGACCTCGGCTACCCGTGGGGCGAGGCCGTCGTGCTGACCAACCTCGGGCGGAGCTACCGGGCCGCAGCCCTGCCGGCCGAGGCCGCCGAGGTCTGGCGGCGAGCGCTCGCCATCTGCGAGCGCATCAACCCGCCGGTCTCGGACGACCTCGAGCCGGACGAGCTCCGCCGTCTGCTGTCCGCGGTCACTCCACCCTGAGCGCCTCCCGGAGGAAGTTGAGCTGGTGGCGCATCAGGCCCTCGGCGGTGGCTTCGTCGGTGGGCATGTGGGTGGCGCCGGACAGCGGAAGGACCTGATGGGGGCGGCCGGCGGCCAGGAGGGCTGCGGAGAGGCGGAGGGTGTGGGCGGCGACCACGTTGTCGTCGGCCAGGCCGTGGACGAGCAGCAGCGGGCGGGTGAGGTTGCCGGCCTCGGGGATGGTGGAGCTGCGGCGGTAGGCCTCGGGGTTCTCGTCCGGGTGGCCGAGGAAGCGCTCGCGCCAGTGGGTGTCGTAGAGGGTCGCGTCGCTGGGGCCGGCACCGGCTACCGCGGCGTGGAAGACGTCGGGGCGGCGGAGTAGGGCGATGGTCGCCAGGACTCCGCCGTAGCTCCAGCCGGTGATGCCGACGCGGGTCAGGTCGAGGTCGGGGCAGTGCTCGGCGGCCGCGTGCAGGGCGGTGACCTGGTCCTCCAGCGGGAGCGACAGGGTGTCGCCGTACACGGTCTTGTCCCAGGCCGGGCCGCGACCCGGCGTACCACGGCCGTCGGCGATGATCACGGCGAAGCCGTGCTCGGCGTACCACTGGGCTGTCGGGAAGAGCGGCGTGCTGGCCCGTATTGCTACCTGTAGCGCTGGGCCGGCGTACGGGGACATGAGGACGGGCAGTGTCATGCCGGGCTCGTACCAGGTCGGCAGGACGAGCGCTGTGCGCAGCTGGAGCTCTCCTGCGTGCAGCCAGGTGATGCGGGGTGCCAGCGACGGCTCAGCGGCCAGCGACTGGATCTGCCGCCCAGTACGTCGTACGGCGTACGTCTGGCCGCTCTCGGTGTTGGAGGTGACCACTCCGCCAGCCACTGCGTGCACGCCGGGAGTGCTGGTGAGCTGCTGGAGTCCTGTCGAGTCGTGCACCCACAGGTGGCGCTCTGTGGGCTCCTCATTGGCCTGGAAGAGCACCGCCTCGCCGGTGACGTCCAGTACGGCGCGGAGCTGGAGGCCCTCCGGTGTCACCGGCTGACCGTCGATCAGCAGGCGGCGGGTGGAGGGGGTGTCGTCAGCGACCACCAGCTTGCCGGAGGCGGTCCTGGCCGGCGTACCGGGCACCAGCTCGACCCATGCCGGGTCATGCTGCTCGTGCAGCAGCTCGGTGCGGCCGGTATCGGGGTCGGCGGCCAGCACCCGCACGGTCTTCTGGTCGCGGGACTGCACGCTGACCAGTACGCCGTGCTCGTCCCAGGCGACCGTCGGCAGGTACTCGTGGTCGCCGCAGCTGATCTCGGTCGAGCCGCCGTGCAGATCGAGCACGTGCAGGGTGACCAGCGCGTTCGCCGTACCGGCTGCTGGGTATGCGATCTCGCGCGGACGGCTGCCGGGGTTGGCGGGGTCGGCGATCCACCAGCGCTGGACCGGCGACTGGTCGACCCGGGTGGCGAGCAGCCGGGTGCCGTCGGGCGACCACCAGTGGCCGCGGTGGCGGTGCATCGACTCCGAGGCGACGTGCTCGGCCAGGCCCCAGAACACGTCGGGCCCGGCCGCGGCGACCTGGAGGTTGTTGCCGTTGGCAAGCTCCAGGGCGTGCAGCGCACCGTCGGACGCGTAGGCGACCCGGCGGCCGGTCGGGTCGAGCCGCGGGTCGACGACCGGGCCGGCGGTCTCCAGGAGACGCAGCGCGCCGGTTTGCAGATCGAGGTGCCAGAGCTGGCCGTTGACCGGGAACACCACGACCGACAGCTCGGCATCGGCGGAGAAGGTGACGATGCCGTTGCTGCGCTCGCGGGCACGTTCGCGGCGGACCTGCTCGGCCTCGGGGACCGGGCCGTCGGCGCCGAGCTGCTCGGGAGTGACCAGCAGGCGCTCGTCGTTGCCGTCCAGCAGCCACAGACAGCTGGTCCGGTCCTCGGGGCCGCGGGTGCGCAGGAAGAGCACGCGCTCGCCGTCCGGCGTACTGGTGAAGGCTTTCGGCTGCCCCAGCGAGAAGCGCTGGGTGCGGGCCGCGTGGGCGGGGTAGGTCTCGCGGTAGTTGTCCATAACCGGGAGTCTTGGCGTCCTAGCAGCAACCGCGGAGGGGGATTTTTACGCTCGGAGAGCCCGAAGACACAGACAGTTTACCAAGCCCCACGAGATGGGTAGGCGGCGCCCCAAAGATGAGCAGGCGCTGCCGATGTGAGCGGGTCCGGCGTGCACTGCAATGGAGAGCATGACGACCGATCTGATCGCCCACCTGCGCACGACGATCCACGGCTCCGTGGTGACTCCCGACGATCCCAGCTGGGACCAAGAGCGGCTCGCGTGGCACCTCCTGGTCCCGCAGCAGCCGGCCGCGATCGTGCACGTCGACGGGGTCGAGGACATCCAGACGGCGGTCCGGGCGGCCCGCGCGTTCGGCGTGAAGGTGGCCGCGCAGCCGCGCGGCCACGGCGCCACCGCCGACACCGCGACCGGCACCATCCTGCTCCGGTTCGACCGGCTGCGCGGGATCGAGCGCCGCGACGACGTGGTCCGGGTCGAGCCGGGCGTGCAGTGGCGCGAGCTGAACGCCGTGCTCGAGGGCACCGGCTACATCGCGCTGGCGGGCAGCAACGGCGACACCAGCGTCGTCGGCTACTCGGTCGGCGGCGGCCTGAGCTGGTTCAGCCGCAAGTACGGCCAGGCCGCGCACCAGATCCGCGCCATCGACCTGGTCGATGCCGAGGGCAACCACCGGACGGTGACCGCGGACCACGACCCGGACCTGTTCTGGGCGGTCCGGGGCGGCGGTGGCGAGTTCGGCGTCGTCACCGCGCTGGAGCTGCAGCTGCAGGCCGAGGAGCAGGTGTACGGCGGCCGGTTGATCTGGCCCGCCGAGCACGGCCGCGAGCTGCTGCGCGCGTTCGCGGCGGTCGCCGGTGACGCGCCGGAGGAGCTGAACGTCTGGGCCTGGCTGATGAACCTGCCCGACGTCGACCCCGTTCCGGAGCCGCTGCGCGGCCGCTGGTGGATCGCGATCGACGCCGCCTTCCTCGGCGACGGCGACGACGCGGAGAAGCTGCTGGCACCGCTGTACGACGTCGCGGCGCCGGCCTTCGGCGAGCTCGCCGTCGTACCGTTCGGCCAGGTCGGGTCGATCGCGCAGGAGCCGGAGGACCCGATGCCGGCGATGGGCCGGATCCGGCTGCTGACCGAGTTCGGCGGCGAGGCGATCGACACGCTGCTCGACCTGCTGCTGGACGGACCGACGCCGATCGCGATGGTCGAGGTGCGCCAGCTCGGCGGTGCCTTCGCACGGCCGCGACCGGGCGACGGTGCGGCCGGGGTGATCGAGGAGCCGTACCTGCTGCTCGCGGGCGCGCTCGCGATGGCACCCGGCGACGCCGACGAGATCGAGAACGCCTTCCACAGCCTGCACACGGGGATGGGCCGCTTCCTCAGCGACCGGGTGCCGCCGAACATGGCGACCGTCGAGCCGATCGAGCAGCTCTACCCGGCGGAGACGCTGGAGCGGTTGCGGGCGATCAAGCGACAGGTCGACCCGCAGGACGTCATCCGCGGCAACCACCCGGTGCTCTGAAGAAACGCAACCCATCAACAGCTTTCAAGTACCGGCCACCGATCGAGGGTCGGTACTTGAAACGAGAGATCCACAGCTTTCAAGTACCGGCCACCGATCGGGGGACGGTACCTGCCAACGAGAAACGGGGCTTGAGCCCATGGGTCCACGGCGCACCGCTCTGCCGCCGTGGGCCCATGGTTCGCCGGAGCGGGCTCGGGGTTGCTCAGGCGGACTGCTGCTCCCGGGAGAGGCCGAGCGAGCGGGCAGCGGCAGCGGCCTCTCGCCGGGAGCCGGCGCCGAGCCGGTCGAGGATGCCCGAGACGTGCCGGTCGACCGTCCGTACCGACAGCACCAGCTCGGCCGCGATCTGCGGGTTGGTCAGCCCGTCGGTCAGCAGCACCAGTACGTCGAGCTGCCGGTCGGTGAGCCCGCCCGGGTTCTTCCTGGTCCGCGCCTGTGCTCCCCGCGGGATGCGCAGCGCCCCCAGCTCCTTCAGCCGCCGCCGGACCAGCGCCGCAGCAGGTGCGGCACCCATCCGGTCCAGGATCTCCAGCGCCCGCAGCATCGACTCGGTCTCCCCCGAGTCGGCCAGCCGCAGCGCGTCCTCGTACGGGTCGGCGTCGCGCTGCCAGCCCGGCATACCCGGCAGCAGGTGCATCATCTGGTTCACCACGGGGATGTCGCTCAGCTGCTCGACGTGGTCGCGGATCGACTCCCACACGTCGGTCTGGTCGTTCAGCCAGGCCCACTCGGCCAGCGCGAACGCGGCGTACCCCTGGCCGGTGTGCGATCCCTGCTCCAGCCCACGCTCCCACGCGCACACCAGGAGCTTCTCGGCGTCCGGGTCGCCGCGGCGGGCCAGCAGGCGGCCCAGCGCCGAGTGGCTCATCACCGACATCATGCCGTCGTCGTCCACGGTGTCCAGCAGCTGCCGCAGCCGCTGCTCGGCCTCGTCCCAGCGGCCCAGGCGCAGGTCCAGCAGCGCCTGGTGCACCTCCAGGTTGTAGGCGTGCGAGCCGAAGCCGTGCTCACGCACGTAGGCGAGCCCGTCGCGCAGGCACTCGGCCAGCTCGGTCCAGCGGTAGCCGCGGTACAGCATCTCGGCCAGGTTCGTGTAGCCGCGGGCAACGGCTTCGTAGTCCCCGGTCGACCGGGCCAGCTCGATGCTCGTCCGCAGCTGGGTGAACCCGAACGGCGAGCCCAGGTCGCACCAGGCGACGCCCAGGTAGTTGTGGCAGAGCGCGTCGATGTCCGTCCGGCCCGCCTCGACCGCACGGTCGTGGGCCAGCTCCAGTGCCGGGATGGCCTCGTGGGCAGCACCGGTGAGCACCATCAGCATCGCCCGGCTCGCAGCAGCCGACGCCTGCACGGCGGGCGAACCTGTGTACTCCGCGACCTCGACAGCGCGCTCCCCCGCCTGTACGGCGGCCGGCGTATCGCCTGCCATGTAGAGGAACCGGGACTGGCGCAGCAGGGTCTCGGCCAGCGCGGTCGACTCCCCCAGCTGCTCGAACAGCCGCACCGCCTGGTCGCCGGCTTCGACAGCTTCGCCGAACCGGTGCGCGATGTGCAGCTCCCAGGCGTACGCGTCCAGCAGGCCAGCGCGCTCAGCGAGGACCAGGCGGTCGGCGTACGGGAGGACTGCTTGCAGGTTGGTCAGCGCCTGCCGATGCGACCCGGCACGGCTCGCCTCCCGGGCAGCCAACGGCGCCTGTGCCAGCACGGTGTCGATGTCGCCCGCCTCGACGGCGTGGTGGACCAGGCGGAAGCGGTGCACGTCCGGGCAGCCCAGCATCACCTTCAGCACGCGGCGGTTCAGGGACCGGCGGCGCAGCGGCGGCAGCGCCTGCTCGATCGCCCGCCGGGCGAGGTCGTGGCGGAAGGCGATCCGGTCGCCCGCCGTCTCCAGCAGGCCGATCTCCTCGGCCTCGGTGAGCTCGGCGAGCCCGGAGTCGAGCACGGCCTCGACGTAGCGCAGGTCGACGGCAGAGGGGATCACCGACAGCTGCTCCAGCGCTGCACGGCTCTCCTGCGACAGCCGGCGGATGCGTGACAGTACGGCGTCCACCACTGTCGCGGGGATGGTCTCTTCCGTCCCGGCGAGCACCTCGGTCAGGTAGAACGGGTTGCCACCGGTCAGCTCGTACAGCTCGTCGGCGTCGCGACCACTGCCTGCTGCGATCGCTCCGACCGCCGCACGCGACAGGGGGCTCAGCGCGATCCGCCGCATCGGTACGTCGGCCAGTGCACCGAGCCACGCGCGCAGCGGGTGCCGGGTGTCGATGCTGTCCTCACGGTAGGTCAGTACGACGACGGAGCCGGGGAGCTGGTCGAGCCGGCGTACGACGTACCGGAGGAGGTCGAGGGTGGCGTCGTCGGCCCAGTGCACGTCCTCGACGATCAGCACCGTCGGCTGCTCGAACTCGCGCAGCACCGCGTCGAATACCAGGTCGGACGGAACCGGCCGGTCCATCGGCCCGCCGGAGCCGCGGAACGCGTCCCGGATCGGCTGCAGCAACGGCGGTACCAGGAAGTCGTCGCAGGACCCGATCAGGACCCGGCGCTCGGACCCGATCCGCGCGACCAGCTCGCGGACGAGCGTGGTCTTGCCGACCCCGGCCTCACCGGTGACCAGCACCGTCGACCCGGTGCCGTCGCGGAGCAGCTCGAGCAGTTCCTCGACCTGATGCTCCCGTTCCCAGACGTGCGTCATTGTTCCCTGGCTCATTCCGAACCCCCGGCGGTAGCCGGCGACACGCCCCCGAGTCGCCGTGACCACGACAGCCTAGTCACCCCCGAGGGGGTGACCAGGCACGCTGGTTGAGACCTTGACGAGAATCAGACATCTTGTCACGTGGTCTGCCCGAAAGGGTCAGGTCAGCCAGTCGCCGAGCGGCCCGATCGCGAAGTACACGACGAACAGCGCCGACACCACCCACATCAACGGGTGCACCTGACGGGCCTTGCCGCGGACCACCTTGAGCAGCACGTAGGAGACGAAGCCGGCACCGATGCCGGCCGAGATCGAGTACGTGAACGGCATCAGGATGATGGTCAGGAACGCCGGGATCGCGACCTCGAGGTCGTCGAAGTCGATCCCCTTCACCTGCGTCATCATCAGGAACCCGACCAGCACCAGCGCCGGCGTCGCGGCCTCGTACGGGACCAGCGTCACCAGCGGCGCGACCACCATCGAGATCAGGAAGCAGATCCCGGTCACCACGCTGGCCAGCCCGGTCCGCGCGCCCTCACCGACGCCGGACGCCGATTCGATGTACGACGTGTTGCTGGACACCGACGCGGCCCCACCGGCCGCCGCGGCGACGCTGTCCACGATCAGGATCCGCTGCGCGTTCGGCGGGTTGCCGTCGGCGTCGAGCAGGTTGGCCTCGGCGCCGATCGCGGTCATCGTGCCCATCGTGTCGAAGAAGTCGGCCAGCATCAGCGTGAAGATCAGCAGGATCGCCGACACCGCGCCGATCTGCTCGAACGAGCCGAACAGGTTGAACTCACCGAGCAGGTCCAGGTTCGGCTTGCTGAACCAGCTGTCCGGCAGCGACGGCACGCTCAGGCCCCAGCCGCCCGGGTTGTCGGCGGTGCGGGCGCCGACGTCGGTGATCGCCTCGACCACGATCGCCAGCACGGTCGCGACCAGGATGCCGATCAGGATCGCGCCCTTCACCTTGCGCGCGTACAGCGTGACGATCAGGACCAGGCCGACCACGAAGATCAGCACCGGCCAGCCGCGCAGGCTGCCGCCGACACCGAGCTCGACCGGCGGGCCGGTCGGTGCCGCCGGACGGCGTACAAAACCGGCGTCGATGACACCGATGAACGCGATGAACAAGCCGATGCCGACACTGATCGCCACCTTCAGCTGCCGTGGCACGGCTTCGAAGACGGCTCGGCGGAACCCGGTCAGGACCAGGATCAGGATGATGATGCCCTCCAGCACCACCAGGCCCATCGCGTCGGCCCAGGTCATCTTGGACGCGACCGAGTAGGCCAGGAACGCGTTCAGGCCGAGGCCGGTGGCCAGCGCCAGCGGGAAGTTCGCGACCAGGCCCATCAGGATCGTGATCACGCCCGCGATCAGCGCGGTCGCGACGGCGACCTTCGCGATCGAGGCGGTCGGGTCGGTGCCGCCGCCGACGTACTGGCCGGTGCTGTCCTTGACCGTACCGATGATCAACGGGTTCAGGACGACGATGTAGGCCATTGTGAAGAAGGTGACCAGACCACCCCGGATCTCCCGGGGGACGGTCGAGCCGCGGTCGGTGATCTTGAAGAAGGAGTCCAGGAAACCGGGGCGGGAGGCAACAGCCGGGCGCTCGCTCATGACCGCATCGTGCCAGTCGGCCGTCGCCGGGGCGAGCACCGGTCGGGGTTAAGGTGATCAGGTGGCAGACGAGAAGCCGGCACCGGCGTCGAAGAAGCGCAACGACCCGACCAGTCAGCTGGCCCGCGGCGAGCTGGTGCACGCCGAGGTGAAACCGCTCGACCTGTCCGGCATCCCGACCGTGATCGCCGGGATCGTCGCGTGGGCGCTGGCGTTCGTGGTGGTGCTGATCTTCCACGACGACCTGAAGCGCTCCGGCGACGAGTGGTGGCTGTGGGTCACGGTCGCCGGCTTCGGCCTGGGTTGGATCGGGCTCGCGTACTGCAAGCGCCGCTGGACGAGCATCCAGGCCGGGCATGGAGCCCCGGCCCACGAGGACTGACCCCGCTCCAGCGCCTGCCGCAACCACCGTTGCAGCACCCGCCGCGCGCACGCCCTTCAAGTCCGCGCCGCCCCAGCGCCTGCCGCGCCCGCCCTCAAGTCCGCGCCGCTCCAGCGCTCGCCGCGCGCACGCCTGTCAACTCCACGCCCGCCGCGCGCACGCCTTTCAAGTCCGCGCGGCTGCTGACGAGCCGCGCGACCCGTCAGTCCTTCTCGACGACCTCTTCGACGCTCGCGGCGACTTCCTCGACCTCGTCGTCCGACGTCGGCTCGGCCGCCGCCTCGACCTCGGCCTGAACGGCGTCCGCCTCCGCGGCCTCGTCCCCCGCCTCGGCCGGCTCCGACGACATCGCCAGCTCGTCGTACCCGGTGGTGTCGAAGGCGTGCTCGGTCGACGGGTGGTCCGGGGCGTCGATCACGACGTCCGAGTGCGCCCCGCAGCCGTAGTCGTACGCGACGACGCGACCCTCACCGGGAGCCATCTCGTTCGCGCACGCACCGAAGGCCTGGCCGAGGCTGTCGGCCAGCCGGATCCAGTACCCGCACGAGTTGCACTTGAACGGCACGGCCTGCGCGATCGGCGACGACGGGCCGAAGTCCCCGGCGTACCAGCGCTCGGCGGCGTCCTCACGACCGGCCGGCGACAGCACCCGCTCGCGACCGAGCCCGAGCTCCTCGACGACCGCGAGCACCTCGTCGGGCGCGCCGGTGGTGTCGGTGTAGCCCGGCTCGAGCCGCGGGTCGTCGGGCAGCGTCGGGAACAGGTCGCCCGGCCGCAGGTCACCCGGCTGGACGCGCTCCGACCACGGCACCCACTCGGGCGCGACGATCGCGGCGTCGCCCGGCAGCATCACGACCTCGTTGACCGTGACCGTCTTCGCGCGCGAGGCGCGGGTGACGGTGACCGCCCAGCGCCACCCCTGGTACCCGGGGTGGGTGGAGGCGAAGTAGTGCGTGACCAGCCGCTCGCCCTCGACCGAGTGGCCGAGGTGCTCCCCGACCTGAGCGGCGCCGGCTTCCTCGATCGCGGCGTCGCGGGCGGGTTCCACCGCCGCGACGCAGACGGCGTCGGGCTTGGCGCGGACCGGTTCCGGAGCTTTGACGGGAGTCACAGTCGGTCATTCTCGCACGCCCCACCAAAGGAAACCGAACCGTGCCGCGCCTGCGCTCTGTCCCCCGCACAAGGCAGGATGGGTGCATGGAGAGTCCCGACCCGACGGACCGGCCGCAGAGCGAGCAGCCGCGGCGTCCCGACGCGGACTCCTCCGGCGGCAAGAGCGCCGGTACGGCGGGCTCGCGCGATCGCGCCGGTACGGCGGGCTCGCACGATCGCGGGCCGGGCTCCGGGACCGCGGGCCCCGGCACGGGTGGGGCCAACTCCCGCTCCGGCTCGGGCTCCGGCACCGACTCCAACACCCGCTCCCGCACCGGCTCCAGCTCCGGCTCCGGCTCCGGCTCCGGCTCCAGTTCCGGCTCCGGCTCCGGCTCCGGCTCCGGCAAGAAGTCTGCCGGGGAGCGACTCGGCGCTGCTGGGCAGCGACTCGGGAGCGCCAGCAAGAAAGTCGGGCATGCCTCCAAGGTCGGAGCGACCGGTTTCGCCTCGGTCTCCAAGAAGACTGCGGGAGTCACCGGCCGGGTCGGCAAGGCGACCGGGCGACGGATCCAAGGGCTGACCGGCGCCCAGGGCGCCCGCGAGTCCGGGCTCTCACGGCTGATCGAGCTCGGCGCAGTCAACGCAGCCGGCGACACCGCCTTCGCGGTCTCGCTCGCGGGCACCGTCTTCTTCGCCGTACCGAGTGAGCAGGCCCGCGACCGGGTCGCCCTGTTCCTGCTGCTGACGATGGCGCCGTTCGCGCTGATGGCGCCGCTGATCGGCCCGATCCTCGACCGGTTCCGGCACGGCCGCCGCTGGGCGATCGGCGCGACCCTCGGCCTGCGCGGCTTCCTGGTCTGGAGCCTCGCCGCGTCGATCCACGACAGCTCCACCTGGCTCTACCCCGCGGCGCTCGGCTGCCTGGTCGCCTCCAAGGCGTACGGCGTGACGCGCGCGTCCGCCGTACCGAGGCTGCTCCCGAAGGAGATCACCCTCGTCACCGCCAACTCCCGGATCTCGCTCGCCGGCGTCGCGGGCGCGACGATCGGCGCGGGTATCGCGGGCGCGTTCGCGGCGATCGGGCCGGAGTGGTCGCTGCGCTGGGCCGCCGTCGTCTACACCGTCGGCCTGATCCTGGCGATCCGCCTGCCGAGCCGCGTCGACTCACCGGCCGGCGAGGAGATGACCGGCTCCGCCGGGCGCGAGGCCCGCCGCCGGGCGATCACCGCGGCGGTCGCGCGCGGCATCCGCTGCAACCTCGGGCTGCGGTTCGTGTCGGGCTTCCTGACCATGTACCTGGCCTTCCTGCTCCGCGACAAACCGATCAGCGGGCTCGACGGCGTGGTCGCCGCGGGTGCGGTGATCGCCGCGGCCGGCATCGGCAACAGCCTGGGGACCCTCGCCGGGTCGTTGCTCAAGGCAAGAAAGCCGGAGGCGGTGGTGCTCGTCGTCCTGCTCGCCGACGCCGCCATCGCGGTCACCGTCGCGATCTTCTACGGCTTCCCGACGCTGATCGTGCTCGGCCTGGTCGCCGGCCTGTGCAGCTCGCTCGGCAAGCTGTCGCTGGACGCGATGATCCAGCGCGACGTCCCGGAGACGGTCCGGACGTCGGTCTTCGCCCGCTCCGAGACCGTCCTGCAGCTGTCCTGGGTGATCGGCGGCGGCTGCGGCATCGTGCTGCCGCTGATCCCCCGCCTCGGCTTCGGCTTCCTGGCGGCGGTGCTGCTGGTGGTCATCTTCCTGGTCATCCGCCACAAGCCAGCACCGCATCCCGGTCCGGCGTCCAGCCCGCCGGGCCCACGCACTCCGGCACCCCACCAGGAAACCCGCCCGGTCCGCCGCCCCGACGAGTCCCACCCCGAAGGCACCACCCGCACGGTGATGACCAGCGAGCCGCCCACCACCCGCATCAGCGAACGCCGAGCCCAAGCACCGCGAACGGACAACCCGAACCGGGTCAACGAACCGACCGTGGAGCTGAGGATCAACCCGAACGACGCGACCGGCTCCGGCGCTCCCGCCCCGAGCAACACCGCGGCCGCAGGCCGCTGGTGGAGCGGCCAACCCGACGACGACGAAACCGTCACCGAACCAACCGCGTGGTCGGAGGAACCAACCGTCGAACGCACCGCCGAGCAGCCGACCAGCCGCCCGCACGACACCCCGCAGGCCAGCGCGAACGACGAAACCCGCGTCGAGCGCCGCCCCGGCCTGTTCCGCCGCCGACCCCGCTGACCTGCCCGAACGACGAGCGCCGCGTCGAGCGCCACCCGGCCCGTTCCGCCGCCGACCCCGCTGACCCGCCCGACTGCCTTGGCGGCCGAACCTCCACCACTCACCAACCCTCGTCACCTCACCCCGTCTGAGCCCAGCACGCCTGCGAACGCACCACCCAGCGGTGGTTACTGAGTGGTGGACGTCCGCAGCCCACCACCCCTCCACAGCTCCCCCGCCTGAGCCCAGCGCGCCCGCGACCGCACCACCCAGCGCTGACCCCGTCGCTGCTCCTGGACCGCTTCGCCTCCGGGCTGGGTTAGTGAGTGGTGAACGCTCGACGCCCAACACCCACCAACCCTCCGGCCGTGGCACCGGCCCCACGGGGCGGAGGGCCGAGATCGGGCCGTTCGGCGGGATTGGACGATGGTGGACGTCCGACGCCCACCACCCACCAACCCTCCGACCGGGGCATCGACCCCACGGGGCGGAGGCTGAGGTCGGGCCGTTCGGCGAGGTTGGACGGTGGTGTCGACGAAACAGTCTGGCTACCTGTGGTCTGCGAGCTCAGCAGCGTCCACCGTCTCCGCAGTCCCCCGCAGTACGACGGTGATGGTGATCGCGGTGGCGACGAGCAGCACGGCGCCGACGATGGCGGCGACGTTGAGGCTGTGGTTGAAGGCGTGCCGGGCTGCGGTGACGACGGCGTCGTGGAGGTCGGCGGGGAGCTGGGCGGCTACGGCGGTGGCGGCGGGTAGACCCTCGCGGGCGCCGGCGGCGATCTCGGCGGGGAGGTCGAGCGGGAGCTTCAGGTCCGACCGGTACGCCGCCGTACCGATGCTCCCCAGCACCGCGATCCCCAGTGCCCCGCCGAACTCGCTGCAGGTCTCCATCAGCGCCGACGCCGAACCAGCACGCTCAGGAGCGACAGCGCCGACCACAGCCTCCGTGACCAGCGCCATCACCATCACCAGCCCAGCCGCAAGCAGGCCCGACCCGCCGAGCAGCATCCACAGCCCCGACCCGATCTCGATCTGAGTCAGCAGCACGAACCCACTGGCGGCCAGCAAGAACGCCCCGCCCAGCACGTACGCCCGGTCGAACCGCCCCGCCAGCGCAGTCGCCAGCGGCGCTGCTCCGCCGACAGCGACCGACGGCACCAGCGCCCACAGCGCTGCCTTCAGCGGGCTCATCCCCAGCACCAGTTGCAGGTACTGCGTCATGAAGATCGCGTTCCCCACCAGCGCCAGCATCCCGATCGTGTTCGCCGCCAGGGCGCCACTGAACGCCCGGTTACGGAACATCCCCAGCTCCACCATCGGGTACGCCGCCGTCCGCTGCCGCTGCACGAACGCCGCACCCACCAGCAGCCCGGCCACGACCGCCACCACCGCGACACCGGACACCCCGTGTGCCGCGATCTCCTTGATCCCCCAGATCACCGGCAGCACCGCCCCCAGCGACAGCACCGACCCGAGCAGGTCGAACCGCCCGAAGGTCGGTGCCTTGAACTCCGGCAGCAGCACCGGCGCGATCACCAGCAGCAGCACCATCGCGGGGGTGTTGATCAGGAACACCGAGCCCCACCAGAAGTGCTCGAGCAGCACCCCGCCGAGCACCGGCCCGAGCGAGATCCCGCCGAGCATCACCGCGCTCCAGAACGCGATCGCCTTCTGCCGCTGACCGGCGTCGTGGAACAGGTTGCGGATCAGCGCGAGCGTCGACGGCATCAGCGTCGCGCCACCGATCCCGAGCACCGCCCGGGCCGCGATCAGCTGCTCCGGGTTCTGCGCGTACGCCGCCGCGACCGAGGCCAGCCCGAAGGCGACCGCGCCGATCAGCAGCAGCCGGCGGCGGCCGATCCGGTCGCCGAGCGCGCCCATCGTGATCAGCATCCCGGCCAGCACGAAGCCGTAGATGTCGAAGATCCACAGCTGCTCGGTGGCGCTGACGCCGAGGTCGGCGGAGATGAACGGGACGGCGAAGTACAGCACCGAGACGTCCATCGAAACCAGCAGCAGCGGCAGTGCGAGCACGCCGAGCGCGATCCATTCCTTGCGGCCTGCTCGTTCGGTCATGACCCCTCCGAGTGATCTGTGTACGACGCACACTGTGTGCGCCGTACGCAGACCATAGCCGCCATCTGTCTATGTTGTAAACAGATAGACTGCGGGTATGGAGAAGCGCGAGGTGGAGCTGCCGAGAGTGCTGCAGCAGCTGTGGGGCTGGGAGCAGCCGGCCCGGCCGGGGCCGAAGCCGACGTTCCACATCAGCGAGATCGGCGCGGCAGCGGTCCGGCTGGCCGACGCCGGCGGGCTCGGCGCGGTCTCGATGAGCAAGGTGGCCGCCGAGCTCGGCTTCACCACGATGTCGCTGTACCGCTACGTCGAGGCCAAGGACGACCTGTACGTCGTGATGCTCGACGAGGCGTTCGGCAAGCCGGCGCCGGTCGATGAGTCGCTCGGCTGGCGGGAGCAACTCACCGCCTGGGCCGTGCACTTCCGCGACGCCCTGGCCCAGCATCCGTGGGTGCTGCAGGTGCCGGTGTTCGAGCCGCCGCTGTCACCGCAGCAGCTGGACTGGATGGAGGCGGCGCTGCGCGCGTTCGCCGGCACGCAGCTGACCGCCAACGACAAGCTGTCGTCGATGATGCTGGTCAACATCTACGTCCGCGGTACGGCGCAGCTGACCGCCCACCTGGATCTGGACGACGGCGCCGACCAGCTCTACGGGCAGCGGCTCGCGATGCTGGCGACCCCGGACCGCTACCCCACGATCGCGGCCGGGCTCACCAATCTGGAGATCGACTACACCGACGACTTCACCGACGGGCTGGACGTCGTACTGGACGGCATCCAGCAGCTGATCGAACGGCGCAACAAGTAGGGGGACTCAGATGTCGAGGCGGTCGGCGACACCGCGCAGTACGGTCGCGACCTGACGGGCGGCCTTGCCGTCGGGGTGCCGGCCGCGGCGGTAGCCCTCGCCGAGGTTGTCGAGCAGCTTGATCAGGTCCTCGACGACCAGCGCCATCTCCTCCGGCTTCGGCCGCATCGCCTTGGCCACCGACGGCGGCGGGTCGATCAGCCGGACCTGCAGCGCCTGCTCACCCTTGCGGCCCTCGACGACGCCGAACTCGACCTTCTGGCCCGGCTTCAGGCTGGTCACTCCGGCCGGTAAGGCCTCGGCGCGCACGTAGACGTCCCCGCCCTCCTCCTTGCTGAGGAAGCCGAACCCCTTCTCGGAGTCATACCACTTGACCTTGCCAACAGGCACGGGAACCTCTTCGATGTCGATCGTCGGAACAGGACGGAAAAGGTGACCGGACAGGCTGCCCGGGCCGGCTACCCAGCGTACGTGACCAGGGTCCGCCGCGCCTGTGGAAAACTACCTGATCAGACACCGATTCCACACTCCCCGGTCTCGTAATTCCGGGTCACCCGGTGCTGCGACCGGGTCGCCGATGGAACGATCCCCCGAACCGGCGCCGCCGACCAGCCCGGCAACCGTCTCCAGCACCGAATCTGCCCGATCGGGCAACCCGCGTCAGCGGTACTTCTCGGGTTCCTTGAGCCGCTCGTTCATCGACCCCGACCGGAACCCGCGCGGGTCCACCGCGGCCGCCGTGAACCCCTCGGCCCGGACCAGCTCGACCAGCGCCGAGCTGTCGACGGTGCCGAGCAGCGAGGCGTCGATCTCGATGCTCGCCGACTCACCCAGATCCCGGACGCGCACGTTCTGCACGCCGTACGGCGTGAGGTGCGCGCGGACGGCCGCCTCGGCCCGGTCGACCCGGGCGAGCAGGTTCGGTGTGATCCGGATCCCGTACGCGATCCGGCTGGACAGGCAGGCCGCGGCCGGCTTGTCCGACGTCTCCAGTCCCCAGCTGCGCGACGCCTCGCGGATCTGCGCCTTGGTCAGCCGGGCGTCCTTCAGCGGCGTGATCGCACCGCGCTCGAAGGCGGCCCGGATGCCCGGCCGGAAGCCGGCGATCGCGTCGTCGGCGTTCGTCCCGGTCGCGATCGCGGCGATGCCGAACTCGTCGGCGATCGGCTGCAGCGTCTCGACCAGCTCGGCCTTGCAGAAGTAGCAGCGGTCGCCGGCGTTGGCCTGGTACCCCTCGCGGTCCATCTCGTGCGTGTGCGGGGTGACGTGCCGGACGCCGATGCTGTCGGCGAAGCGCGCGGCCGGCTCCAGCTCCGCGACCGGCAGGCTCGGGCTGACCGCGGTCGCGGCGACCACGTTGGCCGGGCCGATCGCGCGGGCCGCGGCCGCCAGCAGGAACGCCGAGTCGGCGCCGCCGCTGAACGCGACGACGAGACTCGGGTACGACGCCAGCCGCGCCATCAGCGCCTCGAGCCGCTGCTCCAGCACGTACGCGTCCAGCCAGGCCGGGAACTCGGTCAGGTCGTTCAGTACGACGTCAGCGCCGTACGCGCGCAATTCGTCGGCGGTGAACGGCCCGGTCGCGACGCTCACCGCGACCGCACCGGCGGCGCGGGCGCCGTCGATGTCGGCGGTGTGGTCGCCGACGTAGATGCTCGCCTGGTGCTCGCGCAGCGCGATCCCCTTCTCGGCGCCGTGCAGGTCACCGACCGGCTCGTCGACGTCGAGGCCGAGGTGGTCCAGGTGCAGCTTGACGCTGGGGGTGTACTTCGCCGAGACGACGACGCTGCGGCCGCGCAGCGCGCGGACGGCGGCCAGCGACTCTGCGACGCCGGGCAGCGGCAGGCTGCCGGTGATCGCGTGCGCCGGGTAGTGCTCGCGGTAGCGGTCGATCATCGGCTGGATCTGGTCCTCGGGGAACCAGTGCTTCATCTCCCAGGTCAGCGGCGGCCCGAGCCGGCTGACCACCAGGTCGGTGTCGATCTCGGCGCCGGTCTCGGCGGCCAGCAGGTCCCAGACGGCCTGGATCCCCGGCCGGGAGTCGATCAGCGTCATGTCGAGGTCGAACCCGACCACGAGCTCCGGAACGTCGGTGGCGGTGGCAGCGGACGGCATCTCGGCGGTTGACACGTCCCCAACTCTACGTCTTCCCTCTCTTTACATTTTCCCTCCAGATGTAAAGAATGATCACATGACGAAGCGCCGCCTGCACGACGAGTTACTCGACGCGGCGTACGACGTCCTGGTGTCCGGCGGGTACGCCGGGCTGAAGATGGCGGAAGTCGGGCGCCGGGCCGGGGTGTCTCGCCAGTCGGTCTACAACGAGTTCAAGGACCGGTGGGGTCTGCTGCAGGCCGTGGCGGCGCGGGAGACCGAGCGCTTCCTGGTCGAGGTGAACGCGGCGCTGGCCGAGCACAGCGATCCGATCGACGGCCTGCGCGCTGCTGTCGAGCGGGCGCTGTCGCTGGCCGCCGACAACCCGCTGGTGAAGGCCGCGCTCGGGCAGCCCGGCTCGGACCAGGCCAGTCAGCTGCTGACCACACGGGGGCAGCAGGTGCTGGAGCTGAGTCACCAGCGGCTGGACGCGCACGTGCGGGAGCACTGGCCCGCCGTACCGGCGCAGGACGCGACCACGTGCGTGGACATCGCGCTGCGCGTCGTACTGAGTCACATCGTCAACCCCGGCGCCGCACCCGCGGTCGTCGCGTCGCAGGTGGCCCAGGTCCTGGGCCCGTTTCTCAGGAGGCAGTGATGACGACCACCGCTAATCCCCTGCACCGCAAAGGCTTCAACTCGTTGCGCGAGGGCGGCTTCAAC
This sequence comes from Kribbella sp. NPDC104740, assembly GCF_055583505.1. Lineage (NCBI taxonomy): Bacteria > Bacillati > Actinomycetota > Actinomycetes > Propionibacteriales > Kribbellaceae > Kribbella > Kribbella sp. NPDC104740. The sequence goes on along the minus strand of NZ_JBVJNV010000004.1, from coordinate 133,157 downwards.
TGGGACGCGCTGCCGCTGCGCCTGTTCGACAAGGGCAACCGCAAGTTCTGGAACCCGCGCGACATCGACTTCAGCCAGGACGCGGAGGACTGGCAGCGGCTGACGCCGAACGAGAAGGACAACGCGATGATGCTGTGCGCACAGTTCATCGCCGGCGAGGAGGCGGTCACCGAGGACCTGCAGCCGTTCCTGCAGGCGATGGCGGCCGAGGGGCGGTTCGGGGACGAGATGTACCTGACCCAGTTCTGCTTCGAGGAGGCCAAGCACACCGCGGTCTTCCGGCTCTGGCTCGACGCGGTCGGCGTCACCGAGGACCTGCACCGGTACGTCGAGGAGAACCCCGGCTACCGCGCGATCTTCTACGAGGCGTTGCCGGTGGCGCTCAAGTCACTGGCCGACGACCCGTCGCCCGCCAACCAGGTCCGCGCCTCGGTCACCTACAACCACGTAGTAGAAGGCACTCTGGCACTGACCGGCTACCACGCCTGGAACCTGCTCTGCACGGCTCGCGGCATCCTGCCCGGCATGCAGGAACTGATTCGCCGGATCGGTGACGACGAGCGCCGCCACATGGCCTGGGGCACCTTCACCTGCCGCCGCCACGTCGCCGCCGACGAGTCCAACTGGAAGGTCGTCACCGACACGATGGAGGAGCTCCTCCCGCACGCCCTGGTCCAGATCCAGTGGGCGCTGGAGAACTCCCCCGAGCTTCCGCCCGAGATCAACCCCACCGCCCTGATGACGTACGCCGGCGACCGCGCCACCCGCCGCCTCGGCGCCATCGAGTCCGCCGTCGGCGCCGACGTCGCCGGCATCGACCTCGACTACTCGCCGGAGAAACTCGAGGACGACTTCGGCGCCGAGGACTCCGCCGCTCTGGCCGCCGTCCGCTAGAACCTCTTTGTCGACAAATCCATTGCCGGGTGCAACTAGTTGGTCAGGCCGAGCAGCTCGACGGACTTCTCGCGCATCTCGACCTTGCGGATCTTGCCGGTCACCGTCATCGGGAAGTCGTCGACCAGCAGGACGTAGCGGGGGATCTTGTAGTGGGCCAGTTTGCCGGTGGCGAACTCCTTGATCGCGGCGGCGTCGAGAGCGTCTGCGCCTGGTTTGAGTTTGATCCAGGCGCAGAGCTCCTCGCCGTACTTGGGGTCGGGGACGCCGATCACCTGGACGTCGGCGATCGACGGGTGGGTGTAGAGGAACTCCTCGATCTCGCGCGGGTACACGTTCTCGCCGCCGCGGATGACCATGTCCTTGATCCGGCCGACGATGTTCACGTAGCCGTCGTCGCGCATCGTCGCGAGATCGCCGGTGTGCATCCAGCGGGCGCGGTCGATCGCCTCGGCCGTCTTCTCGTCGTCGTCCCAGTAGCCGAGCATCACCGAGTACCCCCGGGTGCACAGCTCGCCGGGCTCACCGCGCGGTACGACGAGGCCGGTGGCCGGGTCGACGAGCTTCACCTCGACGTGCGGCATCACCTGGCCGACCGTCGACGTACGCCGGTCGAGGTCGTCGTCGCGGCGGGTCTGCGTCGACACCGGCGAGGTCTCGGTCATCCCGTAGCAGATCGCGACCTCGGCCATGTGCATGTCGGCGACGCAGCGCTTCATCACCTCGATCGGGCACGGCGACCCGGCCATCACGCCGGTCCGCAACGAGGTCAGGTCGTAGTCGGCGAAGTCGGGCAGCCCGAGCTCGGCGATGAACATCGTCGGTACGCCGTACAGCCCCGTGCAGCGTTCGTCCTGCACCGCGCGCAGTGTCGCGGCCGGGTCGAAGGCCGGCGCCGGGATCACCATGCAGGCACCGTGCGTGGTGCAGCCGAGGTTGGCCATCACCATGCCGAAGCAGTGGTAGAAGGGGACTGGAATACAGAGCCGGTCCTCGGCGGTGAAGCCGATCAGCTCGGTGACGAAGTAGCCGTTGTTCAGGATGTTGTGGTGCGACAGCGTCGCTCCCTTGGGGAAACCGGTCGTCCCTGAGGTGTACTGGATGTTGATCGGGTCGTCGAACGCCAGCGCCGCCTCCCGCTCGGCCAGCTCGTCGTCGGTCGTCCGGCTCGCAGCCTCCACCACGGCGTCCCAGTCCGGCGTACCGATGTAGACGATCTCCTCCAGCGCGGCGCAGTCTCCGCGCACCTCCTCGACCATCGCGCGGTAGTCGCTGGTCTTGAACTCCGTGGCCGAGATCAGCAACCGCACACCCGACTGGTTCAGCGCGTACGACAGCTCGTGCGTCCGGTACGCCGGGTTGATGTTCACCAGGATCGCGCCGATCGTCGCCGTCGCGTGCTGCGTGATCGTCCACTCGGCGCAGTTCGGCGCCCAGATCCCGACCCGGTCACCCTTGCCGATCCCCCGCGCCAGCAGGCCTTTCGCGAAGGTGTCGACGGCAACCCCGAACTCGGCGTACGTCCAGCGCCGCCCCGACGCGACCTCGACGAGCGCCTCCTGCCCGCCGGACGCCGCGACCGTCCGGCGCAGGTTCGCGCCGATCGTCTCACCCAGCAACGGAACCTCGGACACCCCGGACGCGTACGAAGACAGACCCATGGCGCCATGGTGACTCTCCAGTAGCACTGCGACAACCTCCTTCGGCCTGTCGCGGATACACTAGCAGAGTAATCGAACACCTGTTCGAGTGAAGGCGAACAGGGTGTGGACGGCAAGCAATGTCATGACCAACTCTGCGTCATCGGTGGTTGCAGAGCGTGGTGGGCCGTTTACGCTGGACGGGAGAGGTGTGAGGCCATGGGCTGGTCGGTGGATCGACATGCCCGCAGCGACCGTCCGCCCGGGCGTACCGCCGAGGCGGCTCAGCGGACCGCTGCGGTCCGTGAGCATGTCCGCGCGCTGGAAGGCGTGCTGGCCACCGCACTGGCCGAGGAGGTGTGCGGCACCGATCTGCAGACGCTGAAGCGCGCACCGCGCCGGGCGCCGCCGCGGCTGGCGGAGGCGGACCGGCAGCCGCACCCGGGTCCGGTGTGGGCTGCCTTCCTGCCGAGCCCGCCCGGCCCGTTCGCGAGCTGGGTCGGTGGAAACCGGCGCTACGCCCGGCGATTGCGCGACGCCGAGGACAGGTTCGCCGAAGCGATCGAGCGGCACCGGCTGGCCGAGGAGGCCCGGCAGCAACGCGTCGTGCGGGCTGTCCGGGAGCAGGCCGAGCAGCAGCGGCGACTCGACGAGGCGACTGCCGCGCAGCATGCCCGCGTCGACGAGTACGAGCGGTGCGTGCGCGCGAAGGACCGGCGCGCGGTCAGCCGGTACTTCCAGAAGGCGCTGGACCGGACGCCGGAGCCGCTGGACTTCCCGACCCGCCGCAAGGCCGGCTACGTGCCCGAGTCGACGCTGCTGGCGCTGGAGTGGGACCTGCCGGACATCAGCGTGATCCCGAAGGCTTCGGCGTACCGGTACGACGAAGCGCAGGACGCCGTGGTCGCCGTACCGCGGGAGGACAAGGAGGTCCGGCTGCTCTACCAGCAGCTGGTTGCCCAGTGCGCGCTGCGGGCACTGCACCTGGTTTTCGCCCACGACCGGTACGCCGTGGTCGACACCGTCGTGTTCAACGGCATGGTCGAGGCAGTGGATGCCGCAACGGGCCGGACGGTCCGGCCGTGCCTCATCACGCTGCGGGCGACCAGGGAGCAGTTCACCGCGCTGGTGCTCGACCAGCTCGACCCGGTCGCCTGCGTGCGGCACTACTTCGGCGCCGAGGTCTCCCGGCACCCGGAGGAGCTGCAGCCGGTGGAGCCGGTGCTGGAGTTCGACCTGACCGACCCACGCACGGTAGAGCCGATGGACGTGGTCAGCGAGCTCGACACCCGGCCGAACCTGCTGGACCTGAGTCCTGAGGAGTTCGAGCACCTGGTGCACAACCTGCTGACCCGGATGGGTCTGGAGACCCGGCTGTTCCGCAGCAGCAACGACGGCGGTATCGACTGCGTCGCGTACGACCCGCGGCCGATCACCGGCGGCAAGTTCGTCGTCCAGGCCAAGCTCTACACGCGGACCGTGCCGCCCAGCGCCGTACGGGACCTGTTCGGCACGGTGGTCGACGCCGGGGCGACCAAGGGGATCCTGATCACCACCAGCGGTTTCGGCCCGTCCAGCTACCAGTTCGCGAACGGCAAGCCGCTGCAGCTGATCGACGGGACCGGGCTGCTCGCGCTGTGCCACCAGCACGACATCCCGGCCCGCATCGTCCCCAGGGCTAGCTGATCGGCGACTCGTACACGTACAGCTCGGTGCCGTTCTTGTCCTCGCCGTCGTCGGGAGCCGTGAACAGCCGCAGCGTCTTGCCCGAGACCTCCAGCGCCACCGGGTTGCGGGTGGCGCTGTGGCCGGTCGACGAGAACGCCGGGAACGGGATCTCGTGCAGAATCCGGTTGTCGTCCTTCAGGTCGATCAGAGCCAGTCCACCGAGCTCGTAGCCGCCACCGGTCGCGGTCGGCAGCCCGGTGACGCCACCGCAGAGCTGCTTGCTCCGGCTGACGTAGTCACAGTCCTGGTAGTCCAGCAGGTGGCTCTGGTTGGGCTGAGCGTCCAACTGCTTGCCGGACGCGGTCCACTCGTACAGGGTCCGCGAGCCCCAGCTGACGCCGTGCACCAGGCCGGTACGGCGGTCGCGGACGACGCCGCCGACGTGATCGCGCACCCGGAACTGCTCGGTGACCCGGTACGTCTTGGGGTTCACCTTGTAGACGATGGCCTTGCTGTCCGGCCGGTACTCCGCCGCCGGCACCCAGACGTTCTCGCCGTCGAAGTCGATACCGCCCGGGTGGTACACCGTGCCCTCACCGAGCCGGATGTCCTTCAGCAGCTCGCCCTGCCGGGTCAGCACGAACAGGTGCCCGATCCCCTTGCCCGGGCTCCGGTCGTACCCGTCCACCGGCACCGGGTACTTCACCGGTGCCTCCAGCACCTCCACGCTGGACAGGTAGATCAAGTCACCGACCAGCGCGAAACCCTGCGGGTGGTACGTCGGGAACTTCAGCGGGATCTTGGCGACCTGCGCCCACGGCGTACTGCGAGTGGTCGCCTCGAACGCGCGAGCGACCTGGTCGTCGCGTCCGCCCGCCTCCGCCCCGGCAGTGGTCAGTCCGACGAGCAGTGCGCCCGCCAGGACGGTGGCGAGCATGGTCTTGCGGCGCATGTGGTCTCCCTGGGCGGTGTGGTGGTTCCGGGCAGCGTGTGCCGGGCTGAAGAAGGCCCGGCCGACACCAGCTGACCAGAGGCTGTGCGCCGGGTGAAGTGTCAGACTGCACGCATGGACACTGGGATCACCGTCACCGGAACCGGCCAGGCCACCGCGCCGGCCGACCTGCTGCGCATGACCCTCAGCGTGGGGCAGGACGCACCCGACGTCGCCGACGCCGTCGCTCAGGTCGCCGAGCGCACCGCCTCGGTGATGGCCGCGCTGCTGGCCGAGGGGGTCGGCGCCGGCGACGTCGCCACCAGTGCGGTGTCCGTGCACCCGCAGTACGGCGACCAGATGACGGTGACGGGCTACCGCGCCTCGCACTCGATGACGGTGACCACCCGCGACCTGACCGGCTTCGGCCGGCTGCTGAACGCCGCGGTGGCTGCCGTGGGCAACAGCTTGGGGCTGGACTTCCTGCAGTTCGACGTGGAGGACAAGGCAGCACTGGTCGACAAGGCGCGGCAGCTGGCGTTCAAGCAGGCGCAGCAGAAGGCAGCACAGCTGGCTGAGCTGGCCGGGCAGTCCATCGGCGGGATCGCTGCAGTGCGCGAGACCCAAAGTCAGGTCATGCTGCGGGAGGCAGGACGCAAGGCCGGCGGCGCGGCGGCGTTCGCCATGGACATGGGGGTCACCCCCGGCGAGCAGTCCATCGATGTCACGCTCGAAGTCCGCTGGAACTGGGCCTGAGTCGTTCGTCTCAAAACAAGACAACCCGCCCACAGGTCTGTTCTGTCGGCCATAGTTCTCCCATGTACGCACCGGCACCGCTTCGACGTCAGCTGAACCGATCAGGTCTGTTGCTGCTCGGCCCTGCCTTCGTGGCGGCCGTGGCGTACGTGGACCCGGGCAACTTCGCCACCAACATCGCGGCCGGGGCGACGTACGGGTACCTGCTGTGCTGGGTGGTCGTCGGGGCGAACCTGATGGCCGTGCTGGTGCAGTACCTGGCGGCGAAGGCCAGCATCGCGACCGGGAAGACGCTGCCGCAGCTGTGCCGGGAGCACTTCCGGGCGACCACCTCCCGCGGGCTGTGGGCGCAGGCCGAGCTGGTGGCGATCGCGACCGACCTGGCCGAGGTGGTCGGTGGGGCGATCGCGCTGAACCTGCTGTTCGGGATCCCGTTGCTGCTGGGCGGTGTGATCACCGGTGCGGTGTCGTTCGCGCTGCTGATCTACCAGTCGAAGCGGGGACAGCGGCCGTTCGAGGCGGCCATCATCGGGCTGCTGGCCGTCGTACTGGTCGGGTTCGTGGTGTCGACGATCCAGTCGGAGCCGTCGGCGTCCGGTGTGGTCGGCGGGCTGGTGCCGCGGCTGGACGGGACGGAGTCGCTGGTGCTGGCGGCCGGCATGCTCGGTGCGACCGTGATGCCGCACGCCATCTGGCTGCACGGTGCACTGGTCACCGACCGGCACTGGAAATCGATCCGCTCGACCGCTGGTAAGCAGCGCGTACTCCGGGCCACCCGGATCGACGTGGCCGTGGCGATGGCGCTGGCCGGCGCGGTGAACCTGGCGATGGTCGTCCTGGCCGCTGCCGCGCTGAGCGGAACCGGCGCCGACTCGCTCGACGCCGCGCACAGCGCGATCGGCGACCGGCTCGGTCAGCTCCCGGCGCTGCTGTTCGCGCTGGCCCTGCTGGCCAGTGGTTTCGCGTCCTCCTCGGTCGGCACGTACGCCGGATCGGTCATCCTGGAAGGGTTCTGGCAACGGCACGTGCCGCTCGCCGTACGCCGGTTGATCACGCTGCTGCCGGCGCTGATCATCCTGGCGATCGGTATCGACCCGAGCCGGGCGCTGGTCGTTTCGCAGGTGGTGCTGAGCTTCGGTATCCCGTGTGCACTGTGGCCGCTGGTGAAGTTGACGGCAACACGGCGCATCATGGGCAGCCTGGTCAACCGGTTGCCGACTACTCTCACCGCATGTCTGGTCGCCACCGCCGTCTCGGTCCTCAACGTCGTACTGATCGTGCTGACGCTGCGAGGCTGACATGACCGCGTCGTTCGTGGTGAGCGACGTGCACGGGCACCCGGACAAGCTGGCCGCCTCGCTGCTGGAGGCCGAGCTGGTCGACGCCGAGGGCAACTGGTCCGGCCGGGACGCGCGGCTGTGGCTGCTCGGCGACTTCTTCGACCGCGGGCCGGACGGGATCGGCGTGCTGCGGCTGGTGCAGCGGCTGAGCGCTCAGGCGTCGCAGGGCACCGGCGAGGTCCGGATGCTGCTCGGCAACCACGAGATCCTGGCGCTCGGCATGCACAAGTTCGGCGACGAGGCGGTGCCGCACGACGGGATCACGCTGCGCAGCTTCGAGCGCAGCTGGGCGCTGAACGGCGGCATCGACCGCGACCAGGAGCTGCTCACCGACGAGGACGTGGAGTGGCTGCTGGAGCAGCCGATGCTCGGGCTGGACGCCGGGCACCTGCTGATGCACTCCGACACCGCGGAGTACGTCGAGTGGGGCAGCACGATCGACGAGATCAACGCGGGCGCCCGCGCGGACCTGCTCAGCGACGACATCACCGTCTGGTGGGAGATCTGGCGGCGGATGACCGCTCGCTACGCGTTCCGCGGCCCGGAGGGACCGGAGCTGGCCCGGACGCTGCTGCAGCACCTCGGCGGCGAGCGGATCGTGCACGGGCACAGCATCGTCGCCGACCAGATGGGGATCGACCCGGCCTGGGTCACCGGGCCGCTGCTGTACTGCGAGGACCTGGTGCTCGGCATCGACGCCGGCACCTTCGACGGCGGGCCGTCGCTGGTCGTGGAGCTCGAGCCGCTCGGGGAATGAATCGGTCCCGCGCCGGGGTTGCTGGTGTTTGGACCAACACCTCGCGGAGCGGAGACGAAGATGGCGGACAAGCCGGTCAAGATCCCTGGCCCGGACCACCCGATCACGGTCGAGAAGAACCCGGACCGGGTCGTGGTGAAGGCCGCCGGCCAGGTGCTCGCCGACACCCGCGCCGCGCTGTCGCTGCAGGAGTCGACCTACCCGGCCGTGCAGTACGTGCCGCTGGCCGACGTGGACCTCAGCCTGCTCGAGCGGACCGAGCACACGACGTACTGCCCGTACAAGGGTGACGCCGGGTACTACAGCATCCCGGCGCTCGGCGAGGCCGGTGTGAACGCGGTGTGGACCTACGAGCAGCCGTACGACGCGGTGGCCGACATCAAGGACCACGTGGCGTTCTACACCGACCGGGTCGAGCTGGAGATCATCGCCGACTGAAGAAGTCCGTGCCGTCGGCGGAGGCAACGTTCTCCATCGGTTCCTCCCTGGGTTCGGCGGGGACGTCGGAGCCGCCGCAATTGGCTCGACATGACCCTCGCGATGCGCTTCACTGCGGGCGATGTCTCATCTCACGCGCGTTGACGAGTACCTGCACGCCGTACCGCTGTCGGGGGCGACCCCGGAGCAGGTCGGGCCGTTCACCCTCTTCCGGTCGACCACGATCTGGCCGTACTACGCCCGCCCGGTGCCCGGTAGCGGTGCCGTGGTCGAGCAGGCCGACGTGGAGCTGGTGCGGGAGCGGTGTGCCGAGCTGGACCTGCCGCTGAGCTTCGAGTGGGTCGTGGAGACCTGCCCGTCGCTGGGGCCTGCTGCTGCGGCTGCTGGACTGACTGTCGTGGAGTACCCGCTGCTGGTGCTGGAGCGGGCCGACTTCAAGCCGGTGGAGACTGCGGCACGCAGCGAGATCCTGCCAGCCGACCGGGAGCTGCTGGCGCAGGCCAGGGCTGTGGCGAACGTCGGGTTCAGCAACCCGGGGACTGGTGTCGGCGAGGCCGGTGTGGCCGAGCGGAACGCGCACGAGGTGCCGGAGGAGACCAGCCGGGCTCTGCTCGAGCGGGCTCGCACTGGGGTTTCGGTGACGGCAGCTGTGTTCGGCGACGACGGGATGCTGGCGTCCGGCGTACACCAGCCTGTTGGTACGACCTCGGAGATCGTGGGAGTGGCGACGCTTCCTGCTGCTCGCCGCCAGGGTCTGGGCGCTGCGGTGACCAGCTGCCTGGTGGAGCACGCGTTCGCGAACGGCGTCGACCTGGTGCTGCTGTCGGCGCAGGACAACGCGGTGGCGGCGGTCTACGAGCGGGTGGGCTTCCACCGGATCGGGCACGCCGGCGGGGCCGAGTGATCGGCAGCACCACGTCGCGGCTGATCGTGCTGCGCGGCAACTCCGGGTCGGGCAAGTCGACGACGGCCCGGCACCTGCGGTCGCGGCTCGGCCGCGGCACCGCGATCGTCGAGCAGGACCAGATCCGGCGCGTGCTGCTCTGGGAGAAGGACCACCCGGGCAACGCCGCGATCGACCTGATCGGGCTGAACGCCCGCTACTGCCTCGACCGTGGCTTCGACGTGATCGTCGAGGGGATCATGCACGCTGATCGGTACGGCGAGATGCTGCGCGCGCTGACCGCGGAGCATCGCGGGACGACTCGGCACTACTACTTCGACATCCCGTTCGAGGAGACGCTGGTCCGGCATGCGACCAGGTCCTGGGCCGCGAACGTCGCGCCGGAGTCGATGCGTGAGTGGTACGAGGCGCGGGATCTGCTGCCGGGTGTGGAGCAGCATGTGTTCGACGAGCACCAGGACATGGATGCGGTGCTGGTGAGGATTCTGGCCGACCTGGGGTTGCCCGCGGACACGCCGGTGGACCCAGGAGCGTTGTCGTACGGGCGGTAGGCGGCGAGATCTCGCCGGGGCGCGCGGCGGGCGGCTGACAGGTTCGACCGGGCCGCGGGTCGTGCGGGGTGTGCCGGGGGCCGTACGGTTGGAGGGATGAGCAACACCGAGCGGACCCGCCCCCGTACCCTCGCCGAGGCGCTGCGGAGCTGGGACGACGGCGCACTCGGGCACCTGCTGCGGCACCGGCCCGATCTGGCGACGCCGATCCCGGCCGACACCGGCCAGCTGGCGGCGAGGGCGACCACGAACGCCTCGGCGGCCCGGGCGATCAACCGGCTCGACGAGTTCGGTGTCGACCTGCTGGAGACGCTGTCCGCGCTGCCTGAGCCGGTGGACCTCGCCGGGCTCGCCGCTGGGGTCGGTCAGCCGGTCGACGTGGTGCAGCCGCGAGTGGTTGAGCTGCTGGCGCTGGCGCTGGTCTGGGGCACCGAGGACGACCTGCGGCCGATCAGAGCGGTGCACGAGCTGCTCGGCCCGACACCTGCTGGGCTGGGCCCGGTCACCACCCGCCACTTCGGCGACCTGGACAAGCTGATCGAGGAGGCCGGGCCAGAGGCGCGGGAGGTGCTCGCCAAGCTCACCTGGGGTCCGCCGACCGGCACGGTCGAGAAGGCCGAGCGGCCGGTGACCATCGCGTCGGCCAAGACGCCGGTCGAGCAGCTGCTGGCGCGCGGGCTCGTCGTACCGAAGGACGCGACGACCGTCGTACTGCCTCGGCAGATCGGGCTGCACCTGCGGGGTGGGCGGGTTCTTGCTTCTACTCGGCCCACTCCCCCGCCGCTCGATGGCAAGCAGGTGTCGGCGTCCATTGCTGACCGGGCTGCTGCTGGGGCTGCGCTTGACCTCGTTCGGCTGGTTGATCGTGCGCTGGAGCAGCTGGGGACCGAGCCGCCGCCTGTACTGCGGACCGGTGGCATCGGCGTCCGTGAGCTGCGGTCGCTGGCCGGGCGGATCGGTGTCGACGAGCAGGTCGCTGCCGCGGTGCTGGAGATCGCGTACGCCGCTGGGCTGCTCGCCTCGGTTGAGGTGGGCTCCAGCGACCTGTGGCTGCCGACTGGTTCGTACGACGACTGGCTGGAGCTCGACACCGCGCATCGGTGGGCTCAGCTCGTTATCGCCTGGCACACAGGGCTTCGGGCGATCGGTCTGATCGGCCGGCGTGACAGCGGCGGTGCGACTGCTGCTGCTCGCGAGCGGCTGGTCAACGCGCTGGCGCCTGACTTGGAGCGGCTGCTGGCGCCGGAGGTCCGGCAGCTGACGCTGCAGGCGCTGGCCGAGGCGGGGGCGGCTTCAGCGCCGGCTGCCGAGTCGGTGGTGACCTGGGTGGCGTGGCACCGGCCGCGGCGTGGCGGGCAGTTCCGCGACGACCTGGTCGAGTGGACTCTCACGGAGGCCGCTCTGCTCGGGCTGACCGGTTTGGGGTCGCTGGGTGTTCATGCGCGCCCGTTGCTGGGTGAGGAGCCGACTGCTGACGACCTGGCCGCGGCGATCGCGCCAATGGTGCCTGAGCCGGTGTCGGAGTTCCTGCTGCAGGCAGACCTGACCGCTGTGGCGCCGGGACCGCTGGTGCGCGCCGTACAGGATGAGCTGACGGCGATGGCGGATGCGGAGTCGCATGGTGGTGGCGGGGTGTTCCGCTTCAGCGAGGGCTCGGTACGCCGGGCGTTCGACCTGGGGCGGACCAGCGACCAGCTGCACAAGTGGCTGGCCGAGCACTCACGCACACCGGTGCCGCAGCCGCTGACGTACCTGATCGACGACGTCGCGCGACGCCACGGCGTACTGCGGATCGGCACGGCGACGACGTACCTGCGCTGCGACGACGAGGACGTGCTGACCCAACTACTCAGCTCGAATCTGCCCGGCGTGCGCTTCCGGCGACTCGCGCCGACGGTCGTGGTGTCGCCTTCGCCGCCCGACATGGTGCTGGCGCGGCTGCGCGAGGCAGGCCTCGCGCCGCTCGCCGAAACCTTCGACGGCGTGGTCCAGATCAGTACGGCGACTGCCCGCCGCGGCGACGCCCCCCGCCGCCGTACCAGCCGGGACTTCGTGGACACCCCCAGCGAACTCACCGAGGACCAGGTCAAAGCCGTCATCGAAAAGGTCCGCACCGGCGACCGCCTGGCCGCCGAACGCCCCGACTCCGCCGGCCAGGAACCGACCGCCCCCGCCGAGACCATCAGCATCCTCACCAACGCCGCCGAGTCCAGCTCCCGCACCTGGATCTCGTACGTCGACCACAACGGCAACGCCTCGGAACGCATCGTGGAACCGGTCCGAGTAGCCGACGGCTGGCTGACCGCCTACGACGACGGCGCCGACCAGCCCCGCACGTACGCGCTCCACCGCATCGCCAACGCGCGACCTGTCTGACCACAGCCGGGCGCTCCCCAGCACAGCCCGATCCCGCGGCGACTCGACAACACACCGCAGTAACAGGTGAAGCCCGCGGCGGGGTGGGGGCAGGTGGGGTGCTGGTGACGCCGTCAGAACAGCGCGTCTTGCTCGAGCTCGAGCGGGGGGACGGGTTCCAGTGGGGCGTTTTGCTGGGCGGTGGGTGGGTGGAGAGACCAGCCGGCGAGTAGGTGGGTGTCCACCAGCACCAGGCCGGCAGATGTCCGCAGGTAGACGTCGGCGGCGATGGTGCAGGCGACTTCGCCGGTGACTGTGCTGCCGGGCGTGGGTGACTTGAGGGCGGCATCAGGGTGGAGGCCGGTGGTGGGGAGGCCGTAGGTCGGGGTGTGGTCTCGGATCGCCACATCGCAGCGGGTTTGGCCCTCCGGCCAAGGCAGGTCAGCTGCTTGGGTTGCCAGATCGCCAAGGGTGGTGGCGCGGGCGGCGGTGGGGACCGGGCGGCCGCGGGCCGCGCGTTTGCGGGTGGTGGAGACGCGGTCGGGGAGGCCCAGTGTCGTCATCAGGAGGTTCTCGATGCGCCGGGCGCCCAGGAGGCTGCCGGAGGAGATGAAGGTCGACGAGAGGGCGCCCTGCTCGAGGAGGCGGGCGTCGCCGCGTTCGGTGGCGGTGATGCCGACCTTCACCACGCTGCCGTGGTGGGCCAGGTAGACCGAGAACGAGCGGGGGTCGTCCAGGCGCGTGTCGGCGGCGATGGAGTTGGAGCGTTCCATGGATTGGCAGTCGGGGCATTGCGGGGAGCGGCTTGCAGGAGAGAGTTCTGTGGCCGTCGTACAGGCCAGGCGGCGGCCGGCTCGCCAGATGCCGATGCAGCGACGGTCTGGGCCGAGGGTGAAGGACAGGTTGGTTCCGACGGCCAGCGACGTGGTGACGCCGTCGACTCGTTCCAGCTGCGCTTCCGCGCCTTTCCACAGCACGCCGCTTACCTGCATGCGCGCAAGTTACAGGAGGGCGCCGACAGTCACCCGCGGGTGACCGGCGCCAGCAGGAGGCCGGTGATCGCGTCCGACAGACCTGTGGCGAGGTGGTGCCAGGTACGGGTAGCCGTGCCTTCGGCGACAGCCCGCTCGTGCTCGGCGCAGCTGTGGACGATCACGTGCCGAGCCATCTCCCCGCGCTCCGCACGCACAGCAGCGGGCAGCGTCGGCAGGCACGGGTTCAGCCCCTCGCGCACCTGCCGGAGCTGCGGTGAAGTCAGCGCCTCGTCGATCATGATCTGCCGCAGCAGCGGGTCGGTCATCGCCTGCGCCGTGAACCGCCCGTACCAGGTCGGCGCGGCCAGCGTCCCCAGGTACTCCGGCACCGGCCGCACCATGCACGCCACCCAGTCGCCCAGCTCAGGGTCGGCGGGCAGCCCGCCGATCATCTCGCCGCGGATCCGCTCGATCGGCTCGCTGTGCCGCCGTACGACGGCCCGCACGAGGTCCGCCTTCGTCCCGAAGTGGTAGCCGACCGCGGTGTTGTTGCCCTGCCCGGCGGCCTCGCTGATCTGCCGGTTGGAGACCACGCCGACGCCGTGCTCGGCGAACAGCTTCTCGGCCGCGGCCAGGATCAGTTCCCGGGTCTGCTGTGCCCGCACCGCCATCGTCAACACCCATCTGTCCACCGGTTGTCGGCTTCAGATTGCCGAGTCGCTTGCTTTAAGTCAACTGACTGACTTACCGTTAGTTGTATTCCGCAACCAACAGTTTCCGCCCGGAGGCCCCTGCATGTCCGCTGTCCCCGCCGCACCGCGCCCCAACGCGGTGGTCGCCGCGCTGGCCTGCGCCGGTATCACGGTCTCGCTGATGCAGACCCTGATCATCCCGCTGGTCCCGCAGCTGCCGGCCCTGCTGCACGCCACCCCCAGCGACGCGACCTGGGCGATCACCGCCACCCTGCTGGCCGGTGCGATCGCCACCCCGATGATCGGCCGGCTCGGTGACATGTACGGCAAGCGCCGGATGCTGCTGCTCAGCCTGAGCATGCTGGTGATCGGCTCGATCATCGGCGCGCTGAGCGACTCGCTGACCCCGATGATCGTGGCCCGCACCCTGCAGGGCCTGTCCGCCGGTGTCATCCCGCTCGGCATCAGCATCATGCGCGACGAGCTCCCGTCCGACCGGCTCGGCACCTCCATCGCGCTGATGAGCGCCTCCCTCGGTATCGGCAGTGCGCTCGGTCTACCCGCCGCAGCGCTGCTGGCGGAGTACACGAACTGGCACGTGCTCTTCTGGACAGCAGCCGCAGCGGGCGCAGTAGTGCTCGTGGTGGTTGTCGCACTCGTCCCCGAGTCAGCCGTACGCAGCGGAGGCCGCTTCGACGCGGTGGGCGCGGTCGGGCTGTCCGTCGGGCTCTTCTGCCTCCTGCTGGCGATCTCCAAGGGCGCCGACTGGGGCTGGGGCAGCGGCCCCACCGACGGCCTGTTCGCTGCCGCCGTACTCGTCCTGGTGCTCTGGGGCTGGTACGAGCTGCGCGCCAAGCAGCCGCTGGTCGACCTGCGGACCACCGCCCGCCGCCAGGTGCTGCTGACCAACATCGCCTCGGCCGTGTTCGGTTTCGCGATGTTCGCCATGTCTCTGGTCCTCCCGCAGCTGCTGCAGCTCCCGAAGGCCACCGGGTACGGTCTGGGCCGCTCGATGCTCGCCGTCGGCCTGGTACTCGCGCCGTCCGGTCTGGTGATGATGGCGACGGCTCCGCTGTCGGCCAAGATCTCCCGGACCCGCGGCCCCAAGGTGACGCTGATGCTCGGCGCGGTCGTGGTCGCGCTCGGCTACGGCCTCGGCATCGTGATGATGTCGGCCGTCTGGCAGCTGGTCGTGATCGCGGCCGTGATCGGCGCCGGCATCGGTCTGGCGTACGGCGCGATGCCGGGGCTGATCATGGCCGCCGTACCGGTCTCGGAGACCGCCGCCGCGAACAGCCTGAACACGCTGATGCGCTCGATCGGTACGTCGGTGTCGAGCGCGGTCGCCGGGCTGGTGCTGGCCCAGGTGACGATCTCGTTCGGCGGCTTCCAGGTCCCGTCGCAGAACGGGTTCCGGCTGATCCTGGCGATCGGCTGCGGGGCGTCGCTGCTCGCGCTGGCGATCGCCGCGTTCCTGCCGCGGCACGCGCCCGCGGTGCCGCAGGCGGCCGTCGTACCGGGAACGCTGGAGGCCGACCCGGTCGGGTGACTTGCGGGACGAGGCACAATGGAGGGTCGGGCAGGGTGTCCTGCCCGGCCCCATCCGTCTGACGGGAGATGTTGCGTGACCGACGGACCCTTGATCGTGCAGTCCGACAAGACCCTGCTGCTGGAGACCGCGCACCCGGACTCGAACGACTGCCGCAAGGCGATCGCCCCCTTCGCCGAGCTGGAGCGGGCGCCCGAGCACGTGCACACGTACCGGTTGACCCCGCTCGGCCTGTGGAACGCCCGGGCCGCCGGGCACGACGCGGAGCAAGTGATCGACGTCCTGCTGCGCTACAGCCGGTACCCGGTCCCGCACTCGCTCCTGGTCGACATCGCGGAGACGCTGGACCGGTACGGCCGGCTCCGCCTCGAGAAGCACCCGCAGCACGGACTGGTCCTGGTGACGACGGACCGGCCGGTGCTGGAGGAGGTGCTGCGCTCGGCCAAGGTGAAGCCGCTGCTGGGCGACCGCATCGACGACGACACCGTGCTGGTGCACCCGTCCGAGCGCGGGCACCTCAAGCAGACGCTGCTGAAGCTGGGCTGGCCCGCCGAGGACCTGGCCGGGTACGTCGACGGCGAGAAGCACAAGATCGACCTGGACACCGACGGCTGGGAGATGCGGCCGTACCAGCAGCAGGCGGTCGACTCGTTCTGGCACGGCGGCTCCGGCGTCGTCGTCCTGCCCTGTGGCGCCGGCAAGACCATCGTCGGCGCGGCCGCGATGGCGCAGGCCTCCGCGACCACGCTGATCCTGGTCACCAACACGGTGTCGGCGCGGCAGTGGAAGGAGGAGCTGCTCAAGCGGACCAGCCTCACCGAGGACGAGATCGGCGAGTACTCCGGTGCCCGCAAGGAGATCCGCCCGGTCACGATCGCGACGTACCAGGTGATGACGACCCGGCGGAAGGGCGTCTACACGCACCTGGAGGTGTTCGACGCCCGCGACTGGGGCCTGATCGTGTACGACGAGGTGCACCTGCTGCCGGCGCCGATCTTCCGGATGACCGCGGACCTGCAGACCCGGCGCCGGATCGGCCTGACCGCGACGCTGGTCCGCGAGGACGGTCGCGAGGGTGACGTGTTCTCGCTGATCGGCCCGAAGCGCTACGACGCGCCGTGGAAGGACATCGAGGCGCAGGGCTGGATCGCACCGGCCGACTGCATCGAGGTCCGGGTCGACCTGGAGCAGACCGAGCGGTTCGTCTACGCGACCGCCGAGCCCGAGGACCGGTACCGGCTCGCCGCGTCGACCCCGGCCAAATCGCGGCTGGTCCGGCAGATCGCCGACCACCACAAGGGTGAGCCGATGCTGGTGATCGGCCAGTACATCGACCAGTTGGACGAGCTCGGCGAGCGGCTGGAGTGCCCGGTGATCAAGGGCGAGACGACGGTCAAGGAGCGCCAGCGGCTGTTCCAGGCGTTCCGGACCGGCGAGATCGACCGGCTGGTGGTCAGCAAGGTCGCGAACTTCTCGATCGACCTGCCGGAGGCGTCGATCGCCGTCCAGGTGTCGGGCACGTTCGGCTCGCGGCAGGAGGAGGCGCAGCGTCTGGGTCGCGTGCTGCGGCCGAAGGGTGACGGGCGGACCGCGCGGTTCTACTCGATCGTCGCCCGGGACACCGTCGACGCCGAGTTCGCCGCGCACCGGCAGCGGTTCCTGGCCGAGCAGGGTTACGCGTACACGATCGTGGACGCCGAGAACTTGTTCGCTAGCTGATCAGGTCGTCGCAAGGGATCAACGGGCAGGGAACGCGTTTGAGGTAAGGGCCCATGGAGCGGTCGCCGGTGGCGGCGGCCGCTGCGGCGGCCCAGTGGTCGCGGCCGATGACCACCGGGTAGCCGGCGAACCCGTTGAAGCCGGCTCGGGCCAAGGCGGCTGGTCCAGGGTTCGTCACTGACAGGACTCGTTCTAGGACTGCAGGTCCGACCTCTGGGCGGTCGACCATGTGAAACAGCGCCGTCGGCGCGTCCGTCTGCTCGGCCCAGGCGAACGCGGCCTTCACCGAGTGGGACAGCCCGTCCGACCAGTCCGGTGACGGTACGACGGTGACGTCCTCCCCCGCCAGCAGCGCGACCACGTCCGGCGCCGCCGCCCCGACCACCACACCGATCGGCCCGCAGCCCGCCGTCCGGAGGACGCCGATCGAGCTGACCACCCACGGGGTCCCGTCGGCCGCACGCATCAGACCGCCCGGCATCCCGAGCCTGGTCCCGGCGCCGGCCGCGAGCAGGACGCCCACCAGTTCTCCCATCCGGACAGTGTGGCCTGTCGTCTCCCTGTCATCCAGGAATTGACCCGGCACCGGCGTGGGTTGCACCGTGGGAGAGGGGGTGACGGTCCGGTAGCGGGTCGTGACCCGGGGGTTGCCCAGGGCAACTTCAGGGTTGCGCCTGGGGCATTCCGGAGGCTTCGACCGGTACCGTCGAAAGGTATGGGGACACAGGCACTGGAGCCCGTCGGGCTGGGTGAACGGCACCGGTCGGCAGGCCCGGTGGTCTGGCGAGTGGTCCGGGAAGCAGTCCTGCTGGCCACGCTCTTCCTGGTCTACAGCGCGGGCCGGCAGATCGCCGCGAAGCACACCGGCTCGGCCTTCGACCACGCCGGTCAGGTGTTGTCACTCCAGCGCTGGCTGCACCTGCCCAACGAGGCAGCGCTGCAGCAGCACGCTCTCCAGGTCCCGCACCTGGTCGAGGGCGCCAACCTGTACTACGCCTCGGTGCACGCGCCGCTGACCGCCGTCGTCCTGCTCTGGTTGAGCATCTGGCGCCCGGCGGCGTACTCGCGGGTGCGCTGGACGATGGTGTCGGTCACCGCCCTCGCCCTGATCGGCCACATCGTGTACCCGCTGGCGCCGCCGCGGATGATGCCCGGCTTCGTCGACACCGGACTGCTCTACGGCCAGTCGGTCTACGGACCGGACCACTCCGACGGCGTCGCGAACCAGTTCGCCGCGATGCCGAGCCTGCACGTCGGCTGGGCCGCGCTGATCGCGCTGTCGATGATCCTGATCACCCGCACCAAGTGGCGCTGGCTGTGGCTGCTGCACCCGGTGATCACGTTCGGCGTGGTGGTAGTGACAGCGAACCACTACTGGATGGACGGACTGGTCGTGCTGGTCCTGCTCGCGGCCAGCCTGCCGCTGCTGCTGCTGCGGCCCGGTCTGCGCGTCGCGGCTAATTCGGTTTCCCCGGCGGCTGTGGTCAAGTAACGTGACCGGGCTCCCCTGACCGTCGGCCCGCTTTGCGGAGGTCCTGTCATGCCCCCGGACGATCCCACCCTCGACGACGAACGTTCCTACCTCGCGACGTCGCGCGCCGCGCTCGCGGTGATGCGCGCGAAGACCGGCTCGCTGGAGATCGCCAGCGCCGACCCGGTGAACACCGAGTTCCTCAAGCAGGCGATCTGGCGCCGGATGAAGGAGCTCGAGGACGACCCGGACGTGCCGCTGTTCTTCGGCCGCCTGGACTACCTGCGGCCCGTGCCGGAGACCTTCCACATCGGCCGCCGGCACGTCAACGACGAGGCCGGCGAGCCGCTGGTGGTGGACTGGCGGGCCGAGATCTCGGTGCCGTTCTACCGGGCCAGCAAGACCGAGCCGATGGGCGTCGGGACGCGGCGCCGGTTCGGGTTCACGCACGGCGAGATGACCGCGTTCGAGGACGAGGACCTCACCTCCGCGGACGCCGCCGAGGAGCACAGCGACATCCTCGACGCCGAGATCGAACGTCCCCGCTCCGGCCCGATGCGTGACATCGTGGCGACGATCCAGCCCGAGCAGGACGTGATCGTCCGGGCCGGCGTCGAGCAGACCATCTGCGTCCAGGGCGCGCCCGGGACCGGGAAGACCGCCGTCGGGCTGCACCGGGCGGCGTACCTGCTGTACGCGTACCGCGACCAGCTGTCGCGCGCCGGGGTCCTGGTGGTCGGGCCGAACGCGAGCTTCCTGCGCTACATCGGTGACGTGCTCCCCGCGCTGGGTGAGATCGAGGCGAAGCAGACCACCGTCGAGGAGATGGTCGCGCGGGTGAAGATCGCCGGGCCGGGTCCGGCGCCGGTCGACGTGCTCAAGGGCGACGCCCGGATGGCCGAGGTGCTGCACCGGGCGGTCTGGTCGGGCATCCAGCTGCCGAAGGAGTCGCTGGTCGTACCGCGCGGCTCGCACCGGTGGCGCGTCCCGGCGTACGAGGCGGAGGAGCTGGTCACGGAGCTGCGGACCAGAGGCATCCGGTACGGCGCTGGGCGGGGCATGCTGCCGCAGCGGCTCGCGCACGCCGTACTGCTGCGGATGGAGGCCGCTGGAGACTCACCCGACGACCGGGTGCAGGACGCGGTCGCCAGGAGCCGCCCGGTGAAGCAGTACGCCGAGCTGCTGTGGCCGGCGGTGGATCCGGTGAAGCTGCTGTTCCGGCTGTTCACCGACGCGGAGCTGCTGGCTGAGCATGCTGCTGGGGTGCTGACCGAGGAGGAGCAGCAGCTGCTGCTGTGGGAGAAGGCGCCGCGGTCAGCAGGAGCTGCGAAGTGGTCGGTGGCTGATGCGACGCTGATCGACGAGCTGGCCGATCTGGTGGACCGGACGCCGAGCCTCGGGCACGTCGTACTGGACGAGGCGCAGGACCTGTCGGCCATGCAGCTGCGGGCGGTGGGGCGGCGGTGTTCGACCGGATCGATGACGGTGCTCGGTGACATCGCGCAGGGGACGACACCGTGGGCCACGCCGTCGTGGGACGAGGCGCTGACGCACCTGGGCAAGACCGGGGCGCACACGGAGGAGCTGACGGCCGGCTTCCGGGTGCCTGGCCAGGTGATCGAGTACGCCGCTCGCCTGCTCCCGCAGATCGCCCCGCACCTGACGCCGCCGACTGCTGTCCGGCGGGCGCGTGGTGAGCTGGCGATCACGAGGGTGGCCGACAGCCTGGCTGCTGCTGTCTCCACGGTCACCGAGGTCTCCGAGCGCCTCGGCTCCATCGGGCTGATCGTGCCGGACGCGTTGGTCGCGGAGACTCGCAAAGCGCTGCAGGACAAGGGCCTCACGTTCGCGGTGCTCGGCGACGAGGACGATGTCGAGACGCACCTGGACGTTGTGCCCGCCAGCCTGGCCAAGGGTCTCGAGTTCGACCACGTGGTGTTGGTGGAGCCGGCAGGGATCATCGCCGGCGAGGCGGACGAACGCACTGGGCTGCGGAGGTTGTACGTGTGCCTGACTCGTGCAGTCACGTCACTGGCGGTCCTGCACAGTGAGGACCTACCGGCAGTACTGACTTAGAAGCCTCTGGATCCACCTGAGCGACGGGAGGACCGGCGGCTGGAGCCTCCTCCGCTGCTGCGGGTTCTGGAGGAGAAGGAGCGGCGGCGGCTCGAGCTGCTGCTCCAGCTGCTGTCGGAGTCGCCGGAGCCCGAGCTGGCTGACCAGTTGCCGATGGACGTGCCGATGTTCGAGGCGGCTCGGCCCAGGCGGGCGCCGGCCCGCCGGGAGGCCCAGCGGGCTCGCATCTCGTTGCCGGCGCGGCGGGCGTCCTCGTCGGGGAACCACCAGCGGCGGCCGTCGCCCCGCGACCAGTAGCCGTCGATGTACGACGCCAGTTCCTCGCCGAGCGTCCAGTACGGGCGCGCGCGGTCCCGCACGGTCACCATGCGGATGTCCGGCTGCTCGTTGGCCGCCAGCCGCGCAGCGCACGCGTCGCACACGTCGACAGCCCTCTCGGCGCCGTGCTCAGGCGTCCAGTTCGCCGTACCGGTGCTGGGGCCGTGGCGCGGGTCGAAGAAGCACGGGGCCGTCGGCTCCGGCATCGGCTTGCCCGCTCGTACGGCGTCCAGGCAGAGCAGCCCGTAACGAGCAGAGCCGAGCAGCGTCGCCACCGCCTCCGTGTCGCTGTCGCCCTCGGCAGCGTCGAGCCGGTGCCGCGCCTTCTCCACCGCGTCGAGCACGTCCTTCGACAGCTTCGCCTGCTGCGCGTCACCTGTCGTCGGCAGCGCCGACACCTGCTGCGACAGCGCGATGATCTCCTCGTTCAGCAGCGGCTTCGAGACCTCCAGGTGCTCCCGCTCCTCCTTGCGGCGAGCCCGGCGAGCGCCCAGCGCAGTCACACCCCACCAGAGCCCACCGAGCCCAGCAGCTCCTCCAGCCCAGGGCGCAGCGTCGACGTAGAACGGCTTGTCGATCACCTGTCCGCGCTGGATGAACCGCTCGAGCATCTCCTCGTAGTCCGGCGCGCAGCAGTCCACCGCCTGGTCGACGGCGTCGCCCACGTAGTACGTCGGCCCCTTGTCGGCCCGCTGCACCGCGTGGAACCCGCGCCCGGCCGACTCCGACCGCGCATCCACCAGTACGGCGTACACACCCTCGACGCCGACCCGGTCGTACAGCTGGTCGGCGATCTCCTCGCCGTCCCAGGCCAACCGCGTGTACGACGAGATGCTGCTCGGCGCCGTGTCGATGGCCTCGGCCGGGATCACCGCGATCCGCATCGGCGCGGCAGCGGCCTTCGCGGCCCGGTCCAGCTCGGCGGTCTCGGTAGCGGTCAGCTTCTTCACCGCCGGGTCGACCCAGACCCCGGTGTCGCCGAGTGCGGCCGCCACCTTGTCCAGGTAGCGGCCCGCCTCCGCCTCTGCGCGCTTCCGGTCGCCCACGATGTCCGGCGGGGTGTAGCGGAAGGTAGGCCTCGGCTTGGTGGGAGTAGGCGTAGAAGCAGCGTGAGCAGCAGCCACTGGGAAGGCGGAGAGCAGCACTGCACCCAGCAGCACTCTGGCGATCGTCATCGGGTTCCTCCCGAGAGGCGGGCTTGGCAGGCAGCGCAGACAGGGACCTCGCGGCTCTTGCCACCGGGCGGCGTGTACATCCAGTCGGTCACGGACGTCCCATGGGCCGCGTCGAAGAAGCACAGCGCGCGCCGGGCGGGCTTCGGCGTACCGGCGACGAGTGCCTGCGCGCAGGCGAGCCTCCACCGCCCGTACTCGACCGTGGACCGGACCTCGCGCAGCTGCTCGTCGCTGGGCGCTGCGTCGACCACACGGCCGGCGTCGGCGTACGCGTCCATCGCCGCTTGCACGTCCGCACCTGTGTCCACGCCGTCCAGACGCACGTCCGCCGCATCCAGTTCCTCGCCGAACCGCGTCACGTCCTCCCGCGCCAGCGCCTGGCGCTCCTCCAGGCTGTCCGCCTCGTCCGGCAGTACGTCGTACGACGGCCGGTAGAGCGCAGGCCCCTCCTCCTGGCGCGGCCGGCGCCTCCACCACCACAGCCCGGCACCACCAGCGACCACCACCACGAGCAGCACGACCAGCCAGACCGGGAAGCCACCGTTGTCCGCCTTCGGCACGTCCAGCTGATCCAGTACGCCGTTGAGCGTGCCGACCGGGTCGGACCGGCTGTGCTTGCCCAGCTCGTCGGTGAGGATCCGGTCGATCGGGGTGTCCACCCCGACCGCGCTCCCCCACACGATCGCTCCGCCGAACACGACCAGGTAGATCCCGTCCTGCCGCTGCAGGTCGACCACCTGGTCGACGTACGAGCGTGCTGCCTGCTCCCGCGACCCGGTGGTCGCCAGCGACGCCGCCGGGACCACAGCGATCTGGATGGCCGGGTCCTGTCCCTCCACCCGCTCAGCGAGCTGGTCGGCCTGCTTGTCGGTGACCAGGGCTCGCTGGGTCGGGTCGACGTACACCGGACTGCTCTGCCAGCCCTCCACGACGGTGCTGGGACCAGTCAGTGGAACGGCGAGCAGGAGCAGTCCGGCCAGAAGACGCATGCGGGCTAGCTTGCCCCACGCAGGGTCCTAGTAGATCGACAGGGACAGCAGGTGGACCTTGCCGCGGGCCTGAGTGATCCGCACCCGCACCTGGTCGGTCGTCACCGGGCTGTCGAGCGTGAGGATCCGCTTGTGGCCGACGGCACCGAACGTGGCGACCTGCTGCCAGCTGCCCTGCGACCGGACTTCGACCACACCGGCCTCCACCTGCTGGCCGTGGCGGATGTCCTCGCCCAGCCACACCCGCCGCACTGTCGACGGGTGAGCCAGCCGAACGGTCATGCCGTCGTCGCTGACCCGCCCACCAGCGGCGAGATCGGTCGGCATGTCAGCAGCCAGTCTGGCTCGCCACTCGGCCAGCCGGGTCACGTCCTGGTCGTCCAGCCGGCCCTGGCGGTCCGGCGGGATGTTGAGCAGCAGCACCGAGTTCCGGCCGACCGACTTGTAGTAGATGTCGGCCAGCTCGTCCACCGACCGCGGCGACTGCTCCGGGTGGTGGAACCAGCCCTCCCGGATCGACACGTCCGACTCGGCCGGCCACCAGGCCAGCTCGGTCGCACCGGCGTCCCGCCCGGCCAGCAGCGCCTTCCGGCTGCCCTGGTCGGCAGCGGCGTACCCGAGGGCGTAGTCCGGTGCGCCGTTCGGCTTGGTGATCGTCGGTACGACGTTGAACTCGTCCGGCCGGGCCAGACCGGACTCGTTGCCGACCCAGCGCACGTCCGGTCCACTGACCGCGATCGTCGCCTGCGGAGCGAGCTCCCGGATCAGCTGGTACCAGCTGGGGAAGTCGTAGGTCTCCACCTTGTCCGGTGGGATCCGCCCCTGGGCTCCGTCGAACCAGACCTCGTCCACCGGCCCGTACTCGGTCAGCAGCTCGTACAGCTGGTTCAGCATGTAGGCGCCGTAGTCGGACGCGGTCAGCGTGTACTGCGGCAGGTCCTGCCCGGTGCGGTCGTCGCCGGGCACCAGCGTCGGAATGGTGCGCGCGGTGTGCGCGCTGCCGTTGGCGTAGACGCCGTCGAGGAACTGGTTCTCGTCGGCCGGGGACAGGTAGAGACCGACCTTCAGCCCGTACTTGCGCATCGACTTCACGAACGCCTCGACCACGTCGCCCTTGCCACCTTGCCAGGAGCTGGAGGCGACACTGTGGTCGCTGTAGCGCGACGGGTAGAGCAGGAAGCCGTCGTGGTGCTTGACGGTCAGGATGGCCAGCTTGAAGCCCGAGTCGCGCAGCGTGCGGGCCCACTGGTCGGTGTCCAGCCCGGTCGGCTGGAACAGGTTGGGGTCCTCGTCGCCGTGTCCCCATTCCAGCCCGGTGAACGTGTTGACGCCGAAGTGCAGGAACGCCGTCTGCTCCATCCGCTGCCACTCGACCTGCCGCGGCTCCGGCCGGATCGCGGAAGCCTTGGCGACCAGCGAGGTCACGCACTCGCCCTCCGCCACCGGCATCGTCTGCGCGGGCTTCAGCTTGCCCACCACACACGGCAGCGCCTTCAGCCCGGCCGGCGGCCGGCCCAGGAAGCTGCTGAGCCCGACCCCGTACGCCGTACCGCGTGCGCCGGTCAGCCAGCGCACCTCCTCGACCGGGCCGGTGGCACCGCTCGTGCTGAGCGCCGTCACCCCAGGAGCAGTCAGCACCCTGACCGCGCCCTCATCGACCACCACCCCCAAGTAGTGGTAGGCGACACCTTCCTTCACCGCAGCGGCCGGCAGCTTGAGCTCGGTCGACTTTCCACCCGCCCGAAGCATCACCGCATGCTTGCTCTGAGCAACCAGTTCCACGCCGCCCAGGTCGATCAGTGAGATCCCGCGGTCGAGCACATCAGGCGACACAACGGTCTCCGCCAGTACCCCGCCGTCGAGCTCCCCACGCCAGCTGACACCACCGCCGGCCAGCTTCAGCCGGCCAGGCTCGGTGATCTTCCCACCGGCCACCGCGAGCTGCGACGCCTTCTCCCCCAGGCCCGGCGCGTACTGCCCTTGGCTGATCGTCCCCTCGAACCCGACGCTCACCTTCGCCGTCGAAGCGATCGGCTTCGCCAGTCGCAGATCAGCCGGGTTGAACGCACCAGTGAACGTCGCCAGCCGCACCTGGCGGACCGACCCCGCCAGACCACGCTGCAGCGCCGACGGGTGCACCTCGTTGCCCACACCGATCTCCGCACCCGCGTCGGGGTGCCAGGTCGCCGTACCGGCTGTGCTGGTTGCAGCGGGGAGCTGCTGGCCGTCGAGGAAGGCGTGCAGCGTCGCACCGGCGCCGTCGACCTCGTAGGCCAGCGCCAGCACGTGCTGCTCACCAGCACTTGGCACCGGGACCGACTGGACGACGTCCGTCCACTGCCCGTTGACCTCCGAGCTGAAGCCGTACTGGAGGTTGCTGCCGCTGTAGCGGCCGAACACCGCGCCACCGACAGCGGTGACCGTCGCCAGGTCGGACTGGGTCGCCGCCGGGGTGAACGCCGTCTCGACCAGGAACGAGCGCTGCACCGCGCCGCCGCTGATCGGCGTACCGGGCTGGAACCGTACGCCGTCGGCAGCACCAGCGAGCACCACGCCACGGGCCGGGTCCAGCGACTCCGCGCCGGTCCGACGGGTCAGCGTGCCGCCCATCACCTCACCGGTCGCGGCTGTGTAGGTGTTGCCGCTGGAGAATGAACCGCCGAACGACACGTCGAGCACATCAGGATCAGCTGCCACAGCGGGCACGGTACCCATCACTCCGATCAACAGGGCCGAGGCCAGCAGGAGGCGGGCCTTCACTTCGCGTCCACGGTGATCTCAGCGGCGGTCCCGAACGGGTTGCCGCTCGCCTCGCTCAGCTGGACCAGCCGCACGTACCGGGCGGTCGTCGCCGCGACCGGCACCCACTTGGCGTCCGGGCTGTTGCCGAACGTGCCCTTGGACACCGGCTGCCCCCAGCTGACGCCGTCGCTGCTCAGGTAGAGCTCGTAGTCGGCAATGCGACCGTTGGTGGCGTTCTGCCGGGTCAGGTAGGTCACCGCACAGACCGACTTGTCAGCGCCCAGGTCCAGCTGGATCTCGTGCGGCGGCTGCGGCTGACGCGCCGACCACTCGGTGTGCCAGAACGTCGCCGGGTTCCCGTCGATCGCGTTGACCGCGCGGCCGTCCTCACCGGCGGTCTCCTCGCTGTCCACGAACTTCACCGCGACAGGACTGGTCGGCGCGGTCGCACAGCTCAGCCGTACGCCGGCTGTGGTGCTCAGCCGATGCGTTGTCCCGTTCTGCTTGTACGACGTGGTTGCGCCGAGCGCCGCCGTACCTGCTGGTGCGTCGGCCGGAGGGGTCGCGGTGAACGTCGCCGTGAAGCTCCCACCGGCAGCGATCGCCGCCGTGGACCTGCTGGCCGGGGTGACGCTCCAGCCGGCCGGAACCGTCGGCTGGACGGTGACGGACGTAGCGCGGTCCTTGGCCGTGACGGTGACCGACAGCTGCGCAGTGGAGCCCGCCACGACCGTTTGGCGGTCGACCGACGCCACAGCCCGCAGTACCGGCCTCAGCGTCAGCGGGGTCGCCCGATGGCCGTCGGGGACCTGCTGAACCAGCCCGCCGGAGCTGTCGAGGGTGGCGACCATGCGGGTGATCGCGTTGACCAGCGTGATCCTGCTGCCCGATTTGGTGACCTGCCAACGCTGCAGGCGGTTGGTGGAGTCGCAGGCCTCGGCGGTGATGGGCGTGCCGGGCTCCAGCGGGGTGTTGAGGTAGCGAACGCCGACCCGGGACTCGGCGCAGCGGCCGGTCGCGAGGTCGGTCAGCGTGTAGTAGCCGTCGGTGGTGGGCCTGACGTCCCAGGCCGACTCGGTGCGCGACAGCTTCAGCTGCGTCGTCGAGGTGCCGAGGTAGTCACGGCTGACGGAGAGCGAGTAGGTGCCAGCGGCAACCGGCGTACGGTCGACGTTGGCGAAGCCCGGCGCGCGGCCGACGGCGTCGGCGCGGGCGGAGAAGGCGGCGTACGTCGGGTCGGGCTTCACCGTGCTCCAGGTCGCCTGCGCGACCAGCCGCAGCGGCATCCGGACCTCGGCCTCGATCTCGTTCTCGGTGTTGCCCGAACCGTTGTCCGGCCAGAGGGTGAGCTTCGCGCCGGTGACACCGTTGCTATTGGCAAGCGTTTCACCTTCGAAGCGGAGCGGCGTCCAGTTCGAGTCGTAGAGCTGCTGCGCGTTGGTCTTGAAACCGCCGCGGACGTTGTAGAGAGCGTAGGCGGAGTTCATCACCTTGCGGCCCTCGGCGATCAGCCGGCTCGGCTTCACACCGCCGCTGAGCCAGTGCTCGACCACGATGTCGCGGTCGAGCGGGACGGTCGCGGCGTCGGTGATGCCGTCGTTCCAGATCCGCAGCGTCTTGCCCTGGGCCTTCACGTGCGCGTTGACCCGGTTGATGAAGTCGACGAACGCGTCCTGCGGGACGGCGTTCGGGCCGAACTTCTTCTGCGCGTACTCGAGGAGTTGCGGGTACTTCGCGTAGTCCGAGCCGAGCATGTACTCGTCGGCGCCCATGTGCCAGTACGGCGTACGGAACGTCTTCAGGTTCTCGTCGATGATCGCGGTCAGGAAGTCGAACGCCTCGGGCTTGGTGATGTCGAGCCGGGAGACCTGCTTGGCGCCGGTGTTGTCGGTCAGCTGCAGATCGGGGCGGTTGCGGATCCACGGCTCGATGTGACCGGGCGAGTTGACCTCGGGGACGATCGTGACGTGGTACTTGTCCGCGAGCCTTTGCAGGGCGGCGATCTGGGGTTTGGTGTAGTAGCCCCACTCGATCGACTCGGGGTGGGTGTCGCTCTTCACCTTGAGCTCGACCCAGAGCTGGTTGAGCTTGAGGTAGGCGGCGTCCTTGACGAGACGCTCGAACCATTGGGTCGAGACGTTGATCAGGCAGGCGCAGACGCCGACACCGCGTTCGGCGTACGCCGGGACGTCGATCACGCGGCCGGCGGGGACCTTGTCGTTCTTCAGCATCTGGAGGATGGTCCGGGTGCCGTAAAAGACGCCTGCGTTGGTCTTGGCGATGACGCTGATGGTCTTCCCGACGGAGAGCTCGTAGCCCTCGGCGCCGAGGTCTGTGCGCTTGGAGTCAACCGCGAGGACGATGTCGCCGGTCTTCGCACGACCGCTGACCACTGGTAGCCGAACATCCTCGGCGAACGTCGCAGCTTCTGCGCGTGCGGAGGTGGAGACGATTCTGCTGTGCTTGCTCAACTCGAACTGCCCAGCAGCAGACTGCCAACCAGACAAAGCAGGCAGTACCTGCGGAACACTCTTCACTTCAACAGCTTGTGCAGGAACAGCAAGACCTACAGCTGCCAGTACTGCGACCAGTAGAAGACGGATGGTGTGCTGCGGGCGGTGCAGCTTCACTGTGGGGCTCCTCAGCGGCGGCGGCGGGTGTGGTGGGGGCTGATGGATTTGGTGAGGTCGATGGAGTTGGCGGCTCTGTCCGAGGTCAGCTGGGCGACTCGGATGTAGAGGCAGTCGGTGACGACCAGTTGGGAGTGGCGGGCGGCCAGGCCTCCGCTGCGGAAGGTGGTTTCCAGGACGGCGGTGGCCAGGACCTCGTCGGCGGCTGCGGCCAGTGGGGAGCGCGGGTCGCTGGTGATGGCTATGACCTGGGCGCCTCGGTCCTGGGCCAGCTCTACCGGCTCCATGACCTCGGCGGTGGCGCCGGAGTGGGAGATGGCGACGACCGCGTCAGCTGAGGTGAGGAGGGCGGCGGACGTGGCGGCGCCGTGGATCTCCGGCCAGGCGCGCACCTGGCAGCCGATGCGGAACAGGCGCATCTCCAGCTCGGCGGCGATCGTCGAGCTGCCGCCGACGCCGTACACGTCGATCCGGCGAGCAGCTGCCAGTACGTGGGCGGCCCGGTCGAGCGCCTCCAGGTCGAGCTGGTCGACGGTCTGGGTGATCGCGCGGATGTCGGCGTTCGCCACCACCGTCGCGACCCGGGCGACGGTGTCGTCGTCGTTGATCAGCGGACCGAGGTCCGTGCTCCAGCCAGGCACCTCCGCGCGGCCCAGCTGTGCAGCCAGCGCGATCCGCAGTTGCTGATGGCTGGACAACCCCACAGCCTGCGCGAACCGCGTGACGCTCGCCTGCGAAACCCCCGCCCGCTCAGCCAGCGCAGCCGTCGACAGCTCCGCTGCAACAGCCGGCTCCGCCAGGACGAAGTCCGCCACCAACCGCAGCGCGCCCGTCAGCCGCGGCAGCGTCGCGCGGACGCGATCGGCGATGTCCGGGCCGGCGCCAACCGCGGAAGGATCGGACATGAAACAACCATTCATCGAAGGGCAGGTTCGATGAATGGTTGCGTCAGAGGCGAGCGGGTGTCAAGGGATCAGTCCGCGAGAACTCCCACGACCTCGTCGGAAGACTCCAGATCCTCGACCCGCTGCAGCTCCGGGTTCCGGCGCAGCTGCAGGATCAGCCCGAGCACGATCAGCCCCAGGACGGCGGCGATCGGCGGCAGCAACTCCACGCCGACCAGGTTGATCACCACGCCGCCGATGATCGCCGACAGCCCAGCACCCAGGTAGATCGCCGACGCGTTCAGCGCGAGCAGCAGTCCACCGCCGGATGCCATCTCCAGCAGCAGGTTCTGGATCGGCGGGTTGAACGCCCAGGTGAACACGCTCCAGACGAACAGCGCGACCGCGGCCCCACCGACGTTGACGGCGGTCAGCGACAGCGTGCCGATCACCACGACGAAGCCGGACATCGTCACCGTCAGCGTCCGCAGGCTGCCGAACCGGTCCGTCGCCCGCCCACCGAGCCAGTTGCCCAGCACAGCGCCCAGCCCGTAGACCAGCAGCAGGATCCCCACCACTCCCCCGTGCAGGTGAGCGGTCTTGTCCAGCAGCGGCACCACGTAGATGTAGACGCTCATCGTCCCCAGTACGCCGAGCACGGTCATCACCAGCACGGTCTGCACCCGCCGGTCGGTCACACCCGCGAACCGCTCCCGCAGACTCACCGGAGCCGGCGCCTCCACCCGAGGCAGCGCCAGCCGCACAGCCAGGGCGAACAGCGCAGCAACCACAGCAATCAACGCAAACACCCCGCGGTACCCCAGCGGCCCACCCAGCAGGCTCCCCGCCGGTACGCCGAGCACCAGCGCGAACGTCAGCCCACCGAACACCACCGCGACCGCT
Organism: Kribbella sp. NPDC104740; assembly: GCF_055583505.1. Lineage (NCBI taxonomy): Bacteria > Bacillati > Actinomycetota > Actinomycetes > Propionibacteriales > Kribbellaceae > Kribbella > Kribbella sp. NPDC104740. Next base: position 102,801 of record NZ_JBVJNV010000004.1, on the reverse strand, counting down.
CTACCGCGCTCCTTCGGTGGCAGGAACCCGGTGGCGAACAGCGTCGCCGCCGGCGTGTACGCCGCCGCGCCGAACGCCGCCACCACGCGCCCCACGATCAGCAGCGGGTACGTCGTCGCCACCGCGGCGATGGCATTGCCCAGCGCCGCCAGGAGCAGCGCCGCGATCAGCAGCGTCCTGCGCTCCCAGCGACCGGTCAGCGTGGACAGCAGGGGCGCGCCGACGGCGTACGAGAGCGCGAAGGCAGTCGCCAGCTGGCCCGCGGCGGTCAGGGAGACGTGCAGCTCGGAACTGACCGACGGCAGCACCCCGGACACGACGTACGCGCTGGTCCCGACGGCGAACGCGCCGCCGGCCAGCAGGTAGATGCGTGCGGACATCAGCAAACCCCTCCAAGTCGAATGATTCGATGTCGATCGTACTACGATATTCATCGAACTTCGACAGGCGTCGTACTATGGAGTCCGTGAGCACCTCGAAACAGTTACCGCAGCCCGCCCGGGACGAGATCCGGGTCGACGCCGTGCTGCAGGCTCTCGGCGAGCCGGTCCGGCTGATGATCGTGCGGATGCTGGCCGGCACCTCCGAGGGGATCGCCTGCGGAGAGCTGGAGCTGCCGGTGACCGCGTCGACGCGCGCCCACCACCTGAAGATGCTCCGCGAGTCCGGTGTCCTCACCACCCGTACCGAAGGCACCCGGCGGATCAGTGCCCTGCGCCGCGAGGATCTGGACGCCCTCTACCCCGGGCTGCTCGACGGAGTCCTCGCCGCCAAGCAGTAGCTCACCAGTTGGTGACCGAGCCGTCCGGCCGGTGCAGCTGCGGGATGGCCGCCGTCTCCGGCGCACTGGCCTGGGACAGATCAGCCCGGATGCCGATCCCCGGGTCGGTGTCGGAGGCAATCAGCCGGCCAGGCTCCAGTACGACGCTGCTGCTGAACGCGCCGACCTCCGACGCGAAGTGGTGCGCCTGCTCCTGCACGCTGATGTTCGGCAGCGCGGTGGTGAGCTGCGTCGACGCCGCCGTACAGACCGGGCCGATGGAGTTGTGCAGCGCCAGCTGCACGTGGTGCGTCTCGCAGAGCGCCGCGATCTTGCGGCCCTCGGTGATACCGGTGTGGCCGATGTCGATCCGCGCGTGGTCGATCAGCTCGTCCTCCACCAGCTGACGGAACTCCCACTTGGTGACGAACTGCTCCCCCGCCGCCAGCGGTACGCCGACCCGCCCGCGCAGCGACTTGTACGCCGACAGGTGCTCGCTGCGCAGCGGGTCCTCGACGAAGAACGGCCGGACCGGCTCCAGCTCGCGGCACAGCTGCACCGCCTCGGCCAGGTCCAGCCGGGTGTGCGCGTCGACCAGCAACTCGATGTCGTCGCCCAGCCCGGCCCGCAGCTCCTGCATCAGCTCCACCGTCCACCGGACCGCCCGGCGGGCGTCGTACTCCGGCTCCTGCGGGTCCCAGGCCGTGAACCGCAGATGCTTCCACCCTGCCTCGGCGAGCTCCGCCGCGTGGTTCAGCACGTCGTCCATTCCGCCACCACGCACATGCGCGTACGCCGGTACGTAATCCCGCGACCGACCGCCCAGCAACGAGTACACCGGTACGCCGAGCGCCTGGCCACGCAGGTCCCACAGCGCCTGGTCGATGCCGGCCAGCACGGACCCGTGGTGGCGATCCGGCGGGAAGAAGACCGACCGGAACCCCAGCTGCCAGATGTGCTCGATCCGGGTCGCGTCGACCCCGACCAGCAACGGCCGCAGGTCCTCCACGACCCCGACCGCGGCCCGCTCGCGCCCACGCATCCCGACCTCGCCGATCCCGGTCAGCCCGTCGTCGGTGCGCACCACGACGACCAGCACGGGCCAGTCGCCGGCTCCGGGCAACGCGACCAGGTCGAGTTGAGCAATCTTCACCAGGACACTCCAACCGTCTCGGGAACGACTCGATCCGATGTCGAATCTCGCCGTGCAATCTCTCTCTTCCCCCAAGAATTGCACCCGCCGTTCCGCCTTCTCCTTCTCTGGCACACTGTGGCGGTGGTGGCCCTGCGCGAGCGATGGAACGAGCCGATCCCCGGCTCCGAGGCGTTGGCCGACGATCTGATCGCCAGGTACGTCGGACGCAACCGTCGCGCCTACCGTGACCACTACCTCGACACCGTGCTCTCGACGCTGGATTCGTTGCTGCAGCTCAGCACCGACCCGACCTCGGTCCGGCTGGCCGCCTGGTTCCACCGCGCGGTCCACGAACCAGGTGGCGACCCCAGCGAGGACGCCGAAGCCTCGGCCCGGTTGGCCGAGCAGCTGCTGCCGCAGTACGGCGTAGCTCCGATCCGGATCGCGGAGGTCGCCCGGCTGGTCCGGCTGACCGGCGAGCTGGCCACTCCACCGACCGACTCCTACGCACCACCCCGCCGTGACGCGAACGGTGACGTGCTGCTCGACGCCGTCAACTCAGTCCTCGCCACCGACCCGAGCCGCTACACAGCCCACGCTGCCGAAGTACGCCGGGACGCGGGCGAGCGCACGATCGCCATGGCCCGCCGGTACGACGAGGTGCGCGCCCTGCTCGACGGCCACCTCTACCGGACCCAGCTGGCCCGCCAACGGATGGGAGCCGTTGCCCGGGTCAACCTGGAGACCGAGCTCGCCGGCCTCGACAGCGAACTGCCCGCACCGTGGCGCGGCTGGCAGCAGGCGGCGCTGGCAGCAGCCGCGACGTTCGGCGCGATCGCAGCGGTTGTCGTGGCCATTGCCGCAGCCGGTGCTCCCTGGCAGGTCCCAGTCGTAGACCTGGAGTCCGGCTGGCCCCCTGTCGGTCTGGCGGTCTTCTCCTTCTTCTCTGCGCCACTGCTCTTCCGCAGCTCCCGCAGCAACACCCAGCGGGCGAAGCTCATCTCCGGCACGGTCATCGCCGTCGCCACGACCGGACTGCTCGTTGCCTGGGCCAAGGTTCCTACCACCAACCCTGCTGTGGGGGTTGGCCTCCGGGTGCCTCTGCTGATCTCCGCACTGCTCCTGCTGCTCGTAGCAGGCGTTGCTGCGCTGGTCGCCTCGTTGCTGCGGACCAGAGCCGCCCGCTACACCCCGACACGGAACGTCGGTCAGCAGCTGGCCTGGCTGGCTGTTCCGGCCGTGATCGCCCTGGTCCTGCTGCTGATCGTGCAGCCGCTGTCCAGGAACTACGTGCTCGAGTCCAACGAACGCGTCGAAGGCTCAGCGCCGGCTGCCGGTGCCGCACCGCGCTCGCTGGTCGACGGCCGGGTCGCCTGGGTCAGCCGGGCGCTGACCGGCGCCGGAGCCGAGGAGGCCGTCAGTACGCCGTACGGGATCGCTGTACCGCGGCAGACCGGGTCGGTGGAGATGCTGGACGCTGCGACGGGCGAGCTGCGCTGGCGCTACAGCCGGTCGGACTCGGACGAGAAGCCGAACATCGCCGCGACCGGCGACGGGCGATACGTGCTGGCCGAGTTCACCGACATCGGGTACCTGCTGCTCGACGCCGAGACCGGCCACCGCCAAGCAGCCTGGCCGGGTCGGACCAGAGACCACGCCATCGTCCAGGCGGACCCGCTGCTCACCCGGCAGGAGGTCAGCCGCGGCGCCGACCGGCTGCGCGGAGTGGACGCCGACGGCAGCGAGCGCTGGTCCTTCGAACCCGGCCGTTGTACGTCGGTCGACGCAGCTGCCACCACCGACACGGTGGTCGCGTTCCTCGGGCACAGCTGCGACGACAAGCCGGACGACATGGTCGGCCTGGACCTGAAGAGCGGCAAGGAGCTGTGGCGGAAGTCGCCGAGCAACCTGTTCCGCCGGTCGGTCGTCGTCGGGGGTCTGGTCGTCGTCGCCGAGCAGAGCGAGGAGGCGAACACGCCAGGCGCGCTGGTCGCCGTACAGCCGCGGACCGGTGAGATCCAGTGGCGCTGGCCGGTGCCGCGCGACTGGTCGTGCCGGACGTTCCTCAGCCCGGCCGGGAGGCTCCTGGTCGTCGTCGACTGCCCCGGACCCGATACGCGACAGAACAACAAGACCGTCGTCACCGCCATCGACTCGGCCACCGGCCGGACCGCCTGGCAGACCACCGCGGCCGTCAACCCGCGAGCGAGAGTGGCGGTCACCGAGGACGCCCGGGTCGTCTCGCTGTCCCGTGGCTTCGACGGCTGCTACGCCAACAGCATCGGCCGGACCGGGTTGCGCCGGGCGCGTTTGCCCGAGGGCATCTCCTGCAGCCGGGACATCCGGGCAGTGGGCAACCTGCTGCTGACCTCTGGCAACAGCAGCATCATCGCCCTCCGCTAGGAGAGCTGCGACTCGGCGGAGGAGAGCAGCTCGACCACCCGCGTGCCGAAGGCCGCGTCGATCTGATGCGACTCCCCGGACTCCGCGGCAGCGACCAGCTCTGCCGCTGCGATCGCCAGCGCGTCCACCGAGGAGGTCTCCGTCGGCGGCAGCAGTGCCGTCCCGGTCTCGCCCCAGATGCCGGTCTCGAAGTTGCTGCCGGCAGGTGGCGCGGACAGCGACAGGCTCGCCGTACTGGTCGCGCCGGACTCGTGGGTGAGCACCAGGTGGACAAGGCCGCTCTCGCCGCCGACAGCTCGCAGCGACGCGATCGGGCCGAGCATGGCGCTCAGGTTGGACAGGGCGTGCGGACCGACGTCCCAGAGCGCGCCGCGCTGCTCGCGGCGCCACTGGGACTCGCTGTACGGGTTACCGGGAGCGTCCAGCGAGGCCAGCATCCGCGCCCAGCCGCCCTTCCAGCCGCCGCGCTCGCGGACCTCGGCGAAGAATGACCGCAGCTCCGGCTGGAACCGGCCGGTGAAGAAGACCACCGACGCGATCCCCTCGGCCGCCACCTCGTCGGCCACCGCCTGCGCGTCGTCGAGCGAGTCGGCGACCGGCTTGTCCAGCAGCAGGTGCTTGCCGACCGCCGCCGCCTCCAGCGCCATCGTGGCCTGGACCCGCGGCGGAACGGCGAACGCCACCGCATCGACGACCTCGAGTAACTCCGCGTAGTCGTCGTACCCAGTGGTCCCGAGCTCGGTCGCCAGCGCGTTCGCGCGCCCCGCATCGCGTCCCCAGACCCCCACCAGCTCGACACCCTCGGCGGCCCGCAGACCGGGTCCGTGGGTACGCCGGGCCCAGGGACCGGTGCCGACCAGACCGAACCGCATGCTGTTCTCCGTTCCCGAACCCCTGTGCCCGACCCGCCCGGGCCGGGCAGCGGTCTGGTGACGAGCCGATATCGCTTTGGCCACGACCCTAACCGTGGACCCCGGATCGGTCGGTCCGGGGTGCTCCCGGGTGTCAGACTCCATAACCATGGACCTGCGCGACCAGTGGAATCGCCTGCTGCCGCACGCGCAGCCGCTGGGCGAGGACCTGCTGGCCCGTTACGCAGAGTTGCATCGCCACTATCACGACCAGCAGCACCTGTCGGAGATGCTGACCACGATCGACAAGCTGGCCGCGGTGGCCGACGACGCCGACACGGTCCGGCTGGCGGCCTGGTTCCACGACGCGATCTACGACCCGAAGGCCGACCCCGGCGAGAACGAGGAGGTCTCGGCGCAGCTGGCCGAGCTCGAGCTGGCGGCGTACGGCGTGGAGGCGGAGCGGGTGGCCGAGATCGGCCGGCTGATCCGGCTGACCGCTCGGCACGACTGCGAGCCCGACGACGCCAACGGCGCCGTGCTCTGCGACGCCGACCTGCGGGTGCTCAGCATGGACGCCGATCGGTACGACGAGTACGCGGTCGGTGTCCGGGCCGAGTACGAGCACATCGCCGAGCGCGACTTCGCCCGCGGCCGGATGACCTTCCTGCAGAACCTGGCCGAGACTCCGCTCTACGCGACCGCGCACGGCCGCGAGCACTGGGAGAAGCCCGCGCACGCCAACCTCGAGCGCGAGCTGACCCGCTGGGCCCCGAAGGCGGCCCGGCCGATCTCCGGCCTGATCCCGATGATCTACCTGGGCGCCGCGCTCGGAGTGGTGATCGCCGCCTCGGTGCTGCTCGGCCGTGGCCTCGGCGCCGCCGCTCGCTGGCCGGTCGCCCCGGACGAGTCCACCGGCTTCCCGGTCTGGGCCCCGATCGCCGGTACGGCGGTCGCGGCCGGGCTGGCCTGCGCCTGGTTCCGGCGCGCGCAGCCGAAGCTGATCACGATCCCCGCGATCGTCTTCTGCGCCGTCGGCGTGGTCGCGACCGGTGTCTGCTGGTGGCGCTGGCCGGCGACAGCTCCCGGCGCCGCGATGAGCGAGCGCTGGCCGTACCTGATGCTCGCCTCGGTCGCGCTGCTGATCGCCGGAGCCCTGCTGGCGCTGGCCAGGCGCCTGCGGCTGGCTCCGCCGTACGCCGTCGCTCCGCCGCGAGCGCTGGGCCTCGGCGTGACCGTCGTCTGCGCCGGTGTGCTCGCCTGGATCATGGTGTCCGCCGGCGAGCCCTTCGTACAGGCCCGGCTCGAGACGGCGAACACCGTCAGCACCACGGCGACCATGCCTGCGGGTGTGCTGCCGGTGCAGCTGGACGGCGAGCTGGCCTGGAGCCGTGAGGTCCCGGCCACCGGTGCTATCGCCGGGACTGTCGGTGGAGTCGCTGAGCTGCGTCCGGACGGCGTGGTGATGTCCGACGCGACCACTGGTCAGATCCGCTGGCGCTACTCCCGCGCCGACGTCGTCGACGCCGCCTCCAACGGCTCCCGCGGCCTGCTGGTCTCCAGCGACGGCCGGACCATCGCCGCCCACCTCCCCTACGGCAGCAACCGCGCACCGAGCGGCATCGACCTCCCGACGTACGCCGTACTGGATGCTGACACCGGAGACGTGCTCACCGAGGTCCACACCGACGGCACCGCGCTGGCCGTCGACCGAAACCAGCTGCTCGTCGCCGAGGGCAAGTACGTCGTGGCGCACGGCGTCAGCAACCCGACCCACTGGCGGACACGGCTGCAGTGCGCGGTGACCCAGGGCGTGCTGCTGGCCGACCAGGCCGTCGTGGTCGACGCCTGCGGCGGCAACGGTGCTGAGGTCCGTGGCCTCGACCTGAACAACGGCGACCAGAAGTGGGATGTCGACCTGGGCATCCAGTTCGAGCTGAGCGCCGAACTCGACCCCTCCACCTGGATCGGCGACCTGGTCGCCGTACCGGACACCCGAGAGGTCTCCGGCCTGGTCTGGACCAGCGACGCCGGCGGCACGCTGCACCAGTGGTCGGTCGACGTCGGCGAGGGCCGGATGCTCTGGACCACCCCAGTGCCCGGCACGCCGCGGCCGCGGCTCGGCACGTCCTCCTGCGACGCCCAGCTCGCCGCCACCCACAGCACGATCGTCCTGGTGACCTGCCGAACCAGCACCGAGCCCGGTGAACCCCAGACGTACGACGTCTCCGCAGCGAGCCCAGCCGACGGCACGCCGCAGTGGCACCACCTGCTGGAGGTCCCACCGAAGCTGCAGCACGCGTCCTTCCCCCGAGACGGCTTCGGCCTGCTGCCGGACGGCCGCGTGGTCACGCTGATGCCCCAGCAGAACGGCGTCTGCTCCCCCGTCATGATCGGCACCACCGGCGTCCAGCCCCGCCCGATCATCGCCAGCCCCGACGCCGCCAAGGCCTCCGAACGCGACAAGGTCACCTGCGACAAACCCGCCGTCGCGGTCGCCGGCGGCCGCCCGATCTTCAGCGACGGCGTCCGCCTCTTCGCCATGAACTGACGGACGCGGCCACCCTCATGGAGGCCTCCGACCGGCCGTTGCCGAGGGCTACCTCGGGCAGGGAATTCCTTTGCCGCCGTCCTGGTTGATCCCTATCGTGATGACCATGTTCCGCGCGGATTCTGCTGCGTACCTGTCGGCCCTGGGCCTGACGGGCGCTGCCGCGTGGACTCACACGTCAGCGGATTCAGATCTGTTCACCGGCGCGCGACGCCGACCCTCCTCCTGCTGAAGCAGGACCCGCGGAGGAGGGTGGCACGGCAACCGGCCCCCTCTCTCGCAGCAGTGCTTGCTGTGCGGTGACGTGGTGGCCGGGGGTCCTGGCTCTCGTCGGAACCACTGACCAGCAAGGAGAAACACCACCATGGCCAAGAGCCAGTTCGTGCGGACCAAGCCGCACCTCAACATCGGGACGATGGGTCACGTCGACCACGGCAAGACGACGCTGACCGCCGCGATCACCAAGGTGCTCGCCGAGCGCGACCCGAACCTGAACTCGTTCGTCGCCTTCGACGGGATCGACCGGGCGCCGGAGGAGGTCCAGCGCGGGATCACCATCAACATCTCGCACGTCGAGTACGAGACCGCCACCCGGCACTACGCGCACGTGGACATGCCGGGCCACGCCGACTACGTGAAGAACATGATCACCGGTGCCGCCCAGGTGGACGCCGCGATCCTGGTCGTGTCGGCGCAGGACGGCGCCATGCCGCAGACCCGTGAGCACGTGCTGCTCGCGCAACGCGTCGGGGTGCCGTACCTGGTGGTCGCGCTCAACAAGGCGGACGCCGTCGAGGACCCGGAGCTGCTCGACCTGGTCGAGCTCGAGGTCCGGGAGCTGCTGTCGGAGTACGGGTTCCCGGGTGACGAGGTTCCGGTGATCCGTGTCTCCGGGCTGCGTGCGCTGGAAGGCGACCCGCGGTGGTCCGCTTCGGTGGGCGAGCTGCTGGACGCCGTCGACAGCTACGTGCCGACGCCGGACCGTGAGCTGGGCGAGCCGTTCCTGATGCCGATCGAGAACGTGCTCACCATCAGCGGCCGCGGCACCGTCGTCACCGGCGCGGTCGAGCGCGGTGCGCTGAAGGTCGGCGAGGCCGTCGAGGTGGTCGGGCTCGGTGAGACCCTGACCACCACGGCGATCGGGATGGAGACGTTCGGCAAGTCGCTGGAGACCGCGGAGGCGGGCGACAACGCGGCGATCCTGCTGCGCGGCGTGAAGCGCGACGAGGTCCGTCGCGGTCAGGTCGTGGCACTGCCGGGCAGTGTGACGCCGCACCGGAAGTTCCGGGCGACGCTGCACGCGCTGTCGACGGCCGAGGGCGGCCGGCACAGCCCGTTCGGCGCGGAGTACCGGCCGCAGTTCTACATCCGGACCACCGACGTGGACGGTGGCATCGACCTGGGCGAGATCGCCCTGGTGATGCCCGGTGACACGATCGAGCTGGGGGTCGAGCTGGCCAAGCCGGTCGCGCTGAACGTCGGCCTCGGCTTCGCGGTCCGCGAGGGCGGCCACACGGTCGCCGCCGGGACCGTGACCGAACTGCTCGATTGAAGAACTGAGGGTGCCCCGGGCTAGTTGCCCGGGGCACCTTTTCTGTGCCTGAGGCCCGACTCGATCAAGCGCCGGACGAGCACCCGGCTCTCCACCGGGGTCGCGCCGGCGGCCACCATGTCGTCGTACCGGTCGGAGGGTACGTCGTAGTGGTCGCGGTCGAACCCGCGTGCGGGGATGCCGACCTTGCGGGCGAAGGCGTGCAGCTCGTCGTACGACTCGTCGCTGACCAGGTGCGACCAGACCCGGTCCCAGCCCGGCCAGACCGGGGGGTCGATCAGGATCACGCGGTCGTCTCCTTGGCGTCCTGGGCGTCGAGCAGGTTGCGCCACGCCTTGACGAAGCGCGAGTTCACGTACGCCTTGGTCCAGGAGCCGTCCTGGCGGACCGACGAGCCGACGTGGAACTTCCGGACGCCGGCCTGGTAGAGCCACGGCACGTGCTCGGGCTGCAGCGAACCGCCGGCCATCATCACCGACGCGACCGACGGATCGGCCTTCGCCAGCGCGGTCAGGTCGTCCAGCCCGTGCCGTACGCCGAGCGACGACCCGGCGGTCAGCACCGTGTCGAGCCCCGGCAGCGTCCGCAGCGCGCGCCAGGCCGGCCGTTGCTCCAGCACGTGGTCGACCGCGCGGTGGAACGTCCACGGCGTACCGGCGAACGTGGAGACCAGCGCGGCCGTCGACTCGGTGTCGACCTCGTTGTCCCCGGTCAGGAAGCCGAGCACGAACCCGTCCGCCCCCGCGCCGAGGTACGACTGCGCCGTCGCGGTCAGCTTGTTCAGCTCCGCGCCGTTCACCGCGAACGAGTCGCTCAGCCGCAGCATCACCCGCAACGGCAGGTCGGTCACCCGCCGGATCGCGCTCACCGTGGACACCGACGGGCTCAACCCGTCCGCCTCCATCGACGCACACAGCTCCAGCCGGTCCGCCCCACCCTCCTGAGCCGCCTCGGCGTCCGCCGGGTGCAACGCGATGACCTCGAGCAACGACCCCATGCGCACCATTCTCGCCGACGCCCGGGGCGGATTCGGTGTTGCACTCTCCCGAGGTCTTCTGTATCGTTTTTCTAGATCGATACAGAAAGGGGTTGGAGATGGCGCCGGGAGTCACGTTGAAGACGGTCGCGCAGGCGGTCGGGGTGTCGCCGTCGACCGTCTCGAACGCCTACAACAAGCCGGACCAGCTGTCGGCCGCACTGCGGGAGCGGATCCTCAGCACCGCGCAGGAGCTCGGGTACGCCGGGCCGGACGCCTCGGCGCGGGCCCTGCGCAGTGGCAAGGCGGGGGCGGTCGGGGTGCTGTTCACCGACAAGCTCGCATACGCCTTCTCCGACCCGTACGCCGTCGGCTTCCTCGCCGGGCTCGCGGAGGTCGCCGAGGAGTTCGCGACCAGTCTGCTGCTGATGCCGCTCAGCTCGACCGACATCCAGGGTGGGACGAACGCCGTCCAGCAGGCGGCGATCGACGCGGCGGCGATCTTCTGCGTCGCCGGCGCGCATCCTGGGCTCGACATCCTGCGGGCGCGGAACATCCCGATGGTCTCGACCGACCGCGGCGACCACCCGGACCTGTCGTGGGTCGCGATCGACGAGGTCGAGGCGGCCGCCAAGCTCGGGAAGCACCTGGCGCGGCTGGGGCACCGCGACATCGTCGTACTGGTCGACAACGCCGAGGCGGCCGGGACGCAGCCGGTCGAGATGACGCTCGACGAGGTCGGCTACACCGACTGCGAGCTGCGGATCCGCGGCCTGCAGAAGGAGATGCCGGACGCGCGGATCCGGCTGGTCTCCGGCGGGCACAACGCGTTCAGCTCCGGACTGATCGGGGCCGAGTGGGTGCTCGACTCCCAAGACCGGCCGACGGCGATCGTCGGGCTGAGCGACGTACTGGCACTGGGTGCGATGGAGGCGATGAAGGCGCGCGGCCTGGTCCCCGGGCGGGACCTGACCGTGGCCGGCTTCGACGACATCCCGCAGGCGGAGACGGCCGGGCTGACCACCGTCCGCCAGCCGATCAAGGACAAGGGCCGGGCGGTCGGGCGCGTGCTGCTCGACCCGTCCGTCGAGGACCGCCAGATCCTGCTGCCGACCGAGCTGGTCGTGCGCGCGAGCAGCGGTCCCGCTCCCCGCAACTGAACAACCCGTTCCGAACCACCGACGGCCGACTGGTCGCCGGGTACTCAACCACGCTCTTCTCGAAGGGAGCACCCTCATGTTCATCGCCGGAAACACCGCCGTGGAAAACGCGCGGTCGCTGTCACAGTCCGCACTTCCCGACGCTCCCCAGCAGCCGGACGAGCCGCGCCGCGGCTCCACTCTGCGCACCCGTCTCGGCGCCGCGCTCCGCACGGCGGCGACGCACGAGCTGCGGCTGGCCAACCGGCTCGACCCGCGCTGCGAGCCCGCCACGCACTAGCCGCAGGTCGCGCACCGCCCGCTGACCGCCAACCGCAGGTCGGCCGCCGGTCCGCCCGCTCACCTCTCCGGTGAGCGGGCGGACGTGCACCACCCACTAACCCGTCATCTGCCCGCGCCCGCGCCGCGCGCCAAGCGTGAACACCGAAGCGCGCAGGAGGTTAGTGGGTGGTGCACGTCCGCCACTTCGGTTTGTCGACGCCGTCTGGCACTCTGATGGGCGATGAGTGAGCCGGGGATCTTGCTGACCGCTCGTGCGCTGGTGCTCCACGACCTGGCCGCACGGGGATTCGACGACGCCGCGATGGTGTCCGCGCTCGAGGACGCGGTCGCCGAGCGCCAGTGGTGGCTCGACCAGTGGCCGGACGGCGCCGAGCACATCGCGGGCCTGGTCGCGCAGGACGTGCAGGACCGGCTGACCGACTCGGGCGTCCGGTGGCCGCGCTGCACGGCGTGCGACGACCTCAACGACCACGAGCTGCGGATCGAGCCCGAGCTCGGCCCGGATCCGCACTGGGTCTGCGAGCGCGCGGGGATCTCGGTGTCGCGGTTGGGGCAGCTCACCTAGGGGCGCCCCAGGGTTTTACCTGGTGCCGCTACATGTAGGCACGCTACTACTCTGAACGGCATGAAGCTTCTTCGTGCCGTCGCGGTGCTGCACGCGGGCGTGGTCTGCCTGCAGCCGCTGCTCGCCGGCCTCTACCTGAACGGTGATGGCGGCGCGATCCTGATCCACGAGCTGATCGGCCTGACCGCCGCGGCGCTGTGCGCGATCCAGCTCGCCCTGACGATCGCCACCCGCCTGGCCAGACCTGCTGTTCTCACCGCGGCCCTGCTGACCGGTGAGGCCCTGCTGATTCACGCCGGCTACAACCGCGAACTGGCTCTCCACCTACCCCTTGCCATTGCTGTGGTCGCCGGCGCTGTCACGTTCGCTTGCTGGGCAGTACGTCGTACGGCGGTGACAGCATGACTCGCTTCACCCTCTGGCTCCTCCGCATCATCCTTCTTCTGCACAGCGGGCTCGTCATCGCGCAGCCGATCCTCGCCGGCTACTTCCTCTCCGGGGAAGCCGACGCGATGGACATCCACGGACCGATCGGCTCCACGCTCTGGATGGTCGCGATGCTCCAGTTCGTCGTCGCCGTCCTCTACTGGCGACCCGGCGGCGGCCGCCTCTGGCCCGCACTCGTCACGCTCGCGCTGTTCTTCGCCGACTTCGTCCAGCTCACCTACGGCTACCTGCAGAACTTCGCCGTCCACGTCCCACTCGGTACGGCGATCGTCGGCACCGTCGTCGCGATGACGGTCTGGTCCTTCCGCCACGACCCGGAGGTCACCCGATGAAGCTGTCCCGCCGCGGATTCCTCGGCGTCGCCGGTGCCGCCACCCTGGCCGGCTGCGGCCTCGACCCGTCGCCCGGTCAGACCGCCGAGCTGCTCACCAGCGCCGTACCGCTCCCGGAGCCGTTCCAGGTGCCGCTGCCGATCCCGCCGACCAAGCAGCCGGTCCGCAGCGACGCCAGCACCGACTACTACCGCGTCGTACAGCGCAAGGCGTCACTGGAGATCCTCCCCGGTCTCCGCACCGAGGTCCTCGGGTACGACGGGTTGCTGCCCGGCCCGACGTTCGACGTGCGGAGTGGGCGGACCAGTGTGGTCGAGCAGGTCAACCAGCTCGACGTACCGACCGTCGTACACCTGCATGGTGGGCACACCCCCGCCAGCAGCGACGGCTGGCCGCTGGACCTGCTGATGCCCAACGGAAACCACCAAGACCACGCCGGGCACCACGGCATGACAGGTGGCGACGTGAAGACCGGCAGCCGTAGCTACACGTTCCCGAACTCCCAGCGGGCCGCCACGCTCTGGTACCACGACCACCGGATGGACTACACCGCTCCACAGGTCTACCGCGGGCTGTTCGGGCTGCACCTCGTCCGCGACGCCGAGGAGGACGCACTTCCCTTACCTGCAGGCGATCGGGAGGTGCCGCTGGTGCTGGCGGACCGGTCGTTCAACGAGGACGGGTCGTTCCGCTACCCGTCGCTACCGGACGGGCCTGGCGTGGAGTCGCGCTACATGGAGGGGGTGATCGGCGACGTCCAGCTCGTCAACGGAGCGCCGTGGCCGGTACTGGAGGTCGAGGCGGTCAGGTATCGCTTCCGGATCCTCAACGCGGCCAATGCGCGACGGTACGAGCTGGAGCTCGACGGGCCGGGGCGGTTCGTGCAGATCGGTAGCGACGGCGGGCTACTGGATGCGCCGGTCGAGCACGAGACGCTGGTGGTCGCACCGGCGGAGCGGTTCGACGTGGTGGTGGACTTCTCGCAGTACGCGGTCGGGACAGCAGTGACGTTGCGGAACAAGCTGGGGACCGGGCGGGCGGCTGAGGTGATGCGGTTTGTCGTTGCACGTAAGGCGGTTGACGAGAGCGCGGTGCCGGCGAAGTTGTCGTCGTACGTGAAGACGGTGGAGCCGAGCGGAGCCGTACGGCGGAAGTGGCGCTTCCGGCGTGGGACGGCCGGGGAGCATCGGGGGTGGACGATCAACGGCAAGGCGTTCGACCCGGCGGTGATGCAGGCGACCGTGCAGCTCGACCAGTACGAGGTGTGGTCGTTCGTGACCGATGTGCACCATCCGGTGCATGTTCATCTGGCGCCGTTCCAGGTGCTGCGGCGCGGGGGTGGTGCGCCGGGGCCGTACGACGTGGGGTGGAAGGACACGGTGGATGTGCGGCCGGCGGAGGTGGTGGAGGTGCTGGTGCGATTCACCGCTCACAAGGGGAAGTACCTGATCCACTGCCACAACCTCGAGCACGAGGACATGGCGATGATGGCGGCCTTCGCGACGGTGCCTTGACCATCCGGCCAACCTCTGCCTATATTCAACACATCAGTTGATCAAGGAATTGGTTGATAAAGATGATGTTCGACGAAGCAGCACTCGACCGGGCCTTCCTGGCTCTGGCCGACCCGGTCCGGCGGTCCTTGATCGCCCGGCTGTCCCGCGGTCCGGCGACGGTGAACGAGCTCGCCGAGCCGTTCCCGATCACGCTGCAGGCGGTCTCCCGGCACATCTCCGTGCTGGAGGCCGCCGGGCTGATCACCCGGACCCGTGACGGGCAGCGCCGGCCGTGCCACCTCGCGCCGAGCGCCCTCGAGCAGCTGACCAGCTGGATCGACCAGTACCGGCTGACCACCGAGCGCCGGTTCCGCCGGATCGACGCCGTACTCGAAACCGTGAAGGAGCAGGACCATGAGTGAGACCACCATCAACGCACCCGCGAACACCCCGTTCATCGAGGTGCTGCGCGAGTTCGCCGCCACCCCGGCCCAGCTGTTCAAGGTCTCCACCGACCCGGACCTGGTCGCGCAGTGGCTCGGCCCCAACGACCTGCAGATGGAGGTCGTCGAGTACGACGTCCGTCCGGGCGGACGGTACCGCTACATCCACCGCGACGCCGACGGCGGCGAGTACGCCTTCCGGGGGGTCTTCCACGCCATCGTGCCCGGCGAGATGGTGATCCAGACCTTCGAGTACGAAGGGTTCCCGGGTGAGGTCAGCCTGGAGAAGGCGACGTACACCGCGACCGAGAACGGCGTTCAGCTGCGGGTCTGGTCGGTGTTCCCGTCGATCGAGGCCCGCGACGGCATGGTCGCCAGCGGGATGGAGCGCGGCCTGAACGACGGGCTGGACAAGCTGACCGCGCTGCTGGCGAAGGAGACCGGCCGATGAGCCCGGTCGTGGTCGACATCACCGTCTCGCTGGACGGCTACGTCACCGGGCCGAACGCCGGCCCGGGCAACGGCCTCGGCGACAACGGCGAGGCGCTGCACAACTGGGTCTTCGACGGCACCGACGAGAACCGCGCGGTGCTCGACCGGAGCTTCGCCGAGACCGGCTCGGTCGTCCAGGGCCGCAACCTGTTCGACGTGATCGACGCCCCGGACGGCTGGACCGACGAGCTCGGGTACGGCGCGCAGCCGGACGGCGAGCAGAACCCGCCGATCTTCGTGGTCACCCACGAGGCGCCCGAGAAGACCCGGCTCGGCGACCGCTTCACGTTCGTCACCGACCTCGCCGACGCGATCCGCCAGGCCCGCGAGGCTGCCGGGGACAAGGACACGGTCGTCATGGGTGGCGGCGAGGTCTGCTACGCCGTGCTCGCCGCCGGCCTGGCCGACGTCCTGCGGCTGCACGTGGCGCCCGTCGTGCTGGGCGGTGGGACGCGGCTCTACCCGGCCGGCGACGGCCCGCGGGTGGACCTGGAGCTGACGTCCGCGATCTCGACCCCGAACGCCCAGCACCTCACGTACGCCGTACGAAAGGACTCGTGATGGGTAACGTCATCGCCACGGCCGCCGTCTCGCTGGACGGCTTCGTGGCCGACACCGAAGACGCCGTCGGGCCGTTGTTCGACTGGTACAACAACGGCCCGGTGGAGGTCTTCGGCACCGACCCCGGCCGACCGTTCCACGTCAGCGAGGCCACCGCCGCATACATGAACGCCACCTGGCCGAACATCGGGGCATGCGTGATCGGCCGGCACCTGTTCGACATCACCAACGGCTGGGACGGCGTGCCGCCGGTCGGCGACCACGTCTTCGTCGTCACCCACCAGCCGCCGACCGACTGGCCGTTCCCGGACGCGCCGTTCACGTTCGTCGACGGGATCGAGGCGGCGATCGAGCAGGCGCGGGCGCATGCCGGTGAGCGGGACGTGGCGGTGACCGGTGGCTACCTGGCCGGCCAGGCGCTGGCCGCTGGGCTGGTGGACGAGGTTGCGTACAACCTGGTTCCGGTGGTCTTCGGGACTGGGGTCAGGTTCTTCGGGGACTTCAGCGGCGAGCAGGTGCTGCTGGACAACCCGACGGTGGTTGAGGGCGACCGGGTGACGCACCTGCACTACCGGGTGAGTGCTGGGTGATCCGCGATGACGGTGCGGCTGCCGGGCTCGATCTCGGTGAAGCCGGCGTCCTGTACGACGGGGAGGCGGGTGCGCAGCAGCTGCTTCCACTGGTCTGCGGAGGCCGTCCGGACGGCCAGCTGGAACCCGTCGTCGGCCCACGCCTTGCGGGCGGTGTCCGGCAAGCGCCACCACGCCAGATGAGCCGCGTGGCCGACCTGGGCCATCGTCTTGCCGGTGGACATCTCCAGGCCGGGGTTGACCCAGAGCACGGGCAGGCCAGGCGCGACCGGCGGTAGGTCCTCGTCCTCCAGGTCGGTGCCGGTGACCTGCAGCTTGGCCAGGTCCTTCGGGACCCCGTCGAGAGGAACTGGTGGGAAGACTCGCACTTCAGCTGACCCACCGGTGACTGTGATCCCCGGCAACGCAGCCGCTCGGCGCCACTCGGCGCCTCGCCCTCGGCGGACCACCTTCCGGATCCGCGCGTCCTGCCAGGCGTACATCGCCTCGGCCCACTCGCCCTCACCCGTCGAGCGCTCGTCGGCCAGGATCGCCAGCACCGCGCGCGCCGCGGTCTCCAGCGCGTCGGTCTGCGCCGGGCGCTCGGTCTTCTCCACGTGCAGCACCAGCGTCAGCACGTACTCCACGTCACCCACGGGCGCGAGTCTGCCAGTACGCCGTACAGCGCCGGTTGTAAGGTCGGCACCATGCGGCAGTACTTGGACCTCCTCGACCACGTCCTCACCCACGGTGTCGAGAAGGGCGACCGCACCGGGACCGGCACGCTGAGTGTCTTCGGGCACCAGGCGCGGTACGACCTGAGCGCCGGGTTCCCCGCGGTGACCACCAAGAAGCTGCACCTGAAGTCGGTGGTCGGCGAGCTGATCTGGTTCCTCAGCGGCTCGACGAACGTGAAGTGGATGCAGGAGAACGGCATCTCGATCTGGGACGAGTGGGCCGACGAGAACGGCGAGCTCGGCCCGGTCTACGGCTACCAGTGGCGCTCCTGGCCGACCCCGGACGGCCGGCACGTCGACCAGATCAGCGGCGTCATCGAGGCGATCAAGAAGAATCCCGACTCGCGCCGGCACCTGGTGAGCGCGTGGAACGTCGCCGAACTGGACGATATGGCGCTGCCGCCGTGCCACACGATGTTCCAGTTCTACGTCGCCGAGGGGAAGCTGTCCTGCCAGCTGTACCAGCGCTCGGCCGACATCTTCCTCGGCGTCCCGTTCAACATCGCGTCGTACGCGCTGCTCACGCACATGGTCGCCCAGCAAACCGGGCTCGAGGTCGGTGACTTCGTCCACACGCTCGGCGACGCGCACCTGTACCTGAACCACCTCGAGCAGGCGAAGCTGCAGCTCACCCGCGACCCCCGCCCGCTGCCGACGCTGGAGCTGGCCCAGCGCGACTCTATCGACAGCTACGAGATCGCGGACGTCGTCCTGACCGGCTACGACCCGCACCCGGGGATCAAGGCGCCGATCGCGGTATGAGCGTCGTCCTGATCGCGGCCGTCGGCCGCAACGGCGTGATCGGCCGCGACAACGACCTGCCCTGGCGGATCCGCGAGGACCTGCAGCACTTCAAGCAGCTGACGCTCGGGCACACGCTGGTGATGGGCCGCAAGACCTACGACTCGATCGGCCGCCCGCTGCCGGGCCGCCGTACGGTCGTCGTCACCCGGCAGGCCGACTGGTCGACCGAGGGTGTCGACGTCGTCCACAGCCTGGACGACGCGCTCAAGCTTGCCGACGGCAACGACCTCTACGTGGCCGGCGGCGGCGAGATCTACCGGCTGGCCCTCCCGTACGCCGACCGGCTGGAGCTCACCGAGGTCGACCAGTCCCCCGAGGGCGACGTCACCTTCCCGGAGATCGACCCCGCGGCCTGGACCGAGACCGCCCGCGACCCCCGCGAGGGCTTCACCTTCGTCAGCTACGCCCGCTCCTTGTCCTGACAACGACTACGTTACGTCTGGTCCCAACGGACCGGGAACCGCGTAGATTGTGTGCGCGTCACGGAGTGTGTGACAGGGGACGCGGGCGCGGGCCCGTGGCAGGCCACCGGAGGGGAACGACGATGACCGAAGCCGACAACACCGCGGGGACACCCGGAGCAGCGGGGGCCGCGCAGGCGCAGCCGGCGGTGTCGCCGCTGCAGCCGCCGACCGCGACCGCGCCGGGGCTGATACTCACCGCACCCGCGCCGACACAGCCGGTCGCCGCGACGGCCGCGCCGAGCATGGCGCCCGCGGTCGACCCGGCCGCGCTGCCGGGGCTGGACTCGAAGGTCGACACCTACCTGACCTCGCTGATGACCGCGGCGCCGCGCTCGCCGGAGTTCGCGGCCAAGGCCAGCGACGTGCGCAGCATGGGTGACGTCGACATCCGGCACGCCGCCGAGAGCTCGAACCGGCTGCTCCAGTCGCCGGTCAAGGCGCTGACCGCCGGTGGGCTGGCCGAGGGCTCGACGGTCGGCAAGACGCTGCTCGAGCTGCGCCGTACGGTCGAGAACCTGGACCCCAAGGAAGCCACCGGGACCAAGAAGCTGCTCGGGATGATCCCGTTCGGCGACAAGATCGAGGACTACTTCCGCAAGTACCAGAGCGCGCAGAGCCACCTCGAAGGCATCCTGCACTCGCTGCGCAACGGCCAGGACGAGCTCGGCAAGGACAACGCCGCGCTGAACCTGGAGAAGCAGCAGCTCTGGGACGCGATGGGCCGGCTGAACCAGTACGTGTACGTCGCCGAGCGGCTGGACGCGCGGCTGTCGGCGACCATCGCCGAGCTGGAGGCGACCGACCCGGACAAGGCCAAGGCACTGCGCGAGGACGTGCTGTTCTACGTCCGGCAGAAGCACCAGGACCTGCTCGTCCAGCTGGCCGTGTCGATCCAGAACTACCTGGCCATCGACATCGTGATCAAGAACAACATCGAGCTGATCAAGGGCGTCGACCGCGCCTCGACCACGACCGTCTCCGCGCTCCGTACGGCGGTCATCGTGGCGCAGGCGCTGGGCAACCAGAAGCTGGTGCTCGACCAGATCACCGCGCTGAACACCACCACCAGCGGGATGATCGAGCGCACCTCGCAGATGCTGCGCGACAACTCGGTCGCGATCCAGCAGCAGGCCGCCTCGGCGACCATCGGGCTGCCGCAGCTGCAGGCGGCGTTCGCGAACATCTACGCCACGATGGACGCGATCGACACCTTCAAGGTGGAGGCGCTGGACAACATGGCCGCCACCATTGGCACGCTGGAGAACGAGGTGACCAAGTCCCGCAGCTACCTGGACCGGGTCGCCCAGCAGGACCAGCGGGTGGTCCAGGGCAGCCTGGACCTCGGCCGCTGAGCCGAGACACGAGCGGGGGGACAAGGACTGCATGGCGCTGGGTGACTTCTTCGCGCGGCTGACCGGTCGCAAGGCGGAGCCGGAGCCCGACCCTGGTCCCCGCGCGCCCACGACCGACGACCTGCTCGCGGCACTGGTCCGGGTCGAGCAGCTGGTCGCGGACGGCGCCGTACCGGCGGTGGTGGCGTCGCGGGTCAACCGGGTGGTCCGGATCGTGCGGGAGACCATCCCGCGGCTCGGCAACCTCGGCGGCAGCCTGCAGGCGTACTCCGTGATGGCGACCGCGACGGACTACCTGCCGGAGGCCATCGGCGGGTACCTGCGGCTCCCGCGGCAGTGGGCCGACAGCCGGCCGGTCGACCGCGGCAAGACGTCGCTGATGCTGCTGATCGACCAGCTGGACCTGCTGGGGGCCACGATGGACAAGGTCTTCGACGCGGTGAACCGGGCCGACGCGGCCGCGCTGGTCGCGCACGGCAGGTTCCTGCAGGAGAAGTTCGGCACCGGGTCGACCGGTGGTGCACTGGCTCTCGGCGAGACACCGCCAGCTGAACCACCACCAGGGCCAGGACCACTGCAACCACCGCCAGGACGAGGAGGGGCATGAGCAGCGTGGGGGGTACTTCGCTGAAGGACGCACTGGCGGCGCTGCTGACCGTCGCCGGGCGTGCGGGGGTGTCCGAGGACACTGCGCGGGCGGAGGCGCTGTCGCTCGCCGCTGCACTGGCTGAGTCGGCTCCGGGTGCTCCGGCGGACTGGGCGGCGGTGACGTCGGGTGCTACCACTCAGGACTTCTTCGACGCCGCCGTACGGGGTCGGAGGTGGCGGGGGTCGCCTACCGCGGTGCTGACCGAGCTGGTTGCGCAGGGGTCGGCGGAGAAGGTCGCGTACGCCGAGGCGCTGGCGGAGGTGGCTTCCGCGAGTTGTTCGCTGGGTGAGCCGACGATGCGGGTGATCGGCAATGCATCGGTGGCAGCTGCCGCACAATTGCAGGCCGCTGGAGCACGACCAGTGCAGATCAGTAGTAGTCCTCCAGTACCTGAAACTCCACAAGAAGTACCAGTACCTGCTGAGCCTGAGCGGTCCGTTGAGGAGCTGCTGGCTGAGCTGGACGAGCTGACCGGGTTGGAGAAGGTCAAGCGGGAGGTGCACCGGCAGGTCGCCGTACTGCGGGTGGAGAAGCTGCGGACCGACGCCGGGCTGAAGAGCCCGACCATCACCCGGCACCTGGTGTTCGTGGGCAACCCGGGGACCGGCAAGACGACGGTCGCTCGGCTGGTCAGTGGGATCTACAAGGCGCTCGGGCTGCTCAGCAAGGGGCAGCTGGTCGAGGTGGACCGCTCCGAGCTGGTCGCCGGATACCTGGGCCAGACCGCGACCAAAACCGCCGAGGTGGTCGCGTCGGCGGCCGGTGGCGTGCTGTTCATCGACGAGGCGTACAGCCTCACCTCCGGTGACCAGGGCACCGACCAGTACGGACGGGAGGCGGTCGACACCCTGGTCAAGGAGATGGAGGACCGCCGCGACGACCTGGTCGTGATCGTTGCCGGGTACCCCGAACCGATGGAGACGTTCATCGCCGCCAACCCCGGCCTGGCCAGCAGGTTCCGGACGACGATCGGGTTCGAGGACTACACCGACGCCGAGCTGACCGACATCCTCACCGGGCTGGCCGAGGCGGCCGACTACGAGCTGACCGAGAGCGCGCTGACGCACTTCCAGGTCGTGCTGGAGTCGACGCCGCGCGGGCGGTCGTTCGGCAACGGGCGGTTCGCGCGGAACACCCTGGAGGCCGCGATCGGCCGGCACGCCTGGCGGTTGCGCGACGTCACGGCACCCACCACCGAGCAGCTGCGTCAGATCGTCGCCGAGGACCTCACCGACGAGGACCTGCACCCACCGACCACCGCCGACCAGCCAGAGGTCGGAGCCGAGCTGTCCAGCCCGGCCGAGACCGAGCGGGCCGACGTACCGGCTGAGACCGCTGTGCTGCCCGAGCAAGGAGAACAGGCGTGACCCAGACAGTCAGTGCGCCCCCGGCGACCTGGTCGCCGCCGGCCGCGCCCGTCGCGTCCAGCGGCGCGCCGCAGCAGCCGCCACCGGCTCGTAAGCCGCACGGCGTCGTCAACATCTTCTTCTACGGTACGCCGGGCCGGATGCGCGCACTGCTCATCCTGACCGCCGTCGTCGCCGTACTGTTCGGCCTGGCCGCGGCCCAGGGCTTCCGCCAGTCCGACGGCGCTCTGAAGCGAGCGGAGGCGAACACCGCGCAGCTGGTCCGGGTGCAGGCGATCCACACCAACCTGGTCGCGGCCAACGCCGACGCCACCAACGCGTTCCTGGTCGGCGGCCTGGAGCCGCCGGCCCAGCGCCAGCACTTCGTCGACTCGCTCGCGACGGCCTCCCGGCTGATCGCCGAGGCGGCCACGGCCCAGCCGGCCGACCAGACCGTGCTCGGCGCGCTCAACATGACTCTGCTGACCTACAACGGCCAGATTGAGCAGGCGCGGACCAACAACCGCCAGGGCCTGCCGATCGGTTCGCAGTACCTCAAGGACGCCAACGCCACGCTGCAGAACGAGTCGCTGCCGCTGCTGAACGCGCTGGTCACCGCCAACGAGGACCGGGTCAGAACCGAGTTCAACGGTGTCGGCCGCGGCAACATCTGGCTGATCGTCAGCGGACTGCTCAGCCTCGCCGTACTGGTGCTGACGATGGTCTGGCTGGCCAAGCGCACCCACCGGTACCTGAACGTGCCGCTGGTCGTCGGAGCCGTCCTGGTGCTGCTGACGATGGTGGTCGGAGGTGCCGGGCTCGCCGGAGCCAGCAGCTCGGCCAGCGACACTCGTGCCGACGAGTACGCCGACGCGCTGGCGCTGGCCGGGGCCCGGATCGCGGCGTACGACGCCAAGTCGAACGAGAGCCTGACGCTGATCGCCCGCGGCTCCGGTGCCGACTTCGAGAAGGCGTGGAAGTCCGCCGCCGAGCGGGTCGACAAGCAACTCGCCGCGATCGGCTCCGGCGCCGGCTCGGCGGCGAGCGCCTGGCAGCAGTACAAGGCGGCCCACGTCGCGATCCGCTCGGCCGACGACAGCGGCAAGTGGGACAACGCCGTGGATCTCGCGATCGGCACCGGAGCAGGCTCCGCGACCACGCCGTTCACCAACTTCGACAAGGCCTCCGCCTCGACCCTCGGAGTGAGCAGCGACGCCGCCCAGCAGAACCTCGCCGACGCGCGCGGCTCGCTGCCGCCGATCGGGTGGCTCGGCCTGCCGATCGGGATCGCGGCCGCACTGCTCGCCGCCTGGGGCCTGTCCCAGCGACTGGGGGAATACCGATGAGGAAGCAGCTGATCGCCGCCGGCAGCGCTGTGGCGCTGCTCGCCCTGGCCGCCTGTGGCTCGGGCGACTACGCGGCCACCGAGGTCCCGCCGAACCCGGCCGCCCCGACCAGTACGGCGCCGCCGCCGGCCGGGCCGACCTGCAAGAACAACCTGACCGACGAGCTGCGCTCGTACGCACCCGAGGGCGCGCTCCCGGCCCCCGGGCAGGCGAGGCTCGGCTCGACCGTGGACAGGATCTACCGCAACGGCCGGCTCCGGGCGGGGATCTCCGCGGACAGCCTGAACCTGGGCTCGCGCAACCCGATCACCGGCGCCATCGAGGGTTTCGACATCGACATGGTCCGCGAGGTCGCCCGGGCCATCTTCGGCGACCCGAACAAGGTCGAACTGGTGGTGATCTCCAGCCCGCAACGCATCCCGGTGCTGCAGAACAAGGCGTCCAACATCGACATCGTGGCCCGGAACATGACGATCAACTGCGCCCGCTGGCAGCAGATCGCGTTCTCGGCGGAGTACTACCGATCCGGCCAGAAGACGCTGATCCAGCGCGACTCGACCGCGACCAAGCTGGAGGACCTCGGCGGCAAGACGATCTGCGCGCCGGCCGGTTCGACCAGTCTGGACAACCTGAAGAAGTACAAGGACATCACGCCGATCACCGCCGACACCGACACCGGCTGCCTGGTGCTGTTCCAGCAGGGCAAGGCGTACGGGATCAGCGGTGACGACACCGTGCTCGCCGGTGAGGCCGCGCAGGACCCGTACGCGAAGATCATCAGCCAGCGGATCAGCGACGAGCCGTACGGTCTCGGGATTCCGAAGGAGAACGTGGACTTCGTCCGGTTCGTCAACGGCGTGCTGGAGCAGATGAAGGCCGAGGGGCGCTGGAAGGCCTCCTACGACAAGTGGCTCGCGCCGACCCTCGGGCCGGCACCGGCGCCGCCGAAGCCCCTCTACGGCAGGGGCTGATGACCGTTCGTACGCCGACCGCCGCCGCGCCGGCGCCTCCGGGCCGGATCGGCAGCAGCGTTCCCGCCGCGGAGCTGCTGGCGTTCCTGGACGCGCTCGGGACCTGGCGGGACCGGCGCCGCGCGGAGCTGGACGAGCTCGACCAGGCCGCCCTGCACGCCGCCGACGCGGACGCGCTGAGCGCCGACGTGGTGCTCAGCATGGCGGTCTGGAAGGCCGTCTCGGACCGGTACGAGCTGATCCTGCTGACCTGGGACTCCGGACGGGTCGGCGCGGCCGAGACCGAGCGGATCTCGACGCTGATCTGGGGCGGCCTGGACACCACGTCCGGTGCCGGCGCGGCCGGCGGGTCGCTCGCGGTTTCGTTGCCTGAGGCATGCACTTTGTCGGACGCGCTGGCCGCGACGCTGCGGGCGAAGCTCGCGCTGGAGCCCGGTGACGCCGACCTGGCGGCCCGGCTGCGGCAGCTGCGCGCGCAGGTCGAGCGGATCAGCGACCTGGTCACGCGGGAGCCCGCGGTGAGCCGGAACGACGCGATCGCCAAGCACCACGACCTGGACCGGCGCGTCACCGACGTGACCGAGCGGTCCAAGCGGGGCGCCGATGTCGGCGGGCTGATCGGGCCGCTGGAGATCGACGCGGCGCTGGTCGAGCGGGACCTGATCGTCGGGTCCGCCACCCGGCGGGAGCGTGCGGCCGACGTGGCCCGGGCGCGGACGCTGCGGACCGAGCTGGAGGCGCAGGGGACGGCTGTGCGGGCGCTGGCTGACCAGTGCGTCGCGGCGGTGGCGCCTGCGCCGCGGCTCGGCGTACCGGATGTGACTGCGCTCGGGGCGGTGCCGAACACGCCTGCTGAGTTGGAGAAGTACCTGACCCGGCTGGACGCCGTACGGCGGGCGCTGGGGCAGGCGCAGTCGGCGTACGGTGCTGCGCTCGCGCGGCGGGACGAGCTGGCGGCGCGGCTGGACGCGTACCAGGTGAAGGCGGGCAGCGTGGCTCGTACTGGTGGAGCTACTGAGGACCTGGCTGAGCTGTACCGGCGAGGGCGGGAAGTACTGAAGGCGGAGCCGGTGGATCTGGTCCGGCTGGCGGCGCTCGTTGCGGCGTACCAGATCTACTTGGACAACAGTGTCGGAGGGACAACATGACCTGCACCCAGCCGGGATGCACCGGCACCATTGCTGACGGGTACTGCGATGTTTGCGGATCCCCTGCTGCCACTACGGGCAGTGGGACTGCTGGTCTGGGAGCACCTGCTGCCGCTGGGGGCTGCCAGCAACCAGGTTGCTCGGGAACAGTTGTCGATGGGTACTGCGATGTCTGTGGAACACCTGCTTCTGCTGAAGCCGCACCTGAGCCCATCAGCTCTCCCTCTACTGTTTCTCGGGCTTCCAACCGGCTGGCTTCCACTCCCCTGGGCTCGGCTCGAGCCCAGGCGGCCGGCTCCAAGCTGACTCGACGCCTTGGCACCTCTTCGACTCGCCTCCGTGGCGCACGGCTCGGTGCTGGCCTGACCAGCGTCCCCACGATCCCGCCGATCGACGCCAGCAAAGCCATCCTGCAGAACCCGATGGTCCCCGAGGACCGCCGGAACTGCCCGAACTGCGGGAACGCCGTCGGTCGCGCCCGTGGCGACCAGCCGGGACGCACCGAAGGCTTCTGCCCGAAGTGCCGCAGCCCGTTCTCGTTCTCGCCGAAGCTGAAGGCCGGCGACCTCGTCGGCGGTCAGTACCGGGTGGCCGGCTGTCTGGCGCACGGCGGGTTCGGCTGGATCTACATGGCTCAGGACCAGAACGTCTCCGACCGCTGGGTGGTGCTGAAGGGTCTGCTGAACTCCGAGGACCCCGACGCGGTCGCCGCGGCGATCGCCGAGCAGCAGTTCCTGGCTCGCGTCGAGCACCCGCTGATCGTCGAGATCTACAACTTCGTCACCCACGACGGCGCCGGCTACATCGTGATGGAGTACGTCGGCGGTACCAGCCTGAAGACCCTGCTCAAGCAGCGGATGCAGGCCAACCGCGGCCAGTACAACGCGCTCCCGGTCGACCAGGCGATCGCCTACCTGCTGGAGATCCTGCCGGCGTTCTCGTACCTGCACGACCTCGGCCTGGTCTACTGCGACTTCAAGCCGGACAACATCATCCAGGTCGGCGACGCGGTGAAGCTGATCGACATGGGTGGTGTGCGGCGGATCGACGACATGGACTCGGCGATCTACGGCACCGTCGGCTACCAGGCACCGGAGGTCCCGGAGGTCGGCACGTCGATCGCGTCCGACATCTACACGCTCGGGCGCACGCTGACCGTGCTGGCGATGGAGTTCCGCGGCTACCAGTCGACGTACATCGCGTCGCTGCCGCCGGTGAGCGACGTGCCGCTGTTCCAGGAGTACGACTCGTTCTACCGCCTGCTGCTCAAGGCGTGCGCGAAGGACCCGGCCGACCGCTTCGTCTCCGCCGACGAGCTGCGCGTGCAGCTGCTCGGCGTACTGCGGGAGGTGGTCGCGGCCAAGCAGCCGTACGGCGCCGCGCAGCACTCCACGTCGTCGCTGCTGTTCGGCAGCCCAGGTGACCGGGCCGCGGCGCTCGGCGAGGCCGCTCTGCCGTGGCAGCGCCTCCCCTCCCTGCTGCCGGACGACGGCGACAAGATGGCGGGCTGGCTGAAGACGGTCAGCGTGCAGGACCCGGAGCAGCGGCTGGAGGCCATCTCCAACGCGCCGGAGCAGACGCCGCAGACGCTGCTGGAGTTCGCCCAGGCCGCTCTGGACTCCGGCCAGCACGACATGGTCGACACCGCGGTCAGCGACCTGCTCAAGCAGGACCCGTGGGAGTGGCGCGCGGTCTGGATGGCCGGACTGGTCGCACTGGCCCGCAACGACATCCCCGCCGCGCAGTCGGCGTTCAACGCGGTCTACGGGCAGGTACCGGGTGAGCTGGCACCGAAGCTGGCGCTGGCGGAGTCCTGCCGGCTCAGCGGCGAGTACGACGTCGCCGAGGGCCTCTACCTGACCTGTGCCCGGACCGACGCCAACTACATCGCCCCGTCGGCCTTCGGGCTGTCGACGATCCGGTCGGAGCGCGGTGATCTCGACGGCGCGGTCGCAGCGCTCGACCTGGTCCCGCCGACCAGCGGCGCCTACATCCGGGCCCGCCGGCTTCGGGCTGGGCTGCTGGCCGGATCGGGTCGCGGCCTGGGCGCACTGGCCGAGGCCATGGGCAGTATCGACGACCTGACCATCGACCCGGTGGACCGGGCGAACCTGTCGGCGAGCGTGTTCGCGACCGCGCTGGACGTGGTCCTGGCCAACGGCCCGGACCCGCAGGTGGTGATCTCCAAGCACGCCGCGACCGAGTCGGACCTGCGCGCCGGCCTGGAGTCGGCCTACCGTGAGCTGGCCGGCCACGCGCGCAGCCGGGAGGAAAGGATCGCCCTGGTCGACCTGGCCAACGAGGTTCGAGGATGGACGCTGCGATGACGAGTACGACCCGGACGGTCTGCCCCAGCTGTGGCGAACCGGTGTCCGACGCCGACCTGTACTGCGAGAGCTGCGGCGCCGAGCTGCAGCCCGGCGCCGCACCGAGCACGCCCGCGCTGGACACCGACACCGAACCGACCATCGAGCTGCACACCGGTGCCCCGGCGCCGGCGTTCACGCCCGGTCCGTGCCGCTCCTGCGGCGGCACGGTCGGTGCCGACGGCTACTGCGAGACCTGCGGTACGAAGGCCAGCAAGCCGCGCGACCACTTCAGCGAGCAGCCCGCTCCCTGGGTCGCCGCGGTCTGCGACCGAGGCATCCGGCACAGCCGCAACGAGGACGCGGTGGCGATCGCTGCCGACGCAGAGCCGGGCAGCCGCGCGTTGCTGGTGGTCTGCGACGGGGTGAGCTCGTCGCTGGACTCCGACGTGGCCAGCCTGGCCGCTGCTCGCGCGGCGCGCGACGTACTGGCTGCTGGGCACGCACAGGGCATGGGTACCGAGTCGTCGCGGGAGGCGGCGGTGATCGCCCGGCTGAACGCGGCCGCCGACGCCGCGAGCGACGCCGTACTGGAGAACACGAGTCCGGACAGCCCGAACCCGGCGTCCTGCACGTTCGTCGCCACTGTGCTCGAGGCTGGGCTGCTGGTGGCCGGTGTGGTCGGCGACAGCCGGGCGTACTGGTTCCCGGACAACGCCGAGGCCGTCGGGCTCACTGTGGACGACTCCTGGGCGGCCGAGCTGATCGCCACCGGCGTACCGCGGCACGAGGCCGAGACCGGTCCGCAGGCGCACGCGATCACCCGCTGGCTGGGCAAGGACGCCCCGGACCACACCCCGCGAACCACCACGCTCCGGGTGGACGGTCCGGGCTGGCTGCTGGTCTGCTCGGACGGGCTGTGGAACTACTGCTCCGAAGCGGCACCGCTGGCCGACCTGGTCCGTCAGACCGCTGCGGCCAACAGTGGCGAACCGCTGGCCACCTCGTCCGCACTGGTCGACTGGGCGAACGCCCAGGGCGGCCAGGACAACATCACCGTCGCGCTCGCGCGCCTCCCCTGATCCCGCCGGACCGAAAGGAACCCCACGAGATGGCCGAGTTCTCCGCCACCGTCTACCAGAACGAGTTCCTGCCCGACGGCGGTACCGACGTGCACGCGATCGTCACCGTCGACTGCGCCGGCGCGGGCGTCGCGGGCCAGACCGGGTCCGGCGACGCCGGCGAGATCATCATCGTCGACACGTCCGGCTCGATGGGCGCCGAGGGCGTCCGGGCCGCCGCGTACGCCGCGCAGACCGCGATCGACCAGATCCTCGACGGGGTCTGGTTCGCGGTGATCTCCGGCAACGACCGGGCCCAGCTGGCCTTCCCGCCGTCGGCGGAGCCGGTGATGGTCCGGATGGACGCCTACACCCGGCAGGCCGCCAAGGAGGCCGTGTCGCGCTTCTACGCCGACGGCGGCACCGCGATGGGTACCTGGCTGCGGCTCGCCTCGCGGGTCTTCGCGACCGTGCCGTCGCTGTCGCAGAAGCACGCGATCCTGCTCACCGACGGCGAGAACCAGCACGAGTCGCCCGAGGTGCTGACCGCGACGATCGAGGCGGTCACCGGCCAGTTCCAGTGCGACTGCCGCGGCGTCGGGGTGGCCTGGCAGGTCGACGAGGTCCGCCGGATCGCCACCGCGCTGCTCGGCACGGTCGACATCATCCCGGCGCCGGAGCAGCTGGCGGCCGAGTTCCAGAAGCTGATCCAGCAGGCGATGAGCAAGGGCGTCGCCGCGGCCGACCTGCGGGTCTGGGCGCCGCAGGGCGCGCAGGTGCTGTTCGTCCGCCAGGTCGCACCGACCGTGGACGACCTGACCGCACGGCGTACCGAGGTGAACGCGCTGACCGGGTCCTACCCGACCGGCTCCTGGGGCGACGAGTCCCGCGACTACCACGTCGCAGTACGGCTTGCTGCGAAGGGAATCGGGCAGGAGCAGCTCGCTGCTCGCGTCCAGCTGGCTGTCGGCGACCAGGTGCTCGCGCAGGGCCTGGTGAAGGCACTGTGGTCGGCCGACGAGGCTCTGACCACCCGGATCAGCCCGGAGGTCGCCCACTACACCGGGCAGACCGAGCTTGCCGACGCGATCCAGGAGGGCCTGGCGGCGAAGGCGGCCGGTGACACCGCGACCGCGACCACCAAGCTCGGCCGGGCCGTCCAGCTGGCCGCCCAGACCGGTAACGAGGAGGCCACCTCGCGGCTGCGCAAGGTGGTCGACATCGATGACCAGGACACCGGCACCGTGCGGCTCAAGCGCACGGTCGAGAAGGTCGACGAGATGGCGCTCGACACCGCGTCCACCAAGACGACCCGGGTGAAGAAGTGAGCGGGACGACCTGCCCCAGCGGGCACCCGTCGACCTCGACCGACTACTGCGACGTCTGCGGGCTTCCGATCGGAGCTGCTGCCACACCGGCGGCTGCCGCCGTACCGGCTCCTGCTGTGGCGGCTCCTGCTCCGGCGGCGCCGACCACGCAGGCCTGCCCGAACTGCAACGAGTCCGCTGCTGTGGACGCGCTGTTCTGCGAGTCCTGCGGCTACGACTTCACTACGGGCACGATGCCCCGGGCCGCTTCGCCGCTGGACCTCGGACCGAGTACGGCGCCGCCGCCGGTGCCGCCTGCTCCGCAGGAGGTCGCCGAGTGGGTCGTGGAGCGTTGGGTCGACCCCGACTGGTACGCCGTGCAGCAGAGCGACGACCCGTGCCCTTCGCCGGGCCTGCCGGTCGTCGTACCGCTGACCGAGAAGAGCGTGCTGGTCGGGCGGCCGTCGCGCAGCCGTGGGATCAGCCCGGAGGTGGACTGCGGTGACGACACAGGTGTCAGCCGCCGGCAGGCGCAGCTGACCACCGACGGGCAGCGCTGGTGGGTGGAGGACCTGCAGTCGTCCAACGGGACCTTCGTCGGGCCGGCGTCGGGGCCGCTGCCTGAAGACCCGGTCCCGCCGGGGCAGCGGCGTGAGCTGAACGCCGACGACCGGATCTACGTGGGTGCGTGGACGCGTCTGGTGGTCCGGAAGGCGACGCCGGAGGAGCAGGCCGGGCAGGCGTAGCGCGCGACCGGGCCGGCGTTCGCCCCGGCTGGGCGATCGCGCCGGCTCTGGCTCGCGCCGGCTCTGGCGCGCGCGGTTGGCTCAGCTTTTGCGCCTGGGGTCAAGGGTTTGCCGACGTCGTCCGCGGTGGGATGGGATCCGATCACCACCCACCACGGAAGGACGTTGCCGATGACGACCAGCAGCGCGGTCCAGGCCTTCGCCATCGACATCCCGCAGGCCGACCTCGACGACCTCCGGGCGCGGCTGCGGAACACCCGCTGGCCGGCCACGGCCCACGACGGCTGGAGCCGGGGCGTGCCGAGCGGCTACCTGCGCGAGCTGGCGGCGTACTGGGCGGACGGGTACGACTGGCGTACCCAGGAGGCGCGGCTGAACGAGGTCCCGCAGTACGTGACCGAGATCGACGGGCAGCGGGTGCACTTCCTGCACCAGCCTTCGCCGGAGCCGAACGCGCTGCCGTTGCTGCTGACGCACGGCTGGCCGGGGTCGCCGGTGGAGTTCGCGCGGGTGGTCGGGCCGCTCAGCGACCCGCGGGCGCACGGTGGTGACCCGGCGGACGCGTTCCACGTCGTCGTACCGTCGCTGCCGGGGTACGGGTTCTCCAACCCGCTCGGGCCGGCTGGGTTCAACCTGTTCGCGGTGGCTGGGATGTGGTCGCAGCTGATGAGCCGGCTCGGGTACGAGCGGTTCGCTGCGCATGGTGGGGACGCAGGTGCTGGGGTGAGCGGGATGCTGCCGTTCACTGCGCCGGGGCGGGTGGCTGGGGTGCACCTGGCGGCGGTGAGCGCGTCGGAGCCGTTCGGTGGGCCTGTTGATGTGGAGGCGTTCAGCGGAATGGATCGGGAGCGGGCCGAGCGGTTCAACAACTACCTGCGGGACGGGCTGGGGTATCTGACGTTGCAGTCGACGCGGCCGCAGACGATCGGGTACGCGCTGAACGACTCACCGGTCGGGCAGCTGGCGTGGATCGTGGAGAAGTTCGCCGAGTGGACGGATCCTTCGGCGGCACTGCCTGAAGATGCTGTGGACAAGGACCAGCTGCTGACGAACGTGAGCTTGTACTGGTTCACCGGCTCGGGTGCTACCTCTGCGCACGCCCTGTACGACGGGATGGCCGCCTGGCGGGCGTTCGCGGAGCAGCCGGCGCCTGCCGAGGACAGCTGGAGCGGCGGCGCGGACGACGGTGGCTGGGCGGGTGCCTCTGCCGCTCCCCCGACCGGTGTCGCCGTGTTCGGCGCCGAGACGGCGATCCGCAGCCTGGTCGACCCGGAAGGCAAGATCGAGCACTGGAACGAGTACGAGCGCGGCGGGCACTTCGCGGCGATGGAGGTCCCCGAGCTGCTCACCGACGACCTGCGCGCGTTCTTCCGCCGGCTGCGCTGAGCGTCAGACCCGCGTCCATGCGACGGCCGGGCGGAAGCAGAGCCACTCGATCAGGGCGGTGCCGAGCACGATCGGTACCGCCCAGGTCCACGGGTGATCCGCGGCGCTGACGACCAGGATCGCTGTCCACAAAGCGATCCAGCCGCCGCCGTACCCGCGCAGGACGCCGCGGTACCAGAGCCCGCCCGGTGCCTCCGCCGAGCGCTGACCGAGGTACACGAACAGGTACGACGCGAGCGAGATCGGCCAGAACACCCACAGCCCGGCCCAGTCGTACGGCACCATCACCAGCGCGGACAGGCAGACCAGGGCGACCGCCCAGTGGTAGATCTCCCCGACCCAGTTCAGCCCCTTGCGCCGCAGCGTCAGCGCGATCGCGAACGGCCCCAGCAGGACCGCGAGCGCCCCCGACGCGACGTGCAGGATCAGCGCGATGTCGCGCATCGTCCACCCTCACCCCGCCCGACGAAGACCCGAAGGTCTCTGACATGTCAGGGAGCATAGGGCGCACCTGCCCAGCCGTCTGCCCCTCGCGCACAACTTTCGCGAGGGGCGACGCCCGGATGGGCCGGGGCGACTCGGCGGCCGCCCCGACCCGGCGATCGATGGCTAGGCGATCGGGTGGCTGGCGACCATCCGGACCGCGTGGTTGCGGTAGCCCTGGCGCTCGAAGCTCGCGGC
Source organism: Kribbella sp. NPDC104740 (assembly GCF_055583505.1). Lineage (NCBI taxonomy): Bacteria > Bacillati > Actinomycetota > Actinomycetes > Propionibacteriales > Kribbellaceae > Kribbella > Kribbella sp. NPDC104740. The sequence goes on along the minus strand of NZ_JBVJNV010000004.1, from coordinate 69,922 downwards.
CATCGGGCGGTTGGTCAGATCCGTGTCGGCGCGGATCCGCTCAGCGCCCGTCTCGGCGAGGATGTGCGTCCCCTCCGCGAGCAGGTCGTCGCTGTAGCCGTGCCCGCGCTGCTCGGGCAGCACCCCGACGTACCCGATCACCGGCCCGCCGTTGTTGGCCGACGGCAGGATGAAGCCGACCAGCGCGCCGGCTTCGTCGTACGCGAGCCTCCACCAGTCCCGCTCACCGGGCATCTCCTGGTAGATCTCCAGATCTTCCTTGGCCGACGCCTCAGCCCCACCACGCGCAACCGCCCGCGCAGTGGAGGCGTCCAGGCTCCCCTCGATGACCCGAACGAACGCATCCAGGAACGCGTCGTCCTCGGCCGGCTCGAACCGCAGCCGCGTCGACCGGCTCGGCAGCCCGTACGACGACAACCACTCGTAGCGCAGCCGCTCAGTCACCGCTGACAGCCCAGCGAGCGCAGCTGCCGCCAGCCGCGGCTCCAACGCAGCAACAACCTCTGGCTGCTCGCGCCAGCCGTTCGGCACGAACAGGTGATACTCCGGCTCCTCGGCCCCCGCCGGGATCGAGTCGAGCCCGGCGCGGATCAGCTCGGCCCACACAGGCACCGGGTCGCCGTCGCCGGCGTAGTACAGGCCGTCGATGCTGAACGGGTGCTCGAACTGCGGCATCTCCCACCAGACGGCCAGCGCGATGATCCGGCCGTCCTGCTCGACGACCCAGGTCCAGGCGTCGCGGTAGTAGCCGACGCCGACGTACTCGTCGTAGCGCTCACGGGTGACGGTGTTGATCGACTGGTCGGCGATCAGGGTGTGGATGGTGTCGAGATCGGACTCGACGATGGTGCGGATGGTCACGGTACCTCCGGAAAGAGGCGCGGGCTCCGCTCAGTGCGAGCTGGACGAGCGGACCGGGCGCGCCGTGGAACACGTCTGAGTGGTCATCGGTCGCTCCTTTCGCTCGAGTCGTTCTCGCAGCCAGAACAGTAGGGCGGCAGAGGGTCATAGTCCACCGGTTAACCACAGCTGGGATGTCCCGCGGGCGGTTGGAGCGGGAAGCCTCCAGCCCATGCGAACCCCCGTCGTCACGAAGACCGTCAGCGCCGTCGTCGCCGTGCTCGCCTCAGTCCTGCTGGGCTTCAGCACCGCCACCGCGGCTCCCGCCCCGACCACCCTGTACGCCGTACCGCAGCTCGCCGCGATCCCTTCCTGCGATCTCAGCTCCCTTCCCGCGGAGGCCTCGGAGACCCTCGACCTGATCCACTCCGGCGGGCCGTTCCCCTACGACCAGGACGGCACCGTCTTCCAGAACCGGGAGGGCATCCTCCCCGACGAGTCGACCGGCTACTACCACGAGTACACCGTGGAGACGCCCGGCTCTCCCGACCGCGGCGCCCGCCGGCTGATCGGCGGCGGCGAGACCACCGACCCGGCATTCGTCTACTACACCGCCGACCACTACGCGTCGTTCTGCCTGGTCAGCTCCTGAGCGTTGTCGGGAGGCCCTGAGAGAATCACCCGGTGACGATCACAGGTGTGTTGCGCGGGCAGTTCGAGCTGACCTGGTCGCTGTTCGAGTACCACCTGGACCGGCTGGTCCCGGAGGACCTGCTCTGGGAGCCGGCCGAGCTGAACTGGGCCGTCCGGCCGGACGCGACCGGCGTCTGGCGGCCGGACTGGGCCGATCAGGAGCTCGACCCGATCCCGGTGCCGACGGTCGGCTGGCTGACCTGGCACATCGGGTGGTGGTGGACGACGGCGCTGGCGCACGCCCGGCAGACCGTCCCGCCGCACCGCACCGACGTACCGTGGCCGGGCACGCTGCTCGGGACCAGGGACTGGATGCACCACCTGCGCGACGAGTGGTCCGCCGTACTGGAGGACTCCTCGCGGCTCACGCTCCCGGTGGCCTTCCCGTGGCCGCCGGAGGCGGGACGGACCGTGGCCGACCTCTACGGCTGGGTGAACTCCGAGCTGATGAAGAACGCGGCCGAGATCGGGCAGCTCCGGCTGCTGCGCGCCGCCAAGGGCTAGACACAGCAAAGCGGCCCCGGGCTGGGACCCGGGACCGCTTTGTTCAGTACTGGTACTACGAGGAACTTCCGGGGATCAGAAGTCCATGCCGCCCATGTCGGGCGCGCCACCCGGAGCGGCCGCGGCCTTCTCCGGCTTGTCGGCGATGACCGCCTCGGTGGTGAGGAACAGGGCCGCGATCGAGGCCGCGTTCTGCAGCGCCGACCGGGTGACCTTGGCCGGGTCGATGATCCCGGTCTTGATCAGGTCGACGTACTCACCGGTCGCGGCGTTCAGGCCGTGACCCGGCTCGAGGTTGCGGACCTTCTCCACCACGACGCCACCCTCGAGGCCGGCGTTGACGGCGATCTGCTTGAGCGGGGCCTCGACGGCCGACCGCACGATCGCGGCACCGGTCGCCTCGTCACCCTCGAGCTCCAGCTTCTCGAACGCGATCACCGACGCCTGCAGCAGCGCGACGCCACCACCGGCGACGATGCCCTCCTCGACGGCCGCCTTCGCGTTGCGCACGGCGTCCTCGATGCGGTGCTTGCGCTCCTTCAGCTCGACCTCGGTGGCCGCGCCGACCTTGATCACCGCGACGCCGCCGGCCAGCTTGGCCAGCCGCTCCTGCAGCTTCTCGCGGTCGTAGTCGGAGTCCGACTTCTCGATCTCGGCGCGGATCTGGTTGACCCGGCCCTGGATCGAGTCGGCGTCGCCGACGCCCTCGACGATGGTGGTCTCGTCCTTGGTGACGACGACCTTGCGGGCCTGGCCGAGCAGCTCCAGGTCCACGGTGTCGAGCTTGAGGCCGACCTCCTCGGAGATGACCTGACCACCGGTGAGGATGGCGATGTCACCGAGCATGGCCTTGCGGCGGTCACCGAAGCCCGGCGCCTTGACGGCGACGGTCTTGAAGGTGCCCTTGATCTTGTTCACGACCAGGGTCGCCAGCGCCTCACCCTCGAGGTCCTCGGCGATGATCGCCAGCGGCTTGCCGGTCTGCATGACCTTCTCGAGCACCGGGACCAGGTCCTTGATGCTGGAGATCTTGCTGTTCACCACGAGGATGTACGGGTCGTCGAGGACCGCTTCCATCCGCTCGGTGTCGGTCACGAAGTACGGCGAGATGTAACCCTTGTCGAAGCGCATGCCCTCGGTGAGCTCGAGCTCGAGGCCGAAGGTGTTGCTCTCCTCGACGGTGATGACACCTTCCTTGCCGACCTTGTCCATCGCCTCGGCGATGATCTGGCCGACCTGGGTGTCCGCGGCCGAGATCGAGGCGGTCGCCGCGATCTGCTCGCGGGTCTCGACGTTCTTGGCCAGCGCCAGCAGCTGCTCGCTGACGGCCTCGGTCGCCTTCTCGATGCCCTTCTTCAGGCCCATCGGGTTGGCGCCGGCGGCGACGTTGCGCAGACCCTCGCGCACGAGCGCCTGGGCCAGCACGGTCGCGGTGGTGGTGCCGTCACCCGCGACGTCGTCGGTCTTCTTGGCAACTTCCTTGACGAGCTCGGCCCCGATCTTCTCGTACGGGTCCTCGAGCTCGATCTCCTTGGCGATGGAGACACCGTCGTTGGTGATCGTGGGGGCGCCCCACTTCTTCTCCAGGACGACGTTGCGGCCCTTCGGGCCAAGCGTCACCTTGACGGCGTCGGCGAGGGTGTTCATTCCCCGCTCGAGGCCGCGGCGCGCCTCTTCGTTGAAAGAAATCAGCTTGGGCATTCTCCGCGAGTCCTCCCGCGTCGAGTTTCTGGTGGTTCAGCCGGCCCGATGCCCGCGACGGACGGTACCGGTGTCGTCGCGGTCACGTCCCGCCTGACTCCGGCACCTCATCGAGGCCGTCTTCTAACAGCTCCCCGCGGGCACGAGCGTTATCACTCTCGCCCACTGAGTGCTAACCAAGTATTAGCACTCGCCCCAAGCGAGTGCAAGCCAGCCCCCGACGCGGTGGACCCCTCGGACTACACCCTGACGACGAACTTGACCTCGATCAGCTGCTGCGGGAGGGCCAGCCGGGTGACGCCCAGGATGGTGCTGGCGACCTGCGGGTCGTCCCGCCGGTACGCCGCCTTGCGGACCTCCCCGGCGACGCTCATCGCGGTGTCGACGTCGAGCACGTAGACGACCTCCTCCACCACGTCGTCCAGGGTCGCGCCGAAGCGCTTCAGCAGCTCCTCGGCGTTCACGTAGGTGCGCCGCCACTGGTCGGCGGTCGCCGAGAAGTCGGTCACGACGCCGTCCGCACCGACCGGCGCGGGCGCGACGAACTCGGCGCCGTCGTGCGACAGCTGGCCGGACAGGTAGATCGTGTCACCACGCCGGACCGCCTGGACGTAGCCGTAGTCGTGCTCCCACGGGACCCCGAAACTCTCCGTCTGTACCGCCATCAGCACTCCCTGTTAGGTTGAACAAGATTCAACCAACCTAGGAAGTCGCGCCGCGGGTCACCAGCGGCGGCGGTGCCAAAGACGGCATCGTTCGTGCCACCGCTCGCGCGACCGTTGTGCCACCCGGTCGAGGAGGTCCCGTGCTGAGCGTCGCGATCCTGGTCGTGCCCCGCGTGATCGACCTCGACGTCACCATCCCGGCGTACCTGCTCGGCAAGCAGGGCGGGTACGACGTGCTGCTCTGCGGCGAGACCGACGTCCCCGGCTCCGCGCTCCGCCCGGCGCACCCGCTCGCGGCTGCCGCGACCGCGGACATCGTCGTCGTCCCCGGGTACGACGACCCGGAGGTCCCGCTCCCGGCGGAGTACCTCGACCTGATCCGCTCCACCGCCGACCGCGACGCCCGCCTGGTCGGCATCTGCACCGGCACCTTCGCGCTGGCGGCGAGCGGCGTGCTCGACCGGCGCGACGCGACCACCCACTGGCAGTACGTCGACGCGCTGCGCGCGCTGCACCCGACGGTGAACGTCCAGGGCGACCAGCTGTTCGTCGAGGACGGCCGCGTGCTGACCTCCGCGGGCGGTGGCGCGGCGATCGACGCGTGCCTGCACCTGATCCGGTCCGACTTCGGCGCGGCGGCGGCCCACGCGGCCGGGCAGGGCGTGGTCGCCGCGCCGGTCCGCGCCGGCGACCAGCGCCAGCACGTCGACGGGCAGGTGCCGCCGCGGTCCGACCTCGCGCCGACGCGGGCCTGGATGCTGGAGAACCTCGGCGAGCCGATGACCGTCCAGCAGCTGGCCGACCGCAGCCACCTGCCCCGGCGTACGTTCATCCGGCACTTCGCGGCCGAGACCGGGCAGTCGCCGATGCGCTGGGTCACGGTGCAGCGCGTGCTCAGCGCGAGGCGGTTGCTGGAGGCAACGGACTTGCCGGTCGAACGGATCGCCACCGTCGCCGGCTTCGGCAGCGCCGCGAACTTCCGGACCGTCTTCCGGCGCGAGGTCGGCACGACGCCGAGTGCTTACCGGAAGGGCGGGAGTGTGGCTGGGGTTTCGGGGCGGTAGGGGGCGCGTTCGGGGGCTGGGGTTGGTTGTACGGCGAGCGGCTGAGGCTGGGGTTGCTTGTCGGGTGACCGGCTGGGGTTGACGCACGTAGGTCGGGTGCGGGTGGTTCGGGCCTCGCGGCGCCGGCCGCGGGTTGGTGGTTGGGTGCGGGTAGGTGCCACCTGTGCACTTCTCGCCTACCTCCCACCGCTGACCAGGTGCAGGTGCGCTGTTTGGGCGAGAAGTCAGCAGGCGTCACCTTGGGGTGGGCCATTGCCCTTGTCACCTTTGGCTTCGGTGGTGGGCCTGCTGTGGTTGAGGTTGTCTGTGGGCTTACTCCTCCCACTGGGCGATCAGGTACTTCGGAGCGTTCAGCCGCCACGCCTCGGTGACCAGCTCCTCGATCTCGTCGGGGTCGGCGTGCTCCAGGTCGATCTCCAGCCAGCCGAACCGGCCGGACTCCCACCAGGACGAGTAGACCTCGGGGTTCTCCGCGATCATCGCCTGCTGCTCCTCGCGGAGCGCCTTCACGAACAGCTTCGCGTCGTCCTCGGACAGGTACGCGAAACCCTTCTTGCGCACCTTGAAGGCCGGCTGTCCTGCCCAGCCCTCGTGTTCCTCCGTGCCGGGCAACCGCAGCACCAGCTTCTGCACCGCTTCCGCGTCCATCTGTTCAAGCTAGCCGCGACCACCGACAAAGTCCGGAAGTCGTCAGGGGCGCCGGACCAGGGATGCCGGGGTCGGGTCAGGGGTGGGTCGGTACCGATCCCGATGTGCGGGCAGGCTCCCGAGCGGCACAGTTGTGGACATGACGAACAACACCGCACCCTTCCAGAACCTGTCCGGCAAGACCCTCCGCCGCTCGCGCGACCAGCGGATGCTGTCCGGTGTCTCCGGCGGTATCGCGGAGTACCTGAACATCGACGCGACGCTGGTCCGGCTGGGCATCGTCGCGCTGACCCTGCTCACCGGTGGTACCGCGCTGATCGGCTACGTGATCGCCTGGGTCGTGATGCCCGAGGCCGACGGCAAGGCCGTCTGGCAGAGCGCCCACCAGAGCATGCAGAACAACCACCAGCCGCAGACGACGCCGGAGGGCGACATCGCCGCCCGCATCTACGACGACAAGCCGCCGGCCGCGTGACCTCGCTGCCACGGCAGCAGTGACCACGCCCCGAGTGGGCAACGGCCCCGTCCAGGGACCACACTGCTGCCGTGCAGACCGAGTCGGGACTGTCGCACTGCCCGCGGTGCGACCACGAGCTACCGGCCGACCCGCGCTACGTGACGTGGTGCGACCGGTGCGACTGGAACGTCGACCCGCACCCGGAGCACCACAAGGTCGCCGCCTGGCAGCAGCGACGACAACTCTCCGTCTACCGCGAGTGGGAACGCGGTGCCGTCAACCGCCCGGGCTCACCACTGGCCCGGGCTTCGGCGTACCTAGTGACTGTCCCGGTACTGCTGATCCCCTGCGCCGGTCTCCTCGGTGCAGTCGCACTACTGCTCTTCTACCGGCCGCTCTGGTTCAGCGCCCTGCTGGCCGTCGTAGCGCTGGTCATCGGCGCAGCCTTCCGCCCGCGCCCGCAGGACCTCCCGCCGGACGCCCAGCCCGTCTCCCGCGCTGAGGCCCCCGGCCTGTACGCCGTACTCGACGCGGTCGGCCCGGTCTCCGGCGTCTACGTGCACAGCGGCCCGACCGTTAGTGCCGCCCGGATCACCTGGCGCTTCCGCCGGGTGCTGGTCATCGGTACGTCGTACTGGAGTGCGCTGGAGCCGCAGGAACGGGTAGCGGTGATCGCGCTGAGCCTGGTCAGGTCGAGCCGGCTGGCTGCGGCCATTACTGCTGCTCGCCGCGTGCTCACTGGTCTCATCGACTCGTTCCGGCCCGGCCCTCTCGACGAGACCCGGCACGACGAGGCCCAGCGGGTGCTGCCGAGCCCTGCGGGCGGTGTGGTCTCGGCGCAGGACGACGTGATCGTCAACTACTACCTGACCAAGCTGGCCAACCTCCTCTTCGGCCCGCTGCTCCGCCTGTACCTGGCGGCGTTCCAGCGCGTCACCCTCCGCTTCACCCAGTACGACGCGTACGCCGCCGACCAGCGGGCCGCCCAGCTCGCCGGGACCTTGGCGACGGCCGGCGCGCTCGAGAAGGCGCTTCTGTCCGACACAGCCTTCCGAGCCCTCGAACGAGCGCTCCGCTACAACCGCGACATCGACCCGACCACCGCGGCCAGCCGGGCCGTCACCGAGGTCCCCCGCCGCGAGCTGGACCGCCGGATCCGCCTCACCCGCCTGTGCTGCTCGCCGGACCACCCGCCGACGTACCTGCGCCTGCGGCTCCTGCAGCACTCCCAGCCACAGGTCATCCCCCGCAGCGACCTGAACGAGGAACTGGCCCACGCCACCAGCGAGGCCCTCGCCGCCTTCCGCCGCGAACTCTGACCGCACTGTCACACTGCTGCCGTGCAGACCGATGCCGGCGTGACCCGGTGCCCCCAGTGCGCCCAGCAGATCCGCGTCGACCCCGGCTACGTCACCTGGTGCGACCAGTGCGACTGGAACGTCGACCCGACCGGCCCCGACCACCAGCAGCCCGCCTGGCGCGTGAAGCTCGAGCACCAGCTCGCCGACACCCTCTACCGCGAGCTGGAGCACGGCCGCATCCAGCGCCCGGGTGTCGACGCAGCACGCATCACGGCGTACCTGCTGTCGGCTGCCCTGCTGGTGCTGCCTCTGGTCGCGCTGGTCGGTGGCGTGGCGTTGCTGATCTTCTACCGGCCGCTCTGGCTGAGCATCCCGCTGGCAGCGATCGCCATCGCCATCGGGCTGATGCTGCGTCCCCGTGCCACCCGGCTGGATCCTGACGTCCAGCTGGTCTTCCGCGAGGACGCACCGGTGCTGTTCGGTCTGCTGGACCAGATCGCTGCAGCCATTGGTACTGCGCAGGTCGTTGCTGTTGCGCTGGATGCTGAGCCGAACGTCTGCTTCGTGCGGGTCGGGTGGCGGTTCCGGCCGGTCATCGGGATCGGGCTGCCGCTCTGGACCGGGCTGCGGCCGCAGGAGCGGGTGGCTGTGCTGGCGCACGAGCTGGGGCACGGGAGGAACGGGGACGCCCGGCACGGCTGGGTGGTCGACGCCGCTGAGTCGGTGCTGGAGCAGGTCGAGGCGGCGTTCACCGAGCAGCCGTACGACGAGTACAAGCTGGATGCGGCGCACGCGCTGGGCACCGACACCTCCGCCAGTCACCTCACCCGGGTGATCAACAGCATCGTCGGGCCGATCGTCCGCGGCTACGCCTGGCTGCTGGACCGGGTGAGCCTGCGCGGCAACCAGCGGGCGGAGTACCTGGCCGACCGCACCGCTGCGGAGGTGGCCGGCTCCGAGGCCGCCGCCTGGGCGCTGGAGCGGACGCTGCTCGGCGACACGTCGTACAGGGCGTTGGAGCGAGCGCTGCGCTTCGAGAAGGACCTGCCGCCGCTGGAAGCAGTACGGCGTGCGGTGGCCGAGACACCGCAGCGCGAGATCGAGCGGCGGCTCCGGGTCAGCAGGCTGCGGGAGACGCGGACCGACTCCAGTCACCCGCCGACCTACCTGCGGGCCAAGCTGATCCGTGCCCGCCCGGCGACCAGCGCCCGCGTCGTACTGGGCCTCAACGAGAACCAGGCGATCGACCGGGAGCTGGCAGCCGCTGCGGAGCTGGTACTGAAGGACCTGCGGGGCTCGCTCTAGACCTTCAGCGTGGCCCGGCGGGTCATGGTGGCCACGGCGATGTCGGGGTGGTCAGCGAAGACGCCGTCGATGCCTGTGGCCGCGAAGGCCTTCAGCTCGGCGGCCAGGTCCATGCCGGTCGGCAGGAAGCGGCGCTCGGCCCGGAACGTCCAGACCTGCACCTTGAGCCCGGCGCGGTGCGCCTGGTCGACCAGGCGGGTCGGAGCGTCCAGCGCGCCGTCGGAGCGGCGCGGGATGACCAGGTCCTTGTGCGGCGCCAGCACCTCGGCGTACGTCGAGATCTCGCGCAGCCCGGCCGGTGCGGTCAGGTCGGTGAAGGTCCGGTCGTCGCCGAAGCGCTGGAAGTCGTTGGGGGTGCCCTCGGAGTCGACCAGCTGCACCAGCGGTACGTCGGTCATCACCGCGAGCCGCCGCAGGCTGGTCGGCTCGAACGACTGCACCATCGCCTCGCCACGGCGGACGCCGAGCGCGGTCAGCCGCTCGGCGAGCAGCTCCTCCAGCGGCAGCCCGAGCCGCCGGAAGTACGCCGGGTGCTTGATCTCGGGGATCACGCCGATCGGCCGCCCGAGCCGCGCGGACTCCTGCCGGGCCAGCGCCACCACCTCGTCGAAGGTCGGGATCGCCTCCCGGCCGTCGTACGCCGTGTTGGCGGCGCGCAGCGCGGGCATCCGCTCCCGGGCGCGCAGTGTGCGCAGCTCGGCGTACGTGAAGTCCTCGACGAACCACCCGGTGACGGCCTCGCCGTCGACGATCTTGGTGATCCTGCGGTCCGCGAACACCGCGTGGTCGGCCACGTCGGTGGTTCCGGAGATTTCGTTCTCGTGCCGGGCCACCAGGACGCCGTCCAGCGTGGCGACCAGGTCCGGCTCCAGGTAGTCGGCGCCGAGCGCCGCAGCCAGGCGGTAGGCCGCCGGCGTGTGTTCCGGACGGTAGCCGCTAGCTCCACGGTGCGCGATGACCAGCATGCGATCCAGGACAAGCGCCCGAGGTGACCCCGCGGGAACTAGTTGCCCAACGCAAGATGAAGCTCTACCGAGCCACTGGCACCGCCGCCGCCACCCGTTCCCGACCTGGAACCAGACCGACGACCAGCAGGTATTGCGCCAGGCAGTAGGTCGCCATCACCAGGTAGTCCCGGCCGGCGAAGCCGTACCCGGCCAGCTCGACGCCGATCAGCCCGTCGGACACCATGAACACCAGTCCGCCGACACCGGTCCGCCAGCCGAACCACATGCTCGTCAGCGCGGTACCGGTGACCAGCAACGAGTAGACCGCGACCGGCAGCCGCTGGTCGCCCAGCCCGGGCCAGAGCAACACCATGCCGGCCAGCCACAGCACGCCGTACGCCGCCGCTACCTTCCAGGAGCGGTGGGTGGTGCGCTGGGAGAACAGGACGATGTAGCAGACGTGGGCGACGCCGAAGGCGGCCATGCCGAGCAGCAGCTCGTCGCCTTCCAACAGAGCGTCGCCGAGCAGGGACGCCGCCAGCGCACCGACCAGGAGCCAGGCGGCACCCTGGAGGCGGGCCCAGACGGCCAGCGTCGGCATCAGCGCCAGCTTGGTGAGCAGGCGTGGCAGCTTCTCGTCGAGCGCGATCGCGACCAGGTGAGCGAGAGACAGCACGGCGTACAGGACCAGCCCCCAGCGGTTCCTCATGTCTCGATGGTCGGCGGTCCGGGGTCCAGTTCCTGTCGGTGGCGTCTGGGATCGTCGAAGTGTGCCCGTTCAGGAACTGCTGGAGATCACCCGCATCTACGCCGAGCCCGCCGCGGCGGCGTCGGAGCGCGGGCAGCAGGTGCTGGCCCGGTGGCCGGAGGCCGCGGTGGTGGAGGTGGACAGCCACTGGAACATCCCCGAGTTGCACGGTGACCAGGCGAACGTCCGGCGCTGGGTCCGGATCAAGCGCGAGGCGCTGGTGCTCGGCGAGAAAAAGGCGCTCGCGGTCCGGCCGAACGGCCGCTCGGCCGACTTCATCGCGCCGTCCTCGGCCAACGGCTGCGCGATGGCGTGCGCGTACTGCTACGTCCCGCGCCGCAAGGGCTACAGCAACCCGATCACGGTGTTCACCAACCTCGACAAGATCATCGCGACCACGGTCCGCCACGTGGGCCGGCAGGGGCCGAAGATGGCCAACCAGTGCGACCCGGACGCGTGGGTCTACGACCTCGGCGAGAACAGCGACTGCAGCGTCGACGCCCTGGTCAGCGACAACGTCGCCGAGCTGGTGGCGGCGTTCCGGACCCTGCCCACCGCCAAGGCGTCGTTCGCGACCAAGTACGTGAACCGCGCGCTGCTCGGCCTCGACCCGGGCGGGCGGACCCGGATGCGGTTCTCGCTGATGCCGGAGCGGGTCGCGAAACTGCTCGACATCCGTACCAGCCCGGTCGCCGAGCGGCTGGCGGCGCTCGACGACTTCGTCGCCGCGGGGTACGAGGTGCACGTCAACTTCTCGCCGGTCGTCGTGTACGACGGCTGGCTCGCCGACTGGGCCGAGCTGCTGCAGCAGCTGGACGCGGCCGTCGGCCCGGCCACGCGCCGCCAGCTCGCCTGCGAGGTGATCTTCCTGACCCACAACGAGGCGCTGCACGAAGTCAACCTCGGCTGGCACCCGCAGGCCGAGCAGCTGATCTGGCGGCCGGAGCTGCAGGAGACCAAGCGGTCGCAGAACGGAGCGGTGAACGTCCGGTACCGCTGGCGGGACAAGCAGCGGTACCTGGCGGAGCTCGCGGAGCTGCTGCGTGCGCACGTCCCGTACTGCCGGGTCCGGTACGCCTTCTGACGTTCTTCCGCCCGCCGTTAAATCGGATGCTCGTTGTCGGTGGCCGGACCTAGCCTGGACAGGTTATGAAACAACTTCCTCTGGCCGATCCCGGCACTCCGGACCATCGTTCTGCCGCGCGCTACCTGCTCTGGGTGGCGCGCGGCCAGAAGGCGACGCTGCTCGGCGGCATGACCTTCGGGATGCTCTGGATGGGGGCGCAGGCGTTCGTGCCGGCGATCCTCGGGAAGGCGATCGACGAGGGGATCGCGGGTGGGGACGTCGACCGGCTGCTGGGCTGGACGGCGCTGCTGTTCGCGGTCGGGGTGGTGCAGGCGCTGGCCGGCATCATGCGGCACCGGTTCGCGGTGTCGAACTGGCTGAGCGGCGCCTACCGGACCGTCCAGGTGGTCACCCGCAAGTCCGCCGACCTGGGTGCGACCCTGCCGAAGAACCTGGCCACCGGTGAGGTGGTCAGCGTCGGCGCCGGCGACCTGGCCTACATCGGGAACCTGCTGGAGATCTCGGCCCGGTTCAGCGGCGCGATCGTCGCGTTCGTGGTGGTCGCGGTGATCCTGCTCAGTACGTCGACGGTGCTCGGCCTGGTGGTGCTGATCGGTGTCCCGCTGATGCTGTTCGCGCTCGGCCCGATGCTGCGTCCGCTGCACCACCGGCAGTCCGCGCAGCGCGAGGCGGTCGGCGAGCTGAACTCGCTCGGCTCCGACATCGTCTCCGGCCTGCGTGTGCTGCGCGGCATCGGCGGCGAGGAGTCGTTCTCCAAGCGCTACCGCGCCGAGTCGCAGCGGGTCCGCGGCGCCGGCGTGAAGGTCGCCGGGATCCAGTCCGTGCTCGACGCGGCGCAGGTCTTCCTGCCGGGCATCTTCGTGGTCAGCGTGGTCGGCCTCGGCGCGCACTTCGCCGTCCGCGGCGACCTGAGCGCGGGCAGCCTGGTCGCGTTCTACGGGTACGCGACGTTCCTGGTCCTGCCGCTCCGGACGGCGACCGAGATGGCGAACGCCCTGATGCGCGCGCTGGTCGCCGGGCGCCGGATCGTCCGCGTGCTCGAGCTGACGCCCGACGTGACCGACTCGGCCCAGCCGGTCCGGCTGCCGGAGCGCGGCGACCTGGTCGACCCGGTCTCCGGCATCCGCGTCCGCGACGGCCGGCTGACCGCGATCGTCTCCGCCGAGTCCGAGCAGGCCGCGCTCGTCGCCGACGTCCTGGGCCGGTACGACGACGCCAGCGAGGTCCGGTACGGCGGGGTCACGCTGGCCAGCGCCACCCGGGCCGACGTCCGGCAGCGGATCCTGGTCAGCGACACCGGCTCGCAGCTGTTCACCGGCGTACTGCGCGACGAGCTGGACCCGAGCGGCCGGCGTACGGACGAGGAGCTGATGGCGGCGATCCGGACGGCCTCCGCCGAGGACGTGCTGGTCGCGCTGGCCGACGGGCTCGACGCCGAGGTCGAGGAGAAGGGCCGCTCGTTCTCGGGCGGCCAGCGGCAGCGGCTGGTGCTGGTCCGGGCGCTGCTGGCCGACCCGTCGGTGCTGGTGCTGGTCGAGCCGACGTCCGCGGTGGACGCGCACACCGAGGCCCGGATCGCCGACCGGCTCCGCGAGTACCGGGAGGGCCGTAGCACCGTCGTACTGACGTCCAGCCCGCTCCTGCTCGACCGCGTCGACGAGGTGATCTTCGTCGCCGACGGCCGGGTCGTGGCGACCGGTCAACACCGGCAGCTGCTGGAGACCGAGCCGCACTACCGCCGTACTGTCACCCGCCAGACCGAGGACGAGGAGGTGCTCGCATGAAGCAGATCCTGCCGGTCGCCGACTCGGCACAGGTCCGCAGGCACGCCCGCCTGCTGGCCAGGCGACACCCACGCGCTCTGCTGATCGCGCTCGGCCTGCACGCCCTGGCGGCGGTCACCGGTCTGGCCACGCCGCGGCTGATCGGTGAGCTGGTCGAGAACGTCCAGCGCGGTACGACGGCCTCCGCGGTGAACCAGGTGATCGTGGTGATCGCCGTGTTCGTCGTGGTGCAGTCGCTGCTCACCCGCTGGGCCCGCTACCGGTCGTTCGCGCTCGGCGAGCAGGTGCTGGCCGAGCTGCGCGAGGACTTCGTCGACGACGCCCTGGCGCTCCCGATCGGAACGGTCGAGCGCGCCGGGACCGGGGACCTGCTGTCGCGCACCTCGCGGGACGTGGACACGCTGTCGCGGACCGTGCGGTTCGCCGTCCCGGAGACGATCATCGCGTTCGTCACCGTGCTGTTCACGGTCGGTGCCGCGATGCTGGTCGGCGTCTGGGTGCTGGTGCCGCTGCTGGCGATGGTGCCGGTGCTCTGGCTGAGCACCAAGTGGTACCTGCGCCGCGCCAAGGACGGGTACCTGCGGGAGAACGCGGCGTACGCGCAGATGACCAGCTCGCTGGCCGAGACGGTCGAGGGTGCGCGCACGGTCGAGGCCCTGCGCCGGTACGAGTCGCGCGTTCGCCAGGGCGACAAGGACATCCGCGGCTCGTACGACGCCGAGCGGTACACGCTGTTCCTGCGCACGGTCTACTTCCCGGTGGTCGAGGTCGGGTACCTGGTGCCCGTCGTCGGCACGCTGCTGTTCGGCGGCTGGCTGCACATCAACGGGCACGTCTCGCTCGGCGCGGTGACGGCCGCGGTGCTCTACGCCAGCCAGCTGATCGACCCGGTCGACCGGCTGATCTCCTGGCTGGACGAGCTGCAGTCCGGCGGCGCCGCGCTGGCCCGCCTGCTCGGCATCACCGACGTACCGGACGACCGGACGCCGACCGGCGAGCAGCCGTCCGGCGAACTGGTCGAGGCGCGCGACGTGCGGTTCTCGTACGTCGACGGCCGCGACGTGCTGCACGGTGTGGACCTGACCGTCCAGCCGGGCGAGCGGATCGCGATGGTCGGCCCGTCCGGTGCGGGCAAGTCGACGCTCGGGCGGCTGATCGCGGGCATCCACCCGCCGCGGACCGGCTCGGTCAGCGTCGGCGGGGTCGGGATGACCGACCTGCCGCTCGACGAGCTGCGCCGGCAGGTCGCGCTGGTCACCCAGGAGCACCACGTGTTCGTCGGCACGCTGCGCGACAACCTGTCGATGGCGTCGCCGGAGGCGTCGGACGAGACGCTGCTGGAGGCGCTCGACGCGGTGGACGCGCGCGAGTGGGCCGAAGCTCTGCCCGAGGGGCTGGACACGCGGGTCGGCTCGGGGCAGTTCGCGCTGACTCCGGCGCAGGCTCAGCAGCTGGCGCTGGCGCGTCTGGTGCTGGCCGATCCGCACACGCTGGTGCTGGACGAGGCGACGTCGCTGATCGACCCGCGGGCCGCGCGGCACATGGAGCAGTCGCTGGCCGCGGTGCTGGAGGGCCGGACGGTGATTGCGATCGCGCACCGGCTGTACACGGCGCACGATGCGGACCGGGTCGCGGTGGTCGAGGACGGGACGATCAGCGAGCTGGGCAGTCATGACGAGCTGGTTGCTCGGGATGGTTCGTACGCCGCGTTGTGGAAGTCCTGGCACGGCTGAGATGCGAAAGGCCCGCTCCTGGTGGAGCGGGCCTTTCTATCTCTTGGTGATTCTCAGGACAGCGGAATCGACATGGGGTGGTGGGGTGAACGCCTTGCGGGGAAGGCGGATACCGATCGAGGTGTCGTAGTGGCGGGTCCAGCGGGCTGCTCCCGGGGCACGGCCTTCGACCCAGCGGTTGACCACCTGACGCTGCAGGACGAGGTCTGCGGACAACAGGCGTGAGCCTGGTGAGAGCAGCCTCTTCAGCAGCGCGGTCGAGACGCCGTACGGCGGGCTCGAGATCACTCGGAACGGGCGATTCGGCAACCGCAGATCGGTTGCATCGACCTGAATCACCTTGATCGCCCCAAAGCGGTCGCGGAGCTTGGCCGCGCGGCCTGGGTGCAGCTCGACGGCGATGACTTCGGCGCCGGCTCGCACCAGCGGCCCGGTCAGCGCGCCGAGACCGGCCCCGACGTCGAGGACGAGGTCACCGGAGCGCACTCCGGCGGCGTCGACGACGCGCTGGGCCCAACGACTATCGAGCGGATGCCATCCCCAGGCACCCCTCGCCTGCCCGGAGGCGGGCACGACGGACCATCACGAAGTACGTAATCATGGTCGCGAGCCTAGAGCGCTTCGTGCCTTGTTCTCAAAGGGTTTTCGGCGCCTTGGTGAGACTCTCGACGGTCTCCGCAGTCCGGCGCTCGGCCAGCTCGAGCCGTTCGCGCTTGGCCGCCGACAGGTCCGGCTTCGCGAGCTCACGCCGTACGTCGAGCACCCGCACCGGCAGCGCGTCGGTGACCAGCAGCGGTGCGTACTCCGGAGCCGCAGCCTTCCACCGGTCGCCGTCGCGCTTGAACGTGAACTTGACCAGCAGTCCCTCGGACTTCGGTGCGTTCGGCGTCCGGTGCGCGGCGACCAGGTTGCCGAGGCCGTAGGCGACCCACTTGCCGTTCACCTGCTCGATCGGCTGCACCACGTGCGCGTGGTGCCCGAGGATCAGGTCGATGTTGCTGTCGGCAAGCAATTCCGCGGCCAGCGTGCGCTGCTCGGGGCTCGCAGTGGACGAGTACTCGGTACCCCAGTGCGCGCTGACCACGACGATCTGCGCGCCGAGGTCGCGGGCCTTGGCCGCCATCGCCTTGATCTTGACCGGGTCGAGCTTCCCGGCCCGCCAGGTCTCGCCGTTCGGGTACGGCATGCCGTTGAAGCCGTAGGTGTAGCTGAGCAGCGCGACCTTCACGCCCTGTACGTCGACGATGGTCGGCGTCGCCGCCTCTTGCGGCGTCCGCGCCGTACCGGTGTGCTTCAGGCCGGCCTTGTCGAGGGTGCGCAGCGTCCGGTCGATGCCGGCGGCCCCTTTGTCGAAGCTGTGGTTGCTGGCGGTCGTGCAGGCGTCGTACCCGGTTGTCTTCAGGGCGGGCACGATCTGCGGCGGGCCCTGGAAGAGCGGGTAGCCGGAGTACGGCGCACCGAGCGGGGTCTCGAGGTGACAGACGGCGAGATCTGCGTCCTGGACAAGGGGTTTGACGCCGCTGAGCAGGGGCGCGAAGTCCCACTGGCCGTTGCTGCCGTCCTGGCGGGCGGTGGTCCACAGGCGTTCGTGGAGCAGGACGTCGCCGGTGGCGACGAGGCTGATCTCCTGGGCGTTGGTCTGCGACTGGGGTCCCGAGCCTGAACCCGTCCCGGGGCCTCCGCCTTTGCTGGCGCCCTCGCCGCTCGAACCACCGCCGACCGGTACGTCGGCACAACCGCTCAACCCGGCCAGCAGAACGCCGACCGCCAACACCTTCCACCGCACGCGCATGGCCAAGCCCCCAGGTCTCCGCCCCGGCAGGACGGACACCTACAAGACGTCGTGAGCCGGCAAAAGGTTGAACGTGATTATGATACCGGGATAACTATCCCGCGACCCGAGGACGCAGCCGATGGTGGACCTGAAAACCCCGGCCGAGGTCGAGGCGATGCACGCGGCCGGACAGGTCGTCGCGGCCGCACTCACCGCCGTGAAGACCGCTGCGGCCGTCGGCGTCTCGTTACGCGAGCTCGACGAGATCGCCCGCGACGTCCTGCGCACCGCCGGCGCGGTGTCGCTCTTCGACGGGTACCAGCCAGGCTTCGCATCGTCGCCGTTCAAAGGCGTCATCTGTACGTCGGTCAACGACGCGGTGCTGCACGGCCTGCCGAGCGACCTGCGCCTGCAGGACGGCGACCTGCTGAACGTCGACTGCGGCGCCTCGGTCGACGGCTGGTGCGCCGACTCCGCCACCAGCTTCGTCGTCGGTACGCCGCGCCCGGAAGACCTGGCACTGATCGCCACCACCGAGCGCGCCCTCGCGGCGGGCATCGCGGCCGCCGTACCGGGCGCACGCCTGGGCGACGTCGGCGCAGCGATCGGTGCCGTCGGCACCGAAGCCGGCGTCGGCACGAACCTCGACTTCGGCGGCCACGGCATCGGCCGCCGAATGCACGAGGAACCCCACATCCCCAACGGCGGCCGCCCCGGCCGAGGCCTGAAACTCCGCACCGGCCACGTCCTCGCCATCGAACCCTGGTTCTGGCACGGCCCCGGCTCGACCTACCTCATCGACCCCGACGCCTGGACCCTCCGCTCCACCGACGGCACCCGAGGCGCCCACGCCGAACACACCGTCGCTGTCACCGACCAGGGCCCAAGAATCCTCACCCTCCGCTGAGCCCACCTCGCCGTCGAGCCACCACTCCCCATCTCCACCGAGCCGGCGCCCCGCTCCGCCCAGCCGGCGCTGCCGAGCCGCCCCCTTCAAACTCCGCCGCACCACCGCCCCCTCAACCCCCGACGAGCCGCCGCGCCGCTCCGCCCAGCCGGCGCTGCCGAGCCACCGCTCCTCACCCCTCCGTCGAGCCCACCCTCCCCTGCCACTGAGCCACCCGCTCAAACCTCCGCCGCACCACCGCCCCTCCAACCCCCGCCGAGCCGCCGCCCCCTGTTCCGCCGAGATGCCACGCCACCACTCCCCTGCAAGCGCAGTGCGCGAGGTCGGCTGGGCTCATCAGCAACTGCTCGCGGCTTGCCGCCAGACGGCGAGGCTGCTGGTCGCCGCACCGGAGGCGGTGCTGCAGCTCGGCAATCCAGGCGCGGGCCTGGACGCAGGTCTGAGCGCCGAGGTCTTCGACGCGCGGCGGCTCAGAACAACGTTTGCTGTTCAGCCTCCGGCGTGAGCGGCGGCTGGCGCCGATCCGCGGCGAGCAGGCGCACTGGCCGGCGCCGGCCTGCGGTGGACCCACGCGGTCAACAGCACGGATCAGCGCGGCGGCGGAGTCCGCTGGACGAAGGCGATCGATCCTCCGCAGGTGCGGCTCAGAACAGCGCCTGCTGTTCGGGTTCCGGGGTGATCGGTGGGACCGGTGCCGGTCCGCGGCGGGTGTGCGTCGGGCTGCGGTGGGGTGAGGTGTTGAGCGGCGCCGGGTCAGCGCGGCGCGGGCCCCGGAAGCGTTCGTTCGGTTCGCCCCAGCCGGAGAAGGAGCCCTCGCCGGGGGCTTCGATGATGGTGCGGGAGTTGTGTTTCGGCGTACCGAAACCATGTTTGGCCAGTAGCGGGCGGACCTTGGACTCGAAGGCGTTGCGGTAGCTGGGGGCGGCGTTGGGGCCGTGGGCGTACAGGGACTCGTAGCGTGCGACCAGGTCGGGGTGATCCTCGGACAGCCACTTCATGAACCAAGGTTTGACGCCGGGGCGCAGGTGCAGGACGAGGGTCGTCACGCCGGTGGCACCGGCGGTGGCCAGGCGGGCGAAGAGATCGTCTAGCTGCTCCGCAGAGTCCGTGAGCCACGGGAGCACCGGGGCGACCATCACCCCGCACGGCAGGCCGGCCTCGCGCACCGCTCGGATCAGCTCCAGGCGGCCGCGGACCGACGGTACGCCGGGCTCGAGGCGTCGGCGCAGCTGCTCGTCGGCGAGCGCCAGCGACACCCCGATGCCGACCGGGACCTGCTCGGCCGCGGACTGCAGCAGTGGCAGGTCGCGGCGGAGCAGCGTGCCCTTGGTCAGGATCGACAGCGGCGTCCCGGAGTCGGCCAGCGCGGAGATGATCCCGGGCAGCAACTGATAGCGCCCCTCGGCGCGCTGGTACGGATCAGTATTGGTGCCGAGGGCAACTTGTTCACCACGCCACGACGGCCGGGCCAGCTCCCGGCGCAGCACGTCGGCGACGTTGGTCTTCACCACGATCTGGCGGTCGAAGTCCAGCCCGGTGTCGAGCTCCAGGTATTTGTGCGTCGGGCGGGCGAAGCAGTACCGGCAGGCATGAGTGCAGCCCCGGTACGGATTCACCGTCCAGTTGAACGGCAGACCCGACCCCGGCACCGAGTTCAGCGCCGACCGCGCGACCACCTCGTGGAACGTGACGCCCTGGAACTCCGGTGTCGTCACCGACCGGACCAGGCCCGCGATCGAGCCCAGCCCCGGCAACGCGCCGGGTGTCTCCACGTCGAGCTGCTGTCCCGCCCATCTCATGGAGTACAGTCGAACACATGTTCGGCAAGCTTTCAAATCACGCCCGGAACGCGGCCACGTTGTCCCGGGCCCACGCGCGGTACGGCTTGGCCGGACGCCCGGTCACCTCCTGCACCACCGGCGACGGCTCGGCGGCGTACTCGGCCATCATCCGGAAGCCGTCGACCAGCCACTCGGCCGACTCGGCGCCCATGAACGGCGTCCACGCGGCCACGGCCTCCGCGTGCGTCAGCTCCTCGAAGCGCAACTCGCGGCCGAGAGCCTCGCCGATCAACGCGACCTCCTGCGGCTGCGTCAGCTGCTCGGGCCCGCTCATCAGCAGCTTCTGCCCGGTGTAGCTTTCGTCGCGCAGTACGACGCTCGCCACCGCCGCGATGTCGCCGAGGTCGATCGGCAGCTGCACCGCACCGGCGTACGGGCCGCGGACGACGCCCTCGGTCTTGATCGACTCGGCCCAGTCGAGGGTGTTGTTCATGAACTGGCCGGGCCGCAGGTGCGCCCACTCGAAGCCGCCGTCCTCGATCGCGCGCTCGACCTTGTAGTAGTGCCACGACTCCGGATCGCCCATCGCCTCGTACTCGGCCGGCTCCCCCGACAGCACCACCACCCGCCGTACGCCGGCCTTCTGCGCCGCCGTCACGAACTCGTCGACGAACGCCGGCAGCGGCGCCAGGTACACCGTGTCGATCCCCTCCAGCGCCGCGGGCAGCGTCGCCGGCTTGCCCAGATACCCGCGCGCCACCTCGACACCAGGCGGCAGCGCCGCCTTCGCCGGGTTGTTCGTCAACGCCCGTACGCCGGCCACGCCCGCCGCCACCAGTTCGTCCACCAGCAGCCGCCCCACGCTGCCGGTCGCACCCGTCACCAGGATCGACATCCCCAACTCCGTCCACTCGGAGAGCAATTCTCGTATGGTATACGAGAATCAGCTCTCATAGGATGCGGCGACGAGAAGAGGTGCGGAATGACGGTGCAGCACAGCGGTGGCGGCCCGGCCGCGCGCACGCTCGCGCTGCTGTGGCGCAAGCAGTCCCAGCAGGCCACCACGAAGGCCCGCGGCCGGAAGCCGACGCTGCAGCTGGACACCGTGGTCGACACCGCGGTCGCGCTCGCCGACGAGCGCGGGATCGCGGCCGCCTCGATGGGCAACGTCGCCAAGGCGCTCGGCGTCGGGACGATGACGCTCTACACCTACGTGCCCTCCAAGGAGGAACTGCTCGACCTGATGGTCGACCAGGTCCTGCTCGAGCGCGGCCTGCCCGGCCCCGGCGAGGACCGCCCCGCCGACTGGCGTGCCCAGGTCGAGCTGTACTCCGACGAGACCCGCGCGATGTACTCCCGGCACCCCTGGCTGGCCCGGGTCTCCACGATCCGCCCGCCGATCGGGCCGGGCATGCTGGCCGCCCGCGAGTACCTGCTGTCCACGATGTTCGCGCTCGGCCTGCCGCCGGCCCGCGCGAACCTGGCCGCCCTCGCGATCGCCACGTACGTCGACTCCGCCGCCGGCGGCGAGGCCGAGAGCGACCTGATCGAACGCTCCACCGGCCAGACCCACGACGCCTGGTGGCACGAGCGCGGCGACCTGTGGGAGCACTACTTCGACGTCGACCGCTACCCGACGATGACCGCGGTCTGGAACGACGGCGCCGGCGCCGGTTCGGCGTACGGCGACGGCACCCGCGAGGTCACCGCCGAGGCCTACCGCTACGGCCTCGACCGCCTGCTCGACGGGATCGCCGCGACAGCGTAGCTCCCTTCGTGGGAACCCGGCGGAGATAAAAGGTTGGTGCCGGGTGCGTCGACGACACTCACCGACGGTGTAGCTGCCACCGATATCGGCAGCGACGTATTCCACTCTGCCTATACGCAGTATCTCGCTGAAGCGGGACGTCCAGCAGGCCAAGGACGAAGCGACTGATGCCAAGGCCATCGCCCGAAGTGCGATTCAAAGCTCCGAGGTGGCTCAGACGGCCAGCCTCAGATCACCGCGAAATCGGATCGGCACCGCCGGAGCGCCGATCCGCGCTGAGATCGACCAACTAGCCAACGAGTACAACAGCATCCGTGACGAGCAGCGATCAAGCAGTGCGCGGACTGCGCGACTGTCGACCTTGGTCTCGAAGATGATCTCGATTCTGAACAAGGCTCCGTCGGACGCCCTGGATCCCCTTGTCAATCTGAACTCAGACGACGGCGGGCAACGTATTGCTGCGTATGCGCAGTTGTACGCCCATCCCGATCCACGGCATGCGCAACGCCTGGTCAACGCGATCGTCGACGAGGAGGCACCCTTCGGGCAGTACTGGGCTCTCCGCGCTCTACGTCGTCTGGTCTCCGTCGACTCATCTCTCGGTGCTACCTCAAGACAACAGCTCCGCGGGCTGCAGAGTCGACTGGCTGTCGGATCTGACCGTGCCTACGAGCTGTCCGCCGTGCTGGCTGCCGTTGACGGGTAGGCCTCGCTCGTCCGCAACGCGGAGGTTGCCTCTCGAATGCCGTAGCGTTCAGGCAGTTGTGGGCTGGAGGGGCTGGGGAATGGGTAGCGAGAACTTCCAGGTGGACCTGCAGGGGGTCGTCGATCTCCTGAGTCATCACCTGTACAGCAGTCCGCGGGTGTACCTGCGGGAGCTGCTGCAGAACGCCGTCGACGCGGTGACCGCGCGCCGGGCCGGGGACGCGGCGGCGCCGGGCGTGATCGGGATCGTGGTGGACGGGCAGCGGCTCAGTGTCAGCGACACCGGGATCGGGCTGCGGCCGGAGCAGGTGCGGGAGCTGCTGGCGACGATCGGGCGCAGCTCGAAGCGCGACGAGATCGGGTTCGCGCGGTCGGAGTTCCTCGGGCAGTTCGGGATCGGGCTGCTGTCGGCGTTCATGGTGGCCGACGAGATCGAGGTCGTGACGCGTCCGGCCGACGGGCCAACCACACGCTGGAACGGTACGGCGGACGGCCGCTACACGATCGGCGAGTCCGCGGCCCGCGAAGAAGTCGGTACGACGGTGACCGTGCAGGCCCGGCGCGGTGCCGAGCAGTGGTTCAAGACC
Source organism: Kribbella sp. NPDC104740 (assembly GCF_055583505.1). Classification (NCBI taxonomy): domain Bacteria; kingdom Bacillati; phylum Actinomycetota; class Actinomycetes; order Propionibacteriales; family Kribbellaceae; genus Kribbella; species Kribbella sp. NPDC104740. Next base: position 46,923 of record NZ_JBVJNV010000004.1, on the reverse strand, counting down.
GCGACGGTGATCGAGCTGGTCAAGCTCTTCGGAGCCCTGCTCCCGTTGGAGATCACGGTCAACGGCGAGCGGGTCACCGACGGCGTCGCGCCCTGGGAGGGCAACGGCCGGGCCGACCTAGTCGGTTACGCGCAGGACCAGCTCGGCTTCACGCCGTTCGACGTGATCCCGCTGAACAACCCGGCGGCCGGCCTGACCGGTGTCGCGTTCGTGCTGCCGTTCGCCGCGAACCCGGCCGAGCGGGCCACGCACCGCGTCTACCTGAAGCGGATGCTGCTGGCCGAGGGCGTCGAAGGGCTGCTGCCGGACTGGGCGTTCTTCGTTCGCGCGGTGATCGACACCTCCGAGCTGCGCCCGACGGCCAGCCGCGAGGCCCTGTTCGACGACGGGCACCTGGAGACCACCAGGGAGGCGCTGGGCGAGCAGCTGCGTGGCTGGATGGTCCGGCTCGGCAGCACCGACCCGCAGAAGCTGGACCGGTTCCTGGGGATCCACCAGCTCGGTGTGAAGGCCCTGGCGCTGCACGACGACCAGATGCTCCGGCTGGTGCACCGCTGGCTCCGGTTCGAGACCAACCACGGCCGGATGACCGCCGCCGAGCTGCAGGAGCTCAAGGGCGAGATCCGGTACGTCGGAACGATCGAGGAGTTCCGTCAGCTCGCGGCGGTCGCCTCCGCACAGAACCTGACCATCGTCAACGCCGGCTACACCTACGACGCGGAGCTGCTGGCCCGCCTGCCGGACGTCGTACCGGGGCTGGTCACCAGCAGGTTCGACCCGACCGAGCTGAGCACCAGCTTCGACAGCCTGGACCCACAGACCGCGCTGGAGCTGCGCCCGTTCGTCCAGCTCGCCCAGGAGGCGCTGGACTCGGTCGGCTGCGAGGTGGTCGTCCGTGCCTTCGACCCGGCGTCGCTGTCGGCCATCTACCTCGTCGACCGGTCAGCACAGTTCGCCAGTGAGCTGCGCGCGACCAGGGAACGCACCGACGCGCTCTGGTCGGATGTGCTCGGCGCACTCGACACCAACGACGACAGCCGCCCCCAGCTCGTGCTGAACCACCGCAGCCCTCTCGTACGCCGGATGGCCGCGCTGACCGACCCGGAGCTGGCCAAGCTCGCTGTGGAAGGCCTGTACGGGCACGCGCTGATGCTCGGCTACCACCCGATCGGCCCGGCGGACTCCGCCCTGGTGAACCGCTCCTTCCTCGGCCTGCTCGACCAGGCTGTTCCTACCTCGGAGGACCCGACGCGATGACAGACGACCTGGTCGACCGCCTGCACCAGGCCCAGTCGGCGCCGTACGGCAAGGCCCGTACGGCGATGCTGGAGGACGTGGTCCGGCGGGCCGACGCCGCCGGCGCCGAGGACATCGCGTTCTTCAGCCGGCTCAACCTGGTCACGTCGTACGTGATGGGTGGGGAGCCGCGCCGGTCGCTGGTGCCGTTCGCGCGCTGCGTCGCCGACTGGGACGCTGACCCGGCCAAGTACCAGGAGCACTCGCACTCGTTCCTGTGGTGCTTCAAGTACGCGCCGAACACGCTGACCAAGTTCCCCGAGGTGCCGCTCGACCGGACGTACGCCGTACTGGACGACATGGAGCGGCGCTGGCGGGTTGGTGGCCACAGCCCGCACGCCGTGCACCAGCATCGCTGGCAGGTGGCCGCGCACATCGGTGACGACGCGGCCGCTGCCGAGCAGTTCCGGCTCTGGTCGACGTCGCCGCGCGACGACCTGTCCGACTGCATCGGCTGCGACCCGACGCACAAGGTGCTGCACCTGACGACCACCGGGCAGACGGCCGAGGCAGTGGCGCTGTCGGTCGGCGTACTGGACGGGCAGCTGACCTGCAACGAGCAGCCGCAGCAGATGCTGACCACGCTGCTTCCGGCGTACGTGGCCGAGGGCATGTACGCCGAAGCCGTCGACGCGCACCGGCGGGCCTACCGGATCCTCCGCAACCAGCCTGGCGAGCTGAGCGCGTACGCCGACCACGTCCGCTTCTGCGCGCGGACCGGGAACCTCCCGCGCGCTGTCGAGCTGATCGAGCGGCACCTGCCGGACCTGGCCGAGCCGCCGAGCCCGCTGGCCGCGATGGACTTCGCCGCGGCCGCGTCGCTCGCGCTGAGCCGCGTCGACCTGCGGATCCGGCGCTCGTCCGGCGAGGTGGAGTCGCGGCAACTGGCCGAGGAGCTCGCGCAGCAGGCGCTGGAGCTGGCGGCGCAGTTCGACGAGCGCAACGGCACGACGCGGCAGAGCGACAACGTGAAGGCTGTGCTGGCTGCGGAGCCGTGGGTGGACTACCTGCCGCTGTCGGAGACCGCCCGGCGCGCGCACGAGCGCGTGCAGCCGGCGCCGGTGCCGAGCGAGCCGCTGCCGGTGGGTGGCGGCCAGGCCTGGCTCGACCGGGCCGAGGAGGCGTGGCAGACCGACCGCCGGACGGAGGCGGGTGCGGCGTGGGCCGCGTTCGAGCAGGAGGTGCCGGAGAGCGAGCGGTCGCCGCTGGACCGTGCCCGGGTGCTCGACGGTCGCGGATTGGTTGCCTCCGACAACGATAAGGCCGAGGTCGCGCTGGAGGCGTGGCGCGAGTCCCTGACCCTGTACGCCGAGCTGGGCGAAGAGATCCGGGTCCTGCGCGACCGCGGGCGGATCGGCCGCGTGCTGTGTGACGCCGGGCAGCTGGACGAGGGCCTGGCCACCGGCGAGGTCCCGTTGCGCCGGCTGATGGAGGAGGACGAGCCGCGACGTCGCGCCGGGTGGCAGTACTCGCTGGCGACCATGCTGGCTCAGGTCGGCCGTACGGAGGAGGCGCTGGCTGAGCTGGCGGTGCTCCGGAGCAGGCAGGACACCGACCCGGATCTCCAGTCGGGCGCCGGGATCCTGCAGTGCAACCTGCTGCTGCAGCTGGAGCGGCTGGAGGAGGCGGAAGAGGCAGCTACCGCCGGCACGGCCACGCGGCAGCAGATGCCGCGCTCGTTCGCCTACCGCCAGCGCGGCTGGATCCGGCTCGCGCTGCAGCGTCCGGAAGAGGCCGTGGCTGACCTGGAAGAGGCGATCGCCCTGGCCACCGGTACGCCGGACAGCGAGGTACACCTGGCGATCTGCCGGCTGGAGCTCGCCAAGGCGTACCTGTTCAGCGGGCGCGCGCTGGAGTCGGCCGAGACCGCTGAAGAGGCGCTGCCCGCACTGCGCGACCCGGAGCTGGCCGGCCTGCTCGGCGACGTACGCGGCGTACTGGCTGATGCGTACAAGTCGCTGGGCGAGATGGAGTCGGCGCTGGTGCAGGTGCGAGCGCTGCTGGCGGAGGCGCCGGCCGACGCGCACCCGTACTGGCTCGGACAGACCAAGCAGGACGAAGGCAACCTGCTCGAACGCCTCGACCGCGACAAGGAAGCGGTGGAGGTGTTCGTGGCTGCGGCGGCGTACTTCGAGGCCGCTGAGCAGCCGCTGGAGACAGTGCAGGCGCTGCGGCTTGCTGGGCAGTCGGCACGGTACGCCGGTGAGTTCGACCGGGTGCGGGAGCTGCTGCAGCGCGCGCAGTCGGTGCTGGAGGTGCTGCCGTCTGCTGATGAGCACGTGCTGTTCCAGCAGGCAGGCATCTACTGGGACCGCGGCATCCTCGCGCTGCAGCAAGGCAACGTGACGACGCTCGTTGCTGATGTGACGCGTGCAGCGGAGGCCTACGAGCGGGGTGGGTACGAGGACCAACACCTCAACGCGCAGCTGCTGCTGGCGGAACACGCCAGCGCTGACGCAGCAGCGCTGGAGGGGATCTTCAACAGCCTGACGACGAGCCACCCGCACTACCACCGGGCGGGCTACCTGCTGGCCGACCGCCTGCGCCAGCTGGACCGGCACCAGGAGGCCGACGCGCTGGAGGATCAGCTCAACCGAGCCTGAGCTGCAGCAACCTGCACTCTCCGACTACGGCTCCACCACGCGGGTACACGAATGGGATGAACCAACGCCGGTGGGTCGCCCTGCTGACCGTCGCGATCGTGCTGAGCCTCGCCGGCGGCGTCCTCCAACTGCTCGACGGGCGCTGGCTGTCCAGTCTGCCCACCCTGCTCAGCGCCTCGATCGGCCTGGTCCTCCTGCAGCGCATCCGCCGGCCCGACTGGACCCCACCGCGGAGGATTCCCCGTTGGCGACTGGTCCTCTTCTGGGCCCTGATCCTGGCCACCAGCGCAGCTTTCGCCATGGCTGCCGCCGTCAGCCCGCACACCAGTCGCCGCTGGATCGCCGCCGTCCTCGTCCTGGTACTGCTCGCCATCGGCGTCGCCTTCACCGCCGTGGTGCGGAACGCCAACTCAACGGCCGGACGAACAGAGTGAGCTCCGGGCGACAGCCGTGGTCGGTGACGCTGCAGCGTGCTCTGACCAGGAACCCACGGCAGCCGTGGTGGGTGTCGGCGCTGTTCGCTGTCACACCTGCGTGCCTTTTACTGTTTCGCCACGTGCTGGGCGCCTGGACGGTCTGGATCATTGCGGCTCTCGGGCTGCTGTACCTCACCCTCCGGGCTGTTCGGCCTCGGGCCGTGGCTGCGGTCGCCGGCCCGTACGCACTGGTCGACGCTTCCGCGGTCGCGTTGATGGTGCTCCTGTTCCTCGTAGCCGGCGACTACTTTCCGACCGCCCTCACCATCACGCTGGGAGCACTGGCGCTTGCGACCTGTCTGACACTCGGCGAGGTCTGTCGACGGCGGGAGCGGGAGTGAGCTTCGGGGGCATGCAACCTTCGGCGGTGGTTCTGCCTCTTCGTCGGTATGCAGGGTGATGTGGAGACCGCACCGGTGAGCACGCGGGCCGACTTCGAGGGCTACGTGTCTGCTCGGTACGGCGCGCTGCTGGGCCTGGCGTACCTGCTGACGCAGGACCGCGCGCTGGCCGAGGATCTGGTCCAGAGCACGCTGACCAGGTGCTGGCTGAGCTGGCACAAGGTGCAGGCCGAGGACCCGACGGGGTACGTGCGCCGGGTGATGGTCAACACGCACACCGAGTGGTGGCGCCGGCGGCGCGGCGGCAAGGAGGTGCCGACCGACGACCTGGCGGCGGTGGCGCCTCCGGCGTACGGGGCTGTGCAGCTGGTCGAGCACTCCGACCTGATGCAGGCGCTGCGGCGGCTGCCGAAGCGGATGTGCGCCGCGGTCGTCCTGCGGTACTTCGAAGACCTGTCCGAGGCCGAGACGGCCGACGTGCTGGGCTGCTCGATCGGGACGGTGAAGAGCCAGACCCACCGGGCGCTGACGAAGCTGCGCGTCGATCTCACCTCCCAAGCGACCGTGGAGAGCCGATGAACACCGATGAGCTACGCACGCTGCTGAAGGAGGCGGGCCGGCCGGTCGACTCCCCTGGTGACCCGGTCCCCGTCATCCGGCGCAGGGCGAAGCGCTACCGGAGGCGGCAGGTTGTCGCGGCCGTTGCCTGTATGGCGGTGGTTGCCGCCGGTGTGGTGAGTGCGGTGGACCTGTGGCCACGCGGACAGGCTGAGCCTGCTGGGCCGGTCGCTACCGAGTTCCTGCTGCAGGAGCTCGACGACACCCCGCTGCAGGTCGGCGACCGGCAGCTGTTGGGAGACCCGGCGCCGCACCGCGAGCTCGAGGCGAACGGTGGGCTGTACCTGGCGGTCGACGGGCTCGTGCCCGGCGACCTGGTGCGGGTACGGACGGCCTGTCCGAACGCGACCGCGGCCGATCCGGTGATGCTGTCGGTGTCGCTGAACTCGTACCAGGAGCAGCAGCTCGACCCGCGAGCGACGCCACCGGGCACGCCGGTGCCGGGCGCGCGCCGGGTCGCGTGCACCGACTCGATCAGCAGTACCGACTTCGTCGTACCGGCCAGATGGGCCTGGTACGCGCTGGTCCAGGTCGGGATGAGGGCGAACGAGATCCGCAGCGTGAAGCTCGAGGTCGCGGCGTACCGCTAGCGTGGCCTGGTGATTCAGGTGATCGTGCTGAACGGTGGATCGAGCTCCGGCAAGTCACGGCTGGCCCGGGAGCTGCAGGGACTACTGCCGGGCGCTTGGCTGAGCCTGAGCATCGACGATCTGGTGGACGCGATGCCGCCGGCGCTCGTCAGCGGCGGGGACGGGATCGGGTTCGGGGACGCCGGTGAGGTGTCGGTGGGTGAGCAGTTCCGGGCGCTGGAGACGGCCTGGCTCGCGGGGATCGCGGCGATGGCCAGGGCGGGAGCGCGGGTGGTGCTGGACGACGTGTTTCTCGGTGGCGCGGAGTCGCAGAGCAGGGTTCGCACGCAGCTCGAGGGGCTCGACGTCCTGTGGGTGGGCGTTCGGTGCGCGCCGGAGATCGCCGCGGAGCGGGAGAAGGCCCGCGGCGACCGGACGACCGGGATGGCGGAGCTCCAGGCGGAGGTCGTGCACGAAGGCGTGCACTACGACCTGGAGGTTGACACCGGGGTGAGTGCTTCGCTGGAGTGCGCCCGCGCGGTTGCCGCGCGGGTCGACTCCTAGCGGGCTACTCCCACTCGATGGTGCCCGGCGGCTTGCTGGTGATGTCGAGGGTGACGCGGTTGATCTCGTCGACCTCGTTGGTGATCCGGGTGGAGATCTTCTCCAGTACGTCGTACGGCAGCCGGGCCCAGTCGGCGGTCATCGCGTCCTCGCTGGTGACCGGGCGCAGGACGACCGGGTGGCCGTAGGTGCGGCCGTCGCCCTGGACGCCGACCGAGCGGACGTCGGCCAGCAGCACCACCGGGAACTGCCAGATGTCGCGGTCCAGGCCGGCCGCGGTCAGCTCGGTGCGGGCGATCAGGTCGGCGGCGCGGAGGATCTCCAGCCGGTCCTTGGTCACCTCGCCGACGATCCGGATCGCCAGGCCCGGGCCCGGGAACGGGTGCCGGTAGACCAGCGACTCGGGCAGGCCGAGCGCGACGCCGAGCTCGCGAACCTCGTCCTTGAACAGCGTCCGCAGCGGCTCGATCAGCGAGAACTGCAGGTCGTCGGGCAGGCCGCCGACGTTGTGGTGCGACTTGATGTTGGCCGCGCCGGTGCCACCGCCGGACTCGACGACGTCCGGGTAGAGCGTGCCCTGGACCAGGAACTCGATGTGCCGCTCGGCGTCCAGCTTGCGCGCGGTCGCCTCGAAGGTCCGGATGAACTCGCGGCCGATGATCTTGCGCTTCTGCTCCGGGTCGGTGACCCCGGCCAGCGCGGCCAGGAACTGCTCCTCGGCGTCGACGACCTCGAGCCGCGTCCCGGTGACCGCGACGAAGTCTTTCTCGATCTGGTCGGACTCACCGGCGCGCTGCAGCCCGTGGTCGACGTACACGCAGGTGAGCTGGTCACCGATGGCCTTGCTGACCAGAGCAGCAGCGACCGCGGAGTCCACACCGCCCGACAGCGCGCAGAGGACCTGCTTGTCGCCGACCTGCTGGCGGATCAGCTCGACCTGCTCGTCGACGACGTTGCTGGTCGTCCAGTCACCGGTGCAGCCGGCGATGTCGTACAGGAAGTGCTCCAGCACGGCCTGCCCGGCCTGCGAGTGCAGGACCTCCGGGTGCCACTGCACACCGGCCAGCCGGCGGTCCAGGTCCTCGAAGGCGGCGACCGGCGCACCACCGGACGCGGCCAGTACGGCGAAGCCCGCCGGCGGCGCGTGCACGGCGTCACCGTGCGACATCCAGACGTTCAGGTCCTCCGGGATCCCGGCCAGCAGCGTGCCGGCCTCGCTGACCGTGACCGGTGTCCGGCCGAACTCGCGCAGCCCGGTCTTGCGGACGTCGCCGCCCAGCGTCTGCGCCATCGCCTGGAACCCGTAGCAGATCCCGAACGCCGGGACGCCGGCGTCGAACAGCCCGGAGTCGACCCGCGGCGCGCCCTCGGCGTACACCGACTGCGGGCCGCCGGACAGGATGATCGCCTTCGGCTCGCGGGCCAGCATCTCCTCGACCGGCATCGAGTGCGGCACGATCTCGGAGTACACCTTCGCCTCGCGCACCCGGCGGGCGATCAACTGCGCGTACTGCGCACCGAAGTCGACGACGAGAACCAGGTCATGATCAGTCACGCCTAGAGGGTATCGGTGCTGGTCAGCCGGGCTGTAATCGCGCTGGACAACCTGTCCGGCGTCAGCTGACCGGAGCCGCGGTGAACCACGCCGGCGCGGCTGCCCGGAAGCTCGCCTGGTCCAGCGCCCCGGCCCCTTCCGGGACACGGCCCAGCACCGGTACGCCGGTGGTCGCGGGCAGGTCGTCGGCGTTGCACTGCTCGGCCAGGTCCGGCTCTTCCGGCCAGGACCCGATCACCAGTCCGGCGATCGGGAGCCCCCGGGTGCGCAGCGCCTCGACAGTGAGCCCGGTGTGGTTCAGCGTGCCGAGCCCGGAGCGGCAGACCACGACGAACGCGAACGGCACGGTCAGTAGTGCGGCCAGGTCGGCCAGGTCGTGCCCGTCCTCGTCCAGCCCGACCAGCAGTCCCCCGGCGCCTTCCACCAGAACCAGGTCGCGCTCGGCGGCCAGGTCGTCGACCGCCTTGGCGTGGGTGTCGACCGAGGGCAGCGCGAGTCCCTGCCGCCGCCCGGCCGTCGTAGGAGCCAGCGGGTCGAGCAGGCGGATGCCCTCGTGCAGGTCGGTCAGGCCGGTGAGGCGCTGGACGTCCTGCAGGTCTCCCGGCTCGTCAGCGGTCACACCTGTCTGTGCAGGCTTCATCACCGCAACGCTGCCGGAGGCTGCAGCAGCCAGCGCGGCGGTGACGACGGTCTTGCCGACCCCGGTGTCGGTCCCGGTGACGATGAGGACGGTCACGAGACCTCCTGGATAGCGGCGGTGATGGTCTGACACGCGTGGTCGAGCTCAGCGGACGACAGCCCGGCGCGAGCGGTCAGCCGCAGCCGGCTGATGCCGTCGGGCACAGAGGGCGGCCGGAAGCTTCCGACCCGTACGCCGTTCGCCAGGCACAGCTCAGCGGCCCGGACCGCCTCGCGAGGACCAGGCATCGGCACGGAGACCACAGCACCAGCGGATGGCGTGACACCGCACTCTGCGGCCAGCCGGAGCGCTGTGCTGTGAATGGCGTCGGGCAGCGAGGGGTCATCGGCCAGGACCTGCAGCGCGGCGAGGGCAGCAGCGCAGGCAGCGGGGTTGAGACCCGTGTCGAAGATGAACGGCCGAGCCCGGTTGACCAGGTGCTCGCGCAGGATCGCCGGACCGAGTACGACGCCGCCCTGGCTGGCCAGCGCCTTGGAGAGAGTCACGGTGACCACTACATGGTCGAGCCCGGCCAGCCCGGCTGCTGCGACTCCCCCGCGGCCGCCGCCGGTGACACCCACCCCGTGGGCCTCGTCGACGAGCAGGACAGCGCCGTGCTCCAGCGCGACGGCTGCCAGCGCGGCCAGCGGCGCTGCGTCGCCGAGGACGCTGTAGACCGATTCGACCAGCACCAGAGCGCGGGGCTCGTTGCGGTTGGCAAGAGCCTTGCCGACGGCTTCGACGTCGTTGTGCGGAACGATCTGCACACGGGAGCGGGCGAGCCGGCAGGCGTCGACCAGCGAGGCGTGCACGTGGGCGTCGGAGACCAGGAGCGTGTCAGGCCCGCCCAGTGCGGTGACGACACCCAGGTTGGCCAGGTAGCCGGAGGAGAAGGCCAACCCGGCTTGATGTCCTGTGTAGGCAGCCAGAGCGGTCTCCAGCTCAGCGTGCAGTGAAGTCGTGCCAGTGACGAGCCGAGAGGCAGTCGCACCAGCACCCCACTCCCGCACAGCAGCTGCTGCAGCCTCCACCACTTGGGGATGGCGAGCCAGCCCCAGATAGTCGTTGCCGGCCAGATCAACCAACTGCTCGCCGGACGATCGAGCGCACAACCGACGAGTCAACCCGCGGGCTTCCCGCTCGGCAGCCAGCGGCGCCAGCCACTCCCCGAGCAGTCCGCCGCCGGGCGCCTCCGACATCAGTTGCCCTCGGCAATGGCTTCGGTGATCGCCGAGGTGATCGTCGCGATCTCCTCGTCCGTGCACACGTACGGCGGCATCGTGTACACGAGATCCCGGAACGGCCGCACCCACACACCACGCCGCAGCACAGCCTCCGTCATCCGCGGCAAGTCCACCGGCCCACCGAGCTGCACCACCCCAACAGCACCGAGCACCCGCACGTCCTTCACCCCGGGCAACTCAGCAGCGGGCGCCAGACCAGCAGACAGCCCGGCCGAGATGCGCGAAACCTCAGCAGACCAGTCGGACGCCAGCAACAAGTCGATGCTCGCCAGAGCGACCGCACAGGCCAGCGGGTTCGCCATGAACGTCGGTCCGTGCATCAGCGCGCCGCCAGGCCCGCCCGACACCGTCCGCGCCACGTCCGTCGTACAGAGCGTGGCAGCCATCGACAGGTAGCCGCCGGTCAACGCCTTGCCCACGCACAGGATGTCCGGCTCGACACCTGCGTGCTCCGACGCGAAGAGCGTTCCGGTACGTCCGAAACCGGTAGCGATCTCGTCCAGGATCAGCAGGAACCCGTACTCGTCGGCCAGCTCCCGCAGCAGCCGCAGGCACGCCGGGCTGTACGGGTACATCCCACCGGCCCCCTGCAGGATCGGCTCGACCACGATCGCCGCCACCTCGTCGCGATGCGCAGCGGCCAGCGCACGCATCGTCTCGGCCCAGGCCAGGTACTCCGGGTCGTCAGCAGCCCGTGAGAACCCAGCCGGAGGCTGCGGCCCGAAGACCTGCTCCTTCAGCGCCCCGGTGAACAGCGAGTGCATCCCGTTGACCGGGTCGCACACGCTCATCGGCGCGAACGTGTCGCCGTGGTAGCCACCGCGCACAGTGAGCATCCGCGTCCGCCCGGAGAAGCCGCGCGCGACCTGGTACTGCAGCGCCAGCTTCAGCGCCACCTCGACCGACACCGACCCGCTGTCGCAGAAGAACACGTGCTGCAACGGCTCCGGCGTGATCTCCACCAGCCGCTCCCCCAGCCGGACCGCCGGCTCGTGGGTGAGCCCGCCGAACATCACATGGCTGAACGAATCGACCTGCTCCTTCACCGCAGCGTCCAGCACCGGATGGCGGTAGCCGTGGATCATGCACCACCACGACGCCATCGCATCGATCGCCTCGACCTCACCACCGCGCCCGTCCGCCAGCGTCAGCCGTACGCCGGAAGCGCCGGTGACCAACCGCGTCGGCGACGGCTCGGTCAGCGAGGCGTACGGGTGCCAGAGCAGCGCCGCGTCCTGCGCGAGCAGGTCAGCCATGGATCTCACCGTGCACCGAGCAGCGGGCCGACCAGCCCATCGGGTGCACCTGGACGACCATCCGCCGCCGGCACTGGTCGCAGTAGCGCGGCGGCTCCATCGCGAGCGCCGTACGGCAGTTGTCGTGGCCGCTGCCGGTCAGCTCCTGACCGCAGTGGCCGCAGTACCCAAGCGTCATAGCGTCTTCTGGAGCTCCTTCACCGGCATCTTCAGGTCGGCCAGCAGGTCCAGGTCCGCGGTCGCCGGGCGGCCGAGGGTGGTCAGGTAGTTGCCGACGATGACCGCGTTGATGCCGCCGAGCAGGCCCTCGCGGGTGCCCAGGTCGCCGAGGGTCAGCTCGCGGCCACCGGCGTACCGCAGGATCGTCTTCGGCATCGCCAGCCGGAACGCCGCGATGGTGCGCAGCGCGTCCTTGCCGGCCATCACCTCCAGGTCGCCGAACGGCGTCCCCGGCCGCGGGTTCAGGAAGTTCAGCGGGACCTCGTGCGGCTCCAGCTCGGCCAGCTGGGCGGCCAGCTCGGCGCGCTGCTCCAGCGTCTCGCCCATCCCGACCAGGCCGCCGCAGCACAGCTCCATGCCGGACTCCTTGACCATCACGCAGGTCTCCCAGCGCTCCTCGAAGGAGTGCGTGGTGACCACGTCGCCGAAGTACGAGCGGGCCGACTCGAGGTTGTGGTTGTAGCGGTGCACGCCCATCGCGCGCAGCTCGTCGACCTGCTCCTGGCTGAGCATGCCGAGCGAGCAGGCGATGTTGATGTCGACCTCGGCGTTGATCGCCTCGATGCCGGCCTTGACCTGCGCCATCAGCCGCGCGTCGGGCCCGCGGACGGCGGCGACGATGCAGAACTCGGTCGCGCCGGTCTTCGCGGTCTCCTTGGCCGCCTCGACCAGCTCGGGGATGTTCAGCCAGACCGAGCGCACCGGCGAGGTGAACTGACCGGACTGGGAGCAGAAGTGGCAGTCCTCGGGGCAGCCGCCGGTCTTCAGGGAGATGATCCCCTCGACCTCGACCTCCTCACCGCACCACTTCACCCGGACGTCGTGCGCCAGCGCCAGCAGGTCGGCCAGCTGGTCGTCGGGTGACCGCAGCACCTCCACCAGCTGCTCCTGGTTCAGACCGGCACCACGGCCAAGGACCTGCTCACGGGCGACGTCGAGGATCATGCGGGTCACAGTAGGCCAGCCGTGGCGATCCGCACTGCGAGGGGCGTCACGCTGCCCCGAAAGAAAGCCGGAAAAGTTTTTGCCGAACCTCGTAACCCCTTGTAGACGGGCTCGTTGATGTGTGCAGAGGCGGTCGCCGCAAGGAAGACCGCCACTCCGAAACCTGGAGTATTACGAACAGCACGCAGAGTGATCACATTCACTCGCTGCCGCTCGAAACTCCAGATTGAGGATGTAGAGTGAGGTTACGAGCTCGGGTCGCCAGCTGTGGTTGGTGACCCGATCCCAAAGCGCCGGGCGCCTCACCCCGGCTTGAGTGGGTCCCTCGGGAAACGATTTGGGCGGAAACGTTCCCGAGGGACCTGCTCCCTTTTCTGGCACTAAACACAAACCCTCAGCTCCGGAAATACCTCGAAGCTGAGGGTTTTTCGCTATTTCCAGCCAGTTACGGTTTCGTCACAGGCTGATTGATCTCGACAATCGGCAGCCGCAACGCACCCGGCGCATCGGCCGGTACGACCGGGTGCTCCGGCGCCACCGCGGTCACTCGCTGGTACGCCGTACCGGCCGCCGGCCGCGGATCCGGCTGCCCCTTGTTCGGCCAGAACGCCAGCGCCCGCTCCGCCTGGGCGGTGATCGTCAGCGACGGGTTGACACCCAGGTTCGCCGAGATCGTCGACCCGTCCACGATGTGCAGCCCGTCGTACCCGTAGACCCGGTGGTACGCGTCGACCACGCCCGTCTCGGCCGAGTCACCGATCGCGCAGCCGCCGATGAAGTGCGCCGTCATCGGCACGTTGAACGGCTCCCCGATCGTCCCGCCCGGCGTCCCGCGCATGATCGTCGCCATCCGCCGGACCACCTGGTTCGCGACCGGGATCCAGGACGGGTTCGGGGCACCGTGCCCCTGTTTCGAGGTCAGCCGCCAGCGGCCGAACCGGTCCCGCCTGCCGAAGGTGGTGATCGAGTTGTCCGCGGTCTGCATCACCAGCGCGATCACCGTCCGCTCCGACCAGTGCTTCAGGTCGTACAGCCGCCGGATGTTCTTCCGCTGGATCCCCAGCTCACGCAGCCAGGTCCGCCAGCGCGGCCGGTCCCCGTCGCCGTCGGTCAGCACGGTCTGCAGCAACGACATCGCGTTGCTGCCCTTGCCGTAGCGGACCGGCTCGATGTGGGTGATCTCGTCGGGGTGGAACGACGACGTGATCGCCACCCCGCGGCTGTAGTCGACGTCGCGGTCCTTCGCGATCGCGCCAAGCAGGGACTCGGAGTTCGTCCGGGTCAGTACGCCGAGCCGGCGCGACACCTTCGGCAGTTTGCCCTCGTCGCGCAGCCGGTGCAGCAGCTTCGCCGTCCCGAGCGCGGAGGCGGCGAAGACCACCTGCTCGGCGGTGAACCTGCGCGTGAGCTTGCGGTTCGACGTACGCCGGGTCTCGACCGCGTAGCCGCCGCCGGGCAGCGGCTCGACCGACGTCACCGTGGTCATCGGGAAGACCTCCGCGCCGGCCTTCTCGGCCAGGTAGAGGTAGTTCTTGGTCAGCGTGTTCTTCGCGTTGTGCCGGCACCCGGTCATGCACTCGCCGCAGTCGATGCACCCCGTACGCCGCGGCCCGGCGCCGCCGAAGAACGGGTCGTCGACCTCGACCCCGGGCTCGCCGAAGAACACCCCGACCGGCGTCGGGTGGAAGGTGTCCCCGGCCCCCATCTCGTCGGCGACCTGCTTCATCACCTCGTCGGCCGGCGTGAAGTGCGGGTACGTCGTGACGCCGAGCATCCGCTTGGCCTGGTCGTAGTACGGCGCCAGCTCGGCCTTCCAGTCGGTGATGTGCGCCCACTGGCGGTCGGCGTAGAAGGCCGGCAACGGCTCGTACAAGGTGTTGGCGTAGACCAGGCTGCCGCCGCCGACGCCCGCGCCGGACAGGATGATCACGTCCCGCAGCGCGCTGATCCGCTGGATCCCGTACCAGCCGAGCGACGGCGCGAACAGGAACCGGTTCTTGTCCCAGGAGTTCTTCGCGAACCCCGCGTCGTCGAACCGCGCGCCCGCCTCCAGGACCGCGACCTGGTAGCCCTTCTCGGTCAGCCGCAGCGCGCTCACGCTGCCGCCGAACCCGGAGCCGATGATCAGCACGTCGTGGTCGAAACTCATGCCGTCCTCCTTCGTGCAGCCTGGCCGGTGGGCACCCTACGCGCGTCCCAGTTTCTTCAGCACCCGCATGGCCGTGACCAGCACCTCGGCGTACGTCTCGTCGCTGATGCCGTGCGACGCGGCGATCGGCAGCACCCGCTGGGTGGCGATCGCCTGCGGGTCGACGTACCGGCGGATGCCCTCGACGCCCTGGCGGCGGCCGAGGCCGGAGGACCGCATGCCGCCCATCGGGGTGTCGATCGAGCCGAAGGTCGCGGCGTAGCCCTCGTTGACGTTGACCGTGCCGGCCACCAGCTGGGCCGCGATCGCGCGGCCGCGGCGGCCGTCGCGGGTCCAGACGCTGGCGTTCAGGCCGTACTCGCCCTCGTTCGCGCGCTCGATCGCCTCGGACTCGTCGGAGAACCGGTAGAGCGAGACGACCGGCCCGAAGGTCTCGTTGTCGAAGCACTCCATCTCCGGCGTCACGCCGGACAGCACGGTCGGCTCGTAGAACAGCGGGCCGAGGTCCGGACGGGCCTTGCCACCAGCGAGTACGACGGCGCCCTTGGCCTTGGCATCGTCGACGTGCCGGCTGACCGTCTCCAGCTGCGCCTTCGAGATCAGCGAACCCATGTCGACGTCCCAGCCGGTGCCGGCCGAGAGCCGCAGCTTCTTCACCCGGTCCAGGAACGCGGTCACGAACGCGTCGTAGATCTGGTCGGCGACGTACAGGCGTTCCATCGAGACGCAGAGCTGGCCGCCGCTGTTGAAGCAGGCCCGGATCGCGCCCTCGGCCGCGCGGTGCACGTCGGCGTCGCGCAGCACGAGCATCGGGTTCTTGCCACCAAGCTCGAGGCTGGCGCCGATCAGTCGCTCACCGGCCTGCTGCGCGACCAGCCGGCCGGTCCTGGTCGAGCCGGTGAAGCAGATGTAGTCGACGTTCTGGATGATCGCTCCGCCGACAGTCGGGCCGTCACCGTTCACGACCTGCCAGGCGTCGCGCGGCAAACCGGCCTCGTGGAGCAGCTCGACCGCTCGCAGCGCGGTCAGCGGGGTCTGGCTGTCCGGCTTGAGCACGACCGCGTTTCCGGCCAGGATCGCGGGCAGGCCGTCGGAGATCGCCATCGTCAGCGGATAGTTCCAGGGCGAGATGATCCCGACGACGCCCTTCGGCACGAACCGCTGCTCGGCCCGGGTCAGCACCGGGAACATGCCGAGCTTGCGCTGCGGCCCGAGCAGCTCGGCCGCCTTGCGCGCGTAGTACCGGGCGGTCAGCGCGACGTGGCCGACCTCCTCGAAGGCCTGCTTGCGGGCCTTGCCGGATTCCAGGATGACCAGGTCGACCAGCTCGTGGCGGTGGTCGAGCACGAGGTCGTGGTACCGGAGCAGGATCGCGGCCCGGTCGGCCAGCGACGTGCCCTTCCAGCTGCGCTGCGTCCGGCGCGCGGCCCGGACCGCGGCGACCACGTCGTCGGCGCTGGACAGCGGCAGCTCGGCGACCGGCTGCCCGGTGGCCGGCGCGTACGACGTACGGGTGCCTGCCGTGGCCCGGAGCAGACCGCTCAGCCGCCGGACGGCCGACTGGTCGGTGGCCCAGGACGCGGTCGGGTCCAGCTCGGGGTCCGCGGGGATCGAGGTCTGCTCGCTCATTGACCCAGGCTACCTGTGGGTAATCAGATGTGTCAGTAGTGCGCCATTGGCACGGGACTCACGGGTCGAGGTGAGGTGGATCACTGCGGTTGGCACTAAGGTGATCCGTTGAGTCAGCGAAGGGGTGGAAGCACACGATGGTGGACAGCGGGGGGCTTTGGACGCCTCCTGAGGACGAGCTCGGTGAGGCGCTGCAGACCGCCCAGGTGCTGATCGAGGAGGGCCGCGCCGACGAGGCCGGGCCCTACCAGCAACGGGTGATCGAGCTGGCCCGGGAGCGGGCCAGCGACCGGCCGGACCACTACGAGGCCAAGCACCTGATGGCGGCCACGCAGTACGAGCTGGCCGGCTCGCTGAACGCGTCGGGGCGGCACGAGGAGGCGCTGGCCGCGCTCCACGAGGCCCAGCTGGGCTACACCGAGCTGAGCGACGCCGGCGTGCTGGACGCGACCTCGTTCCTGGCCGACGTCCGGGCCCGGCGGGCGATGACGCAGGCGCATCGCGGGTGGGGCGCCACCGCCGTACTGGAGATGGACGGCGCGGTGATCGCGTACGGACAGCTCGTCGGCGGGCCGGACAGTCTGCACCACCAGCCCGACTTCGCCCGGGTGCTGGCGATGAACGCACTCATCCTGCGCCGGTACGGCGACCCGGACCTGGCGGTGGCCTCCGCCGACGCCGCCGTGCAACTGTTCCTGCAGCTGGCCGGGCAGATCAACGAGAGCGCCCAGTCGCTGTCCTACGCGCGGTACCTGTGCTCCGCGACCGCGGTGTCGGCCGACATCCACGCCGCCGAGAGCCGGCTCGACCTGGCGCTCGAAGCGGACGAGATCGGACTCAGTACGGCGGACACGCTCGCCGACTCGGAGTCCGCGACCGACCTGCGCACGCTGGTCGCCGCGCTGGCTCGCAAGGGCCGGCACCTCAACCAGGTCGGACGCGTCCTCGAAGGTGAGAACTGCCTGCGGACCGCGTTCGCCACGGACGAGGAGGCGGCGCAACGCGTCGTCGACGAACTGGACCGCGGCATCCCGCCGTCGCTGCGGACCGCGCTGGAGACGGCCGAGATCAAGCTCGGGCCGTTCGAGCAGTACTACCGGCTGCTGGCACTGAGCGAGCCGGCACCGGGGATGACGCTGGCGACCGTCTCGGGCCGGACGGATCCGGAGTCGGCCTGCGTGCGCGCGACCGAGCTGGCCGAGCTGGTCCGCCCGCTGCTCGCGCACGACGCGGAGACCGCGCTGACGCTCGGGCTCGAGGCGCACTACCTGTTCGCGATCTCGTCCGAGCGCGAGTCGCACCGGATGCGCTACGAGACCAGCACCTACGCGCCGATCTGGGCACGGCTGCTGCTCGACATCTCCGAGGCGTACCACGCGGCCGGGCAGACCGAGATGGCGCTCGACCTCGCGGGCTGGAGCGCCGAGGTCGCGACCGCGCTGATCCCGTTCACCACCAGCGACACCGAGGTCGCCGACCTGGCCGGCTCCTGCTACCGCCACCACGGCGACCTGCTGGCCGCCAAGGGCGACTTCCTGGCGTCGCAGCACGCGCACGAGGCGGCGGCTCAGCTGCAGACGTGACAGTCGCGAAGTACGGCGACGACCTGGACGCCGTCGCGACCGGTTGCCGCCGCCGACCTGGCCCGGATTGACCGCTCGGCGTAGCGGGCGCACTCTGGCGCTGAGGGGGCGAGCGCCATGGATGTTGTCGAGATGCATCAGCGGGCCGGGGCGGAGTTCGTTCGGCAGGTGGGGGCGGTTGGTGCCGAGCAGTGGGGTGCGCCGACGCCGTGCTCGGAGTGGGACGTGCGGGCGCTGGTGAACCACGTGGTCGGCGAGGAGCGGTGGGCGGTGCCGTTGCTCGCGGGACGATCGATCGCGGACGTCGGTGACACGCTGGACGGGGATCTGCTGGGCGAGGATCCGGCGGCGGCTGCGGCGGAGGCCGCTTCGGCGGCGGTTGGAGCGACGGCCGACGCGGTTCCGGTCGTGCAGCTCTCGTACGGCGAGGAGGACACCGGCGAGTACCTGCGTCAGCTCTCGGCCGATCTGCTGGTGCACGGGTGGGATCTCGCGGTGGCGATCGGGGCAACGCCGCGGATGGATCCGGAGGTCGTCAGTGAGGTCGCCGGGTGGTTCGCGCAGCGGGAGGCGGCGTACCGGGACGGTGGGGCGATCGCGGAACGGGTGCCGAGTGGATCCGATCCGGTGGCTCGGTTGCTCGGGGCGTTCGGGCGGGACGTGACCTGGACAGCTGACAACGCACAGCTGTCCTGAACGGCGGCGGCCCGGGGCTAGGCCTGCAGGGCTCCGACGAACAGGCCGGCTTCGGCTTCGGTCATGCCGGTTTCGCTGACCACCAGCGCGGTCGCCTGGTGGAGCTCACCGGACGCCTTCAGCGCCCGGGTCCGCTCGGCGAGATTCGTGCCGGGGAGCCGGACGACCGGCGTACCGGTGACCGGGGGGACATAGCGGCCGAGGCGGATGTCGTCGACCAGCTCCTTGGCGTGCTTGAGCTCCGACCCGGTCCGGTCCATCACGTACTTCACCGCGAAAACGCTCTTCCGCGTGGTGAGCAGGAAACGGACCTGGTCGACGTCCTCGGAGGAGAGTTGCGCCCGCGCAGCGGCGAGGGCGACGTTGTCGGCTTCGGTGCGGCGGCTGAACAGTCCCATAGGCCAATCCTTCCAGAACCGCCCAACCCACGAGCAGCCGCCACAGGTGTCTCACCTCACGAACGGCGAGTCCACCCCTCGACCGCGGCGGTCCGTCAGAATGTCAGCCCACGACAACTTCGACGCGCTGGAACTCCTTCAGCTCGGTGTACCCGGTGGTGGCCATCGCGCGCTTCAGGGCGCCGACCAGGTTCATCGTGCCGTCCGGGACCCAGGACGGGCCGAACAGGATCTGCTCCATGGTGCCGGTGACGCCGACCTCGACCCGCTCACCGCGCGGGAGGTCCGCGTGCCACGCTTCGGCGCCCCAGTGGAAACCGCCACCGGGGGCGTCGCTCGCGCGGGCCAGCGGCGAGCCGACCATCACCGCGTCGGCGCCGCAGGCGATCGCCTTCGCCACGTCGCCCGAGCGCCCGACCGAGCCGTCGGCGATGACGTGCACGTACCGACCGCCGGACTCGTCCATGTAGTCGCGCCGGGCCGCGGCGACGTCGGCGACCGCCGACGCCATCGGCACCGCGACACCGAGCACCTTGCGGGTCGTGTGCGCGGCGCCGCCGCCGAAGCCGACCAGTACGCCGGCCGCGCCGGTCCGCATCAGGTGCAGCGCGGCCTGGTGCGTCGCGCAACCGCCGACGATGACCGGGACGTCGAGGTCGTAGATGAACTGCTTCAGGTTCAGCGGCTCGGCCTGGCCGGAGACGTGCTCGGCCGAGACCGTCGTACCGCGGATGACGAACAGGTCGACACCCGCGTCGACCACGTGCTTGGCGAACTGCTTGGTCCGCTGCGGCGACAACGCACCGGCGACCGTGACACCGGAGTCGCGGATCTCCTGCACCCGCTGCGAGATCAGCTCGGGCTTGATCGGCGCCGAGTAGATCTCCTGCAACCGGGTGGTGGCCTGCTCGCGCCCGAGGGTGACGATCTCCTCGAGCAGCGAGCTCGGGTCCTCGAAGCGCGTCCACAGACCCTCGAGGTTCAGCACACCGAGACCGCCGGCCTTGCCGATCGCGATCGCGGTGGCCGGCGACATCACCGAGTCCATCGGCGCGGCCAGGATCGGCAGTTCGAAGCGGTACGCGTCGATCTGCCAGGCGACCGAGACCTCCTCGGGGTCCCGGGTCCGCCGCGACGGCACGATCGCGATGTCGTCGAACGCGTACGCCTGCCGGCCGCGCTTGGCCCGGCCGATCTCGATCTCGGTCATCTGGTGGTTGTCCTAACGTTGGCGGGTCAGCGGCCGGAGTAGTTCGGCGCTTCGACCGTCATCTGGATGTCGTGCGGGTGCGACTCCTGCAGGCCGGCCGAGGTGATCCGGACGAACCGGCCCTTGTCCTGCAGCTCCGGGACCGTGCGGGCGCCGGTGTACCACATCGACTGGCGCAGGCCGCCGATCAGCTGGTGGGCGACCGCGGACAGCGGGCCGCGGTACGGCACCTGGCCCTCGACACCCTCGGCGATCAGCTTCTCGTCGCTGCCGACGTCGCTCTGGAAGTACCGGTCCTTGGAGTACGACTTGCGCAGGCCGCCGGACTGCATCGCGCCCAGCGAACCCATCCCGCGGTACGCCTTGAACTGCTTGCCGTTGATGAAGACCAGGTCGCCCGGCGACTCCTCGCAGCCGGCCAGCAGCGAGCCCAGCATCACGGTGTCGGCGCCGGCGACCAGCGCCTTGGCGATGTCACCGGAGTACTGCAGACCACCGTCGCCGATCACCGGGACGCCGGCCGGCTTGCAGGCCAGCGACGCCTCGTAGATCGCGGTCACCTGCGGGACGCCGACGCCGGACACGACGCGCGTCGTACAGATCGAGCCCGGGCCGACGCCGACCTTGACGCCGTCCGCGCCCGCGTCGACCAGCGCCTGCGCGCCGCCGCGGGTCCCGACGTTGCCGCCGACGACGTCGACGCCGCGGGTGGCCGGGTCGGCCTTGAGCTTGCGGATGATCTCCAGCTGGGCCTGGGAGTGACCGTGCGCGGTGTCCACCACGAGCAGGTCGACGCCGGCCTCGACCAGGGTCATCGCGCGCTTGTACGCCTCGCCGAAGAAGCCGATCGCGCCGCCGACGCGCAGCCGGCCGGTCGCGTCCTTGGTGGACAGCGGGAACTGGTCGCGCTTGACGAAGTCCTTCAGCGTGATCAGGCCGGTCAGCTTGCCCGCGTCGTCGACCAGCGGCAGCTTCTCCACCTTGTGCCGGCTGAGCAGCGCCATCGCGTCGTCGGCGGAGATGCCCTGCTTGCCGGTGATCAGCGGCTGCTTGGTCATCACCTCGCGGACCGGCCGGTCCTGGCTGGTCTCGAAGCGCATGTCGCGGTTCGTCACGATGCCGACCAGGACGCCGGCGTCGTCGACGACCGGGACACCGGAGATCCGGTACTGGCCGCACAGGGCGTCGGCCTCGCCGATGGTGGCGTCCGGGCCGATGGTGATCGGCTGCGCGATCATCCCGGACTCCGAGCGCTTGACCAGGTCGACCTGCTGGGCCTGGTCCTCGATCGAGAGGTTGCGGTGCAGCACGCCCAGGCCGCCCTGGCGGGCCATCGCGATCGCCATCCGGGCCTCGGTGACGGTGTCCATCGCGCTGGACAGCAGCGGGATGTTCACCTCGATGTTGCGGCTGACCTTGGAGCGGGTGATCGCCTCGGACGGGATCACGTCGGACTCGTTGGGCTGCAGCAGCACGTCGTCGAAGGTCAGACCGAGGACGGCGAACTTGTCGGGAACTCCGGAGGGGGTGATGTCCATGAGGGTTGCAGGCACCTTTGCACGGCGAGAACGGGACACCATGGTATGCCGCCCGCGCCTGGTCCCCCGCATCGGTCCCCGCGGCTGTGGACAAGGCGGGTTCCGTGGGGGAACCCGCCTTGTGTCAGGTCAGCGGCCGGTCGGGTGGTTCAGCACCCAGAGGATCTGGCGCAGGGTGACCGGGTTCATCGAGCCGTGCGCCCGCTCGAAGGCGGCGTGCCGGCCCTCGACGTACTGGCCGTTGGAGTGCTTGCCCTTGGCGTACTGCTGCTTGGCCCAGCCCAGCGAGAACTGGCCGTTGGAGTGCTTGGCCGAAGCCTCGAGCCGCTTGTTCACGTACTGCTCGAGGCGGGTCGGCTCGGCCGGCGTCTCGGGCGGCAGCGCCGGCTTGGCGTCGTCGGCGGGCGTGGAGTCGTCGGCCGGCTTGGAGTCGGTCGCGCCACCGGTCTGGTCGGCGCCGTCGGTCTGGCCTGCGCCGCCGGTCTGGTCCGCGCCACCGGTCTGCTCGCCGTCGTTGCGGCCGCCACCGGTCTGGTCACCGGCCGGCTGGTCCTCCGGCTTGGTGTCACCCGGCTTGGTGTCGCCCGAGCCGGTCTGGGTCTCCCCGTCGCCGACGCCGGTCTGGCCGCCGGGGACACCGGTCTCGCCACCCGGCGTACCGGTCTCGCCGCTGCCTTCGCTCGGCTGCGTCGACGGGTCCGAACCAGGCGTGTCGGTCTGGCCGTTGTTGTTGCCGCCGCCACCCTCGCTGGGCTGGTCGGTCGGCTCCTCGGTCGGAGTGGTCGGCGGCGGGTCCGTCGGCGTGGTCGGCGGGTCCGTGGGCTCGTCGACCGGCGTGCTCGGCGGGTCGCTCGGCTTGTCCGTCGGGTCGTCGGTCGGCTCGTCCACCGGAGTGGTCGGCTTGTCGACCGGCTTCTCCTCGCCCGGCTGGGCCGGCGGGAGCAGCGGGTCGCGGGTACCGGCCTTGTCCTCCACCTTCGGCGGCTCGGGCCGGGCCAGCGGCGGCTTCGGCATCACCGTCTCGAGCTCGGTCAGCCCGAGCGCGAGCGGATCGGTCAGCCGCTGCTCGGCCTTGCGCTGCTCGACCTCGCGCAGGTCGGCCTGCTTCTGCTGGTAGTCCTTGGCGACCTTGACGATCTTGGACTTGTCGACGACCGGCATGCCGTCGAGCTGTTCCTTGGGGAAGCTCGTCTCCGGCCGCAGCTGCTCGACGACCTTCTCGACGATCTTCTCGTACGGCGCCAGCGGGTCGCCGTTCACCGCGGCCGCGACCCCCGACACCGACAGCGCGGCCACGGCGGCGACGCCGACGGCCAGACCGCGGGCGGCGATCTTGCGGGTGAACGGGTCGGTCACCGGGTTCAGGGCCGCGCAGCGGGCCAGGAACGTCTCCGGGTCGTCGATGGTCTCCACCGGGAGCTCACCCTCGACCTCGACCGCGAGCCGGAGATCGGCCAGCAGTTTCAGCGTCGGGTCGTGCTCGCCCGCCTCCCACGCGGACTCCCCACCGGCTGCGAGCAGGTCGAGCAGCGCGTCGTCGGCTTCGATCGCGTCTAAGTCAAAGCGCTCAGCCATTCCGCTCCTCCCCTGCTCCTCGCTCGAGCTTTGCCTCATGCCCCACAAACCCCCTGAGCGTGTTCAACGCCCGATGTTGTGCGACCCTCACCGCCCCCGGTGTCATCCCCAGTGCCCGGCCGGTCTCTTCGGCTGACATCCCCGCTACCACCCGGAGCCGCAGGATCTCCCGCAGCTTCTCCGGCAATCTTTCCAGCAGGCCCACGATGTGCTGGACCTCGGAGTGTCTGACCGCGTGCTCTTCCGGCGTCGGGGACTCGTCGGCCCCGTCCGGAAGGTCCGGTGTCGACACGTCGGCGACCGCGAACGCACGCTGGGCGTCGGCGACCTTGCGGGCCGCGATCCCGTACACGAACGCCTCGAACGGCCGTCCCTCGTCGCGGTAGCGCCCGAGCGCCCCGAAGACCGCGACACAGACCTCCTGCGCGACGTCGTCGACCATGTCGGCGCCGCCGGGATAGGTCCACAACCGGGACCGCACGTACCGATGAGCGACCGCGCGCACCCTGGTCAGCAGATCGTTCAGAGCCCCCGGATCCCCACCCGCCGCCAGTGCGGCCAGATCCCTGAGCTCGACCCGGTCGTGGGTGTGCGGCATTTGAACCTCGGTCACCCCTCGCCCCCTCGTGTAAGACCGGTCAGCCTGCAAGATGCTACGGCTCGGACGCCCCGCTGCCTAGTGGCAATTCGTGATCACTGAGCAATTTTCATTACAACCTGTCACTACCCCCGGGTATCCACAGGCCGAACACGAAACTGCCCGGCCGGTCCGAGGACCAGCCGGGCAGTTCGGTACTACCAGGTACTGCGGTGGTACGGAGGAATCAGTGACCGTGACCGTGGCCGTGACCGGCGGCGGCGGGCTCCTCTTCCTCGGGCTTGTCGACGACCAGGGTCTCCGTGGTGAGGAGCAGGGCCGCGATCGAGCCGGCGTTGGCCAGCGCGGAACGGGTCACCTTGACCGGGTCGAGAACACCCTGCGCGAGCAGGTCGCCGTACTCACCGGTGGCGGCGTTGAAGCCGCTGCCGACCTCGAGCTCCGCGACCTTGGCGGTGACGACGTAGCCCTCGTTGCCGCCGTTCTCGGCGATCCAGCGCAGCGGCTCGACGACCGACTTCTTGACGATCCGGACACCGGCGAGCTCGTCGCCCTCCAGGCCCAGGCCGTCCTCCAGCACCGAGGCGGCGTGGACGAGAGCGGAGCCGCCACCGGCGACGATGCCCTCCTCGATCGCCGCACGGGTCGCCGAGACGGCGTCCTCGATGCGGTGCTTCTTCTCCTTGAGCTCGACCTCGGTGGCCGCGCCGACCTTGATCACGCAGACGCCACCGGCCAGCTTGGCCAGCCGCTCCTGCAGCTTCTCGCGGTCCCAGTCGGAGTCGGTGCGCTCGATCTCGGCCTTGATCTGGTTGACCCGGGCCTCGATCTCGTCGGTCTTGCCGGCGCCCTCGACAACGGTGGTGTTGTCCTTGCTGACGACGATCCGGCGCGCGGTGCCGAGCACCTCGAGGCCGACCTGGTCGAGCTTCAGCCCGACCTCGGGAGCGATCACCTGCGCGCCGGTCAGCGCGGCCAGGTCCTCCAGCATCGCCTTGCGGCGGTCACCGAAGCCCGGCGCCTTGACGGCCACGGAGGTGAAGTTGCCGCGGATCTTGTTGACCACCAGGGTCGACAGCGCCTCGGCCTCGACGTCCTCGGCGATGATCAGCAGCGTCTTGCCCGACTGCACGACCTTCTCCAGCAGCGGCAGCAGGTCCGCGACGGCGGAGATCTTGCCCTGGTTGATCAGGATGTACGGGTCGTCCAGCACCGCTTCGCCGGCCTCGGCGTCGGTGATGAAGTACGGCGAGATGAAGCCCTTGTCGAACTGCATGCCCTCGGTGAACTCGAGCTCGGTGCCGAAGGTGTTGCTCTCCTCGACGGTGATCACACCGTCCTTGCCGACCTTGTCGAAGGCGTCCGCGATCAGGCCGCCGATCTCGGCGTCCCGGGCGGAGATGGTGGCGACGTGGGCCATGTCGCCCTTGTCGTCGACCGGACGGGCGGTCTCGACCAGCCGGGCCGACACGGCCTCGACGGCGGCCTCGATGCCCTTCTTCAGGCCCATCGGGTTGACCCCGGCGGCGACGGCCCGCAGGCCCTCGTGCACCAGCGCCTGCGCCAGCACCGTGGCGGTGGTGGTCCCGTCACCGGCGATGTCGTTGGTCTTGGTGGCCACCTCCTTGGCCAGCTGCGCGCCAAGGTTCTCGAACGGGTCGTCCAGCTCGACCTCACGGGCGACGGTGACACCGTCGTTGGTGATGGTCGGGGCGCCCCACTTCTTGTCCAGCACGACGTAGCGGCCCTTCGGCCCCAGCGTCACCTTCACCGTGTTCGCGAGCTTGTCGACGCCACGCTCCAGGGCGCGCCGCGCGTTCTCGTCGAACTCGAGGATCTTCGGCATGGAAAAACCAGTCCCTCTCTGAATTCTTGCGTTCAATGGCCCAGCCGGTTCTGGACCGACTCCGCCCCGGCGCCGGTGTTCGGCACCGGGGCGGTGTCAGTCAGAAACTCTGAGCAGTCGTCACTTGCTGACGACGGCGAGGATGTCGCGGGCGCCCAGGATCAGGTAGTCCTGGCCGTCGTACTTGACCTCGGTGCCGCCGTACTTGGAGTAGATGACCTTGTCGCCGACGGCGACGTCCAGCGGGACGCGGTTGCCGTTGTCGTCGATGCGGCCGGGGCCGGTGGCGAGGACCTCGCCCTCCTGCGGCTTCTCCTTGGCGGTGTCCGGGATCACCAGGCCGGACTTCGTGGTCTGCTCGGCTTCGAGCGGCGCAACGAGGACGCGGTCCTCGAGCGGCTTGATCGTGACCGACACTTGCTGACCTCCACGGTCGAGTTCTTGATGATTCACAGTGCATCAGGACGGCCGTCCCGCCGCCTGCCGTCGCGGGGGTCAGGGGCCGGGGCCGCTGGCACCCTCGCATGGAGAGTGCCAACACCGAATCTAGGCCGCGATTAGCACTCGGTCAACTCGAGTGCCAGAACTCGGCCCACGGCGAACACGCCGACCCGAACCATGACTCAACCTTCGCGTGCCGCCAGGCCGTCTCACTCGGCACAGGGCCCCGCCCAGCGGGCCCCCACGGGAGGGAAGTCACCATGTCCGATCTCCGCCGGTTCCGGCGTCACGTCACCGCCCGCCGTACCGCCGTCGTGCTCACCGCCGCCGCCGTCGCCGCCGTCCCGCTGACCTTCGTCGCGTCCAGCGCGTCGGCCGGGACACAGGCGCTGACCCAGTGCCAGCAGGTCTACAACAAAACCGTCAACAGCGCGGGCTGGACCGTACCGGCGCTGTCGATCTGGGAGGAGAGCAGCACCGTCTGCAACCTGAAGCCCGGTGACCTGCCGCACCGCGACCCGCGCAACCCGTTCGGCGACCCGGAGACGGCGATCAAGACCCTCCAGCGCAACCTGAACTACTGCTACGGCTCCAAGCTCACAGTCGACGGCCGGTACGGCGCCAGGACGGAGGCGGCCGTCGCCGCGGTCCAGCGCCGCCACGGGCTCACCGCCGACGGCATCTACGGCCCGGCCACCCGCTCGGCGATGAACTGGCGGCTCTGGAACCCGAAGCTCGGCCTGTCCAGCGACGCCTGCTACAGCCCGCTGTAACCCGGCCCGTACTTTCTGCGACCAGGGTCTGGGCCTGGGCGGTACGACGTGGGACCGTTCTGTGTGGAGACAAGGAGCCCACATGAGACTGCCCTTCACGGTGCGCAAGCCGTCCGGCAAGGCCCTGGTCGCGATCGCCGCGCTGGTGATCAGCCCGATCGCCGTGGGCGTTGCTGCCGGCGGTGGTCACTCCGCCGACGCACCGCAGGGTGCAGGTGGACCGGCGGCGGCAGCGCCCGAGCCGGCGCCTGAGCAGGTGGCCGGGCCGGCTGCTGACCTCGGCGTACGGGCTGCTGCTGCGGCCGCTGCGCTGGAGCAGTGCCGGAGCGCTCGGCTGGTTCCGGTCGGGAGCGCTGGCTGGGGCGTACCAGCACCGTCGGTCTGGGAAAGCAGCAGCACCCGCTGCAACCTCATGTACGGCGACGACCCGCAGCGCGGCAACGAGACGTTCGGCGACCCGGACACCGCGATCCGCACGCTCCAGCGGAACCTGAACTACTGCTACGGCTCCAAGCTCACCGTCGACGGCGTATACGGCAGCAACACCCGTGCGGTCGTCAAGCAGGTGCAGCAACGGCACAAGCTCGCAGCTGACGGCATCTACGGCCCAGCGACCCGCTCGGCGATGAACTGGCGGCTCTACCACCTGGCCAAGCGCATCTGGAGCAGCGGCTGCTACAGCTCGCTGTGAGCCGTCAGCGCAGAATGAGCGCGTGACACCCCACTCGATCGCCGCCCTGCTCGCCCCACCGGGCTCCGACGTCCTGGCCGAAGCCTGCGCGTCGTACAGCCCTGGCGGCGAGCTGCAGCTGGTCGAGAAGCTCCGCCGCCGGTACGACGCGGAGGTGGTCACCGCCGCGGTCACCCAGGCGTCGCTGCGGCACCGGGCGGTCGCCAAGTTCGGCGCGGACGACGCGGCCCGGATGTACTTCACGCCGGACGGCCTGGAGCAGTCCACCAGGACAGCGGTCGCCGCACACCGCTCCGAGCGGATCGCCTCGGCGCTACCCGGCAGCTCAGTGATCGACCTCGGCTGTGGCATCGGCGGCGACCTCATCAGTGCAGCGCGCGCCGGCCTGCGAGTCACCGGCGTCGAGCGCGACCCGGCGACAGCTGCTGCCGCTGCCGCGAACCTGTCTGCGTTGGGGTTGCCCGGCGAGGTGCTGCTCGGTGACGCGGAGGAGCAGGACCTCACGCCGTACGAGGTGGTCTTCGCGGATCCGGCTCGACGGGCTGATGGCCGCCGGGTGTTCGACCACAACGCGTACTCGCCGCCCTGGTCGTTCATCACCTCGCTGCTGGAGGGCACCGCGTGCGTGAAGGTCGCGCCGGGGATCCCGCACGACGCCATACCGGAGGGGGTCGAGGCGGAGTGGGTGAGCGACGCCGGCGAGGTCAAGGAGGCAGCGCTCTGGTCCGGCAAGCTGTACGGCGGTGCTGCGCGCCGGGCGACGCTGCTGCCGAGTGGCGCATCCGTTGCCGAAGCGCCGGAGGCTGAGGTCGGGCCGGTCGGCCAGTACATCTACGAACCGGACGGCGCGGTCGTGCGCGCCGGGCTGGTCACTGCGGTGGCCGCTGAGGTGGACGGGTGGTTGCTGGACCCGCGGATCGCCTACGTGACCGGGCCGTTCCTGGTCGAGACGCCGTTCGCGTCGGCGTACGAGGTGATCGAAACGCTGCCCTACAAGGAGAAAGCGCTGAAGTCGTGGGTGCGGGCGAACGGGATCGGGACACTGGAGATCAAGAAGCGTGGCGTCGATCTCGATCCGGCGGTGCTGCGGAAGAGGCTTTCGCCGAAGGGTTCTGAGAGCGCGACGCTGATCGTGACGCGGATCGGGCGGGACGCCGTGGCGTACTCGTGCCGGCGGCCGAGCTGACTTGCGCTCGCGGAGTATTCGAACATATACTCGAACACGAGAGCGGGCCTCCGGGAAGCCTGCCGACGGGCGAGGTGCTGCGCTCGTTGCCGACGACTCCCGGAGGTCCGCCACTAACTCGGCCGCGCAGTGCGCGGGCTACGCGCGGGCGGGAGCTCGACCGTCGTACCGCGGGCGCGGGCTCAGCGGTCCTTCGCGGGCCAGGGCGAATCTGCTGGGCGGAGCGCGTCGAAGCCGTCGCCGTTGAGTGCTGCCCAGGCGGCCAGCGAGCCCATCACCAGGATCGGGTTGTGCAGATCCCCCGCGAGCGCCGCCTTCACGACGTCCTCGAGCGGCGCCCACACCGTCTCCATGTCGGCTTCCTCGTGCAGCCGGTCGTATACCTCGTCGGCCGCCGACAGCTCACGCGCCAGGAAGATCCGGACCGCCTCGGTCGTCAGGCCCGGTGAGGTGAACGCGTCCACCAGGACCCGCCAGTCGGCGGCCTTCGTCGCCGCCTCCTCCCACAGCTCCCGCTCGGCACCGATCCGGTACGCCTCACCCTGTACGTCGAGCAGCCCAGCGGGCGGCTCCAGCAGGCGGTAGCCGACCGGGTGCCGGTACTGGCGAACCAGCAGCATCCGGTGGTTCTCGTCGAGCGCGACCACGCCGACCGCGCCCGGGTGCACCACGACGTCCCGCGTGAACGGCTCGCCACCGGCAGGCGGGACCACCTGGTCCCGCCGTACGGAGATGACGCGACCGGTGGCGTGCACGGTCTCCGACGAGCTGACCGACCAGGAGGTCGGCACGTCGACCAGCCCGGCCCCGAACCGCAGCTCGGCCTGCTCCCCCGCCGCGTCCGGCGTACCGGACTGCGTCATCGGGTCTTGGCCTTCGCGGCGCCGGCCTTCACCGGCTCCTTGACCTCCTTGGCGGCCGCGGGGACCTCCTCGACCGGCAGCCGGGACTCGCGCTGCCGGACCAGAGCGGCGGCGATCAGCCCGGAGAACAGCGGGTGCGGCTTGGTCGGCCGCGACCGCAGCTCCGGGTGCGCCTGGGTGGCCACGAAGAACGGGTGCTTGTCGCGGTCCAGCTCGATGAACTCGACCAGCTCGTTGTCCGGCGACAGCCCGGAGAACACCAGCCCGGCGGTCTCCAGCTTGTCCCGGTAGGCGTTGTTGACCTCGTAGCGGTGCCGGTGCCGCTCCTGCACCGACGGAGCGCCGTACAGGTCGCGGACGATCGACCCGTCGGCCAGGTTCGCCGGGTAGAGGCCGAGCCGCATCGTGCCGCCGAGGTCACCGGAGCCGGAGACGATGTGCTTCTGCTCCTCCATCGTCGCGACCACCGGCTGCGCGGCGTCCGGGTCGAACTCGCTGGAGTTCGCCTCGTCCAGGCCGGCCAGGTCGCGGGCGACCTCGATCACCATGCACTGCAGCCCCAGGCAGAGCCCGAGGATCGGGATCCGCGCCTCGCGGGCGTACCGGATCGCGCCGATCTTGCCCTCGATCCCGCGCACCCCGAACCCACCGGGGATGCAGACCGCGTCCACGTCGCCGAGCAGCTTCGCCGCGGCCTCCGGGGTGGCGGCCTCGTCGGAGGCGATCCAGCGCAGCTTCACCTTGGCGTCGTTGTCGAAGCCACCGGCGCGCAGCGCCTCGGCGACCGACAGGTACGCGTCCGGCAGGTCGATGTACTTGCCGACCAGCGCGACCGTGACCTGGTCCTTCGGGTGGTGGACGACCCGGAGCAGCTCGTCCCAGCGGGTCCAGTCGACGTCGCGGAACGGCAGGTTCAGCCGCCGTACGACGTACGCGTCGAGCGCCTCGGAGTGCAGCACCTTCGGGATGTCGTAGATGCTCGGCGAGTCGACGGCGGCCACCACGGCCTCGACGTCGACGTCGCACATCAGCGAGATCTTGCGCTTGACCGCGTCCGGGATCGGCCGGTCGGCGCGGCAGACGATCGCGTCGGGCTGGATACCGATCGAGCGCAGCGCGGCCACCGAGTGCTGGGTCGGCTTGGTCTTCAGCTCACCGCTCGGCGCCATGTAGGGCACCAGCGAGATGTGCAGGAAGAACACGTTGTCGCGGCCGACGTCGTGCCGGACCTGGCGGGCGGCCTCGAGGAACGGCAGCGACTCGATGTCGCCGACGGTGCCGCCGATCTCGTGCAGCACCACGTCGACGTCCGGGCCGGCCATCGCCAGCATCCGGTCCTTGATCTCGTTGGTGATGTGCGGGATCACCTGGACGGTGTCGCCCAGGTACTCACCGCGCCGCTCCTTGGCGATCACCGAGCTGTAGATCTGCCCGGTGGTGACGTTCGCGACCTGCGACAGGTCGCGGTCGAGGAAGCGCTCGTAGTGACCGATGTCCAGGTCGGTCTCGGCGCCGTCGTTGGTGACGAACACCTCGCCGTGCTGGAACGGGTTCATGGTGCCGGGATCCACGTTGAGGTACGGATCCAGCTTCTGCATGGTCACCCGGATGCCCCGTGCCGTCAGCAGACTGCCGAGGCTGGACGCTGTCAGCCCCTTGCCGAGACTGGAGGCCACGCCGCCGGTGACGAATACGTGCTTGGTCTGCTGGGAATTCGAAGCCCTGTCCACGGGCCTTCAGCCTACCTGCTGTCAAGCAGTGGTCGCGACGAGCCCCGCGTAGATGTCGAGAAGATTCTTCGCCACGGCGTCCTCGTCCGGCCATCCGGCGGCCAACTGAAGGCCTTCTGCCCGCCTCGCAGCAGCCGTTTCCGGTTCGGAAAGAAGTTTCCGTACGCCGTCCGCGAGCCCGCGCGTGTCGCCGGGAAAGACCAGCACCGCGGCGTCCCCGACCAGCTCCGGTACGCCGCCGACCGCCGTCGCCACCACCGGTACGCCGGCCTGCAGCGCCTCCTGCAGCACCAGCGCCCGGGCCTCCCAGTGCGAGGTGAGCAGGAAGACGTCGGCCGCGCCGAGCAGGTCGGCCACGTCGTCGCGGTGCCCGAGCAGCCGGACCGGCAGGCTCTCGACGTCGATCCGCGCCTGCAGGTTGTCCCGGAGCGGCCCGTCGCCGACCACGGCGAACACCACACCGGGTTCGGTCTTCGCCACCTCGGCCGCTACCGACAGCAACGTCGGGTAGTCCTTCTGCGGTGCCAGGCGACCCACGGTGAGCACCAGCGGCGCGTCACCGATCCCCAGCTCCTCGCGGACGGCAGCGGAGGGCGTACGGATCTCCGGCATGGCTGGAGCCGCTACCGGCGCCAGGCGCGCCTGGCGGGCTCCTAGGCGCCTGGCGAGCTCGACCAGGTCAGTGGACGCACCGAGCGTCAAGTCGGCGCCACGGGCCACCAGACGCTGTCCCAGGCGCATCACCAGGCCACGGGGGCCTGGCGCGATCACCGCGTTGTGCCAGGTGACCACCAGCGGCCGCAGGTGGGACCGGTCGCGCAGCGCGGCCATGCCCGCCCGGTACCCGTGCGCGTGGACCAGATCGGAGCCCCGCAGGCCTACCGCGGTCCCGACGACAGTTGCGTCGCCGAAGTCGAAGTGCTCGGCCGTGCCGGGCGGTGCGCAGACGACGACCTCGTGACCGGCTGCCAGGTAGCGCGGGACCAGTGAGGCGACGTGCTGGCCGATCCCTCCGCGCGACTCCGCCAGCAGCAGGCCGATCCTCATTGCTTCTCCTCCACCACGGTTGGGACGCCCCGGCGCAGCAGCGCCCTGGCGTCCGGACGGTCGACCAGTACGGCGACCGCGGCGTACACGATCACGACAGCGAGCCCGGACAGTACGGCGAACAGCAGCGCACTCCCCCAGCCGCCGTCATCAGCCGGCAGCGACACGACCCAGCCCGCCGCACCGGCCAGAGCAGCGCCGATCACAGCGGCCACAGTCGCGCGGGACAACCCCTGCAGCACACCAGCTCCAGCAACCCGCTGCAACACCAGCAGCAGGACAACTGCGCCGGCGAGCATCCCCACCGACATGGCAGCAGCCAGAGCCGGTACGGCGTCCCAGCGCAGCGTCAGCACCAGTCCAGCGATCGCCACGAGCAGCCAGGCGCCGCCTGTCACCAGCGCGACCGCCCGGCCGGTGTGGCGGGCGTAGAGCACGCGGCCCGCGTGCATCAGCACGGCGAACCCGATGATCGCCGGAGCGAACGCAACCAGGCCCTGTGCCAGCGACGTCGCCTGGGCTTCCTGCACGCGGCCGTCGTCGTACGCGAAGATCCGGGCCACCGGGATCGCCGTACCGACCAGCAGGGCAGCGCCGGCGCCTCCGGCGAGCATGACGGCGCGCGTGGAGGTTGAGGTGAACAGGGCAAAGCCTGCCTCGTCCTTCGCCTCGAAAGCCGCAGCCAGCCTGGGGAACACCGCTGTGGTGATCGGCACCGCCAGTACGGCGTACGGGAGGAGGTAGACCGCGTTGGCCCAGGTGTAGACGGCGATGCTGCCCGGTACGCCGCGGTGGTTGGCCAGGTAGGTGGTGACGAGGAAGGCGAACTGCTGGGCGACCAGTACGGCGAGGCCGGCCATGGCGAGCTTCCGCAGCACCGGGCCGACCCCTGGGTCGAGCCGGAGCGTCGGGCGCAGCGGCAACCGCAGCAGGAGCATGGGGATCAGCACGGTGAGCGCCAGCGCCAGAACGCCTGCTGTGGTCCCCCAGGCGAGCAGGTCGGCCGCACCGCGCGAGGCCTGGTCGGCGACCGGTGCCTCGACGGCGAACACCAGGTAGGTGGCGACGACGACCAGGCTGGAGATCAGCGGCGCGAGCGCACCGGCCGCGAAACGCTTGTGGGACTGGAGAACGGCCGTGCACACCACGGCGATCGCGTAGCCGAAGATCTGCGGGACGAAGATCACCAGCATCCGGGTGGCCGTCGTAGCAGAGGCGCAGTCGTCGGAGTCGAGCATCGCCGCCGTGTACTGCGAGGCCAGAAGCCAAGCCAGCAAGGCGACCGGCGCCAGCAGGATCAGCGACCAGGTCAGCAGCGCGCTGACGATCCGGCCCTGGGCGGCCTTGTCACCGCGCGCCACCGGCCCGGCGAGGATCGGGATGACGGCACCGGCCAGCGCACCGCCGACGACCACTTCGAACAGGACGTTGGGGAGTTGGTTGGCCGTCGCGTAGGCCTCAGCCAAGCAGCCGGCGCCGACAGTCTTCGAGAAGACCAGCCACCGCCCGAACCCGACGACGCGCGCCAGCACCGTGACGCCCGCGACCAGGAGCGCGGCGCGAGCGATCCGGCCCCCGGCGCTCACCGGGATCGAGCCGGCGAGACCGAGCCGCTCACCGGGGCCGTCGGCCCCACTGGTCGATCTTGTCGAGCGTCGGGTTGCCCGCGATCACCTTGGTGAAGCTGACCTTCTCGCTGGCCAGGTTCAGCGCGACGACCGCGCCGAGCGCGAGCACCTTCAGCGGCCGCGGCAGCGACGCCGCCAGCGCCGTACCGGTGATCGCGCCGAGTCCGTTCGCGCCGCAGTCGCCGAGCATCGAGCGCTCGCCGAGGTCCGACGGAGCGGAGGCCACCGCAGCACCGACAACTGCTCCCGCAGGCCCGGTCAAAGCAACCGGCGCACTCACCGCGGTCACAGCCTTCAACGCGCGCCCCGGCCGCAAGTCCAGCAGGTTCGCCAGGTTCGCCGTACCGGCGATCAACGCACCGTCAGCGACAACCTCGACAATCGCACCCACACCCGACGACTTGCGCGGCAGCAACGCCGCCGCGGCCAGCCCGGCCGCACCGACGCCGAGGATCTTCACCGCGCCGCTCGTCACCTCGCCGCGCTTCAACGCCGACAGGTGACCGCGAAACCCCTTGGTTTCGGTCGCTCCGGCGAGATCGTCGTACGCGCCGACAGCGCCCGACACCGCACCGGCCACCAGCGCGGCCGCCTTGACCCGGCCACTGCCGGAGCCGGCGGCGACACCCGCCAAAGCACCCAGTACGGCGACCGGTCCCTCCAGCAGCGTGACCGTCTCGCCGCGGTGGTTCGTCCGCTCGAACGGGGCCCGCTGCTCCTTCGGCAGCTTCGCCGCGGCACGCTCCAGCCCCGCGGTGGCCGCGGCCGCGACGACCGCTCCGAGCAGACCCATCAGTTCTCCTTCGCCTGCACCGCGGGCGGTGCGACACCGTTCTTCGCGTCGACCCCGCCGTACTGGCCGGCCTTGCCGCCGGCCTGCTCGACCAGGGCGAAGACGACCGTGGCCTGGCCGCTCGGCATGTTCGCGACGTCCACCGAGGAGACGATCTTGGTGGCGTCGTTGTCGCCGCGCAAGGCCTTCAGCATGCCGCCGTTCTGCGCGCTCTCCGGTACGCCCGCGACGACCGCGCCCGAGCTGCCCAGGTCGAGGCCCTCGACGAAGTCGACGGTGTCGGTGTACGACGAGTTGTCCGGCACCGGCGTCGGCGGCTTCGCGGCCACCACGACGACCAGGTTGGCCCGGTCCTTCGGGGTCGGCTTCACCGAGACCAGCTTGGAGTCGGTCAGCCCGCTGAGGATCTTGGTCGACTCCGCGTCGAAGGTCTTGGTGTTGTCGTGGGCGAGCACGCCGCGGGCCAGGATCAGGCCGGCCCGCTGGTAGGTGTTGCTGTCGGCCGGGAAGGTGATGTCCGGGGTGACCAGCTCGTTCACCAGCGGCTCGATCAGCTGGCGCTGGCCCTGGTCGAACAGCTTGGCGTCCAGCGCGACCCGGGTGGTGACCTGCGCGCCGGCCTTCTCGATCGACTCCTGCAGCGCGTTGGTCATGTCACCGTCGGCGTTCGGCACGGTGACGATCGCGATCTTCTGACCGGCCAGCTTGCCGTCGGTCAGCCCCGCGGTCACCTTGGCCACGTAGTCGTCGCGGTACTTGTCCAGCGACTTGGCCTGGATCGCGTCGGCGCGCGCCTGCTCCAGGGCCTGGCGGTCCCGGTCGGCCTGGTCCGCGACGACCTGCGAGGCGGTGCCCTTCAGCGGGCCGGCGCCGAGTACCACGCCGGCTCCGAGGGCGAAGAAGATCGCCACGATCGAGACGATGTGGTAGCGAAAGTCGATCACGTGAACAGCTCCCGGATGTGGAAGTAGATTTCGTTCCAGCGCGCCCGCAGGATCGACCACAGGATGTCGTCGGCCCCGATGGCGACCATGGCCACCCCGAGCGCGAACAGTCCGGACACGATCAGCGCGACCATCTGGAAGGTGGAGACGCGGCTGCGGTAGAGCCGGCCGACGCCCTTGGCGTCCACCAGCTTGGCACCGACGCGCAACCGGGTGATGAACGTGCTGGCCATCCCGGCGCGTCCCTTGTCCAGGAACTCGACCAGCGAGTTGTGCGTGCCGACCGCGACGATCAGCGACGCGCCCTTGGAGTCGGCCAGCAGCATCGCGACGTCCTCGCTGGTCCCGGCCGCCGGGAACTCGATCGAGTCCACCCCCAGCCGCTCCAGCCGCTCCGAGCCCGGCGCGCGGCCGTCACGGTAGGCGTGCACGACCACCTCGGCGCCGCACTTCAGCGTCTCGTCCTTGACCGAGTCCATGTCGCCGACGATCAGGTCCGGGACGTAGCCGTTCTCGACCAGAGCGTCGGCGCCGCCGTCGACCCCGATCAGGACCGGCCGGTACTCGCGGATGTAGGGCCGCAGCGCGACCAGGTCCTCGCGGTAGTCGTAGCCGCGGACGACGATCAGCACGTGCTTGCCGTCCATCGCGGTGTGCACAGCCGGTACGCCGACGCCGTCGAGCAGCAGGTCGCGCTCGCGGCGCAGGTACTCCAGGGTGTTCGCCGTGAACGCCTCGAGCTGAGTCGACAGCCCGGCGCGGGCGTCGTCCATCAGCTGCGCGACGGTCTGGCTGTCCTGGGTGACACCCTTCGCGACGACTTCCTCACCGCGGTACAGGACGCCGTCGTGCAGGCGGACCCGCTCGCCTTCGTGCAGGACCGAGAAGACCTCGCGGCCGACCCCGTCGACCAATGGGATCCCGGCCTCGACCAGGATCTCCGGACCGAGGTTCGGGTACCGGCCGCTGATCGAGTCGGCGACGTTCACCACCGCCGCGACCTGGCAGTCGACCAGCGCCTCGGCGCTGACCCGGTCCAGGTCGACATGGTCGATGACGGCGACCTCGCCCGGCTTCAGCCGTTTGGTGAGATTCTTGGTACGCCGGTCCAGCCGGACCACTCCGGCGATCCCGGGCAGCTCGGTGGGGCGTGCTCTACGCAGGCTGGGCAGTTTCATCGCGCTCTCATCCTGCCATGTCAAGAGCCCCCCGCTCGCCTTTTGCGGGCATCCAGCGACAGGTACCCGGGTGACGTAGCGTTAAATCATTCCTTTGACGGAGCGCTCAGCGCTTCTTCCGCTTCGGTTTGGTGCGACGCTCCGCAGCCAGCGCGAGCAGCTCCTCGGCGTGCGCCTGGGCGGCGTCGGAGTTCTCCAGGCCGGCCATCATCCGCGACAGCTCCTTGAGCCGGGCGTCGTCGTCGAGGGCGACCAGACCGCTGGTGGTCACCGACCCGTCGTCACTCTTCAGTACGACGGCGTGACGGTCCGCGAACGCGGCCACCTGCGGCAGGTGGGTGACCACGATGACCTGCGCCTTCTCGGCCAGCCGGGCCAGCCGCTTGCCGACCTCGACCGCGGCCCGGCCGCCGATCCCGGCGTCGATCTCGTCGAAGACCAGCGTCGGCACCGGGTGGGTGTCGGACAGGATCACCTCGAGCGCCAGCATCACCCGGGACAGCTCGCCGCCGGACGCCGCCTTCTGCAGCGGGCGGGCCGGGCTGCCCGGGTTCGCCGCGAAGCAGAACTCGATCTCGTCCGCGCCGTACGGGCCCGGTTGCGTCTCGTGCACCTCGACGGTCAGCGTCGCGTGCGGCATCGCCAGCCCGGTCAGCTCCTCGGACACCGCGACACCGAGCCGCTCGGCCGCCTCCCGGCGGGCCGCGCCGATCTTGCCGCCCAGCTCCGTCAGCTGCACCTGCAGCTCGGCGCGCTCGGCGGTCAACTGCTCGACGCGCTCGTCGCTGCCGTCCAGCTCGATCAGGCGCTCGGCGGACCGCTTCGCCCACTCGATCACCTCGTCGACCGTGCCCTCGGCGTCGCCGTACTTACGCACCAGGCCGGTCAGCAGGCTGCGGCGCTCGCTGACCACGGCCAGCCGCGCGGGGTCGGTGTCGACGTCAGCGACGTACGACGAAAGCTCGCCGGCCAGGTCGGCCGCCAAGTACCCGAGCTCGCCCGCACGGTCGGCCAGCTCGGCCAGCTTGGCGTCGTGCTCCCGCTCGCCGT
Source organism: Kribbella sp. NPDC104740 (assembly GCF_055583505.1). Classification (NCBI taxonomy): domain Bacteria; kingdom Bacillati; phylum Actinomycetota; class Actinomycetes; order Propionibacteriales; family Kribbellaceae; genus Kribbella; species Kribbella sp. NPDC104740. The sequence goes on along the minus strand of NZ_JBVJNV010000004.1, from coordinate 9,012 downwards.
CGAGGACCTGCTTGGCCAGCGACAGCAGACCCAGCACGTCACCCGGCCGCGTCGAGTCGAGATCCTCGGAAGCCAGCGCCTCGGCCGCTGTCGTCGCCGCGGTGCGCAGGCCGTCGGCGTACGCGAGCCTGCCCTCCTCGGCGGCCAGCTCCGCGTCCTCACCGGGCAACGGCTCGGCCTTGGCGATCTCGTCCAGCCCGAAGCGCAGCAGGTCGGCCTCGGCGAGCCGGTCGCGCTGCCGCGTCGTCAGCTCGGTCAGCTCGGCCTCGACCTCACGATGCCGCCGGTACGCCGTCGCGTACTCGCCGAGCGGAGCCAGCACGGGCTTGCCCGCGAAGGTGTCCAGCGTCTCCCGCTGCCGCGCCGGCTGGAGCAGCCGCCACTGGTCGGCCTGGCCGTGGATCGCGACCAGGTCGCCGGAGACCTCGCCCAGCACCGATACGGGGACGGATGCGCCGCCGAGGAACGCCCGGGAGCGGCCCTCCGACGACAGCTCGCGCGCGATCAGCAGCTCGTCGTCGTCCAGCTCCCCGCCACGGTCCTCGGCCTGCTGCACGATCGACCGCGGCACCGCGCTGGCCCGGCCCTCGACCCGCGCCCGGCGTACGCCGTGCCGCACCAGGCCGCTGTCGGCGCGACCGCCGAGCAGCATGTTCACCCCGGTCACGACCATCGTCTTGCCCGCGCCGGTCTCGCCGGTGACCGCGGTGAACCCCGGATCGAGGTCCAGCGTCGCGTCCTCGATCACGCCCAGCCCGGTGATGCGGATCTCCGAGAGCATCTGCCTAGATCTCCTCTTGAGCGGACTTCTTACGGCGGTGTTCGGCGGCGCCGCGCCATCCCAGCACAGGAAGGTCGAACTTGGCCACCAAACGGTCGGTGAACGGTGCCTCGTGCGCGCGGGCCAGCCGGACCGGTGTCTTGCCGCGACGGACCTGGATCCGGGCGCCCGGCGGCACCTCGACCATCCGCCGGCCGTCGCACCACAGCACGCCGCGACCGTGCCAGGCCGCGATCAGCTCGACCATGACCTGCGAGTTCGGCGCGACGACGATCGGGCGCGAGAACAGTGCGTGCGCGCTCAGCGGGACCAGCAGGATCGCCTCGACGTCCGGCCAGACGATCGGCCCACCGGCGGAGAACGCGTACGCCGTACTGCCGGTCGGTGTGGCCAGGACGACGCCGTCGCAGCCCCAGCGCGAGAGCGGGCGCCCGTCGACCTCGACCAGCACCTCGAGCATCTTCTCCCGCGCGGCCTTCTCGACACTGGCCTCGTTCAGCGCCCAGGTGTCGAAGATCAGGTCGTCACCGACGTACACGTCGACGGCGAGCGTCATCCGCTCCTCGACCGTGTAGTTGCGATCGACCACGACCTCGACGATCCGCTCCAGGTCCTCCACCTCGGCCTCGGCGAGGAAGCCGACGTGGCCGAGATTGACGCCGAGCACCGGCGTACCGTGCGGGCGGGCCAGCTCGGCGCCGCGCAGGATCGAGCCGTCACCACCGAGCACGATGATCAGCTCGACGTCCTGGGCCGCCTGGTCCGGGTCGTCGGAGATCTCCACCGGCTGCAGGTCGAGCTCGGCGGCCTCCGCGCCGACCAGCCGCACGACGATCCCGGCCGCGGTCAGCAGCCGGTGCGCCTCGCGGGCGACCTCGACCGCCTGATCACGCCCGGTGTGCGTGACCAGCAGGACGCGCCGCGGCTCGGTGACAACCGGCTCAACCACGCGGACCTGCTTTCCGGATCACTGGGGACCGTTCTCGACGGCGTTCTGGAGCATCGTCTCATCGAGTGGCGGTGCGGAACGCCGTATCCACAGGAAGTACTCCACATTTCCCGACGGCCCCGGCAACGGACTCGCCGCCACCCCCTGCACACCCCACCCCAGCCCGGCGGCCTTCGCGGCCACCCCGCGTACGGCGTCCGCCCGCAACTCGGGGTCGCGCACGACGCCGCCCTTCCCGAGCCGCTCCTTGCCGACCTCGAACTGCGGCTTCACCATCAGCACCAGATCGCCGTCCTCCTTGACGACGCCGAGCAGCGCCGGCATCACGATCGTCAGCGAGATGAAACTCAGATCGCTCACGACCAGATCAACCGGCTCCCCGCCGATGTCCTCGAGGGTCAGCGTCCGGACGTTGGTCCGATCCATCACGGTCACCCGCTCGTCGGTCTGCAACGCCCACACCAGCTGGCCGTACCCGACGTCGACCGCGATCACGCTCCCGGCGTCGTTCCGCAGCAACACGTCGGTGAACCCACCGGTCGAAGCGCCCGCATCGAGGCACCGCCGACCCTTCACCTGTACGCCGCTGAACGCCTCCAAGGCGCCGATCAGTTTGTGCGCCCCACGACTCGCATACCCCGGATCGTCACTCTCCGACGTATCCACCAGAATCGCCGCGTCCGCTCCCACACCTGTCGCCGGCTTGGTCGCCACGGTCCCCGCGACCTTCACCTTCCCCGCCGCGACCAGCTCACTCGCATGCTCCCGCGACCGAGCCAGCCCCCTGCGCACCAACTCCGCATCCAGCCGAGACCGCTTGACGCCTCCCTTGGCCACTTCCCAGTCAGCCCCGGTCGCCCGACTCAGCGTCCGCCTCCACCAAGGCCGCCTGCAACCGCTCATGCAGCTCGGCGTAAACCTCAGCGTGCTCGCCGACGGGAAGATCCCGAAGCCCGTCCAACCGAGCCATGGTCTCCTCGACGAGCGGATGAGAGTCGCCCTCGAAGACCTCCTCCCGCTGCACCGGCTGAGCCGGCCGCGAGCTGAACTCACCCGGTTGCCCCGCCTGCACTGGCGGCGCAGGCCGAGGCGAGGCCCCGCTCGGCTGCCCCGGCGCTCCCTGAGGAGCCGCAGTCCGAGGCGGCCCACCAGCCGGAGCACCAGGCCGAGGCGCAAACCCACCCGCCGGTGCCGGCGGCGCAGGCCGCGGCGTGAACGCAGCAGGTGCTGCCGGACTCGGCGACGGCGACGTCTGCCGGTTGGCAGCTTCCTCCGCCTCCAACTCAGCCATCAGCTCAGCTTCAGCGCGGCGCTCGGCCTCGTCCGCCTCCGACTCCTCGGCCGGCACCGGCGTACCGTCCGCCGACGTCAGCTGAAAGCCGGGCACCGCAGGCGGCGTCGCGCGGGGAGTGAACGCAGCAGGTGCAGCCGGGGTCGGGGCAGCAGGCTGCACCGGCGTACCGTCGGCGGACGTCAACTGGAACCCAGGCACCGCAGGCGGGGCCGGGCGGGGAGTGAACGCAGCAGGCGCTGCCGGGCTCGGGGACGGCGGGCTCGGGGGTGTGGACTGCGTGCCAGCGGCTTCTTCGGCCTCCAGCTCGGCGAGCAGCTCCGCCTCGGCTCGGCGCTCGGCCTCCTCAGCTTCCAGCTCCGCCTGGAACTCCGCCTCCGCGCGCCGTTCGGCCTCATCCGCCTCCGGCTCAGCTGGGGGCTGGTACGGCGCGGCCGCGATCGGCGTACCGTCCGCGGACGTCAGCTGGAAGCCAGGCACCGCAGGCGGCGTCGGGCGGGGTGTGAATGCAGCAGGTGCGGCCGGGCTAGGTGCGGCGGGGTCTGGTGAAGCCGACTGCGTAGGGGCGGCTGCACCCAGCTCCGCGGACGGTGCCGGCCGCTCAGCCGGTGCAGATTCGGACCGGTCCGCAGGCTGCGTAGCGGCTGCCTCCTCCGCCTCCAGCTCGGCGAGCAACTCGGCCTCGGCTCGGCGCTCGGCCTCCTCGGCGTCCAGCTCCGCCTGGAACTCCGCCTCCGCGCGGCGTTCAGCCTCGTCGGCCGACTCCAGCGACGCCGCGAAGGTTTGTTCGGTGTCCTCGGGTTCCGGCTCGGTGTCGTAGTCGGGGGCCGGGCGCTCCGTGGGGTCAGGGTCGAAACCGGGTTCGACGTCGGGGTCGAACGCGGGCCGCACCTGCTCACCGGGGTGTTCGGTCACTTCACGCCTTCTTCGCCGGAGCCTTCTTGGCCGTCTTCTTCGCCGGGCCGGCCGTCTTGTTCGCGACCGGCGCGGGCTTCTTCGGCGCGCTCTTGCGCACCGCCGGCTTCTTCAACGGCGTGGCCTTCTCGGCTGCCGCTGCCGCCGTACCGGCTGCGGTCGCGGCGGCAGATCCGGCCACCGCCGCCGACTCCGCCGCGGCCCGCGCCTCGGCGAGCTCCTTCTCCAGCTTGTCCACGCGCCGACTCAGTACGCCGACCTCCTCGGTGCGCACGAACCCGAGCCGCGACACCGCGCCCTCGACCTCGTTGGCCACGATCGCCTGCAGCAGCTGGCGGTTGCTCTTGCTGGTGGCAACGATCTCGTCGGCCAGGTCGGTGACCTTGGTGGTCAGCCCGGACGTCAGCGCGTCGGCCCCGGTCTGCTGGAGCAGCGCTTTCGCCGCCTGTTGCGCCCGCTGCCGAGTCACCTCGGTCAGCCCGTTCGCCAGCTGTACGTAGCCGCGCAGTGCGTCCATCACCATGTCTGCCTCCTCGCGTCGTCCCCGCAACGGTATCGCGCCACCCCCGCAACACCAGCCTGGACGCCCTCCGCCACACCCGAATCCCGGCCCCTCGGACACCGAACCGAGGCAGCGGACAGGAAATACCCAGTCCCCACCCCCGATTTCCTGTTCAAGCCCCCGACTGCAGGCTCGGCGAGGCGGGGGCGGGGGCGGGGGTTACTTGTCGAGGCCTACGCGGTGGAGGGCGGCGTCGATGGCGATCGAGCCGAGGGCGGGGCCCGGCTTCGGCAGTGGGCGTCGGCCGCGGCCAACCGCCTTCGCGGTCGGCTTGGCGGTCTTCGCCGGCTCGTCGGTCGCCGTCCACACCGCCGACAGGATCGCCCGCAGCCCGTCGTACGGCTCGCCCTCGCCCTTCACCGACACAGCGCCGCTGACGACCTCGGCGATCCACCCGCCGCAGGTGTGCTTGGCGCCCTCGACCTTCACCCCGGGCTGCTTCTGCGCCAGAGCGCTCAGGTCAGGAGCGATGTACGTCGGCCGCTGGTCCTTCGGCGCCCGCGCGAGGTCGTGCGCGTCGTGCACCCCGGTCGCCACCCAGAGGCTCGCGATCCCCACGGCGTGCGCCCCGGCGATGTCCGAGTCGAGCCGATCCCCGATCATCAGCGGCTTCTTCGCCTTCAGCCGCTCGATGCTCGTCTCCAGCAGCGGCGGCTCGGGCTTGCCGGCGACCACCGGATCGACCTCGACAGCAGCCCGGATCGCCTGCACCAAGGTCCCGTTCCCGGGCGCCATCCCGCCGGCGGTCGGGATCGTCAGGTCGAGGTTGGTGGCGTACCACTTCGCGCCCTCGTTGATCGCGTGCGCGCCGTCCGCGAGCATCACCCAGCTCACATCGGGATGAAAGCCCTGCGCGACAGCAACCGGGTGCGCGTCGCTCGACCGCACCGGCCGCATCCCGTACTCCTCCAGCGCCGAGGTCAGCCCCTCACCCCCGACGACGAGCACCGGCGACCCCTCCGGGAACTCCTCGGCGATCAGCTTCGCGGCCGCCTGCGCGGACGTGACGACGTCCTCGGCGATCACGTCCAGCCCGAACGACGCGAGGTGCTCGGCGACCACCGAGGCCGGCCGGCTCGCGTTGTTGGTGATGTAGCCGATCCGCAGCCCTTCCTTGGCCGCTTTCCGCAGGTTCTCGGGCGCGTCCGGGACCGGATCGGGCCCGACGTAGACGACCCCGTCGAGATCGAGCAGCGCCACGTCGTACCGAGTGGCGAGCGGTTCGTCACAAGCGGACAGTGGTGCGGGTGATTCGCGTTCGTCCGTCATCTGTCCCCCCGTACGATGCGGCCCATGTCTGACGCCACCCTGCGCCTCGAGCCGCTGCGCGCGTGGCGGTTCGTCGCGGGCAAGGTGAGTGCGCTGGGTGCGGTCACGTCGCCGCCGTACGACGTGCTGGAACCGGCGCTGGTCCGGCGGCTGACTGACTCTGATCTGCACAACATGGTGAGGCTCATCCTTCCACGCGACCCTGAACTCGGTTCCAGCCGGTACGACGGTGCAGCGCGCCGCCTGGTCGACTGGCAGCAGGCGGGGATCGTGGTGCAGGACAGCAGGCCCGCGCTGTACGTCTACGAGCAGAAGTTCCGCGGCGCTGTGCTGTGCGGACTGGTCGGTGCGCTGGGCCTCGACCCGGAGCGCCGGGTGGTGCTGCCGCACGAGGACGTGATGCCGCAGTGGGTGGACGACCGGTTCGAGCTGATGGTTGCCACCGACGCCGATCTGGAGCCGATCCTGCTCGCGTACGGCGGTGGCGGCGCGGCCAGTGATGCCGTCGACGCGGCCCGGTCCGGTAGGCCGTGGCTGGTGGCCGAGACGGAGAACGGCGCGCATCACCGGATCTGGCGGATCGACGACCCGGAGCAGTTGGCGATGATCGCCGCCGAGCTGGCCACGCACGAGGCGCTGATCGCCGACGGCCACCACCGGTACGCGGCGTACCTGGAGCGGGCCCGCCGGGAGCCGCACCGGCCCGGGAGCGCGGTGGGGCTCGCCATGCTCGTCGACAACGACCGGCACCCGCTGACGCTCGACCCGATCCACCGCGTCGTACCTGGTCTGTCGCTGGAGACAGTAGAGCGCCGTACGCCGGACAGCTGGGAGGTGCTCCCGGGGCGAGTGGACGGCGTACCGGACCGGGTGGCGGTGTCTGACGGGTCGTCGTGGGTCACGCTGCGCTCTACTGCGCACCGGGTGGAGCCGACAGTGTCACTGCTGCACGAGGAGCTGCTGCCTGCGTGGGGCGTACCTGTGGACGAGGTGACGTTCCACCACGCCCTGGCGGACGCGCTGGCCCTGGCTGGGCCGTCACAGGCCGCTGTGGAGCTTGTGGCACCGCGGCTGGACCAGGTGCTGCAGTCGGCTGTCCGGGGGATCGTGCTGCCGCAGAAGGCGACGTCGTTCGGTCCGAAGCCGCGGGTGGGGCTGCTGTTCCGCACGCTCGACTGAACGCGAAAGGGCCCGACGCGTCGGCGTCGGGCCCTTCCGGTTCGTACTAGTCCTTCTTGTCGTCCTCGGCGTCGAGGTCCTCGTCGGCGTCGTCCTCGTCGGTGTCGTCTTCCGAGTCGACCTCGTCGGTCTCGTCCTCGTCGGTGACCTCGATGATGGTGTCTTCGTCGTCCTCGTCGTCGAGGTCGGTGAAGTGCAGGCCCTCGAGTTCGGCGGCGCGCTCAGCGGCTCCCGTGGAGCCGTCCTGGTCGGCACCGGCGGCGCGGTGGAACCAGATCAGCGCGTCGTCGGTCCGGCCGGCCTCGGCCAGCGCGTCGGCGTACGCGTACCGCAGGCGCGGCAGCCAGTCGGCGCGGGTCCGCTTGGTCAGCTCCGGCACCTCGAGGGTCTGGATCGCGGCGGCGGTCTGGCCCATGTCGCGCCGGGCGCCGGCGGCCACGATCAGCATCTCGATCTGGGTGGACTCCTCGAGCTGCAGGACGATCGGCTCCCGGGACAGCGCGAGCGCCTTCTCCGGGCGGCCGAGCGCGCGCTCGCAGTCGGCCATCATCGCCAGCACCTCGTGGTTACCGGTCATCCGCCGTACGGCGCGGAACTCGGTCAGCGCCTCGTCGTAGTGCTCAGCCAGGTACGCCGTGATGGCGACCGCTTCGCGGACCCCACCGAGACGCGCGGCGAGCCGGCGGGCGACGCGAGCGTGCTGGTAGGCGAGCTCCGGCTCGTCGTCGAGGAACCGGCCGGACGCGACCAAGTGCTGCGCGACCAGGTCGGCCAGGCTGCGCGGCAACGACCGCAGCTCCGCCTTGACGCCGCGGTCGAGCTCGGCCCCGGTGATCCCTTCCGGAATCTTCGGATCGTCCCGACGCGGACCGGCCTTCTCCTCGTCCCGACGGTCGTTACGCCGGTCGTCGCGGCCGCGAACGTCCCGACGCCCGGCAACCCGCTCGTTCGGACGGGGCGTCCCGGTACCGCGCTGATCGCGCCCACCGCGCTCTTCCCGCCGGAACCCACCGGACCGCTCACCGCCACGGGCCCCACGGTCGTCCCGCGAGAACCCACCAGACCGCTCACCACCGCGCGAACCGCCACGGTCGTCCCGCGAGTAACCGCCGGACCGCTCGCCCCCACGGGATCCACGGTCATCCCGCTGGAACCCACCGGAACGCTGCCCACCACGGTCGTCGCGCTGGAACCCACCCGAGCGCGGCGCACCACGGTCATCGCGCTGGTAACCGCCGGAGCGCTCGCCCCCGCGGTCGTCCCGCTGGAACCCGCCGGAGCGCTGCCCACTGCGGTCATCGCGCTGGTAGCCGCTGCGGTCGTCACGCCGGTAGCCACCCTCGCGGGAGCCTCCACGGTCGTCACGGTCGTTCGAGCGGTAACCGCCGCGGTCGTCGCGTGAGCCGCCGCGGTCGTCACGCCGATCGCGACGGAAGCCTTCGTCGTCGCGCCGGCCGCGGTACCCACCGCGGTCGTCACGCGAGTCACCGGAGAGCTGTCCCTTGAAGGGGTCCCTCTCCGCCTTGTCGTCCCCACGGGAGCCGGCGAACCCACGCCGGTTCTCACCGTCACGCGGTGCACTGCTTCCACCCGTACGAGGAGCGCCCCCGCTGCGGGGACCTCCACCCGTACGAGGAGCTCCGCCGGAACGCGGCGCACCACTGGAGCGCGGCCCACCTGCGCGCGGACCGTCTCCACGACCCGATGCACCCCGGTAGCCCGAGCCACCAGAGGAGCCAGAACCGCTCGAGCCTGAGTTGCCGGAGCCGGAGCGGCCTCGGCCAGTGGAGTCGGAACGCCCACCGCCTGCTCGACCGGGACGGCCGGCGACGCCGGACGAACCACGGCGATCACCCGAGCCGGGACGGGGGTTACGAGGTGGCGTAGCCACGGTGACTCCTAACGGTCGTGCGTAGGTGTTGCGCTCAACAGACAAAAGTACAGGGTCGGACGCGGTGCTCCGGCCCCCACAAATGTTAAGGGCCACCCCGGTGTGGGGTGGCCCTTAACAGTGTGAATGTCCGGCGACGTCCTACTCTCCCACGACCTCCCGGTCGCAGTACCAT